>CAWBBR010000011.1:0-189896 GCA_963787045.1 uncultured Gammaproteobacteria bacterium | reverse complement strand
TGCAAAGCGCTGTAGACGAGGAGTGATGAGAGACAGTGCCGCGATTGTCGGCGCGTTGATGCGCAGGGGTCCCGCGACCTGACCGCTTGCCGCGACCGCATCGGCAACCGCAGCGTCCATCTCGCCCATCATTGGCACGATGCGGTCGTAGAGATGCTGCCCGATCGTCGTCGGTGCAACGCTGCGAGTAGTTCGGTTGAGTACTCGAACACCGAGGCGTGTTTCGAGCGCCCGGATGGTCTGGCTCAAGGCGGACGCCGACATACCCGAGTTGTCCGGCGGCCCGAGCGAAGCTCGATTGTCTGACCACCGTCACAAACGCTTTCAGCTGCGCAAATTCAGCTCCACGCATTATGTGCTTGGACCTTAATAACCCGGGCAGATAATAGCCGATTATCGAAACAGCGGTGTCGCGCATGATGTGTCCAACGGCCGACCCAACGGCCAATGGACCGGTAGCACCGACAGTCGAGGAGCAGAATCCATGAGCATCAATCTTCCAGATCCGATCGCGGCCTATTTCGCCGCCGATAAATTCGATGGCGAAGCACTCGCGCGCTGCTTTACGAAAGACGCAGTCGTGAAGGACGAAGGCAACACCTATACCGGCATCGCCGCGATCAAGCAGTGGAAGGACGCAACGACGTCGAAATACACGTACACGAGCGAACCATTCCGCTGCGAGCAGAGGAATGACACGACCATCGTCACGAGCCACCTGGCCGGGACGTTTCCGGGCAGCCCGGTCGATCTACGATTCTTCTTTCACGTCGAGCGCGACAGAATTTCCAGCCTAGAGATCATCCCGTGAGTTCGATCTCGAACTCGCAAATCGCCGCATCCTTGTTACCGGCGGCACGAGGGGAAAAGGTGCCGCCGTCGTCACGGTGCTGCGTGATGCCGGCGCCAAGGTAGTCACCGCTGCCCGTTCGATACGGACTGAAGTTGTCGACGGCGTGCATTTCATTGCTGCCGACCTTTCGACTGCCGATGGATGCGCGGCTGTTTCAGCTAGTGTTCTGAAGCAGGCTGGGCGGGGTCGACATGCTCGTGCATGTCGTCGGCGGCTCAAGCGCCCCTGCAGGCGGATTCGCTGCACTCGCCGGCGCGTTGCGCTCGTCGACGAGTGATCTGATCAAGTGGAATGACGCGCTGTTTCAGGGCAGGGTCGTGAACTCAGATCTATTCGAGGTGATGACGACGCCTGCGCGCCTCAACGACGGCCGTCTGTCCAGCGAGAATCGGTTCGATATGGACCCGTCTGAACCCGACGGTGAGTACGGATTCGGCCTGCGGATCGGGCAGTTTCAAGGTCATCGCGAGATCGGCCACGAGGGCGACATCTTGGGCTTCAACGCCGCGATCGCCACCTATCCGGACCATGATCAGCTGACGGTTGTCGTCCTCGCTAACACCCCGGGGGCGCAGTCGGGCTGGAAAAGCAAATCGCCCACATCTTCCTGACCCCATTTCCGCCTCGCGCCGACGGGTGACATGCGGATTGGAAGGAACTCGCCGGTCGTAGGTGCCAGATTCGAAACGACGTTTGGCCAACGACTTCGTTGAGGTGCCCATCACGTCGCGGAGCCGTTACGTCGCCCTAGCTGTCCGCCGATGTCCAAACGACCAAGTCGACAATCGAGCGAGACTCCAACGATCTTGCCGAACGACTGGTGACGACGCGACGGATGAGCCCTTCGTGAGCGTAAGTCGCGGACCACCAATTTCGGCCACGGCGCTGTCGATCGCCTTTGCGTAGGAAGACCATGCCAACTTGGCCTCGCCGGCACTCATGATTTGGCTTCGCTCTCCAGAACCATCGCGCATCAGCCGCCATCCGAAGTTCTCGACGTGATACGTCACGGTGCCGTCGTCGCTCGACCACGAGCCGGGATTCTCGGCCGTTTCTTTGCATCCAAAAGATTCTGATCCCCTTCGCACAACCAACCATCTCGCGTGCGCACATATGAGCCGCTCCAGCCTGGCAAATCTGTTTTCCCGCAGTTAGTGCGGCGATGACGACCATTTGGTTCAAACACGCGCGGAATCTTTTCTTCCGTTGAACCCTTTGTCCCAAGTGCGCCACAAACTCGGGTAAGTTCTGTCAAACCAAGGACTGCAATGGCATCACTGTTTGTTGACTATGACCCGAGGAATGTCGACAGGGACGCGGAGCCATTCGTGCTTCGAGAGATCGGCAGATCGACCAAATTTCGAATGACGGCAGTCGAGATCATGGAACTGAAGCGGCAGATTGCCAGGGCCTTGGAGGAGCACGCTGACCGCCTTTCGGATGACGACTACCTGAGAGCCCAACCGTGGAGTACATGAGACTAAGACGAAATGGCATGCGCGGCGGACCGTTATCGTCAGCGACTACGACATACCATAGAGATACGCCCTCGTGCGGCAGAGAACGCCGTCAGGAACCGCAATGACGGATCGGCCACGCGGCTTACCGCGTGTGATCGAAGATCGTGTGTTCCTTCGTCAGGAAACAACGCGAGGCGCCCATCTCGACGAACCTCCGCTCGTCCTCGACCAGCGCCATCGCTGCCTTGGCGGTGGCGTCGTCGGAGGCGGGGTCCTGCGCGCCGCCGGTCCACACTTCGGTGATGCCGTCGAGCGGCGGCGCGAAGCCCGCCGCCAGAACGCGCGCATTCCACTCGGGCGCGATGGTGTGGCTCTGAATGTATTTCGCCATGCCCAGGATGCCGGCGAAGCTCTTCACCAGTGGGCCGTGATCGGCGAGCCAGGTGTGATGACAGGCCTCCTGGGTCAGGTCATTCCGTTTCGTCAGAAGGTACGTCACCTTCAGCGCGTCTGGTGAGAGCCCCTTGCCACCGGTGCGATCGAAGATGAGATGCTCCTCGGTGAGGAATACCTGCGATTTCGTGAAATCGATGAACTTCGCTTCGTCCTCGGAGAGGACGCGTCCCGAGGCGGCGCCCTCCGGCGTGGCATAGGCCGCCTGCATATCGGCAAGCGAGTCCCACCACACCTCCGTGATGCCGTCGACCGGCGGGAGCATGCCGCGCACGCTGCGCATCGCCTCGTTGCCGGGATTGTCGACCGTGTGGCTCTGCACATATTTGCGCAAGTGCAATGCCCCGGCCTGTTTCGCAACGAGCGGGCCGTGCCGGTTCAGCCAGTAGTCGTAGAACGCCTCACTGGAATGGTCGGCGCGCCGGGTGATGACATAGACGAGCTTGATCATGCGATTTCTCCCTGCGGTCCAGAGACCTTTATCAGCCGATTGCCTTAGGCGGCGGACGCCCTGTTAGGTTCGAGTGGAACGGACTATTTCGTTTTCGTTTCCTGTGAGGAGACTGCCTTCCAGCCATCGGAACCCTTTGCGAATGTGTCCGTAAAGCGAACCGCGTCGCTTACATCGCCCACTTTTCCCTGCCAACGGCCCGTAACCACAGCGGTTGAACCGTGCACCCTGATCTTTTCGTCAGTCACTTTTTCGTCTGTGAACTTAGGCAGCTTCATAATCACGTCCACGAACGCGGACCGACTCCCTGCCAATTCTCCATCCTCATTGATGAATGTGAAGTCCTCAGACAAATACTCCTCGAAAAAGGCCTTGTTCTTTGTCGTGCTTGCCTCAGTCCATTGCTTCTCGAGCTTCGAGATCGCTTGAGCATCCGCGCTACTGGAGTCCGCGGCGCGGGTCAGTGGACCTGCGGTGATCGCGAACAGCGCCAACATTGCCAGCCATACGTATCGAGCCATTCCTAATTCTCCCCGTTCCCATTCGGTTTAGCGCGGTCTCGGCGTTCCAGATCAGGCACCGCCGCGCCGGTGAGCATGCGACCGCGTGCCATCGCTTGGCAAATGGCCAAATGTGCGCAACACACTCGAAAGTACCGATGCAGGAAAGGGTCGACTCATGGAACTCTGCGCCTACGAATGTGACATGCACGGGCGACACCCTCAGCTCAGCCGTTTGTTGAACGACTCGCCGCGCCCATCAGCCTGCGAATAGTTCGGATTCTTCACTTTGATCCAAGCGCATCTACGTCGTCACCGACGTCCCGTCGACACTCGGACAAGGGTCCACTCCCACGGCACCATCAGTAGGTGTGTCGATCAAATCTGATCATCCTCCGCCGGAGGGCGACCCGATCGCATCGGCGGACTATGGCGACCTCGGGCCGTCCACCGGCGGGCCCACCGCGTGCCGCCTAAGGATCGGGAATGAAGCCACGCCGCCCAGTCGAAGAAATGTCGATGTCGTTTCTCGACGTCATCTGCTGCGGGTTCGGCGCCGTCATCCTGTTGCTGATGACGACGAAGTTCATTCCGCCGACGGTTCTGGAGCAATCGCCGACGCACCTCGACGGAACCGTGGCGGCGCGACAGGAAGCGCTGTTCAAGATTCGCGGCGAAACCGACAAGTTGACGCGCGAACTGTCCGACCGGCAGCACGAACTCGATACCGATCTGCAGTCTCTCGCGCCGCTGGAACGCGAATTGAGTACCGTGCTCGGCCGCTATCAGGCGTCGAAGAGCGAATCCGAAGAAGCGGTCGTTACCGAGAAGAAGCTGGCGGACGCAAAGCAGTCGTTAACCGAAGAGATGGAGCATCTGCTGGGTGCGGGGTTCCAGCGCGCCGACAACACGGTCGCCGGTATCGCGGTCGACAGCGAATACGTCGTATTCGTGATCGACACGTCGGGAAGCATGTACAACAACCCGGCGTCTGGCCGCAGGTCATGAAAAAACTCAGCGAAACACTATCGATCTATCCTGCGCTGAAAGGCATCCAGGCGATGAGCGACCAGGGCGAATACATGTTTCCGCAGTACAGCGGCGCGCTGGATTCCCGATTCGCCGGCGCGCCGGCGCGCGATTCTCGAACGCATGAAATCGTTCAACCCGTTCAGTACTTCGTGTCCGATCAACGGTATCGAGAAAGCCGTGCGCACATTCGAGGCGCCCGACAAGCGCATCAGCGTGTACATATTCGGCGACGATTTCGCGTGCCGCTCGATTGAAGAGTTGGTCGATGCGGTCGATCGGATCAATGCACCCGACGAACATGGGCAGCGTCCGGTGCGGATCAACGTAGTGGGCTTCCCACATCTGTTCAAGCTGGGCCAACCGCCTGCTTCGCTTTATCGATATGCGGCAGCGATGCGAGTACTGGCGTTTCGCAACAATGGGACGTTCGTAGGTCTGGACAGTGGCTGAAGTTGTCACAACCCAACCATATGCACGGCGCAGAGGTTCGGGTGCGCGACAGTGTTCGTTCGTCAGGACGACCTCGACGCATCGAGGAGTCGGGTAGCCTGCTCAGTTCTCACCGGACCGATCCGCCAAACCTACGCACCGTCGCGTACGCGGCGAGCAGGCCGACTAAAATCGATGAGAACCAATCCCACGTGCCCCCACCGCCACCACCGCCGGACTTTGGCGCCGCCGACGGAGTGATGGTGACCTGCGAGGCGGCGCTGACCGTGGCGTCGGCTGCCGACACCGCGGTCACACTGACGGTTGTGGATCCCCTTACGTTGGTGGGTGGCGTGTATTCACCGGACGAAGAGACGGTGCCCACTGCCGTATTACCGCCTGCGATACCGTTGACCTGCCAACTGACGGCGGTGTTCGCGGCGTTCGCGACATACGCTGCGAACGGCTGTCCCGTGGTTCCCGCTTGGAGGGTCGCGGCGGCGGGACATACGGCCACCATCACCGCAGGCGTCACGGCGGCCGGGGCGGTCGGTGACGCGTTGGACGGAGCGTTGGTGTTCGCCGCGTTCGGAGTGATCACCACGTCCGCAGTGTCTTGCCGCCCGCCATCATCGGTGACAGTCAACCGCACCGTACCGATCCCACACGCAGGCGATGTCACGGACGCCGTCGCTTGATCGGCATTCGCGAGTGCGAGCGCGAGGCTGCCCACATTGCTCCATGCGTAGCCGCTGATGACACTCCCGTCCGCCGCGGCGCTGCCACCACCTTGCAACGCGACGCTCTGGCCGGCGTTGAACGACGAAGCGGGCAGCGAGATCGCGGCGATGGGCCGCAGCGCCTGGTCGACGGCGACCGACACGTTCGCCATGCCGGCACCGCAAGTCTGACCGTCGTTTGTGCAGATGCACTGACCACCCGAGTTGGTGTTCGGACAGGCCGGCGGCTGTGGCGAGGTGGTGTCGATCGAGGATTGCGGAAACGCCGCCGCACTCGCCTTGATGCGCTGGGTTATCTCGCTCGGGCTCAGATGGCCATTGACTGACGCCATGAGTGCCGCGATGCCGGACACCATCGGAGCCGAGAAGCTCGTACCGACGTTGTTGGTACGGTATTGGTTCGCACCGATGGTGCAGTTTGGATAACTCCCCGGCGTAGGGCCGCCGGTACTGTCTGGATAGCAGAAGAACTGACCGGTGTAGTCGTTCGCGTCCGGGCTCTGGATTCCGAGATTGGTGGTGGTCGTGATCGTATAGACGCAAGGCTGCTGTGCGCCGGTGTTGATGCAGTTGCCCGCGGGTGCGGAGACCGCAACCTGCGAGCCGAAGCTGCTGTACCCAACCTTCGTGCCATCCTCGCGCACCCCCGCGACGGCGATCACGCCGGTGCAGTTGGCCGGCGCATCGACGGGACCGGTCTCGTTGCCCGCGGAGGCCACGACCACGACTCCCTTGGCGAGGATCTGATCGATCGCATCTTGATAGCTGGCAGGGCAAGCGCCGCTGCCGCCGAGGCTCAAGTTGATGATGCGCGCGGGGTCGGGGTTCACGAGGTTCTGACCATTGACCGTGACCGCGATCCCTGCGGCCCAGAGCATCGCCGTGATGATGTCGGAATCGGTGCCGCCACATTTTCCGAGCGCACGCACGGGCAAGATCTGCGCGTCCCAACTGACCCCCGTGACGCCGCTGGCGTTGTTGCTGGCAGCGCCGGCGATGCCGGCGACGCGCGTGCCGTGCCACGAACTGTAGGAAGGAGTTTCGCCGCCACACTCGGCTGGATGTCCGCTGATGTCTGCGCTCGTGACCCAATCGCCCGGATCGGAGTCATCAGGCCCGGGACAGGTCGCGTTGTTGGCGACAAACGCGTCGGAAATGAAACAGTAGCCGGGTACCAGTTTGCTCGCGAGGTCGGGATGGTCCGGGCGCACGCCCGTATCGATATCCGCAATGATCACGCTGCTGTTGCCGGTCGTCGTACTCCACGCATCGGTTGCGTCCAATGCGGCCGGCGTGGCGGCGCTGACCACCTGCAAGTACCACTGCTCGTCATAAAGCGGATCGTTGGGCGTCAGAGCCTGGATGTGACGGCGTTGATCCACCACGGCGTACTCCACCTGCGGATCCGCGCGCAGCTGCGCGAGCATTTCGTACGCCGTTGCGCCGGCGGCACCCGCCGAGTGCACCTGAAGGACATGTATGCGCGAAGTGATGGACCGCTCCCCGTCGAGCCCGAGCCCCTGCCGGGCGGCGAGCGCCTCCATGCGCGACCCTTGCGTCTGTAGGTCGGCGGCATTTCGCAGTTTGACGATGAGCTGCGTGTTTTCGGCAACGCCCGGCGTCGCGGCAGCCGATTGGCCATGGCGTACGAGATTGAGTTCCGTCTGGCCGTCGCCTGCGGCGTCGGCCGAGGGTGCGGTGGTGAGCAAGGTGACGGCGAACATCGCCGTGATAAAGCTATGCATCGCAAGCCTCGAGGGGTGAGAGTGATTGAGGGAGACGGTGCGCCGAACCGGAAATGCCTTATTGCTGCGCTCTTTACTCCAATGCGTGGCGCCGCTGATCGAGATCCACGGAGCGCACGCGCTCGTCACGGCGTAGACGCGCAAGCGCCAGACTGCAACTTTCATCGGTATCGTCCGCATCCAACTGAAACACGTACAACCCAGGTCCGGCGGCGCGCACGAACACGAGCACGACGTTTGCCGCGCGAGAGATCTCCATCACAAAGTCGTCAGCAGGGCGTTCGCCCAAACTCTCCGCAAACGTTATGACCACGCGCGTGTGGCAGGCGTTCACCGGATCCGCAGGAAGATTCGAGGGTGGATCGACGGGGGCTGCGCAACCGTAGGCTGTTAGCACCACAATCGCTCCCAGCAGCGTGGCCCTCCAACTCGTGTGACGACTGGTTCTATCGGCCTCCATAACCATCGCCTGGTAGCTCCCCCTTTGACTGACGGGGCCAGTTTGTTACGCCCAATCATCGCCGGAGTTGGGAGACGAATCGAGACGCGAATGTGGTCGAGCCGAGCGACGCCGACAAGTCGAGTTGAACCCTCGCGAGTGGAACGCCATGGTTGGGGAGTCGCCGGCATCTGACGGCGACACGCGGATTGGTAAGAAACACGTCGATCGTGCGTGCCGATTCGAGACGGCATGGCTAACTATTCGTTGGATCCAACCGCGTCGTCGAGATCGCGCCTTAGCCCTCTCGTTGGGTCATGACGGTCTCGGAAGCACCTCACTCAGCGTTTACGTCTCCGCGGCGGCGGCTTGACAACACGTGCAAAGCCTTCGAGCAGGGCGCTAAGCCCGCGATCGAAAATCTCCTCGAGGTCGAGCTCGAATCCATCGGCGAGTTCGACTAACACCGCCGCAAAGGCGGGGAAGCGTCCAGTAGCCGCGAGGGCGGCGAACGCCTCTGTCTGGGTCTGCATCCAGTCTTCATCGCTCATCCCGGTCTCACTCACTGCTTCGGCCTCGGTCTCCAGGTTCACTGCGAGCCCTTGGATGAATCCGTGCAGAATGATGTGAAGTTGCATGCGCGCGTTCGCGTCGAGGCCGTGGCCGTCGAGCGCGCGCAGCACCCAGTCGGCGTGCGCGAGCGCGTTCGGCAGTGGGTCTGGTCGGGTGATACTGATCAGACGCGCGAGCCACGGATGTTTGCGAAGGCCGCGCCACTGGACCCGTGCGGCCACCTCGAGCTGCGCACGCCACCCAGCCGGTGCGGTCTCGGGGAGTTGCTCTTCGCCAATCGCGGTATCGGTCATGAGGCGAAGAAGTTCCTCCTTGTTACCGACATGACGGTACAGCGACATCACGGGTACCCCAACTCTCGCTGCGACGCTGCGCAACGAAAGCGCGGTTAGACCTTCAGCGTCGGCGATCTCAATCGCCGCGCTGACGATTCGTCCGCGCGTGAGTTCCGTTTCGCGCCCGCGCTGAACCGTTGGACCGGTGCGCGCGTTCGCGACAACCGTACCGACGCGTGGGACGCCGCGGACAACGCCTTCGTGCGCCAGCGTCTTGAGTGCGTGCGCCGCCGTCGCCATCGCAACGTGCCATTGACGCGCGATGTCGCGTGTCGAAGGTACGCGGTCGCCGGGCCTGAGTTCACCGGAGGCAATTCGTCGTCGAAGGTCGGCGGCGATGCGCTGGTAGGGGGGATCTGCGGCAGTGCGGTTCATCACGCTACTGTACTAGTATTGAAGGCTTCGGGCTAGCATTCGGTCGTAGCAGATCCAGTCAAGGCTAGTTAATTGCCTTGCTAGTACAGAGACGTATTTTTGTTGGTATTGGAAGACAGTCGGCCGCCATGAGGCGGCCGGCCAAACCTCTGTACTAGTTATTGCGTACTCCGTACAGAACGCGCGTACAATGTACGGAAATCTCTGGAGAATCCGCTATGAAGAGTCGTCATGCACTCATTTCGGGCGCGGGCATCGCCGGCCCGGCGCTCGCCCTTTGTTTCGCTCGCTGCGGCATTGCGTCAACAGTGGTCGAGCGCGCGTCTTCGATTCGCGAAGGAGGTCAGGCGGTCGACTTCCGAGGCCCGACCCATCGCGCCGTGCTTGAACGGTTGGGTATTTGGGACGCAATTCATGAACAGCGCACCCAACCCGGCGATCTCGAGCTTCTGAGTTCGAACGGTTCACTTCGCGCGACCATCCCTGAGGTCATGACGGCGGGCGATGTCGAGATCCTGCGTGGCGATCTCTGCCGCCTGCTTTACGAGCGCAGCTGCCACACGAGTGACTACCGCTTCGGGGATCGACGTCATTGCGATCGAAAACCGTGGCGACCGGGTCGCGGTCGCCTTCGAGCGTGGCGCGCCCCAGACGTTTGATTTCCTGATTGGAGCCGACGGGCTCCACTCTGGTGTTCGTGCGCTCGCGTTTGGCGATTGAGGACCGGTTCCTCCGTCACCGCGGCTATCGAATTGCGACCTTCGAAATGCCGAACGTGGGGGGGCGCCGCGGTGCGCAGGTCTACAGCGTTCCCGGTCGTGCGACGTGTATCGCTGCCACATCGGCCGATCGCGCGCGCGTAATCCTCGTTTACACCGGAGGTCCTTTGCGCGATGGACAACGCGACGCCGACATACAGCGATGCGCGCTGAAAGAAGTCATCGCTGATGTCGGGTGGGAAGTTCCACGCTTGAGCGATGCGCTGGAGCGTGCAACGGATCTATTTGTCGACGCAATTGCCACTGTGCACGTCGATCGTTACGCGCAGGGGCCAATCGCGCTTCTCGGCGACGCCGCCTACGGTGGCACGCTCGGGGGACAAGGCACGTCGCTTGCGATCGTCGGCGCTTACGTGCTCGCCGGCGAGCTCGCGGCGACCGCGGATACAGCGACCGCATTTGAGCGATACGAAAGTCGGATTCGCCCGTACGCGACGGGATGCCAGAAAGGCGCGGTACGTGTGGGCTCGTTCTACGCCCCCAGGACACGGCTCGGACTTGGTCTGCGCAATGTCTTCTACGCGATCCTGACGTCGCCGCGCTTTATCGGCCGGTTTGAAAAGATGGTGAAGAGCGCGGCGAGCGATTTCACGCTGCCTGAGTATGCGGTGTGACGCCGTCTGCCCCGAACCTGAACGCCGGGGTTCTCTCATGATTTGATTTGGCGATCCGGTTGCAACGATCATCTCGCTCGTCTACGCACGTTCGCAAAGAGGAGGTCAACCGTGACTCAGATCGACAGAACTGCTTGGGCGAACAGCATTGCTGCGATCACATTGTTCGTCGAAGAGCTTGAAGTTGCGAAGCGGTTCTATCGCACGACGTTTGGCTTGCCAGTGATATTTGAGAACGACGACTCTGCTGTCTTCAAGATTGGCGGGACGCTCATCAATCTTCTACGGATTGAATCAGCAAACGAACTCATCGAACCTGCAGAGGTTGCGGGTTGCGAAGCAGGAGCACGACACGTATTCACCGTTGAGGTCGAAGACGTAGATGCCTTGTGCGCCGAATTGATCGCACGCGGCGTCAGGCTACTGAACGGTCCGATGGATCGCCCGTGGGGAGTTCGAACCGCGAGTTTCCAAGATCCCGCCGGCCACATCTGGGAAATCGCAAAGTAGACAGTGCGCAATCCAGATCGACATCCCTAACGTGGACAGACAGCGCCCAAGGAACGTACAAGATCCGACAGAGTCGTCGGCGGTTTTGCGTGAGACGCCGATGAAGTCTCAAACGCCAAAGCGGCCATTGTTCATCATCGTTGCAACGGTGCTGCTCAATTCCATCGGCTTTGGAATCGTCATGCCTGTGATGCCGAAATTGGTCATGGAGGTGACCGGACAGGGGCTCACGCAAGCGGCCTTGTATGGTGGTTGGCTGATGTTCGCTTACGCGATCATGCAGTTCTTCTTCGCGCCGGTGCTCGGCAACCTGAGTGATCGGTTCGGCAGGCGTCGCGTATTGCTCGTCTCACTGATGGCATTTTCGCTCGACTATCTGGTGATGGGCTGGGCGCCGACACTGGGGTGGTTGTTCGCGGGACGTTTTGTCGCCGGCATCGCCGCCGCGACCAACAGCACGGCGAATGCATATATCGCCGATATCAGTCCGGCGGCGGAGCGGCCACAGAATTTTGGCCTGCTCGGTGCCGCATTCGGTGTGGGCTTCATCATCGGCCCTGTGCTGGGCGGTATGCTGGGTGAATACGGCACGCGCGCGCCGTTTTATGCCGCGTCGGCATTGGGCGTCTTGAATCTCGGCTTTACCTTCTTTGCGCTGCCCGAGTCGCTACCGCGCGAGCAACGACGCCCGTTTGAACTTGCGCGCGCGAATCCGTTTGGCGCAGTTGCGCAGCTCACGAAGACGCCCATTGTGCTGGCGCTCGTCGTTGCGGTGTTTTTATACAACCTCGGCCACTTCGTGATGCCCGCGATCTGGTCTTACTACACCATCGAACGCTTCGGCTGGTCGCCGCGAGAGATCGGCTATTCGCTCGGTTACGTCGGCATCCTGAGTGTGCTGGTGCAAGGCTACCTGACGCGGATCGTGATCCCCCGCGTTGGGCCGTCGGTTGCGGCTTACGTAGGGCTTGGTTTTGCGCTGGTGGCGTTCCTCGGTTATGCGTTCGCACCGTCCGGTTGGATGATGTACGTCGTAATGCTGCTGGGTGCCTTGTCGGGATTTACGATGCCTGCATTGCAAGCAATCATGACGTCACGTGTGGCGACCAACACACAAGGCGAATTGCAAGGCGCGATCGCCAGCGCCAATGCGCTGACGGCCGTGATTGGCCCACCGCTCATGACGCAACTGTTCGGCTATTTCAGCAGCAGTGCAGCGCCTGTTTATTTCCCGGGTGCTGCATTTCTGGCAGCGGCGATGCTGACCGCGACCAGCCTCGCGCTGTTGCATCGGATTTTCAGCAGTCCACGAATGGCAACGGCTGGAGCCTGAATACAATCAGTCCCGAAGCAAACCGCGAATGATCTAGCGACCGCGCCAGGGCTCGTAGCCCGCGTCGAATGATGTTGCGGATATGAAGGGCCTTTGGGGCCGCCGTTTTCGAAGGTTTCGCTGATGAGCTTCACGTCCGGATCCCTGCCTCGATTTCGAAATTCGGACATTGAGTGCAAACGGTCAGCTCGCGCCCGCAACGACGCCCTTCGTGACAAGCAGATTGCCGTACAGTCGCGTCTCACCCGTCGCGACGATCACGTACGCCGCGCGTGCGGCCGAGTAGAACTGTTCGCGCGGAAGCGCACGGGCATTCAGCGCGCGACCTTCGACCTCGCTCGCGATGCGCTCGAACTCCTCGACGATCGGCGGCGTCTGTGTGGGATCTTCCGTCACTTCCATCACGCGCAACGGGTCGTCGCGCAGGTCGTCGACCGGCAGCAGCTGCAGGATCGCGCGGAGCACGCTGGTGGCGGAGTGGCCATCGGCTCGCACCAGTCGCTTGGCGCTCGACGCCGACGGAAAGTTGGCATCGACGATCGCAATGTCGTCACCGTGTCCCATAGAGCGCAACGCGTGCAGCAACTCCGGGCCGAGCAACGACGGAATACCCTTCAACACGTCGATGCTCCTCAATGTCTTCAGTGGTTGGCCACGATTTCCCGCAGCGGAATCACCCAGGACCAGCGTGGATCGGGCGTGAAGTTGTCCCATAGCATGCTGTTGCACGCGAAGCCCGCCGCGACTCCACTCTGCGGATGCGCGAAGCCGAGTCGTCCGCCGGCGCCGTCGTGGCCGAACGAACCCGGGCCGAGCATCTGCGTCACCGGACTGCCGAGCGAAAAGCCGAGACCGAAACCTTCGCCGGGCGGGGGTGGTAAATGCGCGAGCGGCGGAAGCGGGGGGAGGTCCTTGGTACGCGGCTGCATCGCGCGCGCCAGCGTGGCCTTGTTCAGCAGCCGCACGCCGTCGATCTCGCCGATGCAGGCGGCATACATCCGGGCGAGCGAGCGTGCGTTTGCAACGCCGTTGCCGGCGGGCAGTTCGGCGGCGCGTCCGACCGGTGTATTGAAGAAATCGACTGCCTCTCCGATAGCGTCGAAGCCGGCGAGAATCTCCACCATGATCGGATCGTTCACATTCACGCCGGCGCCGGCCATCAGCGTGCGAAAGTCGGCGCTCTGTTGCGGAATGTGCGGCGCGACGCGCCCCTGCTGGGCGTCGGGGAGACCAATCCAGAACGCCAGACCCAGCGGCTTGGCAACCTCGTCAGCGAAGAAGGTGCCGAAACTCTTTCCGGCAATGCGGCGGATCACTTCTCCGACGAGAAAGCCGTAAGTCACCGCGTGATAAGAAGCATATGCGCCGGGTGTCCACAGCGGTGTCGCGTCCGCAAGCGCACGAGTGCATTTGTCCCAATCGACAAAATCTCGCGCCGTGATGCCCGAGGCGATCGGAAACGTCGGCAAACCGGCGGTGTGACTGAGACAATGCGCGACGGTCAAATGCGCTTTGCCGTTAGCCGCGAATTCGGGCCAGTATTTGGCGACGGGCGCTTCGACGTCGAGCAGTCCTCGCTCCGCCAGCATGCCGGCGCAGACTGCGACCGCGCCTTTGGTGCACGACATCAGGACAGTCAGCGTATCTTCCGTGTAAGGGCGATCGTTCGCGATGTCGCGGCCTGTCCAAAGATCGACGACGACTTCACCGTGGCGATAAACGCAGAGTTGTGCGCCACCAGGGTCGTTCGCCTGGGCGTTTGCAAATGCCTCACGGACGGGTTCGAAGTTTTTCGCAGTGGTGCCGTGGACGGTCATCAAGTGGCCTCGAGACAATTGTGTTTGGGTGCAGAGCCTACCCGTTCTGTTCCGTATCGCGCACTGGCCGCACCGCGTGTTCGATCGGGTGGACCTCAGATACCACGTCCGCCGATACGGGCGGCGTATAAAAGCCGAGCCCGTAGCCGCCCGAGGCGTAACCCATCAGTGCCTGCAATTCTGGCTCGAACGTGCGCGCGATCTCCGGCGGGCAGGAAAGATATTGGTTCTCTTCCTGGCGCAGCCAGTTCAGGCAATACGTGAGATTCATGCCAAGACGCGGCGCATCCGCCGTGTTGGCGCCACCGCCGTGAAAGACCGAACCCGTGTAAATCAGCACCGAGCCGCGTTCCATTTCTGCATAGGCGATTTCATGCGGTCGCGGTCTGCGGCTGTCGGGCCACATCCAAGAGCCCGGAGCGACCATGGTCGCTCCGTTCGCCTTCGTGAAATCTGACAGCGCCCAGATGGTATTGAGCTGCGGCTCCATGTCTTTGAGGTATTGCCACGACCAACGATCACGGTGCAGCACCTGCGCCACTTCGCCGGGAAGTATGCGGATGACGTGGGTAACGTTCACCTGATAGCGATCGCAGTTCGGCAAGAGCACTTGATCGCAGATCGCGCGCACGCGCGTATCCATGATCGCGGCGCGAACCTTCGCGGAACGTGCCGCCAGCGCGCCGGTGCGCGTCGTCTTGAATCCCGAGAAACTCTCCCGACCGGGCTTGGTCGCCTCGAGATACGGCGTCAGCTCGTTGATGAGCGCGGTCGTCTCCGCAGCTGACATCATGCCGGTGAGAATGACGGCGCCGTCGCGCCGCATGACCTGCATGATTCGATCGACCGGCGTTTCCGCAGGCAGACTATCTAGTTGGGGCATTACTTCCTCCTGAGGTCGGAGTCTGGCATCAGGTCTTTGGCATTTTCGTCAGGCGATCGATGGCATCCAACTCAGCCGCGTCGAACTCGAGATGATCGAGCGCTTTGACATTTGCTTCGATCTGCGCGACTGCAGAGGCACCCACGGCGACGCTCGTAACCGCCTCATTGCGGAGAATCCAGGCCAGTGACATCTGCGCGAGCGTTTGGCCGCGCGCCTTTGCGATCTCGTTGAGGGACGTGAGGATTTCGCCGCGTCGCTCCTGCGAGTTGGCACGAACCCACGCGCCCGGCCAAAGCAAGCCGCGTGCATCGCCGGGAATGACGCCGTCCAGATATTTGTCGGTCAGGAGCCCTGAGGCAAGCGGACAAAATGCGATGACGCCCGTCCCGTTTTCCGCCGCATGTGGGAGCAGATCGGATTCGACTCTGCGGCCCAACAGATTGTAGTAAGGCTGATGGATCGTGATCGGAACGCCGCACGCTTTCGCCGCTTGCGTGGCGGCTAGAAATTGTTTGCCTGAATAGCTCGAGACACCGACGTACAGAGCCTTGCCTTGGGTCAGCAGCGTTCCGAGTGCCCCGATGGTTTCCTCGATGGGCGTATTTGGATCGGGTCGGTGGTGATAGAAGATGTCGACGTAGTCGACGTCGAGCCGCGTCAGCGACTGATCGCAACTTGCGATGAGGTATTTGCGCGAGCCGCCATCGCCATAAGGTCCCGGCCACATCGGAAACCCTGCCTTGGTGGCGATGATCAATTCGTCGCGCGGCAGCTCCTTGAGAACTCGGCCGCACACTAACTCCGCGTTGCCAGGCGGCACGCCATAGTTGTTAGCGAAGTCGAAATGCGTGATGCCCAGGTCGAATGCGCGTGTGATGCATGCGCGTGCGGCCGCTTCGTCGCGATAGCCACCGAAGGTCTCCCAGCTGCCCAGCGAAATGGCCGGAAGTTGCAGGCCACTGCGCCCGCAGCGTCGATATTTCATGTTGTCGTAGCGCTGCGGCGATGCGGTATGCGCTGTTCCGGTGGAATTCATCGCGTCGAGCCCCGTGCGTTGTGCGATTCGTCGCAGGTTGTCACGCAATGAAATCGTTTTCAATACGCAGCGGCTGTTCGTGCTGCGCACACCTCTCGAACTTCGGTACATCGACGTGAATTAGCATGGGATTCAATCAACGCCCACTCATGCACTTGCTCGCGTTGTTTTCGCTCGTCGTTGAAATCGATTTCAGACTATGGGAGTCTTGCAGCGTCCACTGGGGAGGGGATTCGATGGCAATCAAATACCGTCATGAATTGGCGGTTGCGTGCGTGGGGTTGGGATTCCATGCAACCGCTCTAGCCGAGAACGCCTCTGCAGCTGCCTGAAGCGGCCCAGAGTGGCAAAGTCGAAGTCGTTGTCATTACCGCGGAACGGCGCACCGAGAACCTGCAGCAAGCGCCGGTTGCAGCGACCGTGCTGAACGAAGACGACCTGAATGCGCGCAGCATCTTCGAAGTCGACGATCTCGAGTTCGCGACGCCGTCGCTGACGATCTCGAGCAACGGTCAGAGCAACATGATGAACATCCGCGGCATCGGTAAGAACGACAACGCCGGCAACACGACGTCGGCGGTGGCGACCTATCGCGACGGCGTCGGCACGGTGTCCGGCTTCTTCAACGGCGAGCCCTACTACGACATCGCGAGCATCGAGGTGCTGCGCGGGCCGCAAGGCACGTTCGTCGGCGAGAACGCGGCCGGCGGCGCGATCTTCGTCAACACCCGCGCTCCCGAGCTCGGCGTCACCAACGGTTATGTCCAGGCGGGTTACGGCGACTACGACCAGCAGGATCTACCGGTGCGCTGAACGTCCCCATCGGCGATACGTTTGCCGCGCGTATCGCATTCGATCACATGGCCCGCGACAGCTTTTACAAGGGATGGATGGACGTGGACAAGACGATTCCCACGCCCGGCAACTTGAACGCAATCGATCACGAGAGCGGGCGGATCAGTTTCCTCTTGGCAACCGAACGACGCGTTCGACGCCAAGCTCCAGTACGACCACACCGTGCTCGACAATCACGGCTACGCGTTCTCGGTCGTGCCGGGGACACCGAATCTGTTTCCGGATGGGCCGGCGAACATCTCGAAGAATCTGTTCATCGTCGGCAACAATGCGACCGACAACTATGCGAAGGACAAGATCCAGCGCGGCATATCTCGACGCGCATTACACGTTCGATAACGGGATCGTGTTCCGCTCCGTGTCCGGCGCTCAATTCATCACCTCGTACATCCGTAACGACGATGACGGCAGCGTTCCGATCGACCGCCGCCAGCACATCCGCGCGAAGTTCCGCGTTTACACGCAGGAATTCACACTGGTCTCGCCGGCTGAGGCGCGCTTCAGTTGGATTGCAGGGACGTTCTTCCGCGAAGAAACGCTCGATTTTCCGAAACACGACGGTTTCGTGCTGACCGACGCGACCAACTACGTCCCCGGTGTGCCCATCGTCGAACTCTACTTGCCATGGCATACGCCGCGCAGAACGATGGCGGCGTTCGGCCAGATCGCGTACCAATTCACAGACTCGGTCAAGCTCGAACTCGGCCTGCGCTACAACCACTTCCGCGTCAGCGAGGAAGCCCACCTAACGATTCTTCCGGCGATCCTCGACCTTCAGCTGCCCGTCAACACGAGTTACGACGAGAGCAGCTTGACGGGGTAAGGTTGCGTTGAATTGGCAGGCGACCGAGAACAACTATTTCTACACGTTCGTCGCGACCGGTAACACCACCGGCGGCGTGAACGTGGTTGCCGGTCTTCCGAACTATCAGGATCAGACGACGACCGACTTCGAGCTAGGCTGGAAGGGGCAGCTGTTCGACGGTCACGTGAACACGCAGGTCGGCGGATTCTACGAGAGCCTCAACAACTATCAGGCGACGTTCACCACCGTCGGGGTGACCAACGTATCGGCCTACCAGAACCTCGGCGGCAGCACGACCGTTTACGGCTCGGAGGTCACGGCCCAGGCGGTGGTCGGCGGACTGCAGGTCGATATCGGTACCGCGTGGATCCACAGCGAACTCGGCAGCGCCCTGATCCTGGACCCGATCACGCTACAAGCCCTCGAAACCGAGGGGAATCGCCAACCGTTTTCGCCCCAGTACACGTTCCACGGCGGCGCGCAGTACACCTTCAATTTGAACGGCGCGCTGTCGCTGACGCCGCGCGGCGACTACGCGTGGATCGGCAGCCAGACGACGACGCCGGTCGACGCGAAATGCGACAACGTCGCGATCTGCCCGATACCCGGCGCGGCGCTCGATCGCATCGAGTCCCATAACCAGGTCAATCTGCGGCTCACGCTCGCCGCGCAGACGTGGAGCGCGTGGCTCTGGATGACGAACGCGACCGACGAACAATACATCGAGGCGCATGGCGGTCCGGGTTACAACGCGTACGCGAATCCACGTCGTACCGGCGGCATTGCGTTCACGTACAACTTCGGGGGTTCAGGCGCGCACTGATTCGGTAGGAGCACCCGTGATTGCGGCACAACGACGCGTGGCGACGCGACGCCGCGACATGCTCGCTCAGACGCCGTCGTGACGGTTTTGCAGGACTCCGGCGCGCTGCCGACGCGCACGAAGGTCTTCTACGGTCTCGGCGAAGCGGCGACGAGCACCGCGCAAACCGCAGTCGATACGTTCCTGCTGTTCTTCTTGACCGGCGTCGTCGGACTCTCCGGTACGCTCGCCGGTGCTGCGATGTTCGTCGCACTGCTTGTCGACGGCATCGCCGATCCGCTGATCGGGTATGCCTCCGATAATGCGCGTTCTCGTTACGGCCGGCGCCATCCGTTCATGTTCGCCGGTCTCGTACCGCTCGCGATCGCTGTCGGGCTCATCTATTCCACGCCGCACTTTGGTTCGCAATGGCTGACCTTCGCATATGTCGTCGCGGCGCTGCTGTTGCTCAGAGTCGCACTCTCGGTCTACGCGCTGCCGTACATCGCGCTGGGTGCCGAACTCACGCCCGACTATCGCGAGCGCTCGGTCGTGCAATCGTATCGATCCGCATTCTGGATCTGCGCGTACGCGCTAACGATGTTCCTCGGTCTCGGCGTGTTCCTGAACGGACCGAACGGGTTACTGGAGCGCGCTGCGTATGTCGGCTTTGGCTGGGCGGCCGCGTTGATCGCGCTGATCGTCGGGTTGTGCGCGTCGGCGGGTACATACGCGGCGCGGCCCGCGGTTCCGAAGCAAGCGCAGCACACGCAGACCGGCGTTGGCCGGCTCGTGCGCGAAGTGAGCGACGTGATGCACAACCCGTCGTTCTTCGTCTTGTTCCTCGCCGTGCTGACCTTCTGGGTCGCGCAGGGTGTAACGGGTTCGCTGTGGATCCACGCGAGCAAGTACTTCTGGGAATTACCGCCGAGCGTGATGCAGGCGATTCCGATCATCGGCTCGATCGGCTTCGCGATCGGTATTCCGCTGACCACCGTCGCAC
The DNA here is from genome assembly GCA_963787045.1 of uncultured Gammaproteobacteria bacterium. Taxonomy (GTDB): domain Bacteria; phylum Pseudomonadota; class Gammaproteobacteria; order Pseudomonadales; family Azotimanducaceae; genus DATJGR01. The sequence continues at coordinate 170,071 of CAWBBR010000011.1, read as the reverse complement.
TCGCGCGCTATGAAAAGCTGACCGTCGCGCTCGTGAGCCTCGCCGTGATCGGGCTCGTGCAGACCGTGCCGGCGTGGCTTCGCGTGCTGCATTGGCTTCCGCCGAGCGGCATGCCGCTCTATGTCGTGCTCGGTTCGCTTCAGTTCGTCAGCGGAATCACCAGCACGTCGCTCGGCATCGCATTCCCATCGATGATGGCCGACGCGGCCGACGAGCATGAGTTGCTGTTCGGTTCGCGCCGCGAAGGGCTTTACTTCGCCGGGCTCACGTTGTCTGCGAAGGCGGCGAGCGGCGCGGGATCGTTCATCGCGGGCTTGGGCCTCGACGCAATCGGATTTCCGAGCGATCTCGCGAGTGCCGTCCCGATCTCTGCAGAGACCGTCCGCAATCTCGGTCTGGTCTGGGGGCCCGGCGCTGGTCTCATCTCACTGCTGTCTGTAGTGGCGTTGATGAGCTATCGGCTCGACCGCGGCGAGCACGCGCGCATTCAGCAGGAGCTCCAATTGCGCGCTGTTGCGGAACGATCTAACTCTGAGGCGCCATAGTCAGCGTATTGTTTGACTAGCCGCACCTCTAGAAGACCGTTGGCATCGAGGGAACAGAACGCCGTTCGAACGAGCCTTCAATACAAGAGAAGAATCGCAAAGTAGTGACTGACGCTGCCGGCGAGAACAAACAGATGCCAGATGCCATGGGTCCATGGGTACCAGTGGTCAAGGACATAGAAAGCGATACCTGACGTGTAAAAGATGCCGCCCGCGACCAGCCAACCAACACCCGCGGGTGGTAGAGCCGCGACGATCGGGTCGAGTGCAAACACACACAACCAACCCATTACCAGATAGATCACTATTGGAACCACTCGCACTCCTCGGCGCGGTAGCGCGTCCAAGACGATGCCAAACACCGCCAGCCCCCAAATCGCCCCAAACATCCACCAGGCCTGTGCGCCTTTGAGTGCCATCACAATAAATGGCGTGTAAGTCCCGGCGATCAGCAGGTAGATCGCCTGGTGGTCCAGCACCTGGAATACCCGTTTGGCCGTGCCGCGTAGGCTGTGGTAAAGGGTGGAGGCGAGATAAAGCAGGAATAGCGTCACTCCATAGACGCTGTAGCTGACGATCCTTTTGAAATCGCCGCCAATTGCGGCGAAGGTCACTAGAACAACACCACCGGCGAGCGCCAGCGATGCGCCGACCAGATGGCTGATGCTGTTGAATCGTTCGCCGCGATACATCGTTATGCTTCGCTCGAGCCCATGGGTGCTTTCCTCTCGAGATAGCGAGCGTTGGAGTTGGCGTTCTCGCCTTCGAGTGTTCGTCGTCCGTCGGATGTTGGCAGGTCACGACAAGCCGCGCACTTCCGTAGTTCTGTCGTGACGATACGCCACAGGACCTTCAGCGAGCCGTCAGCCGTTCGGGAAGGCCAGGATCTGTGCGCTGTCGTACATGCGCCGTCGACTAGACCGGCGGCACTTCCCGGCGAAGCCTTCTTCGTACGGTATTTCGAACTCGAAATGAGCTGCAGGCTACAAGCGAGGCAAGGCGCTCTAGTCTGACGCAGTAGTCTAGTCGCCCAACGACTATGTCGGGGGGCGCGTCGTCGTTCACCGTTTCCAACGATGGTCGGCGAGGCGAGAAAATGCGGGTGCGAGTCGCACGAGCCGTCAGTGGGTTATGGTGGCTTTTGAACCTGGCAACGTTTCACGTAGATACAGGAGGACGCATGTCGTTAGCGCATCGGCTGGTGGGGTTCATGCTACTGATCGCAACGGCCAGCGCGTTCGCGGACGTGGGCGGTGAGTGGGGCTCGATCCGGATTGGCAGCGAAGTGATCAATCCGGGCGAGAAGAAGAAGTTCACATTCACCGGTGAACGGACGTTCGAAGGCACGTTCATCGATTTCGCCGTATTTGCCGCTCGCGGTATCAGACCTGGTCCGACACTGTGTGTGACCTCGGCAATCCATGGCGATGAGATCAACAGCACCGAAATCGCTCGGCGTGTCTTTGCAGGCGTCGACGCGAGCGTGCTCAGCGGCACACTGATCGTATTGCCTGCAATCAACGCGTCGGGGTTCCGCACGATGACGCGCTACATGCCCGATCGGCGCGATCTCAACCGGCACTTTCCGGGTGATGCGACCGGCAGTGTCGCGTCGATCGTCGCGGCCACTGTGTTTACCGGCGTGATTCGCCAATGCACGCAGTTGATCGATCTGCACACGGCGTCCAACTTCCGCACCAATTTGCCGCAACTTCGCGTCGATACGTCCGTTCCTGCCGCGCTTGACCTGGCGCGCCACTTTGGCGTCGGCATCATCGTGGCCGGCGCGGGTCCGAAGGGGAGTCTGCGGCGTGAAGCCATGCGAGTTGGCATACCGGCGATCATCTACGAAGCGGGACCGCCGTTGATCTTCGTCGTCGATGAGATCGAGAAGGGCGCACGCGGGGTGCGCAACGTCATGGCGCATCTCGACATGATTGCCGCGAGGGAACCCGTCGATCCCGCTAAGCTGCTACGAGATTCGTATTGGATTCGCGTGCCGCCCGGTCACGGCGGCATCTACCTGCCGCTCGTGAAGCTCGGTTCCACCGTGGCAAAGGGGGAGGTGCTCGCAACGATCGTTGATCCGGTGACCGATGTGGTGTTCGAGATCCAAGCTGACCAGGCGGGCGTCGTCGTGGGGATGGCGCTACCACAGGTCGTGTTGTCGGGTTACGGCCTCTTCCATGTCGGCGACGCGGTCGTTGCCAACGAATAGACGACGACTTCGACTCGCGCAACGCGTTCGTCTCATGAGATGCCCGCTGTATCACGCCGACAATAGCGGGGTTCCTCGAAGACAAGAAAAACCCGGCATCGCGCCGGGTTCTTCCATATGCAGAGGTTCTTAGACTCTCAAGCTGCTTGAAGCTTGCTGGCAGCCAATTTGCCGCGCTCGGTCACGACTTCGAAACTAACGCGCTGCCCTTCGGACAGTGTGTCCATCCCGGCGCTCTGGACCGCACTGATATGCACAAAAACGTCCTTCTCGCCGCTTTCGGGTCGGATGAATCCAAAGCCCTTGCCGGCATCAAAGAATTTGACAGTTCCAATAGCCATTGTTGGCCTCCATAACAAAATGCCACGCACTAATCGGACGCGGATACGAGCAATCTGGGCTTGTGAGTGACTCAAGATGGACGCCCGATATCGGGCGCATAGCTGAAAGGCAGGCCAAAACGAAGATCGCCTGGGCACGGTGCCCGATAAACGGGCAGATCGCAAGCAATGACGTTTCATTACCGGTTTCAAGAACGCTGATGTCGGCGAGTGCCTCCAGATAGGGAGGGCTCGACGCACGCGCAATTGATCGTAAGGTAGGTTCCACCGACGGAGCGAGTCGAAATGACAGCGTCATGGGAGGATCGGCACGCGATGATGCTGGTCCCGTTCAGCAGACCAATGCTCTACGCACTCACGCGAGGTCGCGCTGCGTTCGCTGCGGAGAGTGGGCTGCAATCGGCATTCGATTGGCCGCACCCCGACATCGCTGACGCGCTCGACTGGCTCGTCGGGTTGCGAGAGAGCGAACGCGCCATGGACGATTGGTGTTTCCTCGTCGTACACGATGGTCGAGTGGTGGGCGATATCGGCACGAAAGGCGTTCCCGTGGACGGACTGGTCGAGGTTGGCTACGGCATCGCAGCCAGTGAACGCCGACGCGGCTTCGCGTCAGGCGCGCTCATGCAATTTCTCACCCATTGCGCGATCCACGGCGTGCATACGGTCACGGCGGAGTGTCACGAACGCAACCGCGGCTCCATTCGCGTGCTCGAAGGCGCCCGCTTCGTGCAGACCGGCACGCGCGTCGACGGAGCAGAGCGCCTGTTGTGCTGGGCGAAACCCGTACTGCCGCAGTCAGGCTGATTTCCTCGCGCGCCCAACAGTTCCACTCTGTCCCCATCCACGCGCGACGATGCAATGAACTGGGAAGCAATGGCGGCACGATTGGACAGGACGATGAACGTTTAACAGTTCCGCCGTCTCGTCGACGCCTCCGCCTCATGCAGATAGGTCGTGAAACCATCCTTCGCCGGTGGAACGGAATTGAGCAGCATGACTGCGCTGACCTGTCCGCGATGACCTATGCCGTGGGTGATCACATGCATGAGCATCTCCTCGCGCGACATACGGCCCGGGGCGCCGTCCGTGAACGCGAAGTCGATCCGTTCCGCCAATTGGTCGCGATCGAGCGCCGACACGTAATCGACATACTCCCGATCGCTTTTTCTGATGTCCGCGGACAGATCTTCCAGCGTCGGCATCTCGCTTAGATTGGCCGATGTGTACGCGTGAGCCCTTCGCCTCATGTGCGCGGCGAAGATCCGGTCGACGATATAGCTGTGGCTCAGGGCCTTGATTGCCAATCCGGTGATTGGGGATTCGCCGCCAAGCCTGGCCAACGCGGTCAACAGTTCGTCGTTCGCCCAGGCTTTGTATCGGAACAAGCGCTGCAATGTGTCGTGCATGTCGTGGTCTCCTGAGGATTTGCGCTGCTTGCGCAAGGTATTGCCTGTCATTTCCACGTCGGGCAGAATATGAGCGATCATTCGCTTTTGATACTCGCATTGGCGGCGTGGAAAAATGGCGCGCAGACCGCTCACAAAACCCAGGAAAATCGCCTCTCAGGAGCGATCGCGCGCGACGGTCGACGCGCTGGTTGAAGCGACCGCTCGCATTCTCGTCAAGGAAGGCTTCGACAAGGCCAGCACCAACCGCATCGCCGAAGTGGCGGGGGTGAGCGTCGGCTCGCTCTACCAGTATTTCCCCAGCAAGGAGGCGCTCGTTGCCGCCGTCATCGAGCGCCACCAGCAGGAGATCATGCAAACGGTCCGCGGCGAGTTGGCGGAGGTTTTGGCGCAGCCGGTGGAGAAGGCGGTGCGCAAGCTCGTCGCCATCGCGGTTAAAGCGCACCGCGTCGATCCCAAGCTGCATCGCGTGCTCGCGGAGCAGATTCCGCGCGTGGGCAAGCTCGAGAAGCTGGAAACCTTCAATCGTGAGAACTACGCCCTGTTCAGGACGTATCTCGAGAGCCACCGCGACGAACTCCGTGTCGATGACCTGGAGCTCGCATCATTTGTATGCGTGACCTCGATCGAGGCGTTGACGCACAACGCGGTGCTGCACTATTCCAAGATGCTTTCGGACGAAGCGATGGAAGCGCTCATCGACGAGGGCGCGCGCCTCGTGACCGGATATCTGAAGGGCTAGCTCAATACTACAGCGCCATCGTCTGATCGTTGGCGCGTTGATTCGTTCTATACGATCGCGGCCAACACCAGGTCAGAGAGAATTCCGAGGCGTTCCTGATTACGGCTCGCCTCCATGAGGCCGGTGGAAAGAAACGTGAACGACAGATTCCTTTGCGGATCGATCCAGAATGCGGTTGCACCGGCGCCCATACCAGCGATGCTGTGTGGCGAGTTCAGCACTCCGAATGGTCCCTGCGTGATGCCGTCGCCGCGGACGAAGAAGCCGAGACCGATGTATGCAGGCGTTGGCAACCAATTACGTGATCTCAGGATCGGTTCCATGAGGACCATGCGAAGATCGCCGGTCTGATTGCGCGACGCGTATTCGATCATTGCAGGCGAGAGGATGCGTACCCCGTCCAACTCACCACCGTTGCGCAACATCTCCACGAAGCGAAACAGATCATCGATGGTGGAAACCGCTCCGCCGCCCGGAATTTCGGCCCCGGGGACCCGCATGAGACGGTTCATTCCTTCGACGGTTTCAGGAGGCACGGCACCGCCGCCACTCCATGTTGCCTTGACCGGACAGTATCGGGTTTCCAGGTCGCTTCTTAGTGAGAGGCTGGTGTCACGCATCTCGAGAGGGGTGAAGATTTCCTCCTCGAGCATCTGCGAGTAGCTGCGCCCGCGACCGTCGGCCCGCAAGCAGAGCGCTGCAATGACCGAATGCACTACGCAGATCGAGTAATTTACCCGCTCGCCCGGAGGCGACTCGAGCGGCTGAGAAGCGGCGAAGTTGGTGAGTTGCTCGATGCTACAAACGATCTCGGGCGGCACCTTCGGAAATGCAGAGCAGATGCCGCTGGTGTGGGTCAACAGGTGCCAAAGGTTGATCTTCTCCTGACCTGGCGCGCGGAACTGGGGGAGCAGTTCCGCTATGGGAGCGTGGAGCCGCAGCAACCCCCGTTCGACGAGGGAAAGCGCGAGCACATTCGTAAACTGTTTCGCGACCGAAAGCGTGCAAAACACGGAGTCGCGCGAGAGCCGCCGTCCTGCCTCGCGGTCCGCGTGACCCTCGATCAGATCGAGAACGACACCGTCCTTACCCGCCACGCGCAACGCGGCCCCGTGGTACTTCCCGTCCTCGATGTCGCGCCGAATGGTTGCGCCAATGCGCGCAAGCCGTTTTTCGTCGAACCTGGGAGCGATGTTTGAGGTTTGCATTTGATCTCCTGTCGCGTAACGAGGGTGACTTCGCCAAGGCGCGCACAACCGACGTAATAATCCACGCTATCGCTCGCAATTCGAACTCGCATTTCCGGACCGACGCGTATGGCGCGGAAACCGCAGAAAACGTGGCCCTCGACGAGGATCGCGTTCGACCTTCGATGCGCTTTTGGAAGCGACTACTCGTGTTTTGATGAAACACGTGATCTCGAACGGACAGTTCGCATAGATTGGCATTGATTCGGCCTAACGATGTGATTAAGGGGTCATTGAAATCCGGCTGTCTCTCTGTGTGACTCGCGTGAGGCATCCAGGACGATCGTCAAACGAGAAGCGGCGCACACTCCGAGAGCAAGCGGATCTGTGACAACGATCCCGTCCACAGTCGTCTTCGCAACGTAGCCTCAACGCCGTGACTGAAGGAGACCCGGCATGAAGAATCTCGGTTTCGTATTGCTGCTCGTCGTTGGCTGCGCGTTCACCGCGGCCAGTTGGGCGGACGATCTGGTTAAGGATGCAGCGATCGGTGGTGCGGTTGGTGGTGCCTTGGGTGGCGCGGTCGGCGCCGAAGTCGGCGGCAAGAGTGGAGCGATAGTTGGCGCAGGTGTGGGTGCTGCTGCGGGCGCGGCAATTGCAACCAACGACGACGACGACCACGAAAATCACCATGCGGACGTTCCCGAGGTGGTTGTCGTACCGGCACCTGAGCAAGGCAAATTCTGCCCACCGGGCCAAGCCAAGAAAGGTCGCTGCTGACGCGGAATGGCTGCACCGGTTCATCGAGCGGGAGCCATAGAAAAAGGCCGGGCGTTTGAAGCCCGGCCATGCATCCTGGCGGTGATGAGGCGCCGCAGATGCTGCGCGTTCTAGGGGAAACACGCCTGCCCATTCAGGCCGTTTCGGTCCCCTCCGTCTGTTCGGAAGCGAACATTCCGCGCGAGATTCGTAGCGCCGCTGCAGACGTATCTGGAGGGCGCCGTCACCTCGACCGAACAACGCCTTCAGCAAACGGCTTCGCGATCGCGTACATCGCACCTCATCCTGTCCGTGAGTGAGACTGCGTCGCATGGATCCGCTCCTTCCGGAGCGGCTTCAGCGCGCGGCGCGTTCCGAAGCGTTTCGCCCGGATTCGCCTGACGCCGCCTCTGGCCAACTCGACGCCGGCTTTCGTTTCGCAGCGCAGTCGCGTGATACTCCGGGCGGGTTCACGAAGAAGCAGTTTGTGTTGCCCATGCGCTATGTGAATCTGCCGCGCGTGGAGTTCGATACGCCATGAAGGTCTTCGTCAGCGTCGACATGGAAGGCATCTCCGGACTCGTGCGCTGGGCGGACGTCTCGGCGTCGGGCATCGACTTCGCGCGCAACCGACGCCTAATGACGCTGGACGCGAATGCTGCCGTCGATGGCGCGTTCGCGGGCGGCGCCACCGAAGTGATCGTCGAGGAGAACCATGGCGTCGAAGATCTGTGCGTACTCGTGATGGACGAGATCGACCCGCGCTGCCGCGTGATTCGCGGTGCCGGCCGTCCGGGTGCGACGACGATGGCGGGGCTCGATGAGTCGGTCGGCGTCGTATTGCTCGTCGGGCATCACGGCCGCGCCGGTTCGTTTCCCGGCATCATGGCGCACACCATCTCCTACGGCGCCTTCAAGCTGGTTCGCCTCGGCGGCGAGCCGATCGGCGAGCCGGACTTCTTCGCGATCCGCGCCGGCGAACTCGGTGTGCCAGTCGGAATGATCAGCGGTGATCAGGTCGTTGCCGAACAAGTGGCCGCGATCTGTCCGTGGGTGGAGCGCGTGATCGTCAAGGAAGCGCTCGCCAACCAGTCCGGCAACTGCATCGCCCCGGCGCGCGCGCGAGAGCTGATTTGCGCCGGCGCCGAACGCGCCGTGCGGCGTGCGCGTGCAGGCGAACTGCGTGCGTACCGCGACAAGGCGCCGCCGTACGAATTCGAAGTCGATCTGCGCGAGCCGATGAACGATGCGATGCGTGCGAACCTGCGCTCGCTCGCTGGCGACTTCGATATCGTCGACGACCGCTGTGTGCGCGTGCGGGCGCCGAACATGGACGTCGGCTTCCGCCGCGTCGCGTATCTCGGCTATGCCGATCGCCCGGGCGTAACGCGCCACTGAGCGCGTACCTCAACGCTCCTGCTCGTCGTTCGTAAAATTCGTCCAAGACGTAGCGCGGCATGAAGATCTAGTCTTGCGGCCCTACTCGGCGGTGCGACGTTCATGGCACAGGTATTCGATCTCTCCAAGACATTCGTTCACCTCAGCGACGGAGGCGACGCGAAGCCGGTGAAGTTGACGCCGATGTTCTGGGGAGTTTCCGGGAAACGTTACGATCGCCTGGCCGGCATCTTCGAGTTCGGTTCGGCAAAGGACCTGCACTCTTCGATGCAGGAGATGCACCCCGATGCAGACGAAGTGCTGTTCCTGGTCTCAGGCGCCATAGATGTCTTGTCGGAAGAAACCGGAGTCGAACGAACCGTTGCGTTGGAATCTGGCGAGGCGGTAATCGTGCCGCGCGGTGTATGGCATCGCCTCGTCATGCGTCGGCCCGGAAAACTGCTGTTCATCAACAGCCGCAAGGGGATGCAGGCCAGAGCGCACAAACCATCGGAATGATCCAGCGTTCGACCCGGGTAGCGATCGAGCGCCTTGTCCACAGGATGTTTCGCCCCCGAGTGCATGCGTTGGTGCTCGTGCGTTCTGTTCGATGGCGCGCCGCGCGGCTATCAGCATCGACAGAATCTAACCGCGGGAGCCTCGGTCGTAGTAACGTAACCGTCTTTCCACGGCCGCGAACGTTTGATCTTGCCGTGGCTGGACCGGTGCGATGCCATCATTCGACGGTTCCCGAGGAAGAGTTCGTTGGCCGGCGTTAGCGTTCGCGGCCTGCGTCGCGTTCCATGTCGACGCGTCGGCTGCGACCTTCATGCTCCACTGCGACGCGTTGCACTCCGCCGGGTATCGGGTCCTTGCGCTCGAAGACGGACGCAAGGTCGCGGTGTGGTATCCAGCGGCCGAACCGGAACGAGCCATCGCGTACTCGCGATCCGGTGACACGGGGCGCGTCGCGTCGGATTCGCCGCCGCTCGGCGGCTGCCCGCCCGTGCCGCTCGTGGTGTTTTCGCACGAAATCGGCGGTTGCGCGCTGCAATCGATCTTCATCACCGAAGAATTGGCGCGACACGGCTATGTCGTGGCCGCGCCGGACCATCAAGACGCCGGCTGCGCGGTCGGTAGCGACGACCTCAAGCCCCTCAGGGCAGACAAGTGGTTCCTGGCGTCCACCCTGTGGAGCGACGATAGCGCCGTCGATCGTGCGCGGGATTTGCGCGAAGTCATGCATCTCGTCGCGCGGGATCCCGCGCTGGCGCCCATTGTGGATGCTTCGAACGTCGGTGCGATCGGGCATTCTCTCGGTGGCTACACCGTCATCGGCATGGCGGGTGGATGGCCATCGTGGAAGACGCCCGAACTGCAAGCGGTGATCGCGCTATCGCCGTTCGTCGAGCCATTCATCGAGCGAGGCATGCTCAGTCGGTTGGGCGTACCGGTCATGTATCAGACCGCGTGGCTGGTGTGGGACAAGCACCGGCTCGAAGTCGAGGCCGAAGCGTACCAGCTGACGTCGCCGCCGAAGTACTTCGTCGAACTCAAAGGTGTTGCACAGCTCGACTTCGAATGGACGAATCTCCTGTGCCTCGGTCAAGCGAGTGTCGACGAGTGTCTGAAGAACCAGCCGAACGCAGCCGCAATCGACCGCTACGCCATCGCGTTTCTGGATCGCTATCTGAAGGGAGTATCGGGAGATCAACTCGATTCCGACGGAAAAGACGTGAATCGATTCCTGCGGTCGCCGTGACTATTCAGCGGGCTGCGTCCTATCGAGTCTTGTGCGTCGCTGTGTCAGGACTCCCAACGGAGTTCCTTCGCGACAACTCTGTAGAACGCCAGCAGCGTATCGGCTGAACTGCCGCTCCCGCTCCATCTCAGGTCATCGGCGCTCGACTTGGCCTTCAACGTCACGAAGACGGTGTGTCCCGGACCACCTCGGACACCGATTTCCCTTATCTGGCGCGACGCCAATATCGGGCGTTGAATGAGAACCGTACGTTCATGCGACGGCCCGGTCACCTGAGCCAGCAGGCCGGTACCGCTCACGACGAACCAGAAGCAGACTTTCGGCGCAGAGCGATCCACCAATGCGGCGTTCGCCATCGCTCCAACGATGTCTTCGCAGGCTCTGGCGGCGTCGCAGGCGCCTGCCTTCTCGGATTCGGAGTTCCACTCCTCGTTGCCAAACAGCGCCAGGAGTCTGTCGTCGACGGTGCCATTCACAGGTTTCTTCTCCAAGCTGCGGCGTGTAGGCCTGCCAAAAAAAGGCCGGGCTTCGACACCCGGCCTTGGTTGCACCTTCGGATTCGATAGGGGGAACCCGAAAGGTGCCAGGGGCGGTGCTTGGGGCACCGTCACCATTACCTGCGTGCCGGGTCCGTTCGTCTGTTCGCTGGCGAACAGAGATGACCAGGTGTGCGGCAGCGTCGAGCCGTCAGGATTCGATCTCTACGGAGGCGGTAGAGCGTACTTGGGTAAGCCGGCGCCGTCTGACACGCTGAATCCGCGAAATCCGATATGGACAGTTCGAAACCGCCGATGAGAAGCGGCACTGCCGGCGCCTACATTGTTCTCATCGTCCTGGACAGCGAAATCGAAAATGGACATGCAACATCGGGCACACCTGGACCACGAACTACGATTCCAGTCGCTCTATGATCCCAACCGCGGACTCGGCTTCCCCTGCGATAGCGACGGGACGGTCGATGTCCATGCCCTCACGTCGCATGCGTGCTCGCGATTCCTGCTTGCGCGCGCTGCGATCGGTCGCGAATACGCACAGCCTGTTGTCGTTCCGCAGATACATTCACGTTGGACCGTTCGACAGCTGAAACGAAGGCTGGTCCTTTGGTTGCGGCCTGCCTTCCGAATAGCGCGCCGGTTGTTTCGTGACGATTGCGTGACGCTCTGGACAACGCGATTCGCGACGATGAGAGGCGAGAGAATTCGACTGAGGCGCCTTCGGCAGGAATACGCCTACGTGAGGTCGGGCATTTTGTCTGATTGTGTCCGACCGTCAGTTTGTGATGAGTGCACTAACGAACAGACCCTGTTGTCCAAGGCGAGCAACGTGGCGCATTGCTAACGGACAATCGCAATGAGTCGAATCACCGCGTCTCGAACAGAGTCGAAGTCACGCGTGCCGCGCGACAACCGTTTGATGATTGCGGAAGTCGGCCTGAGCATGACCGAGTCGCTGAATCACGGGAACGGGGTGGTGTGCATTGCCACCGCCAAGCACCGACGGCAGTTCGAGCAACACCTGAAGAGTCGCGGGATCGATGTCGTGGGTGCACTGATGAGAGAGCAACTGGTCTGCCTCAATGCCCTCGATACGCTGACGAAAGTCATGGTCGACGGTCAGCCGGATGTGATCCGGTTTGCCGAAGTCATCGGCGCGCCCGTGGATCGAGTAGCCACTCTCTACCCGCGCGTTGCGATATTCGGAGAATTGGCGTCGCTGCTTCGCGCCGATGATCCGGGCAGGGTGAACCTGGACGCGCTGTGGGAATCGTTTGTCGGCTCACGTCCGGTCTTCTTTCGATGCCCGGAGCAGTCGGCCATTCGTCGAGCAGTAAAGGTCGTTCTCGTCTGAAGCGCCGAGCCGCGTCGCGCAGATGGAGGTCGCACTCGAGCTCGCCGGAATCGCGCTCACGGCATTCCTCTCGACGAACGTAGACAATCTGCTGTTGCTGACGGTGTTGCTGAGTCAGCCCGTCCAGACAAAACACACCGTCTTCGTCGGCTACGTGGGCGCGGTTCTCGTGGTCGTGGCGGCGGGGCTCATAGCTTCGCGCCTGGCCGATGCGGTGCCGAACGAATGGCTCGGGTATCTCGGAATCGTCCCGTTGGCGATGGGGTTGTATCGTCTCGGCAAGGTGTTCCGCTCGAACTCGAACAGCGACACGCCGGTCGTTGCATCGTCACTCGGATTCGTCGGAGTGGCCGCGCTCACGCTGGCCAACGGCGCCGATACGTTCGGTGTGCTGCTGCCGCTCTTCGCCGAAACCGCGGAACCGTGGAGCTACATGCTCGCGGCGACAGTCGTGTCGGCCGCAGCGCTATGGTTTGCGTTGGCTGTCTGGATCTCCACGCACCCGTGGTTACGCGCAACCATCGCGCGCGCAGAACGCTGGCTGGTGCCAGCGTTGCTGATCGTCGTCGGCGCCTACATCCTGTTCAACTCACCGACCGATACGGTTTAACTGCCGCGTTGTTCGCCTACAGGTGCCGCCGTGCGTTCAACTCGGCCAATATCCGCGCGTGAGTGCGCTTGTCGAGCCGATACAACAGGATCATTGCGATCGCGACGACCGACAACAACGCGCCTCCGGGTCCACCGGCGATACCCAGCCAGGTGACTGTCCGCTCGGGTAGCAGCGTTGCCGCCGTCGCGCCTTGCTCGGCGAGGTTCGTCGGGAAGTCGATCAGCTGCAGTACGACGCCGGCGATGAGCAATCCCGCCCCCGTGGCCGACTTCGCTGCGAACGACCAGCCGGCAAAATAGAGCCCTTCACGGCGCGTGCCGAACAGATATTCGTGCTCGTCGGCGGCATCGGCCACGATCGACAGGAACGCGATGATCGACAGCCCCATCGCCGCGCCACTCAGAAATGCCGTTGTCGCCAGAAAGACGGTCAGCGCCGATCCGGTAAGCGTCAGCAGTCCAAGCAGTTTCAGCGTCACCGGCACGGCGTTGCAGATGAACATGCCGGTTTTGCCGATGATCAGCATCGTGCGTTTTTCGATACGCGATCCGAGTGGTCCGGCCAGCGGCGCACCCAGCGCAAGACCCAGCACCGCCGCCGTGGCGAGTCCCTGCAACTGGCCCGGACTCGAGCCGCCAGAAGAACGTACCGAGATGCAGGCCCAGCGCCTGGCTCACGCCCGCGGAAATGTTGAACAGCAGCATCGAGCCGAACAGGATGCGGAATGTCGGGTTGCGGAACACCTCGCGAACCTCTCCGAGCAAGCGGACGTGAATCGCGGCACTCGGGGCCACCGTCTCATGCTGCCGATGGCGGGTGACGAGGCCGGTGCGAATGGCGATCAGCGCGCCGGCGACGAGCATGAGACTCAGTGAAAGTGTTAGCGGCAGATAGGACGCGCGGTTCGACAAGCTATCGGGGCCTTTTAGAAATACACCGTAGCCGAGACCGATGACCGCCACGGTCCCGAGGATGCCGATACCCCATCGCCACGCCGCGATCGACGATCGTTCCGCATAGTCGTCGCTGAGCTCCGCGCCGAGCGCCTGGTAAGGCAACGTATAAATCGACAACGAAATGCGTAATGAAACCGACAGGAGCATCAGCCACAGAAAGAGCGCGATGTCGCCGATTCCCGACGGCAGCGCGAAGATCAGGTTGAAGGTCACCAGGGTCGGCAGCAGCCCCGCGATCATGAACGGTACGCGGCGGCCGTAGCGCGAACGCCAACCGTCAGTCAGCGAACCGATCAACGGTTCCATCACAGCGTCGACCACCAGCCCGGCGCCGAGCGCGATTCCAGCGAGCCATCCGGGCAGTCCGCACGCCGCCGTCACGTAGAACAGCACGAAGACGTTCAGCATGCTGCCGACTACGAGTTCGACGAGCTGCCCTGCGGCGTAGCTGACCTTCGTCGGCAGCGGCAACTTGTCGGCGCGCGTGTCCGCGGCGTTGGACGCCAGTGCGGATCGTGTGACGAGTTCGCTCAGAGTTGCACGCTCGCGCTCTCAAAGACCGGATCGAGGACCGCGATTGCGGCGTCGATCGCGATCCTCGGCGGTTGAGCGATCAGTCCGCGCGGGTGCCCGATCTTCGACAAGTACCTTCCTCGTAGGAACGATCTCCAGGACCGGCGGTGTTATGCAGTGCTACGCGCGGCGCGTCCAATTCATTCGGCGCGCGGGTCATTTCCGTCAGGCATGTCGGCTCGACGCCAGCTGCTGGGTCATGATCGAAATGAATGCGCGCGCGGCGGGTTTCGGCTCCCACCGGCTGCGCGTCGCGCAACACAGCGGCGTGAGCGGAAACGGATCGAATGCGTCGATGGTCTCGAACTGGCGGCTGAAGCGGGACGACTTCGCGTGGGTGGCCGACACGACACCGATTGCGTTGCTGGACAGCACGATGCGTCTGACGATCGGGAAGTAGTCGACGATGTGAAGGTGGCTCTGCCAGTCCTGGCCCTGACTCTCGAAAATGTTGCGGATGATCGTGCTGTACGGTTGCGAGTCGGACGGCGCGACGAATTCGTACGCCGCAATTTCCCGTGCCGTGATGTTCGTGCATTCCAGGATCGGATGATGTTTGCGCACGAACAGCGTCGACTTGAGCGGCGACATCGGCGTTCGAACCAGGTCGGGCCAGTCGCGAAATGCGACGTCGAAACCCACCGCGATGTCGACGCGGCCGGTGCGCAACTGTTGCACGATCCGTTCGAACGTCGATCCGCTGACGTCGACCCTGACGCTGGGATGCTGCGATAGCAGCGTGGACAGCGGGTCGATCAAACACCATTCCACGGATGCCGGACAGATACCGATGCTCAAGGTGCCGGCGTAAGGGTCCTTCCTGCGCGCGCCTTGAAGCAGGTCGGTGGCGTCTTCCAGCAGTCGCGATGCGCGTTCGACGAACTCGCGCCCTTCTTCGGTCAACATCGCGCCGCGCGACGTGCGATGAAAGATCAGGTAACCCAGTCCTGCTTCCAGATCGGCGATGCTCTTCGTAATCGCCGATTGGGTGACGCCCACGGTGCTCGCGGCCGCGGTGAACGAGCCTTCGCGCGCCACTGCGACCACATGTGCCAGCCGTCGATCGATCACCAGGGATTCCTCCAGCGCATGGCTCGCGCCGAGAATGAATTTGACCACGGCACCCAAACAGGAACAATCAACCGCCGTGCGAACGTGATCGAACGACTGCGAGAAACGCGATGATTCCACTCGGACAATTGCCGCGATATCACGCGGAACGCGACCCCAGACGCCCCGCGGTGACCTTCGGCGACGAGGTGGTGACACGCCGCGATCTCGAAGCGCGCGCCAATCGACGCGCCCGCTCCCTGCAGCGTCACGGCGTGGCGCACAAAGACATCGTGACCGTCGCGCTGCCGAACGGCATCGAACTTTACGAAACGACCTTCGCGCTCTGGAAACTCGGCGCCATTCCGAACCTGGTTTCGGCGAAGCTGCCGGATGCGGAACTCGGCGCCATCGTTCAGCTGGTTGATCCGAAACTGGTGATCGGACCCGCGCCAACGAGGTTACAAGGCCGCCGGGTGATTCCGGCCGGAACGCCGATCGACGACGCACTCTCGTCTGAAGCCCACCCCGAAGTCATCTCGCCGTACTGGAAAGCAATGACGAGCGGCGGCTCTACCGGACGACCGAAGATCATCGTCGACCACATGCCCGGCGTTTACGACCCGGCCGTACCGGGCCTGCTGCAGAAGGTCGACGACACGCTGCTGAATCCCGGCCCGCTCTATCACAACGCGCCGTTCGTATCGATGCACGTCGGTCTGTTCTGCGGCGGGCACGTGGTCGAGATGGGCAAGTTCGATCCGTCCGCCGCGCTCGCGCTCATCGGGCGCCACCGCGTGCGATGGGTGAACCTCGTACCGACGATGATGAACCGGATCTGGAAACTGCCGCTGGAAGAGCGGCACGCCGCCGATCTGTCGAGTCTCGAAGTATTGTTCCACATGGCGTCGGCGTGTCCGATGTGGCTCAAGGAAGCGTGGCTCGAGTGGCTCGGCCCCGACCGCGTCTTCGAGTTGTACGGAGGTACCGAACGCCAGGGCAACACCGTCATCTCCGGACGTGAGTGGCTCGCGAAGAAAGGCTCGGTCGGCCGCATTCAAGCGGGCGCGGCGCTGCGCATCTTCGACAACGACGGCAACGCATGCGCACCGGGACAGATCGGCGAGATCTTTTTCTTACCGGCGTCGGGCCGCAACGCGACGTATCACTACATCGGCGCCGAAGCGAAAACCGTTGGCGACTGGGAGAGTCTCGGCGATCTGGGCTACCTCGACGAGGACGGCTATCTGTTCCTCGTGGACCGTCGAACGGACATGATCATCGCGGGTGGCGCGAACATCTATCCGGCGGAAGTGGAAGCCGCGCTCGATGCGCATCCCGAAGTGCTCTCGTCGGCCGTCATCGGTCTGCCCGACGACGATCTGGGCCAGCGTGTCCATGCGATCGTGCAGCGCAGCGACCAATCGAATCTCTCGGCGAACGACCTCATCGCGCACTGCGAGCGCCTCATCGCGCGCTACAAGATTCCGCGCTCGATCGAATTCGTCTCGTCAGCGGTAAGAGACGACGCCGGTAAGGTGCGACGGTCGGCGTTGCGCGCGGAACGCGTGCCATCCATCAGCCCATCCATGAATAGAGAAGCAGGAAAGACAAAATGACCGACGTACAGAACCGCACCGCCTTCATCACCGGCGGCGCCAACGGCATCGGCCTCGGCATCGCCAGGGCGTTCGCGAAGGCGGGGGCCAGGATTGCGATCGTCGACCTGGACGAGGCAGCACTCGACCGCGCCAAAACCGAACTGTCAGCGCAGACGGACGTGGCCGCTTTCAAGCTGGACGTGCGCGATAGAAGCGAATATGCGCGCATCGCGGCCAGCGTCGAAAGCAAGCTCGGCCCGGTTTCGCTGCTCTTCAACAACGCCGGCGTGGCCGGTGGCGCGTCGGCCGCCAAAATGACGTTTGAGATGTGGGATTGGGGAATCGGCATCAACCTGATCGGCGTGATCAACGGCATCCAGACGTTTCTTCCGCGCATGGTCGAACGGAAAAACGGCGGCCACATCGTGAACACGGCCTCGGGAGCGGGCTTGGTTGAGGCGGGTGCGGGCGTGCTTTATCACACCGCGAAATTCGGTGTGGTGGGTTTATCCGAGGCGCTGCGAAGCGAGCTTGCGGCGAACGACATCGGTGTCAGCGTGCTGTGCCCCGGGCCGGTTGCGACCGGCATCATCGACAACACGCGCAGGACTCAACCGGGCGTCAACGCGTCTGCGCCAGTGGAGCCCGCGGTAGAACAACGCCTGGACCAGTCGCGCAGATTTCTCGAAAGCGGCGTTTCGCCGGACGCGGTCGGCGAAATGGTGCTGCGGGCCGTTCGCGAGAATGGCCTCTACATCCACACCGACCGGATGGTGATCGGTCTGATCGAAGCGCGCACGAAGGCGCTGCTCGATGCGATGCCGCCCCGAATTGAGCGGAATGCGCGCTGAAGGAATCGGAGGATTCGAAGCATGAAAAGATTGTCCACGCGTCACCTCGTCGATCCCGATCTCCTCGGAATCATCGATGCCGCTCCCGGGTTCGAATTGACGTTGGAAACTCTGCCGGAAGCGCGCCGCGGATTCGGCGCACGCGTAGTGATCGAAGAGGGTGACGACGTCACGGCGGCCATCGAAACGACGAACGTTTCGATTCCTGGTTCCGCAAATGCGCCCGAAGTCGCCATCGTCGTACACCAACCGAGAAAACGCGCGTCGTCTCGCGGCGGCATCCTTCATATTCATGGAGGCGGCTATGTCGTCGGCGACCCGTACACGCTCGCGCCCGCTCACCGGCAGCTGGCATTCAGTCTGGGTTGCGTAGTGGTTTCCGTGGACTATCGGCTCGCACCCGAAACCCGATTCCCCGGCGCGGTCGAAGACTGCTATGCGACGCTGTCGTGGATGAACGAGAACGCGGGCAAGCTCGCGCTGGATGTGGATCGGTTGGGTGTGATGGGAGAAAGCGCGGGTGGTGGACTGGCTGCGGGGCTCGCATTGCTCGCGCGCGATCGAGGCGAATTCGATCTCGCCTTCCAACACCTGATCTACCCGATGCTCGACGATCGCACGTGCACGACCGACGATCCGAACGTCTATGCAGGCGAGTTCATCTGGCAGCCGAGCAACAACTACTTCGGCTGGAAGTGTCTATTGGGCGTCGAGCCGGGTGCGGCAGAGGTTTCGCAATACGCCGCCGCAGCCCGCGCCGAGGATCTAAGTGGTCTGCCGCCGACGTTTCTGCTTACCGGCGCACTCGATCTGTTCGTGGACGAGAACCTGGAGTATGCGCGACGATTGATTCGCGCAGGCGTGCCGACCGAACTACATGTTTACGCGGGCGCGTATCACGGCTTTCACTTCGCACCTGACGCCCAGGTGACGATGGCTGCGCGCCGCGACAGTGTAGCCGCGTTAGCGCGCGCACTAGAGGCCTCTGCATAGGCCGAAACGAACGCAAACGATCAAGCAACGGAGACCGACATGGCCGATCAACAAACGACTGCGTATCAACGAATTCGCTACGAACTTCCCGATCCGCGGGTCGCGCGCATCGTGTTGGCGCGGCCGGAGACGCGCAATGCCCAGGACCGGAAAATGCTCTATGAGATCGACCACGCGTTTCAGGTCGCAGCGCGTGACCCGGACGTAAAGGTCATCATCCTGGCCGCAGATGGCCCGCACTTTTCGTCGGGTCACGACTTGAAGGACACGTCCAAAACGCTGGACTTCAATCCGGTGGTGCAGGGCGCCGGGCATCACGAGCCACGCGCGGCCGGCATGTACGCGGGCGAGGAAGAGTATTTCGTGGGCCTGCACTGGCGATGGCGCAACCTCGCCAAGCCGACGATCGCGCAGGTGCAGGGCAAGGCGATGGCCGGCGGGCTGATGATCGCGTGGCCGATGGACATCATCATCGCGAGCGAAGACGCGGAATTTTCGGACCCGGTCGTCGCGTTCGGCGTGAATGGACACGAGTACTTTCTGCACGCGTGGGAACTTGGCCCGCGCAAGGCGAAAGAGATGCTGTTTACCGGGCAGATTCTCTCGGCGAAGGAATGCCATCAGCTGGGTATGGTGAACCACGTGGTCCCCAACGATCAGTTGGAGTCGTTCACGCTGGATCTCGCCAAACGGATTGCTACTCGACCCTCCATTGGCCTCAAGCTCGCAAAGCAAGCCGTCAACTTCAGCATGGATCTCCAGGGCCAGCATCAAGCGCTGACGGGCGCGCTCGCGATGCACCACGTAGGACATGCGCATGCGCGCGTCGAGTTCGGCGTTCCGGTCGATCCGGCCGGGCTCGAGGTGATCCGCAACGACTCGAAAGCGACGCTGGCCGCAAAAAAAGGCGGGGCGGGCTGACGGCGCACGTAGCTCGAGCTCGCTGAACTACGGCGCGATACGCGGTGCAATCCAATGCGAACGGAGTTTGTGTGCGGTACCGAGCCGACGGCACACTCGAGGGCAGCGACAGTGAACCCGGAAGCGCGTCATCCCGAACGCGCACAACGGAACTGCGATGGACAATCGACCGAAGCCAAGCGAAGGCGAGTTGTTGTTGGAGGCGATGCGCGTGCAAATGCAGACGAGGCGGCGGCTGCGCGAACTACAGGCTATCCCTCGTCCGACCGACGACGAGCGCGACGAAGTCTGGCTGCTGCTTCGATCCATCAGAACCCTTGCAGCACAAACGCGACGACTTCGGCTCGATGCTGAAAAGGTGCGACTCAGTACGTGAGTGGCGCCATGCGTCGCTAGGCGAGGGTTCTGACCGACCTTTCACGATCCCATTGGCGTGTCTTGGCCGGCGGCAATGAACGCGGCCGTGTCCGATGCCTTCCACTACACCCGCATCGGCCGCGCAGCCCGCTTTGTCGAAGAGCGCTTGCCCGCCTTCGTCGAGCGCGATGGCCTTCAAATGTCCGAACGCGTCGCGAACGAAATCGATCGCGGCTGCTTCGTCGAACAAAGCCTGTGCACCGGCCGTGGACAGCACCAGTGCGACTGCGTCGAACATCACTGAAGGCGTGCCCGCCAGTTGTCCGTCCGCTGCCAGCATCGAGCCATCCGACGCTTTGGCACCGCCGACTTTCGGAGCGACGATCTTTACACTGGCGCCTGCCTTGAGCGCGGCCTTCCTGATCGCCGCCACAATGCGCCCGTCAGATCCATCGTTCACCAGGATTGCCACGCTGCGACCTTCGAGCGTGTCCTTCATCTTGCCGATGATCTGCAGGGCCGGGAGATGCGTCCATGTCTTGAACCGCGGCGGCCGCCTCGGGGCGTGATGGCAATTTCGTCAGCGACAATCCGTTCGCAACGCGCTGCGCCAGGTTCTCGTCGATGTGCAACAGGTGTCCCACCATCGCCTCGCGGATGTGCAACGCGCCGACCTTGGAGAGCTCGAACACCAACGCCGACGCGATGTGCGCTTGTTCATGCTTGGTTTGACTGCGGTAGAAAAGGCGCGCCTGGCTGTAGTGGTCGGCGAAGCTGGCCGGCCGGACGCGTCCTCGCTCTCCGGTTTCGGCTGCGGCGAACGAGCGGAAGCCCGTCGGCGTTTCGCGCGCGGAATCCGGCGCGAGAGAGCTTGGCTCGTACGACACGCGACCGCTCGGTTGCTGCATCGACATGTGCCCGTCGCGCTGTTGGTTGGCAAAAGGACACTTCGGTGCGTTGATCGGCAGCTGGTGAAAGTTGGGTGATCCCGAGGCGAGAGAGCTGAGTGTCCAGATACGAGAAGAGCCTGCCCTGCAAGAGCGGATCATTCGAGAAGTCCAGACCCGGTACGAGGTGAGAAGGGCAGAACGCGACTTGCTCGGTCTCCGCGAAAAAGTTGTTCGGCCATCGATCGAGCACCATTCGGCCGATCGTTTTCAGCGGCACGAGTTCTTCCGGGATCAACTTGGTGGAATCCAGATGATCGAATGGAAACTCGGCGGCGTCCTCTTCCGAAAAGAGCTGCACGCACAATTCCCATTCCGGAAAGCTGCCCGCTTCAATGGCTTCGAACATGTCGCGTCGATGATAGTCCGGATCGGCTCCGGCGATCTTGACCGTCTCGTCCCACACGGTGGACTGAAGGCCCAGCTTCGGCCTCCAGTGGAATTTGACGAAAGTGGATTTGCCCTTGGCGTTGATCAGTCGAAAACTGTGAATGCCGAACCCTTCCATCATCCGCAGCGACCGTGGCAGCGTTCGGTCCGACATCGCCCACATCACCATGTGCATCGACTCGGGCGTCAGCGAGATGTAATCCCAGAACGTATCGTGCGCGGTGGCCGATTGCGGAAAGCCTCGATCGGGTTCCATCTTCACGGCATGAATGAGATCGGGAAACTTGATTGCGTCCTGAATGAAAAACACCGGGATGTTGTTCCCGACCAGGTCCCAGTTGCCTTCCTTCGTATACAGCTTGACGGCGAAGCCGCGAACATCGCGTGGCGTGTCGACCGATCCGGCGCCGCCGGCGACCGTCGAGAAGCGCGCGAATACCGGTGTTCGTTCGCCCGCCTCGGTCAGCACCTTGGCCGTGGTGTAGTCCGACAACGATGCGGTGAGTTCGAAGAATCCGTGCACTCCCGTTCCGCGGGCATGAACGATCCGTTCGGGAATTCGTTCGTGATCGAAGTGGGTGATTTTCTCGCGCAGGATGAAGTCTTCCAGCAGCGTCGGGCCGCGGGCATCCACCTTCAGCGAGTTCTGGTTGTCGGAAATCGGCACGCCCTGGTTGGTGGTCAGGGTTGGCGTGTTTGTCGGCTGCGAGCTGATGCAGCTCACCGCCGGATCCAGCGTTTTCCGTTGCACGATCGGCGCGCGCGTTCCCGCGCGACGGGCGGCTCGATGAGACGACCTGTTTCTTGCGACCCATTCAAAGCTCCGGTGTCAGGGGCATTCCCTGCGTTCAGATTGATTCGTGTCCTTCGTATTGCAGATCGCAGAACGTGCTTCGCGAAAATCGCTAAGTCACGTCGAGTCCTCGATCGGTCAGAAAGCGCAAGAAGCGGTCCAGACAGGCGACGTTGCGCTTGTCCAACGCGATGATCGCGAGTGCCATGCGGCCACCGTCTTGCGACAGAGTGAGTGTTCTTGTGTCCGACGTGTGGCTGAGCGAGCCCCGCAGGGATTTTATCGGCCACTTCGTTCCACCCGGTTTTCCGTGCTGCATCCGCACGAGCTGATCTGCGACGACAAACCAGATCGACATGGGCTGTTCGCTTTCAGAAGCGAGGAGCTGTGTGTATCCGGCGATAGGCTCACCAAACGTCGAAGCGCATTCCTGCGCGATTTCGGCAAGCTCCGTCGCCCGATCGCTATCGAAATCGTCTCTTCCAAAAAGAGTCTCGATGGAATCCATGGTCTTAGTGATGCCTCGCTCTTGACCGAACAGGAGCGACTCCCGGGAGAGCCGCTCCGCCGGCTTACTTCTGGGTGCTCTCCCAGTCTTTGACTTGCTTGTCCGCCTCGTCTTTGGAGACTCCATAGGTCTCCTGAATTTGTCCGGCGAGCTTGTCGCGCTTGCCTGCGATCACGTCGAGGTTGTCGTCAGTGAGTTTTCCCCACTTTTCCTTGACGCTTCCCTTTACTTGTTTCCAATTGCCTTCTACTCGATCCCAGTTCATTGGTCGTTCCTCATAGATCCATATTCAAGGCGATACGCGCCATTGCAAAAAAGTTGGTAGCAATGGCGCGCGGTCGCGACTATCGATACACGTCCTGGGCCTGGTTTTTCTTCCAGGCGCCTTCTACGTATGCAGCGTCTTCGTCGTTGCGTGGCCGAACGCCCATGAGGATGCCGCCTTTGCGGATGGCCTCGTCATACTTCTTCACGCGCTCTTCGGGAATGTTCCAGCCAACCAATGCTCCGACGATGCCGCCCGTTGCGGCACCGGCGCCGGCGCCTGCAAGCGCAGCCGCGAGCGGACCGGCGATCACCAGGCCAAGCCCGGGGATGACCAGGTTGCTTCCAACCGCCGCCACTGCAGCGGCAATCGCGCCGACGGTGCCGCCAATTGCGCCGCCTACACCTGCGCCTTCAGCGGCCTTGTTGCCCAGTTCCGTTTCCGAACCAGCCGCAGCGAAGTGCCGCTTCTTCGTGTCTTCCGACATTACGAGGTTGATGTCGTCGGTCGTGTAGCCGCGATCAGACAGCGAGCTGAAGCCTTTCTCTGCGCTGTCGCGATCTGGGAAGATCCCAGTGATCAATGGTCGTTCCTTATCCATGTCGTCTCCGTTCAACAGGTAATTCGATTCGAGAGGGAATTCACGTCTGTCCCGCGACAGATGAACTAGCTTGGAGCAAGGAACCGGCGCGCGCGTGGGAGGCTGCCTCGGGTGATTGAACAGCTTCGTCCCAATCGGCGTGGGAGCACGCCTACGCAGGGCAGGGGAGACCGAATGAAAATTCTGCGGAGTAGAGCGTTTCAGGTTTATGCGGCAGGGCTCGCCAGCGTCTTCCTTGCCGCGTGGCTCGCTGAAATCACCCGTTCGATGGTGCCGCTGGCGTTTGGCGGTTCTACGGCGATCTTGTGCACCGTGTCTCTCGTCAAAGCGATATTCCGGAGGACGTCCGCGTAGTCGCCGTCTCGCCGCTCTATGCGTTCGGCATTGTTCTGCGAAACGTCTCAGCGTCGCCGCGCCTTCTTCGGCTCGTCGGGAGTCGCGCCCCGCTTCGAAGCACCGCCCGGCCCTGATCGGTCAAATACCGGGAACCGCGCCGCGGTCGAACAGCCTGACGCCGTGTTGCCTCTAGGTTCGCGAGGGTCTGGCTGACGACGGATTGCGCGTGGTGCAATCGCCGGCCTGAGCGGAGAACTCCCTTCGTCCGCCGCAGCTATGAAGGTACGCAGTTGATCGAGCGATGCGCCATCCAACATATCTTATCCAGCGATACATCCTATCGAGAGATATGGGCTACCGAGGTTGTAGCGGCGACTCTATGCTGCATTGGCTTGCGGACGCGAGTCAGTCGGTTCCGAGCAACGCGGTAAGTGAAGGACGCTGCGCCCGGAACCGCCCTGCTCGCGACCCAAGCCCTCGATCTGGCCGGTACGCGTCGTCGAACCGAACGCCCTGCGCCTGTCGCGATTCGCTAGCCCCCGTCCTGGTTTCGTGACGTGCGTCACACGGCGGCGCGCGCAATCTAACAAGCGGTAGCGCTCGCTACACAAGGCCCTAACGAAGCGGGAGGCGAACGCACCCACAATTCCGCCCTGCACGCGTACGTCACGTACGCCATCGTGACTGTGATTTTCGGAGTGGGTGCGATCTGATGAATCTCGAAGATGTCTCCGACGCGGTGCTCTTGAAGATGCATCGCGACAGCATTGAACAACGCGAGGCCAGCTTCCGACCGGGCTTCCCGGTGCGCGCGCGAGATCAGCGTATCGAGCGCCATAACGAAATTGTCGGCGAGATGCTCAGACGCCGGTTGACCGGCGCGCCGCTGTGGAATCGTCGAGAGCGAAACCGCGACCTGCAATCCACCGCGTGACCTGATACCGAACCGCCCGCTACTGCGGGCGACACGAACATCCTGAAACCTCCGCATGGGCGCGATGAAAAGCGCGCAGCGCAAGCGTGAGCGGGCGCGAGCCATCATGACGCGATGCAAACGAGCGGAGCTGGCGATGTCGACGACGCAGAATGAAAAGGCGGAAGTGTTTGCGGCGCTGCATCGAGGCTCGAAAGCGTTCGTGATGCCGAATCCGTGGGATATCTTCTCCGCCCGCGCATTGGCGCGCCTCGGATTTCCCGCGCTCGCCACGTCGAGCGGCGCGTCCACCGCGACGCTCGGCAAGCGCGATGGCGAGATTACGCGCGACGAAGCGCTCGCACACTTACGGTTGATCGTCGGTGCGACCGATCTGCCGGTATCGGCCGATCTGGAGAAAGGGTTCGGCGATGCGCCGGAAGTCGCCGCCGAAACGATCTGCCTCGCCGCCGCAACCGGCGTGGTCGGTGGATCCATCGAGGACGCCACCGGCGACAAAGCACGACCGCTGTTCGACATCGGCCACGCGACCGAGCGTGTTGCGGCGGCGGTGGAAGCAGCGCGCGCGTTGCCGTTTCCGTTCACGTTGACGGCGCGCGCCGAGAACTTCCGATGCGGGAACCCGGACCTCGACGACACGATTCGGCGCCTGCAGGCCTTCGAAGCCGCGGGTGCCGACGTGCTGTTCGCGCCGGGTCTGCCGGATCTAACCGCGGTTCGTGCGGTATGCGCGGCGGTGTCGAAGCCGGTGAATTTCATGGCGGGATTGAAGGGCCGTTCGTTCACGGTCGCGGATCTGGAAGCGGCGGGCGTGCGCCGCATCAGCCTCGGCAGCGCGCTCTATCGCGCCGCGATGACGGCTTTCATGAACGCGACGCAGGAGATCAAGGATCACGGAACGTTCGATTTCGTGGATCGGTTCTGATGTTCATTCACGCGCCGGGCTTCGTGGCCGTCGACTGCCGCACGATATATCGGAGTGAACGCGAGCCGGGTCCGGCGTTGCCACCCAAGCCACCGAAGACGCATTAGGTGCGCTGTCGCATACTCACAAGCGTCGGAATGTCCCGACGCTTGGGGAGAAACGAACATGCGATCTGCGATTGCACTGCTGGGACTCGCGCTCTGTTTCGCGATGGCCGGCGCGAGTGGCGAAGAGGCTAAGAGCTACACCGAAGGTCAGGTTACCGAGCTGTCGTACATCAAGGTGAAGCCCGGCAAGTTCGAGGACTACATGAAGTACCTCAGCACCACCTATAAGACGGTGATGGAGGCGAACAAGAAAGCCGGATTGATCACGGGCTACGCCGTGTTTTCTGCGCAGCCGCGGTCACCGCAGGAGCCGGATCTCATCCTCGCGGTGGACTACGCCAACATGGCGGCGCTGGACAAGATCGACGAAGGCGAAGCGGTCGCCGCGAAGGTCATGGGCAACCCCGCGGCGCAAAGCAAAGCAGCGATCGACCGCGAGGCCATGCGCGAAGTACTCGGCAGCGAACTGGTTCGGGAACTGGTGCTGAAGTAGCGAGCGCGCCGCGGCTGCGCGGCCGGGTGAGTCAGGCGAACAGACCGACGGCGACGTAGGCGGCAAAGAACGCCATGGCCGCGATGGTCAGTAGATCGATCTTCGTGGAGCGGATGGTCATGGGCTGCGATTGTCTGCACCCGTGGGGGAACCGGGAAGGAACGATTTCTCCTATCCATATTCCCGTCAGAACGCCATCAGCACCGCCGCGAGGGTCGCCGAGCCGGCAATGGCCCACAGCAGCAGCGCGTGAACCAGCACCCGACCGCGCATCAGCCGCAGCGTGGCCCAGCTGATTTCCGTCCCGATGAAGAAGAGGGCGGTGACCAGCAGCGCCTTGCTGACACGGCCCGCCGCATGACCGATGCCGGCGGGCAACGGCACGCACCGTGGTGAGCACCGAAACCGCGATGAAGGCGACGATGAACGGCGGCACGCGCACGCGCGCGGCCGACGCGCGTTGGGCGAGGCTGACGATCAACGTCAACGGGATGAGCCACAGCGTGCGGCCGAGTTTCACCGTCGTGGCGATTTCGAGCGCCTCGTTGCCGTAGATCGCCGACGTGGCGAGCACCGAACTCGTGTCGTGAATCGCGAGCGCGGTCCACATCCCGAATTGCAGCTGGGTCATGCCGAGCCAGTGGCCGATGAGCGGGAACCCGAACAGCGCGGCCGCATTCAGCAGGAACACGATGCCGATCGCGACGCCCACCTGGTCGGCGCGCGCGCCGATCAGCGGCGCGAGCGTCGCAATGGCGGTGCCGCCGCAGATCGCGGTACCGGAGGCCATCAGCCATCCGCTCTCGCGCTCCAGCCGCAACACGTCGCGCGAGCATGAGCCCGATGCCGAGCACGCCCACCACGTAAGCGGCCACCAGCCAGAGGCTGTCGCCGCTCACCTCGGCGACGCGACCGATGCTCAACGTGAACCCCAACAGCACGATCGCGCTTTGCAGTGCGAGGCGACCCCAGCGATGTCCGCCGACCGCCAGCGGTTGTCGCCACGACAGGCTCAGCACGGTGCCGGCGAGTAGCGCGACCGCCGGATTGCCGTACCAGACGAGCATCGGCAGCAGCAGCGCGACGGCCACCCAGGCGGTCAACCGGGATTTCCTTTCGAGCGCGTCGATGGGTCGCAGAACATCCTGCGCACGCTAACAAAATGGCGGCGCATGAACTATCCCCGCAAGCGACTCGTATGGCCAACGATGCAACTAAGGTGCACCGACGTCGCGAATCGAAGGCCGCATTCCGCTGGAAGGCCGTTTTCCGGTGGAGTAGGATTTCCAGCCCAATTCCGTACGAGACAATGGAGGTCGCGATGTCGCTCCGGATCAACAGCGAGGCACCGAATTTCACGGCTAACACCACGCAAGGCCCGATCCAGTTCCACGATTGGATCAAAGACAGCTGGGCGATCCTGTTTTCGCATCCCAAGGACTTCACGCCGGTGTGCACGACCGAATTGGGCTATATGGCACGGCTGAAGCCCGAGTTCGACCGACGCAATTGCAAGATCATCGGCCTCTCGGTGGACGCGGTCGAGAATCACAGCGCCTGGGTCAAAGACATCCAGGAGACGCAGGGGCACGCGGTGAACTACCCGATGATCGGCGACACCGATCTCGCCGTTGCGAAGCTGTACGACATGCTGCCGGAAGAGGCGGGCAACACCAGCCAGGGTCGAACGCCGGCCGACAACGCGACGGTGCGATCGGTGTTCGTGATCGGTCCCGACAAACGCATCAAGGCGATGCTGACGTATCCAATGAGCACCGGTCGCAATTTCGACGAAGTGCTGCGCTTGCTCGATTCCTGCCAGCTCACCGCGAAACACCAGGTAGCGACGCCGGTGAACTGGAAGCAGGGAGAAGACGTGATCATCGTGCCGTCGGTGTCGGACGACGACGCGAAGAAGAAATACCCCGGTGGATGGAAGGCGCCGAAGCCGTACTTGCGAATCGTGCCGCAGCCGCGCTGACGGCTCGGGAACGGCGCGTGATCTTCCATCAGATTCGAAGCGGCGGCTGTCTTTCCTACATTGTCGGATGCGAGGAGTCGTGTGCCGCCGCGGTGATCGACCCCGAAGCGAGCCTGCTCGACAAATACATGGCGTTGACCACGCGCGACGGCTTGCGTCTGCACTACGCGATCGACACGCACACTCACGCGGATCATTTCTCCGGCAGCCGCGCGCTGGCGCAAAAGCTGGGTCTGCCGGTGGTGATGCATCGGGGTAGCCCGGCACCGTTCGTAGACATGCACGTCGACGACGGCGAATCGATCGCGCTCGGCAAATTGAGACTGGCGGTGATGCACACGCCGGGCCATACGAGCGATTCGATGACGTTGCTGCTGAACGACCGCCTGCTCACCGGCGACACGCTGCACATCGGCGGCACCGGCCGCACGGATCTGCCGAGCGGCGACCCCGACCAGCTGTACGAATCGCTGTTCAACGGACTATTGCGCCTCGATCCCGAGTTGCTCGTGTATCCCGCGCATGAATACAAAGGACGCGAGTACTCGACCCTGGCGCGCGAGATCGCCGACAACCCGCGTCTGCAGCAACGTAAGCGCTCCAGCTTCGTCGACTTGATGCGCGCGCTGGATCTGGATGCGCCCACCCATCTGACGGAAGCGTTGCGCACGAATCACAGCGGCGGCAAGACGGTGTCGGGGCTGATTGCAGAAGCGGCCGAGAAGGTGCCGTTCATGTCGATGCAGGAAGTGCAGCGCCGTCTCGAGTCGGCGAACAGCGGCGGATTGCTGCTGTTGGACGTGCGCGAGAAAGATGCGTACGAAGCCGGCCACATTCCGACCGCAATCCACATCCCGCGCGGCCAGCTGGAACTGCGCGTCAACAGCATGCTCAAGGATCCGGCGCAGCGAATCGTCTGCTACTGCGAGCTCGGCATCATCTCGACGCTGGCAGCTGCGACGCTGAAGGAGATGGGCTTCGACCGCGTCGTCGCGCTCGACGGTGGCGTGAAGAAATGGCGCGAGTCCGGATTTCCGTTGCAACCGTCATGCGTTCCGGAGCGCCGTCGGCCTGACGACGTTCATTTCGTGGCGAGTCGGGTCAACCGCACCGTCGTGAATCGGATGGTCCATACGCTCAGCGCAACGTTGAACGCGATGTTCGTGAGTTGACTCGCGAGCAGGTAGTTCGCCGGCTGGACGGTAAGCGCCAGCGTCGTGTTCGCTGCACAGACCAGATAAACGCCGAGCGCCCATACCAGCGTGACGATGAAAAACGTGCGCCGACCATCCGCTTCGTTCGCAGCGTCGAATCCTGCCAGGCGGATCGGATCGCCGGCCGCGACGACGAACTGGCGCGCGACGTAATAGAAAATCGGTTTTCCGATCAGCGCGGAGACGAGCATCGTGGTCGCGATGCAGAGTCCGTTCAGCGAACGCGCGACGAGCGCCCACTTCAGGTTCGGCGTGAGGAAAATGGCGGCAACGTTGATCGCCATTCCGAACAGCACGATCGCCGCGATCATGTCGACCATACGGTTGCGCACGACGCCGAACACGAGGCCGATCAGCGGAAATATGCTGGCGTAGAGCAGAGGTTGGAATGCGCCTTCGGAATAATGCGGCTCCAGGGCGGTGTACAGCAGGTACGGACAAACGCCGTTCACCAGCAGGCTGAGGCCGATCGTGCGGAACATCGTCGCGCGACTGAACGCGCCCGGTGGTGTCGCCGTTGTCGGAAGTTCGGTTTTCACCATGCTTTCTCCCCTCGGGCGCGACACTCGAATCCGCCGTCTGCGAACAGCACCTGGCCGGTCATCAGTGAATTCTCGGCACCCACGCACCACGCGATCAGCGCGGCCATTTGCTCTGGACGGGCCGGATAGGCGCGCTGCATTGGAACCATCGCTCCCAACTGGGTGCGCAGGTCGTCGTTTCCGATGATGTATGCGGCCGCAGGCGTGTCGACGACGCCGGGTACGACCACGTTCAACGCGATGCCGGCGCCGGCCCATTGCGGCTGTACCGCGAGGGTTCGGCAGTACCGGTTCAGCGCGTGTTTGGCGCTTCCGTACAGCGCCAGCGGATCCTTGCCGGCGGCGATGGCATCCTGTCCGGCGCTGCGCGCCGCGTTCTCGTCCATCGCGAGACACGCCTCGATCAGCGTCGGATCGGTCGGCCCGAGCGAGCTGATCGAAGAGACGGCGACAGCGCGTGGCGCCGGACTGGCTGCCAGCAGCGGGCGTAGCCCCTCGAGCGTTGCGACCGCGCCGAAGAAATTGAGTGACAGCATCGTTTCGATGGCTCCGCCACCGGCGTTCGCGACTACGCCATCGAGCCGATCGGTCAGTCGCTTCACGCCGTCGAAGAGTGCGGCGCGCCCTTGTGCGGTTGTCAGATCGGCGATCACGTCCGCATTTCGAAGATCGGACCCTATGACGTTGGCGCCCTGTTCCCTCAGATAGTGGGCTGTCGCTGCGCCGATGCCCGAGGCAGCACCGGTAACGAGATAGATACGACTCACGACTGGTCCTCTTCTGTAGGTTTCGGTAAATGATCATTTACCAAACGTGAGCACCGTAGTAAATGATCGTTTACCTGTCAACAGATTCGGTGTTATTTTGTGTTTCGAAATGCAAAAGCAACGAAACAGCGTGTCGACGACGGTGGGCCTCCCCAGAGAGGACTCGACCCGGGGACGCATTCTGGGTGCGGCGGAGCGGCTGTTTGCCGAGCACGGTTTCAACAGCGTTTCGATGCCGGCGATCGCCACGGCGAGCGGCATTACGGCCGGTGCGATCTACAAGCACTTCGACAGCAAGTCCGATTTGTTCTTCGAAGTGATCAAACACACGGTGCAATCGACGCCGGTGCCGTCGCCCGAGAACATCGCCGATGTAATGTACCTGCCGAATGTCGTCGCGACGTATTCGACCAGTGGACTCAAGTTGCTGCGTCAACTCGCGGTCGAAATCCATTCGGCGTCGGCCAGGCATGCGCGCGTACGACGGCTTCTCCGACGGTCACTGGATGTCCAGATCGCTCAGATCGCAGAAGTGATCGCGGCGGCGCAGAAGGCCGGCAACGTGGATCCGGCGCTCGATGGGGAACTGCTGGCGTCTGCGGTCCTGGTGTTCACCATGGGCATGATGCACATGGATACGCTGGTGCCGCGCCTGATCGACGACGTGGCGTGGCACGACTTCGTTCGAGATCGGGTCGCCGCGCTCTTGGGTGTCCGTGCTTGAACGTGCTTGGTTCAAATCGCGTCTAGAAGCGAGACCGACCCCGATCGGACGACGTTCTTCGCCGCGCCCGATGTTGGATACCGCACCGAACACTACAGAATTCGCTTGTAACCTCTTGGTGTCATTGCGACAGGTGTCGGAGGTTGCCGCATGATCTGGATCGGTGCAGCGACTTTGGTTGCGTTTGTACTCATCAGGGGGTTGCCTCAGTTGGCCGCCTCGTTCCGGCCGCGTCCGCGAGCGATTCGGCTGAATCCGGCTTCCATCGTGATCACTGACGACATCACCGTCAGACCGGCCTAACACGCGATCGGATCAAGGCCGTTCGAGCGCTCGCGTGTCGCGACATAGGATTGCTCCTACACGACCAGTTCGCAGAAATCCTCGGACGACGTCTCACACTTGCCGCAAGCCCTACGAACGGACTCGGCAATGAGCGGGCGTGGGACGACAGCTCGGGTACGGTGAGCTGCAGGGGATGATGTTGAGCCTGGTCATTTGTTTGATCGTAGTCTCCGTTTGGGTGCTCGCAAGGTGGACTGCCGTGCGACCCCCGCAGGCAACGCAGTCTCGGATGGGCGAACGCGTCGCCATGCCAGACGACATCACGATCCGTCGTGACTATGCGGCCGCGCGGAACCGTCGAATGCGTCCTAGCGTCAGAACGATCGAGGTCGAGTTGCCGCGGGCTGAGCATGAGCCGAGGAAACGCGAAGCGGGGTGATGCTTGCCCACGAAGTGGTGCAGCGTTTCCAGCCCGCGCTAGCCGCGCGACCTCAAGCTCTTCCGATTGACGTGTACATCGCGCGCAAGAGCGTGTGCGCGCGATCGTCGCCGACAGTGCCTTCGCCCATCCGGTTCATGACGTAGGCGAGCGTGAATCCGGCGTCGACGTCGTTGACCACCAACGAGCCGCCCCAACCGCCCCAGTAGCACACGCGTGCATTCGGGCTGATCGGATTGCGCGGTGAGTTGAGGCCGTAGCCGACGCCGAACGTCACGCCGATACCCAGCACCAGATCGCGCCCCGCCGCCTGCACGTCGAAGATTCGGTCGAGCGTTTTCTTCGACAGCAGATTGACGCCGCGAAGCGCGCCGCCGTGCGACACCGCGGCTTGTGCGAGTGCGACGCCCCGCGCGTTGCCGTGACCGCCCGCGGCGGGGATTTCCGCGCGACGCCACGGAATCTCCCACGATTGTTCCGCCATCAAGCGCGGATTCGCGGCGCGGTACGGAATCGAATCGCGGTCGGGCGCGCGGGCGCCATCGCCGCTGCCGAATTGAAGCGGCGGGGCGGGGATGACCAGCGCGACGCGCGCGTCGTGCTCCGGGCCAAGCCCGATGTGAAAGTCGGCGCCGACCGGCTTGGCGATTTCTTCAGCGAAGAATTTGCCGACTGAACGCCCATCGACGCGACGGACCACTTCGCCGACCAGATTGCCTTGAGTCACGCCGTGATATCCGGACTTCCAACCCGGCTCCCACCACGTGGCTTGCCCGGCCAGCAGACCGGTGACCTTGTTCCAGTCGTAAAGGTCGGTGCCGTCGATCCGCTGATCCCACGCCGGCAGACCAGCGGTGTGCGATAGCAGATGGCGCACCAGCACATTGCCTTTTCCCTTCTGACCGAACTCTGGCCAGTACTTCTCGACCGGCGCGTCCACGTCCACCAGGCCGCGGCTGACCAGCACGAGCAGCGAAAGGCAGCTCATGGTCTTCGTGGTCGAGAACACGTTGATGATCGTGTCGTGCTTCCACGGAGTCGTGCCTGCGACATCCTGATGCCCGCCCCACAGGTCGACCACCAGTTCGCCGTCCTTCACTACCGCCACGGATGCGCCGACGTCCCCGTTCTGAGTGAAGTTGGCGGCGAACGCATCTTTGACCGCTGCAAGTGTGGCGGCACACGTGCCGCTGATATCGACCTGTCATTGGCTTCCCCTTAGTGTTCGGCTAACCGCGCCGCAGTTGGAATCGGATGAAATCGTCGATCGTTTTCCGCGCTTCGTCCGGATCGGGCACCGTGCGCAGCAGCTCGATCAATCTGTCGCATGCCTTGACCGCGTCCGGTCGTGTCTGAAACGGCCCCACGTCGATGCCTTCGCGCGTGGTGAAGTACCAGGCGCCGTTCGCCATCAGAAAGCGATCGCTGCTCCGAAAGTGCCGGCCGCCGGGTGGTTCGCCCTTTCTGCGAAGGACCATAACGCGTTCCGCGATGCGAGTGCCGATGGTAGCAACAATGCGCGGTAGCGCGCACCGCGCGACGCGTGGGTGAGAGGTTCGAGGGGTGGTGCGCGTGGGACACCCCAGGCTCGATTGAGGAAGTGCGATAGGGGTAGCACTTCTCGAGCCCGTGCTAGTTCGGATGCCCCACGGCAAAGGCAGTCTGCATCGCCGTGCAGAGCGGCTGAATCGGCGTTGTCGCCGTGTGCGTGTCGGTGCCGTCCGACGGCGTCCGACGGCGACCTATGTTCGGCAACACACGACGGCTTGTCCGACAGACGCGTACACTGCGTCGCACTTACCGAGAGGATCGAACGATGAGAGCTTCAGCAGTATTCGTGGTTGCCGCGCTGTCCGCCGTGCTGATGGCGTCTGGGTGCGAGAAGAAGACGCCTGTCGACAAGGCCGTCGACAGCACCAAAGACGCGCTCAACATGCGCGAGCACGAGAAAATGAAAGACGCAGCTGAGGACGCCAAGAGCGCGGTAGACAACGCCGCCGAGGGCGTGAAGGACGCAGCCAAGGGGGAGTAACGCCCCTCTCTTCTGACGTTGGTCGGTAGGGCATCGCTTTCGTGGCGACCCGTCAGGGGATACGCTGCGGCTCTTGTTGCTGCGCGATGATCCCATACCTTGGCTACCTGGCGACCGGTCGCGGCCAGTCTCCTGTTGATCGCCGGCATGGTCTGGTCTACGGACGTATGCGCCGAGACCGGAATTTCGCTGATCGACGCATTGGCGAGCCTGCGCGAACAGGGTTATCAGATCGTCTACAGCAACGACCTCGTGACGGCGTCGCAACGCATCGATGTCGCCGTCGTCGATTTCGACAGCGTACAGATCGCCCTTGCCAAGGTCGGACTGACGCTTTCGCGGCGCGCCGACATCTGGTTGGTGGTGCGCAATGACGGCGCGCCGCCGTCGCTGACGCTCCGAGTCGTCTCCACGAAGGGCGAGGCCATCGCGGCCGCCGAGTTCCAGTTCGGACGGAGAGGCGAGCGGACCTACGTCAATGGCTCCGACGGGTTGTTCGTGGTCACGTGGCCGGCCTATGCGGTCGACGCGATCACGATCCGTGCCCGCGATCACTATCCTCGTACGCTGCCCCTCAGCGAGGTCGATGGGACGATCGTGTTGCAGCCCATCGAACAGATCGAAAACGTGATCGTGACGGGATCGCGGCATCTCGTGCCGGCACAGATCGCGCCTCGGGTCGTCCACGTCGATCACCGCCGACGAGATGAGTGGGGTGCCGGCTCTGGCCGGCGATTCGATGCGTGTTACGAACCGGCTGCCGGGCATGTCGTCAGTCGGCGTGTCGGCAAAACCACTGGTACGTGGCGGCGTCGAGGACGAGACGTTGACCCTGATCGACGGCGTAGAGCTGCTCGACCCCTTTCACCTCGCCGACTTCCAGAACATCTTCAGCAGCGTCGATTCGCGCATCGTCGATCAGATCGACGTGTATACCGGCGCGTTTCCGGCCCGTTACGGCAATCGCATGAGCGGCGTCGTCGACATTTCGGCGCAACCGCCCGATGTCGCGCCGCGAACCGAGATCGGCCTCTCGGTCCTCGCCGCGTTCGCCAATACGCGCGGCGAATCGGACGATCAGCAGACCGACTGGCTCGCGTCGGCGCGACACGGCAACCTCGAATACCTCGCCGACTGGATCGATCCGCACTGGGGCAAGCCGACGTTCGACGATGCGTATCTGCGAGTCGGCAGACGGCTGAACGACGATGCCAAGCTCTACGCGGGGGTCATCTATTCGCAGGACGACACCTCCATCACCGACAACGACCGCGTCGCGCGCTCGGATATCGAGTCTTCCTACTGGTGGACGCGTCTCGACGTTACCCACAACGAGTGGCTGCGTAGTTCCACCGTAGTCACCTACGTCGACTCGGATCGCAACAAAGTACAGCGTAGCAACGACCCACAGATGACGGTGGGGCAGCTCGACTACAGCCAACAGATGCAGAAAGGCGCGCTGCATACGGACTTCAGTTTTCAGCGCGGGATACAGTTGATGGAATTCGCTTTCGACGACGAGTATGCGCGAGCCGACTACGACTCGGTAGCGTCGATCGATCGTGGCCCCATTGGCGGCTGCTTCGGAACCGGACTGACGCATTCGACATCCTCAAAGATCCATCGAGTTGGTCCGGCGGCGCTTACTGGTCCGGCGAATTCCGGCTGACGAATCGAATCGCGTTGCAGCCCGGTATTCGTTGGGATTTCCAGGACTACTACGCGAACGGCCTTGCAGTCACAAGTTTCTCCGCGTCTCGGTATCCGCTGGGACGCGACCGATTCCAGCGACGCTACGCCTCAGCGCCGGACGGTATTGTCAGCCGGAAGGTATCCAGGAGATGAAGGCGACCGACGGCATCGACCATTTTCTGTCGCCGCAAAAGTCGAATCAGATCGTCGGCAGTCTCGACTGGGCGCCGCGCGCCGGAATCAGGATGATCGTCGAGACGTACTACAAGGACTATCGGCAGGCGCGGCCGCGCTTCGACAATCTGTTCGATCAGTTCGTGCTCACGCCCGAACTCGAGCCCGACCGCGTCGCGATTCCGGTCAGCCATGCAATGGCGAAAGGCGTCGACGCGCAGATCCGCTACGACATCACGTCACAACTGAGTCGCCGCGCTGCGCTATGGCTACATGGATGCTGACGATCGCCTAGAGGGGAATTGGAAGCCGCGTGCGTGGTCGCAGCGCCACACGGTTCAGAGCATGCTCACCTGGCAGACGGAGATCGCTACCGCCGGTTTGGCCGTGACGTGGCATTCCGGCTGGCGTACGACCCGGCTGCCGCCCTCGGAGCCGATCGGAACGCAGATCCCGATTGCCGAGATCTACAACGACGGAATCCTGAATGACTACGTTTCGCTCGACCTGAGCCTGAGCCGGACCTGGCGCGTGGGCCGGGCGTCGGTCACCGCGCAAGCCGATGTAGTCAACGCGCTCAATCACGCGAATCGCGGCGGGGTCGAGTACGACGCCAGCGAAACGCCTACCGACGTGTTGCTGGCGCCGGACAACAAGGCGCTGTTTCCGTGGATTCCGACGGTCGGCGTGATCGTCGCGTTCTAGAACCACGTGTGCAGGATTCCGGTTTCGCGGAACTCCTCCAGCGCGTCCCACAGCAGGAATGCCCACATGTACCCCATCGCGTAGACGATGCCGGCGCGGATTCGCGCGGGATGGACGACGAGCGTTTCGGGCTCGTGGTATTGGCCGAAGTTTGGAACCCAGCGCGGCACGCGATCGCGGTAACGCCTGTACTCGGGCCCGAAGACCTTCAGCAGGTGTTTCTCTTCGCGCTTGACGGTAATCGGGTAGTACGCGGCGCAGAAAACGATGAGCACCGCGACCAGCCATGGATTCTCAGCGGCGAGACCGAATCCGATCGCACCAATCGCGCCGAATATGTAGAGCGGGTTTCTAACGATCGAGTACGGCCCTTCGGTCACCAGCATCCTGTCCTTGTTGCCCGCGGCGAACGTCAGGCTCCAGAGGCGTCCGAACGCCGCGACGCACAACATCACGAGACCGAGCAATTCGGCCGAGACGTTCACCCAGGGCGCGAAGACATTCGGCGGCGCCGCAACCAGCACGTAGAACACCACCAGGATGCCGAACACGCGATTGATGGAAGAACGAAAGCGTCCGAACTGGAGCCTTCCCGCCCGGTGAATGAGTTCAAATTCTGCTACTCCGTGGGTCGTGTCGATGGTGGCGTCGTGAACGAACTGCACGCCGGCGACATCCACTCGGGCAGCAACTACTGCACGCTCGGCTACAACCGCGCGATTGCCGATCTGTGGAGACGGTTCAGAGGATCCGCTCGTCTATACGCCCGGCGACAACGAATGGGCGGATTGCCACAAGTCGGGCGAAGGCGGGAATGTCATCGACTCGAACGGCAACTACGTCGACTACGCCAACGGAAATCCTGCGGCGAATCTTGCGCTGGTTCGCGCGATGTTCTTCTCGACGCCCGGCGAAACGCTCGGTGCGCGGAAGCTGCAGGTGAACTCGCAGGCGCTGACGTACGACCCCGCAGCATCCGACCGACGCGGAGTATGTCGAGAACGTGGCGTGGGAACAGTCGAGCGTACTGTTCGTGACGATGAACATCCCGGGCGGCTCGAACAACGACGACGACGCCTGGTATAGCGCCGCGAAGACCGGAACCCAGATTCAGGAAGTCGCGCAGCGGAGCGCCGCCGACCTTCGCTGGCTCGACGCGGCGTTCGCAAAGGCCGTTTCGCACCGGGACAGAGCGGTGGTCATCATGGAGCAGGCCGACATGTGGGACCTCGACGGCAAGCCTGCGTCGCACATCGCCAACTACGAGGTCGTTCACCGACAGGATCGCGGCGAATGTGAAAGCGTTCGGCAAGCCGGTGTTGCTCGTCAACGGCGATTCACACAACTATCGCTCTGACAATCCACTCAAGGCGGCACAGCCATGCGTGATCGAGTCGGCCGCCGCGGTCGATCAATGCAGTGACGACGCGTGGAAAAACCACGAGTCGAAGGGATACGACGTCGCGAATTTCCACCGGCTCGTCGTGCACGGAAGCACGTTTCCGCTCGAGTACCTGCGCATGACCATCGATCCGCGAGCGAACAACGCAACTACCGATACCGCGTTCGGGCCGTTCAGCTGGGAGCGCGTCATCCCATAGCGCTGCAACGTGAAGCGAGCCGCGCGCTCACGGCGCGGCTCGACGCAGACTCACCCGCAGCGTCGCAGGGTCCGATTCGTCGATGTCGAGGCCGGTGGTCGCGTTCACTGCCGCGAGTCCTTGCGCTACCGACAAAGGCCCGACGTTGCCATGCAGGATCACGGCGCGTGAATGGAAGCGCGTTGCGTCGTCAGCGTATCGACAGTTGCGAACCCGTCTGGCGCGTTGCCCAAACCAGGAACTCGTCGGCGGTATGCCCGTCGACGACGAAACCGGGCGCCGCGGCGACGGTCCAGTTCCATCGTTCTCCGGTGCCGGCGACGTGCCGTGTCGTCACGCCGTCGCCAGTCACACGCATTTCGATGGGACCGTCGTCCGCACTGATGGTGCGGTGATCGCCGTCGGACGAGAACGCGACCGCGCCCTCGCGAACGGTGGCGCGCACTTCGTCGTCTGCGACCGATACCGCGAATTGTGTGCCGACGTGCGTCAGCATGCCGCGCGGCGTCGCGATCATCACGGAAGGCCCGCGGTGAGGCCCGGCGCCGGAGTCGACATAGACGTCGCCGCGCGTCAGTCGCAGATGCGTCGGCAGCAGCGTGACGACCGTATTCGAGTTCAGACGCGCGTCGGCGTCGCGATAGCTGAGAGCTAAGAAACCCCCGGGGCCGGTACGGAGGGTCTGACCCGCGCCGAGTTCGTCGCCGACATCGAGCACACGGATTGCGCCTGCGTTCGTCCGACTCGACGCGTCCGACAACGCGCGCAACGCGAGCGACCTCGGCTGCGGCGATGTTGGACTCGATGGGCGGCTCCCGCAGAGCGTACGTGCCGAGCGCGAGCAGCGCGGCGACGCCGGCGCACCCGCTGACGAGTCGATTGCGACGCCGTCGTCGTGCGGTGATGCGACTCGTCAGCTCTGCACCGAAAGCGGCCTCCCACGCGTGTCGCATCTCGTCGGGCAGTGCGGGCGCGGGACCGAGCGCGCGGAACAAGCGCGGCAGCAGCTCGTCGTCTTCCGGCCCGTCTGTGTCACGGGGCTTCATGGCTCCTCCGTCGAAGTTCTGGTTCCGATATCCGTATCGACGCCGATCGTCAGCGCGATGCTGCAGATTTCACGAAACGCGCGGCGGGCGCGCGCAAGCAGCGACTGCGCCGCTTCGTCGCCGATCCCGAGTTTCGACGCGATCTCTTTCGAGCTGAATCCGTCGAAGTACTTCAGTTGCAGCGCATCGGCATACCTGCCCGGCAATTCGTCGAGGGCCATTTGCACGCGCGCCACCAGCTCGGAGCGTCGCGCGGCCGACTCGGGCTCGTCGTGCGACGGGGCTTCCAGCGACTCCACCGCGGCGCGCAGCAGATCGTCGTCGACGAACGCGATCGCCGCTTCGTATGACGCGGCAAGCGAGTAGTGCTTCGACACCTCGTGGCGGCAGATCTGAATCAACCACGCCAACAGCGTGGCTTCGCCGCGATAGGTCTCGATGCGCCGCGCCGCGATGGTTAATGCGCTTTGCACGACCTCGTCGATGTCGCGCGCCGACTTCATCCGTCGCGCGGCGTACCGATACAGCTTCGGGAAGTACTCGTCGTAGAACGCGTGGAGCACGCGTTGGTCGCCCTTCAACATGCCGCGCACCAGCCTGCGATCGCGTGCGATCTGCAGTTCACCGACCTGTTGTCGATCCTCCGGAGCGTCCACAGATGCCGAGCGCCTCAGTCACGCCGATTCGAAACTACACAGTTAGAGCACGATTTCTGGAAATGTCTGTCGCTCGAGGCTCCATGCGCGACAGATTTTCCTCGGCACGGCGCTCTAAGCGGAGACCGAAACCGTGGGAGAGCGGCTATGCGTCACCGGCGTTTACTGGTCATCAGCCTCATTGGAGCCGCGCTTGCTTTGACGAGCGCATCGTTTGCGTCAGATAAGAAGGCGGAGGCCGGAAAGAAAGGCGGTGGAAACGGGGCGGGCGCGTGTTCCAGTACCGCGGTCGTGCTGCGGACCGCCTGCACCGTCGATCTGGGCGTCAACTTCAGCGAGGCCTCCGCGAAATGTCTCAATATCTCGGACACAGATGCGCGCAAGGCGTGTTACGGCTCGGCGCGCCAGGACATGGCCGATGCGCGCGACGAATGCGCCAGCGTGTTCGGCGAACGCCAGACCCTGTGCACGGCGTTGGGACAGGCGCCTTATGAGCCTCAGTTCGGTCCGGCGTTTGCAGACAACTTCGTCGACCCGCTCGACATCGGTGGCGCCGTGTTGCCAAACCCATACTTTCCATTGGTCCCTGGCACGACGCGTGTCTTCAAAGACAGTTCCGGCGACAACCCGCAAACGACAACGGTCACCACGACGCACGACACCAAACTGATCGATGGTGTTACGTGTCTCGTCGTGACCGACGTGGTGACCGAAGACGGCGTTAGGGTCGAGGATACCCAGGACTGGTTCGCGCAGGACCTTCAGGGAAACGTCTGGTACTGCGGTGAGAGTTCGCAGGAGCTGTCGACCTTCGACGGCGATCAGCCGATGACGCCGGAACTCGTGTCGATCGAGGGTTCCTGGAAAGCCGGCATCGACGGCGCAAAACCCGGCATCGTCATGGCCGCGAATCCGAAGGTTGGCGAGACGCGCCGTCTGGAGCTGGCGTGGGGCGATGCCGAAGACGCGAACCAGATTCTCGATCTGGCTGCTTCAGAAACCACGCCGGGGGAATCGTGTACGCACACGTGCGTCGAGACGCGCGATTTTTCGCCGCTGGATTCCGGCGGCGGCGAGGAGCACAAGTTCTATGCACCGGGGGTCGGTGTGATTCTCGAGATTGACCAGGAAACCGGGCGTGCGCAGCGAACTGCAGCCATAAAGAATTCGCGGTCGGCGGGCTGAGGAGCGAAATGACGCGCTGATTCGGGAACCGACGTTTTTACGACACCGCGCGTGGCATGCTCTCGAGAAGTCTCGGGAGCAACCGCCGGTGCGCCTCCTCGTCATCGAAGACAATCAAGCGCTTGTGTCGAATCTCTTCGAGTATTTCGAACCGCGCGGCTACGTCATGGATGCGGCACCGGACGGCGTCTCCGGGCTGCACCTCGCATCGACGCGTGAATACGACGCGGTGATCCTCGACTGGATGCTGCCGGGACTCGAAGGACCGGTGGTGTGTCAGCGACTCAGGGTCGACGCGAACGTCAGCACGCCGATCGTGATGCTGACGGCGAAAGGCGAACTCGAACACAAGCTCCAGGGATTCAGGCACGGTGCCGACGATTACCTGACGAAGCCGTTTGCGATGAGCGAACTCGAAGCGCGGATCGAGGCGCTCGTTCGCCGGGCGCGGATGGGTGTGAGCGGCGCGAGCGTACTGCAGCGTCGGCGATCTGCGCTATGAGACCGAGACACAGGAAATCCGGCGCGGCGACCAGGCGATTCAGCTCGGCCGCATCGGCCGCAGACTGCTCGAACTGTTACTGCGCGAGTCGCCGCGCATCGTCAGCCGCGAGCGGCTCGAACACGAAGTGTGGGGCGACGACGTTCCGGACCGCGATCTGCTGCGTTCGCACGTGTCGATGCTGCGCCGTGCGATCGATCGCGACCACGCGGTAAAGCTGATCCATACGATTCACGGTATCGGCTATCGCATAGCGGAGGGGAGCGATGCGTGAGATCAGCTTACGTGCACACGTCTCGAGACTGCTGCTCGCGTTCGGGCTCGTGATCACGCTGGCCGTTGCCGGCGTGAGCGTGTTCGTGAACGAGCGACTGGAACGTTCCGTCTGGCACGCGGTGCTCAGTTCCGAAGCGAATCAGATGCAGTTGCAAGGCGACTTCGACGCGCGAGAAGTGCATGGGACCGGCGAGTTTCGCGTCTTCTCGCAGTCGTTGGCATCGACCGGCGATTCGACGGCGCCGGTCGAACTGCGCGGTCTCGACCCGGGATATCACGACGACGCCATGTTCGACGATCGCGAGCACGCGGTGCTGGTCCTCGATGCGGGCGGCAAGCGGCGCTTCCTGACGTACGACACGACGATCAACGAAGACATCGAGCAGTCGACATGGAACGCGATGTTGCTGTTCGTGCTCGCGCTCGCCGCGGCGATATGGATCGCTGCGCGCATCGTCGCGGCGCGCGCGGCCGACTCGGTGCTCGATCTGGCAGCGGCCGTGAGCCGCCTGCCCGCGCAGGATCGCATTCCGAAATTGCAGAAAGCGTATCGAGTGAAAGAGGTCAGCGACATCGCGGCCGCGATCGATGGTCTGCTCGATCGGATACAGGGCTTCATCGAACGCGAACGCGCATTCGTCAACGCGCTGTCGCATGAATTGACCACGCCGATCGCGGTGATATCCGGCGCGGTCGACGTGCTGAATTCACGTGAGAACTTTCCGCCGGAATGTCAGCCGCCGTTGCGGCGCATCAGCGCGACGGTGCGATCGATGAACGACATCCTCAAGGCGCTGCTGTTTCTGGCGCGCGAACCCAGGCGCGAAGCGCCGGACGACGAACGTTGTCGCCTCGATGAACTGCTGTCCGAGCTGATCGAATCGCAGCCCGCGATTCACGGCGCGCGGCATCAAGCACTCCGTGTAGTAGCAAGCGAGCCGGTAGTTGCGGCAGTAGCACCGGGTCCTGCAACGATCGTGTTGGGAAATCTGATCCGCAATGCGCTGCAGCACTCGCTGGCCGACACCATCGAAATACGACTGGAAGCGGACCGCTTCATCCTGCGCGACAACGGCCGCGGCATGACTGCGGAGGCGATCAGCCGCGCCTATTCCGAGCGCATTCGCGACGGCAGGAATGACGCGCCGGGCGGACTCGGGCTCAGCATCGTGCAGCGCGTCTGCGCGCACATCGGCTGGCGTCTGTGCATCGACAGTGCGCTCGACGGCGCGGGCACCTCGATCGTCGTCGATTTCGGTGCGACGGTTTCCGCCGAACCGCGCGCAGCGCGCTGAACGATCCTCCGGCGATGCCGCGGTTGCTTCGCATGTCGCTCCTCGCGTGCCTCGGATTGTGCGGGTGCGTGGCGTATCACGCGCAACCGTTGCCGGACGACGACGCGCTGCTGAACGACCTGACCATGGTGCGAAGCGGAGACGAGCAGA
The DNA here is from genome assembly GCA_963787045.1 of uncultured Gammaproteobacteria bacterium. Classification (GTDB taxonomy): domain Bacteria; phylum Pseudomonadota; class Gammaproteobacteria; order Pseudomonadales; family Azotimanducaceae; genus DATJGR01. Next base: position 126,403 of record CAWBBR010000011.1, on the reverse strand, counting down.
CGTTGCCGTTCGATTTGAGCGACGGCATCGACATCGATGAAGCGGCGGTTGTCGCGGTTGTGAACAACCCGGGCTTGCGCGCACTGCGGGCCGGTAGAGGTGTGGCACGAGCACAGGTATTCGCGGCCGGCCTGTTTCCCGATCCGCAGGTATCGCTCGGCAGCGACAATCCGACCAACCAGACCGATACGCAGGTTCGCGCGTATTCGCTCGGCATCGGCTATGACCTCGGCGCGATTCTCACGCGCAATCCGACGCAAGCCGCCGCTACCGCCGCAGCCGAACAGGTGCGCCTCGACGTGGTCTGGCAGGAATGGCAGGTCGCCCAACAAGCGCGCATTGCCGCGACCCGATACCGGACGCAGGCAAGAAAGCTGGAGGTGCTTCGAACCGCGCGCGATCGATTTGCCGCACGCGCAGAAGCATCGATGAAGGCGCTCGGCGAGGGCGATCTCACAGTGGACGTGGCGGGAACGGATTTGAGTGCGCTACTCGACGGCGGCAGCCGGCTGTATCAGCTCGAGTTGCAGCACAGCGATACCGCTCACGAGCTCGATGGTCTGCTCGGGCTGCGACCGGAGGTTGCGCTGCCGTTGATCGGTGCGGACGCGGCGCCCGAGATGCCGGCGGATATAGACGTTGCGGCGATAGAGCAGAGGCGTCCCGATCTGCTGGCGCTGCGAGCCGGCTACGAGAGTCAGGAAGCGCGCGTGAGGCTGGCCGTGTGGCATCAGTTTCCGGCGCTGACCGTGACCTGGAACCGGGCTCGCGACACCAGTTCGGTTTGGACCACCGGATTCAGCGCCGCGCTCAATCTGCCGCTCTTCACCGGCGCGCGCGGAGAAATCGCGGTCGAAAAGGCAACCCGCGAAAAGCTGCATGCCGAGTATCTGGACCGTCTGGCGCAGACGCGCTCGGACGTGTCGCGCCTGGTAGCGGACGCGCAGATCGCGGAGTCGCGTCTGGTCGACCTGCGGTCGCGCCTGCCGGAACTCGAGCGCATGGCGGATCAGGCGCGCCTCGGTTACACCGTTGGGCAGCTCGACGCGCTCGTCTCGATCAATCTCGACTCGGCGCTGGTCACCAACAAAATCGAACTGATCGATCTGGAGCAGACGCTATGGGAAACCCGCATCGCGCTCGACACGCTGCTCGCGCGGGAGTCGCCGTGAGCGCGTCCATTCGATTCGCCCTGCTGCTGACGATGCTGGTCGTGGAACAGGCGGGGCGGCGGAGGCCGATGCGGAATCGGAAGCGCTCGTCGCAGTGACCACCGCGCCCGCGGTGGCTGAACAGGTCGAGCGCGAGATCACCAGCTACGGCGTCGTCGAGCCGGATCCGGATGCCGCAGACGTGGTTGCGCTGCCGCGTGCTGGCGTGATTCGCCGCGTGCTGGTGCGTCAGGGCGAGCGCGTGCGCATGGGGCAGATCCTCGTCGAACTCGACACTGCGCCGGGTCCGAAGCTCGAGTGGGAGCAAGCGGTGGCGGCGGTCCGATACGCGGAGGAGCAGCTGGCGCGATTGCAGCGTATGGCCGCGAACCGTCTCGCAACCGACGAGCAGGTCGCGCAAGCGCGTCGCGATCTCTCCGACGCACAGGCCACCGAGCGATCGTTAAGGTCGGTGGGCGCCGATACGAAGCAGCAGGAGTTGCGCGCGACGCGCGATGCCATCGTCACTCAGGTTTTCGTCAATGCCGGCGACCGCACGGCGGCCGACGCTCCGGCTCTGAATCTCGCGCCGGTCGCGGGCCTGATCGTGCGGTTCGGCGTCGAATCCGAAGCTGCGCGTCGCGTGACGGAAGGAGCGGCGGTGAAAGTCGCGCCCGTGTTCGACGCGAGTCGGTCGTTCGCCGGCGCCGCCAAGCGCGTGCACGCAATGCTCAATCCAACGACGCGGCTGGTGGACGTCATCGTGGCGATCGGCGAGGCCGACGCGGCGGCCCTGACGATCGGCGACCAGATGCGCGGCACGATTGCTCTCGACAAGGTCGATGCGATCGTCATTCCGCGGAGTGCGCTGCTGCGCGACGAGTCCGGCGACTATGTATTCACGGTGGTTTCCGATCATGCGCATCGCGTCGATGTGGAAATACTCGTCGATCGTCCGAGCGAGGTTGCGATCCGAGGTGAAGTAGCAGCGGGCGATCCCGTGGTCGCATCGGGCGCCTATCAATTGACCGACGGTACGCAGGTGGCGCTCGATCGTGCCGCCCGATAATCCTCACTGGGCCGCCGTCCACCGGCGCTCGATTCTGTTCCTGCTGGCGGCATTCGCGCTCGCGGGTGCGGTCGCCACGTTCAGTCTGCCGGTGGCGCTGTTCCCGCACGTCGACTTTCCGCGCATCGTCGTCGCGCTCGAAGCCGGCGACCGACCTGCCGATCAGATGCTCATCGCCATTACGCAGCCGGTCGAACAGACGGTGCGCGCCGTGCGCGGCGTGGCTGGCGTGCGATCGACGACGACGCGCGGCAGTGCGGAACTGTCGATCAATTTCCGCTGGGGCACCGACATGGCGGAGGCGCTGCAGTTGGTCGAGTCGGCCGTGAGCCACGCACTCGCGCAGCTTCCGAGCGGCACGACGTTCAACGTGCGGCGCATGGATCCTGCGGTGTTTCCGGTGGCCGGTTACAGCCTGACGTCGAAATCGAGTTCGCTCGTGACGTTGCGTGACCTCGCGCAGTATGAACTGGTGCCGTTGCTGTCGACGATCGACGGCGTCGGATCGGTGGAAGTGCAGGGCGGTGCAATCTCGGAGTATCGCGTCGAAGTCGATCCCAATCGCCTCGCTGCGTACGGGCTCGATCTTGCGGCGGTCAGCGCCGCGCTTTCGGCCGCGAACGTGCTCACTTCGGCGGGCCGCGTCGAGGATCGCTACAAGCTGTACCTGATGCTGTCGGATACGCGCTTCCACAGCATCGACGACATCGGTTCAACGGTGGTGCGCAGCGGCGCCAACGGCGTCGTACAGGTGCGCGACATCGGGCGCGTGTACGCGTCCACGGAACCGCAATGGCTGAGAGTGACCGCCGACGGCGCCGATGCGGTGCTGCTGCAGATCTTCCAGCAGCCGGGCGGCAACACCGTCGACATCGTGCGCAACGTCAAACTGGTGCTGGAGAGCTACCAGTCGAAACTGCCGCCCGGCATCGTGCTGAGCAAGTGGTATGACCAGAGCGAACTGATCCTGGAGTCCGGCAGCAGCGTGCGCGACGCGATCGTCATCGGCGTCGTGCTTGCGTCGCTGGTGATCGTGCTGTTCCTGCGGAGTGCCCGCATCACCGTCATCGCGGTGTTGACGGTTCCGGCGACGCTGGCGGTCACGGTGTTGCTGCTCTATGTGCTCGGCATGAGCTTCAACGTGATGACGCTCGGCGGCATGGCGGCGGCGGTCGGGCTGATCGCGGACGACTCGATCGTGATGATCGAGCACATCATGCGACGCCTGCGGGAGCCGGGCGCGGGAGTCGGCCGACTTGCGCTCCGCGACGTTGTGGCGATCGGCGCGCGAATTTGCGCGGCCGTCTGGCGGGTTCGTCCGGCGCGACGATCATCATATTCGTGCCGCTGGCCTTCCTCGGCGGCGTCACCGGCGCCTTCTTTCAGGCGTTGGCGCTGACGATGGCGTCGGCGCTGAGCATTTCGTTCGTGATCGCGTGGCTCGCGGTGCCGCTGCTCGCGGAACGGCTGGTCGTCGAGCGCGATCTGCGCTCGGACGCAGACGACTGGATGGCGCGCACGGTGCATCCGCGCTATCGGAACACGATGTCGGCGCTGTCGGCGCGACCGGTAATTCTGGTGGTCGTCGTCGTTGCCGTTGCGGTGGTCGGCTACGTTGCGTACCGCAATGTCGGCACCGGCTTCATGCCGCACATGGACGAAGGCGGTTTCGTGCTCGACTACATCGCGCCGCCTGGAACGTCGCTTGCCGAGACCGACCGCATGCTGCGCCACGTCGAGAGCATTCTGCGTGCCGATCCGGACGTGGAGACGTATTCGAGGCGAACCGGCCTGCAATTGGGCGGTGGTCTCACCGAGGCGAACTCGGGCGATTTCTTCGTGCGCCTGAAACCGTTCCCGCGGCCCGCGATCGAAGACGTGATGGATCGCGTACGAACGCAGATCGAAACGCAGATCCCCCGGCTGGAGATCGACATGATTCTGTTGATGGAAGATCTCATCGGCGATCTGACGGCGGTGCCGCAGCCGATCGAAATCAAGCTGTTCGGCGACGATCTGCGTGCGCTGATCGAGACGGCGCCCAAGGTCGCGGAGAAGATCGGCACCATCGATGGAATCGTCGATGTGTTCGACGGCGTGAATCTCGCGGGCGACGCGCTGACGATTCAGGTGGACCGCACGAAGGCCGCGCTCGAGAACGTCGATCCAGCGGTCGTCTCCGGTCAGTTGACGTCGTGGTTCACCGGTACGGTCACCACGGAGCTGCTGGAGAACGTCAAGCGCGTCGGCATTCGGCTGTGGGTGCCGCAACGCATGCGCGACGGCGAGCGCGCGCTTGGACGACGCATGGGTCACGGCGTCGGACGGACATCGGGTACCGCTGCTGCGCATCGCGACGGTGGAAACCCAGATCGGTCAGCCGCAGATCACGCGCGACAACCTGAAGACCATGATCCCGGTGACGGCGCGGATCTCCGGACGCGATCTGGGATCGACGATTGCAGATGTGCGCACCGCGTTGGCGACACCGGGGCTGTTGCCGACGGATGCCTACTTCGAACTCGGGGGACTCTATGCCGAGCAGCAGAAGGCTTTTCGCGGGTTGATGGCGGTGTTCATCAGCGCGGTCATGCTGGTGTTCGTGGTGCTGTTGTATCTGTACGAGCGATTCAGCATCGCGCTGTCGATTCTGTTGATGCCGCTGCTGGCGATTGCGGCGGTTTTTCTCGGGCTGTGGGCCACCGGCACCGAGCTCAACATCACCGCGATGATGGGGCTGACGATGATCGTCGGCATCGTCACCGAGGTGTCGATCTTCTACTTCTCGGAATATCACGAGCTGACGGCGCAAGGGCATGCCGCATACGGAAGCGCTGGTGCAGGCGGGCGTGAACCGGATGCGCCCGATCCTGATGACGACGCTGACGGCGATCCTCGCGCTGTTGCCGTTGGCGTTGGGTCTGGGTCGCGGCTCGGGCATGCAGCAGCCGCTCGCGATCGCAATCATTTCGGGTCTGCTCGTGCAGGCGCCGTTGGCGCTGATTCTTCTGCCTGCGTTATTCGGACGCTTCTCTCAACGTACTTCGAACAGGACATCCACATGAACGCGAATTATTTCCCCGTGCTGATCGTTGCTGCAGTCATGTCTGCCGGCACTGCGGTGGCGGATTTACCGGAGAGTCCCAAAGTCGTTCAACAGATTCCCGGACCGGACGGCGGTTGGGACTATGCGAGTTTCGACGCCGACCACCATCGCGTGCTGATCAGCCGGTCGTACGGCGTCATGACAGTCGATGTCGACGACAGCAGCGTCGCGCAACTGGCGGAAGGCAACCGCGTGCACGCAAGCTTCGTCCTACCGAGTGGTCGCGTATTGATCACGAACGGCAACACCGGCACAACGACGCTGGCTAACGGTTCCACCGGGGCGATCGAGGCGACGATTCCGGTCGGCACCAATCCCGATGCCGCGATCTACGATCCCGTCAGCGACCGGGTGTTCGTCATGAACGCGAACAGCGGCGATATTTCGGTCATCGATACGACGCTGGGCAAGGAGGAGGCGCGCATAGCGGTCGGCGGCAAGCTGGAAGCCGCGGCCGTCGACGGCAAGGGCCTGCTCTTCGTCAACATCGAGGATGCCGCCAAGGTGGCCGTGATCGACACGCGCACGCATACGTCGAGCGCCGTTTCGATCTGAAGGGATGTGAAGAACCTTCCGCGATCGCATTCATCGCCGCGGGCCGATTGCTGGTATCGACCTGCGCCAACGAGGTTGCGAAGGTGATCGGCGCCGACGACGGCCGCGAGGTAATGGACATTCCGATCGGTCCGCATCCCGATTCTGCGCTCGTCGACATCAGCCGTGGTCGCGTATTCATCGCAACCGCGGGCAGCGCGGCGAAGAACGGTGAGATCACCGTGCTCGACATCAGCAGATCACCGGCCGTGACGGTGGCCGAGCGGATAGCGACGCAACGCGGTGCACGAACGATTGCCGAAGATCCGAAAACCGGTCGCTTGTACCTGCCGACCGCGACTTATGTCGTCGACGCCGACGGCAAGCCGCACACCGTCGACGGTACGTTCCAGGTGCTCGTCGTCGCACCGTAACGAACACTCGTCAAACGCGAACCGCTTCGTCGATTGGGCGGTTGAAGATCGCACGGGTGGCGGCGCGCGCAGTCTCGGAGTACCGCGCGATCGTCGAGAGCTGTTCGAGTTCGAACAGCGGCTGTCTGAACTCGCAGAGGAAGTTGATGTAGCGGCGCACGTGGGGCGTTGGCGGCCGTGGCGCCACCGCGTGCACGGACCTTGGCGAGTTGAGGAACAGCACGAAACGGTTCGCGCGGTACGCGATCCGTTTCACCGCCACCACGCGCGTCGGCATGATGCTCGACCCTTCGGAATAGACCGCGGGTCCGCTGCACCGGTACAGCACGAGGTCGCCACCAGGCGTGTCGTCCTCCGGCGCGCGGCAGTACAGCAGTGCGTTGAAGAGTTTTGTCGGGTGATCGATGTGCGGCGGTCGGACCGTCGATTTGCGTGTTACCGGCGAGTTGACTCCGAACTGGCAATCGAGAGCGATCTCCTCGACGAATGTGTTGTCCTTATCGCGAGTCGCGGCGCGGAACTCTTCGAGCGGGCGGCCGGCCAGTTCCTCCAGGCGGGGATTGATCGCCAGAAGTTGCTGCTTTATCAACGGAAGGATGTCGCGCCAGAATTCGACCGTGACCGGATACTGGAAGAACTGTTTCCACGCCGGCGTGATGCTGGGGTTTTCCGCAACGTCGGCGGCCGACAGCAGGTACAGATGATTGCTTCTGATCCGCTTACCGCGTCTGTTCACGACATCGACGGTCGGAAATTCTGCGGCGAGCGTCTCGTAGTGCGCGGCATCGAGCGCGTTGTCGATGACGAGGTGCGGAAACGGATCGACCTCCAGCGTCACCGAGCGTGCGCGTGCAATGACTTCGTTCATTCGCCGGAACCGCCGCCGTTTGCATAGGTGTCGCGCAACTGCGCATCCGCGATGTTCGTACCGCCGTACATGCCCTGAATCGGGAACGCGAACGGGGCATCGGCCGTTCTGCGAAGCGCGGCGACCACCGACACGTTCGGCCCGTCCTTCATCACGCGCCGCAACGCGACACTAAGCGGTCGTTGGCTTCGTTTGCCGCGTCTACCCATGCGCGTCAGGTGCAGCAGTGAACCCTTTGGGCTCCCGTCGACCGCACACCGTTCCTGCAACTCGTCGCGACTCAGCATTGCGGCGTGGTCGCCGCCACCGATCTCGAGACCATGATTGCCGGCGATCGACAGCCGCAATATCTCGTAGCCGTTCGCGGCGGCGATGTCGTGAAACAGAATCGGGTTGAAGCTGAAGAAGCCGTGGTTCAGATAGTTGACGAACGGCAACACGTGCAACATGACCCCACCGACTTTGCACAGAGCATGCGCGTTGCTGAAAACCGCGGCTTGATTGAAGACGTGCTCGCCGGTGCCGTTGTTCGTGACCAGATCGAACGTTTCGCGGAATCCGTAGTGAGAGGCGATGTCGCGATTCAGATCCATCACCAGGCTGCCGTACCGCGAATTGACGTCGATCGTCCGATACGCGGTGAAGCCGATCGCGCGATAGAAGTCGGCGGTACTGGCGCCCAGCGCTTCACCCGTGCGCACAGCAATGTCTCGGAGCAGCGCTTTGTCGAAGGACGACTGACTGGCGGAGAAGCAGCGCCTCCACGTTGTCGATATCGGCTGATCGCGGTTTGAATGTCTGGTTGCCGAGTTCGACGACAGTCGGTGCGGATCCCAGCTGAGTTCGCAGGTCGGCCACCAGCTGCATCATCAATGAATGAAACGCCATGAAACGGTTCCGCCTGCTGTGAATTTGAAAAAGCACGATTGGTGGAGGGTGACAGACCCGATCGTTGGCATGTGGATCGGACCGGCCAAACGATGTCGCTGAGGCGCACGTCCGGATAGGGGTCAGAGCCGCTTGCGAAAACCGATGGCCGCGCCAGCCGGAAGCAACTCGATAGTGATCGGCGTTTCGCGGTCGCGAGCGTACCAGCCGGATGAACCGCCGATCAACCAGCCGGCGATGACATCGGATTGCCAGTGGGCCTGATTCTTCACGCGCCCGGCCCCGACGTACAGCGGAACCAGTGCCAGCAGATAGGCGGCGGGGTGTTCGCGTCCGTATTCGAGGATGTACGGCGTGACGAGCGCGGCAGCTACCGCCGCCTCGCCACTTGGAAAGCTGTAGTTGGAACCGCCATCGAACCAGCGGCAGGCGTCGTTCGCGGTACTCGGTCGCACCCGGGTGAACAGATATTTGCCTGCGTCGGCAGCGACGCCGGCAATCAACTCGGAGTCGATGCCTTGCCACAGCGTCCGGCCCATGCGCGACTCGGATCCTTCCCACGCGGCGGCGCCGATTTCGGCAACGGTCAGCGTCGTGACGAGGCCTCGGTAGGCGTTCGGATTCCACGCGCCGGATTCGTCGTAGCCGACCCGATGATCGATATGCGACCAGAAGCAGTCGTCGGCGAATGTCGAGCCTGCGAAGCACGAAGCGAACGCGAGCAGCACCAGCCTCGGAACGAGTGCTCGCCGTTCGTTCATGCCCGGAGCCTCTCCAGTCGCCACCCTGGCATCTACCGGTGAGGTCTGGCGGCATGGGAATCTGTCGAAGAGTCGCAGGTCTGTTCGCATGTAGGACAGACCGCAGCTTCTGAGGCGCAGTCGGATTCGGGCGCGAATAGCTCTAGACTCCCGTCCTTTTCATGGGGACGGGAGTCGGCATGATCAGCTACAGCACCCTCGGCACGAACGACATGCAGCGGTCGATCCGCTTCTACGACCCGGTATTCGGTGCGCTCGGTGGCGAACGCACCACGACCAGCGACACGTGGACCGGTTATGGCCGCAAGGGCGATCGCGGCATGTTCTTTCTGACCCAGCCGTTCAACAAGAAAGAGGCGACCTCCGGCAACGGAGTGATGCTCGCGGTACTGGCTGAAACGCGTGCGGCCGTCGATTCGTTTCATGCAGCGGCGCTCGCAAACGGTGGTGTTTGCGAAGGTCCGCCGGGCGTGCGTGCGGGGATGGATCCGGTGTTCTACGCGGCGTACGTGCGCGACCCCGACGGCAACAAGCTGTGCGCCTACGTGCGCAAGTAGGCGTTTCAGCGTTGCGCCAGCTTTCTCACGAGCAGGTCGGGGTCCGATAGCGTAATCGCGTCGGCGCGCAGCGAGAGCGCGTGCGACATCGCGGCGTCGTTGGAGTCGACGTTCCAGAGATTCACGCGCAGTCCGAGTTCGTGTGCCTCTGCGACGTCGCCAGCTCCAACATCGTGAACCAACGGCCCCCACCAATCGCCGCCGGCGGCCTTTATCGCGCGAGGAATGCTGTTGCCGAAGCGCCGCGGGTCGAACTCGCCGTATAGAAGGTATGGATCGATCGGGCCGAGGTTCCGGTTCAGCGCAACCACGTGCGCGGGATCGAGCGTCAGGAAGTCCGTCGCCATCTCGCTGCTGATGGAGCGAGCGAAACGCAGCGTGTCCCATTCGAAGGCGAGCAGAACCGTTCGGTGCTGCAGGCCAGCGGACGTCACGTCTTCTACCACCTGCCTGACGAGCTCGTTGGGCTGCGAGCTGATATCGCGCTGATACGGGGACGTCTTGATCTCGATCCAGAGCGTTGCGCTGGCGCGTTCGTCCGAGTACACGCGGAGCAGGTCGCGCAGCGTTGGAATCGGTTCGCCGTCCAACGCCCGATAGTCCGGATACTCGTCCAGTTCCCTGGCACCCGGCCGATACCGCCCGACGTCGTATGTCTGCAGTTCGGCCAGGGTCAGCGTACAGATCGCCGGCGCCGGTGCTTCGACCCAGGCGCCGGACCGATCTCGTGCGACGCGCGGGTTCAGGCGATAGTCGTGATGCGCCACCACGTGTCCGTCCGCGGTGAGGTGCACGTCGAACTCGATGCCGTGGAACGACTGTCGAAGGCAATACGCGAAGCCGGCGCCGGTGTTCTGCGGATAACGACCGGCGCAACACTCGCTGGCGACGATCTGGACTGACATTCGATTTGCCGAAGCGGTTTCTGGCGGCCAGAGTGCGGAAGCCGTGGCGTGACCGCAAGCGCCGCGCGTCGGTGCAGTAGAATCACGCGCTACCTGAGGTATTTCGATGGCCGATAAGACGCCGGTGTGTCCGCGTTGCACCAAGCCGGTCGCGATCTGCATCTGCGATCGCGTCGAGCCGGTGCAAACGCGGCTGCGCGTCGTGATGCTGCAACATCCACAGGAAGACGACGAGATTCTCGGCACGGCCAAGCTCGTGGAACTGACGCTCCCGAACGCGCAAACGCGCGGCGGACTGTCGTGGGGTTCGCTCGATCACGCGTTGGGCATCAAGGATGCCGACAAGGATCGCTGGGCCGTGCTGGCGGCTGCGAAGTTGCAGGTCGAAATTCCGGAGGACGCAAAGAGCCGACCGGTGCTCGTCATCGATCGCAAAGGCAGGTTGCGGGACCTGCAGCGACACGGCCTCGACGGCATCATCGTGCTCGACGGCACGTGGAGCCAGGCGAAAACGCTGTGGTGGCGCAATGCCTGGCTGCTGCGATTGCCGCGGGTCGTGCTGACGCCGCGCGAGCCGTCGATGTACGGTCGTCTGCGGAAGGAACCGCGTCGCGACTATGTGTCGACGTTGGAAGCGATCGCGGACGTGTTGCCGGCGCTCGGCGAACCGGAGCAGGCGCGCGACAGTCTGCGCCGGCTGTTGCGAACGCTGTTGCAACGCGCGCGCGACCTGCCGAATCGGCGAACGCAGGGAGGTGCATCCTGAAATTCGGAGTGCTGCAGTTCTTCTCGTGGTCGCGGCGGATACCGCTCGAGGTCGTCTATCAGCGCGCGTTCGAGCGGATCGACATCATGGACACCGCGGGCTACGACTGCGTCTGGCTCGCAGAGCACCATTTCAATACGTACAGCGTGTGCCCATCGGTAACGCTGATGGGCACGCACATCGCCGCGCGCACGAAACATCTGCGGATAGGCACGGCCGTGACGCTTGCCGGCTTCTATCATCCGCTGCGACTTGCCGAAGAACTCGCCATGCTCGACATCTTCTCCGGCGGACGGCTCAACTGGGGCGCGGGCCGCGGTTTCGATGCAACGGAGTTCCGCGCGTTCGAAGTGGACTTCGCGGACAGCCGCGCGCGCCTTTACGAATGCGTCGAGATCGTTTCGAAAGCGTGGCGCGGCGAGCGTTTCACTCACGAAGGCAAGTTCTGGCAGGTGCGCGACGTCGAAGTGTTGCCGCAACCGGTACAGCGTCCCAGCCCGCCGTTCTGGATGGCGGCGACGTCGCCCGAAGCCGTTACCACCGCAGCGACGATGGGACACTCGATTCTGCAGGATCCGCATTCGTCGCACGCAGAGATAGGCGCGAAGCGCGCGTCGTACGAGTCGACGTTGCGGGCGCACGGCTTTTCTGTGGAAGGGCGCGATCTGCCGATCGCGCGTCTGCTCGCCATCGGCAAGACGCGAGAGGCGGCGATCGCCACGGCGCGCGAAGGTGCACAGTGGACGATCGATTCATATGCCCGCGGCCGCGACGTCGACGGCGTAGATCCGATCGAGAGTTACCTGCGCGACACGATCATTTTCGGCACGCCGGAAGAGGTCACCGACAAATTGACCGAGCTGCGCGAAACGATCGGCCTCGACTACCTCATCGCGTCGCCGCTCAGCCACGAGACGTTCATGCTGCTGACCGAGCGGGTACTGCCGAAGCTCGTCTCATAACGACGGTCGCTCCAGCCCCTGCAAGCCATCGATGCCGCGCATGTTGGCGGCGAGTTGTCCCGCAGTGCAGGTCGATGCGTGACAGCCTGGTGTCAGTACGCATCTGGCGACATTTCCCGTAACGTTCGAACTTCGATACGACATCGGCAGGAGGCTTCGATCCATGGCGCGCGCGACACGGGTTCTGGCGGAAGGAATCTACTTCGGTGAAGGGCCGCGCTGGCGCGCGGGACGGTTGTGGTTCAGCGACTTCTACGCCGCCGCGGTGAAGTCGGTGTCGGCCGCCGGCGATCTGCGCACCGAGTTCGAAATCGACGACCGGCCGTCGGGGCTCGGCTGGATGCCCGACGGCTCGCTGTTGGTGGTATCGATGACGAAGCGCCAGGTTCTGCGGCGTTCGAAAGACGGCAGGATGACGCTGCACGCCGATCTCAACGGCATCGCCGGCTTCCATTGCAACGACATGGTGGTCGATGGCGCGGGGCGGGCGTATGTCGGCAACTTCGGGTTCGACCTCGATGCGCAGATGGAAGCCCGCGGCGTGCAATCGGTGATCGCCGATCACCCCACCGCCAAGCTCGCGTGCGTACTTCCCGACGGAACCGTGCGCGTCGCGGCGTCCGACATGCATTTTCCCAACGGCTCCGTCATTACGCCGGACGGCAAAACGCTGATCCTCGGTGAAACGCTCGGCAGCCGGCTCACCGCGTTCGACATCGGCGCCGACGGTACGCTTACGAATCGCCGCGTGTGGGCCGAGCTGTCACCGCGGGTGCCCGACGGCATCGCGCTGGATGCGAACGGCAACATCTGGATCGCGAATCCGATCGCGCCCGAGTGCGCGCTGATCGCGCAAGGCGGCAAGGTGCTCGAGGTGATCGATACGGGACAGCCGTGCTACGCGTGCATGCTCGGCGGCGACGACGGCCGCACGCTGTTCATGCTGACGGCGCAGACGTCGATCGCGCACGAAGCAGCGGCCGCGCCGAAAGGCAACCTGTTGATCGCGACAGTGGACGCTGCACACGCGGGGTTGCCGTAGCGCTGGCGCCCGACCTCGCGACTGAATCGGGTCGTCAGCGGGCCGTCATCCCTTGGCGCCGTCGAAGAACTCCTTGAATCCGGCCGGCGCGTACGGACCTGCCACGATCTGCTCGAGCACACCGATGCCTTTCCGCTTGCCGTCGTTCGCGATGACCACCTGCTGCACGTGCAGGTTCTCGCGGGCGAGCAGATCGAGCTGGCGCGGATCGAACGACTCGTGGCCGAACGCCTGTTCGCCTTTCCACATGCCTTGACCCCATTCGGGGTGACCGTAGCCGAGACCCTTCATCTGGAATTTGAGGATCGGTTCCATTGCGATGGTGCGCGTCTCGCCGGCCAGGCTCACCAGATCGATTTCCGCAGACGATGCGAGCCGGGTGCCGCGGTGGTACTGCACGCGATGGCGCGCGGTGGCCATGCGCTCGTCGCTGCTGTTCTGCACGCTGGGCACCGCCGCTTCGTTCGGATACAGCGGCGCGACGATGCCTTCGCGCACCAGCGCTTCGCCTTTCGAGCCGTCGAAGAAGATCGCGTGCGTGATGTGATCGTCCCAGAACAGCGGTGCCCAGAGAAACATGATGCCGCTCGGCATCACCGGCGCGCCGCCGGATTCGGGTTCACCGACGCCGCGCACACCCCACGAGCGATCCTTGGTGCCGTAGCACTCGTTCACTTTGATCTCGCCGTCGGGATGGCGAACCGTGCCGGACCAGCGACCGAACTGATCGAAGCGCGTCGCGTCCATCGCGCGGCGCGTACCGGACCACAGCGTCTGTCGGGCTTCCTGGATGGCGGCGCTGCGCGCCGAGAACGTCAGGTCGCACGCGATACCGCTGCTGTTGTCGTCGAGCACGACGCGCGTCCGCTTCAGCGGCTCCACCACTTCGATTCGAAACGGTCCGACCTGCATGTCGGTACGTTCGATCGGCGCGCGGCGCGAACCGTAGAAACAGTGCTGGCGAGCGTCTCGTTCGACGACGCTGAATGCGCAATCGAGGATGCCGCGGTGCGGATAGATCGCCATGCCGATGCCGAAGTAATACGCACCGTCACCGGAGTAGCCGTTGAACCAGGTGCGGTCGTACACGTTGCGGTCGCTCGTCGCCGCGTGCGCGATCGGTTCCGGCGTCTGGTGAATGGGGTAGTCGTCGAGTTTGTTCAGCACGGCGTGGCTCCTCGTTCCAGAATCTGCGGTGACGCATTAGAACATTGATGGCCGACGGCTGCAGGTCGGCCGCCTTTTCGGGCAAGATGGCGCGCCATCTGTGACCCGAACGAGGACCCGATGCCGCATCGAAACACGCCGAGCGCCGCCGCGTGACGTCGTCATCGCAGCCGGCAACGAGTGCGCGACCCCGTTCGCGTCAATTCGCGGCGGGCATCCCGGCACTGTCGTTCGTGCTGCTCGCGGCGGCCACGTGCGTGATCTTCGCGGCGAGTGCGCTGTTCGAAGGCGTTGGCATTTCGGTGTTCAGCGACCCAATGGACTGGTTGTCGCGGTTCGATCACGACTCGGAAGCCGACATCCTGATGAGCGCGTCGCAGGTGATGGCCGGATTGCTGGCGATGGCAATCACGGTGTCGGCGATCATCGTCGAGCTGGCGGCCACCCGATACAACTACCGCATCACGTGGCTGTTCGTCACCGAGCCGATCAACATCGCCGCGATGTCGTTGTTCGTGGTGACGACACTGCAGTGCGTTTGGGTCGGCGTCAGCCGCGAAACGGGCGAGACGGCGCACCTTCCCGGCGCCGCGTTCGGCATCACCCTTTTGCTGGTGACGGTGTGTCTGCTGATGCTGCTGCCGTATTTCACGTTCGTGTTCCGGTTTCTGTCGCCGCTGTCGATCATCGAGAAGATCAGAGGCTCCGCGTACAAATACGTGCAGCGCGCGCGCCGCAACGCCGGTGCGGACGTGAAACACCGCGTGATGGAAGCGGTCGACGAGCTGCAGGACGTCGCGCGCAGCGCAACCGAACAGAGCGACCGCAGTATCGCGATGGCGTGCGTCGACGCGCTCAAGGAACTGGTGACCGATTACCAGACGTTGCGACCGCAGCTGCCGGAAACGTGGTTCGGCGTAGCGGGCGCGGTGGCCGACGATGCCGATTTCGTGTCGTTGGCGCCGAGCGTGCTGGCGGAAGTCGAGGAGCAGCGGCTCTGGTTCGAAGTGAAGGTGTTCCGCCAGTACCTATCGCTGATGACCCACTGTGTACCGGATGCGCGGGAGGTGGCGAATCTCATTGCGATAAACACCGGCCGGGTGGGGGTGCAGGAAGGCGCAACCAACAACCATGTACTGGGTCTGTGCATACGCTGCTTCAACAGCTACCTGCGCACCGCCATCAATGCCGCGGACAATCGCACCTCGTACTACGTCATGAATCAGTACTGGTTGATGTCGGACGCGCTGATGCGCGGCGGCGCAGACGTATCGGTGCTCGAGATCGCGGCCCACTTCAAGTACTACGGCCAGATGGCGCACAAGCGCGGCCAGTCGTTTCTGTTGGAAACGGCGGCGGGCGATCTGACGCGGCTGGTCGAATCGAGTCTCGAAAGCGCTCCGCGGCTGACCGACGACCTGCTCACCATCGTGCTCGACCTCGACCTCGAGATCCGCAGCGAGACGCAGGAAGAGAGTCTGCTCGGCGTGCGCAAAGCGCAGCTGCAGCTCGCGACGCTGTTCAGCGTTCGCAACGACGAGAAGCGGGCGCGGCGGATCTGCCGCGACCTGGCCGGCGAGCGAATGCCTCGATTGCTGCGGCTGAAGAAAGAACTCGAATCGGAAACGCGTCCGCACTACTGGGAGTTCACCGAGCGCGGCCTGAACTTCGCCTACCTCGCGCCGGAACGGCGCGCTCGCCTCGACGAGGTGTTCCGATGGATCGAGGACGAAGCGTCGCGCACCAACTGAGGGCGGCGACCGTGTAATGTTGTTGTAGCGACCGTGCCGTATCGCCTTCCGTCGCACCGCGCGCTTGTGTAGGATCGAAACATCGAACGCCCGCAGTGAATCGAACGTCAGAGTCGATCGCAGCGGATGGGGGGCCGCAGAAACAGCGTTCGTAACGCGGTCTGGATGAAAAGAAATCTTCCACGGTGTCCGGACAACTCCCTGGTCATTCGGTGCGGCTGCCGTTGACGCGGCGCTAAGAAGCAATTTGTCTTTCCTCAGGAATCTGCACATGCAATCGAAGAAGTCGGGTTTTTGCTGCCTCCGTTCCATTCGGGCTGCTCACCGCATTGCTGTCGTGCCTGGCGGCATTCGCGCTGCCGGCCAGCGCCGCGGGAAAGACGATCAGTTTGTCGGTGACCCCGTCCCTGCACCGCTGTCGACTCCGACGACAATGGTTTTCGCAACGATCACCGAACACCGGCAACTCGAATGCCAACTCGTTCGAGGTCGACTGGACGACATCCCCGTATTTCACCGTCACGAGCGCCTCGGCAGGAGGTCCAGCGGGCAGCTGTTCGACCGCGGGGCTGAGGGCCGGGCACTCGGGCTGCGTCTTCACCAAGCAATTGCCGACGAAGAGTTCGGTCACCATCACGCTGACGGTGAAGGTCACCAGACCAGTGCGTCTCGCTGTCGATTGACTGGTTTGCGTATCGCGTGGACCGGCGCGCCAGGACCGGCCAGTCAGTCGTTCGACTCTCGATTGCGGCCTTCCATGTCACTCCCTCTCGGCGTCCAGCTGCTCGATCAAGTTCGTGACGCAGCCGAAGGACGCGTTCATCGGCTCGACAGATCACGGGCTCGCCGCTGAATTCGAACGGCGCTCCAGTGAGCGTGCAATTGCTGCAGAACGGATGGCGGCGCAGTCGGGACCGCCGTATCGCTGAGTGCGTCTCCGCGACCGTGTGCGCTGGCACCGCCGACCGTGACAACCGACTCGACTGGTGCCGCGAATTCGATTCACGGGCGCCGCGGTCTGACGCTTGCGTTCTGACAGCGTCGGCGTCCGGGTACGGCTCCGTCAGTTCGCGCGCCGTTCAAGGTCGTGCGCAGCGGCAATCTCGGCTGTTCCAGCGCGACAATACGATTTGGTGACGACCGGCCGAGCGGGCTCGTACTCAACGGCACGCGGCTCGCCAACGTAGCGATCCGCACCGCGCAGTCGGGGCGGAGTGCGTCGGCCGTACCGTACGTCGTTTCGACGACGTGTCCGACCGGTGTTCGCCGGGACGTGCACCAACTTCGCCTACGATCCGCTGGATCAGGGCACGCATATGGCGTTCGCGTTCCACTGGGAATGGCCCGCTCGAAGCCATTCCGCGCGCTCGGAATCGAAGCGATCACCGCGCACGGAGCAGTTCTTCCTGAACGGCAGCCCGACGCCGCTCGATCTCGACCTGTGTCCGAAATCATTCCGGAGTATGGTACGACGGGACCTTCACTCGGACTCGACGGGTCGCCGTCTCCCATTGATCAGGAATCTCCGACACCCGCCGGTACTCAGGCCGGCTGTCTGGTGCGCCGAACAGTGAAGCAGCTCGGCGATCAAGATTCAGGTCGATCGAGGACGCCTACGTCCAGGGTGACTACGCCGCGCGTCGCAACTGACGCGCGGTTCAGCTTCCGGCTGCAACCATCGGATTTTGCTCAGGTCTCGGCGTGCGATGCACGCCGAGACTCTCGAGCATCTGCGTGGCCAACGCGCGGTCTTCGGCGGCGCGTCCGTCCGGTAGCAATCTCGGCGCGTAGCGCCAGCAGCAGCGCTTCGTCGTAACGCAACGCGTGTTCGCGCGCCGCGACGATGCCGTTGTCGATTTCATTCTCTGCATCCGAGATGCGACCCAGCGCCGCGAGCGCGCGCGCTCGTACGCGCGCGGTTCGTGGCCGGATCAGGTTCGCGTCCTGACCGGCCGCCAGCGCGGCGCGGTCGAGCAGGTCGAGCGCCGCCGCGGCGTTCGCCTGGTCCAAGCGCGCTTCCGCGAGCACCACGGTCGCTTCCAGCGCAAACGCGTGCTTCTGCAGACGAGTGAACTCGGCCGCGGTGTGCGACATCGACGCTTCTGCAGCAGCAAACTGCCCTCGCTCGATGAGGATTCGTGCGAGCTGAATATCGATGACTGCCACGCCTTCGTCGAATTCGGCCGCCTGCATCGCGCGGCGCGCCTCCTGAAGCAAGGTCTCCGCCTCGCCGAAACGGCGCTGATTGACGAGGATCTCGCCGATGTTCAATCCGGCATAGGCGCCGCCCACCGAATCACCGGTGCGAAGGTCGAGTTCGCGGCCGGAGCGCAGCCACTCGACCGCTTCGTCCCAACGGCACGCGTGCGCATTCAGAAATCCCAGATTCGCCCTCACGTTCGCCTGCATGCGCAGGTCGCCGATCGCTTCGAAGATCTCGAGCGCTTCTTTCAGGTAGGCGCCGTCGCCGGGCCCCTCGAGAGCGGTGCGCGCGAGATCCAACACGATCAGCGCGCGTCCCAACGACACGCGCTCATCGGCACTGCGCGCTTCAGCCACTGCGACCTGCGCACGCGCAAGCGCGCGGCGCGGGCGATCCTGCCCGAACTGCACCATCGCGGCGAACGATTGCAGGCGTGCGCGAGCCTGCGCGGCTTGCGGCGTAGTGTGGTCGTTCAGCAGACGTAGACCGATGGTGAGATCGCGCAGCGCCGCGGAAAATTCGCCAGCCCGCTCCTTGGCGCGCGCCCGACCGAACAACAGATCGGCGCGCAGTACCGCGTCGTCTCCCGCCAACTGCAGCGCGTGTCGATACGCTTCGAACGAGGCGCCGAACAAACCGGCGAGTTCGCGCGTGTCGCCGAGTTCGGTCCATGCGGAAACGTGTTCGCGATGGTCGAGCGCCGATATGCGTTTCGCCGCCGCCAGCGCCATCTCGTAGTAACGCGCGGCGTCGATGTTCGCATAACTTTTGCGAGCGCGTTCGGCCGCGACTCGCGCATAGCGCCACGTGCGCTCGGCGTCGCCGGCGCGAGAGAAGTGCAGGGCCAGCGCGTCGGCGCTGTCTTCGCCGCGGCGTTCGATCGCGGCGCCCGCGGCCGCGTGCAGTTGCGTGCGCAACCGAAACGCCACCGATTCGTATGTGGTGTCGCGCACGAGACCGTTCCTGAATCGCAGCTGATCGCCGTCGAGTGCCAGAAATTCGTCGAGCCGCTCGAGCGCCGCGAGGTCGGAGTCGCTGCGCGTGCGTACGCACGATCGCCTCGAGCACCGCACGCGGAAACTCTCGCCCGAGCACCGATGCGTAACGCAACAGCTTGCGCGCCGCGGCGTCGAGCGCGTCGATCTGCACGGCGAGCGTCGCTTCCAGCGACAGCGGCACTGCATCGAGCGATCCCACATCGCGCGCCGTGCGCAGGATCTCGGTTGCGAACAGCGGATTGCCGCCGGAGCGGCGTACCACCTCGTCGACGTCGTGCGCGCGCAACGGTGCCGCTTCGCTTGCCAGCTCGATGAGTCGACGGATGTCGTCCGAGGGCATCGGGCCGATCGGCAACTCGAAGTCCGGACCGGGGCGGAAACCCGTATCGACGTTGCGACGCGAGACGAGCATCAACCACCCGCGGTTGTGGCAACTGCGCGCGATGGACGACAACAACTCCGACGATGCCTCGTCGGCCCACTGTGCGTCGTCGACGACGAACACCAGGGGGTGACCATGGCGCGCAGCGATCAGAGCGGTCAACGCGGCGCCGCGTCGCTCGGCTCGGAAGCCGGGTTGCAACGCGGCCACTTCCGGCGACGGCTCCGTATCGATCTGCAACGCTTCGCCGATGAGCGACGCCCACGGCAGTTGCGCCGGATCCGATTCGGCGATGCGATCCAGCAACGCGTTGGCGGCATCGCGATCGCGCGGGTCGATCGCGAGCAACCGGCGCAGCGGGTCGCGCGCCAGGCGGAACGGCGCGTTCGCACCGTACGGTTCCGCGCGCAACGACACGATGCGATCCTCCGGCAGCAATGCGATTGCTTCGCGCAGCAGGCGTGTTTTCCCGACGCCGGAGTCGCCGACGACCGACAACACCGCGCCACGCCCTTTGTAGACCGAGTCGATCGCATCGCGCAGCAGAGCGAGTTCGTTGGCGCGGCCGATGAACGCGTCGACCTGCAGACCCTCACGGCGCCGCGGTCCGATCTCCGCGCCGACGTCGTACACGAGCATCGGTGCTTTCTTGCCCTTGAACGAGAACGGTCCGACGGGGCGGACGTCGAACAGCGTGAGCGATTGGTCGAGCACGGAAGGGTGCGCATAGATCGCGCCCGGCGGCGCCTTCGAGGTAATGCGCGCGGCGGTGTTCGTGGTATCGCCCATCGCCGAGTACGCCGCGCGGGTGGGCGCACCGACCTCGGCTGCGAACGCGTGTCCGCGATTCACGCCGATCTGCAGCGGCAACGGCAACCGCGCGTCGGCGATGCGGCGCAGCGCGCGCAGCATCACGCCTTCGTCGTCTTCGTGGGCGAACGGCACGCCGGAGCCTACGAAGAATTTGCCGCCATCGCGGTCGATGTCGATCGCGAGCAACGTCACGCCCTCGGCGTCGAGACAGTCTTGCACCGTGCCGACGGTGACTTGCAGCGCCTTTGCGAGTTCGTCAGCGCCATGCTGCTGCAGAAAAGCATCGGTGCCGGAGAAACGGATGAAGGCGATGCAAACCACCCGATGTTCGGGTTCGGGTGCGTTCGAGAGGTATTCGCCGAGTTGCTTCGGAAATAGCGATGCGATCAGCGACGCGTCTGCCGGCACTACAGGTCGACGGTTGCGTCGGTACCGGCGAGCGGCGCCAGCGCAGCAGATGCATGCCGTCGGCGTGTGGGCGGCTTGCGGATTCCGGCAATGCCGCGGCGGTAGCAGCGCTCAGCAGAATCTCGCCGGAGTTAGCGGCGCTTTCGACCGCGACGACCGCGGTTGCCGCCGGACCGAGCACAACCAGTTCCCGATGCGACGTTCCGACGAGAAAGAAGTGAGCGTCGCCGCTGTGGATGCCCACCGACATGGAGAGGCGCAGCGGCCCGACCGAACTCGGCAGTTCGGCGGCTTTGCGCAACGCGCGGCGCATCTCTACGGCCGCACCCGCCGCGCGCCGCGCGTGATCGTCGCCGTCGAAAAACAGCAGCAACGCGTCGCCGCCGAACTTCAGCAGCATGCCGCCGTGATCGTGTGCGATCTCGATCATCGCGGCGAAGACGCGGCTCAGCGTTTCGACGAGTTCCTCACCGCCCGAACGCCCGCGCAGTGCGAGCCTCTCTGCGAGCGCCGTGAATCCGGATATGTCTGCGAAGCACAGCGATCCGTCGACCACGCGCCAGGCGCGGTCGGGCTCGTGCTCTGCCCATTCGATGGCGAGTTCGGGGATGTGGCGGCGCAACGACATGGCGGCATTCAACACGGCCTGCGCCGCCGGCTCAAGGGCGTTGGCTCGTTGACGTGCGATTCCTTCGCGGGGACGGCGTCAGATCCGCAGCGTTGTTACGCGCAAAAACGAAAAGAGGCCGATGGTCGGCCTCTTTCCCGGTCGCTGGCGTGCTACGCCGTCGTGCGTCGTCGAATGGCGGCGAACGCGAGCAACGCGCCAATCAGAAGGCTCGAGGTGCTGGGCTCGGGCACTTGTGTCGGCGGGCTCACCGCAGCGAACGCCTTGTCGCTTCCGCTGCACGAAGTGCATGCGTCGGTACCGACGCTCTGCGAGCGCAGCCCCACGGTTCCGAACAGCGCCAGGCTGTCGGTTGCCAGCCGCGTGATGCGGAACGTGATGTCTTCCCAGATGCCGTTTCCGGCGCCCGGCGATTGGAGCTTGATGACGGTATCGAACGCGCTGACTACACCGTTCCAGTTGCAGCCGGTACCGCAACTCGCGGTGTCGAAGAAGAACTCGGGGTAGCCCGTTGCATAGCCGCTCGCCGTAGGGCTGACCGCCGTGAAGCCGAGATCTGCGCTGCTGTTGTAACGATCGCCGTTGTTGAAACCGAACGCGAGCACGTCGGCCTGATAACCGGGATCCACCTGAATGTGTACGGTGAAGTAATTGGCGACGTTGTCGTTGATGGTCACGTGGTAATCCGCGGTGACGTTGCCCGACCAGTTGTCGTACTGGATCAAGCCGGCCGACGCGAGCGGAGACGCAAAAGCAGCCGACAGAGCGATGACGGAGCTTCGCGCGAAACAGAGTCTTGAAGAGATGCATCCGAGGGTGTTCCGTTTCCAAAAAAGTCCGGCGACGATATCGGGATTGCGACGGCAGAAAAATGAGCAGGTTTACAGTGGCGCGATACAAGTAACTCACATGCAGCCGATCGCAGCTCACGCCTCAGTATCGAACCAGCAACTGCTCGATGTCCGTCCGGATGGCTTCGAGCGCTTTGTATAGCGGCACGTGTTTCGTCTGCGTGACGCCGCCGTTGACGATCACCGCGAACGTGATCCAGCCGCCGTCTTTCTTACGCAGAAATCCAGCCATTCCACAGACCGAGTGTGGATCGTCCATGGTGCCGGTCTTCAGCGCGATGCGATCCTGCCAGCCGGCGCTGCCGTTGCGAAGGAAGATGAACGGGCTCTGGCGCGGTACGACGAGACCGCCGTAGAACGATCCGAAGTTGCGCGTGTCGTGATACTCGTAGGCGAGCAGCCGGACGAGGTCGTTGGCAGACAGTTCGTTTTCGGGCGTGAGACCGCTGCCGCTCATCAGCAGCGGAGGCGTCAAACCCTTTTGGCGCTGCTTGCCTTGTGTGCGCACCATGAAACTGGTCAGCGTCCTCGCAGCGTCGGAGAGGCTGGCGGGTTTGTTGCCGGTTTCCGCCGCCATGGTCAGCGTCAACACGTCGGCGATGTAGTTGTTGGAGAAGCGCAGCATCCGGCCGAGTTGTTCTTTCAGCGACAGTCCCTGTGCTTTCGCGACCATGTACGCGGCGGCCGGTGGCGTGCCGTCTTCTACCGCAACGCCGCCGGCGAGTTGGATACCCATGTCGAGCAGCGACGCGCGCAACAGCATGCCGGCGCCGCGTGCGGGGTCCGACATCGCGCGATACACGATCTGGGTCATGCCTTCTTCCAGGGTGCCGCCGATGCGCAGCGTGTCGTCCCCGTCGATCGTCAGGCGCTCGACGCGCAACGCCGCGCCTTTGCTGGACGCGGTCGTCGACACGATGCCTTGAACGGCGATCGGCAAGCGCGTGGTGCAGCCGGTCACCGCGGCCGGTTTTCCGACGCGGGTGGCGCGCACATCGACGCACCAGGTGCCGAAGTCGGTGCCGATCGATGCGAGCGGCGCGTCGTACGCGGTATCGCTACGCATGCCGGCCTCGCACCGATCCTTCGTTTCGCAGCGGACGGTCGCGAACGGCGACGGAATGACGAACAGCTTGCCGGTCACCGAGGTGATGCCGGCGCTTTTCACTTGTGCCGCCAACGACAACAGACTTTCGCCGGTGAGCGACGGGTCGCCGGCGCCGACGAGATACAGGTCGCCCGTCAGCCGTCCTTCATCGAGGGTGCCGGCGGCCAGCAGTTGCGTTTTGAACATCTTGTCGGCGGGCCACACGCTGAGCGCGGCGGCTGCCACCGCCAGTTTCGTCAGCGACGCGGGTGTGAGGCGGACGTCGGCGTTGAGTTGCTGAATGACCGCATTGTCGGAGAGGTCGACGGCGGCGGCGCTCACGCGCGCGCCGCTCTGCTGCAATGTCGACAACGCGTGCCAGTCGCTGAACGCTGCGTTCGCGACCGTCAGCAGCAAGAGGGCAAGGACGACGCGGTACATCAACTGGAACTGGCGACGACGCCGGGACGGCCGTCTTCCACTACGAATGACTTCAACGTTTCAACCTCGGTGGCGGGATCGGTGACATCGGCGAGCGCGCGGAAGCGCGCAGTGATCGTCTTTGCGTCGATGTCGAGCATCGCGTAACCGCGTTTGCGGCTCTCGAAATAACGCACGTGCGGATTGTCGGGGAGGAACTTCAGGAACAGGTCGTACGGCGGCGGATGCGCCGACACCGACGTGCCGACGAGTTCGGTCGCAACGACCGGCGATGCCGCGTCGTCGAAGTCGAGCTTCAGGTCGTTGGCCCAGAACGAGTGGATGTCGCCCGTCAGCACGACCGGATTCGCGACACGCGCCGAGTGCAGATGCGAGATCAGCCGTTGCCGTGCGGCGGGATAGCCGTTCCAGTCGTCGACCCAATACTGTATGTCGCCGGTGCGCGTGCGTTCGCGCAGCTGCGCCATCAGCACGTCCTGTGCGATCAGGTTCCAGCGCGCGGTGATTGCGCCAGCGCGTCGTAGAGCCATTTCTCCTGGGCATCGCCGAGCAACGATCGCGACGCTTCGCGCAACTCCGGGCAACTGGCGTCGGACTCGTTGCGGTTGCCGCCGTGATCGGGCGGTCCGTAGCACGCCGCGCGACTGCGATACTGACGGCCGTCGAGCAGCGAGATCTCGGCGAGCTGGCCGAACCGGAACCGGTCGTGAACGCGCATGTCGGGTCCGTGCGGCAGCGAGCGGCTGGGGCGCACGGGCATGTGCTCGTAGAACGCTTGATACGCGGCGGCGCGACGTTGCAGAAACACCGCAGGATCGTCGAACGTCTGCGACCACTTGTCCGCGTAGTCGTTCTGCACCTCGTGGTCGTCCCACGTGACGATGCAGGGCACCTCGGCGTGCAGCCGCTGCAGATCGGGATCGGTTCGATACTGCGCATAACGGTTGCGATACAGCGGCAAAGTCGACGCTTCGACGCCGTCGCTGTGGGCGCGCACTTTCGTCGGACTTTTCTCGATGTACTCGTAGATGTAGTCGCCGAGGAACACCGCGAGGTCGGGCGATTCGTCGGCGAGATGTCGATACGCCCCGAAGTAGCCGTGCTCGTAGTTCGCGCACGAGACGAATGCGAGCGTCAATTTCTTTGCATCTGCATCGCTGCCCGGCAACGTCGCCGCTTTGCCCACTCGACTCTGCGCGTCGCCGCACGTGAAGCGGTACCAGTACGGTCGACCCGGCGCGAGCCCGGCGATCTCGACGTGCGCCGAATATGCGAACGGTGCGTCGACCGGCGCTTCGCCGGTGCGCACGACGTTGCGCAGCGCCGGGTCGGTCGCGATCTCGTAACGGAGCGCGTATCGATCGGGGCGCACGCCGCCGGGTTGGTCCGGATCGTTCGATAGCGGTTGCGGCGCGAGCCGCGTCCACAGCACGAAGCCGTCCGCCGACGGTGTGCCGGACGCGACACCCAGGCTGAACGGGTCGCCGTTGGACCACGATGGATTCGCGCGCGCCCAACGGGGCAACACGATCGATCCCGCGGCCGCGACGGCGCAACGCCGCAGAAAAGCGCGCCGCGTCGGGAGCGTCACATCCCGCCGGTTCTCGTTTGTATCTGGCATCAGGGGTTTCGCAGTGCGTCGATGATTTCGGCGAGCGCATTCTCTACTGCGTGCGCGCGTAAGCCTAGATCCTCGAACTCATCTTCTGCCAACGCGTCGGCGAGCCGTTCCATCTTGAACAGTTCGACCGCCAGTAGTGCGGCGTCCGCGGCGGAGCGTCCCTGCCAGTGCCGGATCTGTTCGATCTGCCGAGCGCGGCTGTCGCCCCGCGCGCGCCGCACCAGCGGATCTTCGAGTGCGAGTCGGCGGAGACTGCGGCGGAACACGCGATGGGCCTTGTGGTGCGCGACCACGGCGGCGACCAGCCGCTTGGTCGATGCTTTGCGAGCGAGGAGGGCGCCGAGTACGGCGCGCTCCTCGTCTTCCCAGACCTGATACACCGCAATGAAGATCGCCGTCTTGTCGGTGAACCAGCGATAGAAGGTCTGCGGTGCGAAGCCCGCGCGACGCGCGATGCGGTTGGTGTCGGTGCCCGAGAAGCCGTGCTCGTTGAACTCGAGTGCGGCGGCGTCGAGCAGGCGTGTGCGCGTGTCGGCACCTGCCGAGTCAGCCATTCGCCACGCGTCCTGCTGCCGCGCCGTGCCCCAACGACTCCACAAAGGCGACGAATCCTCTCGCGAATGCATCCGGTTGTTCGAGGAAGGGCGTGTGTCCGGCGTCGAACGTGTCGAGTGAGGCGCGGCGCATGCGCTCGATTGCTGGGCGGCAGCTGCGCAGCGGGATCACGCGGTCGTGAGCGGCCCACGCGACCCAGATTGGCACGTCGAGGTTCGCCGCGACGTCGCGAATGTCTGCGTTCGGTGCGCCGAAGCTGGCCCACGCCTCGCGCAGGACGGGTGCGAGCGCGCGCGCGCGGGCGACGATCCGAGCCCGTTGCGAGGCGGCTTCCGGTCTCGGCAACACGAGGCGGTAGTACAGCGCGAACGCGCGCGGATACCACCACGCGCCGCGAGCACCCGCCGCGAAGAACCGTTCGAACAGCGCGCAGAAGGTGGCGACGGTTCGATTCACCTCGACCAGTCCGCCGGAATCGCACAACACCAGGCCGTGCACGGGCGTCCGCGCCGCGACCAGGATCGCCGCGGCGCCGCCGATCGAGTTGCCGATCACGATCGGTCGATCGATGCCGAGTTGCGGCAGCGCGCCGCCGATCAACTCGGCATAGCGCGCGGCGCTCGCCGGACGACGGTCGGGACCGGAGTCGCCGTGCGACGGCCACTCGATGCAAAGGAACTCGTACCGATCGCCTGTGCGTTGCGCGAGCGGCGCGAAATCGAGCGCGTCGTGGCCGACCGCGGTGAGACAAACGACCGGAGCGCCGCGACCCGTCCGCTTCACGGACAACGGCACTCCGTCGACCACGACATTCGTTTCGGTATACACATCGATTCCCTGTTTTGTGACGTGTGATATGTGTATCACATGCCAATTGTCTGGCACAAGTGCGGTTGGTGAGGTGGAACTGCGGGAGCCGAACGACGCCTACGAGGCATACGCCAGCGCGACTACCAAATAGTCAGGCTCGTTCGGCAGCGAGCGCGCGTTGCACCGCGGGCCGCGCGTTCATGCGTTTCTGCAAGTCGACCAGTTTCGGAAAACGCTTCACGTCGACACCGTCACCGTCGAGCCATTGCGACAGCGTGAACAGATACGGATCGCAAATGCTGTAGCGGTCGCCCATCACCCACGGTCCCTGCAACAGGGTGGTTTCGATCAGTTCGAAGCAGTCGCCGACGGTGCTCGGTACTTTGCGCTGCATGTCGGCGATCGCGACGGGATCGTCTGCCCATCGATAGCCGCGCATGCGATGCGCGTGCGCGACGTGCACGGTCGAACACAGGTAGCTGTTGAACGCCTGCACGCGCGCGAATTCGTACGGATCGTCCAGCGGCGCCAGGCCCGCCGCCGGAAAGCTCTGCGCAACGAACGCGAGAATGGCGGGTGTTTCGGTGAGGATACCGCGCTCGGTTACGAGCGCGGGTACGCGGCCCTTCGGATTGATCGCCAGATACTCGGGTTTGCGTTGCTCGTTCGTCTTGAAATCGACGCGAACTGCTTCGTGCGGTGCAGCGGCTTCCTCCAATGCGATATGCGATGCCAACGCGCACGTATTCGACGGCAAAGAACAGCTTCAGCATGACGGTCTCCGCAGGGTTTCGTTCCACTTCGCACGGCGTGCGTGCGGCGCGAGAGTGTCAAGCACTTCCGATGTGAATTCGCACGCTCGCGCCGCTGGACAGTCGAAGTCGCGCCAGTATAGTTGGCGTCTTCCTGGGGACTGCAAACAAAAAGACGTGGCACCACGCGGCAGCACACCGTTACCAACCGATCCGGTCGCTTGGTGGCGGAATTCCTACCAACGCGACCGGGATGCGTTCGAGCGCGCGCACGGCCGACGTCCGGAAACGTTGCTCGAATTGTCCACCTGGCTCAGCCGTATTCCGATCCGTGCCGAACCGCGACCGCGTCAGTGACGATGGTCGTCGCACGCGCCGCGGTCGAACGTCTGCCACACATCGTCGTCGCACGTCGCGATCGCTGAGGTCCTGCGGCTCGAAGCCTTTTGATCCCGCGCCCAGATCGGCGTCGTCGAACGCGAACACGAAGAACTGGTTCGGATTCGGCTTGCCGCCGACATTGCTCGAGTAGTCGTTGTCGTTGGCGATGAACAACGTGTGCTTCGTCGTTCCGTCGACGTCGACGTCGGGACCGAACGCAAATCCTTCCAGCTTCGCCGGAATGTTGTCGCTGGTGATGCCGGCGCCGTTCAACGCGGCGACCACGTCGAGGAACAGCGTTTTGGCGACGGCCTTGCTCGCGAGATTCGCAGCGCCCGCAATTGCCCCTACATCGGCGGCATTCGACACGTCGATCTGGTATGCGAGCTTGACGACTGCACTCGATCCGTCGCCGAGACCTTTTCCGTCGCGTTCGTCCACCAGCAATTCGTGATCGTTGATCGCGACGACGTCGCTGACCGTGCCGTATTTCGGCTTGGCGGCGGTACCGATGTTGGTGAGCGGGTACGCGATCTCCGTCACGATGCCCGTGCGCACGTCGATTCGCACGATGCGCGTGTACGCGGCGTCGGTGCCGCCATCCTGTTCGAGCGGACTCTGCATCGCACCGTACAGCGTTCGTCCGTCCGGGCTGATGGCGAGCCCCTCCATGCCCTTGTTGGCGATTCGGCCTTGCGTATTGCCGGAAATTTCGACGTCGCCTTTCGGGCTTTGCAGAGTGACGCCGAATTTATCGGGCAGTCGATAGGCGCGGATGCGGTTGCCGCTGCTGCGATCGAACTGGTACACGAACGGACCGTATTCGTCGCTGATGAAAACGGTATTGCCGTCGTTCGACACGCGAATCGACTCGGGATCGAAACGGCCGTTGTTCGGATTCGACGACAGCCGCGTCGGATCGAAGTTGTCGGAGCGGCCGCTGAAATAGTAGGTGCGACGCGTATTCAGCGATGGCGCGCCGTTGCCGACGCCGAGCCCTTGCCCGCTGCCGTAGACGAGCGGGGTAGTGCTCGACAGCAGCGTCGTCTCGGTGACGAACGGGGTGAGCGTGAACGGCAGCGACGCGCCGCTCGGATTACGCGCGAGACTCAGATGCAGCGTATGGAAACGTGGGATGTACGAAGTCGTGTCGTCGACCGCGCTGTTGTACGGCGTCGCGTTGGGTCCGCGATCGGGCAATGCCAGGAACGTGTTCGAACCGGCGTACGCAAGACCCGAGCCGATGCCGCCCAGTTTGTTCCCGGGCACGCCGTTCTCGAGCGGTGCCTTGGTCTCGACCGCGAAGTCTTCATAGTTGCCGTCGATCTGGCCGATCGCGATGAAAGTCGGCTCGGCATGTGCGAACGACAGCGGCAACAGCGCTAGAACAAACGGTGCGAGCGGTTTCCGTACTTGCATGAGTATTGCCTCGAAAGAGTGGTGACGCGGTGCGATTGTTCCGCACGCGCGTTACCGTTTCGTGGCAACACCCGGCGATGTGCGTCAGTCCGTCAGTTCGACGCGCGCCGTCACCGACAGACCGGGGCGCAGCGCATCCAGCGCCGGTTGTCCGGCGTCGAAGCGGATCCGCACCGGCACGCGCTGCACGACCTTCGTGAAGTTGCCGGTGCCGGGTTCGAACGGCAGCAACGCGAACTGCGAACCGGAGCCGGGCGCGAAGCTGTCGACCGTGCCGGTGAGCGCATGGTCAGGCATCGCGTCGACCTCGATGGACGCGCGTTGACCGGTGCGCATGCGTTCCGTCTGCGTCTCCTTGAAATTCGCGGTGACATAGACCGATTGCAGCGGCACCAGTGTCCATCAGGCGCGAGCCCGGTTGCACATAGTCGCCTTGCTGAACCTGCCGATTGCCGACGACGCCGTCGACCGGCGCGACGATCAACGCGTGCCGCTGGTCCTGCTGCGCAAGATCGAGCGCCGCACGAGCGCGCGCGACGGTTGCTTCGGCCTTTTGCAGCTGCGCTTGCAGCGTCGCGCGCTTCGCCGTGGTAACGCTTGCCTGCTGGCGCGATACGTCGAGCAATGCTACTGAGCGAACGACGTCCTGTTCGGCGCTGATCGCGGCGGCGCGCACCGATGCCGGCGTCGTGCACGCGATACGGCGCCACGGGTGGCGAGTTCGTCGAAGCGTTTGCGATCCGCCACCGCGCGATCGGATTGTGCGCTCGCGGCGCGGATCGAACTCTGCGCGGCGCGAACATTGGCGAGTGCGAGTTGCTCTTCCGCGTCGAGGCTCACGAGCGCAGCGCGCGCGGCGGCAACGCCTGCGTTCGCGTCGGCGAGGTCGGCAGTTGCAGTAGCGACGCGCGCGTCGAACTCCTCTGCGTCGATACGCACGAGCGGATCGCCGGCGCGTACGCGCTGATTGTCTTGGACCAGCACGGCTGCGACGAGCCCGCGGACTTTCGGCGCCACCGACGTGGCATCCGCACCGACGTACGCGTTGTCGGTGCTTTCGGTCGTGCCGGGCAGCGCGATGTAGGCGATGCCGCCGAGCGCCACTGCGATCGCAGTGATTGCCGCCGCGATGGCGCGGTACTTCGACGGCGCGGGCGGCGTTTGCGCCGGCGCGGTGCCGTTGGTGGTGGCCTGGTCGAGGATGCGTGTGTCGACAGCAGCGTTCATCGGGATGTCCTCTGGTTCGTATGCAAGTTGGTGGCTTGCCAACGTTTATATGATGATCGTAATATAAACCATCGCGAGATGGCAAGCCGACGATGAACAACGCTCCGATGAACAGCGCCCATGAACAGCGCTTCGATGATCGATCCAGCCGCACTTCCGACCGCGCGGAAGTTCCTGATCTTCGGCGTCATGGCGTTCGGCCAGTTCATGGCGCTGATCGACATCCAGATCGTCGCCGCCTCGCTGAACGACGTGCAGGCCGGCCTGTCCGCCGGGCCGGACGAGATCAGCTGGGTGCAGACCGCCTACCTGATGGCCGAGCTGGTGATGATTCCGTTCTCGGCCTTCCTCGCGCAGGCGATGTCGACGCGCTGGCTGTTCGCGCTGTCGGCCGGGCTTGTTCACGGTCTCGAGCGTGCTGTGCGGTCTCGCGTGGAACATCGAGTCGATGATCGCGTTCCGCGTGCTGCAGGGATTCATCGGCGGCGCGATGGTGCCGACCGTGTTCGCCGTCGGCTTCACGCTGTTCACCGGCAAGCAGCGCGCGATGATTCCGGCGATCCTCGGCATGGTCTCGGTGCTCGCGCCGACGCTCGGCCCGACGGTCGGCGGTCTGATCACCGAATCGCATCGACTGGCGCTGGATCTTCTTCATCAACATCGTGCCCGGCATCGTCGTCACGACGCTCTGGCGCTGCATGGTCATCCGCGTCGACCGGCCGAATCTCGCGATGTTCCGACGCATCGACTGGCTTCATCTCGTCGCGATGGCGATCTTCCTGGCCGGACTCGAATACGTGCTCGAGGAAGGTCCGCGCCACGACTGGTTCGGCGACGCGCGACATCTCGATCGGCGCGTGGCTGTCGTTCGTCGGCGTTCGTGCTGTTTCTCGAGCGCTCGTTCTTCTCGGCGTCGCCGATCGTGCAAGCTGATCGCCGTTCCGCAAGCCGACGTTCGTGTTCGCCTGCGTCTTCAATCTGGTGATCGGCTTCGGCATCTACGCATCGACCTATCTGATGCCGGTGTTCCTCGGGCGCGTGCGCGGCTATCGACAGCCTGCAGATCGGCACCGACGGTGTTCGTCGTCGGGCATCGCGCAGATCGCTGAGCACCGTGATCGCGGCGCGCCTGTCGGAGCGCGTCGACCGGCGCCTCGTCATCACCGTCGGCCTGTCGCTGTTCGCCTCCAGCCTGTGGCTCACTTCGCACATGACGTCGCGAATGGGGCTTCGCCGAGCTGTTCTGGCCGCAGGTGGTGCGCGGCTTCGCGGTGATGCTGTGCATCGTGCCGAGCGTCGGCATGGCGCTGTCGGAATTTCAGGGACCGGAACTGCGGCTAGGCGTCGGGCCTGTTCAACCTGATGCGCAACCTCGGCGGCGCGATCGGCATCGCGGTCGTCAACACCTGGCTGCAGGACAACGCCCGCATTCAAGCGCAGCGGTTCGAGCGAGACGCTGGGGCAGGGCGCCGCGCATTGCCCATGGACACCGTCGCGCGCATTGTCGCAGCAGTTTGCAGCGGTGACGCCGGACCCGACGCACGCCGTGCTGCTGGCGGAAGGCGTGCTGAACCGCGTCGTGTCGGCAGCAGGCGCTGACCGTCGCGTTCGACGACGTGTTCCGGCTGATGTGCTGGATATTCGTCGCGGCGCTGCTGATGGTGCCGTTCGCGCGCCCGTCTGCCGGTAGCGGAGCGCAAAAGGCCGCGATGGCCGAGGCGCACTGAACGACGCTTTTAACAGCGCTTTTGAACAGCGCTTTGATATGATCATTGTCATGTATTGGAGGAGCCGCGATGCGATACGACAGCGAACACAAGGAACGCACGCGTAAGCGCGTGTTGCGGGAAGCGGCGGACGCGATTCGCGCGGAAGGTCCGGACCGGATCGGCGTCGCCGGGCTGATGGCCAAAGCCGGGCTCACGCACGGTGGTTTCTACGCCCACTTCGAGTCGAAGGACGACCTGATCGCGCAAGCGATCACGCAGATGTTCGACGACCGGTACGAGCACTGGGTGGCGCGCACGCATGAGCTCGAGCCCGCGGACGCGCTCGACGAGTTCGTCGACGGTTATCTCTCGGCGCGTCATCGCGACGATGCGGCGCACGGCTGTCCGTTGCCGACGCTGTCGGGTGAACTCGCGCGGATGCCGGAGGCCGCGCGGCAGCGCTTCTTCGAAGGCGGTGACCGCATGACGAAGTTGATCGCCGGCCTGCTGAAACGGCAGCACGTGGACGACGCGCACGACCTGGCGTTGTCGATCGTCTCCGAAATGGTCGGTGCGGTGGCGTTGTCTCGTGCGATCGCCGAACCGGCGCGCTCGAATCGCATCCTGAAAGCGTCGCGCGACGCCATCAAGGCGCGCGTCGCCGAGCGCCGCAAAGCAGCGCGATAGGCGTCTTAACCCTCGAAACCGAACAACGCGATTTCGCGGCGGAACAACGTGCGTACGATGTCCATCTCGCGCTCGTTGAGCAGTTCCCGGAACGCGCGCTTGTCCTTTCGACTCGATGATTTCGCGCGCGGCAGCTGCAGCGGCTCGGTGAGGCCGAGGTGCACGCGGATGCGTTCGAGTTCTTCGTCCATGTTCTCGAACATGCACACGCGATCCATCACGATCTGTCCGTCGATGGTGTACAGGTCGTACCCGCGTTGCTGCAGCAGCGCCGGAACACCGGATTCGAGGAACGCCGACATCGACGGACGCGGTTCGGTCTTGTTTCTCCAGTAGTACAGCGAGATCACGCGGTCGAACGGGTTGCGCTCGAAGCAGAACTTGAAATAGCTGCGCCAGACGTCGTCGCCGACGAGCGCCTTCACCTCACACGACGGCATGTGGTTGTAGTAGCGCGCCTTCTTCTTGCCGCGCAGCAGATTGGCGAAATCGCGGATGCGGTATTGCGATCGCGGTGCAAGATAGTTCTGCGGACCTGCGTAGCCCAGATCCGCGTCGCGTGTCTTCATCGGCGCGCGAGATCGGAGTGATGACGTCGTCGTCGCCGCAGAACTTCGATAATGCAATTTCGATACTGGTGCCGGCGGTCTTGTTGGTCTTGATGAAGATGAACTTGTGCCGGTGCGAAATGATCATTCGGTTGAGTGCCTTTTCCAGTCCCCGGGTCCGGTGGTACGACTGTTGAAGTGTTGAATTGTTGTTGTAGCTACTCGAACATGCCAGTCCCCCCAGAGCGAGAGATTCCAATGCCGATCAGCCAGGAAGAGAAAGGCAACCGATTTGCCGCGCTGCACCGGGGTCCGAAAGCGTTCGTGATTCCGAATCCTTGGGACGTCGGATCGGCCCGTGCGCTGGCGGGTCTCGGGTTTCAGGCGATGGCGACGTCGAGCGGCGCGTCCGCCGGCGTACTGGGCCGGCGCGACGGTGAGATATCGCGCGACGAGGCGATCGCGCATGCGCGTGCGATTGCCGCTGCAACCGATCTGCCGCTGTCGGCGGATCTCGAGAAGGGATTCGGCGATTCGCCCGAGGTTGCCGCCGAAACGATTCGCCTCGCGGCGGCTGCAGGTGTGGTCGGCGGGTCGATCGAAGACGCGACGCAGGACAAGTCGAAACCGCTGTTCGACATCGGCTACGCGACCGAGCGCGTCGCGGCCGCGGTGGCCGCCGCGCGGGCGTTGCCGTTCACGTTCACGTTGACCGCGCGCTCCGAGAATTTCCTGCGCGGCAATCCAGACCTCGACGACACCATCCGGCGCTTGCAAGCGTTCGAAGCCGCTGGCGCCGATGTGTTGTTCGCCCCGGGTCTCCCGAATCTCGAAGCGGTGCGTACCGTGTGCTCCGCGTTGTCGAAGCCGGTGAATTTCATGATCGGGATGAAAGGCAGCTCGTTCAGCGTTGCGGAACTGGAAGACGCCGGCGTGCGCCGCATCAGTCTCGGCGGCTCCCTCTATCGCGCCGCGATGGTCGGCTTCCTGAGCGCAGCCAAAGAGATCAAGGAGCACGGTACGTTCGGTTTCGTCGAACGTTTCTGAGTGCAGTGACCCAACGGCGGTACGGCCGAGCGAGCGCCGGGCCCACTCTGATCCGGCTACTCCCAGTAGACCTCCAACTGGTAACCGTCGGGGTCGCGGCACCGGAACACGACGAAGTCGGGAAACTGCTCCAAAGCGGTCGACTCGACACCGTCGCGCGTCATGCGTTCGTACAGCGCACGGACCTCGTCGGGTCTGTCCAACCGGAAACCGAAATGAAACCACGGCGGAAAAGCGTCGAGCGTTTCGGCTCGGCGCCAATGCCAGATCGAAACCGTCGTGTGCATCGCGCATGAACAGTATTTCGCCGTGCCGGACATGGTCGCGCAGGCCGAAGTATTCGTTGTAGAACGCGCGAGCGTGCTCCACCGAGCGAACGTGCAGATGCAAGTGGTTGAGGCGCGGCATCGCCGGATGATACCCGCGCGGTTGGTTGCGGTGAACCCAACTAGTGCAGCTTCGCCAGCGCGCGGAAGCCGAGGCCGTTCATGATGCGGACGGCGAGCTTCGGGTAGATGCGCTGAATCAACAACAGCATCCCGTTGCCCCCGGGCGTCGCCCGCGATGCGTCGCCTCGCAACGCGCGCACGAACTGTTTCGCTACCCATGCCGGCTCGAAGATCTTCGGCAGATCGAGCGGCCAATCTTTGCCCGCGGCGGTGCTGGTATGCGGCGGTGAGAACACGCGCACGTCGATGCCGGACTCTTTCAGCTCCGCGCGCAGCGACGCCGACATTGCGACCACCGCGGCCTTGGCCGCCGAGTAGGCGGTGGCGCCGGGCATCGGTACCCAAGCCACCGTCGACGCGAAGTTCACCACCACGCCGCACCGCTGAGCGAGCAGCGTCGGCAGAACCGCGCGGGTAACGCGTTCGCTACCGAACACGTGCGTATCGAACATCGCGCGTACGGCCGCCGAATCGGACGCCGCCCACAGTCCGAGCTGGCCGCCGTTACCGGCGTTGTTGACCAGCACGTCGATGCGCCCGAATGCGCGCAACACTTCGGCGACGGCGTTCGCCACCGACGCGTCGTCGGTAACGTCCATTTCGACCGCCAGTGCGCGACCGCCTTCCCGCGTCGCGGCTGCGACGGCGGCGCGCAGCTTCGGCACGGAACGTGCGGCGAACGCGACGCATGCGCCTTCACGGACGAGCGCGGCGGCGATCTCCAGGCCGATACCGGACGAGGCGCCGGTTACGAGTACAACTCGATCGTTCAACTTCATCGCTGCTCCTTTCTCGATTTTTGAGATTTGGGACGAGCCGAGCCACGCGTTCGGGAATCGGTCAATTCGCGTCGCGCGCGGCGCAGCCACGCGATCTCCGCATCGCACCAGCCGACGCCGTGCTCGATCGACAGGCGCCAGATCGCGCCTTCGCGTGGCGAACGCGCCAGATCGAAAATGTCGGCTGAGGCGAGGCGCGCGGCGTACTCGGTGCGCGTCGCTTCCATGTCGCGCTGATACTGCTCGAGCAGCGTGTCGAGTTCGGCGGGTTCGAGCGAAGCGGCGAACACCAGCTTCAGCAACAGCGGGTGACGCAACTGCATTGGCAGAAGCGGTTCGTTCAACCAGGCGCGCAACGCGTCGCGTCCCGCGTCGGTCAACGCATATGTGCGGCGATCCGGTTTGCCTTTACCGCGCGTCACCTTCACCGCGACGAGGCGATCGTTCTCGAGGGCGTGAAGCTCGCGGTAGATCTGGCTCTGGGTAACGGTCCAGAACGACCCGACCGAGCCGTCGAAGCGTTGGCGCAGCGAGTAACCCGAACTCGGTTCGATATCGAGAAACCCCAGTATGGCTGCGCGTAGTGACACTGAGGCAATATGACACAGGTGGAATATGATGCCAACTATCGTGATTTTGGAACTCGAGAACACTGGAACCAGGACTGCGCAATCGGCGATCATTTACGGCGTGAAATACCTGATGAGGCAGCGAATGAAGTACGGGTTTACGGTTCGGTCTCTGGCACTGAGTCTCTCGATACTGGCCAGTGCAGCGTGTGGATACGCGACCGCGAATGAGTCCGATGCTGCGCAGGTCGACCAGCCCGCCAAATCCGACGGCACGGACAAGCTGGTCTGCAAGAGCGAGCCCGTTATCGGATCGAACATCAAGAAAAAAACCTGCAAAACGCAGAAGCAGGTCGACGAGGAGCGGGAGGCATCACAAAGTTCGATGGGAGAGTTGAGCCGGCAGCAGGGACGCGGATCGGGCGGCTCATGACCCCTTCTAGTACTACGGAGGAGCTGTGGTGAAGAGCGACGTTCCAACACTGGGCGCCGCGATGCTCGCGGTTCTGGTTATCGCGTTGGCTTGCGAGGCGAGAGCCGAGGAGGGAACCGCGCAACCTCCGCTGGAGCAGACGCAGGCGGCCGCAAAGTCTGCGTACTCGAACAAGCTGGTCTGCACGACCGAGCCTGTAATGGGCTCGAACATAAAGAAGAAGACGTGCAGAACGCAGCAAGAAATCGATGAGGAGCGGCAGGCTGCGCGCCACATGCTGAACGACCTCAATCAAGTCAAGGGTCGCAACTACGGTACCGGTGGTTGAGCCGCGCACGTGCGGGCGACTCGACAGTTGGTCGGTTCTCACCTAACGTTGCAGCTTCCCGCCTCGCAAAACGTGGAGGTGCAGCATGACAGCACATACCTCAAAGGCCCGCGCCTGATCTGATTCGGGCGCGTCGGCTTCATCCACAGGACGTCGGCCGGCCGACGTTTTCACTTTCGCGCCAGCTCGACGTTCACCTCATGGGTTTGCAACGACGGGTGAGCCATGTCTTCGAAAGAAATAGATTCGAGCGATCTCTCGCGTCCGACGTTTACGCGGGTGTCGCTGGCAGCAGCGGAACGCAGCGTCATCGAGCGGGAGTTCTCGAGCCACGTCGACGAAGTCGTCGGCATGATCAACGACGGAAAGGAAGCGACGGTGTATTTGTGCCGGGCGCGTCCGATCGCCGAAGTCGAGTACCTCGCGGCCAAGATGTATCGCGCGCGCAAGTTCCGGGCCTTCTCGAACGAGACGACGTACGTCAACACGGAGAGAGTCCGTGACAGGCGCATGGCGAAAGCGATGCGTCAGAAATCGCGGCACGGGCGCGATGCGGTGCATCATCAATGGATCGGTCGCGAGTGGCAGATGCTCGAGACGCTGCACGACGCCGGTGCTTCGGTGCCGAAGCCGTACATGCAATGCAGCGATGGGATTCTCATGGAGTACCTCGGGCACGGCACCGAGCGCGCGCCGGCGCTCGCAGAACTGCGGCTGGACCGCGACGAAGCGGCGCGCATTTTTCCGATCGTGGTGCGCGACATCGAGATCATGTTGGAGTGCGGCATCGTCCACGGCGACCTGTCGGCCTACAACGTCCTGTATCTCGATGGAGCGCCGCGGATGATCGATCTGCCGCAGGCGACGCGAATCGACGATGCCGCCGATCCGTGGTCGTTGTTCCATCGCGACGTGTCGAACATCTGCGAGTATTTCGGCAAGCGCGGCGTGGCGGCGGACGCCCTCGATCTGGCATTGCGACTTTGGCGATGACCGCAAAAAACGCTGGCTCAAACCGGGACGCGCGAGCGATGATTTCGGTCGCTAGGGAGTCAGGAATTCGCAATGGGTATCACGCGCACCGGGAAATTGACGAGTGTCCTCCGCGGCGCGGCGTTGTTCGCGACGCTCGCCGTCGCGGCACCGCCGACGATGGGTGACACCGCTGCCGCAATCGAGCCTACGGATGACGCCAAACAGGCGGCGTACGAGAAGAAGATGGTCTGCAAGAAGGAGCCCGTCATCGGCACCCGGATCAGTAAGACGGTGTGTCAAACGCGCGCTCAGCAGGATGCGGACCGCGCGGTTTCGCAGGAGTATCTGAAGAACGTTCAGGACGGCGCGTCGATCCAGACGAAAACGATGCACTGAGCGGGCTTCGGCTCCGATCAGGTCTTGCGTGCGTTCGGTGATTCGTCGAGGTTGACCCAACCGCCGACCAGCCCCGCGATGTAGCCGCCGTCTACTACGATCGCGACCCCGTTCAGCCAACGACATGGGCCGATTGCGAGATATTCGATCACCTCGGCGATGTCGTCGGGAACGCCATGCCGGCCGATCTGGCGCACCCCCCAGTCGTACATCTCGTTGCCGATGAGATTGCGAAACGCCGGCGTCAGCTGCGTTTCGATCGCGCCCGGATTGACGCAGTTGACCCGAACACCGTATGGCAGCGCAAAGCCGGCGGCGCGGTACGTGTAGGCGGCCGCGCACTGCTTCGAAAACTTGTAGGGATTCGAGGTCCAGCTCGGCGGCGTGGGCGTTCAGCCAGTCGATGCCGGCCGCGAAGTCGGCGGTGTCGAGCAGTCCGTTGACCACATCCGCGCGCTTTTCCCAGTCCCAACCAGCGGTTGAGGCCACGGTCACCACCGTTCCGCCTTTGGCGATGCGCGGCACTAACGATTCCGTCAGGTGGCGCATGCCGAGAAAATTGACGGCCATTACGCCGAGGGGAGGATTCGGGCCCGCCACTCCGGCGACGTTCACCAAGGCGTCGAGTTGCCGCGGCAACTTTGCCAGCGCTGCGTCGATCGCCTCCGGCCGTCCGAGATCGCAATGCACGAAACCGGCGTGTGCGCCCTTGGGCGTTGCGACGTCGAGCACATGAACCTCGCAATCGGCCGCGACCAGCCGCGCGACTGCCGCCGCGCCGATGCCGGTGGCGCCGCCGGTCAATGCAACGACCTTGCCCATACTGAATTTGCCATGAAAGCCGAGTGCGCCTGCGATGATCGCATTCCTGGGAATCCTTCGTACACTGTCGCGACCGCCGCACGCCGAGGCTTGGATGAATGCCGCCGAACTCACCGCCGTAGAAGCACGTCGACTGATCGGCGAGCGCGAGCTGTCGTCGCTCGAACTCGTCGACGCGTGCATCGCACAGATCGAACGCATCGATCCGGCGGTCAATGCGATGGTGGTTCGCGCCGACGACCGCGCGCGACAGCAGGCCCGCGATGCGGACGCATCGGCGCGGCGCGGCGAGCCGTTGGGCGCGCTGCACGGCTTGCCGATTGCGATCAAAGACATCCAGGACACCGCGGGTATTCGCACCACGTACGGCAGTGAGACGCTCGCGAACAACGTTCCTTCGACCGACGCCGGCATCGTTGCGCGGATTCGCGCGGCCGGCGGTATCGTCATCGGCAAGACCAACGTGCCGGAGTTCAGCATCGGCGCGAACACCGTGAATCGCCTGTTCGGCGCCACCGGCAATCCGTTCGACGTGTCCCGCACGTGCGGCGGCTCTTCGGGCGGCTCGGCCGTTGCGGTCGCCACCAACATGGCGCCGCTGGCCACCGGTTCCGACCATGGCGGCAGCTTGCGCATTCCGGCGTGCTACAGCGGCGTCGTCGGATATCGGGCGACGCCAGGCGTGGTTCCGAACGAGCGGCGCACGATCATGCAGACCAACTACAGCGTGCAAGGACCGATGGCGCGCACCGTGGCCGATACGGCATTGCTGCTGTCGGTGATCGCACGACGAACGCCCTCGGCGCGCCGCGATCCGATGGCGTTCCCGCTCGATGCGGCGGCCTTCGCAACGCTCGAACCGATCGACCTGCGCTCGTTGCGTGTGGCCGTCACCGCCGACCTCGGTGGCGTGCTGGTGTCGGAATCGATCCGCCGCACGTTCGCCGATCGGGTGGCGCGCCTGTCTCAGCTCGTTGGGCGGTGCGATTGGCATGCGATCGACCTGCGCGCTGCGCCGGACGTCGATTGGCACGTACGACAGGATCTGTTCGTCGCGCAATACGCGCGAGAAGCCGCCAATTGGGACGCGGGCTTCAACCCGAACGTTCGCGCTACGTATGAGGCGGCTCTTGCCACGCCGATGGAGGCAATCGCGAAAGCGCGACGTACGCAGATGGAGCTGTATCAGGCGTTTGCGGCGGTGTACGACGACTACGACGTGGTGATCTGCCCCGGCGTTTCGATTCCGCCGTTCGAATGGAAGTATCTGAATCCGCGCGAAATCGACGGTGTGGCGGTCACGAACTACATGGCCTGGTTGGCGTTGACGTCCTCGATCACGGTGGTAGGGCACCCGGTGGTGGCGTTACCGTGCGGCCTCGACGAGGCGGGCACGCCGTTCGGCATCCAGGTGATCGGCGCCATGTATGGCGATCATCCGCTGCTTCGGGCTGCGCAAGCGTTGGAGCAGGCGTTTTCGTCCGACGTGGTGCTCGCACGACCGCAACCCGATTTCGAGCCGGCTGGCTACAACGACCTCGCTCTGCCGCACGGCTGGGCCGCACGGTGCAACTGACCGACAGCCAATGAGAATCGAACGCCTCAGCTTGCGAGTGCCTCGCCGACGAAATCCACCCGGTCGTTGCCGAAGAACATTTCGCCGCCCACGAAGAACGTCGGCAAGCCGAACGCGCCGCGTGCGAGCGCTTCGTCGCAGTTCGCCTTCAGGCGCGCCTTGATCTTGTCGTCCTGGGTACCGCGCATGATCGCGTCGGCGTCGAGGTCGGCGCGGGCGAGCACCTGTGTGACGACGGCCGGATCGGCCAGATTCGCGGCTTCGTTCCACATCGCGCGCCACATCGCCTCGTGAAAGCGCGGAAACACGCCGCTGTCCTGCGCGATCAATGCGGCGCGCATCAGGGTGATGCTGCGCACCGGAAATGCCGGATTCGGTACGAACGGCACGTTGAGCCGCGCCGCCCAACGGCGCATGTCGGCATTCAGGTAAGCGAGCTTGGCCGGCACGGTCGGCGGCGGCTGGTTGCCGGACTCGACGATCAGCACCCCGAGAATGGCCGGACGGTATTCGATCTTCGCGCCGTGTCTGGCGGCGATGGCCGGCAATTGGCGGTCTGCGAGATACGAAAACGGACTCGCGTAGTCGTAGAAAAACTCGACGGTCTTGGTCATTGCGGCCATCTCACCCGATCTGGATGTCGCCGATGATGTCAGGAAGCACGGCTTCGGGACACCGCGGCGTTGCGGTACGGACGACGCAAAAGAGTGTGTGCGTTGGACTCGCATTCGCAGCCGCGCTGGTCTGCGCGGAACCGCTCGACGATGCGATTGCGGCGCTCGAGCGCAAAGACTATCCGGCGGCGGTGGCGTTGTTCGCGCCGCTCGCGGAAGAAGGCAACACGTTCGCGCAGGTCAACCTCGCGTATCTGACGTTCGAAGGCGAGGGCACTGCGGCCGATGCTGCGCGAGCGGCGCAGTGGTATCGACGCGCCGCAGAGCAGGGCGATGAGACCGCCCAATACAACCTCGGCGTGATGTACGAAAACGGCAAAGGGGTCGCGCGCGACCTCGAAGAAGCGGTGAAGTGGTGGCGCAAGGCCGCGCGTCAGGGTTACGCCGACGCGCAGTACAACCTCGGGGCGATGTACTACAACGGGCGAGGCGTGGCGAAAGACTACGTGCGGGCATACCTGTGGAAGAGCCTCGCGGCAGACGGCACGGTGACGACCGTTCCACAGCGGCGCGCGCGTGCCGGCCGCGATGCCATCGGTGCAGTGATGACGCAAGCGCAGCTCGCTCAGGCGAGGGCGCTCATCGCTTCGTGCCAGGCGTCGGATTTCGAGGATTGCGAATGACGCCCCTCGAAGAGTTCGTGTCGCAGTTGAGCGATTCGCTCGCGGAAAATACGTTCGTCAAGTTGACGCTCGGCAAAGGCCGCCGCGACGGCCTGCGGCAGGCATTCGTGCGTCTCGTCGAAATACGCGGCGAGCCGCACATCAGCATTTCGCTGCGCAGCGTGAACAAAGACGTCACCGAGAACCATCGCGTTGCCGACGCGGCCGAAGCCATTCGGCGCCTGCTCGAGTCGAGTTTCGGCAACGCACACCTGTTTACCACGCGCGCCGACGTCGAGTTGCTGACCAACAAGAAAGGCGAGGCGCGGCTGACAACGCACAAGCCGACGTTTTCCGAACAGCTCGCGACCGATCACGATCGACCGAAGCGCTACGTGCTCGACCCGGCGCAAGCGCCGTACCTGCGCGAGCTCGGAATCGTCAGCGCGGAAGGTAAGGTCAAGAGCGACAAGGCCGACAAATATCGGCAATTGCAGAACCTGCTGAAGATCTTCGACGACCTCGCGGCGAAATCGCGTTTGAGCGAACGGCCGAACCTGCGCGTGGTCGACATGGGCTGCGGCAAGGGTTACCTCACGTTCGCGCTACACGATTACTGCAACAATCGACTCGGCGTGCCTACCGAAGTGATCGGCGTGGATCGCAACGCGGAGTTGATGGAAGTCTGCAGCCGGCATCGCGGCAAAACTCGGAATGGACCGGTTGCGCTTCGCGTGTGCCGACGTCGAAACGCGGTACGACGGTGCTATCGACGTGCTGGTTGCGCTGCACGCCTGCGACACCGCCACCGACGACGCCATCTTTCAAGGCATCGAGGCCGGTGCCGTCGATCATCATGACGGTGCCGTGCTGCCAGAAGGAATTGCGCCCGCAGTTCAAGGCGCCGGAGGACGAGCAGCCGCTGTTCAAGCACGACACGTACAAGGACCGCTTCTCGCAAATCCTCACCGACGCCATGCGCGGTCTGCTGATGGAGTCGCAGGGATATCGCACGCGCATCAGCGAGTTCATCTCGGACGCCCACACGCACCGGAACGTGATGATCGCCGGGGTTCTGGACGCTTCGTTCCGTGGCCGCGATTCGAAGCGGGACGAGGTGGTCGCGATGAAGCGACGCTACCGGATCGACCGCCAACGGTTGGAGACGCTGTTGCTGGCGAGCGGACGGCTTGCAATCACCCAGTGAGCACGCCGGTTTCGAGCAGGTCGTTCGAATGCTCGAACCGCGCGCCTCGTTGCGCCGCGCGTGGTCGTTGAAGGGTGGCATCTCGAGCAGGATGACCGTGCTCGAATTCGCGGTGGGCGACGACCTGCAGCGTGTCGTACTACGGCAGCCCGACGGTGCATTGCGCGAGAACCCGCTCGCGGTCGCCAACGAGTCCACGTTGCTGCGGTTGCTGAAAGCGACTCGGTTTGCCGGTGCCTGGGACGCGGCTCGTCGTCGAATCGACGGATCTGTTCGGCGCCCCGTTTCTGGTGATCGAATACATCGACGGCGCGCCCGATTTCGTCGAAGCGATCGCGCCGGATTCGATCGAGCAAATGGCGTCGCAACTCGTGCGGATCCACCGCGCGCCGTTTGCCGGCACCGGGCTCGAATCGCTGCCGGCATACACACCGCGCTTCGTGCATCAGCGCGATCGCGCATATCCCGACCCATCGCTGCGTGCCGACGACGTACGCGATGCGCTGCGTCGAACCTGGCAGTCGCGGTCTGGTAGTCCGGTGGCGTTGCTGCACGGCGACTACTGGCCGGGGAATCTGCTGTGGAACGGCGGTCGGCTCGTTGGAGTGGTCGATTGGGAAGAGGCGTGCATCGGCGATCCGCTCGCGGACGTCGCGATTGCCCGGCTGGAACTGCTGTGGGCGTTCGGCCTCGAACCGATGCGCGCGTTCACGCAGCGTTACGCTGCGTTGTCGGGCGTCGACCTCGCCGATCTGCCGTTATGGGATCTCGACGCCGCGTTGCGACCGGTATTCAACCTCGACGAATGGGCCGCGGGTTGGCCCGAACTCGGACGCCCGGACGTGACCTACGCGACGATGCGCGCCGGCCACCGGACGTTCGTGGAACTGGCGCTCGACGCGCTGTCGCGCAGCGGTCGTTAGGCGCTGCCGTTCGCATACTCCGTCATGTGCGCGGCTTCCAGCGCCATGTGCTTCGCGCGGTCGAGGTCGTAGTGCAACCGCGACACGATCCGCTGCGCATAGAGACCGCCGCCGGCCTGAATGTTCGTGACCGCGTACCAGCCTCCCAACGCGTCCGCGGTGTAGTCGCGGATG
This sequence comes from uncultured Gammaproteobacteria bacterium, assembly GCA_963787045.1. GTDB lineage: Bacteria > Pseudomonadota > Gammaproteobacteria > Pseudomonadales > Azotimanducaceae > DATJGR01. The sequence continues at coordinate 81,968 of CAWBBR010000011.1, read as the reverse complement.
GCGTGGAACAGTTTGGAGCGGTACACGCCGTCCACCGACTGCATCGTGCCCATGTACTTGCGGATCAGATGTCCGGTCTTCTCGTTCTCGAGGTCCGCCATGCCGGGCGCGGTGAGCACGCTGCCGCCGGCGATGTCGTGCAGGTGTCGCACCATCAGAGAATAGTTGGCGGCGCCGTGGTACTTGCCGACGTTCGTGTACAACTCGCTCGGAAACGCCGCGCCGTCGGACGTGATGCTGCAGTTGTTTATCGCGGCGTCGAGGCTGGCGCGGATCAGCGTGGCGTTGATCATGATCTCGGAGATTTTCTCTTTGATGTGACCGACCTTGTCGAGGCCGTTCGCTTCCGAGATGAGCTGCGCGAAGCCGACCAGCCGGTCGTACTGACTCGCCATTGCCGACAAGCCGCCGAGGCGCTCCCACAGGCCGAGCGAATGCGCGAATACGGTCGCGAGTTCCGGGTGATCGCCGCCGAGGAAAACGCGCTCGTTCGGCACGAAGACGTCGTCGAATATCACGAAGCCTTCCGGCGTGTGATGCTGGCCGGACATCGGGAAGTCGCGCTTGTCTTCGTGGCGCGGCGCATACGTGGTGTTGACGATCTTCACGCCGGGCGCATTCACCGGAACCATGCACGCGACCGAGTAGTCCGCCTCGTCCGCCTTCATCGACTTGGTGGGGATCGTCATCAACTCGTGGCCCATCGACGCGGCGGAGATGTGCAGCTTGGCGCCGCGGATGACGATGCCGTCGGCCGTGCGGTTTGACGACGCGCACGTATGCGTCGGGATCGTCCTGCAGCCCGGGACGCCGACTGCGGTCGCCTTTGGCATCGGTGATGCACTGCGTGATGCGCACGTCGCGCTCCTGCGCATCCTTCACGTACGCGCGGATGCGTGCCGCGTTCTCCGGCAGCGTCGCTTCGATGCGGTCGGCCGCGGTGAGCAGGGTCATGATCGACGCGTACGTGACGTGCGTTAACAGATCCACCGACTCGTGCAACTCGACCTGCTCGCGTAGTTCCTCCGCGGAACCGGGGATCTTCATGAATGCGCCGATCGCGCCCGGCTTCGGATCGTAGAAGCGGGCGTAGCCTCTGGCAGCCGACTCGACGGTCTGACCGAGTATCGGATGGCCCGGCAGATCGAAAATCTGTTCGCCTCCGAAATAGGTCTCGCGTCCGTCGTTCAGCGATGCGCGGTATTGCTCGGCGGTCATCATGGTGTCGGGTCCCCCCCAAGTGATCTGTTTCGACCGCGAATATTTGCATCATTCCGGTCCGAAAGTGAACTTCAATTTAAAACGCGTTACATCGTTCCGGCATCGCTTAACATGCGGTTGGTCCGAACCGGGGAGGAGACGATGGATCTGAACAAACAGGTAGTGGTGGTGACCGGCGCTGGTACCGGTATCGGCCGCGCGACCGCGCTGCGGTTCGCCGCGGCCGGCGCAACGGTGGTCGCAAACGGGCGGCGCGTCGACAAACTCGACGAGACCGCGAATCAGGGCGCGGCATTACCGGGAACGATCGTGCCCGTGGCGGCCGATATCGGCACGCTGCAAGGCGCCGCAACGGTGTTGGAACAAGCGCAGAAACTGGGCGACTTTTCGATCCTCGTGAACAACGCGGGCGTCGGCTGGAGTTTCGGAGTCGAACATCCGGGTTCGATGGCGGTGCTCGGCGACACGCCGCCCGACCTGTGGCGCGAGGTGATGCGGATCAATCTGGATTCGGTCTATTTCCTGTGTCACGGCGCGTTGCCGGTGTTCCAGCGGCGCGGCGGCGGCAGCATCGTCAACATCTCGAGCGGCGGCGGCATTCGCGGCATGGCCGATGCGCACACCTATGCCACTGCGAAAGCCGGCGTCATCAACATGACGCGCTCGATGGCGCGCGCGTACGGTCCGCAGAACATCCGCTGTAACGTCGTCGCGCCGGGATTCGTCGATACCGAAATGGTGAGTCCGGTGCTCGATTCCGAATTCAACCCGTTCGAAGACGAGGCGCAGCGTTACCAGGTGTCGCCGCTCGGACGGCCCGGGCGTCCCGAAGAGATCGCGTCGGCGATTTTCTACCTGGCGGTGGAAGGCACTTACTGCAACGGCACGGTACTGGTGGTGGACGGCGGTTCGCTCGCCTGAGATCAGTTCAGCCGCTGTTTGAAGAAGCCGAGAATCTCGTCGACCGCGGCGCGTGTCGGTTCGCCTGCTCTGTCGATCAAGTGCAGCGTGACGACGCTGTGCGGCTGTGTCGGCACGTTCTTCGCGGCCGAGTCGTCCGGCAACACGCGGCCGACGAAGCGATCGCCGAGTGCCTGCTCGTAAGCGGCGAACCGCTCTGCCTTGCAGTACTTGTCGCCTTCGAATCGATAGGCGAGCACGGTGAGATCTTCGTCCACCATGCGCGCCCGCACCTTTTCCAGCTCGTCAGGCGCAATGTGCATGCCGCCGGCGCGACCCAGCGGCAACGACGGCTGCGATAACACCGGCGCGCGCATCGCGGGTTCCAGCATCATCGACAGAGCGAAGTTGCCGGTGAAGCACATGCCGATGGCTCCAACGCCTTTGCCGCCGCACTCGCCGTGCGCATGCGCCGCGAGCGCGCGCAACCACGCGGTGATCGGGCTGGAACTGTCGGACGCAAACGCGCGGAATTCCTTGCTGATGCACGCGCGCGCCATCGTCATCCGCGACTGATCGAGTGTGGGGAACGCGCGCAGGATCGTCCCGAAGAGACTCGGCATCCATACCGTGAATCCGGCATCGCGCACGAAACGGGCGAAGCGCGCGACGTGATGATAGATGCCGGGCATTTCCGACATCACGATCACGGCGGGTCCGGTGCCCATCACGTAAACGGGCTTCGTGCTTCCCAACAGCGTGACTTGCCGGCAGTCGAAATCGCCGAGCGTTTCGGTTGCGAGCAACGTCAGCAGATCGGGTTCGCTCACGGTGTCGTCTCCAGCCGAATCGGTGGTGTAGCCTTGCGACCAATCGACAACGTGTCAACCAACGCGATGCGCACGGCCATCGTCATTCTCGTGGGATTCATCGCGTGGGGAGCGTGCCTCGGCGTCGCCCGCGTGCTCGGCGGCGGCAGCATACCGGCGCTGATCCGAGCCACACGCACGTTCATGGTCTTCTGGTTCATGGTCGCGGTCATGAACATGTGGGTGGGCGTCACACAAGCGGGCTATGCGGCGAGCGAAGAACTGCCGATCTTCATGCTGATATTCGGCGTACCGGCGCTCGCGGCGCTCGCCGTTGTGTGGCGCCTGAGACGACGCATCCGACGGCTCCCATGAATATTTGAAATGTGTTCTACTCCGATGAACGGGCGGAGGGGAACGTCATGGCTTACGAGATCAAGCGATTTCCATATGCAGGCACCGTGGACGCCGATGGCCACGTGCTCGAACCCGGCGATCTGTGGGAGAACTATCTCGAGGAGCGCTACAAAGCGCGCGCGCTTCGCATCAAGGTCGATGCCGAAGGCTACGAGTATCTCGAGATCGATCAACGCCCCTCACAACGCACGGTGCGCGGCTCGCTCGGCATTCTCGGCGCGATGGGCGACGAAGATCTGCGGCCGAGGCCCGACCGTCGCTACGCCGACAACATGCCGTTCGGGTCGTCGAACGCCGACGAACGCCTGCAGTTGCTCAAGCAGGAGAATCTGGATTGCGCGCTGCTCTATCCGACCATCGGATTGTTGTGGGAGGTGGAGCTCGAAGATCCCGAGCTGAGTCTTGCGTACGCGCGCGCGTACAACCGTTGGATCGCCGACTTCTGTCGTAAATCGGCGGGTCGGCTGGTGCCGATCGCGCAGCTGACGCTGCTCGACCCGGAAGGCTCGGCGGCCGAACTCGAACGCGCGGTGAAAGACGGTTGCAAAGGCGCCTGGGTCAATCCGTTCAACCATCGCCGCGTCATCCACGGCGATCCGAAACACGACGTGCTGTTCGCGAAATGCTGCGAACTCGACGTGCCGCTCGCCATTCACCCGACGTTCACGCCGCATGCGGCGGCGGCCGGCATATTCGATTGGCCGTATCAGGGTCGTGCGTGGGGCGAGGCGATCTGGCTGCGCAGCATCGTGCAGCAGGCGCTGATCTCGTTCTTCTCGCTCGGCACGCTCGATCGCTTTCCGAATCTGCGACTCGGCGTGCTCGAAGCGGGTTCCGGTTGGATCGGCGCGATGCTCGACCGGCTCGATGCGTTCAGCGAGTCGCTGAACCTGTCCGGCGCGCGACCGACCGCCACCGAGTACTTCCGTCGGCAGTGCTTCATCTCCGGCGATCCTGACGAGACCGCTGCGCCGCACATCATCGATCACGTCGGCGCAGATTGTTTCATGTGGGCGACGGATTACCCGCATCCCGATCATCCGCACACGTGGGTAGATGATCTGACGCGCTATGCGGAGGTGCTTTCGCCGGAAACGCGCGCAAAAGTGCTCGGCGACAACGTCAAGCGGATCTATCGCCTGGACTTCACCGGCTGATAGCCGGCGCGATCACCTGGCTGTGGACGTTCCGTTCTGAGCCTTGAGGTTCGCGCGGTATTTCTGCTTCCACAATTTCTGCAGCCGCGCCTGTTGCGCAACCGCCTTGTCGTGCAGACGGTCGGCGCTCAGTGGCGTGGACATCGCCGATAGCGACAGTGCGAATCCATACTGCGCCCATGCTTCGAGTTCCGGCAGCGACAGTTCGCCGGACACCCATTCGAGGATCGCAGAGAAGAACGTGCGACCTAGATTGATCGCGAACGCGTCGGGTTCGACGTCGCTGGACAGAAACCCTGCCTTTACAGCGTCCTGAACGAAGCCCTTCCACATGACGTGGCGCGGCCCGCCGAACATCGAGCGAAACTCGCGCCCGCCGTCGTTGTACACGGCGAACAACACGGCGCGATAGAAGCTCGGTTCGGTGGAGTAGAGCGTCGTCGCCAGCGACACCGCCTTGAAGAACACGTCGAGTTCGTCGACGCGAACCTTGGCGAGACGCTTCTGGTAGTACTCGAGGTCGGCGTCGAGCACGGCGAACATGATCGCCTGCTTCGATCCGAACAGGTTGTAAGGCGTCGCGATGCTGACGCCCGCCTGTTCGGCGAGCGCGCGCATTGAAAAACCGGTATCGCCGGTCTGCTGCATCAACACGCGCGCGGCTCGAACGATCTTGCGTCGTCGTGAGTGTTTGGCTTCTTCGCGATTGCTCATCGGCGGTCCGGAAGAAGCCTCACGAACCTGACGGGCCTCAAGCGACGCTGCGAATACCTTTCAGCTTCGCAACTTCCTGACGCAGTTCGGCGACACACGCTTTCAGCTCGGCCATTTCCGAGTTGGACGACATGGTCATACCGCAGACGCGATCGTACTCGGCCTTCAAGCGGCGGCCGCTGTCGCGTTCTTCGGCGATGTAACGGCCGAGCAGTTCGCCGGTTTGCGGATCGATCGTCGTGTCGTTGAAGAAGCCGGTGAACGGATCTTTGCGTTCTTCATTGCCGCGACGGCCTTGCAGACGCGTGATTTTCTCGGCGTCGGTGATCGACGACTTCACGCACGCGACGAGTCCGTCGAAATCCTTGAACACCTGATAGGCATTTTCTTCGCAGACCGCGTGGCCCAGTTCGCACATGCGCTTGGTGAACGCCATTGCGTGCTCGCCTTCGCGGATGGCGACGAAGCGCAGCGCTTGTTTGAGCGATTCGTCCTTGGTCGTCGACGCCCATGCATCGAGCAGAATCTGCCCTTTGGCTTCGTTGACGGCGATCGAATTCAGCAGCGGAAGGTAGGTCGGTTCGTTCATGTTTCCCCTCGCAATATCGTGTTGAAGAAGCGTCTCTCACCAGAAACGGATTGACTCATAAACTATGCCAGACTATAACGCAAAGCCAAGACATTTTTATAACGCATTGCAATCTCTTGTCTCGCTCGTCGTCCCGACAGCCAGCAGGAAAACCCCAGGAACTCTCTTTGAAAAGCCCAGTGAGCCTCACAACGCAGCGCGCGCGCACCCAACCGGAACCCGATGAGACGTTTGCCCAGCTGATCGAGCGGGTCATGCCGAACGAAGACGCGGACGCCGCGCTGGAAAAATTGAAGAGCTGGAACCTTCACATCTTCCTGCGCCGTCCATCGGGTGTCCTGCTCGGTAGCGACATCGTCTTCATCGAGCCGCCGCGCTGAAGCGCGAAGCGGCAGCAGGCGCGGTCATCGTCGGCGCGGAAATCGGAGGCGGACACGACGGCCAGGCGGATCTGATCGTGCGGTTACGGTTCGATAACGGCAGTGAATCCGATGTCGTGCTCGACACCGAAGCGGGTCTACGGCTCATGCGCAACAGCGGCGCAAAACACATTTCGGAACTCGTCGGCCACTCGTGGCGCGGCATTTTGGAGGGAATGACATGTTCGATCTGATCATCAAAGGCGGGCGGGTCGTCGACGGCACCGGACGCGCCGCGTTCAATGCCGACGTCGCCATCGAGAAGGGCGCGATCGCAGCGATCGGAACGCTCGGCTCCGATGCGAAGCAGATTGTCGATGCCCGTGGGCCGCGTCGTCGCGCCGGGCTTCATCGATCCGCACACGCACTTCGACGTGCAGCTGTTGTGGGACGGCGCCGCGCGTCCGGCGATCGAGCACGGCGTGACGACCGTCGTGCCCGGCAACTGTTCGCTGTCGCTGGCGCCGCTGAAGGCGGCGGACCGCGCGCGCGCTGGTCGGCATGTTCCAGCAGATCGAGGAGATGCCGCCGGCAGCCTTCACCGAAGCGTTCGAGTGGACCTGGGAGAGACTTCGGCGGCTACGTCGACGCATTGAAGCGCAACCTCGCGGTGAACGTCGCGCCGCTGGTCGGCCACAGCGTCATCCGCCTGTGGGTGATGGGCGACGCCGCGCAGAAGCGCGCGGCGAATCGAGGCGAGATCGCCGCGATGCAGGACCTGCTGCGCGACTGCCTCGAAGCCGGCGCCGTCGGCCTCTCCACCAGCTTCGTCGACGTCGACGACAAGGTGCGCCCGGTGCCGAGCCGTTATGCGTACCAATCGCGAGCTCGACGCGCTGTGCGAAGTGCTCGGCGAATTCGGCCGCATGCTGCAGGTGGTGCCGGAGTTCTACGACACCGACCTGACCATCGCGCGCATCGACCAGCTGGCCGAACTGTCGCTCAAGCACAACATTCCCGACGACGTTCTCGCCGGTGTTCGACTCGGCCGCGCACGCCGGAGAACGTACCGCGCACGATGGCGCGCGTCGAGGAACAGTTCGCGCGCGGCGCGCGCGTGTGGCCGCAGGTGCAGACGCGGCCGATCGACATCAGCTTCTCGTTCGAGCGCCCCAGCCTGTATTTCGGCCGTCTCCCGAGCTGGTACCGCGTGATGCGGCTGCCGCGTCGAGGAGCGCATCGCGGCGTTGCGCGATGCGGCGACGGTCGAGCGCATGGTGAACGAAACCGGCGCCGACGGCGGCCGCACGTTCATGGGCAAGTTGATCGTCCGCGGCGGCGAAGGCGCGCCGGAAGGACTGGTCGGGCGCACGCTGGAGAGCATCGCCGACGAGCGCGGCGAAACCGCGGCGCAATGTCTCATCAACGTTTCGCTCGAAAACGACCTGGTCGTGGCGTTCCTCGCCGCGAACGTCGGCCATCAGGACGCCGATCGCGTCGGTCCGATGCTGGCGCATCCGCTCGTGCATGTCGGCGCGAGCGACGGCGGCGCGCACGTCACGTCGTTCTCGACCTACGGCGACACCGGCTTCCTGTTCAGCGACTACGTGCGCGAAACGCACCACCTGAGCCTCGAACAGGCGGTCAAGAAGATCACGTCGGAAACGGCCGAGATCTGGGGTCTGAAGAACCGCGGCTCGCTGCAGCAAGGCTATGCAGCGGACGTCGTCGTGTTCGACGCCGAGCGCATCGACCGCGGTGAAGAACACGCGGTGTTCGACATGCCGGGCGAGGGCATGCGCTACGTCCGCAACAGCATCGGTGTGGACACCGTCGTGGTGAACGGCCAGGTCGCGTATCGCGACAACGACTACACGAAGGCGCGCAGCGGTACCGTCTGCACCTGATCGCCGCGTTTGAGTAAACAGCGGGAGTGAATCAATGAACGAAGTACGGCATCGCATCGTCGCGAGCAACGGTATTCGCTTGCACCTTGCAGAGGCGGGCAGTGGGCCGGTGGTGCTGCTGATCCACGGCTTTCCGGAGTCGTGGTATTCGTGGCGCTACCAGTTGCCGGCGCTCGCCGAAGCCGGCTATCACGCGGTGGCGCTCGATGTGCGCGGCTATGGTCGCTCGTCGAAACCGACGACGGTGCCCGACTATCGGATGGTGAAGAAGGTCGGCGACGTTGTGGGACTGGTTGCGGAGCTGGGCGGCGGTCCGGTGACCATCGTCGGGCACGACTGGGGTGCACCGATCGCGTGGACGAGCGCGCTGCTGCGCCCCGATCTGTTTCGCGGTGTCGCCATGCTGTCGGTGCCATACGCGCCGCCGGCCGTGCCCACCGGGCCTAGACCGACCGAGCGGATGCGCGCGACGGCGGGCGAAGCGAACGAATTCTACGTGGAGTATTTTCAGCAACCGGGCCGTGCCGAGGCGGAGATCGAAGCGAACGTCCGCGAATGGCTCCTCGGTTTCTACTGGTGCGCGTCCGGCGACGTGCGCAACGGCCCCAACATTTCTCTGGTGCCGCGCGGAACGAAGCTGCGCGACAAGTTCGTGTATCCGGAGACGATGCCGAACTGGCTATCGCAGGCTGATCTAGACGTGTACACGCGCGAATTCGAGTATTCGGGATTTTTCGGTCCACTGTCGCGATACCGCAACGTGGATCGCGACTGGGAAGATCTGGCTGGGTTCGCGAACCGGCCGATCACCATTCCGGCACTGTTCGTCGGCGGTTCGCGCGACGGCCCGACCATTTGGGGTGCGCCGGCCATCGCGCGCTTCCCCGAGACGCTGCCGAAACTCTACAAGAGCGAGATCATCGAAGGCGCCGGCCACTGGATCCAGCAGGAAGCCGCGCCGCGCACGAACGAGTTGCTGATCGAGTTCCTGCGCACGCTTCATTGACCCGCGTCGGGTCGATCGTTCGTCGATTCGTTGATCCAGCATTCGGCGAGCGAGCGCTCGCGAAACACTCTCAGCAGGTTGATCGACCGTACCTGCAGCATCTCGTACATCCGCGAGAGGCCGAACTCGAGATCGCCGGCCGCGACGATCGCCACCTTCACCGGTACGCCGAGGCTCGTGTACTCCTCGGTGAACGCCGAGAGCTTCCGCACGTCGTCGGCGGTCATGTCGATCCGCTCCACCTCGGTTGCATCGAAGATCTCGTTGAGCGTGCGCTTGAAGTCGGGATGGGCGCGCAGGCGCTTGTAGTAGTCGATGAGATCGGCGCCGGTTACGTGGCCCGTTGCGGTGGTCTGGATCAGACCGTTCTGCTTTTCGATGAGCGTGCGTATCGGCATGTGTTGTCCGTTATCGACCGACGAGCGTGAGCACGTTGCCGTCGGGATCGCGCAGATGCGCGAGTAAGCCGCCCCACGGCTGCCTTTCGGGAGCGCCGAGAAACTCGACGCCGCGGCTGGTCAACGTCCTGTAAGCGGCGTCGACGTCGTCGAGGGTGAACGAAACGCCCACGAAACGGCCGACCGACTCATCGCTCTCGGGGTCCTCCGGATCGACCCTCTCGATCGCGAGCTGCGCCTCGCCGGTGGCGAACTGCGCCCATCCTTCGGTAATCAGACTCGGCGTCATCTCGAGCGTCTCCGTGTAGAAGCGGATCGCGCGCGGCCAGTCCGTCACGAAAACACGGACGAACGAAAGCTGATAGTTCACCTCGCTTCCTCCTGGTGATCCCGCCGTGGGGATCGCGATTATCAGGTCAAGCTTCTGCGTCGTCGACCGACTCGTGTATAACTCACCCATGCTGGGAGGAACGGCGAAGGCGCGGCTCATGCGAACCGCCCACCCGCGCGCGCCGGATTCACGATCGTCGCAACAACAATCGAGCGAGCATGCCAGTCAAGAAAACGAAAAAATCGGCCAATAACGCCGCGGCGGCGAAGTCGAAACAAGCTACGCAATACGTCTACGCGTTCGGCAAGAAGACCGACGGCGGCAGCGCGATGCGCAATCTGCTCGGCGGTAAAGGCGCCAATCTGGCCGAGATGGCGTCGATCGGCCTGCCGGTTCCGCCGGGATTCACCATCAGCACCGAGGTCTGCAGCTACTTCTACGACAATCAACGCCGATACCCGTCGCAGCTGAGCGCAGACGTCGAAGCGGCGATCGCCGATGTAGAAGCGCAGCAGAACAAGGGGTTCGGCAGCCGCGACAACCCATTGCTGCTGTCGGTGCGCTCCGGCGCACGCGAATCGATGCCCGGCATGATGGATACGATCCTGAACCTCGGTCTCAATGACGAGACCGTCGAGGGGCTCGCCGCGCGCACTTCGAACCCGCGCTTCGCCTACGACTGCTATCGTCGCTTCATCCAGATGTACGGCGGTGTGGTGATGGGCGTGACGGCGGCGACGCAGGAGTCGCACGATCCGTTCGATGCGTTGATGGACGATCTCAAGCGCGAGATGCACAAGACGCAGGACACGCAACTCACCGCCGACGATCTGAAGGAACTCGTCAAACGCTACAAACGCCTGATCAAGACCCGCAAGAAAGAAGAATTTCCGCAGAACGTCTACGAGCAACTCTGGGGCGCCATCGGCGCAGTGTTCGGTTCGTGGAAGAACGAACGCGCCATCATCTATCGACAGCGCTACAGCATCCCGACCGAGTGGGGCACCGCTGTCAACGTGCAAGCGATGGTGTTCGGCAATCTCGGCGACGACAGCGCGACCGGCGTTGCATTCACGCGCGATCCGGCCAACGGCGAGAAAGTGATCTACGGCGAATACCTCGTCAACGCGCAGGGCGAAGACGTCGTCGCCGGCGTGCGCACGCCGAAACAGATCGCCGAAATGGCCACTGAGATGCCCGAAAGTTTCAAGGAGCTGCAGCGCGTGCGCGCCAAGCTCGAGCAGCATTTCCGCGACATGCAGGACCTCGAGTTCACGATCGAGAATCGGCGCCTGTTCATTCTTCAGACGCGCAACGGCAAGCGTACCGGCGTCGCCGCCATCCGCATCGCGGTCGAGATGACCGAAGAAAAACTCATGGATCAGCGCACTGCGCTGCTGAAGATTCCGGCGGAGTCGATCGACTCGCTATTGGTGCCGGTGTTCGATGCACGCGCGCAGAAAGCCGCGCGCGTGATCGGCCGAGGTCTGCCGGCCGGCCCGGGCGCCGCATCCGGACTCATCGTGTTCACCTCGACCGCCGCCGAACAGGAATCGAAGCGCGGCAATCGCGTCGTACTGTGCCGCATGGAGACGTCGCCCGACGATCTGAAGGGCATGCTCTATTCGCAGGGGATACTCACGTCGCGCGGCGGCGTGTCGTCGCACGCCGCGCTGGTGGCGCGGCAGCTCGGCAAGGTGTGCGTCTGCGGTGCGACCAGCATCGTCATCAACTACGAGAAGAAGACGCTGACGGCCGACGGTGTGGTGCTGAAAGAAGGCGACTACATCTCGCTCGACGGTTCCACCGGCGATATCTACGCGGGGCCGATCGACAGCGCCGATTCCGAAGTGAAGCGCGTGCTGAGCGGCAGCCTCAAGCCGTCGCAGAGCGATACGTATCGGCTGTTCGAAACGGTGATGGCGTGGGCCGACAAGCACCGGCGGTTGCACATCCGCACCAACGCCGACACGCCCGAGATGGCGCAACAAGCCGTGACGTACGGCGCGGAAGGCATCGGCCTGTGTCGCACCGAACACATGTTCTTCGAAGGCGATCGCATCGACTACATGCGGCAGATGATTCTCGCGGCCGACGAAGTACAACGCCGCGGTGCGCTGAAGATGCTGCTGCCGTTTCAGAAGAAAGACTTCGCGGGCCTGTTCAAGGCGATGGACGGACGCCCCGTCACGATCCGATTGCTCGATCCGCCGTTGCACGAGTTCCTGCCGCACGACGACGGCGTGCGCCGCAAGCTTGCGATCAAACTCGGCGTTACGCCGGAGTTCATCCTCGACCGAATCCGCGCGCTGCATGAAGAGAACCCGATGCTCGGTTGCCGCGGTTGCCGGCTCGGCATCCTGTACCCCGAGATCACCGAGATGCAGGCGCGCGCGATCTTCGAAGCCGCCGCGCAGGTAATGACCGCGAAGCATCCGGTCGTGGTGAAACCGGAGATCATGATCCCGCTCGTCGGGTTCAAGGCCGAACTCGCCGACCAGGTCGAGATCGTGCATCGCGTGGCGCGCGAAGTGATCGAACGCACCGGCATCGAACTCGACTATCTGGTCGGCACGATGATCGAAGTGCCGCGCGCGGCGATCACCGCCGACGAACTGGCCGACGTGGCCGAGTTCTTCAGCTTCGGCACCAACGATCTGACGCAGACCACACTGGGCCTCAGCCGCGACGACATGGGCTCGTTCTTCGAAACGTATCGGCAGAAAGAAATCTATCAGCACAACCCGTTTGCGAGCATCGACGAGCAGGGCGTTGGCCGATTGATAACGACCGCGGTGGAGCGCGGTCGATCGACGCGGCCGGACATCAAGCTCGGCATCTGCGGCGAGCACGCCGGCGATCCTGCGTCGATCGCGTTCTGTCACCGCGCGGGGCTCGACTACGTGAGTTGTTCGCCGCCGCGCGTGCCGATTGCGCGGCTGGCGGCGGCGCAAGCGGCGTTGCGCGATACCTAGCGCACGTGCCGGTCGTCACCTGCATCGAGGATCTGCGCGTTCTCGCGCGGCGCCGCGTACCGCGCATGTTCTACGACTACGCCGATTCGGGGTCGTGGACCGAATCGACGTACCGCGAGAACTCGTCGGACCTGGCATCGATCAAATTGCGACAGCGCGTCGCCGTGAACATGGACCGGCGCACGATCGCGACGCAGATGATCGGCGAGAACGTGTCGATGCCCGTCGCGCTGGCGCCGGTCGGCCTCACCGGCATGCAGCACGCGGACGGAGAGATTCTGGCGGCGCGCTCCGCCGAGAAGTTCGGCGTGCCGTACATCCTGTCGACGATGAGCATCGCGTCGATCGAAGACGTGGCCGCGAACACGTCGCGGCCGTTCTGGTTCCAGCTGTACGTGATGCGCGATCGCGACTACATCGGCCGCCTGATCGACCGAGCGAAAGCGGCCGGCTGCTCGGCGCTGGTGCTGACGCTCGACCTGCAGATCCTCGGCCAACGCCACAAGGATCTGAAGAACGGCTTGTCTACACCGCCGAAACCGACGCTCGCGAACATCGCCAACATCATCACTAAGCCGCGTTGGTGCTGGGGCATGCTGCACACGCGTCGGCGCCAGTTCGGCAACATCGTCGGCCACGTCACCGGCATCCAGGACATGAGCTCGCTGTCGGGTTGGACCGCGCAACAGTTCGATCCGACGCTGAGCTGGGACGACGTGGCGTGGATCAAAGAGCGGTGGGGCGGCAAGCTGGTGCTCAAAGGCATCATGGACGCAGAAGACGCGCGGCTCGCCGTGCGCAGCGGCGCCGACGCGCTCGTGGTATCGAACCACGGCGGCCGGCAACTCGACGGCGCGCCGTCGAGCATTCGCGCGCTGCCAGCCATCGTCGCCGCCGTGGGCAGCGACATCGAGGTATGGCTCGACGGCGGCATACGCTCCGGACAGGACGTCATCCGTGCGCTCGCGCTGGGCGCGAAAGGCACGCTGATCGGCCGCGCGTACGTCTACGGTCTCGGCGCGATGGGCGAAGCCGGCGTCACGAAATGTCTGCAGATCATCGCGAACGAACTCGATCTGACGATGGCGTTCTGCGGATTGCGCGACATCAACACGGTGGACGCTTCGATTCTCTGGCGCGGATAGCCTCCGCCGGCGGGCATGGCATGGAAACTGCTGTGCTTCAGCTACTGGGGTAACGGGAGTCGTCGATGAATGCTGCGGCCGGGGTGATCGACGCAACCGAAGCGGTGCGCGACACGCAAAGCTTCGCCACGTACGAAACATGGAAGGCCGCCGCGCTCGCGCAAGACGCCAGGAGCGGCGCCGACCGCTGGCGCGCGGACGACCGCAGCCGGCGCTACGACTACAAAGTGATCCGTCGCCGATATGACGAGATCAGGGCAGTGAAGGCGACGCGCGATCCGCTCGCGTTGCTGTACTACCTCAGCGAAGGCATTCACGGAAACACCGGTGGGATGGGACGTCCCAGCGGTGTACGCGCGCGCGAAGTTCGGCACCAAGGATCTGATCACGAACTACATCGTCGAACTGGCCGACGCGATCGAGCAGGCAGCGGCGGTCGACGAGTCGGTGATTGCGCCAACCGAGAAGCTCGCGATCTTTCGACGCGCGAGTCTGTGCTTCGGACGCTCCGCGCTGATGTTGAGCGGCGCGGGCGCACTGGGGCCATTCCACGTCGGCGTCACGAAGGCCTTGCTCGAACAGGACCTGTTACCCGACGTGATCTCCGGTTCCAGCGCCGGCTCGTTCGTCGCGGCCGTAATCGGTACGCACGACGAAGCGACGTTGCGCGCGGCGCTGCAGCCCTCGAATCTGGCCGATGCATTCGGCGATGTCGCCTCCGGTAGCGGCCGAACCATCGCCGGGCGGCAGCAGATCGGGCGTGGCGATTTACAGGCCGCGATCGAGGCGCAAGTGCCGGACATGACGTTCGAGGAAGCGTTTCAGCACACCGGACGCAAGATCAACATTTCGGTATCGCCGAGCGAAGTGCACCAGAGTTCGCGGCTGCTGAATGCGGTGACGTCGCCGAACGTCTGCATTCGCGAAGCGGTGATGGCGTCGTGCGCGGTACCGGGCGTGTTTCCAGCCGTCACGCTGATGGCGAAGAATACGCGCGGCGATCGGCTGCCGTACGTCGCATCGCGCAAATGGGTCGATGGTTCGATCGCGGATGATCTGCCGGCGAAACGGCTCGCGCGCCTGTATGGCGTCAATCATTTCATCACCAGCCAGACCAATCCGGTGGTGCTATGGGCGTTGCGCGATTCCGCCGGCGACGACAATCTCGCGTCGAAACTGATCGACGTGTATCAGACCGCGACGAAGGAGTGGCTGAAAGCGACTTATCCGTTTGCGATGGCGTTGGTGAAGCGCGCGTATCCGCTGAACGTCTATGTGCGCATGGCATACAGCGTCGTGATGCAGGACTACACCGCCGACATCAACATCATTCCGAAGCGCCGCCTGTGGGATCCGTCGAAGCTGCTGTCGGTGCTGTCGGCCGAGGAAACGCGACGGCTGATATCGGAAGGCGAAGCGGCGACGTGGCCGAAGGTCGAGATGATCCGCAACTGCACATTGATCGGCCGAACGCTCGACCGGATTCTCGACGCGCTGGAACGCGAATACGCGCCGAGCTGACGGCGCGCCGCACTCAATCCGCGCGACGGCAACGGATTACGCACCGTTCTGGCGCGCTGCCGATTTGCGTCAGACGGCTTCCACCGGTCGCCGCAGCACGACCACGTCCTGGTGATTCGCCATGCCGCGCGGAACGAACCCGACTACGTCGAAGTAGCTCGCGAACCGCTGCTCGACGTACGAGCGCGTGTGAAATGCCGTCTGGTACCAATCGGGAAACAAGCCGCGCGTCACTTCAGTCCGGACGAATACGAACCCGCGCGAGGTGAGCGTCGCTTCGTCGCGCGCCGGCATCTCGTTCCACGATCCGGGTCCGTGGAGCGTGATCAGGCAGATGCCGCCCGGCGCGAGAATGCGGCGCAGTTCCTGCAGCCATTGAAACTGAAACTCCTCGTCGAGGTGCGTGAACACCGAGACGGCGTAGATCAGATCGAACGTCGCATCGGCATAATCCAGCGGCGGAAGCGCATCGTTGGTGCCGAACTGCCCGTACGCCAGATTCGCGCGGCACCAGTCGATTGCGCTGGCGTCGATGTCCGTGCCGCTCAGCGTTGCCGTTGGGGCGAGGTCTCGGAGCCAGACCAATGTGCCGCCGCAGCCGCAACCGAAATCGAGTATCGAGCCGAATTCGGTAAGTTCGCGCCCTGACGCGCGAAGCGCGTCGCGGATGTCGTTTGCGCACGCGCGGCCGATCGTCGCGAATCCGTCGCCGCTCGGCGAGCCGCGCACCTTGAATCGCATCAGCGCCGGCGGCAGCACACGGCCTTCGTACGTGCGGCTCAGCAATCGATCGGCGGTTTCGACGCCCCAGCATTCGATGGGAGCCACCACACGGTGATAGACCGAGCGTGCGAGCGGGTACAGCTTGGGCGGTGTGCGCCGCTTGATGGCCTGGACGATAGATGCCGTCGCCGTCATCGACGTCGCTCCGCTTTGGATCGAGCGCGGCGGTCGAGGTGGTAAGTCAGCGCCAGTGCGATGCAGTGGCGCAGCGCGTCGAGCGGCAGCGCCGCACCGCGCTCGAAGCGAAGGCTGCGATTGCCGTCGAACTCCAGTTCGGTGGGATACAACTCGCGGAAGGTCGCCACGAGATTGGTCTGGCAGTGGAAGTACATCGCGAAGCGATCGCCGTCGGACGGTTTCCAGTGCATCCGCACCATGCTGCCGCTCTTCGACTGCGTGGTCAGGTAGCTCGGTTCGCCCCATCGCAACGTCTCTTCGAGCGTGCCGACACCGGTCGTGCCCGACGCGGTGTCGAAGATCAGCTGGCGTAGTTCGAGCAGGTGTGCGCGCACGTCGCGTGGGTACGCATCGAACACCGCCGCAACCGCTGCATCTCCGAATGGCTTCCTTCGCACCGCGTGCTCCGAACGTTAGAGGCTCGGAATTATGCCGGTGCAGTTCCGACAAGGCACGCCCGCCGCCTTCGAGCGGTGAATTGGTGGATCCGAATGTGAAAGGTAAGCTCGCGTACCGAACCGTTCGGAGAACGACATGTCTGCGGACCGACCGCTGAAGGAGAAGATCGCCGTCGTCGCCGGCGCCACGCGCGCGGCAGGACGCGGCATTGCGCGAATGCTCGGTGAGGCGGGTGCTACCGTGTACTGCAGCGGTCGCAGCACGCGCGGCAATCCGGCTACGCCCGGCCGACCGGAGACGATCGAGGAGAGCGCAGAACTCGTGTCGGCCGCCGGCGGTCGCGGCATCGCGGTGCGCGCCGACCACAGCAACGCCGATGACGTCGCAGCGCTGTTCACACGGGTCATCGGCGAGTGCGGTCGTCTCGACATTCTCGTCAACGACATCTGGGGCGGCGACGACATCACCGAGTGGCAGCCGTTCTGGACGCTCGACACCGCGAAGGGTTTCGAGATGCTCGACCGCGCGGTGCGCACGCACATCGTAACGAGCCGCTGCGCCGCGCCCTACATGGTCGAACAGAATTCGGGGCTGATCGTCGAAGTGACCGACGGCGACCACGGCGGTTATCGCGGCGCGCTGTTTTACGATCTGGCGAAGATGGCGACCATCCGGCTCGCTTTCGCAATGGCAGAAGAACTGCGACGCCATCGTGTTACGGCGCTGGCGGTAACGCCCGGCTTCCTGCGTTCCGAGGCGATGCTGGAGCGGTTCGGCGTGAGCGAAGCGAACTGGCGCGATGCGGCGGCGAAAGCACGCGGCTTCGAGGCGTCCGAGTCGCCCTGTTTCGTCGGCCGCGCCGTGGCGGCGCTGGCCGCCGATCCGAACGTTGCGCGCAAGCGCGGCGGCGTGTACGCGAGCTGGACGCTTGCGCGCGAGTACGGTTTCACCGACCTCGACGGCACGACGCCGCATTGGGGTGACTACATTCGCGATTCGCTAACGGCGATACTCGACCGCGGCGGGGCGACGGACGCGGGCGAGAAGTTCTGGCTCGAAGCGTGGTACTCGCAGTTGAAAGGCGAGTCGGAGTGGAAGCCGTTGATGACCCGCGTCGGCGAGGCGTTGCGGAACGGCTAGGCGTTGGCACCGCGCCGGTTTCATTCGTTTGCGACGCGTGGCCGGTGGGCAGCGTGCAGATCCGCGCCGCGCGTCTCGCGCAGCATCGAGACGGACGCCAACGTGATCGCGCACGCGGCCGCGATGTACCAGGAAACGCCTGTCGTAGTGCCGTACGTCGCGAGCAACTGCGTCGCGATGATCGGCGCGAGCGCGCCGCCGAAGATGGCGCCGAACTGATAACCCAGCGAGACGCCGGAATAGCGCACGCGGGTGCTGAACATCTCGGCCAGAAACGCCGCTTGCGGCCCGTACATCATCGCGACGAAAACCTGCCCGACGCCGATCGCGACGCCGATCCACAGCAGCGAGCCGGTATCGATCAACGGGAACATCGCGAATCCCCACGGCGCGAGCAAGGCCGCGCCGGCCATGTAGATGCCGCGCCGTCCGAAACGGTCGGAGATCACGCCGGATATCAGCAGCGCCGGCGCCATCGCGACCGCGCCGATCATCACACCGGTCAGCATCGTGCTGCGAGGCAGGTTGGGGCCGGCGGGACTGGTGCCGTATGCGATCACCCACGTGATGAGAATGTAGTACGTCACCTGCACCGCCATGAACGCGCCGGCCGCGAGCGCGATCTCCTTCGGATAGAGCTGAATTGCTTCCAATACCGGCGAGCGCGCGGGAGGCCCGACAGGCGCAGTAGGGTGCGCCGCATGCACGAGCTGTGTGAACGCCGTTGTTTCCTCCAGCCGCAATTGCACGTAAATGCTCAGGCCGATCAGCACGATGCTCAGAATGAACGGAATGCGCCAACCCCACGCCATGAACGCTTCCTGCGACACGTTGTCGTTCACGAGCAGAAACGCGAGATTGGCGAGGATCACGCCGACGGGCGCGCCGGCTTGCGCAAAGCTGCCGTACAGTCCGCGTTTGTGTGCGGGCGCGGACTCCGTGGCCAACAGCATTGCGCCACCCCATTGCCCGCCGATCGCGAGCCCTTGCGTGAAGCGCAACACGATCAACAGGATCGGTGCGAGCGGACCGACCATGGCGTATGTAGGCAGACAGCCGATCAGCGTCGTGCCGGCGCCCATGATCAACAACGCGACCACCAGGACGCGTTTGCGTCCGAGCCGGTCGCCGAAGTGGCCGAAGAGAATTCCGCCAACCGGCCGCGCGAAGAAGCCCACTGCAAACGTACTGAACGACGCGATCAGCGCGACGAGAGGGGGCATGTCCGCTGGAAAGAACACCGTCGGGAAGACGAGGGCGGCTGCGGTACCGTAGATGTAGAAGTCGTACCACTCGATGCTCGCGCTCGCGAGCGCGGTCGCGGCGACTCTGCGGATCGATCGAGTCTCGGCCATCGGTTCCAACACGCGTTGATGTCGCGCGGCAAGCCTAACCGAATCGTCGACGGCGTTCCCTTTTCCAACGAGATCACTTAGCGTGCGCTGCGCGCGCAGGGGGATTGCATGGATCTCGTCACCACGGTTTCGGGTTTCTTCGTCGGTATGCTCGTCGGCGCGACCGGCGTCGGCGGCGGTTCGTTGATGACGCCGTTGCTCGTGCTCGTGATGGGCGTCGCTCCTGGCCACTGCGGTCGGTACGGATCTGATCTACGCGTCGTTGACCAAAGTCGGCGGCGCTTGGGCGCACGGTCGGCGCAGACAACATCGACTGGCGGATCTGCGGGCTGCTCGCCGCCGGCAGTCTGCCCGCGGCGGCGGCGACGTTGTTGGCATTGAGCCAACTGAGCGTCGACCCTGGTCACTATGCGTCGGTGCTGAAGCGATGTCTGGGCGTGGCACTGATGTTGAGCGCAGCCGCGTTGCTGCTTCGCGACCGCCTGCACGCCATTGCGCTGCAGCGTTCAGCGGGTACTGCGCTGGAACCGAGTGCGCCGATCACGACCGTCGTTACCGGCGCCGTTGTCGGCGCGCTCGTCACGGCAACGTCCGTCGGCGCGGGTGCGCTGGGCGTGGCGGCGTTGCTGTTCCTCTATCCGAAGCTCGCCACGACGCGCATCGTCGGCACCGACATCGCGCACGCGGTGCCGCTGACGATGCTGGCGGGGCTCGGTCATGCGTCGCTCGGCGGTGTGGACCTGCATCTGCTCGGCAATCTGTTGCTCGGATCGTTGCCGGGCGTCTATCTCGGCAGCCATCTCAGCCGCGCGCTGCCGGAGAAGTTTCTGCGCATTCTGCTGGCGTGCGTGCTGGTACTGGTAGCGACGCGGCTGTTCACCTGATTCGTCGTTCAGCGGAACGGATACCCCGCGATCTCCGCTGCCAGCAACTGCGCCGGGACGTTTGCATCGTCCGCGTCGGTGACGAGTCGTAGATGAACGCGCGAGCCGTCCACCTGTGCTTCCACGCCCTCGATCTTGTAGCCGCGCTCGACTCGTTCCAGAAAGCGCAGCTCGCCGGCGCTGTTGGTAACGCCGATCGCGGCGCCGTTGCATGGGCCGTCGTCGTAGCTGTTCGCGGCCGCTTCGGCGATCGCCGTGAATACGATGCTGCCGTCCGGCAGCGCGGCGCCGTCGCTGAAGCACAACGGTGCGCCGTCGATGGCGCCGAGGTCATAGGTGCGGATGTCGGTCGAGCATCGCATCGCCCAACGAGTCCGTTGAGGCGAGCGCCTCGAGCACGTCGGCAAGGCGCAAGCGGACGTACGCGCACTGAGAGTGGTTTTTGTTGCCGCGCTGCATCAGTACGAGTTGTTCACCGACGATCACCGCGCCTTCGATGTTGAGCGTATGAAACCGCGGTGCGATGGCGCGATAGATGCCGCCGAGATCGATCGCGCGCGGCATGCCGATGGCGAGTGCCGTTGGTGTCTACCGAGATCAGTGCACCGCCGAAACGGTTCGGCGTAGAACCCGATCCCATCGCCAGCAGCGTCGCCGGTTCGTGATCGTCGAACGGCGGCAGCCGCAACAGCACCTCGAAGTCCGGCTTGCTTGCTTTGCGTTCGGCGTATGAATCGGGCAGCACACCGGGGCGCAGCCGCAGCAGTTCGCCCGGCGCGTCTCCGTCTGCGGGAAACCTGCCGAGCTGCAGCTCGTCGTCGGCGACTACATATAGGTGCGAGCCGATCGCCACGAGGCCGCTCGCCGCGCTCAGAAACGACGGCCTGCCGCGCTGCGACGGGGTCGTCAGCGTCAGCTCGCGCAGCGGCGTCAGATGGATCATCGCCGCGCCGCGGCGATCAGTTTGCGGCGAGTTCGGTGGCGGGCTCGCCGGCGACTCGCACGTGCATCATGACGCGCGCTTCGCGATGGTCGTACGGTCGCGCCCTGTGCAGGACACAACGGTTGTCCCAGATCACCACGTCGCCGGGTGTCCACGAGTGCGTGTATACGCGCGGCGGCTGGCAGGCAAAGGCAACGAGATCGTCGAGCAGCGCTTCCGATTCGTCGGGCGCGAGTCCGGGAATTCCGTAGGCGTGACGACCGATGTACAACGCGGCCCGTCCGGTCTCCGGATGGTTCTTCACCAGCGGTCGCAGCGGCGGTTGCTCGTCGTGAAATCCGTAGCTCGATCCGACCGCGGCGACGTGGCCGATGCGCGATTGCGAATAACGCAGCGAGTGGTAGGCGGACAAACCGGCGATCCGCGCGCGCATCGCCTCGTCGAGCGCATCGTAGGCGGCGCGCATGTCGGCCCACTCCGTTTCGCCGCCGTGCGTCGGAACGACGTGCGCGGACAGCACCGACGCCTTTGCCGACAACCGCATGTATGAGCTGTCGGTGTGCCAGCCCTCGTTGCCCATCATGATCTGCATGCCGTGCTCGTGATCGGAGAGCAGCGTGCCGTCGGCGCGACGATTGCTGATCGGCACGATCTTGCGATCGGCGACGAGGTGCTCGATGTTGCCGAACCGTTCGGCGAACGCGGTCTGCGCATCAGCCGAGAGATGCTGGCCCGGGAAGATCAACACCGCGTGCTCGAGGAACGCGGCGCGGATGGCTTTCCATTCCGCCGCGTCGAGCGAGGCGAGATCGACGCCGGTAACCACGGCGCCGACGGTTGCAAGCGTGGGTTCGACAGTCGGTTGCATGGCCGTATCCCGGAAGGCTGCGCGAGGTCGTCACTGTAGGGTCGATCTCGTGACGCTGACAAGCCGAACGGTTCCGAAACGGTTCCGGGACCGGTTCGAATTGTTCGGCGCCCTGTAGGACGGGTATCCTGCGGCGAGTTCCCTTTTCGCAGGAGTCGTGCCGTGGCCGAAGCAATCGATGACCGTAAGAAGCTACTCGAAGATCCCAGCATCTCGAACGCTCAGAAAGCCGCGCTGTGGCCGATCGACGTGAATCAGGATCCGTACGCGCTGCCGCTCGATACGTTGAATCCCGCGCATCCGGAACTGTTCGAGGCCGACAAACACTGGGCGTACTTCGAACGGTTGCGGCGCGAGGATCCGGTGCACTACACGCGCGAGAGTCAGTTCGGGCCGTATTGGTCGATCACGAAGTTCAGCGACATCATGTATGTCGACACGCATCACCAGATTTTCTCGTCCGAAAACTCGCAGGGCGGCATCACGCTCGGCGGGCGACCGTTGGCCGAGGGCGAAACGCCAGATCCGACGTACGACCTGCCGATGTTCATCATGAGCGACCCGCCGAAACACGATCTGCAACGCGGTGTGGTTGCGCCGGTGTTCCTGCCGCGCCAGATCGCGGCGCTCGAGTCGCTGATCCGCGAACGCGCCGGCACGATCCTCGACAACCTGCCGCGCAACGAAGAGTTCAACTGGGTGCGGCACGTGTCGGTGGAACTCACCGGTCAGATGCTGGCGACGCTGTTCGACATCCCTCTGGAAGATCGTCAGAAGCTGATCTACTGGTCCGACGCGACGTCGAACCTCGGCAACCCGGAGTACTTCGCTACGGTGGAGGAGGGCTTCAAGGTGCTGTGGGAATGCGCCGCGTATTTCATGCAGCTGTTCGAGCAACGCAAGAACGAGCCGCCGAAGTCGGATCTGATTTCGGTGCTGGCGCACGGTGAGTCGACGAAGAACATGCCGCCGAACGAGTTCCTCGGCAACATTCTGCTGTTGATCGTGGGCGGTAACGACACCACCCGCAATTCGATTTCCGGCGGACTGCTCGCGCTGAATCAGAACCCGGCGGAGTACGCCAAGCTGCGCGCCGATCCGTCGTTGATCCAGAACATGGTGCCCGAGATCATCCGCTGGCAATCGCCGGTAGCGCACATGGCGCGCACCGCGTTGGTCGATACCGAAATCGGCGGCAAGTCGATCAAGGCGGGCGAGCGTGTGGCCATGTGGTACATCTCGGGCAACCGCGACGACGAAGTGATTCCGAACGCGAACACATTCACGATCGATCGGCCCAACGTACGGCATCACCTGTCGTTCGGGTTCGGCATTCACCGCTGCCTCGGCAACCGCCTCGGCGAGTTGCAGCTGCGCGTGATCTGGGAAGAGCTGATGAAGCGCTTCCCGCGCATCGACGTCGTCGGCAATCCGAAGTACCTGAAGTCGAGCTTCATCCACGGCATCCGCGAGCTGCCGGTGAAGATTCCCGGATGATCCCGGCGATCAGGTGAGTTTGCGCGGCGCCGAGATCTGAACGCCGCCGGCCTCGAGCGCCTGGATGATCGCGAGGTTGAGCCGATACATCAGATCGAAGTAGCGCACGGTCGGTAGCCACACGCGATAGCCGATCGCGATCGCGTAGTCGCCGAACGCTTCCACGCCGACCTGCGGCTTCGGGTCGGTGACCGCACCGTCGAATGCGGCGACGGCGTCGCGCACCAGTTCGACGGCGCGCTGCAGGTTCTCGCCATACGCAATACCGATCCGCCCCTCGACGATCCGGTTGGCGCGCGAGTTGCGATGAATCTCGCCGGCGATCTGCTTGTTCGGGATGATGATGTCTTCGCCGTCCTCCGCTTTCAGCACCGTCGCAGCCAGCGTGATGTCGCTGACGACGCCGGAACAACCCTGCACCGTGATCGTATCGCCGACGCGGAACACCCGCGTGAGGATGATCACCAGCCCGGCGCCGTAGTTGGAAATCGGGCCTTGCAGCGCGAGGCTCGCGCCGACCGCCAGGCCGCCGATGGCGGCGATGAATGGCGTGATGCTGATGCCGAGGTTGCCGAGCGCGATCACGACGGCGAGTCCGATCAGCACCAGCCGCACCGCGGACGCGATGAACTGGCGCAGCGTGACGTCGACGTTGCGCCGTTCCTGAGTGCGCAACAACGCTTTGGCGGTCCATCCGGCGATGATGACGCCGGCGATCAGGATGACGATGGCGCCGAGCAGTTGGAACGAGTAGCCGACCAGAAACTGGATGACGAATTCGTAGATGCGTTGGACGACTTCGACTTTGTCGGTCACGGGATCTGTTTCGCTCAAATGAAAAAACGCCAGGCGGTCGAGCACAGACCCGCCTGGCGTATTAAAGCGAAGGATCAGGTGAGGTTGTAGCCTTGTTCGTCGTGCATCGAGAGGTCGAGACCGACGTCTTCGTCCTCGTCGTTCGCGCGAAGTCCGATCACCATGTCGATGACTTTCAGGATGATGAAGCTGGCGATGCCGCAGTAGACCACCGTCGCCAGCACGCCGACGACCTGCTTGGTCACTTGTCCCGCGATGTTGACGCCCTCTGCGAGTCCGACGCCGCCGAACGACGCATCCGCGAATACGCCGGTCAACAGCGCACCGATCATGCCGCCGATGCCGTGTACGCCGAATGCGTCGAGCGAATCGTCGTAACCGAACGCCTTCTTCACTTTCACGACGGCGAAGTAGCAACCGAGACCGCATGCGATACCGATCACGAGTGCGCCTTCCGGACCGACGTAACCAGACGCGGGCGTGATTGCTACCAGACCTGCCACTGCGCCGGATGCGACACCGAGGGCGCTGGGTTTGCCGTGCACCATCCACTCGGCAAACATCCAGGTCAGTGCGGCGGTTGCGGTAGCGACCTGCGTTACGAGCATTGCCATGCCTGCGCGACCGTCGGCGGCGAGTTCGCTACCGGCGTTGAAACCGAACCAGCCGACCCACAGCATGCCGGCGCCGACCAACGTCAACACCAGGTTGCTCGGCTTGATCGGTGTGTTCGGATAACCGCGGCGTTTGCCCATGACCAAGGCCGCCACGAGACCGGCGATACCCGCATTGATGTGAACGACCGTGCCGCCTGCGAAATCGAGTACGCCCATGCTGCCGAGCCAGCCGCCGCCCCACACCCAGTGTGCAATCGGCGCGTAAACCAGCGTTACCCAGAGACCCATGAACCAGATCAGCGCGGAGAACTTCATCCGTTCTGCGAACGCACCGACGATCAGCGCCGGGGTGATGATCGCGAACGTCAGCTGGAAGGTGGAGAAGACCGTCTCGGGAATCGTGCCTTTCAGCGTGTCGAAGGTGATGCCGTTGTGGAATGCCTTGTCGAGGTTGCCGATGATGCCGCTGACGTCGGTGCCGAACGCGAGTGCATACAGATAGACCACCCACAGCACGGTGACGAGACACGTGATCACGAAGCATTGCATCATCACCGACAACGCGTTCTTGCTGCGGACCATACCGGCGTAGAACAGCGACAAACCGGGAATCGTCATGAGCAGAACGAGCGCCGTCGATGTCAGCATCCACGCGGTGTCGCCGGAGCTGAGGACAGGCGGCGGCGGCACAGGGGCGGCGTCCTCCGCAAAAACGAGGGCCGGCACCAGCATCGCTAGCAGCGAAGCGGTGGCGGCCAGTCCAGTCTTCAGACGTGTCCGTTGGATCATCGAGTCCCCCTATGTATGGCAGTTGGTTCAATCTCACGCGGACGCAGTGCCGCGACATCGACCCCTGCACTGGCACGATGCGTGCCAACTCCCACAATGCCGCGATTTGCTTGCATCGGCAGGCAGTTGCGCACCCCGCGGGGTCGCGGCCCCGACGGCGATTGCAGGTACCGTCGCCCCAAAACAGGGCGGGCATTTCGGGTGCGCGCTAGGATGGTGCGGTGGTGTGGAGTTGGCGACGATGACGACGTTCGAATGGCAAGCCGAGTTGCGGCGACGGCCGTGGTGGATGAACGTGCTGTTCGGCTTCTGCCTGTACATGACCTTCGTCTACATGCCGTTCGACTTTTTCTGGAAAAGCGTCGATACCGACGACGAGGTCTGGTTCGGCGTTCGGCTTCACGGCGGGTACGCGAAGCTCACCGAACCGGTGCACTGGCTGATCTACGGGGCCGGCGCGTACGGCTTCTGGCGGATGCGCCCCTGGATGTGGCCGTGGGCCGCGGTGTACGTCGCGCAAATCGCGATCGGCATGCTGGTGTGGAATCTGCTCGATCCGCGCGGCGCGGGCTGGGTCGGCGGTAGCGTCGCTGCCGCCGTGTTTCTGATTCCCACCATTGCGTTGTGGCGCGCGCGTGCGCGATTCCGGGCCGAACCTGCCGTGACGACCGTCGCATCCGTTTGACCAGAAACGAAGCCTGCGTCACAGCGCGGCTGTCGGTTCGGGAGAATACTCCCGGCTAATTCGACGCAAGCAGCCATGCCATGGCGACACGCTCCGGTGAACCCGAAAAAATGCGCTTCCGCGGCAGCCACGTGTTTCCGGCGCACGGCAAGTGGTACTTCAACACGCGCGAAGGCATCGACGTCGGTCCGTTCGATTCGCGCGGCGAGGCCGAAATCAATTCGACGCGGTTGCGTCTCGTGCTCGCGAAGATCGACGACCCCGAACTCGCGCGAACGGTGATCAGCCGCTACACCGAAATTCCGGTCGAGAGCCACACCGACCTGCGTTCGCTGCTGATGTACGTTGCGAAGAACATGCGCGTGCAACAGCGCACCGAAATCTAGTTTCCCCGCTCCATCGTAGGCAAAGCGAAACGACGGCCGCGCAAGCGGCCGTAGTTTTTTGCGGCGCCGGTTCGGACCATTCCCCGCGCCGCGAGAGTCGCGATTCTGGCGAAATGACTTAAGATCGCGCCTGCACGTCGTCATCCGGACCGCTTCATGACTCAGCCCCGGCGCATTCAGCGCATCCTCGTTGCAAACCGCGGCGAGATTTCCATCCGCGTACAGCGCGCGGCGCTCGAACTCGGTATCGGAACCGTCGCAGTGTTCTCGCAGGAAGATCGCTTCGCGCTGCATCGCTTCAAGGCGGACGAGGCGTATCTGGTGGGCAAAGGCAAGACGCCGGTGCAGGCGTACCTCGATGTCGACGACCTGCTGCGCATCGCCGATCAAGCGAGATGCGATGCGGTGCATCCCGGTTACGGATTTCTCGCGGAGAATCCGGAGTTCGCGCGCGCGGTGCTCGACGCGGGTCTGATCTGGGTCGGCCCGCCGCCGCACGTAATGGAGACGCTCGGCAACAAAGTGGCCGCGCGCAACCTCGCGGTAAAAGCGGGTGTGCCGGTGGCGCCTGCGACCGGTCCGTTGCCGCGCGACGCAGCCGCGGTGCGCAAGCTCGCGGCCGAGATCGGCTTTCCGTTGATGGTAAAGGCGAGTTGGGGCGGCGGCGGGCGCGGCACGCGCGCGGTACCGCGCGCCGAATTGCTCGACGAACTGCTGACCACCGCACGCAACGAAGCGCAAACCGCGTTCGGCAACGACGAGGTGTATCTCGAGAAAGCGATCACGCGCGCGCGTCACGTCGAAGTGCAGATCCTGGCCGATACGCACGGCAACCTGGTGCACCTCTTCGAACGAGACTGCACCGTGCAGCGGCGCCATCAGAAAGTCGTCGAACGCGCGCCCGCGTTGTTCCTGAGCCAGTCTCGGCGTGATGAGCTTTACGAATACGCGCTCGCGATCGGCCGCGCCGTCGGCTACCAGAATGCCGGCACCGTCGAATTCCTCGAAGACGTCACGACCGGCAAGTTCTATTTCATCGAGGTGAATCCGCGCATTCAGGTCGAGCACACGGTGACCGAGAACATCACCGGCATCGATCTGGTGAAGTCACAGATCCTGATCGCGGGCGGCGCGACGATCGGCGCAGCGGACAGCGGTGTGCCGTTGCAGGACGGAATTCACGCGTACGGCCACGCGCTGCAATGTCGCATTACCACCGAAGATCCGGAGAACAATTTCATTCCGGACTACGGCGCGCTATCGGCGTATCGCAGTCCGGCCGGGTTCGGTATTCGGCTCGATGGCGGCACCGCCTACGCGGGTGCGCGCATTACGCGCTTCTACGACTCGCTGCTGGTAAAGGCGACCGCTTGGGGACGCACGCCGGAGGAAACGATCACGCGGATGCGCCGCGCGCTGTCGGAATTCCGGATTCGCGGCGTGCGCACGAACCTGCCGTTCCTGTCGCAGTTGCTCGCGCATCCGAAGTTTCAGTCGGCCGAATACACGACCACGTTCATCGACGATACGCCCGAGCTGTTGCGGTTTCCCGAACGCACCGACGACGTCAGCAAGCTGTTGAACTTCGTCGGCGACGTGGTGGTGAACGGGAATCCCGAGGTGCAGGGTCGAGCTGCGCCGGCCGAGCGAGTCATCCCGAGAGCGCCGGAGGTGAACAAGGACGCGCCGCCGCGCGGCACGAAACAACTGTTGGGCGAACTCGGCGCCGAGAAGTTCGCGCAATGGATGCGGAACGAGAAGCGGCGTGCTCGTGACCGACACGACGCTGCGCGACGCGCACCAGTCGCTGCTCGCCACGCGGATGCGCAGCCACGACATGCTCGAGATCGCGCCGGTTTACGCGCGTCTGCTGCCGGAGCTGTTGTCGCTCGAGTGCTGGGGCGGCGCCACGTTCGACGTCGCGATGCGTTTCCTCAACGAATGTCCGTGGGAACGCCTCGAGGCGTTGCGCGAGCGCGTGCCGAACATCCTGCTGCAGATGCTGTTGCGTTCGGCGAATGCCGTTGGCTATACGAACTATCCGGACAACGTCGTGCAGTACTTCGTCAAACGCGCGGCCGCGAGCGGCATCGATCTGTTCCGCGTTTTCGACTCGCTGAACGGCGTCGACAACATGCGCGTGGCCATCGACGCGGTGCGCGACACCGGCGCGATCTGCGAAGCGGCGATCTGTTACACCGGTGATCTGTCCGATCCGAACTGCACGAAGTACGACCTGAAGTACTACGTGCGGATGGCGAAAGAGCTCGAGAAGGCCGGCGCACACGTGCTCGGCATCAAGGACATGGCCGGGTTGTGCCGGCCGCGCGCCGCGACGACGCTGGTGCGCACGCTGCGCGAAGAAGTCGGTTTGCCGATCCACTTCCACACGCACGACACCAGCGGTATTTCCGCTGCGAGCGTGCTCGCGGCGGTCGACGCCGGTTGCGATGCGGTCGACGCCGCGATGGACTCGATGAGCGGCCTCACGTCGCAGCCGAACCTCGGCTCGATCGTCGAGGCGTTGCGGCACGACTCTCGAGCAACCGGACTCGATGCCGAACACATCCGCGTGATTTCGCGTTACTTCGAGCCGGTGCGCAGCTGCTACACCGCGTTCGAGAGCGACATCCGATCCGGCGCGTCGGAGGTGTACGTGCACGGCATGCCGGGCGGCCAGTACACCAATCTGCGCGAACAGGCGCGCGGTCTCGGGCTCGGCGATCGCTGGCCCGAGGTGGCTCAGGCGTATGCCGACGTCAACGACATGTTCGGCGACATCGTCAAAGTGACGCCCACTTCGAAGGTGGTCGGCGACATGGCGTTGATGATGGTAACGAGCGGACTCGACCGCGAGGCTGTGCTCGACCCGACGCGCGAGATCGCATTCCCCGAGTCGGTGGTGTCGATGTTCCGCGGCGAACTCGGTCAGCCGTACGGCGGATTTCCGAAAGAGCTGCAGAACAAGGTGCTGAAGGGGTCCGACCCATTGCCCGGTCGTCCGGGCGCGTTGCTGCCGCCGGTGGATCTCGCGGCGGCGCGGGCGGAAGCCGAACAGAAAGCCGGCCGTAAGCTGACCGATCAGCAGTTCGCGTCGTATCTGATGTATCCGAAGGTGTTCCTCGACTGGAACGCTCACTGGGGCAAGTACGGCGACGTCAGCGTGTTGCCGACGTCGGTGTTCTTCTACGGCATGTCGCCCGGCGAGGAAGTGACCATCGAGGGCGACCCTGGTAAGACGCTGATCCTGCGCTATCTCGCCGTGAGCGAGCCTCACGCCGACGGCACGCGCACCGCATTCTTCGAACTGAACGGGGCGCCGCGCTCCGTGTCGATCGCCGATCGTGCGCTCAAGCCCGATCGAACGCCGGCCGTTCGCGCCGATGCGGGCAATCCCGATCACGTCGGCGCGCCGATGCCCGGCATGATCGCGACCGTGGCGGTCAAGCCCGGCGACGAAGTCGAGCGCGGCGACATGCTGCTGTCGATCGAAGCGATGAAGATGGAAGCGGGCGTGCGCGCCGAGCGCGACGGCCGCATCGCGGAGGTGCTGGTGCAGCCGGGTCAACAGATCGATGCGAAGGATCTGCTGATCGTCTTCAAGTCGAAGTAGCGGAGGGGACCATGCAGGATCGACCGACCGCGGCGGAGCTGCTCGCAACCGTTGCGACCTACCTGGAAGAAGAGTTGATGCCGGCGCTCGACGGGCCGCTGGCGTATCGAACGCGCGTTGCGGCGAACCTGGTCAGAACGCTCGAACGCGAGGAGGCGCTCGGGCGTTGCGTCGTTGACGCGCGAGCGCGATGCGCTGGCGGCGCTGCTCGACATCGCACCGCCGGCCAACGGAACACTCGAGGCGCAAGTCGCCGAATTGAATCGACAGCTCGTCGCGGCGATCGACGGCGGCCAGGTCGAGCACGCGCGGGCGTGGCCCGTGTTGATGGATGTCGCGCACGCGAAACTCGCGATCATCCGCCCCGGTTACGACGACTACGACGCGCGCGGAGAACTGCCGTGACCGATGCAGTGAAAAGCGGCCTCGCGCGGTTTCTGGCGGAACGGTGGAACCGCAACGTCGCCATTCCGTGGCTCAGCGTCACCAGCGCCGGCGCGCGTCGACTGAACGTGCTGTTCGACGCCGACGACGGCGAACAAGTGCACAAGCTGGTGGTCACCGCGATTCCGAACGCGAACATCGAGCTGACGCCGATCGTGCTCGAGGCGCAGACCATACGCACCGCCGAAGCGGCGGGCGTACCGGTGGCGCACGTCGTGCTCGATAGCGACGACCCGAGCTACCTCGGCGGCGGTTTCTTCATCACCGGGCGGATCGACGGCGAAACGGTGCCGCGGCGGGTGCTGCGCCTCGTCGCTCGCTGCGGCAACGGCGACGCCGTTGCCGCGCGGTTGGGCGCCGCGCTCGCGGCGCTGCACGCGGTGCCCAACGAGCGCATTCCGCCGCACCTGGTGCGGCCGATCGACGACGACCCCGCCGCGACGTCGCTCGCGCGTCTCGAAGAACAGATCGCCGGGTTGCTGCAACCGTCGCCGGCGGTGAGCCTCGGCATGCGCTGGCTCGAAGCGCGCAGGCCGTCGAAACCGGCGCGTTGCGTGCTGGTGCACGGCGATGCGCGCAACGGCAACCTGATCGTTTCCGAGCACGGTCTCGAAGCGCTGCTCGATTGGGAAGGCTCCAGCGTCGGCGATCCGATGGCCGATCTGGCATGGCCGTGCGTACGCACGTGGCGATTTGGCGAAGACGCGAACGAACTCGGCGGATTTGCCGGCCGAAAGCCGATGGTAACGCGTACGAGGCGGCCGGCGGAACGTTCGACGCCGAGCGTTTTCATTGGTGGAAAGTGCTCGGCACGTTGCGGTGGGCGATCGGTCTGGCGGGTCAAGCGAAGGCGCACATCGATGGTTCTGTGCCGAACATCGTGATGGCGGCGAGCGGTCGCCGCGTCGGCGAACTCGAATACGACCTGTTGTGCCTGCTGCGTCCGCGTTGAGCGACCTGGCAGCGACACGAACCGCAACTGGAGCGTGCTGCTGCTCGGCGGTCCGTCGGGTGCTGGTAAGACGAGCGTGAGTTACGCGCTTGCGCGCCGGTTTGGCGTGGGTCTGTCCGAGATCGACGACCTGTACATCGTCGCGAAGCAGATGACCACTCCGGCGCAGCAGCCGGTGCTGCACGCATGGGATACCCATCCGCGCGCGCTCGATTTGGCGGCCGAACAAATCCTCGAAATGCACATCGCGGCGTGCCGGGTGATGTCCGCGTCGATCGAAGCGGTGGTGGCCAATCACGTCGAAACCGACACACCGATCGTGCTCGAGGGCGACTATGTGCTGCCTGAGGTGCTACCGCGGGCCGGGAAGCGGATTGCCGCGGTATTTCTTTACGAACCCGATGAGATGCAGATCGTGCGCAACTTTGCGCAACGCGAACCCGACGCCGGCGAACAAGCAAAGCGCGCCCGCGTGAGTTGGCTGTTTGGCCAGTGGCTCAGGGAAGAGTGCGGCCGCTACGGTGCGGTGGCGTTGCCGTCGCGCCCCTGGGCATCCGTGCTGGAGCGGATTACCGAGGCAATTCGCTGATCGGTAGACGCTCAGTGCGTGAGCGCGAGCCGCGGTTGGAGCGCTGCAAACGCAAACGCGATCGCACCCAACAGAACGGCGAGCGCGTCGAGCCACAGCAGGCTCGTTGGGCCGAATGCGACGAACGATTGTCCGATGAGCCACGGTAACGTCATGCCCCCGAGACCGGAAGTCGCGAGATACCAACTCGTGCTCCGACCAGACACCGACATGCGTTCGCCGGAGAACACCAGCAGCATCGGGAAGATCGACGCGAGGAAAAAGCCGAACAGACCGGTTGCAATCCACAACACCGCGGCGGAAGAGGGCACGCACAAAATGGCGATGAGACACACCAGTGCACCTGCATGATCGACGGCGATGAGCGTACCCGCACGAAGACGGCTCGCAAGCGGAATACCGATCAACCGGCCGAACGTCAGCATTCCCCAGAACACCGACGCGAGATATGCGGTTTCGGCGGCATCGCCGAAGCCGAGTTCGAAGCCGTATGTAGAGATCCAGCCGCCATAGGCCACTTCCGCCGCGACGTAGCACGCGAATACCGCGGCGATGAGTGCTACAAGGCGCGGCTGTCCCGGTGCCGCTTCGTCATGTTGCGTGCGTACCGGATCCGGCGCGCGCGGAATCCATGCGAAGCACGCGGCGATCGCAAGCGTCACTCCGCCGAGGGTCCAGTACGCCATCGCAATGTCGTTGGTAGCGCGGATAGACCAGGCCACGACTACCGGCGCGACCAATGCACCGGCGCCGAAACAGAAGTGCAGGCCGTTCATGACGCCGCCGACCTTGTCTTTGTAGATCCACAGCAACAGCGTGTTGGTGCCCACATCGATCGTGGCCGTGGCGGCGCCGAGCAGCAGGAACGTCGCCGTGAGCGGCCACAGCGAACTGGTAATCGGCACGATCGCGAAACAGGCTGCGACCAACAGCAGCGCGCAGGTCAGGACGCGATGGCCGGACAACCGGTCGAACCAACGACCGCTCAACAGCGAGCCGAACAGATAGCCGAGTGCCGTGGCCGTAAACACGATGCCGATCACGCCGATCGATGAACCGGTACGGCTGGCGAGACCGGCAAGCGTGGGGCCGACGACGGCGGTGCCGAATCCAAGCGCGAGCATCGACGCGTAGTACGCTGCGGTTGCGATGGCGCGTTCGCGCGACGTTGCGAAATTCACCTGGCCGCCTTCGGTGTGCGCAGGACGACGATCACAGTGACGGCGCGGTTGATGAGTCGATACCTCGGTGGTGTCGATCGCGGCCTGGCTCAGCGAATCGACAGGATGAAAGAATGTGAGACGATAAATATCGTAATATCAAATAGTTGAGAAATCTATCTCGACGCGTTCCACTGCGTCGTTTGCGTGGGGTTGGATGGTGACGGGATCCCGGTTTCGAATCGTCGGCTGGATGGCATTGGCGTACTTCGCGATCGCAATGTCGACGCGACTGGTGCTCGGCCTGCGCTTGCCGCCCGACGCGGCCGTTGGGCTTCGCCGACCTGCCGGCAAATCGTCGGCATCGGTGCGCTGTACGACCTGTGCTTCATCGCCTACGCGTCGATCGTGCCGGTGCTGTTCATTGCGGCGTGTCCCGAATCGCTGTGGCGACGAGCGCCGATGCGCGCGTTCGTGCATTTGCTGTGCTTCGCATCGCTTTACGCGTTCGGCTTCATCGCTGCGGCCGAATATCTGTTCTGGGGCGAGTTCTTCGCGCGCTTCAACTTCATCTCGGTGGACTATCTCGTCTATCGACGCGAAGTCACCAACAACATCACTGAGTCGTACCCGGTCGCCGCGATCATGGCCGCGCTTCTCGTTGCAGCGCTGGCGATCTACTGGCGCCTGTTTCCGCGCATCGATGCAGCGCTGCGAGTGCGGCAGCAGATGGGGCGTCGCTGGCGCGACGCGGCCGTGCTGCTGCTGCTTCCGGTCACGGCGTTTCTGATCGTCGGACAGGAACTGCGCGACCGCGTTCAGGACAACTATGTGCGCGAGCTGGCGTCCGACGGCGCATATCAGTTCATCGCCGCATTTCGCAACAACGAACTCGACTACGGGCAGTTCTACCAGTCCGTCGATGCCGCGCATGCGGCGCGCGTGCTGAAGGGCGACCTGAACGCGCAACCGGACGATTTCGTCGACGCGAATCCGGTGTCGATCCTGCGCAGAGTGCACGGCGACGGTGGCGCAGAGCGGCGCTTGAACGTGATTCTGGTGATGGTCGAAAGTCTGAGCGCCGACTATCTGGGACGGTTCACACCGGGTTCGGCGCTCACGCCGAATCTCGACCGGTTGATCGGCGAGAGCCTGTTCTTCACGCGGCTGTATGCAACCGGCACGCGCACCGTGCGGGGTCTCGAGGCAGTGACGTTGTCGTTCCCGCCGACGCCGGGCCATTCGATCGTCAAGCGCATCGGCCGCGAGAGCGGCATGTGGTCGCTCGGCAACGTGTTGCGCGAACGCGGCTACGACACGCAGTTCATCTACGGTGGCCGCGGCTACTTCGACAACATGGCGGCGTTTTTTTCGGGCAACGGTTACGGCGTGATCGATCAGTCGAGCGTGCCGGACGAGCAGATCGAGTTCAGCAATGCGTGGGGCATGTCGGACGAGGACCTCTATCGGCAGACGCTGGCCGCCGCCGATCGCGCCGCTGCGTCGGGAAAACCGTTCTTCTTTCACCTGATGACGACCTCGAACCACCGGCCGTACACGTATCCGGAGGGCCGCGTCGGCATCGCCTCGGGCAGCGGCCGCGACGGCGCGGTGATGTACACCGACTACGCCATCGGGGAGTTGCTGCGGCAGGCGCGCGAAAAGCCCTGGTTCGACGACACGCTGTTCGTGATCGTGGCCGACCACTGTGCGGGTAGCGCCGGCAAGGAAGACCTGCCGCTCGACAAGTACCACATCCCGATGTGGATCTACTCGCCGCGACACGTCGAGCCCCGCGAAGACGACTCGCTGGTCAGTCAGATCGACATCGCACCCACGCTGCTCGGATTGTTGAACGTCGACTATCTCTCCATGGCGTTCGGCACCGACATGCTGGCAAAGGGGCATCCGGATCGGGCACTGATCGGCAACTACGAGTATCTCGGCTATTTCGACGGCCGCGATCTGACCATCCTGCAGCCGCGACAGCGCATCGAGCGCTATCGCTACGTCGATGCGGCCGCCGCGAAGGTTCCCGTGGCCAACGACGACGCCGGTGCGGAACTCGTACGCGGCTACTACCAGACGGCGGCCCAGACGTACAAAGATGGGCTGAACGATTGGGCGCGCATCGTGAAAGCGCAATGAATTCGATCGCGCCGATCGGCTCGACGAGGGGGCACGTCTGGATACCGCTCGTCGTGTTCGTAGCGGCGGCGGTGTTGCTCGAGTCGACGCGCGTCGATGTGTGGCTTGCGGACGCGATCTATCGATGGGAAGGCGGCGCCTGGTCGTTGCGGCGCGATCCGATCGTCAGGGACGTGTTCCACGGCGACGCAAAGCGCCTGATCGGCCTCGTTTACGGCGGGCTGGTGCTGGGTTGCGTGATGTCGTTTCTGATCGACCGCCTCAGGCCATACCGGTGGGGGCTGGTGTACATGGTGGTGGCGGTGGCCGGCTCCACGTTGTTGGTCGCGCTATTGAAGGACGTGACACACGTGAACTGTCCGTGGTCCGTCGATCGCTACGGTGGCGACGTGCCTTACCTGTCGACGTGGCGCGAGGTGCTGCTGCACGGACGGTCCGGCCGTTGTTTTCCGTCGGGCCATGCGGGGTCCGGCTATGCGCTGGTGGCCGCGTACTTCTATCTGCCGGCGTTTTGCGCCTCGCTGGCGTTGGATTGCACTAGGTGCGGCGATCGGTCTCGGCCTCGCATTCGGAATTGCGCAGCAGCTGCGCGGTGCGCATTACCTGTCGCACGACGTCTGGGCGCTGGCGATCTGCTGGTTCGTGGCCCTCGCCGCGACGCCGATCCTGCAGCGCGGCCGGGTTGCGCCGGGCTAGCCGATGAATCTAACGGATCGCCAATGGCGCGTACTGCTCGCACTCGGCGACACGCTGATTCCGCGCGATGCGTTCCCGTCGGCGTCGGAGGCGGGACTGCGGTCGTTCCTCGAACGCAATTCGAAGGACTTCGGCGCGCCGCTGATCGAGCGTATTCGCGCCGGAATCGACGCGCTCATCGCGCTCGACTTCGATCTGCTGCCCAGCCGAACGGCAGCGCGACGTGGTGCAGCAACTCGAGTCTGACGATCCGCCGGCGCCATGGCCGGAACGCAGCGGTCGCTGGCTGCGCACGACGATCGCGCTGGTGTCGCAGGGCTACTACGCGGATCCGGATTCCGGAAGAACGTCGTGGCCGATGGTCGGCTTCGATCCGGCACCCAAGCGTCCGCTGCCGCGCATCGATTCCGCGCCGTTGCGCACCGCGCGAGTAGACGAAGTGCGAGCCGAGTACGACGCCGTCGTGGTCGGCGCGGGCGCCGGTGGCGGCGTCGTTGCGCACGTGCTGTCACAGGCGGGCCTCGACGTGCTGTTGATCGACCGCGGTGAGGCGCTGCGCCATGCCGAGGTCGGCCAGGACCATCTGCGCAATCACCGATTTTCCGCCTATGGCCACAACACGGGTCCGCTCGCGGGACACCCGCGCGTGATCGTCGGGTCCAACGGCGCGCGCGAAGTACTGCCGCACGAAGTCGGCTATTCGAACAATGCGATGACGGTCGGCGGTGGTACGCGCGTCTACGGCGCGCAGGCATGGCGATTCGCGCCGGAGGATTTCCGGATGGCGTCGACGTACGGCGTGCCGGATGGATCGGGTCTCGCCGACTGGCCGATCGACTACGACGCACTGGCGCCGTGGTATGCGCGCGCCGAACGCGAGATCGGCGTGGCCGGCGAGTTGGGCCACGCGCATCATGGACCGCGCGACGCGTACCCGATGCAGCCGCTTCCGCTCAACGTCGATGGGCGTGTGTTGCAAGACGCCGCCCAACGACTCGACTGGCGCACCGCGGCCATTCCGCTCGCGATCAACACTCGCCCGTACGACGGGCGTCCCGCGTGCGTACGTTGCGGCACCTGCGTCGGCTTCTCGTGTCCGAGCGACAGCAAGAACGGCACGCACAACACCGTCATCCCGCGCGCGCTGGCGAGCGGACGCTGCCAACTGTTGACCGGCGCGCACGCCGAGTCGGTGATCTGCGACTCGGATGGCCGGGCGCGAGCGGTCCGCATCTTCGTGGACCACGACGGCACGGTGACCGAGCGCACCGTGCAGGCTCGCGCGATCGTGATCGCGGCCGGTGCGATCGAAACCGCGCGGCTGCTGCTGAACAGCCGCTCCAAGGCGCACGCCGATGGACTCGGCAACGCCTACGATCAGGTCGGCCGATATCTGCAGGGCCACCTGTACGCCGGCGCGGTCGGCCTGTATCGGGAAACCGTGCAGGATTGCGAAGGTCCGGGCGTCAGCATCGCCACGTGCGAGTTCAACCACGGCAATCCCGGCATCGTCGGTGGGGGCATGCTCGGCAACGAATTCGTGCCGTTGCCGATCCATTTCTGGAATTCGTTCGCGCCGTCGGGGCCTCGTTGGGGCGCCGCGTCGAAGCGCGCTTTTGCCGAGGCGTATCGCAGGACGCTCGTCGTGATGGGTCCCATTCAGGAGATTCCCAACCCGGATGCGCGGGTGACGCTCGACCCGTCGGTGCGCGATCGTTTCGGTATTCCGGTCGCGCGGCTGTCCGGCCGCGTGCACGCGGAGAGCGTGCGTGCAGCGGCGATGCTGCAGACCAAAGCGGAGCAATGGCTGCGCGCGGCCGGGGTCGAGCAGCTTCGGTCGTGGGGAAGCGAGTACGCGAACGTGCTGTCCGCCGGGCAGCATCAGGCAGGAACCTGCCGAATGGGCGTAGACCCGCGATACTCGGTCACCGATCGCGACGGCCGTGTGCATGGTCAGCACACGCTGTACGTGGCCGACGGATCGCTGCACGTCACCAACGGCGGTTTCAATCCGGTGCTGACCATCATGGCGAATGCGTATCGGATCGGCGCGACCGTGGCCGGTGCGCTGCGCCGAGTGACGCCGTTTCTGCGATTCGCGCTTTGATGCGACAATGCCGGCTCCGTTCGAGCGTATGAAAATAATGAAGACGTGGAACCGAACGATTTCGCTGATTGCGGGCATCGCGCTTGGCGCGGTAGCGATCGGCGGTTGCACAACCATTGAGGCGCACCACGACTTCAGCCCGACGGTCGATTTCGATCAGTACAAAACCTTCGCGTGGATCTCGCCGCATCCGCTCGTCGATCCGGCGCCGTCCGTGAGCCCGCTGATCGAGAGTCGGATCGAGCAGACGGCGAAAGATCTGCTGACGGCGAAGGGTTACCGGTTCGTCGAGGATCCGGACAAAGCCGACTTCGTCGTCGGCTTCGGACTGGGCGCCACCGACAAAGTTCGGATCGACGCGTATCCGGCGACTTACCGTGGACCGTGGCACTGGCCCGGCGGCAGCCATGAAGTAGCGATGCGCCAGCACGTGGAGGGCCGACTCGTGGTCGACATCTTCGACGTCAGAACGCACAAACCGGCGTGGCACGGCTGGGCCACGAAGACGCTCAGCACGAGCGATCAGAAGGATCCGCAACCGGCGATCCGCGCGGCTCTCACCGCGATCTTCGCAAACTTCCCGCCCGGCTGATCAGACTCAACGGTCTCGTTGGCGGATGCGGCGACGCCGCGCCAGACGGATCGACTCGGCCGCGGTCGTAGCCCGGCGCGCCAACAACCAGAACTGCAGTTCGAGCTGTTCGAAGCCGCTGAGGCCACGCCTCGCCACCGGCGTGGCACGCGCGACGGGGCGCCGGCGACGCAGCAGCAGCACTCCGACGATCAGGAACGGAATGCCCGGGATCAGCGGCAGCGCCAACCCGATGACACCGAGGAACAGGCACATCAGAGCCGCGCCGGTGCGAAGCAGGGGCGCGAGCGAAGGGCGAGGGTCGTCGTACATGAATCGTCGTTCCATAGCGCCTTGGCGCAGGCTGTGATGATTCACAAAGCAACCGCTGTGCCAGCGCGTAAGGTCTTGATTGCATGGACTTCCGGCCGAGCGGCGCCAAACGGCAGTTGGTCAGACACGCGAACAACTGGTGAAATCTCCAACCGCGGTCACGGCAAGGTCACAAATCTCGGCTAGCCTTTGACACATGGAACTCGACGAAATCTTCTGTCCCGACGCCTCGGATCTTCCGCCTCCCGCTCCCGACTACGACGACGCGCTGGAAATGTGACAGCGTTCCAGCGGAAGTTGATGGTCATCGCACTCACCCAGTGATCCTGCCCGCGGTAGCGCGGGAGCGAATCGGCTGTAATACGACGGAGCCGCGACGCGCTTTGCGTTTGCGAGCGACACGTTGTATCGCCGGTCGTAGAGGATACTCAGGATGAGTCAGCAGGATGCGTTCGCCGAAGCGGTGTTCTTCTTCGAAGGTGACGACATCTCGGTCGAGATGCACTACGCCGAATTCGAAGCGTTGCTCAACCAATCGGCCACGCTCGAGAACTTCGCGGCGAGCCAGGTGCGTGGCGCCTACGCCGTCGTCGGAACCGGACTCGCGGTGCGGGGTCTGGTGACGTTCATGCTGCGCGTCGACGAGAACGGCCACGCCGACCCCGGATTCAGCATTCCGCTGCGCCATCTCGTGCGACACGCCGGCCCCGGCCCCGACATCGGTTGCGGCACGATTCGTCTCGCCTCGCGCGCGCAGTGTTCGGTGTCGTGGCACGCGATGAATCTGTGGGAGCCGGAAGGCGAGGGCGAAGCGAATCCGATCCGCGTCGTCCAGCGCGCGGCGTGGCGCAATCGTCTGGGCTTGAAGTTGTCGAAGACCGAAGCGGGCGGCGAAGCGCCGTTCCTCATGTTGCCCGGCGTGGATGACGCATCGAATGGTGCGAAGCCCGAAGCGCCTGGCGCGAAAGCGGGGCCGAAGCCGGCGGCGAAGAAGATCTCTTCGAAGGCGCTCGTGCAGGCCGACGACAAGATCGATCAGGCGTTTGGCGAAGAAGGCCGCATCAGCCTCACGCAGCTGATCCAGCAGCACAACAACAGCATCGATTCACTCACGCGCAAATATCGGCTCGACCTCGAGCAACAGCAGCAGATCTATCTCGATCAGATCCGCGGTTGTCGCGACGAAATCCAGCGGCTGAAAGCGCTGCTGCGCCACGAGCAGAACCGCAACCGCCGTCTGCAGCAGTTGCTGCGCGGCGAAGTGGGACACTGAGAGACGCGGATCTCGCTCAGCGGGAATCGAGACTCTGATCCATGTCGAGCGCCGGGGACGGATGCGCCGGGCGGCCGACGATCTGTGCCGGAACGCCAGCGACCGTGACGTGCGGCGGCACGTCGTTCAGCACCACGCTGCCGGCGCCGACCTTCGCGCCTTCGCCGACTTCGATGTTGCCGATGATCTTGCAGCCGGCGGACAGCAGTACGCCGCGGCGAATCTTCGGATGCCGATCGCCCGATACTTTCCCGGAACCGCCGAGCGTGACCGAATGCAGAATCGACACGTCGTCTTCGATGACGGCCGTTTCGCCGATGACGATGCCGGTGGCGTGATCGAGCATGATGCCGGAGCCGATGCGCGCGGCCGGGTGGATGTCGACGCCGAGCGTGACGCTGATCTGATTCTGGAAGAACCGGGCCAGCGCCTGACGATCGCGGTGCCACAGCCAGTTCGCGATGCGATGCGCCTGAAGCGCGTGGAAACCCTTGAAGAACAGGAACGGTGTCGACACGTCGTCGCACGCCGGGTCGCGCGTGTAGGTCGCGAGAATGTCGATCTCGGCGGCGGTGAGAATGCTCGGTGAATCGTTCAGTGCTTCTTCGATGACGTCGCGGACCATCATCGTTGGGAGCATCGGCGTATCGAGCCTGCTCGCGATGCGGAAGCTCAGCGCCGACTGGAAGCTCTTGTGATTCAGAATGGTCGCGTGGAAGTAGCTGCCGAGAATCGGCTCGTGCTGCGCCTTTTCGCGCGCTTCGTTCTGCATCGCCTCCCACAAGCTCGTGTTCGGCGCACGCTTCAGCCGCGAATTTGCTGTGGTGAGCACTTCGAGATGGCGGTCTTCCAGTGCGCTGCCCATGCGCGTCTCCCGTTCGTTGGCGAGGAAGCCTGAGCGCTTACCCCCCATAATTCAAGCACGCCAGCGGTGCCAAATTTGCACCACCGTGTCGCACTATCGCACGCGAACTGCGTCACGGGGATCGGCGTGTATACTCGGACGCTGTCGTGCCTCTCTGACACCATCGACACCATCGCAGACATCAGATGACCTTCAAGACCGTCGGGCTGATCGCACGCAGGGGCAACCGCAGCATTGTGGAATCGGTGGCGACGCTGGAGCAGTTCCTGCGGTCGCGCAACGTCACGGTCGTGTTCGAAACGGCGACCGCGGCGATGCTGCCGAAATGCGCGCATCGGGTAGAAGAGCGAAAAGCGCTGGGCGCCATCTGCGATCTGTTGATCGTGGTCGGCGGCGACGGCAGCCTGCTCGGCGTGGCGCGCGACCTCGCGGCGTCGCAGGTGCCCGTCATCGGTGTGAACCGCGGCGGCCTCGGGTTTCTCGCCGACATTTCGCCCGACCAGATCGAGACCAAAATCGGCGCCGTGCTCGACGGCGAATACACGGTGGAGCACCGCTTCCTGCTCGATGCGACGGTGTACCGCGCGGGTAAGCGAACGGGCGGTTCGTCGGCATTGAACGACGTGGTCGTACACGCCGGCACGATGTCGCGGATGATGGAGTTCGCGCTGCACATCGACGACAAGTTCGTCTACGACCAGCGCTCTGACGGCCTGATCGTAGCGACGCCCACAGGTTCGACTGCGTATGCGCTGTCGGCCGGCGGCCCGATCATGCATCCGAGCCTCGACGCGATCGTGGTGGTACCGATGTTCCCGCACACGCTGACGTCGCGGCCGCTGGTGGTGCCGAGCGCATCGCGCATCAAGGTGGTCATCGGCGC
The DNA here is from genome assembly GCA_963787045.1 of uncultured Gammaproteobacteria bacterium. GTDB lineage: Bacteria > Pseudomonadota > Gammaproteobacteria > Pseudomonadales > Azotimanducaceae > DATJGR01. The sequence continues at coordinate 39,546 of CAWBBR010000011.1, read as the reverse complement.
AACGACGTCGACGAACCAGCAGATCAGCTGCGACTCGCAGGTCGACATCGGCGTTCAGCCCGGCGACGAAGTGCACATCCAGAAATGCACGCACGCGCTGAAGCTGTTGTATTCGCGGCAGCACAGCTTCTACGAAGCGTGCCGCAGCAAGCTCGACTGGGCGTCGCGTCTGGGCGGTCCGGTCAAACCGGAGTAGGACTCGGCAGAGGCCCGATCGGCTACATCGGCGGATGGTCGATGTCGGTCACTACGCCGGGATCGTCGATGGCGATGCGTCGCACGTCGGCCTGGTGCGTCTCGACGATCGATCGCGCGCCGCGGTCGCCGGTGAGGGCGATCAGTTCGGCAAAGAACTCGCGCGAGAATCCGACCGGGTGACCCGGCGTATCGCCGTGCATCGGCACGACGAGGCAGCGGTTCCTTCTCGACGCGCGCGCCATCCATCGTCGCCTTCAGGGTACGGAGCGTTTCGGGACGCACGTACGGCATGTCGCCGAGGCCGAGGAAAACATAGTCCCAATCGACCACCGCGCGGATGCCGTCGGCGATGCTAGCGCCCATGCCGAGATGCGCATGACTGGTCGGCACGATGATCGGCAATTGGCGACCGAACCCTTCGCCGATCAACCGCGTGAGGGTGCTGTCGCTGTTGCGCACCACAACAGCGACGTTGGCGAATGCGGCGCGATACGGGCGCAGCGTCGCGATCAGCAACGGTTCGTGCTTGAGCTGGAAGATGCGCTTGTCGCTGCCGAACCGGCGCGAGAAGCCGGCGGCGATGACGAGCGCGCCGCTGGTCACGCGGCGGAGGAGGTGAACCCCGCCTGCGGCGCGGCCACGGGCGACGCGATTGCGGCGAGGTGGGCGATGGCCTGCTTTTCGCGCTGTTTTCTGACGGCGGTAATCTCGGCCAGTATCGCGATGGCGATCTCCGGCGGCGTTTTGCTGCCGATCGGCAGGCCGATCGGCGCCCGCAACCGAGCGAGTTCCGCATCGGTGACGTCGAGCAGTTGCAGGCGCTTACGGCGCCCGGCCGACGTCTTCACCGAGCCCATTGCGCCGACGTAGAACGCCGGCGTCTTCAGCGCTTCCATCAGACCCATGTCGTCGATGCGCGGGTCGTGCGTCAGCGCGACGATCGCGGAGGCCGCATCGTTCGCGTAGGCCTTTACCGCGTCGTCCGGCATGTCGGTGACGCCGCGCGCGCCGGCAACGCCGAAGTCACTGAGCAGCTTTTCCCGCGGATCGCACACCGTGACCGCGTAGTCGAGCATCTGCGCCATTTCGGCCAGGTATTTCGACACCATGCCGGCGCCGATGATGAACAGCTGGAAGCGCGGTCCATACGTTTGACGCAACACGGACGACACTTCGTCGAATGTTGGCTCTTCGTGCGCTTCGACTTCTTCGATCGAACTCGTACCTCTCTTCACGTCGACCGTGCGGCGAATCCGGCCGCGGTGCACGAGTCGATCGTCGATCTTGCGCAGCTGCTCGAGGTGCGCCGCTGCCGATAACGGTTCTACGATGATGTCGAGGTGGCCGCCGCACGGAAGGCCGAAGCGTTCCGTTTCTTCGGCCGTGATGCCGTAACGGAAGTACTGGGGGGCGTGACGAGCCAGCGCGCCGGACGTGAGTTTCTCGAGCAGGTCGTCTTCGACGCAGCCGCCGGATAGGGAGCCCGCCACCTGGCCCCGTGCGTTGCACGTGAACAGCGAACCGACGGGACGCGGCGAGGATCCCCACGTTTTCACGACGGTTGCGAGCCAACAGGTTTCCCCGGCTTCGAGCCAGATCCGCGCCTGGCTCAGTACTTCGTGATCGGCAGCTTGCATGGCAATGTGACGTGCACTTAGGGTGTGGTCGAGTTTACACCACATTCCGAGGTTGTCCGCGCGGTGGGTACCGTTCGAGCGCTGACGTTGGGTTCCGACATCGATCTGGCGATGTTCTGTGCGTATCTCGCGCAGCAGCGCGTCGGACACCGCGTGTTCGAAGAGCAGGGTCGACAGATTCTCGAGGTGACGAACGAAGCCGATGCGCAACGCGTGCGCACCGAATACGAAGCGTGGCGCGACGGACGCCTGGCATTGCAGTGGCTGCCGCGCCCCGCGCGCGCACGAACGCCCTGGCTCACGCTGCTCCGCCGCTATCCGGTGGTGAGCATTCTGATCGGGCTGTCGCTGGCGTGCTTTCCGGCGACGTTCGGCCTCGAATCGGGATCGCTCGGGCCATTGTTGCCGTGGCTGACGATCGTGCCGGTGGCGGGGAACGAAGGCAATTTGCAGTACGGATCGCTGCAGGTCGCCCTCATGAACGGCCAGGTGTGGCGACTGGTTACGCCGATCTTCATCCATTTCGGCGTCGCGCATCTGCTGTTCAACGCGGCGGTAGTCCTCGAATTCGGCCGTCGTATCGAGCGCGGCGCCGGCTCCGTTTGTCTGCTCGTATTGACGCTGCTGATCGCGGTGCCGGGCAACGTAGCGCAGTTCGTGCTGAAGTCGGCGCCGCTGTTCGGCGGGTTGTCGGGCGTCGCGTATGGACTGTTCGCGTACGTGGTCGTGCGCGGGCGTTTCGATACAGCGGCTGAGTGGCGGGTGCATCCTTCGTTCAGCATCGGGGTCCTGGTCATGCTCGTGCTGATGAGCAGCGGGGTCACCGAGGTGTTCGGGTTGTACATTGCGAATACGGTGCACTGGGTCGGACTGGCGGCGGGCGCGCTCGCCGCCGCGACCTGGCGACCTACGCGACCGGGTGCCGTCGATGCAGTTTGAAATCGTCGAAGCGCTGGGGAGTGGTGTGCTGCAATCCATGCATTGCACACCAAGCACGCCGGTGGGCTATTCACTCTCGCTCGGAGGCGAGACGCTCCCCCTGAATGAACTGTTGGGGCTGCACGCTGGCCATACGGTTCGACGGACGCATCACCTGCCAGTATTGCGGCAACGTCACGCGCAAGAGCTATGGCGAAGGCTATTGTTATCCGTGCTTCAAGACGCTGGCGCGTTGCGACTTGTGCGTGGTCAGCCCCGATCGGTGCCACTACGCGGCGGGAACGTGTCGTGAGCCGCAGTGGGGCGAGAGCTTCTGCATGCAGCCGCACCTCGTGTACCTCGCGAACTCCGCCGGCGCGAAAGTAGGCATCACGACACCGGCCAACGTGCCGATGCGATGGCTCGACCAGGGCGCCACGCAGGCGGTGGTCATCATGCGCACGCAAAGCCGCTTCCAGGCCGGTTGCGTGGAGGCAGCGCTGGCGCGCCACGTCAGCGATCGCACGGTATGGCGCAACCTGGTCGGCAGAGACGCGCAGGAAGTCGATCTCGTGGCGCTGTGCGAACGATTGCGCGGTGAAGCGACCCGCGCGCTTGCCGCGCTGGACGAGCGCTTTCCGGGCGCGCTCCAGTGGGTGGAAAGACCCGCGCCCGTGCGATTCGAGTATCCGGTGACGAGCTACGCGGGTCCGCCGATCGGCCTGACGCTCGAACCCGGCGTCGCGATCGGCGGCGCATTGCTCGGTATCAAAGGGCAATACCTGATGTTCGACAGCGGCGTGTTCAACGTGCGACGCCATACCTCGTATCATGTCGAAGTAGCGCGGGCGGCCGATATCGCGCCCGATGGACGCGGCCAAATGGAGCTCTTCTGATGAAGGATGCACAACCGAAAGCGATCCGGCTGTCTGAATATCGACCGCCGGATCACTCGATCACCGACACGCGCCTCGAGTTCGATCTGCGCGACGGTGTCACCCAGGTGACTTCGCAACTCAGCGTGCGGCGCACCGGAACGCAGTCGACGTTGCGGCTCGACGGTCAGGAGCTCGAACTCGTATCGGTGGCGGTGGACGGGCGACCGCTTAGTAGCAACGAATATCAGACCGACGACGACTCGCTGACGTTGTTCGATCTCCCCGAAGCGTGCGACCTCACGATCGTCACGCGCATCCATCCCGAACAGAACGTCGCGCTCGAAGGACTGTACAAGTCGGGCGGCCGGTCAGGCGGCATGTACTGCACGCAGTGCGAGGCGGAAGGATTCCGCAAGATCACGTACTACCTCGATCGTCCGGACGTGCTCGCGAAGTTCACCACGACGGTCATCGCGGACCCCATTTATCCGGTGCTGCTGTCGAACGGCAACCTGATCGACGAGCACGAACGGCCGGATGGACGGCGCAGCGTCACCTGGCAGGATCCGTTTCCGAAACCGAGCTATCTGTTCGCGCTCGTCGCCGGCGATCTCGCGCTGCTGCGCGACGAATTCGTCACGGCGTCCGGGCGCCGCGTCGAACTGCGCATCTATTCGGAGCCGCACAACATCTCGCAGTGCGACTACGCGATGGGTGCGCTGAAGCGCGCGATGCGCTGGGACGAACAGGTATACGGCCGCGAATACGATCTCGACATCTTCATGATCGTCGCCGTCGAAGACTTCAACATGGGCGCGATGGAGAACAAAGGGCTGAACATCTTCAACACGTCGTGCGTGTTGGCGAGCCCCGACACCGCCACCGACCTCGCGTATCAGCACGTCGAAGCCGTCGTTGCGCACGAGTACTTTCACAACTGGTCCGGCAATCGGGTCACGTGCCGCGACTGGTTTCAGTTGAGCCTCAAGGAAGGCTTCACGGTGTTTCGCGACGCGGAGTTCTCGTCCGACATGAATTCGCGGACCGTGAAACGCATCGACGACGTCAACCAGCTGCGCACGTTGCAGTTCGCCGAGGACGCAGGTCCGCTGGCGCATCCGGTGCGTCCCGATACGTACATCGAGATCTCGAACTTCTACACCACCACGGTTTACGAGAAAGGCGCCGAAGTAGTCGGCATGATCCATACGCTGCTCGGACCGGAACGGTTTCGCCGAGGCACCGATTTGTACTTCCAACGACACGACGGTGCCGCGGTCACGACCGAGGATTTCGTGCGCGCAATGGAGGAGGCGAACGGCTTCGACCTCGCGCAGTTCCGTCGTTGGTACAGCCAGGCCGGCACGCCCGTGATCACGGTAACGACGCGATTCGCCAACGGCACGCTCGATGTTTCGATCGCGCAGCGCTGTCCGCCGACGCCGGGCCAGCCGAGCAAGGCGCCGTTCCACATTCCGGTGGCCATCGGCTTGCTCGATCGCAACGGGAAAGAACTGCTCGGCAGAGCGGGGTCGTTGGGCGGCGCCGGCGCTGCGGTCGAAAGCCGTGCCCGCGTCGAAAATCCGCGCGGCGACGGAACGTTGATCGTTCACGTCACGGAGCCGGGTGTCGACCTGCGCGTGACCGGATTGAAAGAACAACCCGTGCTGAGCGTGCTGCGCGGCTTCTCCGCGCCGGTGAAAGTGGAGTTCGCGCGGCCCAGCGCGGAATTGAGCTTCCTCGCGCGTTACGACACCGATGGTTTCTCGAGATGGGACGCCATGCAATCGCTGCACGCCGAGACGATCGACCGGATGCGGAGTGGCGCAACCGATGCCGCGCGCAGTCTGCTGCCGCTGTACCGCGAGCTGCTGAGCGACGCAGGCGGTCGCGGACGATCCGGAACGCACCGCGATGTTCGCCGCGATGCTGGCCGTTCCCACGGAGAACTACCTCGGCGAGTTGATGAGCGAGATCGACGTCGATGGCCTGCATCGCGCGCGTGGCGCGTTGCGTGCGTCGCTCGGCAGCGAACTGTTCGACGCCTGGCTGGAGGTGTATCGGCGGAGCGCCGCGAGCGGTCCGTACCAACCGGATTCGCGCAGCGTCGCGCGTCGTGCCTTGCGCAATCTCGCGCTCGGTTTCCTGTGCGCGGCGGGATCTGCGCGGGTCTCCGACGTGCGTCCGCTGTTGCTCGCGCAATACCGCAACGCCGACAACCTCACCGATCGGCTCGCGTCGCTGCGCGAGATCGTCAACGCGGATTGGCTCGACGAACCGGCCCGATCCGAAGCGATCGCCGATTTCTACGCGCGCTGGTCGGCACAAAAGCTCGTGATCGATCAGTGGTTTTCGGTTCAAGCGGCGTGCCCCCGAGCAGGTGCGTTGGCGCGCGTCGAATCTCTCGAACGCCACTCCGATTTCGATGGTCGGAATCCGAATCGGCTGCGCGCATTGTACGGCGCGTTCGCGGGGCAGAATCCGGTCAGCTTCCACGCGCGCGATGGATCGGGTTATCGCTTCCTCGCTGAACGCGTGGCGCGGATCGACCGCGCAAATCCACAGATCGCAGCGCGTCTGCTGGCGCCGCTGACGCGATGGCGCCGCTACGACGCCGGGCGGCGCGCGGCGATGAAAGATGCGCTGCGCGGTATCGAAGCGTCCGACGCCATCTCCCGCGACGTATACGAAGTGGTGACGAAGACCCTTCAGGGCGAAGGATAGAGCGACGGTAATTCTTCGGAGGCCGGCGTTCGCGCGTCGTGCCGCGCGGCGTCGACGCAGCGCCGTAGTGCAGTCGGATCGAACGCTTTTGTCCCATCGCGTTGATAGAGCTGCGCGTTCAGTTCGTTGACCGCCGCGTGCGCGCCCGGATCGGCCGCGAAATGCCGCGCCGCGTCGACCAACGGCAGCGCGTAGCGGGCGGTCAACCAATTCTCGAGCGCGGCGCGGATCCGTGGCGGCTCGCGGCTATCGCATGCACGGCGGAATGCCGCATGCGCGTCGTTCTCGGTCGCGCGGGCATCGGGCGGCTGCCGATCCGGCAGGTTGCGGTAGCGCGCGCGCAACACCGTGGCTGCCCAGCCGAGCAACGCGACGACGAACGCGACGGCGAGCCACAGGTTGATTCCCGATGAAGCGGGCTCGGGAGCGGCCTGTGGCGCCGGCGTTGCCGGAGCGGGCGAAGGCAACTCGGCGGGCGCGGTTGCAGCGGGGGCGGGTGGCGCGGAGGTCGCGGCGCCGGTGATCCTTATTGCGTGTGCCGGTAGCGCGGCCGTGCGAACCTGTTGGTTGACGGTGTCCCACCACGTCACGTGCACCTCGGGTAACGTGATGTCGCCGGGCTGCGTCGCGACCAGGCTGGTCGATTCGGTTCTGGTTCCGACGATGCCGCCACGGGTTTGTGTCTCGCTGAGCTTCGCCGGCTCGGGGTACGCCTTGAGCGAGTCCGGCAGCGCGACCGCCAGCGGCGGAATCGCCGACGACGCATTGCCGTCGGCGCGCACGATCAACGTCCGTTGGCTGGGTGTGCCTGTAGCGAGACCGCGCTCCGGTTCACCGGGCCAGTCTTCCAGCAATTCGACATCGGTCGCCGGTAGCCAGGGCGCGTCGCGCGGATATTCGGCCGGAATCGGCAGCACCGTCACTTTCAGCGTGTCGGAGCTGACGTCTACGCCGATGCGGCGACCCATACCGGAGTCTGCCAGCCGTACGCTGCCGGTGACGGTAGCGGCCGGGATCGTCAGGTCGCCGCTGCGCTCGGGGAATACGGCGAAGCGCTGCTCGATCATGCCGTACTGCCGGCCGTCGCGAACGGCGGTGCTGTGTTCCGACTCGCCCAACAGCTTCACCATGGCGCCCGGAATTTCCGGTGTGTTCGGCATGTCGCCATAGAGTTGTGCGCCGTTTACGTAGAACAAGCGGCGAGTCACGACGACTTGCGACTGCACGTACACCTGTTTCGGCGTGTACGCGGTCTCGAAGAATACGGTTTGTGCGATCGCGCGCCGCAGCTGCGGGTCGAGTTCTTTGACGGTGATATCGATCGGACGTGTCGATCTCGCCGCCGAGCGTGATCGCTGGAATCTGCAGCGTGCCCGTGTGCTTCGGTTTCAGCAGCAGCGTCCACGTGGTCGTTGCGTCTACCTGGCCGTTGAAGCTCTGGATCTGAGTGCTGTGCTGATCGCTCAGAATGTCGAATTCCTTCGTGAGCGGATCGAAATTCGGATTCGACGTGATGCTCGCGCTGTCGGCGCGTAGCGTCAGTCTCAACGTGTCGGCTTCGGAAATGGTCGTTGGATCGGCGCTCGCGTCGAATCGCGCGAATGCGAGGATGGGGACGAACGAGCCGATCAATGCGAACAGCGCGACTTTCACCAGATGCGCTCCTGGTCGCGCGGATCCGGTACACCGCTGCGCAATCGCTCGTTCGTTTCGTACTGGAACTTGCGGCGCAGCAACCCGGACGGATCGTCAGGCACGCGCCGCAGCCACTGCTCGAGCGAATCGCGCTGCTCGTCCCGCGGTGCTTCGCGCTCGGCCGTCTGCTGCTTGTCTTCGTCGCTTGGCCGCGACTGATCCTGATCGGACTTCTGCTGTTTGGTTTCGGGACGCTTGTTCGCCTGTTCCTGGCTGCGCGACTGCGACTCGTCCTGGTTCGGATTGCCGGACGAGTTCTGATCGCGCGATTGATCCGATTGCGCGCGATCGCGGTTGCGCTGCGACTCGTTGTTGTCGTTCTCGCCGGATTGTTTCTTGTCGCGCAGTTTCTGGAGCAGCGCTTTGTTGAATTTCGCGTCCTCGTCGTCCGGCTTCGCGCGCAATGTCGCGTCGTAAGCCGCAATGGCTTCGTCGTACTTTCCTTCGTGAGCGAGTGCGTTGCCGCGGTTGTAGCTGCCGGTCGGCGAATCGTCTGCGGAGAACTTTCGATCGGCGCCGTCATAGTTGCCGCTGCGATAGTCCGCGACGCCTTGCCACTGTGGATTCTCGAACAGCGTACCGGCGCGTTCCGGTTCGCCCTGCTGCAAGGCCTGGAAACCTTGCTGATCGGGCGTTTTCCACAGGTCGCTCCACCAGCTCGCGTGCGCCGGCGGCGGCAGCAACACACACACGAACAACGCCACCGCGCCGCGCCGGAAATTCAACAGCGCGAACGGGATCAGCGCCAACGCAAGCCAATAGCCGTAGTCGGCCCAGAGGTCGAATTTGCCTTCGATCCGACGCTGGTCGTCGGCGGAGGGCAGTGTCGTGCTGAGCAGGTCGCCGAGGTTGGAGTCGTCGGCGCCGGCCGTGACATAGCGGCCGTTGCACATCTGCGCGAGCGCCTCGAGTCGTCCGACGTCGAGCTTCGCAACGATGGTATTGCCCTGCCGGTCGGTCAGAAAACGACCGGGTTGATCGACGAAATCGAGCGGAATCGGCGCGCCGTCGGGGGTACCCACGCCGAGTATCGAGATCGGAAAATTCGGCGACGCGTCCATGGAGACGTCTACGATGCGGTCCACGCCGTCGGTCACCAGCAGTATCCGTCCCTGGGCCATGCCGGCGCTGCGCAGCAGCGTTTTGGCGAGTTCCAATGCGGAGCCCGGGTTGCTGCCGAGCACCGGCATCATCTCCGGATCGAGTGCAGCCAACAGATTCTCGATGGTGCGCACGTCGTCCGTCAGCGGTGCCACCGTGTGGGCGTCGCCGGCATACGCAACCATGCCGGTGTAGCCCTCCTTGCGCGTGCGCAGAATGTCCGTAACCGCGTGCCGCGCTCGAACCAACCTGGAAGGCTCGACGTCTTTCGCGTACATCGACAACGACAGATCGAGCACGATCACGAGCGCATCGGTCTTCTGATCGATCGGCTGTGGCAGGCGTTGCCATGTCGGCCCGGCCAGCGCGATGCCGGCGACCGCCAATACCAGGCCGGTGAGAAGCGGCAACAGCGGGCCGCTCTTCTTCAACGCGCGTTCGATCAGTGCATCGCGCAACGGTGCGTCGATGATCGATTCCCAACTGGACCGACTGCGCTGTGCGCGAGCCGCGAGCAGCGCCATCGCCACGGCCGCGATCAGCGCGAGCAGCCACCATGGTCGCAAGAAGTGGAATGCGGCCGGGTCAAGCGGCGGCATACGCACCTCTGCGCGTACCGAGACCCAGCACGATCAACCACAGCACCCAGCTCGCGGCGAGCGGGTAGTGGAACAGCGAGCGCACCGGTCGAAAATTCCGCGCTTCCTGCGCGGTGGGTTCGACCGCATCGAGCAGCTGATAGATCTTCGAGAGTTCCGCGGTGTCGCGCGCGCGGAAGAAGCGACCGCCCGTGGCATCGGCGATGCGTTCGAGCGCCTTCGTGTCCATGTCGGCGGACGGATTGACTACGCGGCCGCCGATCTCACCCCAGAAACCGGGCACCCTGAGTTCCTCGGCGCCAACGCCTACGGTGTAGATCTTCACGCCCTCGGCGTGCGCCAGTTGCGCCGCTTTCTCCGGTGGCACTTCGCCGGCATTGCTCGCGCCGTCGGTCATCAGGATCAACACGCGCGAATCGGCCGGGCGCGTTCGTAAGCCGCTTCACCGCGAGCCCGATGGCGTCGCCGATCGCGGTTTTGCCGCCGGCGATGCCCACCGGTGCATCGTCCAGCAGCTGCTCGACGGTTGCGAGATCGAAGGTGAGCGGCGCCTGCAGATAGGCATTGGTGCCGAACAGAATCAGTCCGACGCGGTCGCCGGCGCGACGTGCGATGAAGTCGGTGACGACGCTTTTCACGGCATTGAGACGGTTCGTCACGCGGCCGCTCACTTCCATGTCTTCGGTGTTCATGCTGCCGGAGATGTCGATGGCGAGCATCAGATCGCGTCCGCTGCTCGGCAAGCTGACCGGTTCGCCGGTGAACTGTGGACGCGCAACAGCGCCGAGCAGGCAGGTCCACGCGAGCCACGCGAGCAGCAACGCGAGACCGCGCGCCGCGTCGCACGCCACCACGCCCGCTGATCGCGGCTTCGAAACGGCCGACATCCGGCACGCGCAGCGCCGCGTCCTGTCGCTGACGGGGTCGCAGCAGATAGCGCGCGAGCAACGGTAGCGGTAACGCCGCGAATGCCCAAGGCCACAAGAAGTTGATCATTGCCGCGCCAGCTTGGTGATCGCGCGCAACACGTCGCGCGCGGCGGCGTGCAGCGCCTCCGGATCCGGTTCGAAGTCCGGCGCGAATCGCCGCTGCCCGAGCGCGGCTCCGGCGCCGTTCGAGAACACGTCGCTCGCCACGATTCCATCGAGATAGGTCAACCACGCCGCACCCGTCAGCGGCGCGGCATCCGACCGACGCGCGCCGTAGATCAGCGCGCGCTTCAGCAATTCGTTGACGGCGTTGGCGAAGTCGCGCGGCGACAGGCGTGCATCGCGATTGTCCGCCAACAACCGATCTAAGGCGCCGACTGCAAGGCGGAGAGGTCTGGCGCGGCGCCGGGTTCGATAGATGCGAATGGCCAGCGCAATCAATGCGGCGGCGACGAGGATCGCGAGCATCCACCAGCCCGGCGCAGGCGGCCAAAGGCCCGGCGGCTCCGGCAGATGCAGGTCGCGCAGTTGCTTTAGTGCGTCGTCCATCGTCGGAGAATCAATGAACCAGGCGTTCGCCGAGTCGCGCCACCGCCGCTTCGTTGGTGGACAGTTTGATGAACTGGCTGCGCGTGGCGTGACACGCTGCTTCGAGCGCGCTCGTGTGCGCGAGAAATTCATCGCGATACTGCTGGCGCGCCCGCGCATCGGCGGTCGAGAGCACGCTGCGAACCGCGCCGTCGGTCACCGTGTAGCGGTCGGGAGGCGGCAGCTCCTGCTCGAGCGGATCGCTGATGTGAATGAGCGCGACGCTGTTGTGACGCGCAATGCGCTTCAGTTGGCGTTCGTCCGCGTCGTCGAAGCCGAGGAAGTCGGAAATCAGATAGACGCGGTGGCCGTTGCGCGCGACGCGCACGATGTGTTCGAGAACCATCGGCAGGCGGCGTCCGCGCGGAGCGCCAGAGGCGACGGAACCGCGCAGCGCCGCGTTGCTGTGGCCGATCTGACTCAACAGCCGTACCACGGCGCGCGCACTTCTGAAGGGCTTGAACGCATATTCGGTGGCGTCGTCGTACACGAGGCCGCCGACACGATCGCCCGCGTCGACCGAATGCCATGCGAGTAGCGCCGCGCACTCTGCCGCCGCGACGGACTTCATCCGTACGCGGCTGCCGAAGAACATCGCGCGGCTCTGATCGACCACGATCAGCGTCGGGCGCTCGCGTTCTTCGCGATATACCTTCGTATGCGGTTTCGCTTTGCGGGCCGTTACGCGCCAGTCGATCGAACGCACGTCGTCGCCCGGTTGGTACAGTCGCACCTCGGCGAAGTCGACGCCGCGACCGCGGTGACGCGACAGGCGGCTGCCGCCATGTGGACCGCTGGTGGCGCTGACGGCCGTCCTGAGCGGCAGCTTCACGCCGCGCAACGCGATCAGTTCCTCGACGCTGACCGTCGCTCCCTTCAGTTGATGGGCGCTGGCGACTTCGACGGTCATGGAGTTGGAACGGCGGCGAGTATCCGATCGATGAGCGTGTCGGCGTCCACGCCCTGCGCTTCGGCTTCGAAGCTGGTGATGATGCGATGCCGCAACGTATCGTGCGCAACGCTGCGTACGTCGTCCGGCGTGACGAAGTTGCGGCCATCGAGCCACGCGACGGCGCGGCTGCATTGATCGAGCGCGATGGTGCCGCGCGGGCTCGCGCCGTAGTCGAGCCAGCCGACCAGATCCGCCTGGTACAGTCCCGGATTGCGCGTGGCCATCACGAGTTGGATCAGATACTCCTCGACGCCGGGCGCCATGTATTGCTCGATGATCTGTCGGCGCGCTTCGAAGATGTCGTGTGCGTCGAGTCGGGCAGGTGGCGTTGCATCGCGCGCGCCGATCGTTTCGGCGCGTACGAGATTCAGAATCGCGTGCTCCGCCTTTGCATTCGGATAGTCCACTTTGACGTGCATGAGGAATCGATCGAGCTGCGCCTCCGGCAACGGGTAGGTACCTTCCTGCTCGATCGGATTCTGCGTTGCCATCACCAGGAACAGCTCCGGCAACGGATACGTTTCGCGCCCGATGCTGACCTGGCGTTCCGCCATCGCTTCGAGCAATGCCGACTGCACTTTGGCCGGTGCGCGATTCACTTCGTCGGCGAGCACGAGGTTGTGGAAGATCGGCCCTTGCTGGAACCGAAAGGAACCGTCCTCCGGCCGATACACTTCCGTGCCGGTCACGTCGCTGGGCAACAGGTCGGGCGTGAATTGGATGCGATGGAAATCGCCGTTGACCGCGCTCGCGAGTTCTTTGATCGCGCGCGTCTTGGCGAGGCCGGGCGCGCCCTCGACCAGCAGGTGCCCGCCGCAAAGCAGCGCGGTAACGAGCCGTTCGATCAACGGGCGTTGGCCGATGATGCGGCTGTCGAGCCAGTCCATGACCGTTCGAATCTTGTTCTGCTGCGGAGCGACGACTGCCTGCATGATCTGCCTTATTTCCGGACGCGCGACACAAAAGCCCGTCATTGTAGCCGTGGTCGACATCGAGTCTAGCGACGTGCCTGCCTTCGCAATCCCCAGGCTCGACTAATCTTCGAGAGTCGCGCCTCGGTTAGATGAGAGGTTGCGACAGAAGTTCGACCGCTACCCGTTGAACCGGAATTCGGATTGAACCGGCACGAACGAATCGTCGTCGATCTTGCGATCGACCCGGAGGAGTTGAAGCGGCTGTACCGCGGTACGTCGCGTACGGTCGTTGCGCGGGCTCGCGACGGTCGATGGATCCGGTTCCCGGCGCTGGCGTTGCGGTCGCACGTACTGGCTCACGGCGTGCACGGTGCATTTGCTTTGCACGTCACCGATGGACGCCTGACGACCTTTCAACGCCTCGGTTAGAGCAGCCGCCGCACCTCGGCGGCTGATGGCCCTCCCGGCAACAACATCACCACCGCGTCGTCGAATCCGGCGGTTGCGAATGCGCTCAACATCGCGCGCGTTGCGCCGAGATCGGTGGTGGGTCCCAACTGAATCGTCGAGACGACCGCGCGTCGTCCGCCGGCTCCCCGATAGCGTTGCAACGCGGCGATCACTTCGGCCGGCGAGCGATAGGCGGCCGATGCGATCCAGCCCGAATAGGATCTGGCGGCGCGTTCCACGCCGGTGCCGCCCCACGCGCCCAACAACATTGGTGGGCCGCCGCGCACGACCGGCCATGGCGATAGCTCGACGTCGCCGAGCTTGCCGTCGGCGAAGATTCGCCGCAGTTCGGTTACGCGCTGCGAGAATGTACGGAAGCGCGTCTCGTAGTCGCGGCCGAGCGCGTCGAAATCCTTCTGCGTCGAGCCGGCGCCGACGCCGAACTGGAATCGATCGCCGCATACCTGCATCAGCGAGAACACGCGATGCGCGAGATCGACGGGGTGATACAACGGTACCTGCACCACCGCCGTGCCGATCTGCACCGACTCGGTCACCGTCGCTGCGATCGCCAGCGTGACGAATGGGTCGGTGATTGCGAAGCCGCGACCGATGGCCTGCACCGACCACAGACTCTCGAAACCTTCGCCTTCGAAGGTTCGGGCCTGTTCGGCGAGGAATCGCGACGATCTGCCTGCCGCAGAGGACGCGATGGGTCCGAGGAGGGCGCCGAGTTTCATTTCGCTGCTCCGCAAGTGCGTTGCCACACTAACAGCGATGGGTACACTTGCGCGCCACGATCGCCGGTAAGTGTGCCGTGTACGAATTTCTGCGTCGGTTGATGTTCCTGTTGCCTCCCGAAACGTCGCACACGGTTGCATTGACGGCGCTGCGCATCGCCGAGCGCTCCGGACTCTCGGAGCGGTACATCCATGGGATCTATCAGCCGACGACGGTGATGGGGCTCAAGTTCCGCAATCGCGTCGGCCTCGCGGCCGGGCTCGACAAGGACGCGCGCTGCATCGAGGGGCTGCTTGCGATGGGCTTCGGGTTCATCGAAGTGGGGACGGTGACGCCGCGACCGCAGCCGGGCAATCCGCGGCCGCGCCTGTTCCGTCTGCCGAGCGAAAGCGCGCTCATCAATCGCATGGGGTTCAACAACGGTGGTGCGCCGGCCGCAGCGGAACGGGTGCGTTCGGCGCGCGCGCGTCTCGGTCCCGCGGCGGGACTCGTGGGCGTCAACATCGGCAAGAACAAAGACACCGATCTCGCCGACGCCGCCGCCGACTATTTGAGCGCGCTCGATGTCGTGTACGACGTCGCCGATTACGTCACCGTAAACGTCTCGTCGCCGAATACGGCCGGGCTTCGCGATCTGCAGGAGAGCGCCGCGCTGCGATTGCTGCTGACGAGTTTGAAGAGGCGCCAGACCGAGTTGCACGCGGAGCGCGGCCGGTACGTGCCGTTGGCCGCGAAGGTGTCGCCGGACCTGGACGATGCGTCGACCGATGCGCTGGCTGAAGTGCTGTTGGACGTCGGCATCGATGGCTGCATCGCAACGAATACGACGATCTCGCGTCCGCTTCCCGAAGGCGTCGCACACGGCGACGAAACCGGCGGACTCAGCGGCCGTCCGTTGCATACGCTCGCGTTGACGCGCGTCGCGCGCCTCGCGCGATCGCTCGACGGTCGCATCCCGATCGTCGGCGTCGGCGGTATTCACGATGTCGCGAGCGCGCGCCGGTTCATCGACGCAGGCGCCAGCCTGGTGCAGCTGTACACCGGCTTCATCTACGAAGGTCCCGATCTGGTGCGTCTGATCGCACGGGCGCTCGGCGGCTAGCGAACCGCGGTTCGAACCAGTACGCTTTCGGCCGGGTGGAGGGGCCCGATCGGTGTTAGTTCCGTTCTGGATAATCACCCCAAGTAGATGAAAAACAACATATAGAGTGGTCGATTTCGATCGGCTCGAGCATGGGGAGAAACCGCGATGAATGGGGGTGATACCGCCTGGGTACTGACGTCGACGGCGTTGGTTCTGTTCATGACGATTCCGGGGCTTGCACTGTTTTATGGCGGCCTCGTGCGCACCAAGAACGTGCTCAGCGTGTTGATGCAATGCTTCGCGATCACGTGCGTCGTGTCGCTGCTGTGGCTGGTGTGCGGGTACAGCCTCGCGTTCGGCGACGGCAACGGTTTCATCGGCGGCTTGGGCAAAGCGATGTTTGCCGGCGTCGGTGAAGGCACGCTGAAAGGGAGCATTCCCGAATCCGCGTTCGCGCTGTTTCAGATGACGTTCGCAATCATCACGCCCGCGCTCGTCGTCGGCGGATTTGCTGAACGGATGCGCTTTGGCGCGTGTCTGCTGTTCGCGGCGTTGTGGTTCCTCGCCGTTTACGTGCCGGTGTGCCACTGGGTGTGGGGCGGCGGCTGGCTCGGCGAACTCGGCGTCAAGGATTTCGCCGGCGGCATCGTCGTTCACATCACCGCCGGCGCCGGCGCGTTGACGGCGGCGCTCGTGCTCGGAGCGCGGCGCGGCTTTCCACATCAAGTCAGTCCGCCGCACAACATGACGTTGACGGTGGCCGGCGCCGGCATGCTGTGGGTCGGTTGGTTCGGCTTCAACGGCGGCAGCGCACTCGCTGCGAATGGCGACGCCGCAATGGCGATGCTGGTAACGCACATCTCGGCGTCTGCCGGCGCGTTCGTGTGGATGCTTGCGGAGTGGTTCCGATACGGCAAACCGAGCGCGTTGGGCGCGGTCACCGGCATGGTCGCCGGACTCGGCACCATCACGCCGGCCTCGGGGTTCGTCGGTCCGGCAGGGGCGTTGGTCATCGGCCTGTCCGCGGGCCTGCTGTGTTTCGGCGCAACGAACTTCCTGAAGCGCACGATGCACATCGACGATTCGCTCGACGTATTTCCGGTGCACGGCGTCGGCGGCCTGTTGGGCACGCTGCTCACCGGCGTGTTCGCGAGCAATGCGCTCGGCCTGTTCAGCGGCCAGGACAGTATCCAGATCGGCCATCAGGTGGGCGTGCAGGCGATCGGCGCATTCAGCGCGCTGATCTACACGGTGGTCGTTACGTTCGTAATCCTCAAGATCATCGGCGCGATCACCGCGCTGCGCGTGAGCGCGGAGGAAGAGACCGAAGGGCTCGATCTCGTGCTGCACAACGAGCGGGGTTACGACCTCTGATGCGACGACCGGCGGGCTAAAGTTCCCGCCGGTGCGGCCGTTAGCGTCCCTAGAGCCACAGGGAAGACGGCGATGCTGGGACAGATCCAGGCTGCGACAGATCTCAAGGCGCAGTGGCAGTCATTGGTCGGCGCGCCGCAGCCTGCGCAGCAGGCGGTGGCGGCGACACCAAGCGTGATCCGCCAGGCCACCATGCCGCCGGCATCGGCGGAGTCGCCGCTATCGCAGTCGCTGTTGCAGTTCGAGCGTGCGCGCGTCACGTATCAGGAGCAGCGCACGCTCGAATCAGGCGGCACCCGCTCGGTTGTCGCCACGCTCGCGTACGAGCGCGTGGTGTTGTCGCAGCTGTCGAGCGACGCAACCGTTCCGCCACAGACGCAAGACACAGATGGCCCGACGTCGGTTCCGGCCGACGACTGCCGGGGCACCTTCGCAATCGACCGATGCACCCGAACCGTCGGCCCCGCCGAGCGCCGGGACCGTGCTGCATCACATCGTCATCAATGCGACCACGCTCACGTACCGGCAGCTATCGGTTCATGTCACGGCCGCGTCGCACGGTGCGGCGAGCGCGCCGACCGCATCGCCGGCTCCCGCAAACAGCGTCTGCACCGCAATCGGACGATCATCCGGCCGTCGAACGAGTCGATAGCGATGCGTTCAGCGCGTTGCGTGCGCGCAGCGTCGACCGCAGCAGTGAAACGGCATTGACGCTGAAATTGACGACGCAGGAAGGCGACGTGGTCGAGCTGGTATTCCAGCAACTCGATCTGACGAGTCGAACGCGGCTCTCGGGTGTCAACGATTCCGGCGATCGCGTCCGCGCGAAAGAAACCACCGGCAGCAGTACGCGCTACGTCAACATGCAGATCAGCGGCGACCTGTCGGACGACGAGAAGTCGGCCATCGACGACGTGCTGCAGCAGGTCGTCGACGTGGCAAACCAGTTTTTCCACGGCGACATGCAAGCGGCGATCGCGCGCCTTGCCGATGCGCAGATCGACACCGACCAGCTCGCCGAGTTCTCGCTGAAGATGTCGATGAGTCGCAGCCGCGAGGTCAACAAGCTCTCCGGCGACAATGGCCAACTGCAACAGTTCGCGCACAGAGACTCAGCCGTCAGTCAGACGCTCGAGTTCCTGGCGGACCAACAGCAGCAACTGATCAAAGCGGCCAAGACGCGCTTCGACGACCGCAGCGCCGTAACGCTCGTCAAACACTTGCTGCCGGCGTTGATCGCGCCGCCCGCGACAACGGCGGATGCCGAGAAGCCCGCTGCAGAATCCGAGTCGTCGCCGGCTGAGCGCGACGACAACCGCCTGAGTCAGCCGCGCACGCCGCGATCGAGCGCGCTGCGCACCAACGCTTCCACGAGTGCTTCGAACGTAAGCCCGATGGCGCGCGCACCGTCGGGAAACAGGCTCGTCGGCGTCATGCCCGGCAGCGTATTGACCTCGAGCAGAACGATCTCTTCGGCATCGGTCACGATGAAATCGGCGCGCGAAAGATCTTCGCAACCAAGCACCGCGTGCGCCGCCATCGCGATTTCCTGCAAACGGTTCTGACAAGGGGCGCTCACGGGCGCCGGAATCACGTGTTCGCTCTGTCCGACCGTATAGCGGTGCTCGTAGTCGTACCAGGTGCCGCGCGGCGTCCGCACTTCGATCGTTGGAAACGCGCGGGCCGATGCACCGTGCAGGTCGAGCACGCCGACCGTTACTTCGATGCCGAGTACGAACGGTTCCACCAGCACGCCGTCGCCGAGCGCGAACGCCGTCTCGAACGGCTTGGTCAGATCGCCTCCGTTCATCACCGGCGTAACGCCGATGGCGGATCCCTGTCGCAGTGGTTTGACGACCACGCGATCGCCGAACGCGGCGAGCGTTTCGCGACATGCGTCGGCGACGGCGGTGCCTTTGGGAAATACGCGCTCCGGACACATCGGCAAGCCGATGCGGCGGAAGATCGCTTTAGCGAGGCTCTTGTCCATCGCGCTCGCGCTGGCGTGGACGCCGCTGCCGACATACGGATAACCGAGAATCTCCAGATAACCCTGAACGGTGCCGTCTTCGCCCGGCGGACCGTGCAGCACCGGGAACACGACGTCGGGTCGAAATGTCTGCAGCGCTTGCGTGAGCGATCCGTCCAGTTCGAATTGCCGGACGTGCTCGAACGAACTCTTCAGTGCCTTCGTCACCTCAGCGGCGGACGAGCGCGAAACTGCGGCCTCGTTAGACTTGCCGCCGGCAATGACGGCGACGCGAACGTTGTTCATCGAATCTTCTTCTGCAAGTGGGAGCCAAGAAACTCGATTTCGAGCGGCGGTAGCGAATCGGCAGGCTCGAACCCGAAGATGCGCGCGAAGAACAGATACTCACCTTCGAGCGCGCGACGGATGTTCGCGGCTTGCCGGAAACCGTGCTGCTCGCCTTCGAAAGCGACATAGGCGACCGGCAGCTGTCGGCGCCGCAACGCGTCGACCATCGCCTCGGCCTGATTCGGCGGCACCACGCGATCCTCGAGTCCCTGAAAGAACACGACGGGGCACGTCAATCGATCGACGTGATGGATCGGCGAGCGTTCGACATACAGATCGCGCGCCTCCGGGTACGGGCCGATCAGTCGATCGAGATAGCGCGACTCGAATTTGTGCGTGTCGCGCGCCAGCGTTTCGAGGTCGCCGATGCCGTAGTGGCTGGCGCCGGCGCGGAACGTGTTGCCGAACGTGAGTGCCGCGAGCGTGGTGTAGCCGCCGGCGCTGCCGCCGCGGATCGCAACGCGGTCGCGATCGATACGATCCGCGGCCGCGAGGTGTTCGACGAGATCCTCGCAATCGTGCACGTCGACCACGCCCCACTGGCCGTCGAGTCGCTCGCGGTACGCGCGTCCGTAGCCGCTGGAGCCGCCGTAGTTCACGTCGGCGACCGCCCAGCCGCGC
Organism: uncultured Gammaproteobacteria bacterium; assembly: GCA_963787045.1. Taxonomy (GTDB): domain Bacteria; phylum Pseudomonadota; class Gammaproteobacteria; order Pseudomonadales; family Azotimanducaceae; genus DATJGR01. The sequence goes on along the minus strand of CAWBBR010000011.1, from coordinate 19,826 downwards.
GTCGTGTAGTACTGGATGCGGAAGTTGATCAACGGATGCGTCGCCGCGGTCGGGCCGCCATGGCTCATCACGAGCAGCGGCGGCCGCTCCGAAGGCGTTGCTTGCGCATCCGGGATTGCGCGGCGGATAGAAGTACGCGTATGCGATTGCGCCGTCGCGGGTCGGGTATTCGATCGATGCAGGCATCGAAAAGAACGACGGGTCGATCTCGAGCTTGCCGGCGACGGCGATCGGTTCGCCGGGTGTGCCGCTCAGATCCATCGACGTGATCGTGGCGAGGCGATCCGGACTGCCGCCGATGAAATACAGGCGCTCTGCAACCATCGCGAGTCCGAAGAACGCCTGCCACTCGCTCGGTAGCGGCGTAGCCATGCCGTTGTCGACGTCGATGATCAGCAGGCTCGCCGCGCCTTTGTGCATTCGCTGGGCGACGACGTGACGTGGTCCGAGCACGCAATAGTATTTGGAGCCGAATCCCCAGGCGGGGCCGCTGTACTCGGCTTCGTCCGGATACGCGCAGTAGATGCCGCTCGCGTCATAGCTATAAAGGTTCCAGAACCCGTTCTGGTCGGAGGCGAACAGGATGCGCTCCGACGTGAGCCACTCGGGTTGCACGATCGACTCGGCGGCGCCGCCCGCGACGATGGTCTCGTCGGCGAGCGTTCCGTCGTCGGTAAGCGACGCAACGTGCAGCTGCGTGCCGTCCCACGGCATGTTCGGGTGGTCCCAGCTGAGGAAGCAGATGCGGCGGCCGTCGGGGGAGAGGCGAGGCGCCGCATAGAAGTCGTGGCCGCGATGCAGATCGATCGCGGCGCCGGTTGCGATGTCTACTGCCAGAAGACAATTTTCTCGTTCTTTCGCTCCGGGACGCTCACCCACCGAGATGAGGCGCGCGCGGGGTTCGTCGACGACGAAATCCGCGTAACGCGTTTCGGTATCGGTGTGTGTGACCGCAATCGGAATGCCGCCGGCAAGCGGAACGCGATAGATGTTCTGATCGGCGAAATTGACGAAATAGGCGTGGCTGTTCGCCGCGAGGTACGCGCCGCCACCGTACTCGTGCACGCGAGTGCGAACGTTGAACGGAGTGGGCGTGAGTTCGGTCCTCTTGCCGTCGCGCCACATGATCAGCGTGTTGCGGCCGCCTTCTTCCGGACGCGATTCGAGCCAGAACAGCGCATCGACGTTGCCGGTCAGCGCACTGAGACCGGTGACGCCGGCGGTAATGAGTTCGGCGCTGATCGGAGACGGCCAACTGCCGTAAGGGGCGGTGCGGGGCATTGGACGACCGTCTGTGCTAGGCGCCGTGCAGTGTATCGCGGCGATGGTAGATTGCCCAACGCTGGTGGTCGCGCCATGCGCCGTCGATGTAGAGGAACTTCGGTGAGAACCCCTCGTTGACGAAGCCGCACCGCTTCACCAGGTTGATCGACGGCTCGTTGGTCGGCTGGATATTCGCTTCGAGCCGATGCAGCCCCATTCCGTCGAACGCGTAGCGCACGGCCGCTTTCAATCCGCTGGTCATGTAACCGTGGCCTGCGTAAGGCAACCCGGCGTAGTAGCCGAGCGACGCATTGAGGAAAGAGCCGCGCACGATGTTGTTCAGATTGATCACGCCGACGATCACGGGACTCTCGCGCCGGCACACGATCAGACCTTCGTGATCGTTGCGATTCATGCGGGTGAGATAGGCGTCGAATGCGCGCGGCGTGAGCGGTGGTGAAATCCACGGTTCGTGAAGGCTGCGGCTCGCCTGCATCAGCGCGAGAAATTCGTCGCGATCGTCGGGCGCAACGGGCCGCACGATTACGCGCGGTTCGATCATCGATTGCACGGATGCTCCATCCGCAAACGCGTCGCCGAACGATACATCAGAGGGGATACAGGATGTACGCGGCGCCGCGCTCGTTCAACCAGGCGGCGGCGAACGCGTCGCGCGGGCATTGTCGCGGCACGGCGCTCGCGTCGCGCGCGGCCGGGTCGTTGATGTACACCCAATCGGCGTCCATGCCGGTGACCACCACCAGGTGCCCCTCGGTTGCCGACAGCGCAGCTCCGGGCAGCGCGCCGGCGGCGAATCGGATGCTCGCTACGATCGGCAGACCGCGTTCGAGAACCGGCGCCGCGGCGTCGAGACTATCGAAGCACTCGACCGCGCCGATCAGGCCTGCATCCGTCGCGGTTCGAATCGCCAGCGGCCACACGCCGAAGAGACCCGACGGCTCGTGTAGACACTCGCGCACGACGGCTGGCCAACGAGGCGTCGATGCCGTGGTAGGCGAGCACCATCGCGACGCTCGTCGGTGAGCAGATGCGATAGCGAAGCGCCCTTGGGGCCGTCAGCTGACTGATCGGCGGCACGACCAGGCGCGGCGTAACCGCGGCGCCGCGAACCGCGTCGATCCGGAATGCTCGCATCGAGACGGACATCAGGTAGTTGACCGGCTCGCGCACGGTGGCTACCGAAACCGTGAGCGACGTCGCCGCAATCGCGGCCCGACAATGGAAATAGTCGATGTGCGTGGTTGCGCGTGGGTCCGGGTTGGTAACGTCGGGCGCGGCGCGCTGAGTCGGAGCGATGCGCCATGCAGCGTCCGATGCGATCAGTTCTGCGGCGAAAGTCGGTTCGGGCGAGCCCCGCCATCGCGAAACTCGGCACCACAATGTGATCGTTGGGAAGATCGCCGAGAGCAATCGTGGATGACCAGCCGCCTTCGCTCTGGCGCCACGCAGCGGCGCCCGAAATCTCGAGCGGATACCGGGCGGCGACGTTTGCCGAAGCGAATCGCAGCGTTTGCATCACCGAATCCGTTCTCTTAGCCTGCGCGCGTGATCAAGTCGCTCATTCTCTACTCCACCGAGGGTTGCCACCTCTGCGAAAGCGCCGAGCGATTGCTGCGTAGTATGCCAGAACTGCGTCGCACGACCGTCGACGTGGTCGACATCGTGAACGACGCAACTCTCTTTGCGCGCTACGGCACCTCGATCCCGGTCGTTGCGACAGAGGGCGGCGCGGAGCTCGCCTGGCCGTTCAATGCCGACGACGTGCTGCGCCTGGTGTCTTGAGCACTCAGTCGAGCGCGAACACGCGACGCGCATTCGCGCGGGTTAGCGCGGCCGACTGCTTCGACCGTCTGACCGCGCGCCTCTGCCACAGCTCTCGCCACCCAGATCAGATACGCGGGTTCGTTGCGCCGGTTTTTCGGCCGCGGCGACAGGGTGCGGGGTAACAGGAACGGCGCGTCGGTTTCGATCAGCAGGCGGTCGTCCGGGATTCGCGCGACCAGCTGCTTCAATGCCGATCCGCGCCGTTCGTCGCAGATCCAGCCGGTGATGCCGATGTGGCAGCCGAGATCGAGATAGCGCAGCAGGTCGGCTTCGCTGCCGGTGAAGCAATGCACTACGACGTCGCGAAGCGCGGCGCGGTGACGCGACAGCGCGTCGGCCACTGCGCCGTTCGAGTCGCGATCGTGCACGAATACCGGTAGCTGAAGCCGCACCGCCAGAGCCAGCTGTGCGTCGAAGACCGCCCGCTGTGCCGGCTGCGGCGAGTAGTTGCGATTGAAATCGAGGCCGGTCTCGCCGATTGCGCGAACCGCCGCGATTGCGAGCCAGAATTTCGAGTCGTTCGAGCCAACCCGCGGGAGCCGCGGCGGCGTCGTGCGGATGAATGCCAACGGTGCAGTAAAGGTGCGGTCGGATACGCGACACAAAGCGCGACAGCCGCTTCGCTGGATTCCAGGTCGGTGCCGGTGACGATGATCCGCTCTACGCCTTCATCGATCGCTCGGCGCAGCACCGCGTCGAGGTCCTTCGCGAATGCCGGATTGGTGAGATTCGCTCCGATGTCGATCAGGCGCGCGATCCTCTGTTCAGCGTTCGTCGGCGTCGAGGAACTTGGTCGGGTGCCCGAGCCGTTGGCCGTAGATGTACGCGAACGCCAGTACGTTCTTGACGTAGTCGCGAGTCTCCGCGAACGGAATGGTCTCGATCCAGATATCGGCCGGACGGGCAGGGCGATCGCGCAACCAACGGTCGACGCGGTGTGAGCCGGCGTTGTACGCAGCAGCCACCAGTACGCGGTTGCCGTCGTAACGTTCGAGCAGTTCGGCCAGGTGGCGACTCGCGACGTGGACGTTCACCACCGGATCGAACAGCGCGGCGGTCAGCGGGATCGGTTCGCCGGCGTTGCGTGCCGTTGCCGCTGCGGTGGCAGGCATCAACTGCATGAGGCCGAGCGCGCCGGCGGAAGACCGGGCGGCCGGCGCGAAGGCGCTCTCCTGTCGTGCGACGCCATAAAGGAAGCTGATCGGCACGGTGCTGGCGCGACTCTCCTTTACGAATGTCGGCGTGAACGGGCTGGGAAATCGCAACGACAGGTCGTCGCGCAACTCGGCCGCATTCGCGGCCATGATGCTGAGATCGATCCAGCCGATGTCGGCGATGAGGTACGCCGCGGCGGCGCGCTGTGGCGGATCGAGATTCGGCAGCAACATCGCCCACTCGCGCCGCGCATCGGAACGGTCGCCGATTGCATACAGCTCGATCAGACGTTGCATCGGAGGGCGTTGCTGCATCGCGTTGACCGCTTCTACGTCGGGTCGCGTCGACTTGTCGTTGAGTGCCGGCGCCTGGCCGAGCGATTCGGCGGCGAGAAATCCGTAGTACTGACGATCGTCGGCGAGGGCAAGTCCACGGATTTTCGATTGGCGTCGCATCGTCCGGTGCGGCAGCGAGCGCTCGTTGGGCGCGGCCGAGCCAATACTGCCACCGTTGCTTGGCGCGCTCCGTTTCGTCGAGGCGCATGATGAATGCCACGACGTTCGGCCAGTCCTTGTTGGTCAACGCTGCGAGGATCAGTGCCTCTTGCACGAGCAAGTGGCGACCATCCGCGCTCGGCGAGAGATCCGCATTCGGATCGATGATGCCGTGGCGCGCCAGTGCGATCGTCAGGTCCTGTCCGATGATGCGCACGTCGTCCGGTTCGAAACTGAGCGTCTTGCGGTATGCGGCCCACGCGGTGGTGGCGGCGTCGGGATCGATCGACGCGAGGCGTCGTATCCCGAGCCGGAGGATCTCGCGCGTTGCCGTGTCGTCGGTCGTGAAGCGCGCCGTGTCCTGCACTAACGATGGATCGCGACCCACCCGATAGAACAAATCGCCCTGTTTGCGCAGCTCGACGCTGAGCAGTCCGGCCAGGTATCGCGCCAGCTCCCAGGAGCGCGCCTGTATTGCGAGCGTCAGGCGTTCCCACACCAGGCGATTGTTCACCAGACCGCGTTCGATCCACGTCGCGAACAACGCATCGCAGATCTTCGGTTGCGACGTGCCGACCAGCCACAACGGCGCGACCGCGGCCATCGCCGCGTCGTGCTGGCCGCTGCGGTCGAGCGCGCGCAGGTAAGTACATTGCCGTTCTGCGCTGGCGCCGGCCGGCTGGTAGTTGGCCATGAAGACATCCCACGCGCCGCGTTGCGCGAGGTCGTCCATCCATTCGTCGTAGAGGCGGTCGGCGATCGGCGAGTCTTTCCAACGCTCGCGAAACGCCGCGACATCGACCGCCGTCAGGTGACTCAGCCGCAGCAGGTGATCTTGATAGTCGAGATACGGATACAGCGGATAGTCGATCAGCTTCGCCTTGGCGGCTTGAAACGCTTCGATCTGACCGTTGTCGAGGTCGCGCAGCGCGCCGAGGTATTGCTGGCGATTGTCGCTCAGTTCGTCGGCACTGGCAGGGGTTGCCAACAGTGCGACGAGAACGGCAAACGCTCGCGCGCGCAGCCCCGCGAGGGTGCGACCCACTCCGATCATCAGGGGCTAGTCTTGCGGCGCGTCGCTGCCGACGCGCACCGCGAGCACGTCGGTCGGTGAACCATGCAGAACGCCGTTTGCGGTGGAGCCAAGCAACAGTGCGAGACCGTGGCGGCCGTGACTGCCCACCACCACGAGATCGATCGCTTTTTCTTTCGCGATGCGATGGATCTCGGCTTCCGGTCTGCCGAAGATCAGGTAGCGGTGTTCGGGGGGTACGCCGATCGACGTGGCGAACTCGGCGAGATGCGACTTGGCTTGTGCGTGGATCTGTTCCTGTACCGACGACAAATCCATCGGGATGTCGCCGCCGTAAGCGAGACTCAACGGTTCGATGACATGGATCACGTGCAGTTCCGCTTCGAAGCGTTTCGCGAGCACCATCGCCCGGCCGGAGACGCGGTGGGACTCTTCCGTGAGGTCTACCGCTAGCAGGATCCGTCGGTATGCGCCCATGATTGTCCACTACCCGATGTTCGGGCGACCATACAACACAATCGTCGCGCCGAACAACTGGCCTCACGGCCACGCCAACTCACAAGACGGAGCATGTCGTTGACCTGGCTAATCATCGCAGTCGCGCTGTTTGCGGCGTTTGGTCCGCTGCTCTGGATGATGCCGTCGCGTTCGGACCGACGCCTGTCGAAGATGCGCACGCGCGCACGCGCTCACGGCATCCAGGTGGAGATGACACAGCTCGACGACCTTGCAGCCGAACCACACGCGCGCGTCAGTGCCGGTGGCGTGAAGCTCGAGCCGAAGGTGATGTGCGCGGCCTATCGGCTCGGCATGCGACGACTCGCGCGGGCCGCTCCGCAGTGGAAGATCCTCCGCAAACCCGGCGCAAACGATGGACCGATCGACGGTTGGATCTGGGCAACGCGCCCCGCGGGCGATGCGGCGTACTGGCAGCACGTCGGCGAAGTCTTACGCAAATTACCGTCCGACGCGCTCGCATGCGCGGCCGATGCGAGCGAAGTGAGCTGTTGGTGGCGTGAACGAGCGACCGCGGAAGACGCCGAAGCGAGCGTCGATCGCCTGCATGATCTACTGCAGAACCTCGCGGAAATTCAACTGCTTGCGGATGCGGCCGCCACTGCCGCGGACGCGTCCGACGACGCGTCGGAAGACGCGTCAACGCATCAGTGAGACACATCGCGCAGATCTCCCCTCTGTGCAAATGTCTCCGCGCCGTTAAGTTGACAGTCCGGAAATAGAGCGCGTATACATGGCGCCTTTCGCGCCGGGCACCCCCGTCGCACCAGGAGGCACATGGCCCGTTCGTTGGTCATCGTCGAGTCGCCGGCCAAGGCGCGGACCATCAATCGGTATCTCGGCAAGGACTACATCGTAAAGTCCAGCATCGGTCACATCCGCGATTTGCCGACCGGCGGCAAGGCGAGTGATCCGAAGGCGCGCGCAAAAGAGGCGGCGAAAACCCGCAAGCTTTCCGCGAAAGCAAAAGAGACTTACCGCAAGCAACGCGCGCGCACGCAGCTCGTGCGTCGGATGGGCGTCGATCCGGAACACGACTGGAAAGCCACATACGAGATCCTGCCCGGCAAAGAGAAGGTGGTCGACGAGCTGCGCAAGCTCGCCGAGAAATCGGACCAGATCTATCTCGCGACCGACCTGGACCGGGAAGGCGAGGCCATCGCCTGGCATCTGAAAGAGACGATCGGCGGCGACCCCGACCGGTATCGGCGCGTCGTTTTCAACGAAATCACGCGCAAAGCGATCCAGGAAGCGTTTGCCAATCCGACGTCCATCGACGCGAGCCGCGTCAGCGCGCAACAGGCGCGCCGCTTTCCTCGATCGCGTCGTCGGCTTCGAGCTGTCGCCGCTCTTGTGGGCGAAAGTCGCGCGAGGTTTGTCCGCCGGCCGCGTTCAATCGGTGGCGGTGCGGCTGATCGTCGAACGCGAACGCGAAATCCGCGCGTTCATCCCGGAGGAATACTGGGAAGCGTTCGCCGATCTGAAGCGGCCCAACGACGATGAGAGCTATCGGTTCCAGGTGTTCAAGGATCGAGGCGAAAACTATCGCCCGACCAGTGCGGCACAGTCGGACGACGCGATGTCGCGGCTGCGCGGCAAGCCGTTCACGGTTGCGTCGCGAGAAGACCGCCCGACCACCACGCGACCGAATGCGCCGTTCATCACGTCCACGTTGCAACAAGCCGCCAGCACGCGGATGTCGTTCAGCGTGAAGAAGACGATGATGATGGCCCAACGACTTTACGAAGCCGGCTACATCACCTATATGCGTACCGACTCGACGAACCTGTCGAGCGACGCGGTGGGGGCGGCGCGCGAGTACATCGAGAAAGAGTTCGGCGCACAGTATCTGCCCGAACAACCGAACTCGTACGCGAGCAAGGCGGCGGCGCAGGAAGCGCACGAAGCGATCCGTCCGTCGAACGTCGGCACGGCGCCGTCGGCATTGGTCGGAATGGAGAGCGACGCCGTTCGTCTCTACGAAATGATCTGGCGTCAGTTCGTGGCGTGCCAGATGCCGCCCGCCGAATACACGAGCACGACGGTGATCGCGCAAGCCGGCGATTTCGAGGCGCGCATTCGCGGACGCATCCTGCGCTTCGACGGTTTCACGCGCGTGCTGCCGGCGGTGGCGCGCAAAGACGAAGACCGCACGCTGCCGGATTTCGTGGCAGGAGAAACGCTTGCGGTCGAGGCTATCGAACCGGTTCAACACTTCACGAAACCGCCGCCGCGCTACGGCGAGGCGAGCCTCGTGCGCGAACTCGAGAAACGCGGCATCGGAAGACCGTCGACGTATGCCGCGATCATCTCGACGATTCAGGAACGCGGCTACGTGACGCTCAACGCGCGGCGCTTTCACGCCGAGAAGATCGGCGAACTGGTCACCGACAGGCTGGTCGAGAATTTCGACAACCTGCTCGACTTCGGCTTCACCGCGCAGCTCGAGGGACAACTCGATCAGATCGCCGACGGCGAGGCCGACTGGCGCGAAGTTCTCGATACCTTTTATGGCGACTTTTCCGGAAAGCTGACGCGCGCGCAGGCCGTCAAAGGCGGGATGCGGCCGAACGTCCCTACCAACACCGATATTCCATGCAGCGTGTGCGGGCGACCGATGCAGATCCGCACCGGCAGCACCGGCGTGTTCCTCGGTTGCTCCGGGTACGCGCTGCCGCCGAAAGAGCGCTGCACCCATACGCTGAATCTGATTGCGGGCGACGAAGTCGTCGACGTGGACGCCGACGCCGAGGGCGAGTCGCGGTTACTGCGAACGAAAGTCCGGTGCCCGGTTTGCGCCACGCCGATGGACAGCTATCTGGTGGACGAGGGCCGCAAGCTGCACATCTGCGGCAACAATCCGGATTGCCCGGGCTTTCGCGTGGAGCAGGGCGAGTTCCGTATCAAGGGTTACGACGGTCCGGTGATCGAGTGCGACAAGTGCGGCGCCGAGATGCAGCTGAAGTCGGGACGTTTCGGCAAATACTTCGGCTGCACGAACACCAACTGCAAGAACACGCGCAAGCTGTTGCGCAGCGGTGAAGCGGCGCCGCCGAAATCGGCTCCGGTGCCGATGCCGGAACTGCGCTGCGTCAAGGTCGACGATCACTACATCCTGCGCGACGGCGCTTCGGGGATCTTTCTGGCGGCGAGCCAGTTTCCGAAGCACCGGGAAACGCGCGCGCCGACGATTGCCGAATTGAAGCCGCACAGAGCGGAGATCGATCCCAAGCATCGCTACCTGCTCGACGCTCCGGAAGCCGACCCGCAGGGCAATCCGGCGATCGTGAAGTACAGTCGCAAGACGCGTGAGCAGTTCGTCGCGAGCGAATCGGACGGCAAGCCGACCGGCTGGCGCGCGGTGTATCAGAACGGCCGCTGGGTGCAGGAATCCGGCGCGGCCGAAGAAGCAAAAGCGGCGCGGCCGCCGCGTGCCGAGAAGAAGACAGCGAGCAAACGTGCGCCACGCAAGCGCGCACCGAGTTGATCATCGGAGAGGCAATGGACGAACAGTCGGATGCGTTTGCGATGCTCGAAATCGTGCAGTTGTCCAACGGCGACATCGTGCTGCGCGATCCGGACCACGGCGCGGAGCCGCTGCTGCGGATTCAGTTTTCCCGGGAAGTCCGCACGATGCTGGGCACCGATGCAATGCAGGTTGCGAAGCTGATGATCGAGGCGGCGGCATCGCAGATGTCGGACGTCGCCGAGGCCAACCACCCGTCGACCACGGCGCCCGACATCGTTCACTGAGCTCTTGTGGTGGGTCAGTGGCGGCGGATTACGCCTACGCCCAATCCTTCGATCGCGAACGTATGCCGCTCGAGATCGACCTCGATCGGCTCGTAAGCGTCGTTCTCCGCTAACAACATCAGCCGGCCGCGACCGCGCGGGCGGCGCAAGCGCTTCACCGTCACTTCGTCGTCGATGCGTGCCACGACGATTTCACCGTCGCGCGCATCGTCGGCCTTGTGCACTGCCAGCAGGTCTCCATCGAGGATGCCGGCATTGATCATGCTGTCGCCCTTGACCCTGAGCAGATAGTCGGCGCGCGGACGGAAGAAACTGCCAGGCAGATCGCACACGTCGTCGATGTGCTCCTGCGCGAGAATCGGACTGCCGGCGGCCACGCGACCGACGATCGGCAATCCAACCGGCTCGGGCAACCGGATACCGCGCGACGTGCCGGGAATCATTTCGATGGCGCCTTTGCGGGCGAGCGCCTTCAGGTGCTCTTCGGCCGCGTTCGGCGACTTGAAGCCGAGCTCGGCCGCGATGTCGGCGCGGGTCGGCGGATAACCGGTATCGAGGATGTGGCGGCGGATCAGGTCGAGCACTTGCGATTGGCGAGCGGTCAAGTCCTGCATGCGGTACCTGTGCGTATATACAGTGCCCTGGCATTATATACAGCGGATTTTGCGGATAGCCAGCGAATCTTCATTTCACACGAACTCTGAGGTTCGTCCGTTAACCGTTCGGAAACGTTGGTGCCGTGGTTTAGTATCGCTGCGTCGTTGCCGCACCGATCCCGATGTCCAAGTCCTTATCCGGCGTTCCGTCCGACATCCTCGCGGCGCGCGATGCCGCGGAATGCCTGTTCGATGCAACGGCGGTAGAGCGGGCGGTGGATCAACTCGCGGTGCGCCTGACGCTTCGCCTGCACGACGCCCATCCCATCGTGATGTGCGTGATGAACGGCGGCATGATCCTCACGGCCGAGTTGCTGTTGCGCCTGCAGTTCCCGCTCGAAGTGTCTTACGTTCACGCGACGCGATATCGGGACGCGACACAGGGTTCGGTGCTCGAGTGGCGAGCGCTTCCAGCCGCCGACGTTGCGGGGCGAACGGTTCTGCTGATCGACGACGTGCTCGACGAAGGTCACACGCTGGCCGCGGTCGATGCGCGGCTGCGCGAGTCGGGCGCCGTCACCGTAGTCACCGCGGTGCTCGTCGACAAACAGATCGGCCGATCGCGCCCGGTGCGCGTCGACGACGCGGCGTTGCAATGTCCCGACCGATTTCTGTTCGGCCACGGCATGGATTATCGCGGCCACTGGCGCAACCTTGCCGGCATCTATGCACTGCCCGCGGGATGGTCCGCTTCGTGACCGGCGACGTCATCGGCATCATCGGCGGTACCGGACTCAACAGCCTGGCCGCGGCGCTGCGTCCGGCCGATCGCGTCGACACGCCGTATGGCGCCGCGTCCGCGATACCGCAGATCGGCACCATCGGAACGAAGACGGTGATCTTCCTCGCGCGTCACGGGCAGCCGCACCGGATCGCCCCGCACCTGATCAACTACCGCGCGAACGTATGGCTGCTGCGAGAACTCGGCGCGTCCATGTTGCTCGCGACGAACGCGGTCGGTTCGATCGCCGACGCGATGGCGCCGGGCGATCTGATGCTGCCGCACCAGATCATCGACTACACCTGGGGTCGCGCGCACACGTACATGGATACGTTGCCGCTTCAGCACGTCGATTTCAGCGCGCCGTACGACGCGGCATTGCGCGATCGGTTGCGGCTCGCCGCGCTCGAACTCGAACCGGATTGCTCGGTGTTCAACGCGGGTGTGTACGGATGCACTCAAGGACCGCGGCTCGAGAGCGCGGCCGAGATCGACCGCATGGCCCGCGACGGCTGCGACGTGGTCGGCATGACGGGCATGCCTGAAGCAGGGCTCGCACGCGAACTGGCGTTGCCGTACGCGGCGGTGTGTCTGTCGGTGAATCGCGCCGCCGGTCGCGGTGACGGCCTGATCAGCGAAGCGGAGATCCGTCAGGTCGCGGAGAAGGCGATCCACCGCGTGGAGCGGTTGATCGCGCGGTTCGTGGAACTCGCCTGAGAGGTTATTGAGCAGCGGGCGCCACCGGCACCGCTTGCGGGGCGCCGAGCCGGGCCAGTTCTGCGAGCAGCGCTTCAGGCGGTTGGATCGGATCGACGCGCGCGAGTATTCCGAACTTCGGATGATCGAGATAGTGCAATTCGCCGCTGCGCATCCTGCGCTGTTCGCGCAACTCCATGTAGCCGGGTTCTTCGGCGGCACCCGAATCGGCGGGCGCCAGTGCCGTTCGACTCGCGTTGACGGCGTATCCGCTCACGGCATACCAGAGCCGCGCGTCGAGATGCAGATAGCGTCCGCGTGTAACGCCCAGAATTCCTTCGATGCGCGGTAGTCCGTCCGACCGTTCGCGGATCTGAATCAGCACCGGTCGCAATTGGTCGCGGTCGGGAACGGGCTGGATCCACGCCCGATGAAAAACCACCCGATATATGTTGCTGCGTTGCAGGCGACCAGCTTCGGAGGCCAACAGAAAGGTGTTGGACGGTTCGAACTTGTAGCTGCGGCTCTGCAGCTGCGCCTGATAGTCGGCGACCAGCTTCGCGGCGCGCTCGGTGGCGGACGGCGGAACCGCAGGCGCAGCCTGCGCCTGAGTCGGTTTGTTGGGCGCCGTCGTTACGGACGAGGGGAACGCAGGTAGCGCGCGTGTTTCCGCATCGAGCGGATACGCAGCGCTGCGATTCGCATCGTCGTCGAACGCGACCACGTCGAGCGGATACGCGCGCGGCGCGTGCGATACGACGATCTCTTGCGTAGTTGCAGGATCGACGTCCGCGATCCGCTCGAAGACGATTGCTTCGACGCGATACCACGCGTCGTTCGGCAGCAGTGGCGCATCCGCGCCGTGGGCAATGGCGGCCGACAACCCTGCGAAGGCGCACGCGATCCGATACAGCACGCTCATGCCGATGCAGCCATGCGGGTTTTCTCCGTGGGTTCGAGGCGCTCTAGGAGGTTCGTGACGCGGTCGAAGCGCGCCTCGATGTCGTCGAGCTTCGCCGTGACGCGCAATCGCGTTCCGTCCTCCAGGCGATAACTGTTCGGCTCGCGTTGCACCATCCGCACCAGAGCAAACGGATCGACGCGCGTATCGGCGGCGAATTCGATCCTGCCTCCGGTCGGGCCGAAGTCGATGCGTGCGATGCCGAGCGATGCCGCCCTCAGGCGCAGTTCGGTGATTCTGAACAGCGTCTTCGTGGCCACTGGCAGGGCGCCGAAACGATCGATGATTTCCGCGCGCAGTTCGTCCAGCGCATCGCGGTTCTCGGCGCTGCTGATGCGCTTGTACAGAATGAGCCGCGAGTGCACGTCGGGCAGGTAATCTTCGGGAATCAGCGCCGGCACCCGCAGATTGACCTCCTGGTGCGGCGTCAGGTCGGCGTCGAGGTCCGGCGTTTTGCCGGCGCGAATCGCCCGCACGGCGCGATCGAGCATGTCCATGTACAGCGAGAAGCCGATCGACTCGATCTGACCGGACTGTTCGTCTCCCAACAGTTCACCGGCGCCGCGAATCTCGAGATCGTGGGTTGCAAGCGTAAAGCCGACGCCGAGTTCGCCGGCCGCCTCGATCGCTTCGAGGCGTTTGCGCGCGTCTTCAGTGAGCGCTTTCGGATGCGGAATCAGCAGATAGGCGTAAGCCTGGCGGTGTGAGCGGCCGACGCGGCCGCGCAGCTGGTGCAGTTGCGCCAGCCCGAACTTGTCGGCGCGTTCCATGATCATGGTGTTGGCGTTCGGAATGTCGATGCCCGTCTCGATGATGGTGGTGCATACCAGTACGTTGCTGCGCCGGTGATAGAAGTCGCCCATCACGACCTCGAGGCGGCGTTTCGGCATCTGTCCATGGCCGACGCCGATGCGCGCTTCCGGCACCAGTTCGCCGATCTCGGTCGCGGTCTGCTCGATCGTCCGTACCTCGTTGTGCAGGTAGAAGACCTGGCCGCCGCGCGCGAGTTCGCGCGTGATCGCTTCGCGGATCAGGTGTTTGCGGCGCTGTACGACGAATGTCTTCACGGACAGGCGTCGCGCCGGCGGCGTGGCGATGATCGACAGGTCGCGTATTCCGCCCATCGCGAGATTCAGCGTGCGCGGAATCGGAGTAGCGGTGAGCGTCAGAACGTCGACTTCGGCGCGCAACGTGCGCAGGCGTTCTTTCTGGCGTACGCCGAAGCGGTGTTCTTCGTCGATGATGACGAGGCCGAGTTCCTTGAACGAGAACGCGGTGTTCAACAGTTTGTGCGTGCCGATGACGATGTCGATCGCGCCTGCGCTCAACCGTTGGCGCACCGCCTCGATTTCGCTCTCGGTGCGCAGTCTCGAAATTGCCTCGATCTGCACCGGCCAATCGGCGAACCGATCTCTGAAACTCTCGTGATGCTGTTGGGCGAGCAGCGTGGTCGGCACCAGAATCGCCACCTGCTTGCGGTTCTGCACCGCGATGAACGCGGCGCGCATCGCGACTTCGGTCTTGCCGAAACCGACGTCGCCGCAGATCAGCCGGTCCATCGACTTCGGGCTGGTCAGATCGGAGATGACCTCCTCGATCGCGCGCCGCTGATCGGGGGTGACATCGAACGGGAACTGATCGGCGAATCGTTGGTATTCGGTGTCGGGTGAAGCCAGCGCCGTGCCGCCTCGCGCTTCGCGGTGCGCGTAGATGTTCAGCAGCTCGGCGGCGACGTCGTGGATCTTCTCGGCGGCGCGGCGCTTCGCCTTGTCCCACTGATCGGAGCCGAGACGGTGCAACGGCGCGTGCGCTTCGTCGGCGCCGCCGTAGCGCGAGATCAGATGCAGCGCGGTGACCGGAACGTAGAGTTTCGCTTCGTCGGCGTACTCGATCGTCAGGAATTCCGAAACGGCGCCGTCGATCTCGAGCGTGCGCAGCCCGAGATAACGGCCGACGCCGTGTTCGATGTGCACGACCGCGGCGCCAATGTGCAGTTCGGTGAGGTTGCGGATGATCTGATCGGGATCGACCGAGCGTGCATCGCGGCGCACTTCGACGTCGGCGCGCGCGCCGAACACCTGGGTTTCGGTGATCAACGCAAATGCGTCGGTCAGCGCCGCGCATTCGATCGGAGCGATCGCCAGCGCGATCTGCGCGTCGCCGCTGCGAAATGCGGCGAAGTCGGCCACGTCGGTCGGATGCAATCCGGCGCGGCCGAGAAACTCGCCGAACACTTCGCGACGACCGGCCGACTCGGCGCAGAACAAGACCGGAACGGGCGACGCTTTCACGAACGCGGCAAGCCGGTCGCCAGGGTGATGCGCGCGATGGTTGACCGAGACGTCGGGCAACTCGCGCGTTGCAAAGTCGACGCTGTGATGGCGCCCGTCGATCACGACTTGTCGCAATGTCCCTAGCGAGTGAAACAGCTCGTCAGTGCGCAGGTAGATCGCGTCCGGCGGAAGGATCGGCCGCTCGATGTCGTGGCGCAGGCTTTCGTAACGGGTGCGCAGGTCGATCTGGAACGACGTGATCGCACCGTCGAGCGCATTCGGTACGACCGCAACGCAATTCGCCGGCAGGTAGTCGAACACCGTCGCGAGCGCGTCGTGAAACATCGGCAGGTAATACTCGATGCCGGACGGCGCCATGCCCTGACTGACGTCCTGATAGATCGGGCAGCGACGCACGTCGACGTCGAACAGTTCGTGCCACCGATTGCGGAATCGCGCAATCGCGTCCGGCGTCAGCGGAAATTCCTTGGCCGGCAGAATCTCCACCGAGTCGATCTGCTCGATGGTGCGCTGCGTGTCGGTGTCGAACGTGCGCAGACTCGCGACTTCGTCGTCGAACAGGTCGATCCGGTACGGGCACGGCGAGCCCATCGGAAACACGTCCACCAGCGATCCGCGCACCGCGAACTCGCCGCGCTCCGACACGGTGTCTACGCACCGGTAGCCGGCCTGCTCGAGATGGCGCCGATAGCCGTGGGCGTCGAACCGCGCGCCGACCGACAACACGAGACTGTGCGCGGCGAGGAACGACGGCGGCGGCAACCGCTGCAACAGCGTGCGGATCGGCACGACCAGCACGCCGCGTCGGAGTGTCGGCAGTCGATGCAGCGTGCGAAGCCGGTCGGAGACGATGTCCTGGTGCGGCGAGAATGCGTCGTAAGCGAGCGTTTCCCAGTCCGGCAACGTCACGACGTCGAGCGAGCCGCTCGAAAAGAACTCCAGTTCGCGGCACAACCGATAGGCCGCGGCGGGATTGGCGGCTACGGCCAGCACGAGACCGTCGTGGCGTTGGGCGGCGCGGGCGATGGCCAGGCTCGCTGCTCCATCGACGAGACCGCTCCAGCCGATGCGATCGCCGGTCCGCTCGGGGAGTGGAGGTGCTTCGGGATTTGCCATGCGGCGCTCGCGCTCTGAAGGGCGCGGTATTCTACTTCATGCCCCGTCGCGCGCGGGCGTTTTGGCGGGTGTGGCGCGGCGCCTGTAGATCCATTAATTCAGACGCGTTAGAGTGCGCTCCGCCCCGATTCGAGGCAGTGCATCCTTTTATAGGGCGTTCATGAAAGCCACCAATATCTTCGAACCTACCTACTTTCACAAAGTCGTCGATTGCCAATGGGCATGTCCGGCGCATACGCCGGTGCCGGAGTACATCCGCCTGATTGCGCAGGAGAAGTACACCGAAGCGTACATGCTCAACTGGGATTCCAACGTGTTCCCGGGAATTCTCGGACGCACCTGCGATCGACCGTGCGAACCCGCCTGCCGGCGCGTGCGCACCGAAGAGAAGCCGGTCGCGATCTGCCGGCTGAAGCGGGTCGCCGCCGACAACAAAGGTGACATAACGGCGTTCATGCCGCGCGTGCCGAAGCAGAAGAACGGCAAGCGCATCGCGTTGCTCGGCGCAGGCCCGGCATCGCTCGCGGTGGCGCGCGATCTGCTGCCGCTCGGTTACGAAGTGCACATGTTCGAAAAAGACCCGGGCGGCGGCGGCATGATGCGCACGCAGATCCCGGCGTTCCGCCTCCCAATGGAAGTGTTGGAAGAAGAAGTCGAGCTGATCCTCAACATGGGCGTCGAGTGTCACTTCGGCCACGACATCACCAGCATGAAGGCGATCCTCGACGAAGGCTTTGATGCTTACTTCGTCGGCACCGGCGCACCGCGCGGTCGCGACCTGCCGGATTTGAAAGGGCGCAAGGAAAGCAGCGCGCACATCTCGATCGGTATCGAGTGGCTCGGCAGCGTCGCGTTCGGCCACACCACGTCGATCAAGGGCAAAGTCATCGTGATGGGCGGCGGCAACACGGCCATGGACTGTTGCCGCACCGCGCGCCGACTCGGCGCCGATCAGGTCACCGTCGTCGTTCGATCCGGTTTCGACGTCGATGAAGGCGTCGGAGTGGGAGAAGGAAGACGCGATGTCGGAAGGCATTCCGATCGTCAACAACCGTCCGCCGCTCGAGTTCGTCCACGAGAACGGCAAGTTGAAAGGCGTGCTGTTCCAGCGCGTGAAGCAGATCACCGACGAGTCCGGTCGTCAGAAAACCGTGCCGACCGGCGAGCCCGACATTTTCATGGAAGCCGATCACGTGTTGATGGCGATCGGCCAGGAAAACCACTGCCCGTGGATCGAGCGCGACATCGGCATCGATTTCGATCGCTGGGAATGCCCGGTGCTCGATCGCGACACGCTGCAGTCGACGCATCCGAAAGTGTTCTTCGGCGGCGACTCGGCGTTCGGTCCGGAGAACATCATCTGGGCAGCGGCGCACGCGCACAAAGCCGCCATCTCGATTCACCTGTTCTGTCAGGGTCTCGATCTCAAGACGGATCGTCCGCCCGAAGGCGTGAACCTCGTCAGCCAGAAGATGGGCATGCACGAGTGGAGCTACGACAGCGAGCACGACGCGTTCGAAGCGGCATCTGGTGCCGCACGTCGATCCGCGCAAGTCGCTGAAGAACATCAAGATGGAAGTCGAACTCGGCTTCGATCGCAAACTCGCCGCGCAGGAAACGCAACGCTGCCTGAACTGCGACGTGCAGACGGTGTTCACCGACAAGCTGTGCATCGAGTGCGACGCGTGCGTCGACATCTGTCCGATGGACTGCATCACGTTCACGCCGAACGAAGAGGAACCCGAACTGCGTCTGAACCTCACGGCGCCGGCGCTGAACAAAGAGCAGGATCTGTACGTCTCCCGCCGAACTCAGAACCGGCCGCGTGATGGTGAAGGACGAGGATCTGTGCCTTCACTGCGGTCTGTGTGCCGAGCGCTTGCCCCACGAATGCATGGGACATGCAGAAATCCGTCCTCCACCTGCCGCAGCTCGGGGTCGTACGCCTCATGACGCGTTACAACGATTTCGTCATCAAGTTCGCGAACGTCAACGGTTCGGGGTCGGCGAGCGCGAACGGCATGTTCGCGAAAGCCGGTTCCGGATGGGCGTTCCGGTGCGGAACGCGCAACATCTTCCCGTCGAACATCCAGGGACTGCCGACCTGGTTCGAGGTGCGCGTGCAGCGAAGCCGGCTATCTCGGTCGCCGCGATGGCGTCGACGTCATGGTCGCGATGAACGCGGAAACGTATGCGGAAGACGTCGCGAGCCTGGTGCCGGGTGGATATCTCCCGTGTACGACAACAGCCGGCCGCGGCCACGCGAACTCGCGCGCGCCGACGTGGTCGACATCGGCGTGCCGATTTCGACGCTGCTGCTATCCGAATTCCAGGATCCGAAACAACGCCAGCTGTTCAAGAACATCGTTTACGTCGGCGCGCTGTCGGCGCTGATCAAGCATCGACTTCGACGTGCTCACCGGCATGGTGTCGGAACAGTACAAAGGCAAGGACGCGCTGATCAATCCGAACGTGCATGCGCTCGAGATCGGTCGCAACTATGCGCTCGACTACCTCGACAATCCGCTGCCGATCCAGTTGCGCCGTAGCAATGCCGTTGGCGAACGGATCATCATCGAAGGCAATACCGCGTCTGCCTATCGCCGTGCTACGGCGGCGCCACCGTGTGCGCGCTGGTATCCGATTCACGCCGTCGACGTCGGTCGCCGAGTCGTTCGAGCGCTACGCGGAACCGTTCTGCACGCGAAAAGGAACGGGCAAGAGAAGTTCGCGATCATGCAGGCGGAAGACGACCTCGCCGCGATCGGCATGGTCATCGGCGCAGCGTGGAACGGCGCGCGCGCGTTTCACCGCAACGAGCGGCCCTGGCCTTTCGCTGATGGGCGAGTTCCTCGGTCTCGCGTACTTCGCCGAGATTCCGGCGCGTGCTGATCGACGTGCAACGCGCGGTCCGTCCACCGGCATGCCGACCGCGCACGCAACAGGCCGACCTGATGTCGGCGGTGTATGCATCGCACGGCGACACGAAGCACGTCGTCTTGATTCCTCGACGCCGAAGGAGTGTTTCGATTTCTCCGCGCGACGCGCTTCGACATCGCCGACCGGTTGCAGACGCCGGTCAATCATCATGTCCGACCTCGAACTCGGCATGAACGAATGTCATGTCGGAGCCGTTGTGTGGGACGACGCGCGCGGATCGACCGCGGCAAGGTCTGACCACGCCGAGATCTCGACCGCATCGAAGAAGTTCGGCCGCTATGTCGACGTCGACGGCGACGGTATCGGCTACCGCACGTATCCCGGCGCGCACCCGTCGAAAGGCAGCTTCTTCACGCGCGGAACGTCGCGCGACGAATACGCGC
>CAWBBR010000010.1:0-248012 GCA_963787045.1 uncultured Gammaproteobacteria bacterium | reverse complement strand
CAGACAAAGCCCATCCCGATGTGTACGACATGGATGTCGATGGCGGATTTTCGAGCAAACAGCTGAAGGTGCTGGCGCAGGCGGCGGGCGTGTTGTCTGCGAAGGCCGGTGCGGTGCTGATCGAGGTCGGTAACACCGATCCCGACGACGTCATCCTGCTGCAGGGAGACGTCGAGCTGAAAGGTCGCGATGGGTCGGTGCAGAAGATCCGGGGCGGGTCCGACTCGGCGCGGATGCCGTTGGCGCGGTTGCGGCCGCGGCGTTTTCAGGTGCGCGCGCTGACGCCGGTGCGGTACCTCAAAGTCAGCAACCAGCTGGTGCGCGCGACGCTGACGCCGGTCGCTGAGGCGGCAGGCGCTGCCGTGCGGCCGGTAGTCGAGTCGGTGGACGCAGGTGAATATGAAGTCACCGAACTGCTTCACGGCGAGATAGACGCGGCGCAGGACTTGTTCGTCGAGTTCGCCGAAGCGGTTCACCGCGACAACATTCCGTTGCCGAGCTTGCCGTCGATCGCGACGCGGGTGCGGCAGGCCGTCAGCGCCGAATGCGGAACGCGCGAGCTGGCGCAGATCGTCAACGGCGACGCGGCGATCGCAACGAAGGTGGTGCGCGCGGCGAACGGTCCGCTGTATCGCAGCGACGTGCAGACCACCACCGTCAGCGAGGCTGTCTCTCGGTTGGGCGTGAGCACCACGCAGCAGCTCGTGATGTCGTTCGTGCTGAAGGAGATCTTCTCGACGCAGATCGCTGCGTTGAAAGCCAGAAATGCGGTCGGTGTGGACGCACACTCAGGCGATGGCGGTCGGCTCGTTCGTGCTGGCACGCGAGTTCCGCGTGCTGGAACCGGAACGCGCGCTGTTCGCGGGATTGCTGCACGACATCGGTGCGGTGTCGCTGATCGCGTATTCCGAGCGTTTTCCTGCGGTCTGGGAGGAGTGCTGCCACGCTCGATCGGCGTGCTCGACTCGCTGCGCGGCGAGGTGGGCTCGATGGTGCTCGCGCGTTGGGGTTTCGAAGCAGAGTGGGTGCGGCTCGCGATCGAAGTCGATCAATGGAACCGCAAATGCGCGGCGCCCGACTACTGCGGACTATTGCAGATCGTGCACTTCTGTCACCGGCCGACGTTGCCGACGCAGCCGAGCGAATCGCCCGACAACGCGCTGAAGGCGTTCGGGTGGACGCCCGCGCAGGCCCACGAGTCGCTGACGAGGGCGTTGGGTCGCGTGAGAGGCGCCGCGACGCTGCTCGGCGAAGGCTGATCCGACGTTGGGTCCGATCTCCCAAAAGTAACGACCTTCGCGGTCCGCTCGCGTAAACTCCGTTGCGGCGCAATGCCGGAATGGGGGGAACATGAACGACGCGACGAAAAAATCTGCCTGGGCTCAAGCGATCATGATCGGCGCCATCGTCGGCGCCGCACTGCTGCCGATCGGCGCACTCGGTCACCGGATCGGATTGTGGTCGTTCCAGACCGGTTTCATATTCCTGGCGGGAGGCGCATTTCTCGCTGCGCTTGCGGCGGTGGCCGCCATCGTCGCGCTGATCGTGTCGCTGCGACGGAAACGCCCCGACGTTCGACCGATGCTGTACATCGGCCTGCTGGTCGGCGGCGCGATCGTCGTGCTGGTACTCGCGCAACTCGGCACCGCGCGCTCGGTGCCGCCGATCCACAACATCTCGACCGACGTGTCGGACCCGCCGTCGTTCGACGTCGCAATCGGGCTACGTGGTGCCGACAGCAATCCGATCGACTACGACATCGCCGCGATCGCCGAGAAACAGCAGGCCGCGTATCCGCGCGTCAAGCCGCTGCTGACGGATCGATCGGTCGCCGAAAGCTACACGCACGCACTCGACGTGCTCAAAGGCATGGGGCTCGAAATCGTCAACGCAGACGAGAAGGCCGGACGGATCGAAGCGGTGGCGACGTCGTTCTGGTTCGGATTCAAGGATGACATGGTGGTGCGGATTCGCGAACGCGGTACTGGCGCGTTGGTCGATCTGCGTTCGGTGTCGCGCGTCGGCGTGAGCGATCTGGGCATCAACGCCAAGCGGATCGAGGAGTTCCTCGATCGATTCAACGAATCCTGAGGTCGGTCAGAAGCGCAACAGTTCGGTGTCGAGCGACGCGAGGTCGAGCACGCCCACGGCGTTGTAGCCTTCGAGATGTCCGGCGCATTCGCCCGGGTTGAAGATCAGGCACGTCTCCGATCGATCGAGCCGGTGATGGTGCGTGTGGCCGTGCAGCGCGACGTCGTGATCGGCGCGTAGCGCGGCATCGAGGTCACGGGGATCGTGCACGACGACGATGCGCCGTTCATGCCAGACCAGTTCCAGCGGCGGGTCGACGAAGCGGAAACCCCGTTCGGCGATGGCCGCGTCCAGCGACTCGCGCTCCTGATCGTTGTTCCCGAATACGCCCCACAGCGGCGCTTCGAGGCCGGCGAACGCGTGGATGGTTTTCGCTTGAGTGATGTCGCCGGTGTGGATCACGCGCTCGACGCGCGCGGCGTTGAACAACTCGACGATGCGCCCGACGTTCCGGAGATTGTTGTGGGTGTCGCTGACGATGCCGATACGCATGGCAAAAAAAAGCAGAAGCGACCGGAGTGGTCGCTTCTGCCTGTTCGGAGATTAAGCCGCTTTTTCGAGGATATGGATGCCGCAGGCGCTGCCGAGGCCGATGACGTGCGTCATGCCGATGCGCGCACCTTGGACCTGCCGCTTGCCGGCTTCACCGCGCAGGTGTGTGCACACCTCGTAAATGTTCGCGATGCCGGTGGCGCCGAACGGATGCCCCTTCGACAGCAGACCGCCCGAGACGTTGACCGGGATGCGTCCACCGAGCGCAACCGCGCCGGTGTCGATCATCATGCCGGCTTCGCCGTCTTTGCAGATGCCGAGGTTTTCGTAGTGGAGAATCTCCGCCGTTGCGAAGCAGTCGTGCAACTCGATCAGATTGATGTCGTTCGGGCCGACGCCGGCCATTTCGTAGGCCTGCTTCACCGCGAGACGCGTGCAGCTGTTGACGTCGGGCATGACGAGATCGCGTTCCTGCCAGGGATCTGACGTCATGATCGAGGCGCGGACCTTCACGGCGCGCTTCATCAGACCGAGCTCGCGCGACTTTCTTCTCGGAACACAGCACCGCGGCGGCCGAGCCGTCGACGTTGATCGAGCACATGAACTTGGTGTTCGGGTACGCGATCATCTCGGCGTTCATCACGTCGGGCAGCGAGAACTCGTTCTGGTGCATCGCCTTCGGATTCATCGTCGAGTGGTGGTGATTCTTCACCGACACTTTCGCGAACTGTTCGAACGTGGTGCCGTATTTGCGCGAGTGTTCCATGCCGGCTTCGGCGAATACCGCCGGCATCGTGCCGGAACCGAACAACCCTTCACGCGAGATGCCGCCGCTGCCGCCGCCGCCGAGCAGGCCGGAGCTCATTTTCTCGACACCGACTGCGAGCACGATGTCGTACAGGCCGGCCTTGATAGCGGTCCACGCTTCGCGGAATGCGGTGGCGCCGGTGGCGCACGCGTTCGCGACGTTGACGACCGGAATACCGGTCTGGCCGATCTGCTGCAGGATGCGCTGGCCGACCATACCGCTGGCCTGGCCCAGGTTGCCGCAGTAGAACGCCTGCATGTCCTGAATCTTCAATCCGCAATCATCCAGCGCACCGAGGGCTGCGATGGAATCCGAGCACGTCCACGTTCGGGCCCGTACCGGCTTTCTGGAACTTCGTCATATCTACGCCGACGACATATACGTCACTCATTTGCGTGCCTCCTTAAGCGGCCCGGGGTTGGAAGAAATATGCGAGGTAGGAATTGCCTTCCCGATCCTTGCGACCTGCGTCCTTGATGACGACTTCGACCGGCATGTCGAACTTGAGTTTCTTCGGATCGGGTTCGACGTTGATCAGGTTGCCTTTCAGTGAGCCGCCGCCTTCGAGGTCGACGATGGCGGAGATATAAGGTACTTCGACGCCCGGGAAACGACCGGTGCACGATCGAATAGGCGTACAGCTTCCCTTTCGTACCGAGCTTGTACGCGGCGAGTTGATCGCGTGCGCCACACTTCGAGCAGACGGCGCGGGGGCCGAGATAGATGGCGCTGCAGTTGTTGCACTTCAGGCCTTCGAGATAGGGAGCACCTGTCTCGGGAATCTTCAGAAAGTCCACTGCGGCCAGTGGCTTCGCGTTAGTCATGGAAACGTCCTCTCTCTCTTTTTTAATGCGGATGGCTTATCAAGCAGGGGCCGAAGCATACTGCGCGGGGGGTGAGGGCGGCAACGCTCTCACGTCGTACGGGGTTCGGCGCGAAACGCGCCGCTATGCCTGCCTGCCGGAACATCCCATGTGGAACCGGAATCTCGCGATTCTGCTGCTGTGTCAGCTGATCGCCGTGAGCGGATCGGTGCTGATCGTGACGGTCGGCGGCCTGGTCGGCGCCGAACTGTCGTCCGGCGCGCTCGCGACGCTGCCGGTGTCGATCATGGTGGTGGGCACGGCGCTCGCGACGGTGTTTGCCGCGATGCTGATGCGCGTATCCGGACGGCGGACGGGCTTCGCGATCGGCGCTGCCCTCGCCGCGACCGGCGGCGGGCTATCGGCGTACGCGTTGCAAACGGGGAGCTTCGCGCTGTTCTGCGTCGGCGTCGGTCTCTACGGCGTGAACAACGCGTTCGTTCAACAGTATCGCTTTGCCGCCGCGGAGAGCGTCGCAGCACCGGCTGCCGGTCGCGCGATTTCGCTCGTGCTGCTCGGCGCGATCGGTGGCGCGTTCTGCGGGCCGCTGCTCGCGACCGGTGGCGAACATCTGGTCGGTTTGCACGCGTATACGGGTTCGATGCTCGCGATGGGTTCGCTGCAGCTGATCGCGGTGCTGTTGCTGCTCGTGCTCGAGGAACCGGCGGCGGTCGTTGCGACCTCGGCGGAAGGAATGGAACGGCCGTTGGGTACGGTCGTACGGCAACCCGCGTATCTCGTGGCGATGCTGGCGAGCGTGGTCGGATACGGCGTGATGAATCTGGTCATGACGGCGACGCCCCTCAGCATGCACGTTCACGACGGTCTGTCGCTGAGCGATACCGCGTGGGTGATTCAGAGTCACGTGCTGGCGATGTACGTGCCGTCGTTGTTTTCGGGCGCGCTGATCGCGCGCGTCGGCGTCGTGCGAATTCTCGGATGCGGTGTGCTCGCGCTGCTCGCGGCGATCGGCATCGGTCTGAGCGGTCACGCCGTGACGCATTACTGGTGGGCGCTCGTGTTGGTCGGCATCGGCTGGAACTTTCTGTTCGTCGGCGGTACGGCGCTGCTGGTCGAAAGCTACCGGCCGGCGGAACGCTTCGGCGCGCAGGCGGTGAACGAATTCAGCGTGTTCGGCGTATCGGCCGCTGCGTCGCTGCTGGCCGGCACGTTGATTCACGGTTGGGGATGGAACGCGGTGCTGTGGTCCACCGCGCCGTTGCTGATCGGTACCGCCGCGGTGCTGTTCCGATTCGGCTACGCGACCGAGATCGGCGCAGGCCGCGGCCTGAGAACAGGCAAGCGTCGGTCAGTCCTTCACGCCGAGTCGCTGGTGCATGATCGGACTGGTCGTCGTGTACTGCAGATGCACCTTCTTGTCCGGTTCGATGCGGGCCTTGATCGCGAACGCCGCGAGCGCCGCTTCGTGGAAGCCGGACAGGATCAGCTTCTTCTTGCCGGGGTACGTGGCGATGTCGCCCACCGCGTAGATACCCGGAACGTTGCTTTCGAATTTCTCGGTGTCGGTCGCAATCTGGTTCTTGTCGAGATCGAGACCCCACTCGGCGATCGGGCCGAGCTTCGGCGACAGGCCGAAGAACACCAGCAGGTGATCGACCGGCATCAGCGACAACGACTCGTCCGGGGCGCGCACTTCGATCTGCTTCAACGTGGTGCCGTTCCGTTCGAAGCGAACGACGTTGCCGACCGCGAACTTCATCTTTCCCGACGCGACGAGTTGCTCCATCTTCGCAACCGACGCCGGCGCCGCGCGGAATTTGTCGCTGCGGTGGATCAGCATCATCGACTTCGCGTGAGGTGCGAGCTCGAGCACCCAGTCGAACGCCGAGTCGCCGCCGCCGAGCACCACCAGATCCTTGCCGTGATAGCGGCTCGGATCCTTCACGCGGTAGAACACCTGCTGGTCGACGAGGTCGTCTACGCCGTCGACGCGCAGCGGCATCGGTTGAAACGAGCCGACACCGCCGGCGATCACCACCGCTTTGCAGCGGATCTGCGTATCGGCGTTCGTCGATACCGTGAACGTGCCGTCTTCGTGCTTCTGCACCTCCGACACCTGCTGGTCGAGATGGAACGTGGCGCCGAACGGCTCGATCTGTTTCAGCAGACGCGCGACCAGATCCTGAGCGTCGCAGACCGGTATCGCCGGAATGTCGTAGATCGGCTTGTCGGGATACAGCTCCGTGCACTGGCCGCCGGGTTTCGGCAACGCATCGACGATGTGCGCTTTCAAGCCGAGCAGACCCAGCTCGAAGATCTGAAAGAGTCCGCAAGGCCCGGCACCGACGATTACGACATCGGTCTGGATGGTCATGGTGTCTCCGTATCTAAGAGTTTGTTGGGCGAGTTCGTTGGCGAGTTTCGTTGGCCGGAAATCGTTAGCGAGTCACGCCTCGGTGCTGCAGCAGGTCGATGACTCGCTCCGCGCATGCTTCGACGCTCAGCTCCGCAGTGTCCAAAATCAGGTCGGCAGCGATCGGTTCTTCGAATTCGCTGGTGACCCCCGGGAAGCTCGGCAGTTCGCCGCGTTCGGCGGCCGCGTACATACCTTCCTTGTCGCGGCTCTTCAGCACGCCGAGCGGCGCCTTGAGATAGATCTCGACGAAGCGACTGCCGCCGATCACGTCGCGGGCGCGCGCGCGCACCTGTTCGTGCGGCACGACGAACGCGGTGAGGCAGATCACGCCGGCGTCGTTGATCACCTTCGCCACTTCCGCGGCGCGCCGCATGTTCTCCGAGCGATCCGAGGCGGTGAAACCGAGGTCGCGACTCATGCCGCGCCTGAAGTCCTGACCATCGAGCACAGTCGCGAGCCGACCCATGTCGAACAGACGGCGTTCGACCGCGTTTGCGATGGCGGTTTTGCCGGTCTTCGAAAGACCGGTGAGCAATACGGTCACCGCGCGCTGCCCCAGCCGCTGCTCGCGCTCGGCAGCGGTGACCGGCGACCGGCGTTCACTCAGGAACTGGCCGTGCGGCATCTCGTTCCAGTGATCTTTCACGGTATCGCCGCTCGGCGGGCAGATCATGCCGGCGCCGATCGTGCGGTTGTTGATGCGATCGATGACGATGAAGGCGCCGGTCTCGCGGTTGTCCGCGTACGCGTCGAACGCGACCGGTTCCGAAAGCGTGAACTCGCAGCGGCCGATTTCGTTCAACGCGAACGTAGCGGCGGGCACCTGTTCCAGCGTGTTGATGTCGACGCGATGGCGGATCGCCGAGACGCGCCCGAACAGCTGCTTCGTGCCGTGTTTGATGATGTATTGCTTGCCGGGAACCAACGGGTCTTCGGACATCCACACCAGCTGCGCGTCGAATCGATCTTCGACAAACGGCAGATTGCCGGGCTTCACCAGCATGTCGCCGCGGCTGATGTCGACTTCGCTCGTCAACGTCAGCGTTACTGCGAGCGGCGGGAAGGCTTCTTGCAGATCGCCGTCCATCGTGACGATGCGCGCGATGGTCGAGGTCTTGCCCGAAGGCAGCACCGCGATCTGATCGCCAGGGCGAATGATGCCGCTCTGCACGGTGCCGCTGTAGCCGCGGAACGACGAGTCGGGGCGGCTGACGCGCTGCACTGCGAAGCGGAAGTCTTCGAAGTTGCGGTCGGAGGCGATCTGCACGTTCTCCAACAGGTACATCAAGGTGCTGCCCTGATACCACGGCATCTCGTCGGATTTCTCGACGACGTTGTCGCCGCGCAATGCGGAGATCGGAATGAACTGCAGATCTTCGATGCCGAGATTCGCGGTGAACGCGATGTACTCGCCGCGGATCCGATCGAAGACGCTCTCGTCGAAGTCGACGAGGTCCATCTTGTTCACGGCGACGATGACGTGACGGATGCCGAGCAGCGCGGCGATGAACGTGTGCCTGCGCGTCTGCGTCAGCACGCCTTGTCGCGCGTCGATCAGAATCACCGCAACGTCGCAACCCGATGCGCCGGTCGCCATGTTGCGCGTGTACTGCTCGTGCCCGGGCGTATCGGCGATGATGAACTTGCGCTTCGTCGTGGAGAAATAGCGATACGCCACGTCGATCGTGATGCCTTGTTCGCGCTCGGCCTGCAGACCGTCGGTGAGCAGCGCGAGATCGAACTCGCCGTCGTCGCCCGGCTTCTTGGAGCGCACCGCCTCGAGCTGGTCTTCGTAAATCATCTTCGAATCGTGCAGCAGCCTGCCGATGAGCGTGCTCTTGCCGTCGTCGACGCTGCCGCACGTCAGAAAGCGGAGAATCTCTTTGCGTTCGTGTTGCTCGAGATAGGCAAGGATGTCTTGCGCGATGAGTTCGGACTGGTGACTCACTAGAAGTACCCTTCGCGCTTCTTCTGCTCCATCGACGCGGCGCCGTCGTAGTCGATCAATCGACCCTGGCGTTCGGAGTGCTTCGTCAGCAGCATTTCCTGAATGATCTCGGGCAGCGTCGCCGCTTCCGATTCGATCGCGCCGGACAGCGGGTAACAACCGAGCGTGCGGAAGCGGACCATACGTTGCTGCGGCACTTCGCCGTCGCGCAACGGCATGCGGTCGTCGTCGAGCATGATCAGCGTGCCGTCGCGTTCGACGACCGGGCGCTTCGCTGCGAAATACAGCGGCACGATTTCGAGCTTCTCGAGATAGATGTACTGCCAGACGTCGAGCTCGGTCCAGTTCGACAACGGAAACACGCGCACTTCTTCGCCGCGGTTCACGTTGCCGTTGTAGAGACTCCACAACTCCGGGCGCTGATTCTTCGGGTCCCAGCGGTGATTCGAATCGCGCACCGAATACACGCGCTCTTTCGCGCGCGACTTCTCTTCGTCGCGCCGCGCGCCGCCGAATGCCGCGTCGAACTTGTAGTGGTCGAGCGCCTGCAGCAGCGCCTGCGTCTTCATGATGTCGGTGTATTTCTTCGAACCGTAAGTGAACGGGGTGACGTTGTTCCGCACCCCTTCCTGGTTCGTGTACACGATCAGTTCGAGTTCGTTCTGCTTCGCCACGCGATCGCGGAACGCGATCATGTCGCGGAATTTCCACGTGGTATCGACGTGCAGCAGCGGAAACGGCACGCGCCCCGGGAAGAATGCCTTGCGTGCAAGGTGCAGCAGCACGGTGGAGTCTTTACCGATCGAGTACAGCATCACCGGTTTTTCGAACTCGGCGGCCACCTCGCGAATGATGCGGATGCTCTCGCTCTCGAGTTGTTTGAGGTGCGTGATCTGATAGCCGGCCATGGCGGGGGCGTCGGTAAAAGGTCTGCCATTCTAATGTCAGCGACACCGGAATCGAAGCGGCCGGTCAGGCGCTTTCGTTATATCCATAAGTCGGATCGACCGCGCGATCTCGTGCGTGCATTGGTGAACCGCTCGGTGAACGCGATGAACGGCAGCAGCGTCAGTCGGCGGAGAGCGCTTCGCGGAGCAGCGAATTGATTTGTTGGGGATTCGCACGACCCTGCGTCGCCTTCATGATCTGACCGACGAAGAAGCCGAGTACCTTCTCTTTGCCGGCGCGGAACTGTGCGACCTGCTCGGGGTTCGCGTCGACGATCTTGCGAATGACCGCCGCGAGTTCTCCGGAATCGGAGACCTGCTCGAGCCCTTGCT
Source organism: uncultured Gammaproteobacteria bacterium (assembly GCA_963787045.1). Classification (GTDB taxonomy): domain Bacteria; phylum Pseudomonadota; class Gammaproteobacteria; order Pseudomonadales; family Azotimanducaceae; genus DATJGR01. Next base: position 238,153 of record CAWBBR010000010.1, on the reverse strand, counting down.
CTTTGATCAGGTCGTCGACGCTGCGCTTCGGATCGGCGGCTTTCCACAGCGTCTCGAACAGCGACTTGGCAACCTTTCCGGTAATCGTACCGGCCGTTACCCGCGCGATCAGCGTGCCGAGCTGCTCGGCCGTTACCGCGCTCGCGTCGGGATGCAGTTCGGATTCTGTTGAGCGTTGCCGACCAGTCGCCGAGGATCCAGTTCGCCGCCGCTTTCGCTTCACCGGAGACGGACAATACCGATTCGAAGAATCGCGCCACACTCGGGTCGTCGGTCAAACGTGATGCATCGTAGTCGGACAGCGCGAGTTCGTTCATGTAGCGGTTGCGTTTCTGCTGCGGAAGTTCCGGCAGCGAGCCGCGCACCTCCGCAATGAACGCTTCGTCGATGACGACCGGCAGCAGATCCGGTTCCGGGAAGTAGCGATAGTCGTCCGACAGCTCTTTGGTGCGCATCGTGCGCGTCTCGTCGCGGTCCGGGTCGTATAGACGCGTTTCGCGGCGCACGCGCCCGCCGCCCTCGATGACTTCGATCTGGCGCGCCACTTCGTGATCGATCGCGTGTTCCAGAAAGCGAAACGAATTCAGGTTCTTGATCTCGGTCCGCACGCCGAGTTCGTTGGTTCCCGCGGGCCGCACCGACACGTTCGCATCGCAGCGCATCGAACCCTCGTTGAGGTTGCCGTCGCAGATGCCGATGTATCGAACGAGCGTGTGCATCTGACGGAAGTACGCGGCCGCTTCCTTCGCGTTGCGCAAGTCGGGTTCCGAGACGATCTCGAGCAACGGCATGCCGGCGCGATTCAGATCGATGCCGGTCATGCCGGCGAAATCTTCGTGCAGCGATTTGCCGGCGTCTTCTTCGAGGTGCGCGCGCGTAATGCGGATCGTGCGGATGGAGCCGTCGTCGAGACGAATGTCGACATTCCCGGCGCCGACGATCGGGCTTTCGAACTGGCTGATCTGATAGCCCTTCGGTAGATCGGGGTAGAAGTAGTTCTTGCGGTCGAAGACGCAGCGCGTGCTGATGTGCGCTCCGATGGCCACGCCGAACGTTACCGCCATGCGGACAGCCGCTTCGTTCAATACCGGCAGCGTCCCCGGCAACGCGATATCGAGGCCGCTCGCCTGCGTATTGGGCGCGGCGCCGAACTCGGTGCTGGCACTGGAGAAAATCTTCGAGCGCGTCGCGAGTTGCACGTGAACTTCGAGACCGATGACCGTTTCCCACTGCATCGCAGACTTACCCGATCGCCGGCGGCGTGCGCCGATGCCAATCGGTCGCGCGCTGGAAATCCGCGCCCAACCCGATCAGACGATTTTCGCTGAAGTGCGGTCCCACCAACTGCATGCCAACCGGCAGACCTTCGTGAAACCCGCTCGGTAACGCGAGCGCCGGCACGCCGGCCAGGCTGGCCGGAACGGTGAAGACGTCCTGTTGATACATCTCGACCGGGTCGCTGATCTGGCCGATCGGAAATGCCGTGCTGGGCGCCGTCGGAGTCAGCAACGCGTCCACCGATCCGAACGCGGCGACGAAGTCGTCGCGGATCAGGCGACGCACGCGCTGTGCCTTGAGGTAGTACGCGTCGAAGTAGCCGACCGACAGCGCATACGTGCCGGTGAGTATCCGCCGCTTCACTTCACGGCCGAAACCTTCGCTGCGGGAGCGCTCGTACAGGTCCGTTAGATCGACCGGAGCTTCGCAACGATGGCCGTAGCGGACGCCGTCGAAACGCGACAGGTTCGTCGATGCCTCCGCTGAGGCGACTACATAGTAGGTAGCAACCGCGGCCGCGGTGTGCGGCAACGACACTTCCACGATCGAGTGCCCCAACGACTCGAATTCGCGGCGCGCTTCGTCGAAAACGCGCGCCAGCGCAGGGTCGGTGAGCATCGCCAGATACTCTTTGGGCAAGCCGATCCGCAGTGGTCGCGCGGGCGTCGATGCAGCGTCGGCCGCTTTGCCGTCGTGGCCTTTCTGCGCGCTAGTCGAGTCTTTCGTGTCGAACCCGGCCATCGCATCGAGCAGCAACGCGATGTCGGCAACGCTGCGCGCCATCGGTCCGCCCTGGTCGAGGCTCGACGCGAACGCGACCATGCCGTAGCGCGACACGCATCCGTACGTCGGCTTCAATCCGCAGATGCCGCTGAATGCAGCCGGTTGGCGGATCGATCCGCCGGTATCGGTGCCGGTTGCAGCCGGCGTGAGCCCGGCGGCGAGCGCCGCTGCAGAACCGCCCGACGATCCGCCGGGCACGCGCGTCGGATCCCACGGATTGCGAACCGGTCCGTAGTAGCTCGTTTCGCACGACGAGCCCATCGCGAACTCGTCCATGTTGGTCTTGCCGAGCGTCACGGCGCCCGCTGCGTCGAGCCGCGCGACAGCGGTGGCGTCGTACGGCGCGACGAACGTATCGAGCATCTTCGATCCGCAGCTGGTGCGAACCCCGGCGGTACAGAAGATGTCTTTGTGTGCGATCGGCAGACCGGTCAGCGGCGGCGCGTTTCCGCCGCGCAGTTTCGCATCGGCGGCTGCGGCCTGAGCTTGCGCACGGTCGCGAGTGACCGTGATGAAACTGTTGTACTCGACGTCCAGACGCTCGATGCGATCGAGGTAGAAGCGCGTCAGTTCGATGCTCGAGAACTGCCGATTCCTGAGTCCATCGGCCAGGTCCGTGAGGGTCGAGAAAGGGTTCATCACTCGATGACGCGGGGTACCAGATACAAGCCGTCCCGCACCGACGGCGCAATGCGTTGGAATGCGTCGCGATCGACTCGCTCGGTCACTTCGTCGGCTCTCAATCGTTGCGTTGCGTCGAGTGGATGGGCGAGCGGCTCGATGGAGTCGGTGGGCACCGCAGCGAGTGAATCGATCATCGCGATGATGCGCGTGAGATCGTCGCGTGCATGTCGACGTTCATCGTCGTCGAGGGACAAGCGCGCCAAAACGCAGAGCTTGTCGATGTCGCGCTCGTGGATCGTCATGAGAATGCACGTAAAACGCGCACCGTAGCACATTCGTTCCTTGCCCAAAATCCCCGTGGTTGCTACAGTTTTATGCGCAACTCCATTCACCTCCCAAAAGACTCCCATATAGATGTTCAAGTACATACGCGGGCTGTTCTCGCGCGATCTTGCGATAGATCTCGGAACAGCCAACACGCTCATCTACGTGCGTGATGAAGGCATCGTCCTCAACGAACCATCAGTTGTCGCGATCCGCCACCAGAACAATCAGAAGAGCGTTGCAGCGGTCGGCCTCGATGCCAAACGGATGCTTGGCAGGACGCCCGGAAACATCACCGCGATACGGCCGTTGAAGGATGGCGTCATCGCCGACTTCCTCGTCACCGAGAAGATGCTGAAGTACTTCATCGCGAAAGTGCACGAAAACTCGTGGATGCGTCCGAGTCCGCGCGTGCTGGTGTGCGTGCCGTGCAAATCGACCGAGGTCGAGCGGCGCGCGATCCGTGAATCGGCGTTGTCGGCCGGTGCGCGCGACGTGCGGCTGATCGAAGAGCCGATGGCCGCGGCGATCGGTGCCGGTCTGCCGGTGCACGAAGCGATCGGGACGATGGTCGTCGACATCGGCGGCGGCACCACCGAGATCGCGATCATTTCGCTGAACGGCGTGGTCTATTCGGACACCGTTCGGGTGGGCGGCGACCGTTTCGACGAAGCGATCGTTGCCTACGTGCGCAGAACACAAGGCAGCCTCATCGGCGAAGCCACCGCCGAACGCATCAAGCAGGAAATCGGCTGTGCCTATCCGCAGAAAGACATCCGCGAGATCGACGTGCGCGGCCGCAACCTGGCCGAAGGCGTGCCGCGGAGCTTCACGCTGAACAGTAACGAAATCCTCGAGGCGCTGCAGGAGCCGCTGTCGATGATCGTTCAAGCGGTGAAGAGCGCGCTCGAACAGACACCGCCCGAACTTGCGTCCGACATCGCCGAGACCGGCCTGGTGCTCACCGGCGGCGGTGCGTTGCTTCGGGACATCGACGTCCTGCTCGCTGAAGAAACCGGTCTGCCGGTGGTCATCGCCGAAGATCCGCTCACGTGCGTTGCGCGCGGCGGCGGTAAAGCACTCGAATTGATGGACAAGGCCGGCAACGCAGACCTGCTGTCCACCGACTAGATTTTTTCGCGGCGCTGCTATGATGCTGCCGTTCCGGCTGGTCTGAGGCTCTCATCAAGGCGCTATTCCTGCGTGATTCGGGCGCCGGCTACCTGCTGTTGGCGCTGGCGATCGTATCCTCGCTGCTTTTGACGATCGACGTGAACTCCCGTTTGCTGCAGCCGATGCGGTCGATGCTGGCAACGATCGTGAGTCCGATCTACGTCATCGCCGAGAGTCCGTATCAGGTGAGCCGCGAGGCGCGCGCTACGTTGTCGACGCGCGAGTCGTTGATGGCCGAAAACGCGAAACTCGAGCAACGCAATCTCGAACTCTCCACGGTCGCTCTGCAGTTCGTCGCGCTGCGCGAAGAGAACGCGCGACTGCGACAGTTGCTCGGTAGCCGACAGCGCCTCGGTGCCGAAGTGCTCGTCGCCGAATTGATCGGCGTCGTACCGAGCCCCAACACCTATCAGGTCGAGGTCGACAAGGGCGCGACGGACGGCGCGTTCGTTGGACAAGCGGTGATCGATGCCGAGGGTTTGTTCGGGCAGGTCGTCGAAGTGGCGCAGTTCTCGAGTCGAGTGATGCTCGTCATCGACGCCGCACACGCGGTGCCGGTGCAGGTCAATCGCAACGATTTCCGCAGCATCGCCGCCGGCACCGGACGCACCGATCGACTCGAACTCGAATATGTTCCGGTCACGGCCGACATTCGCGTCGGCGATCTTCTGGTGACGTCCGGTCTCGGCGGACATTTCCCACGCGGTTACCCGGTGGGTGAGGTGACTGCCGTCGTAGTCGATCCGACGATGACCTATGCGCAGGTCACCGCGAAACCGGCCGCCGCGCTCGCCCGCAGCCGACACGTATTGTTGGTGTACGACGCGAAGCCCGAACAACCGGCCGTCGCGGAACCTGCGCCCGAGGAACCGAAGTGAATCCGACGCGAGGCGGATGGGTAATTCTGCTGACGATCGTGCTGGCGATGCTGCTCGCCGTCGTGCACCTGCCGGTAGGCGCGCCCGTGTGGCTCGGTTGGCTGCGGCCGTCGTGGCTGGTGCTGGTCGTCTTTTATTGGGTGATGGCGCTGCCGCAACGGTTCGGGATGATCTCCGCGTGGATCACCGGGCTGCTCGTCGATGCACTGTATGCGGATCCACTCGGCGTCAACGGCTTCTGTCTGGCCGCACTGACGTACGTCACGTGGTCGTTCTACGAGCGATTCCGCATGTATTCGGTCGCTCAGCAGGGCGTGGTGGTGTTTCTGCTGGTGCTCGGCACCGAGTTCGTTCGCATGTGCGCGCAATGGCTCAGTCGCGACGGGGCATTGTCGTTCTGGATATTCGTCCCTGCCGTGGCGAGCACCGTTGCGTGGCCGTTGGTGGCGACGGTGCTGCGCCGCGTTCGCTTTCAGTTCTCGGTCGAGTGACTCCGATGGCGCTTCGCTCGGCGCAGCTCATTCTCGCATCGGCGTCACCGCGTCGCGCCGAGTTGCTGACGCAGCTCGGCCTGACGTTCACGGTCAAAGCGCTCGACATCGACGAAGCGCGCCGCCCGGGCGAAACCGTCGAAGACATGGTGCAACGCCTCGCGGCAACGAAGGCTGATACCGCAGCGCGCGGTGAGACGTTGCCGGTGCTCGGCGCCGACACCGCGGTGATGATCGATGATGTGTTGCTCGGCAAGCCCGCCGACCGCATTGAGGGGCTGCACATGTTGTCGTTGTTGTCCGGACGCACACACCAGGTGCTGACGGCGATTGCAGTGGTGCACGGCGGCCGCAGCGAAAGCCGCATGTCGCGCTCGCGTGTGACGTTCCGGGAAATCACGCGCGCCGAAGCAGAGACCTATTGGGCGACGGGCGAGCCGCGCGATAAGGCCGGGGGTTATGGGATCCAAGGTATTGGGGGTATATTCGCCAAGCGCATCGAGGGCAGCTACAGCGGGATCGTGGGTCTGCCGCTTGCTGAAACGGAAGCGTTGCTCCAAGCCTTCGGCGTGGACACCTGGCAGTATCGAGATGCGTGAGGTCGCCGAATGGAAGAAGAGCTGCTCATCAATGTCAGCGGGTTCGAGACCCGTGTAGCGCTCATCCAGAATCACGCGCTGGCCGAAGTGCATCTGCAGCGCTCCGGTCCCTACAGCCTCACCGGCAACATCTATAAAGGAAAGGTCGAACGAATCCTGCCGGGCATGCAGGCGGCGTTCGTCAACATCGGCTTGGGTCGTCCCGGCTTTCTGCACGCGCGCGACATCGACGCGCCGCGCATCAGCGTTGCCGAGCCGGATCCGGTGCAGAAGGACATTCGCGACCTCGTGCACGAAGGTCAGTCGTTGCTGGTGCAGGTGGCGAAGGATCCGATTGCCACCAAAGGCGCCCGGCTGACCACCAACATCGCGCTCGCCAGCCGCTATCTGGTGTTGATGCCGCTCAATGCGCACGTTGGCATTTCGCAACGCATCGAAGACCCCGCCGAGCGCGAACGGCTGCGACTCGCCACGGAGACGGCACGCACGGCGCTCGGTTGCGACGCTTCGCGGGGTTTCATCATTCGGACCGCGGCGGAAGGCGTTTCGGACGCGTTGATCGAAGCCGACGTGCGGGTGCTCGAACGGGTGTGGCAGCGCGTCGACGAACGGCAGCGCCATCAGGACGCATCCGGTGTCGTGTATCAGGAACTGCCGCTGCACACCCGCGTGATCCGCGACTTCGCCGGTCCCGATCTGAAAGCGGTGAAAATCGACGAACGGCGCACCTATGAACGCGTTCGCGACTTCGTTGCCGAGTTCATTCCGGAACATGTCGCGCGCGTTCAGTTCTACGACGACCCGGTGGCGCTGTTCGACCGCTATGGCGTGGAAGACGAGATCGAACGCGCGCTGCAGAGCCGGGTTGCCTTGCGGTCCGGCGGTCATGTGGTCATCGAGCAGACCGAAGCGATGACGACCATCGACGTGAACACCGGTGCCTATGTCGGCGCGCGCAACCTCGAAGATACGGTGTTCCGGACGAATCTCGAGGCGGCCGCCATCCTGCCCCGGCAACTGCGCCTTCGTAATCTCGGCGGCATCATCGTGGTCGACTTCATCGACATGGAAGACGAGGAACATCGCCGGCAGGTGCTCCGCGCGCTCGAAAAGGCGTGCGAGTCGGATCCGGCCAGAATCCGCATCTCCGGAATCTCCGAACTCGGCCTGGTGCAGATCAGCCGGAAACGCACGCGCGAGAGTTTGCGTCAGCAGGTGTGTGAGAGCTGTCCTACGTGTGGTGGCCACGGCGTGGTCAAGACGGCCGAGTCGGTGTGCCTCGAGATCTTCCGCGCCATTCTGCGCAGCGCGCGCCAGCATCCGGTGGCCGGTCATCCGACGCCCGGTGCCACGAACGGCGCGACAACCCCCAGCGACATGCTGGTTCAGGCGTCGCAAAGCGTGGTCGATCGATTACTCGACGAGGAACGGGATAACGTAGCATGCGTGGCTGAGCAGATCGGACGGACGATCCGTTTCCAGGTAGAGCCGAGCTACGGTCCTGAGCAGTTCGACCTGGTACTGGTACAAGGCGTGACCCGCTGACCTGCAGTTTGCCGCGAGCGGGCTTGAATCAAGCTCCCCCGCGGCGGTCGAAATCCTTACGTTGCGAGTGTGGGTCAATCTTTTGCGCGCCGTGCTGCGTCCTCTATTGCTGGTGCTGATCACCGTGACGGTGCTGCTCGCCGTCGTCACGGCAACGGGACGCGTGCTCGTTGCGTTAGTGCCGCAATTCGAATCGCGCTTGAACACCTATCTCGCGCAGAGCGGCGTCGAGATCACCGGTCTCACCGCGCACTGGCATCTGCTGAATCCGGTCGTTCATGTCGATCAGCTGCAGTTCCGCGGCGGTCATGCCCGCGACGTGATCGTCGAAATGGACGTGCTCGAGAGCGCGCTGCACAGCGCGTTGATCGTCCGTCATCTGTCCGCTGCACAGATCGAGTTGGCGCCGCAGCGCGACGAGAACGGACATTGGTCGCTCGGGACCGATAAGGGCGGCGCCAAAGCAGGAGGGTCCGCTCTAGAGGACCTGTTGCGCTATAGCGACGGCATTCAGTTTCCCGACGTTCGAGTCCGTTTCGAAGAGACTTCGTCCAGCGACAAAGCGGAACTGTTGGAGCCGGTCGGCGAGATTCACGCGCGCGGCAGCTTCGCGAACGCGGGGCTGCGTCACTCGGGCGAAGTCGTGGTGTCGGTCGAGAACGGCGGCAGCGGCGAGATCAGGCTTGCCTACAACCTGTCGGACGCATGGCTTGGAAGACCGACGAGCGGCCAGCTTGCAATCGATGCCGACCAGTTCGTGATTGCGCCGGCATTCGGCGTCGCGGTCGGCGGGCTCGGCGCCACGATCGATCGTCTGCACGGACAATGGTCGTTCTCGGGCCGCAACAGCGCGGGCCAACTCGCGCTGGCCGCGCGCGATCTGGCGCTTGCAACAGGAAAGCTCGACGCGCTCGACGTCGCGATGCGCGGATCCACCGGCCGGCTGGGGCGCCACTGGAATCTGGCCGTCGATCAGTTCGCCGTTGACCGGCGCACACGGCAGCGTGCGCCTCGACAAAACCGTCATGACGGTGGAGCGGGGTTTGACGGGTTGGACCAGCATAGAAGCGGCGTTGCCGGCGTTCGACGCCGCGCCGATGGTCGGCATCGTGCGCGACGCGGCCGCGGACGTGCACGGTGTGGAAACCTGGCTTGGCGGACTCGATCCTCGCGGTCGGATCGAAGGAGCGAAGATCCGCTACGACTTCGACGACCACGCGCTGGACTACGAAGCGAACGCATCGGCCATCGCGCTGGAGAACTGGAAAGGCGTGCCGTATGTCCGCAACGGAACCGCCAAAGTCGCGGGCACCGAACGCAGCGTCGAAATCGATCTGAACGGCGATCAGGTGGGTCTCGGTTTCCTCGATTACTACGAACACCCGACCGAGTTTCAACATCTCGAAGGCAGCGTGCTGATCTGGTTCGTGCCCGGTTATCTGGCCGTCCAGGGGCGCGATCTCGCCGGTACGTTCGGCGATTCCACCATCCACGGTCAGTTCACGTTCGGCCGCCCGAGCGACGAACTGGAGCAACGGCTGTTGCTGGCGCTTCGAATCAACGACATCGACGGCCGCGACGGGCTCGCGTTCGTGCCGCGCGAGTTGCCGCAGTCGCTGCGCGACGGTCTCGATCACGCGATTCTCGCCGGACGTGTGGACGCGGCCGATCTCGTCTATCACGGTCACCTGCGCACGATCGAAGGCCTGCCGATGCGCCAGGCCGAACTGCGCGTGGAGATGCACGACGGCACCGTGCGATTCCATCCGGACTGGCCGCCCGCGACGGGTGTTGCCGGGCAGATCGAGTACACGGCGCTCGGCACATTCGGTCGATTCGACGCGGGCGATCTGGTCGGGATCGATGTGGCCAACGCAGAGGTGTTCCTGCCGCTTTCGGTGGAGTACGTCGACTTTCAGGGCAAGGGCAGCGGCGACGGCGCCGCGCTGCGCACGCTGATCAACCAGTCGCCGCTGACTTCGTGGCTGACGTTCGTGAAACCCGAGTGGACGTTCGCGGGACCGTTCGACTACGCCGCACAGATGCGGATTCCGATATCCGGCAACACCGCGGCCGATGTCGATCTGAAGCTCGACCTCAAGGAGTTCACCGCCGCGCTGACCGATATGAAAGTCGAACTCGGCGCGTTGCGCGGCAAAGTCCACTATCGCTATCCGAACGAGATCGACGGCGAGTCGGTTACCGGGCGGATGTTCAACCGCCCCGCGCGTTTCTCGGTGACTTCTCAGGACGGGATGATACGAGTCGCGTTCGACGGACATGCCGCCGCGAAAGAGATCACCGACTGGCGCGGATTGCCGAATCCGGGTCTTGTCGACGGCGAGTTCGACTTCGCGGCCGAATACCGGATCAGACCAGGGTCGAGTGAACCGTCGGTGCTGGCGCTGCAATCGGACCTGGTCGGCGTCACGTTGGGTCTACCCGCGCCGCTCGGCAAAGAGGCGTCGGTATCGCGCCCTTCGACGCTGACCATGGTGTTCGCGAACGATCACGACCGGCTCGACTTTCATCTCGGAGACGCTGCACAAGGGTGGCTTCGAATTGCCGAAGGCGGCGTTCGGTCCGGCAGCATCGGCATCGGCGCGGAAGCCGAGCCTGAACGCGGCGATGAGGATGCGGTGACCATCGAAGGCGAACTCGCATCGCTCGATCTGACAGATCGATTAAGGGGAGAGGAAGCCGGCTTGTATCCGAGTTTTCCGTGGGGCATGAACGCGTTCAAGATCGGGCACGTCGCGTTTCAGAACGTCGGGTTCGACAACATCGTCGCCGATGTCTGGAACCGCTCGGGCAAACTGCAGATCTCCGTGACGGCGCCCGACGTCGAGGGGTCGATGGAATGGGCAGCCGATTCGCCGCCCAGCATCGACCTGCACTATCTGAAGATGCCGGTCGGAAAGCCCGGCGGCGAAGGCGATCCGTTGGCGAACGTCGATCCGCGCGGAATCATCGACCTCGACGTGGTCGTGCAGAGCATCTCGCTTGGTGAAGAAAACTATGGAAGCTGGCGCTTCAACGTTCGCAAGTCCGATGAAGGCGTCGCCATCGAGAATCTCGTGGCGGACATCAAAGGTCTGCACATCGAAGGCACCGCGCCGGCGATCTGGACCGGCGGCGACACGGGCAGAACCCACTTCATGGGCGAACTGCACGCCGGCGATCTGGCGACGGTGTTGCCGCAATGGAACTACGCGCCGAGCCTCGAGACCACGACAGCGGGCGTCGACGTCGATGTCAGCTGGCCGGGATCGCCGCTGAACTTCTCGTTGCCGAATATCGAAGGCAGGATCGCGATGAAGGCGGAGAAAGGACGCTTCGTCGATCTCGGCGAAGGCTCCGGCGCGGTGCGGATCTTCAGTCTGCTGAACTTCGCCGCCATCGCGAAGCGGATGACGCTCGATTTCTCCGACGTATTCGGAAAGGGGATCAGTTTCGACGAACTCACCGCGACCATAACGGCCGATCGCGGCGTCATCAATTTCGTCGAACCGATGGTGATCGACGGCACCGGCGGCGATTTCCGCATCAACGGCACCGTGAATCTGCTGACCGGCACGCTCGACAACGAAATGGTCGTGACGCTGCCGGTGAGTTCCAGCCTGCCGTGGTATGCGGCGTATCTCGGCTTCGTGAATCCGATCGCGGCCGGTGCGGTACTCGTCGGCGAGCGACTCTTCCGCAATCAGATCGACAATCTCTCGAGCGCGAAATACAAAGTGACCGGGACGCTGCAGAATCCCGAAGTGAATTTCGAACAGGTGTTTCCGAAAGCGATGACGGACCAGGCGGAGACGCCGCCGAACGCGGCGCCGCCGGTGCCGCCGGCGAAGACACATGGTGCGACCAGCGGTACTACATCCGGAACGACATCCGGTACCACGCCCGGCGCGACGCAACCGAAGGACAAAGACGCATGAGTGACGCTACATGAACGACTTGATCGAGGTGGCGCAACGGCAGTTGTGGGATGCGGCGGAACTGCGACCGACCGACGTCGAGCGGTTGCTCGGCCAGTTGGCCGGTCGCGCGATCGACACCGGCGAACTGTTCTTTCAATCGGTGCGCAGCGAAGCGTGGGTGATGGAAGACGGCATCATCAAGGAAGGTGCGTTCAGCGCCGACCGCGGCGTCGGCGTGCGCGCGATCAGCGGCGAACGCACCGGTTTCGCATACTCCGACGACATCGTCTTGCCCGCGCTCGAAGAAGCGGCGGTGGCCGCGCGCAGCATCGTGCGCAGCGGCGGATCGGGCGAGCATCGCGTGTGGGCACCGACGCCGGTCGAGCGTCGTTACGAACCGGTCGATCCGATCGCGTCGCTCGACGAGAACGCGAAGATCGGACTGCTGCGCGAACTCGACGCACGTGCGCGACGCATCGACCCGCGGGTAAAAGAAGTCACCATCCGGCTCGCCGCGACCTACGAGACCCATCTGGTGGTCGCAACAGACGGCACGATGTCGGCCGACATCCGTCCGCTGGTGCGCCTCGATGTGAGCGTGATCGTGGAACAGAACGGCCGCCGTGAACGCGGTTTCTCGGGCGGTGGCGGGCGCCGCGACCTGGGCTGGTTCATCGCGGAGGATCGGGCGGCTGCGTTCGTCGACGAAGCGGTGCGCACCGGGCTCGTCAGCCTCGACGCGATTCCTGCGCCGGCCGGTCCGATGGTGGTGGTACTCGGCCCCGGTTGGCCCGGTGTGTTGTTGCACGAGGCGGTTGGCCATGGACTCGAAGGCGACTTCAATCGCAAGGGCACTTCGGCGTTCAGCGGCCGGATCGGCGAGCAAGTCGCGTCGCCCCTCTGCACGGTCGTTGACGACGGCACGCTGCCGAACCGGCGCGGGTCGCTGTCGGTGGACGACGAAGGCACGCCGACGCAGCGCACCGTGCTGATCGAGAACGGCGTGTTGAAGGGTTATCTGCAGGACCGGCTCAATGCGAAGCTGATGAACACCGCGCCGACCGGCAATGGCCGCCGCCAGTCCTACGCGCACAGCCCGATGCCGCGCATGACCAACACGTTCATGCTCGCAGGCGCCCACGCCCCCGAAGAGATCATCGCCAGCGTGTCACGCGGCTTGTATGCGGTGAATTTCGGCGGCGGGTCGGTGGACATCACGTCGGGGAAGTTCGTGTTCTCGGCGACCGAGGCTTATCTGATCGAGGATGGACGCGTGACGCAGCCGGTGAAAGGCGCGACGTTGATCGGAAACGGCCCCGAAATCATGACGCGCGTGTCGATGGTCGGGAATGACCTCGCGCTCGACGAAGGCGTCGGCGTGTGCGGAAAAGACGGCCAATCGGTGCCGGTGGGCGTCGGCCAACCGACCGTGCGAATCGATCAGGTGACCGTCGGCGGAACGGACGCGTCGTCCGGATCTGCCGCGTGAAGCGCAGCGTTGTCGCGCAGATGACGGAACAGCGCGCGGAACGGAGTGGGATCGTCGGGGCGCTTGCGCGCCGCCCGGATCAGCGCGCGCAACTGCGCGCGATCGGTGGTCGGGTAGACCGAGATGTAGTCGGTCACCGCAGCGTCGTCGGCGATGAGGCGATCGCGCCAGAGTTCGATCTCGTGATGCGCGTACCGCGCCTCTGCATTCTTGCGCGTGAGCCCGTCGAGCGCGTGTTCGATCTCGGCAATGTCGACGCCGCGCATCAATCGCCCGATCAGCTGACCCTGGCGCCGCTTTGCTTCGTGCGAGTTGATGCGTCGGTAATCCGCGATCGCGGTCGCCAACGTTTCCGGCAGCGGCAGCGCCGCGCGTTGTTCGTCGTTGAGTTCCGCCAACTGCTGGCCGAGCTCTTTCAAACGCTGCGCGTCGCGTTTGCGCGCGGATTTACTCGATTCCTCTTCGCTCATCGGCGGCAAGGTATCACACCAGAGAGGTTGCTATGGACGATATGGTGAACCTGGTTGCCGCGACCGATCACGAACACGATCTGAAGTCGCTGGTAACCGACATTCTCGAGCGCGCGCGCAAGAACGGCGCGGATGCCGCCGAAGTGTCTGCAAGCGAAGATGCCGGCCTTTCGGTCAGCGTGCGCCTTGGCGAACTCGAAACGGTGGAGTTCAATCGCGACCGCGGCTTCGGCATCACGGTCTACTTCGGCAAGCGCAAAGGATCGGCGAGCACGTCGGACTCGACGCCCGCGGCGGTCGCGGCAACCGTTAAGGCGGCATGCAACATCGCGCGATTCACCGAAGAAGATCCGTATCACGGGCTCGCCGACAGATCTCTCATGGCGCGGGTCTTTCCCGACCTGGATCTCGACCATCCGTGGACCACTTCGGTGGCCGACGCAGAGGCGATGGCGCAGGCCGCGGAGTCGGCCGCGCGCGGCCACGACCGCCGCATCAAGAATTCCGACGGCGCTTCGGTGGGCACGCAACGCGTCTGTCGCGTGTATGGAAACAGCAACGGCTTTCTCGGCAGCCACATCGCAACGCGCCACAGCATCGGTTGCGGAGTCATCTCCGACGACGGCAACGGCATGGAGCGCGACTACTACTACAGCACGGGCAGATCGATCGACGATCTCGCAGATGCCGCGAGCGTCGGTACGGAAGCGGCTCGCCGCGCGGTGGCGCGGCTCGGGGCGCAGCCGATCAAGACCGGACGCTATCCGGTGCTGTTCTCGGCCGAAATCGCGGGCGGCCTCATCGGTCATCTGATCGGCGCGTTGAGCGGTGGGTCGCTATACCGCAAAGCGTCGTTCCTAACGGATTCGCTCGGGCGCAAACTGTTCCCACCGGCGTTTTCGGTCTTCGAGCGACCGTTGCTGCCGCGCGGACCCGGCAGCGCCGCATTCGACGGCGATGGAGTGGCCACGTTCGAGAAAGCATTCATCGATCGAGGCGCAAGTCGCCTCATACGTGCTCGGCAACTACTCTGCGCAACGGCTGGGTATGACGACCACGGCGAACTCCGGCGGTGTGCACAACGTCTGGGTAGAGGGGCCGCGGCGGCCGTTTGCCGATCTGGTCAAGGAAATCAAGGAGGGTCTGCTCGTCACGGAGCTGATCGGGCAGGGCGTGAACATCGTCACCGGCGACTATTCGCGCGGCGCCGCGGGATTCTGGATTTCGAACGGCGAGATCGTGCATCCGGTCGACGAGATCACCATCGCGGGTCAGCTCGCCGACATGTATGGCGCGCTCGTCGGTCTCGGCGACGACCCGGATCGGCGCGGCAACATCGTAACGGGCTCGCTGCTCATCGACGGTATGACCGTCGCCGGCTGATCCGGACGTTCATTCTCCCTCGCCGAACCGGTCGGCGATCAGATCGGTGATCGCCTGCATCGCGTCGTCTTCGTCTTCGCCGTCGATGCGCAGGCCGATTTCGGTGCCCTGCGAAGCGGCGAGCAGCATGATGCTCATGATGCTCTTGCCGTCCACGGTCTTCGCGGGATTGACGATCTCGATCTTGCTTGCGAAGCGCTTTGCGAGATTGACGAATTTGCTGGCCGCACGCGCGTGCAAGCCCAGCTTGTTGACGATGGTTACTCTGCGTTCCTGCATCTCAGATTCGTCTTTTTTTTAGATTCTTTGCTCGAGCTCGCGGTGGCGCACCAGGACGTTCGGAATCGTGGCGCGGAAATGGCTGCCGAGCTTCTCGGCCATGTAGACCGAGCGATGTTGCCCGCCGGTGCAGCCGATCGCCACCGTCATGTAGATGCGATTGTTCTGCTCGAACTTCGGCAACCAGGTTTCCAGGTAACGTCGAATGTCGTCGTACATCGCGAGCACGTCGGCGTCGGCCTCGAGGAATTCCCGCACCGCTTCGTCCTTGCCGGTGAGACGCCGCAGTTCGGGTACGTAGTGCGGATTCGGCAGACACCGGATGTCGAAGACGAGGTCGCCATCGACCGGAATACCGAATTTGAAACCGAACGAGCGGAACAGCAGCGACAGCCCCGACGTGGTTTTCGATGCGATCCGCGCGCTGATCAGGTCGATGAGCGCCGGCGTTGCGAGATGGGTCGTATCGATCACCAGATCGGCGAGATCGGCGATGCTCGCCAGCAATTCGTGCTCGGCCTCGATCGCCTGGCGCAGGTCGGTCGTCTCGTTCGTCAGCGGGTGACGGCGCCGCGTCTCGCTGAACCGCTTCACCAGCGTCGGGCCGAGCGCGTCGAGATAGATCACCTCGCAGTCGAGGTCCATCCGGTCGAGCGACAGCAGAATCTCGGGGAATCGCCTCAGGTCGGCGGCCGAGTTGCGTGCGTCGATACTCACCGCCATGCGCTGGCTGTGCTGCTGCGGGTCGCGCAGCGCGGTGTGGACCATGGCCGGCAATAGTCCAACGGGAAAGTTGTCGATGCAGTTGAAGCCGGCGTCTTCGAGTACGTGTAACGCGGTGCTCTTACCGGACCCGGAACGGCCGCTGATGATGACCAGTTTCATGGCGGTTCAACCCGCATCGCTCCAACGGCTCAGGCGTTGCCGCGGTGATTGTTCGTGCGGGTCTTTTCTTTGTGTTTGACGATCTGCCGGTCGAGTTTGTCGACCAGCGCATCGATGGCGGCGTACATGTCTTCGGAGATCGAGTCGGCGAACAGTTCGGCGCCGCTGGTGTGGACGGTGGCTTCCGCCTTGTGGATGAGCTTCTCGACGGATAGCACGGCATGAACGTTGGTGATGTGGTCGTAATGGCGTTCCAGCCGTACGAACTTCTGAGTGACGTACCTGTGCAATGCTTCGGTGACATCGATGTGATGCCCGGTAATGCTCAACTGCATGGGCGTTCTCCTGGTGGCGGGAAATGGCAGCGGGGGTGCTGCAGGGACGGAACTCGTGTCGTATGGGAAATACGACACGGGTTCAAACGAGTCGTTTGCGTTCGTTCGACGGGGGAATCGACAGTAGCTCGCGATATTTGGCAACCGTACGCCGCGCTACGTTGATCTTCTGGGTCTTGAGTATCGCCGTGATTTTGCTGTCGCTCAACGGCTTTCGGGGATTCTCTTCGGCGGTCAGTTTCTTGATCAGCGCGCGGATTGCGGTGCTGGAAACTTCGCCGCCGGTGCTGGTGCCGACGTGGCTCGAGAAGAAGTATTTCAGCTCGAAAATGCCGCGCGGCGTGTGCATGTATTTGCGGGTGGTGACGCGCGAGATCGTCGATTCGTGCATCGCTACGGCTTCGGCGATGTCGTGCAGCACGAGCGGTTTCATGGCTTCCTCGCCGTATTCGAGAAAACCCCGCTGGTGCTCGACGATCTTGGTCGCCACTTTCAGGAGCGTCTCGTTGCGGCTGATCAGGCTCTTCAGGAACCAGCGCGCTTCCTGCAGGTTGTCTCGCAGGTAGGTGTTGGTGTCGCCGGAGTCTGCGCGGCGAACCATGTTGGCGTACTGCGCGTTGATGCGAACGCGCGGTGCCGTCTCGGGGTTCAACTCGACGAGCCATTTTTCGCGCTCGCGGCGCACCAGCACGTCCGGAACGACGTATTCGGTATCGGCGCGTTCGATCGCGGTTCCGGGGCGTGGATTCAGCGAGCGGATCAGGTGGATCACCGCGTGAATCTCGTCTTCCTCCAGACGCGTTTTGCGCACGAGCGCCGGCAGGTCGTGGGCGGCGAGAAGGTCGAGGTGCTCGGCCACGAGCGAACGCGCTTCCTGCACCCAGTCGGTGTCCTCGGGGAGTTGGTTGAGCTGAATCAACAGGCACTCGCGCAGATCTCGCGCGGCTACGCCCGACGGATCGAACTGCTGGATGCGCTTGAGCACCGCGACCACTTCGTCCGCTTCGACGTCATACTCCGCAGGAAACCCGGAGAGAATCTCCTCGACCGTTGCGATCAACATGCCGTCGTTGTCGATGCCGTCGATGATCGCGCGCGCAATCGCGAGATCGCGCGCCGACATCGGCGTCAGGTTCAGTTGCCACAGCAGGTGATCCTGCAGCGACTCTTCCGTGGTGTTGCGCTCGGTGCCGTCGAAGTCTTCGTCTGCACCCGTTTGGGTCGGAGTGGTCGGTTGGAAGACGTCGTCCCACGAGCTGTCTACGGGCAACTCTTCGGGCATCTGCTCGGCAGTTGCGTCGCCGTCGCCGGCCAACTCGCGGAAGTCGTCGTGCGATTCGACGCTGGGTAGGTCGTCCTCGTGACTCGATGCTTCGGCCGCCGCGTTGTCGTCATCGTCTTCGACGAGCTCGAGCATCGGGTTCGCTTCGACGACTTGCTGAATCTCCAGGCGCAGATCGAGCGTCGACAACTGCAGCAGACGGATCGCCTGCTGCAACTGCGGCGTCATCGTCAGTTGCTGGCCGAGCTTGAGAGAGAGCGACTGCTTCATACGGAGTGGTCAGGCGCGGCACTCACAGTCGGAATTGCGCGCCCAGATAAACATTTCTGACCTTTTCGTTCGATAGTATGGCCTCGGTGTTGCCATCCGCAATGATGTGCCCCTCATTTACGATGTAGGCACGGTCGCAGATGTCGAGGGTTTCGCGAACGTTGTGATCGGTGATCAGTACACCGATGTTGCGTTGGGCGAGGTCACGGATCATCGCCTTGATCTCACCGACCGAAATCGGGTCGACACCGGCGAACGGTTCGTCGAGCAGGATGAACTTCGGTTCGCTTGCGAGTGCGCGCGCGATTTCGACGCGCCGTCGCTCTCCACCCGACAATCGTTCGCCGATCTGCGTGCGGACGCCTTGCAGATGGAACTCGTCGAGCAATTGTTCGAGGCGACCGCGACGGTCGGCCTTCGACAGATCGCGCTTCAATTCGAGGATCGCCATGATGTTGTCGGCGACGCTCAGCTTGCGGAAGACGCTCGCTTCCTGCGGGAGGTAGCCGACGCCCAAGCGCGCGCGTTCGTGCATCGGCTTGCCGGTGATCGGAACGCCGTCCAGCTCGATGATGCCGCCATCGGCTTTTATCAGTCCGACGATCATGTAGAAGCTGGTGGTCTTGCCTGCGCCATTGGGTCCGAGCAGGCCGATGATCTCGCCGCGCGCGACCGACAGGCTGATGTCGGCAACGGCGGTGCGTTGACCGTAGCGCTTCGCGAGATGTTGGGCGACGAGCTGGGTCACTATTGCTTTGGCGGCGGCGGCGTCGCTTGCGGTGCCGACTTCTGCGCCTGGTCCTGCTGCTTTTTCAGCGCGGCCGGCTGCAGGATCATCTGCACCTTACCTTGGCCGCTTGCCTGCGCGTCCACTTTGCCTTCACGCACGTTGTACTTGATCAGCTCACCGGTGAACTCGTTCTTGTCCTGCGTCAGATAAGCGTTGCCGGTGAGTTCGACGCGTTCTTCCTGCGTGAAGTACACGATCTTCTTCGCGTCGGCGAACACGATCGACTCGTCCGCTTTGACCTGCTGCTGATAGTGCGCGCGATCGCCTTCCGCGATGATCCGCACCACGAGTTGATCCTGCAGTTCGACGGTCATCTTGTCGCCGGTCACCGTCATCGTGCCTTGCTCCATCCGCACGGAACCGTGATAAATCGCGACACTCTTGTTCTGGTCGAGTTCCGCCGAATCGGAGTGGATGTGAATCGGTTGCTCAGCGTCTTCGGGCAACGCGATTGCATTGCCTGCTACGACGCAAAGCAGCAAAACGGCGAGCCTCACAGCGAGGCTATGGTTTGGGTTGTGCCGTGGCACGTTTGAACTGACCTGGCATGACGATGGTATGGACCCTTTCAGAGGCGCTCGACGACAGTTTGAGGAGACTGGTGTTGAGATCACCGGACATTCCGACCGCGTGTGTGCGACCGGACGTGGTGTCGATGATAACAGGTTGGTCGGTCTCGGCGAATTGGCGATCGGGGTACACGTACAGATTCGGGCTCGTGATTTCGATGCGATTCGGCTCTTGCTGCTCGAGGTGTACGTCGTCGCGCAACAGAATGACTTCGTCCCGCTTGCCGTCCACCGTATCGGTATCGTGAACGAGGCCTTCTTTGGAGCGCGCAAACCAAGGTGGCTGAGGGGCGCGATAGAGCGTCATCGTTGGCAACACCAGCCTCGTGATCCGCTCGTCTTCATAGTGACGAACCTCGGTGGACAGCAGCCGATAACGCACCGTGCCGTCGTCGCCGTATTGGGTGATCGTCGCTTTCTCCATATAGAGGTCCGGCTCGCCCGCCGATACCGGTTGTTCGTTCGGAGACACTTCGATGTGCTTCCAGTCACCGAGCGACAGCAGCAACGCGAGGCACCCGAAGATGACCAGCAGCCAGGACCAGCGGTTCATTTGTCGAAGCGATTCATGTGTCGAAACGGCCCAGCGCGGCGGCCCAGGTTTCCTGCCCGACCATCAGCAGGTGACACACTTCCCTCACCGCGCCGAAGCCCGCATGCGCGCGAGTGACGTAGTCGGCCCGCTCGATCACCTCGGGATGCGCGCCCGGCACGCTGAACGTCATGCCGACGCGATTGAACAGCGGCAGATCCGGGAGGTCGTCTCCGACGTGGGCGATCATCGGGCGATCGATGCCGGTGCCGAGAATCAACTCTTCCAGCGCGCGCGCTTTGTCGGACGCGCCTTGATATACGTGTTGTACACCGAGCTCGGCGGCCCGGCGCGCGACGATCTTGGATTGACGTCCGGTAATGATGGCAACGACCACGCCGGTTTCGCTCAACATCTTGATGGCGGCGCCGTCCTGCGTCGAAAACGCCTTCGATTCCTCGCCGCTCTCGGAGTAGTACAAGCGACCGTCGCTGAGCACGCCGTCGACGTCGAGAATCAGCAGACGTACGTGTCGCGCTTTGTCGAGGATCGGCTTGGGGTAGTTCATTCCGCCGGACCACACGTTGGAAGACTGGGTCGCCAGTATGGGACCGCGCAGCGAGTCGCGGTCAAGGGCGACCGAATTAGATGGGGAATACCCATGTATTGCAAGGCGCGCCCCTCCGCGCGGTTGGCCCGGCTGCGGCGGAACGAGCGATGCGCGCGGGCGATGGTATAGTTCGCGGCGCCGAACCCCTTAGAGTCGCTGGGCCGCCGATTCAAGTGACCGACAATCTGATCGAAATCGAAGGGCTGCGATTCGTTCGCGGCGACCGGATCATATTCGACGGCCTCGATCTGGTGGTGCCGCGCGGGCGCATCACTGCGCTGATGGGTCCCAGCGGCACCGGTAAGACCACGCTCTTGCGCATCATCGGCGGGCAAATACGTCCGGACGCCGGTCGCGTGATCGTGGACGGGCTCGATGTGCCGAATCTCTCGCGCGGCGAACTGTTCGAGCTGCGCAAGAACATGGGCATGCTGTTTCAGTCGTCGGCCCTGTTCACCGATCTCTCGGTATTCGAGAACGTCGCCTTTCCGTTGCGGGTCCACACGAATCTGCCCGACGAGATGATTCGCGACCTCGTGCTGATGAAACTCAATGCGGTTGGGTTGCGCGGCGCACGCGACCTCATGCCGTCGCAACTCTCGGGCGGCATGGCGCGGCGCGTCGCGCTGGCGCGCACGATCGCGCTCGATCCGAAGTTCATCATGTACGACGAACCGTTCACCGGCCAGGATCCGATCGCGATGGGCGTGCTGGTGTCGCTGATCCGCGGCTTGAACGAGTCGCTGGCGATGACCAGCCTCGTCGTGTCGCACGACATTCACGAGACCGCGAGCATCGCCGATCAGCTGTACATCATCTCGGATGGTCGGGTGATCGGTGAAGGTACGCCGAAGGTACTGCGCGACCATCCTTCGACGATGGTGCGTCAGTTCATGCTCGGTTCCCCGGACGGCCCCGTGCCGTTTCACTATCCCGCCGACACGTTCCTCGACGATGTCATGGGAGACACGTGATGTTGCGTTACCTGCGGCTGTTGGGGCAGTGGGCGCTGGGCTGGATCGGCTCGCTCGGACGCGCGTCCATGGTGTGGTTTCAGTCGATTGCCGGGCTACCGCGGCGCGGCGACATGACGCTGCTGCTGAAGCAGATCTATCAGATCGGCGTACTGTCGCTGATCATCATCGTGATGTCGGCGTTTTCGATCGGCGCGGTGCTCGCGCTGCAGGGCTACACGCAGCTGGCGCGCGTCGGCTCCGAAGAGTCGGTCGGCCTCGCCGTCGCGCTGGTCCTGTTGCGCGAACTCGGTCCGGTGGTGACCGGCTTGCTGTTCGCGGGACGCGCCGGCTCTGCCGTGACCGCAGAGATCGGCCTGATGAAGGCGACCGATCAGCTGTCGAGCATGGAAATGATGGGCGTCGATCCGCTGCACCGGATCATTGCGCCGCGACTGTGGGCCGGCATGATCTGCCTGCCGTTGCTGACTGCTGATCTTCAATGCCGTGGCCATCGGCGGTTCCGCGATCGTCGGCGTCGACTGGCTCGGCGTCGATGCGGGCGGCTTCTGGGGCGGCATGCAGGACGGCGTTCAGCGCTGGGAAGACATCGGCAAAGGTATGATCAAGAGCGGCGTTTTCGGCGTAGTCATCAGTTGGATCGCGGTGTTTCAAGGGTATGATTCGACGCCGACGGCGGAAGGGATCAGCGTCGCGACGACCAAGACGGTGGTGTATTCGTCCGTCGCCGTCCTGGCCCTCGATTTCATTCTCACGTTGGTCATGTACGGAGACTTCAATTGATCCGAATGCGCACGATTGAGATCAGTGTCGGCGCCTTTGTGCTGGCGGGGATTCTCTGCCTCGTGTTTCTGGCGTTTCGCGTCAGCGGCGTCGGCGTGGGCGACACGTCGCGGGACGTACATGCTGAATGCGAAGTTCAACGACGTGGCCGGTCTGCGCGTGCGATCCAAGGTCAGCCTCGCCGGCGTCACGATCGGGCGCGTCGCGCGAATCGGCGTCGACAGCGAAACCGCGGAAGCCCTCGTGACGATGCAGCTCAGCCAGGACGTGGCCAATCTGCCGGTGGACACCGGTGCACGCATCCAGACGGAAGGATTCCTCGGCGGCCGCTACATCAGTCTGATTCCGGGAGGTGAGGAGAAGGTGCTGCACAACGGCGACACCATCACGAACACGCAGGGCGCGCTCGGGTTGGAAGGCCTCATCGACACATTCATTTCCAAGATGGGTTCGAAGTAATGCGTAGGCTGTCTCTATTCTGCGGCTTGGTACTGTTGTCAGCGCTTGTCGCGGCCGCGGCGTCCGACCCGCGCGTGTTGATCAGCCAGACGGCGGACACGCTGATCGGCGTCATCAAAGAAGGTAAGACCTACTTCGACAAAGACCCGCAGCGGTTCTACGCATCGGTTCAAAAGGTGCTGGACCCGACGATCGACTTCGATACGTTTTCGCGTGGTGTGATGGCCGTGTACTACAAGCGGGCAACGCCCGCGCAACGCGACCAGTTCGAAGCGACGTTCAAATCCGGCTTGATCCGCACGTATGGCAAGGCGCTGCTCGATTTCGGCGACGAGAGCATCGTGGTGTTGCCTGCAGACCACCCCTCGAAGCAACCCGATCGCGACAGCGTGAAGATGGAAGTGCGCTCGAAGGAAGGTAAGGTCTATCCGGTGATCTATTCGATGCGCCTCGGTGAAGACGGCTCGTGGCGGATGTACAACATCATCATCAACGGCATCAACATCGGTCTCACCTATCGCAATCAATTCGCGAGTGCGATGAATGCGCCCGAAAACAAAGGCAGCCTCGATGCCGTCATCAACGGCTGGGGCGAAACGATCGCGCACATCGATCCGGCCACGCAAGGCACTCCGGAGAGCGCCAGCGGAGAAGAGTGATGGTCGAAGTGACCTCCACCGATCTGCTGCACCATCGGATCTCCGGCTCGCCGACGCTCACCAACGGAAAAGAGGCGCGCGCACTTCTCGACGCGGCGTTCACTGAGATCGGAGCGTCGAACGCCCCGGCGAACGCCTCGCGAACGTGCGAACGACTCGTCGAACGGCTCGGCGGCCCAACCTCCGCACCGTCGAGATTTCGCTGGGCGGCGTGACGAACGGCAACAGCGTTCTCGTCAGCCTCATGCTCGTGTGGATGCGCCGCGCGCGTGCTGTCGGCGCCCAGGTGCGGTTCGTCGACGTACCGCCGCTGGTGTCGAATCTGATCGAGTTCAGCGGTCTCGACGACGTATTGCCGATGGAACCACGAGGAGCAGCGGCGTGATCGCCGACGACGTCAAGGCACGCGTGGCACAAGCGATCGTTCCGAGCGAAGTGACCGCGCACGGCGACGCGAGCCGGATGGAGGTCGTCGTCGTCAGCCCTGCGTTCGAAGGCGTGAGCCGGGTCAAGAAACAGCAGCTCGTGTATGCGGCGATTGCCGAACTGATTCGCGACGGCGCGCTGCACGCCGTAACCATCCGCGCCTACACGCCGGCCGAACGCCCCGAGGCGGAATAGTGGATAAGTTGCTGATCGAAGGCGGTCACGCTTTGCGTGGCGAACTGCGCATGTCAGGCGCCAAGAATTCGGCACTGCCGATTCTCGCTGCAACGCTGCTGTCCGACGAACCCGTGGTGATCGCAAACGTGCCGCACCTGCACGACGTGACCACGATGATCGAGCTGCTCGGCAGTCTCGGCGTCGAGGTGATGATCGACGAGAAGCTCAACGTCACCGTCAGCAGCAAATCGTTGAACAGCTATCGCGCACCGTATGATCTGGTGAAGACCATGCGCGCCTCATTCACCGTGTTGGGGCCGCTGCTCGCCCGGCATGGCCAGGCGGAAGTTTCGTTGCCCGGCGGCTGTGCAATCGGCGCCAGGCCCGTCGATCAGCACCTGAAAGGGCTGAGCGCGATGGGTGCCGAGATTCGCGTCGAAGACGGCTACGTGATCGCGAATGCGAACGGTCGCCTGATGGGCACCCACATCCTGATGGACATCACCACGGTGGGTGGTACCGAGAATCTGATGATGGCCGCCACGCTCGCCCGCGGCACGACCGTGCTCGAGAACGCGGCACGCGAACCCGAAATCGTCGATCTGGCGGAATGTCTCATCGCGATGGGCGCGCGCATCGAAGGACAAGGTACCGCGACGATCGTGATCGAGGGCGTCGACGAATTGCACGGCTGCCAGCACCGCGTCATGCCCGATCGCGTCGAGACCGGCACGTATCTGATCGCGGCTGCGGCGACAGGCGGACGCGTTCGGTTGAAGGACACGCGTCCCGACACGCTCGAATCGGTCTTGATCAAGCTCGAAGAAGCGGGCGCGTCGCTCAGCCAGGGGAAAGACTGGCTGGAACTCGACATGAAGGGCGCGCGCCCGCGCGCGGTCGACATTCGCACCGCGCCGTATCCGGCGTTTCCGACCGACATGCAGGCGCAGTTTCTCGCGATGAACGCGATCGCCGAAGGCACCAGTCGCGTGACGGAAACGATTTTCGAGAATCGCTTCATGCACGTGCCCGAAATCAACCGTCTCGGCGCGAAGATCGCGTTGGACGGCAATACCACTGCGATCATCACCGGGGTGGAGCGGTTGAAAGGCGCGCCGGTGATGGCAACCGATCTGCGCGCATCGTTCAGTCTCGTCGTCGCCGGGCTCGTTGCGGAAGGCGAAACGCTGGTCGACCGTATTTATCACATCGATCGCGGCTACGAGTGCATCGAAGAGAAGCTCACGCAACTCGGCGCGCGCGTGCAACGCCTGTCGAGCCGCTGAGGCGGGCATGAAGAAGGTCGTCGAACAGGAAACCGCTGACGATCGCGTTGAACCGCGGCCGCATACTCGACGAATGCTTGCCGATGCTCGCTGCGGCAGGCATCGAGCCGATCGAAACGATCGAAGGCAGCCGCAAGCTGGTATTCGATACGCACAGCGGCGAGCGGCTGGTGGTCGTGCGCGGTGCGGACGTCCCCACCTATGTGGAGTATGGCGCTGCCGATCTCGGCATCACCGGGAAGGACACGCTGCTGGAGTATGGCGGCGCAGGATTCTACGAGCGACTGGACCTGAAGATCGCGCGCTGCCGGATCATGACCGCGGCGCCAACGGGTGCGTCGCTCGAAAGCGGTCCGCTACGCGTGGCTACGAAGTTCGTCAACATCACGAAGCGCTACTTCGCCGAGCAGGGTCGACAGGTCGAAGTGATCGGACTGTCCGGTGCGATGGAAATCGCGCCGTTGATGGGACTCGCCGATTGCATCGTCGATATCGTCGATACCGGCAATACCTTGGTGGCCAACGGGCTCGAGGCGCGCGACGTGATCGCGAACGTCAGCGCGCGGGTCATCGTGAATCGGGCGTCGCTGAAGATGCGTTTCGACGAGATCGAGACCGTGTTGAAGCGTCTGGAAAATGTCGTCGCGTCGCGGAAGTCCGGCCGTGGCTGACATCGTTCGGCGCCTGTCGAGCAGCGATCCGGATTTCGACGCGGCGCTGACGGCGCTGACCGCATGGGATGTCTCGGAAGAGGACGCGGTGACGCGCACTGCGCGCGACATCGTCGCGGCGGTTCGCACTCGCGGCGACGCGGCGCTGCTCGAATACACGCGACGATTCGATCGGCTGTCTTGCGCGAGCATCGCCGAACTCGAACTCGGAACGGACGAACTGGCCGCGTGCGCGCGCACGCTGCCCGAATCGGAGCGCGTAGCGCTGCAGGAAGCGGCGCATCGAATTCGGGCATTTCACGAAGCGCAGCGCCAGGGCGGCTTCGAGATCACGGACGCGCTCGGGAATCGGCTCGGAAATCGGGTGACGCCGATCGATCGCGTCGGCATCTACGTTCCGGGCGGCCAGGCGGCGTATCCGTCGACCGTATTGATGACCGCGATCCCTGCAGCCGTCGCCGGCGTTCAGGAGATCGTCGTCACGGTGCCGACGCCGGACGGCGTACGCAACCCATTGGTGCTCGCCGCCATGCACATCGCGGGCGTCAATCGCGCGTTCTGTGTGGGCGGTGCACAGGCGATCGCGGCGCTCGCGTTCGGCACGCAAACGATCCCGCGCGTCGACAAGATCGTTGGGCCGGGTGGCGCATTCGTCGCGGCGGCGAAACGGCTCGTGTTCGGCCCCGTTGGAATCGACGTGATCGCGGGACCGAGCGAGATTCTCGTTATATCGGACGGTTCCGCCGACGCGGATTGGCTCGCGCTCGATCTGTTCTCGCAGGCCGAGCACGACGCGGCGGCCCAGGCGATTCTGCTTACGCCCAGTGCCGAGCATCTCGAAGCGGTGCGCGCGGCGATGGAACGGCTGCTGCCGAGTCTGCCCCGCCGCGACACGATCGCGCGATCGTTACAGCAGCGCGGCGCGTTGATTCTCACGCGCGATCTCAACGAGGCAGTGACGATCGCGAATCGCATCGCGCCGGAACACCTCGAACTCGCGGTTGCGGATCCGGATGCGCTGTTGCCGCTGATCCGGCATGCCGGCGCCATTTTCGTCGGCGCGTCGACGAGCGAAGCGCTCGGCGATTACGTCGCCGGTCCGAGTCACGTGCTGCCGACGTTTGGCACCGCGCGATTCGCGTCGCCGCTCGGCGTTTACGATTTTCAGAAACGCTCGTCGGTGATCCGTTGTTCGGTGGAAGGCGCCGAAGCGCTCGGACGGATTGCGTCGACGCTGGCCATCGGCGAGGGACTGACTGCGCACGCCCTTTCCGCGCGTGCGCGCATCCGTGGCATCGATCACAACGGCTGATTGCGCGGCTAAGTTGGCTCGGGCGGCGGCCGCACGCCTGCGGTCACGTGCACTTCCAAAGGCACGCCGTCGCGCAGCAGCCGCAACTTCACGTCGCTGCCCGGTTCCGCAACGCCGATCTGCTTCGAAACGATCCGCGGTACTGCAGCCGGTTGGTCGTTGATCGCAACGATGATGTCGCCGGTCATCACGCCCACCTTGGCGGCGGGTCCGCCCGGCACCACTTTTGCGATCACGATCCCGCCTTTGTCGTGCACCGGGATCGGATCGATGTCGATGCCGAGCCAACCGCGAATGACGCGACCTTCCGCGATGATCTCGTCCAGCACCGACAGCGCGAGTTCGACCGGAACGGCAAAGCCGAGACCCTGCGACCCGCCGGTCTGACTGTAGAAGAGCGAGTTGATACCGAGCAGCCGACCCTTCACGTCGATCAGTGCACCGCCGGAGTTGCCGGGATTGATCGCGGCGTCGGTCTGGATGAAGTCGTCGTAGGGACTGTTGAGCATGTACCGTCCCTTAGCGCTGACGATGCCCATGGAGACCGTCTGGCCGATGCCGAACGGGTTGCCGATCGCGAGCGCGATGTCTCCGACGCGCGCCTGGTCCGACGACCCCATCTGGATCGGGCGCAAGCCGGTCGCGTTGGCGCGGATCACGGCGAGATCGGTTTCGGGATCGGTGCCGATGAGCTGTGCCGACGTCTTCTGCTCGTCGGAGAACGACACGAGGATCTCGTCTGCGTCGGCGATGACGTGCGCATTGGTCAGGATGTACCCGTCGCTGCGCACGATCACTCCGGAGCCCAACGAGTTTTGTGGGCGGCGGTCCGGCACGTTGGCGGCGTCGCATAGTTCACGATAGCGGGGCAGTTCGCAGATCGGATGCAATCGCGTGTGGACCGCTTTCATCGAGTAAATGTTCACGACGGAAGGTTCCGCCGCGGCTACGGCATCGGCGTATCCGGTAGAGGAAGGATCGGCCGTGCGCATCAATACCACCACGGCGAGGCCGAGCAGGCCTCCACCGAAGGCCGCGAGCAACAGATATCGAACGGCGTACGCCATGGTCGGTCCGTGAGCCGAGGTGAAGTGGTCGTGAAATCGCAGTCTAACAGCGCTTATCGGGTGGAGCCGCAGCGCGATGATGCCGATTGTTTTCGGCTGTCGGATAAGTAGAGTGCAGTCTTTTTCGCGGTGCGACGGTTGATGACTCCGGTCGAGCGGTACAACGCCTGTCTCTCGTTGCCCGGATTCATCGACGACGCTGCTCAGCGCGGTGCGGTCGCGCGACTCGACGACCTGAGTCGGCGGTTGATAGCGGAGCGAAACGACGAAGCGACTTTGGTGCGACGCTTGAAAGCGCGCCTGGTCGGCGATCGAAGAGAGGTGGTCAAAGGTCTCTACATGTGGGGAGGCGTCGGTCGCGGCAAGACCTTCCTGATGGACCTGTTCTTCGACTGCGTGCCGTTTCCCGAGAAGTTGCGCACGCACTTCCACCGGTTCATGCATCGCGTCCATCGCGACCTCACTCGGTTTGCGGGGCGCCCGGATCCGCTGCATCTGGTGGCGGAAGGTCTGGCGAACGAAGCGCGTGTGCTCTGTTTCGACGAATTCTTCGTCTCGGACATCGGCGACGCGATGATTCTCGGCGAGTTGTTTGCACACCTTTTCGACGAAGGTGTCACGCTCGTCGCAACCTCGAACATTCCTCCGCACGCGTTGTACGAGAACGGGCTGCAGCGGCGCCGGTTTCTACCGGCGATCGAACTGCTCGAGCGCAATACCGAAGTGATGAATCTCGACGGCGGCACGGACTATCGCTTGCGCCTGCTCGAGCAGGCCGAGACATATCACGCGCCGCTCGACGAGCGCGCCGAGGAACTGCTCGCCGAGCGATTCGCGACGCTTGCCCCCGATCATGCAGACGTAGAGCGCGACATCGACCTCGAAATCGAGGGGCGGCCGATACGCTGTCGACGCTCCGCGGACGACGTCGCGTGGTTCGATTTCGATGCGCTGTGCAACGGTCCGCGCAGCCAGAACGACTACATCGAACTCGCGCGCCTTTATCACGCGGTGCTGGTCAGCGACGTGCCGATCTTCACGACGCGAATCGAGGACCAGGCGCGCCGGTTCATCAGCCTGGTCGACGAGTTCTACGACCACAACGTGAAGCTGATCGTCTCGGCTGCGGCGCCGGTCGAGACACTGTATCGGGGCGAGCGGCTGGCCTTCGAATTCGAACGCACGCGCAGCCGCCTGCTCGAAATGCGCTCGCGCGACTACCTGTCGCGAACACACCGCGCTTGAACACGGTCGTTTTGTTGTAAAAGCCCAGTCGCTCGGCTAACATTCGCGCTCCAAATTTCCCCGTCCGAAGCCTATCTATATGAAAACTCTGAGTATTCGCGCGCAAGATGTTCGCCACGACTGGCTGGTTGTGGACGCTGCGGATCGCACGCTCGGACGACTCGCGACCGAGATCGCGCATCGGCTGCGCGGCAAGCACAAAGCGGAGTACACGCCGAACGTCGATACCGGCGACTTCGTGATCGTCGTCAATGCCGACAAGGTGCGCGTCTCCGGGCGCAAAGTGACGGACAAGATCTATTACCGTCACACCGGTTACCCGGGCGGCATCAAGGGTGTCACCTTCGAGCGCATGCAGGCGCAACATCCGGAGCGCGTGATCGAGACCGCAGTGCGCGGAATGCTGCCGCACAATCCGCTCGGCCGCGCGATGTTTCGAAAGCTCAAAGTGTATGCAGGTCCCAGTCACCCTCACGCTGCTCAACAGCCGCAGACGTTGGAAATCTAATTCATGGCAGTCAAACAAAACTACGGAACGGGTCGACGGAAAACATCGACCGCCCGCGTGTTCGTGACGTCGGGAAACGGCGAGATCAAGGTCAACGAGCGTTCGCTCGATCAATACTTCGGACGTGAGACCGCGCGCATGGTCGTGCGTCAGCCGCTTCAGGTGGTCGAAGCCGCAGATCGATTCAACGTATACGTGACGGTCAAGGGCGGCGGCGGTTCGGGTCAGGCCGGTGCCATCCGTCACGGCATTGCGAGAGCGTTAGTGCAGTACGACGAGACGCTGCGTCAGCCGCTGCGTCGCGCGGGTTTCCTCACGCGCGACGCGCGCGAAGTAGAACGCAAGAAAGTCGGATTGCGAAAAGCACGCAAGCGCCCGCAATACTCGAAGCGATAATTTTCTCGGAGTACTTGTGGTTGCTCGACGAGAACGTCGAGACGCCATCGTTCTGACTCGCCCCTTAGGAAAAATGGTCTCCGAAGTGCCGCGGCGGCACTCAGAGCGTCCCGAGGGTGTGATAGAATTTTACGCGGTCGTGAGGTTGGCAAATGGAGCGTGGCGATGAGTGGTGACGGGGTCAATAAGCAGCGTCGCTACTTTCTGATCGGCGCCACGTCGGTGGTCGGTGGTCTCGGTGTGGTTGGTGCCGCTGTTCCCTTCGTCAGATCGTGGAGTCCCAGCGCCAAGGCGCGCGCACTCGGCGCACCTGTAACGGTTGATTTTTCCCGCTTGAATCCTGGTGAAATGCTCGGACCGATCCCGGCGTGGCGCGGTCAGCCGGTGTTCATCCTCTATCGCACGCCCGCTGCGCTCGAGACGTTGCCGAAGCTCGATGCGAGCCGCGCGGATCCCGATTCCGAACGCGATCAGCAACCGAAGTATGCGAAGAACGAGTGGCGTTCGCGTCGTCCCGAGATCGGTGTCTACATCGGTCTATGTACACACCTCGGTTGCTCGCCTAAGTACTTCCCCGTAGTCGCGCCCGAACCGTTCGACGCGAAGTGGGAAGGCGGATTCTTCTGCCCATGCCACGGCTCGATGTTCGATCTGGCGGGACGCGTCAGCAAGGGCGTCCCTGCGCCGGCGAACCTCGTGGTGCCGCCCTACACTTTCGTTAGCGACCGAGTCATCACGATTGGAGTCGACGAGGAGCACGCCTGATGCAGCAGTCGCCATCGCCTTCACGATTCCCGGCCATGTGGACGTCGTTCATGTCGTGGGTCGATCGCAGGTTCCCTGCGACCGAGACCTTCGAATATCACATGTCGAAGTACTACGCGCCGAAGAACTTCAACTTCTGGTACTACTTCGGTGTGATCGCCACGGTCGTACTGGTGCTGCAGCTGGTCACCGGCATCTGGTTGACGATGAGTTACGTGCCGAGCGGCGACGGTGCGTTCGCGTCCGTCGAATACATCATGCGCGACGTCGAGTTCGGCTGGTTGCTGCGATATCTGCACACCACCGGCGCATCTGCGTTCTTCGTCGTCGTCTACCTGCACATGTTCCGCGGCCTGATGTACGGCTCGTATCGCGAACCGCGAGAACTGCTCTGGCTGATCGGCATGGCGATCTTCGTGGCGATGATGGCGGAAGGTTTCTTCGGCTATCTGCTGCCGTGGGGCAACATGTCGTACTGGGCCGCGCAGGTCATCGTGTCGTTGTTCGGCGCGATTCCGGTCATCGGCGGCGACCTGATGGAGTGGATCCGCGGCGACTTCCTGATCTCCGAAGTGACGTTGAACCGCTTCTTCGCACTGCACGTGGTTGCGCTTCCGCTCGTGCTGGTGATGCTCGTGTTCGTGCACATCGTCGCGTTGCACCACGTCGGGTCGAACAACCCCGACGGCGTCGAAATCAAGAAACACAAAAATGCCGACGGCGTTCCGCTCGACGGCATTCCGTTCCACCCGTACTACACGATCGGCCACGACCTCCCCGGCATCGTGCTGTTCCTGATCGTGTTCTGCGCAATCGTCTTCTATCTGCCTGAAATGGGCGGTTACTTCATCGAACGACCGAACTTCGACGAAGCGAATCCGCTGAAGACCCCCGAGCACATCGCACCTGTGTGGTACTACACACCGTTCTACGCGATGTTGCGTGCGGCGACGTATCCGCTGGTCGGGCTCGATGCGAAATTCTGGGGCTTCGTCGTGATGGCCGGCGCGATCGTGCTGCCCGCCGTGCTGCCGTGGCTCGATCGCAGTCCGGTCAAGTCGATCCGCTACAAAGGCGCGATCTCCAAAGTGATGCTGGGCATCTTCATCGTCAGCTTCTTCATACTCGGCTATCTGGGAACCATCCCGCCGTCGAAATACGCCACGTTGCTGGCGCAGATCTGCACGGTGCTCTACTTCGCCTACTTCGTGCTCATGCCCTGGTACACGCGCGTCGAGAAGACCAAGCCGGCGCCGGATCGGGTGACCACGCGATGAAGCGATCCACCTGGTTGTTGGCGCTGCTCCTGCTTCCGGCACTCGGTTTCGCGAACGAGGAAGCATCGAAGTGGAAGATGCAGCCGTTCCATCCGAACCTGCAGGACGAGCCGTCGCTGCAACGCGGTGCGCGCCTGTACGTGAATTACTGCATGGGCTGTCACTCGTTGAAGTTCCAGCGGTATGAGCGAACCGCCGACGATCTCGAGATTCCGCACGACATCTTCATGGCGAATCTGGTATTCACCGGCCAGAAGATCGGTGGGCTGATGTCCAACGCGCTGCCGACCGAAAAATCGAAGGCGTGGTTCGGCGCGGCGCCGCCGGACCTGACGATGGTCGCCAAGCTGCGGGGCGGCGAATGGGTGTACAACTATTTGAAGGCGTTCTACCTCGACGACAAGCGCCCGTTCGGCGTGAACAACATGGTCTTCGAGAATGTCGCGATGCCCGATCCGTTCCTGCAACTGCAGGGCACGCCGGTGCTCGCATGCCACCAGGACGCGAAGATCGCCGCAAACGGCGGCGAAATGCGCGACCCGCTCGTTCCCGGTGTGAAGATCACCGAAGAGAAATGCGGCTACATCGATGTGGTCGAAGGTTCGGGCAAGCTGACGGCGCAAGAGTTCGATCAAGCCGTATACGACATCGTCAACTTTCTCTACTACGTGGCAGAGCCTGCACGAATCGAACGAGAGCGTTTGGGTCTCTACGTCTTACTGTTCCTGGTGGTGCTTTATGTGTTCACGGCATTGTTGGGCCGCGAGTACAACAAGGAAGTCCACTGACTGTCGGATCCGTTCGTTGTGATTGAGCGGATCCCCGCTATTACTGAACGGGCGTTCCAAGGGCCGCTCCAACAACCTGCTAATGAGGCGCCGCAATGAGCGTTGTGACCAGACGATCTTCGATGACTTTCTTCTCCGATCCGCGCGACCACTACAGTCATCGCGTGCGGATGGTGCTGGCGGAGAAGGGCGTTACCGTCGACATCGTCGACGTCGATCCGGACAACAAGCCGGAGGATCTCGCGGAGATCAATCCGTACAACAGCGTGCCGACGCTACTCGACCGCGATCTCGTACTTTACGAATCCGCGGTGATCATGGAATACCTCGACGAGCGCTTTCCGCATCCGCCGTTGTTGCCGGTCTATCCGGTCGCGCGCGCGCAGAGCCGCTTGCTGATCCATCGGATCGAGAAGGATTGGAGCCATCGCGTCGATCTGCTGATGGTCGGAAAAGGTCGCGAGACGGTGCTGACGCGCGCGCGCACGGAATTGCGCGAGAGCATCATCAGCGTGGCGCCGGTGTTTGCCGAGAAGCCGTTCTTCATGAGCGACGAGTTCACGCTGGTCGACTGCTGCGTAACGCCGATTCTGTGGCGTCTGAAAGTGCTCGACATCAAGTTGCCGGAGCGCTCGACCAAGGCAATGCAGAAATACATGCAATCGATGTTCGAACGACCGTCATTCCGCGAGAGCCTGACGGAGGCCGAACTGGAAATGCGCGAGTGACCTCGCATCGGCCGTACTTGTTGCGGGCGATGCACGAGTGGATCCTCGACAACGACCTGACACCCTACGTAATCGTCAGCACGGCGAGCGCCGACACGCAGGTTCCGCCCGGTCACGCGGAGAACGGGCGAATCGTGCTGAACGTGTCGCCGACCGCCATTCGAAATCTGAGCATCACCAACGAGCGGTTGGAATTCGACGGACGGTTCGGCGGACGTGCGTTCCACGT
The DNA here is from genome assembly GCA_963787045.1 of uncultured Gammaproteobacteria bacterium. Lineage (GTDB taxonomy): Bacteria > Pseudomonadota > Gammaproteobacteria > Pseudomonadales > Azotimanducaceae > DATJGR01. The sequence continues at coordinate 203,894 of CAWBBR010000010.1, read as the reverse complement.
CAGTGCGCCGATCAGCGCCGTTCTCGCGGTGTACGCCAAGGAGTCCGGTCAGGGGATGGCTTTCGAGACGGAACCGGCGGGTGCCGACCCGGCGCCTCCGGAGCCGACGCCAGGGAGCCACCTGCGCGTCATCAAGTGAGACTGAGCTGAGTCGTCAGTCGGTGTATTCGAATACCTTGACGATCTTCGTGACGCCGTCGACGGTTTGCGTGACGTCTACCGCGAAACCCGCCTGCTCTTTCGAGACGTATCCCATCAGATAAACCACGCCGTTTTCGGTGGTGACGTTGATGCGTTCGGAGTCGATTGCCCCGTGGGCGATCAGCTTCGTCTTCACCTTGGTCGTCAGCCATGAATCGTTGCTGCGCGCGACCATCGAGATCGGACCGCTGACGGCGAGCTCGTTGTGAACGCTGCGGACTGCTTTGAACGTGTTCACGACCTCGCCGGCTTTGACTTTCAGCTCTTCCGTTCCTACCTCGCCGACGAGCAGAACCAGGCCGTTGAAGCTGACGATGACGAGGTGCGCGGATTCGAAACCGGGGTCGGAAGCTTTGATCTCCTTCTCGGCGTCGTATTCGAGCATCTGGTCTGCCCAGACTTTCGGCGGACTTCGAGAACCCGGATCTTCGATGCCGGTAGTTGCGCAACCGCTTAGCGCGAGTGCGATGAAGGGGGCCCACAGGCCCGAACGTACGAAGTGATTCAAGGGGTAAATGCGTTTCGCATCCATTCAAAGCGCAGGCGGTAGTGTGTCCTGCCGACGGATACGACGTCAAACCGACACGGCCGGTCGTCGCCGTGATACCGCAGATAGTGTTGCGCCGTGCGGATGAGGCGCTGTTGCTTGCGATGGTCCACGGAGTCGCCGCCGTCGCCGAAATCGGTGCGACTCCGGAAACGCACCTCGACGAACACCAATTCGCGGTCGTCTGCCATGACCAGATCGATCTCTCCGGCGCGAACACGGTAGTTGCGTTCGAGGGTGCGCAAACCGCGTCGCCTCAGATACGTTTCAGCAGCGCGCTCCGCGCGACGACCCAGTTCGGCCGCGGTCGGCTCACGGCGCCACGGTAGGCATCGCCACCAGCGCGCCACGTTGAACCAGTGCCCAGGCAGGCTCGCGCGCGACCACACCGGCGCCGCTGACCTGCAATTGCCCCGTTTCACCCAGGAGTCTTCCGGGCGAATTGGGGATCAGCAGATCGGCACGGTCGCTCAAGCGAAACGCGTCCACGCCGAGTGCGTAAAGGGGCGACAGCGACGTTCGCGAATTGGCGAACGCCGATTCGACCTCGGTACGGATCGGGCTCGGATATACCTGCCACGGCAGTTCCGTGATGCGAAAGCCGTTGAGTTCGCCGAGGTCGTTGGACGAGGCGTTGATGGTTGCCTGCGACGTGGCATAAATCGGCACGTCGGCCGCGAAGTGGAATGCCATCGCCGAGTTCAGCGCCCTCGCTTGGGCGGGGTCGGTCAACGCAACGAGCGCATCGAGGTCTGAGCGGCGCCGTGCGGTGAACTCGGGTTTCGACCCGAGGGTCTTCGACAGCGCCTCCATGCGTTCGGTGCTGGCGCCTACCAGCAGCGTATTGCCGACCACTTCGGTGACGGCGCGCGCATCTTGAATCGTGCCGACAGTGACAACCGTTCCGCCGAGCCTGACGAACTGAGAACGAAACGATTCGGCCGCGCGACCCGACCAGTCGAGGTCGGATTGAACGATGGCAACCCGCGGAAAACCGTCTTCGTAGACGCGGCGCGCGATTGCATGCGCTTCGTCTTCGATGGCGAGCCCGAACTGGAACAACCCGGCGCCGGCGGCAACGCCCTGCGGCAGATAGTTGAGGGCCAGCACCGGCACGCGACGGTAAGGCAACAGATTGATGTCGACCACGCTCTGCTTGTCGAGCGGCCCGATGACCAATTGTGCGCCTTCGGTACCGGCCTGCTCGTAGAGACCTCCGATCGAAGTACCGTTCGTGTCGTAGACGCGAATCCGGGCCGTGGATGCCGCGTGATAAAACGCGGCCATGAAGCCGTCGCGAATGGCTTGTCCGGCGTTTGCCAGCGGGCCGGAAAGAGGAAGGAGAAGTGCGATCTGTGTCGGCGTCGACACGCCACTCTCTATCGCCGTCAGTGTACTCGGCGGCCAGCGCGACGCCGGATGGTCCCGATGGTTGCGACGCCAGTCGTTGATCGCAGTGCGTTCGGCATCGAGGTCGAAGCTGCGCTGCAGCGCGTCGGCGAGTTGCCACCAGGCCGCAGCGCTCGCGTTCTGCGTTTGTTTGGCCAATGCGCTGATGCGATCCGACGGCGGTGTGGTTCACGTCGGACCACGTGCGCTCGACGATGATCGTGAATTGCGCGTCGTCGCCCGTGCGCGACGTATATGTGTATGTCATGAGACTGATCGCCGCGTCCTCGAAGCGCTGTTCTGCCTCGGCGAGGTCGGCAACCGTCAGCGCAAGCGCGTTTCGCGACGCCGCGTCGGTGGGAATGGCGAGCGACAACGCCTGGTTTGCAGCGCGGTAGTCGTGCGCATCGATCGCGATCAGCGCGCGCGTGTTGTAGTAAACGAACTGATTCGAGGCATCGAGGCGCGCGGGATCGATGCCTTCCAGCGCAGCAACGGCCTGTTGCGTGTCGCCGGCTACTCGAAACGATTCGGCGGCGTCCAGCCGCATGCGTGCGGCCTCGTCCGGCGCAGAACGTTGGGATTTTCGAAGCAGGCCTTGTGGATCGCTGTTGCGCGAGCCGGAAGCACTGGTGGCCGTTCTATCCGACGTTTGCGTGACCCCGCATGCCGCGGTGGTCAGAATGAGCAGCAGGCCGAAGGCCAAGAATGGGACTCTGGAATTCGTCATGTCAGAACATCGATCGATCGGAACGCTATTTGTCGTTGCTACACCGATTGGAAACCTCGACGACATCACATTGCGAGCAGTCGATGTCCTCAAATCCGTAGCGATAGTAGCTGCGGAGGATACCAGACGGAGTGGGGTGCTGTTAGCGCACATCGGGGCCAGACCCGAACGATTGTTGTCGCTGCACGATCACAATGAAGGCGGTCGATCGGAACAACTGCTCGACCTTCTCCAACGAGGCCACGATGTCGCGCTGATATCGGATGCCGGTACGCCGCTCATCTCGGACCCTGGCTTCGAGTTGGTGCGACGCGTGAGGGGTGAGGGCGTTCGGGTCGTACCGATTCCCGGACCGAGCTCGCTTACAGCCGCGTTGTCTGCGTCGCCGTTGCCCATCGAGCGATTCTTGTTCGAAGGGTTCCTGCCATCGCGCGCCACGGCGCGACGCAAACGTTTGCGCGAACTGTCCGCGTCACCCGTGGCAGTGGTGTTTTTCGAAGCGGCGAGAAGACTGCGCGAAACGCTTGGCGATCTCGTCGGGATCGTCGATGGCGGCCGTCAAATCCTGTTGGCGAAGGAACTAACGAAGTTACACGAGCGCATTGAGTACGGCGCGGTGTCGGACGTGCTGGTTCGACTCGACGACGGCGAGTTCTTCGAACACGGCGAATTCGTCTGCGTTCTTGCAGGCTCTTCCAATCACGCGACTCTGCAAGATGCCGATGTTGCTTCGCTGATGAACGCGTTGTGCGACGAGTTGTCGCCTGCGCAGGCCGCACGCATCGCCGCGAAAATCACTCACCGACCACGCAATGAGCTGTACGAATACGCCGTGAAATACCAACGTGACCGATGAGGCGCTGTTATGCTGGCGCCGCGAGTCGGCCAGGCGGTCGCTGCGTACGGCTCCAAGCGTGCGTGGAGGAAAGTCCGGGCTCCGCAGGACAGGGTGCCAGGTAACGCCTGGGGGGTGCGAACCCACGGAAAGTGCAGCAGAGAGTAGACCGCCAACCCCATCGACTCCGGTTGATGGGCGGTAAGGGTGAAACGGTGCGGTAAGAGCGCACCGCACAACGTGGTAACACGGTGTGGCTAGGTAAACCCCACCCGGAGCAAGGCCAAATAGGGATCCTATGGTGTCGTCCGCACCGGATCCGGGTAGGCCGCTACAGGTGTTCGGCGACGAACATCGCAGATGAATGACTGCCCATGACAGAACCCGGCTTATCGGCCGACTCGTTATTTCCTTCCCGCCTAAAAACTACCGTTCAAGTTCTAAAATAGTCTCAAAGTTAAAGTAACTTCGAGCTTTTAGCGCCTTCCCATTGGAACATCTTCGTAAACATCGTGAAGGCGGGTCCGCCACAGATCGGTGCACGGCACCCTTTCCAACCCGTTGTGCAATGCGGCGAGGCGCTCGTATTGACACTGCTTTACCCGGATCTATAGTGTCGAGCACTGGGATTTTGTGGGTAATTGTGGGTTTTCAGGGCACACGGTGCCGACTCGGTCACTTCGAGTGGCAGAGACGTGCTGTCGGTGCCGCCCAACGGTTGAAGGTGCATGTTTCGGGGAATCAACAGCGTCAACCTCGATGCCAAAGGCCGCATGGCCCTGCCGGCGCGGTATCGGGAGGCCTTGGCCCAAGACACTGACGGAAAGTTAGTGGTCACTATTGACTCCCGGGAACGCTGCCTTCTGCTCTACCCGCTGGTCGCGTGGGAAGCTGTTCAGGCCAAGTTGGAAGCCCTTTCGAACATGAATCGGGAGGCGCGGCGGCTGCAGCGGTTGCTGATCGGCCATGCAACCGACCTCGACATAGACGGCAGCGGCCGCGTGTTGCTGCCACCGATGCTTCGCGAATTCGCGAGTCTCTCCAAAAAGCTCGTATTGCTGGGCCAGGGCAACAAGATCGAGATCTGGAGTGACGAGCTATGGCAGTCACGGCTCGAGCACTGGCTGGTGGAACGCTCCGGTGACGTCGTCGATGACGGCGATGCGTTCACCGGTTTGTCGGTCTGACGTCGTGAACACGCATCGACCGATCCTCGTAGGAGCCGTGATCGATGCGTTGTGCATCGACCCCAACGGCAACTACGTCGACGCGACGTTCGGTCGTGGGGGACATACCCGGGCGCTGCTGGAGCGTTTGTCGCCCGAAGGGCGGATCCTCGCGATCGACCGCGACCCCGCAGCGATCGTCGCTGCCAACTCACTCGCCAACGAGGATGCTCGGGTGCGAGTCCGCCATGGTCGCATGAGCGACATGCAACGGTTCGCAAACGATGCCGAACTCAGCGATGTCGTTGGCGTGCTCATGGATCTCGGCGTGTCATCGCCGCAGCTCGACGATCCGCAGCGCGGAATGAGCTTCAGGGGCGACGGTCCTCTCGACATGCGCATGGATCCGACCAGCGGCGTGAGTGCATCTCACTGGATCAACAGCGCCGACGAAGACGAGCTCGCAATGGTATTCCGCGAGTTCGGCGAGGAACGTCACGCGCGCCGCATCGCGCGCGCGATTGTCGAGCGACGCGTCGAAGCGCCGATCGAGCGAACCGCCGATCTAGCTGCGCTGGTCGCACAGGCACAGCCGAGACCCGACCCGCACAAACATGCGGCGACGCGAGTGTTCCAGGCGATTCGAATTCACATCAACGAAGAACTCGAAGAAGTGCGGCTCGCGATCGACGCGGCGTTCGACTTGATCCGCAGCGGCGGCAGGATTGCGGTGCTGACGTTTCACAGTCTCGAGGACCGGATCGTAAAGCACGCGTTCCGTCGATGGACCGAGGGCGAGGTGCTGCCGCGGCGTCTGCCGGTTACCGGGCGCGCAGCAACGTCGGCGCGGCTGATCGTGCGAGCGCGGCGCGCCGATGCCGCAGAGATTGCCGCGAATCCGCGTGCCCGCAGCGCAATGCTGCGCGTACTGGAGAAAGCCGCGTGACGCGCCGCCGCGCCACCACCCAGACGCGACCGACCTGGAAATGGCTCGCGGTTGCGTGTGCGATCTACGCCGGCATCGCCGCGTCCGGCGTCTGCGTAGCCGCAGTTGCGCAGGAAGTTCGAGGCCTGTTCGTGACGCTTGCGAAGAATCAGAGCCGCCAGGACGAGTTGCTGGCGCAGTACAGTCGGTTGTTGATCGAGCGCGGCACGCTGTCGTCGTATCAGAATGTCGACCAGGCGGCCGAACGGCAGCTGGCGATGCGGTTCCCTGAAACCGTCGAACGAGTATCACCGTGAGTCGCTGGCGCCATTTCACGGTCGTTGGCACATTCATTCTGATGTCGCTCGGGCTATCCGGCCGGATGGCGTACCTGAACGTCACCGAACGGGCGTTCCTTCAAGGACAGGGCGATGCGCGCTCGCTGCGATACGAAACGCTGGCGGCAAACCGCGGAATCATCTTCGATAGAAACGGCGAGCCGCTGGCGGTAAGCACGCCGGTGGTGTCGGTATGGATCGACCCCACCGAAAAAACCCGCACGACCGCGGAGATCACGAACCTGGCGCGGGCCGTGGGTGTAGATCCGCGCGAGCTCGTCAGTAAGGTCGAGCGGTATTCGCAGCGCGAGTTCATGTTCGTGAAGCGCAGGATTTCCCCGGACGAGGCGACGCAGGTCGAAAAACTCCATCTCGAGGGCGTACATTTCGAACGCGAATATCGGCGGTATTACCCGGCGGGTGAGACCGCCGCTCACGTCGTCGGTATCACGAACGTGGACGATCAGGGGCAGGAAGGTGCGGAACTCGCGTTCGACGATGCGCTGAAGAGCGTGCAGGGGCGCAAGCTCGTGCTGAAGAACGGCAGCAAGGAATCGATCAAGGACGTCGAGTACGTTACTGCGCCGCGGTTCGGAAAGGACCTCGCGCTCAGCCTCGATCTTCGCTTGCAGTTTTTCTCATATCGCGAGCTCAAGTCGGCGATCGAAGAGCATCACGCGAAGTCCGGGTCTGTGGTGATGCTCGATGCCCACACCGGTGAGATTCTCGCGCTCGTCAACGAGCCTTCGTTCAACCCCAACGAGTTGACTCGGGTGGCGCCGGACGCGCGCCGCAATCGCGCCATTACGGATCTGTTTGAGCCCGGATCAACGGTCAAGCCGTTGACCGTGTTGGCGGCGCTGGAATCCGGGCGCTTCGACGAAGGCTCCATCATCGATACGACACCGGGATACATGCACGTCGGTCGGCTGCTGGTGAAGGATCCGGTCAATCGCGGACCCCTGTCGCTCGGCGACGTTCTGGCGCGATCGAGCCAGGTCGGTATCGCGAAGATCGCTTTGGCGCTCGACGATCGCATGGTATTCGACGCTTTCGTTCGCGCGGGTCTCTCGGAGATGACGAGCTGCGGTCTTCCGGGTGAGGTCATCGGCAAACTCTCCGACGCGCAGCTGAAGAATCCGATCGTTCGCACCACGCTCGCGTACGGCTACGGGCTGACGGTTACGCCGCTGCAGCTTGCGCAGGCGTATCTGATGCTCGCGACCGGCGGAGTCCGCTTGCCTGTGTCGATTCTGCGTCGCGACACGGCACCGCCGGGTCAACGCGTAGTTCGATACCGAGACGGTCGGTACGATCGTTCGGATGATGAAAGGCGTCGATTCGATTCACGGCACCGCGCCGAAAGCGCGCGTGCTCGGCTACGAAATCGCAGGCAAGACAGGAACCGCCCGCAAAGTGGGCCCGAACGGCTACGACGAAGATCGGCACATCGCGTTCTTCGCGGGAATGGCGCCGGCCGCGGACCCTCGCGTCGTAGTCATCGTGGTCATCGACGAACCGCAGGGCGACAAAATTGGCGGCGGCGACGTTGCGGGTCCCGTGTTCGCGCGCGTGGTCGCGCGCGCGTTGCGCGTGCTGAACGTCGAACCGGAAGAGGTGGCGTCGTGAGCTCCACGCCCACTGCTCGACGCAAACGTTTGAGCGAATGTCTGCGCGACGACGTTGCCGACGCGTCGATTGCGGCGGACCGTGACGTGTGGATCACCGGCATCGCCACGGATTCGCGGCGAGTTCGATCCGGAGATCTGTTCATCGCGACGCGCGGCGCTGCGCACGACGGGCACGACTTTGTCGAAGCCGCGGTCGCGAAAGGCGCGGTCGCGGTGCTCGCGGAACGCGACGTATCGTCGCCGCAGGCGGTGGTCGTCAAGGCGCTCGATACGCGACGTGCAGCGGGACGCATCGCCGCGCGATTCTTCGATCATCCGAGCCGAAATCTCGGCTGCATCGGCGTGACCGGCACCAACGGCAAAACGTCGGTCACTCAGTTTGCGGCGGCGCTGCTCACTGCCGCGGGAAAACCCGCCGGATTCGGTGGAACGCTGGGCTGGAACTTCGCCGGTAAACACTGCCCGGCGGATCTCACGACCGAAGACTCGGTGACGGTGCAGCGACGGCTCGCCGATCTCGTTGCGGCCGGTGCCGAATGGGTCGCGATGGAAACGAGTTCGCATGCGCTGGATCAGGATCGCGTCGCCGATGTGGTCTACGACGTGGCCGTGTTCACGAACCTGACGCGCGATCACCTCGACTATCACGGAACGATGGAGCGATACGCGGCCGCAAAACGGCGCCTGTTCGACTGGCCGTCGTTACAGGGTGGTGTCGTCAACTGGGACGATCCGCAAGGTCGGATCATCTATCGTGATCGCGCTGCGGCGATGAACCTGCTGCGTTTCGGCAGCACGCCCGACGCAGATCTGGCGTGGTCCGATCTCGCGTTTACTGAGGCGGGCGTCGAAGGAACGCTGAACACGCCCTGGGGCCGCCGCGCGTTTCAACTGCCGTTGTTCGGCGAGTTCAACGTGGCGAATTTCGCAGCCGCAGCGGCGACGGCGTGCCTCGCCGGTGCGTCGATCGACGACGTGATCGCAGCGTGTCCGCAGCTAACGGCTCCGCCGGGGCGCATGCAGTTCGTTCGCGCGCCCGGGCAGCCGTTGGTGGTCGTCGACTTCGCGCATACGCCCGATGCGCTCGCGAAGGTTCTGGCCGGGTGTGAAGCGTCACATCACGGGTCGGATCGTCTGCGTATTCGGATGCGGCGGTGATCGCGATCGCGGCAAGCGTCCGTTGATGGCGCGCGCCGCCGAAACGGGTGCCGACCGCGTGTGGGTCACCAGCGACAACCCTCGTTCGGAAGATCCCGCTGCGATCGCCGCTGAAATAGCGGCGGGTTTCCAGGATCGCGTTGCGGTCGAGTTCGAGCTGGATCGCGGCGTTGCGATCCGGAACGCAGTTGCGTCCGCTGCGTCGGGCGACGTGATCGTCGTCGCCGGAAAGGGTCACGAGCCGTATCAGGAGATCGCCGGAGTCCGTCATCCGTTCAGCGATCTGGATGTCGTGCGGCGAGTATTGGCGACGCAGTCGGGGGCGCGCAGTTGAACGCGCAACGCCGCCATACCGTCATATTCGGCCTCGGAATCACCGGCTATTCCTGCGTGCGCTTTCTGAACGCGACCGACCGGTTGACGGTGATCGACACCCGCGGCGCGCCGCCTTTTGCGGAGCAGACGCGCGCGCATTTCCCGAACGTAGAGTTGATGCTCGGCGCAACCGACGCGGCTCCGTTTGCCGCGGCGGATCGCATCGTGGTGAGCCCGGGATTGCCGACGTCGCACTGCATGCTGAAGGCGGCGCGCGAGCGCGGCGTTCCGTTGGTGAGCGACATCGAGTTGTTCGCAGAGCACGCCGCGGCTCCGGTCGTGGGCATTACCGGCACCAACGGTAAGAGCACCGTCACTGCGCTTACCGGAAAACTGCTGCAGGCGTCCGGGTTCGACGTCGGGGTGGGCGGCAATCTCGGTGAGCCCGCGCTCGATCTGCTCAGCCCGGACCGAGATGCGTACGTTCTGGAACTGTCGAGCTTTCAGCTCGAACGGCTGAACGCCGGGCGATTTGCAATTGCAGCCAATCTGAACGTGACACCCGACCATCTGGACCGATATCCCGATCTGACGAGCTATGCGGCCAGCAAGCAACGCATCTTCGAAGGGTGTGACGTGGCCGTGTACAACCGCGCGGACCCGTTGACGACTCCGAAGGTCGCGGTCGATCGGTTGGTGCCGATCGGCCTGGACGCCCCTTCGCGCGATGGTTGGGGCATCGTCGAATACGGCGGCGCACGCTATCTCGCATCGTTCGGCGAACGATATCTGGACGTCGAGTCGCTCGGTATTCGCGGCAAGCACAACGAATTCAACGCGCTCGCGGCGATGGCGCTGGCGAAAGCGGCCGGCGGCGATCCTTCCGCATGGCTGCAGACACTACGCGACTTCCAAGGGCTCGATCACCGATCGCAAACGGTGGCGGTCATCGACGGCGTCACGTACATCAACGACTCCAAGGCGACGAACCTCGGTGCATGCGTGGCGGCGCTGGAGGGATTGGGCGACGCGCGTCGACACATCGTGCTTATCGCAGGAGGCGATGCAAAGAATGCGGATCTTTCGCCGCTGCGCGAACCGGTATCGAAGTACGTCCGTCATGTCGTAACCCTCGGCAAGGATGCGGCGGCGGTCGAGTCGGCCGTTTCCGGCGTCGTCCCGGTGCACCGCGTCGCGACGTTGCGCTGAAGCGGTTCGCACGTGTCGGTCGCTCGCGCGAAGCGGCGATCTGGTGTTGTTGTCTCCGGCGTGCGCCAGCCTCGACATGTTCAAGAACTTCGAGGCGCGCGGAAGGGAATTCGCTGCTGCGGTTCTGGAGCTCGCGCGATGACGCGCCAGTGGGACTACTCGCTGCTGATGTTGTGGCTCGCCGCGGTGACGGTCGGCTTCGTCATGGTGGCATCTGCCTCGTATCCGATGGGCTTGAAGAGCGGGGCGCCGGCGCATTTCGTCATTCGGCACGGCGTGTACCTGTTCGGCGGATTGGCGGCGCTTTGCGTGTGTGCGCTGGTGCCGCTGCGGTTGTGGCTCGACGTCCATCGGCCGTTGTTGATTGCCGCACTGGTACTGACGGCGATGGTATTCCTGCCGGTGCTTGGTCACGCGGCAAAAGGCAGCAGCCGGTGGATCGGGCTCGGGCCGTTCTCGATTCAGTCGGCGGAAGTGGCGAAGTTCGCGCTGGTCGTCTACCTCGCCGGCTATCTCACGCGCAATCAAGCGGCGCTCTCCACCGACGCAATCGCCCTCGTGCGGCCGTTGGCGCTCGTGGGTCTGTTGTGTGCCTTGCTGCTCGCACAACCCGACTTCGGTTCGGTCGTGGTCCTTGCCGCGGTAACGGGCGGCGTGCTGTTCCTGGCCGGCGCCAGGCTGCGTCACTTCCTGTTGATCGTGTTCGTCGCCAGCGTCCTGTTGGCCGTGGTGTCGGTGCTGCAACCCTATCGCCTGCAGCGGATGATCGCGTTTCTCGATCCGTGGGCGGACCCTTTCAAAAGCGGCTATCAGCTGACCCAGGCGCTCATTGCGTTCGGCCGCGGCGACTTGTTCGGTCTTGGTCTCGGCGCGGGCATTCAGAAGCTCAGCTATCTGCCGGAAGCGCACAACGACTTCATCTTCGCGGTGATCGCCGAGGAACTGGGACTCGTTGGAGCGTTGGTGGTATTCGCGCTGCTGATTGCCCTGGTACTGCGGATATTCCGCATCGCGGGGCAGGCGCTCGAAGACGGGCGACCGTTCGCCGGATACGTCGCTTACGGCACCGCGCTGCTGCTCGGCATTCAGTGCGTGATCAACGTCGGCGTGAATACAGGCACGTTGCCGACAAAGGGGCTCACGTTGCCGTTCATCTCGTACGGCGGCAACAGCCTCATCGTCTGTTGCGCGCTGTTGGGCCTGGTGCTGCGGGTGCAACTCGAGCGCGGGAGGTCACGTTAGGTGGTCATCCAGGTGCCCGAGATGCGCCGCGTGCGCCAGATCCATTTCGTTGGGATCGGCGGCTCCGGCATGTGCGGGATTGCGGAAGTGCTGTTGAACCAGGGATATCGCATTTCCGGTTCCGACGTAGCGCGTTCGGCCACGGTCGATAGGCTGGTGCAACTCGGCGCCACCGTGTCGATCGGCCATTGCGCAGAGAATGTTGCCGGCGCTGACGTAGTGGTTGTATCGAGCGCGGTGGCGGCGACGAATCCGGAACTCGTGGCGGCGCATGCGGCGCGCATTCCGGTGGTTGCGCGCGCGGAAATGCTGGGCGAATTGATGCGCTACCGACACGGCATCGCCGTCGCCGGAACGCACGGCAAGACGACCACCACGAGCCTGATCACGTCGATATTCAAGGAAGCAAATCTCGATCCGACGTTCGTGATCGGCGGATTGCTGAACAGCACCGGCAGCAACGCCCAGCTTGGCGCGAGCCGCTACCTGATCGCCGAAGCCGACGAGAGCGATGCGTCGTTCCTGCATCTGCAACCGATGGTCGCGGTGGTTACCAACATCGACCGGGATCACTTGCGAACGTACGGCGGCGACTTCGCGCGCCTGTCGAATACCTTCGTCGAATTCGTGCACCTGCTGCCGTTCTATGGTGTCGCGGTGCTGTGCATCGACGATCCGCAAGTGCGCGCGATTCTCGATGCCGTGTCGCGCCCTATGCTCACGTATGGCGTCTCGACCGACGCCGATTTCCGCGCCACGCAGATCGAAGTGCGCGGACTCGCGTGGAAATTCAAGGCGGTTCGTCCGGCCGGTCACGCGCCGCTCGATGTCGTGATCAATCTCGCCGGTGCACACAACGTGTTGAACGCGTTGGCGGCGATTGCGGTGGCAACGGAGGAAGGCGTCTCCGACGCGGCGATCCTCGCCGGCTTGAGTTCGTTCTCCGGCGTAGGCCGGCGCTTCGACGTTGCGGATGGGATCCGCTTCGCCGGTAAGCAGATCACCGTGGTCGACGACTACGGCCACCATCCGACCGAAGTTGCGATGGTGATCGAAGCTGCGCGCAAGGTCTGGCCGAAGCGGCGCCTGGTAATGGCGTACCAGCCGCATCGATTCACGCGAACGCACGACTTGTACGACGACTTCACCAAGGTGCTATCGACGGTCGACAAGCTGCTGCTGCTGGAAGTGTATTCAGCGGGCGAGGAACCGATTGCCGGCGCGGACAGTCACGCACTTTGTCAGGGAATTCGCGATCGCGGATCTCTGAATCCGATCTATGCCGCAGACCCATCGGAAGCGTTCGAGTTGCTGCCGAACATTCTCGAGAACGGCGACGTGCTGCTGGTGCAGGGTGCCGGGAACGTGAATCAGTTGTCGAATCGGCTGCGAGGCGACAATGAAAGTCACTGAACGGATGTCGCTTGCGCGCCGCATCCTTGTCTGGCGCGGTGCTTGCCGGTGTGATGAGCGCATTCGTCGCATTGATGTTCGTGATGAACAACCCTGTGCAGGTCGTGCGGGTCAGCGGTGAATTGAGCCTTCCAGAGCGCGACGCCGTGAAAGCGGCGGTGTTGCAGCGGCTCGATGGCGGTTTGCTGCGCATCAGTCTGGATGACGTGGTGGAAGGCGTACTGGCGTTGTCGTGGCCGCGCGAGGTCCGCGTGCGACGTGTCTGGCCCGGCATCGTCGACGTGAACGTAACGAAGGACACGTTCGTTGCGCGATGGGGCGCCGGCGGCGTCCTGAACAGCGGCGGCCAGGTCGTCGACAGCGCGGGTCCGCCGGACGAGTCGCTGCCGCTGATTCGCTGCGCAAACGCAAACGGCGCGCGGGCGATGCAGATCTTCCAGATGCTCGGCCAGGTTCTCGCAGACACGCCGCTGAAAGTTGCCGAAGTCGAAGAGGACGCCCTGGGCGAGTGGCGCGTCACGTTCACCAACGAGTTGACGGTGTCGCTCGGCCACGAAGAGTTGCTGGAACGCGTGGAGCGGTTTTCGCACGTGTATCGGAAGGTGATCGAAGACCGCATCGATCAAGTCGATCACGTCGACGCGCGGTATCGGAACGGAGTGGCGGTGAGTTGGCGTGACGGCAACCCAATTCAGGTGGCGTCGGTTTCTCAAACGATCGGGGTAGTTCAATAAATGGCGTCTGATAGCGGCCGGCGGCTCATCGTTGGTCTCGACATCGGCACGAGCAAGGTCGCGGCCATCGTCGGTGAGATCACGGCCGACGGTGACATCGAGATCATCGGCATCGGATCGCATCGATCGCGCGGATTGAAAAAAGGGGTGGTGGTGAACATCGAGTCGACGGTGCAGTCGATTCAGCGCGCCATCGAGGAAGCCGAATTGATGGCGGGATGTCACATCGACGAGGTTTACGCCGGAATCGCAGGCAGCCACGTCCGCAGCCTGAACTCGCACGGCATCGTCGCGATTCGCGATCGAGAAGTCTTTCCGCAGGACATCGAACGCGTCATCGACGCGGCTCAGGCCGTGGCGATTCCGGCGGACCAGAAGGTGTTGCACATCCTGCCGCAGGAGTACCTGGTCGATAACCAGGAAGGTGTGCGCGAGCCGCTCGGCATGTCGGGTGTGCGCCTCGAAGCGAAGGTCCACCTCGTGACGTGCGCCGTGAACGCTGCGCAGAACGTCGAGAAGTGCATCGAGCGATGCGGATTGAAGGTCAAGGACGTGATCCTCGAGCAACTCGCGTCGAGCTACGCCGTGTTATCGGACGACGAACGGGAACTCGGCGTGTGTCTGGTCGACATCGGCGGCGGCACGACCGACATCGCGGTGTTCACCGAGGGCGCAATTCGGCACACGGCTGTCATTCCGATAGCCGGCGATCAGGTGACCAACGATATCGCAATGGCGCTGCGCACGCCGACGCAGAATGCCGAAGAGATCAAGATCAAGTACGCCTGCGCGCTGACTCAACTCGCGCGCGCCGACGAGACGATCAAAGTGCCGGGGGTCGGCGACAAGCCGCCGAAGGAACTGTCGCGCCAGGCGCTGGCGGAAGTCGTAGAGCCGCGATACGACGAACTGTTCACGCTGGTTCAGGCGGAACTGCGGCGCAGCGGCTTCGAGGATCTGATCGCAGCGGGAATCGTGCTGACCGGTGGATCGTCGAAGATGGAAGGCGTCATCGAACTCGCCGAAGAGATTTTTCACATGCCGGTCAGCCTCGGTACGCCGAAGCACGTGACCGGCCTCAAAGACATCGTCAGGAATCCGATCTACGCGACGGGCGTCGGACTGCTGCTGTATGGAAAACAACGAGAAGAGGAGATGCGCGGGCGTGGGAAGGGCAGAACATCGGGTGTGGTGAAACGACTGAAGAGTTGGGTTAGCGAGAATTTTTGACAGTACCTTTCGGCAATCCTTAGGGATCAGGAGTAGAGAAAATGTTTGAACTCGTCGATAGCGGGCCGCAAAGCGCGATCATCAAAGTGATTGGCGTCGGTGGTGGTGGCGGCAACGCCATCCAGCACATGCTCAGCAGGGGTGTGGAGGGTGTGGACTTCATCGCGGCGAACACCGATGCGCAGGCATTGAAGAGCCTCGACGCGAAGACCACGCTGCAGATCGGAGGAGCGTTCACCAAGGGTCTCGGTGCCGGTGCGAATCCGGAGATCGGCCGACAGGCCGCGCTCGAGGATCGCGATCGAATCGCCGAAGTACTGTCCGGCGCCGACATGGTGTTCATCACCGCCGGTATGGGTGGTGGCACCGGTACCGGCGCTGCGCCCGTGGTGGCAGAGATCGCGCGCGAACTCGAAATTCTGACGGTCGCCGTGGTGACGAAACCGTTCCGCTTCGAAAAGCGGACCGATGTCGCCGACGCCGGCATCGCTCAGCTGTCGCGCTTCGTGGATTCGCTGATCACGATACCGAACGAGAAACTGCTTGCGGTATTGGGCGAGCGTACCAGCATGCTGGCAGCGTTCGCGGCTGCTAACGACGTTCTGCTGGGGGCGGTGCAAGGCATCGCCGACCTCATCATTCGGCCCGGCATGATCAACGTCGATTTCGCGGACGTCAGAACGGTGATGTCGGAGATGGGCATGGCGATGATGGGTACGGGTCGCGCCAAAGGCGAGAATCGCGCGCGCGATGCAGCGGAAGCGGCGATCCGCAGTCCGTTGCTGGAGGACATCGATCTGCACGGTGCCCGCGGAATCCTGGTGAACGTCACCGCGGGTCCCGACCTCACGATCGGCGAGTTCGCCGATGTCGGCGAGACGATCGACGAGTTCGCATCCGAGCAGGCAACGGTCGTCGTGGGTACCGTCATCGATCCGGACATGAAGGACGAGTTGAAGGTAACGGTGGTCGCGACGGGTCTGGGCGGCCTGAGCCGGCCGAATGTCATCGTCGACAACACGCCGCAGCAGGTGATCAGTGCCAGAGAGATCGACTACGCGACGTTGGATCGTCCGACGGTGATGCGCCAGCACGCGGCGCGCCACCATGAACGTTCAGTCGACACGACCGAAGCGAGGGATCTGGACTACCTGGACATTCCCGCTTTTCTCAGGCGCCAGGCCGACTGAGCGGTAGTTACTGAGCAGTAGTTAAAGGTTCGCGTTTCGAGACCGCATAAGACGTGGTCCGGGAGGGGTGGGCTTGCTAACATGCGCGTCGGGCCGCTGGGGTGCGGCCCTTGCGCTGTCGAGACATGGGGAGTCGGCTAACGCCGCGTCGATGATCAATCAGAGAACGCTGAAGAACACGATCCGTGCGACTGGGATCGGTATGCACACGGGCGACAAAGTCGTCGTCACGCTGCGCCCTGCGCCGGTGGACACCGGCATCGTATTCACCCGAGTGGATGTGAATCCGCCGGTGGTGATTCCCGCGCTGGTGGGACACGTGGGCGATACCACGATGGCGACCACGCTGGCTGCCGGCAAAGTACGCATATCGACGGTGGAGCACCTGATGTCGGCCTTTGCCGGACTCGGCATCGACAACGCGTTGGTCGAAGTCGATGCGGCCGAGCTGCCGATCATGGATGGCAGCGCCGCCCCGTTCGTGTTCCTGCTGCAGTCGGCCGGCATCATCGACCAGGATGCGCCGAAGAAATTCATCCGCATTCTCGAAGAGACCGTGCATACCGACGGCGACATTGCGGTGAAGTTGTCTCCGTACAACGGCTTTCGCGTCGAATACACGTTGCTGTACGACCATCCGGTGTTCCACAAACACACCAAAACGGCCGTGGTGGACTTCTCCAGCACGACGTTCGTGAAAGAGGTGAGCCGCGCGCGCACCTTTGGTTTTCTCGCTGACTTCGAAAAGCTGCGTGGGATGGATCTGGCGCGGGGCGGTAGCCTCGACAACGCGGTGGTGGTGGACGATTTCCGGATCCTGAACGAAGAGGGGCTGCGCCTCGAAGACGAATTCGTCAAACACAAGATCCTCGATGCGATCGGCGATCTGTATCTGCTGGGACACAGCGTGTTAGGCGCGTTCTCAGGTCACAAATCGGGTCATGCGTCCAACAACGCGCTGCTGCGGAAAGTGCTGGCCAATCGCAACGCGTGGGAAGTGGTTACGTTCGAAACCGAGCGCGAAGTCGCGCCCATTTCGTTCGCTCGTCCGGTATTCGGCTGACGACAGCGTCAGTCCGCGTGCGGTTCCGCCTCGGCGTGTGCTGCAAGTCTCAGAATCGCACTCCTCAAGTCCGCATCATCGATTCCGTTGGCGAGTTCAAGGAGCGGAACCCTGTCCGGCGGACGTAGCTCTGCGGCGCGAGGCGCTGTCGGCACGTCGGCGACAACAGGCACCACCCTCAAACGGATCTCGTTTACGGCGGTGAAGTCAGCAAGGCGATTCAGATTCGGCAGCAGACCTGGTGTCAGGAAGCGCAGTCGGGTCGCCCAGGCGGCGTTGTTAATGTGGACAGTGAGGACCTGATCGCGTACGTTCGCGACTCGACACTCTAAAGCTAGATCCTGCGGCAGCAGGGCACGAAGTTGGTCGGTCCAGGCATCTTGTTGCGATGCGCGATTGACCAAACGAGCAAGGGAAGAGTGCGGGGAATGGCCGGACGAGAGAAGACTGTCTATCTTTCGATTGGCCAAGCGCGAAAGGCACGATTAGAAAAACGATGCAGATCATACTCTTTCGAGAAAAGAGCGGTCGAGCCCAACCCAGACGAATCCCCGGGGCTCTCGCTGTTGTAGTTGCACTGTTGGTGGTCTCGGGCCTCATAGGCAACGTCCTCGTCGTCACGCGTTTCCTCGGAAACGATCTCTTCGATAGTCAGGTCATCGCGAAGTGGCAGAACCGTCTCAACGGTCAAAGCCAGGAAATCGAACGAATTCAGGCGCAAAGCCGCGTCGAAATGGAAGCCGTCGGTCGACGTCTGGCGGCCATGCAGGCGCGCCTGTTGCGCATCGAAGCGTTGGGCGAGCGAGTCGCCGAAGTGGCGCAACTCGATGAAGGTGAATTCCGCTTCGACGAAGCGCCCGCGGTCGGCGGCCCCGAGTCGGACGTGGATGTATCGCAGGCCCAGGTCGCACCCGAGTTCATGCTCGCCGCAGATACGTTGGCCGGCCAGATCAGAGCGCGGGAAGACGAACTCGAAGTGCTCGCCTCACTGCTCGCGAATCAGAAGTTTCACGATGAAGTGGCGCTCGCCGGTCGTCCGATCAAACTCGGTTGGATGTCGTCCGGTTTCGGTAGACGCGTGGATCCGATCACCGGTCGCATGGCGTGGCATGCGGGCGCCGATTTCGCGGGCAAACCCGGTTCCGATGTCGTTGCAGTCGCGTCGGGCGTCGTGACGTTTGCCGGCGAGAAAAACGGCTACGGACGCATGATCGAGATCAATCACGGTGCCGGCTACATCACGCGATACGGTCACCACGACGAGTTGCTCGTCGCAGCCGGTGACGTAGTCAAGAAGGGCCAGGTGATCGGTCGCATGGGCAGCACCGGACGATCGACGGGTCCGCACGTTCACTTCGAAGTTCTCAAGGACGGCCGCCAGGTCGATCCGGCGCGATACGTCGCGCGCACGCGACAGACTTGACTTCTCGCTTCGCTGCTCTAGCAGTCGCGCACTGATTTCGGGTTCGTCAAAATCCGCGCCAAACGCGGTAACATGCCGCTTTTCTCGCGTCTAACCCCCTATGGTCAGTGGAATTTTCGTCAAGGTCTTCGGCACCAAGAACGGTCGCGAGCTCAAGCGAATGAGCAAGATCGTTGCACGCGTCAACGCGTGCGAATCGCAGATGCAGGCGTTGTCCGACGACGAGCTCAAGGCCAAGACGACGGAGTTCCGACAACGCCTTGCGGCGGGAGAGACGATCGACAACCTGCTGCCTGAAGCGTTTGCGGCGGTTCGTGAAGCTGCGCAGCGCGTGCTCGGACAGCGTCCTTACGACGTGCAGATCATGGGCGGAATCACGCTGCACGACGGCCGCATTCCGGAGATGCGGACCGGAGAAGGCAAAACGCTGGTAGCGACGCTGCCAGCGTACCTGAACGCGCTGACCGGCGACGGCGTGCACGTCGTTACGGTGAACGATTACCTGGCGCGTCGCGACGCGGAGTGGATGGGACCGATCCTCCAGTCGCTCGGGATGACCGTCGGTGTCATTCAATCGCGCCAGGACGCCGTAGTCGAAGCGAGAGGCCTATCTCGCGGACGTCACGTACGGCACCAACAACGAATTCGGATTCGACTATCTGCGCGACAACATGGCGTTCACGCTGAAGGACAAGTTTCAGCGCGGCCTGAACTTCGCGATCGTCGACGAAGTCGACTCGATCCTGATCGACGAAGCGCGCACGCCGTTGATCATTTCAGGACCGGCCGAGGAAAGCACCGACCTCTACCAGAAGATCAACCGGCTCGCGCCTAAGCTGAAGCGTCAGGTCGGTACGGTGGACGACCCGGAAGGAATCATCGAGGAAGGCGACTTCATCGTCGATGAAAAGAACCGTCAGATCGAACTGACGGAACGCGGCCACGCGTTCGTCGAAGACGAACTGGTGCGGCTTGGATTGTTGACCGAAGGCGACAGCCTGTACGCGGCGACTAATCTCGGTCTGCTGCACCACGTGCACGCCGCGCTGCGCGCCCACAATCTGTTCAAGCTCGACGTCGACTACATGGTGCAGAACGACGAGATCGTCATCGTCGACGAACACACCGGTCGCGCGATGCCGGGCCGGCGATGGTCCGAGGGCCTGCATCAAGCGATCGAAGCCAAAGAGAACGTTTCGATTCAGAACGAGACACAGACGTTGGCATCGACCACGTTCCAGAACTACTTCCGGATGTATCGGAAGCTGTCCGGGATGACCGGTACCGCGGAAACGGAAGCGTTCGAGTTTCACCAGATCTACGGGCTCGAAGTGGTGGTGATTCCCACGCATCGTCCGATGGTGCGCAAGGACGCCAACGACCTCGTGTATCTGACCATCGACGAGAAATACGACGCGATCGTCGAAGACATCAACGAACGGGTGGCCGAAGGCCGTCCTGTGCTGGTCGGCACGGCCTCGATCGAATCGTCGGAACGCCTCTCGGGGGAACTGCAGAAACGCAAGATTCCGCACAGCGTGCTGAACGCCAAGCAACACGAGCGAGAGGCCGAGATCGTCGCGCAGGCAGGACGTCCCGGTGTAGTAACCATTGCGACCAACATGGCAGGTCGCGGAACGGACATTGTGCTCGGCGGTAACTGGCAACCCGAAGTTGCGTCGCTCAGCGAACCGACCCAAGCGCAGATCGACACGATCCGCGCAGAGTGGCAGAAGCGACACGACGCCGTCGTCGCGGCGGGCGGTCTGCACATCATCGGCACGGAACGGCACGAATCCCG
Organism: uncultured Gammaproteobacteria bacterium; assembly: GCA_963787045.1. Lineage (GTDB taxonomy): Bacteria > Pseudomonadota > Gammaproteobacteria > Pseudomonadales > Azotimanducaceae > DATJGR01. The sequence goes on along the minus strand of CAWBBR010000010.1, from coordinate 183,354 downwards.
CCGGATCGACAACCAGTTGCGAGGTCGCGCAGGACGCCAGGGCGACAACGGCTCGTCGCGCTTCTATCTGTCGATGGAAGACAATCTGATGCGGATCTTCGCGTCGGATCGTATTCGCGGCATCATGCAGTCGTTGGGACTCGAGGAAGGTGAAGCGATCGAGCACCGGATGGTCACCAACGCGATCGAGAAGGCGCAGCGCAAGGTCGAGGGTCGAAACTTCGACATCCGCAAGAATCTGCTGGAATACGACGACGTATCGAACGATCAGCGGCAGGTCATCTATCAGCAGCGCGACGAGCTGATGGCGGCAGACGAGATCGCCGACATGATCCGCGACCTGCGGGAAGAGATCGTCACGAACGTCATCGGCGAGTACATCCCCGCGCAGAGCCTCGAGGAACAATGGGACATCGCGGGGCTGGAACAGGCGCTTGATGACCGAGTTCAACTCGAGTCAACCGCTGCGGCGCTGGCTGGACGAAGACGATTCGCTGAACGAAGACTCGCTGCGACGCCGAATCCACGCGCAGATCAGCACGGAGTACGACGCCAAAGAAGCGCAGTGGCGTGAGCAAGGCGTCGAGATCCGGCTGGTCGAAAAGCAGGTGATGCTGCAGATCCTCGATCAACGCTGGAAAGAACACCTCGCCACAATGGACCATCTGCGCCAGGGCATTCACCTGCGCGCGTACGCCCAGAAGCAACCGAAGCAGGAGTACAAACGCGAAGCGTTCGAACTCTTCCAGGAACTTCTCTACGTCATCAAGCGCGATGCGATTCGTTTGCTGTCGCGCGTGCAGATCGAACGTCCGGAAACGGTCGAAGAGACCGAACGGCGTCGGCGCGAAGAGCAGGCGAAGCGGATGCGCTTCACGCACCAGGACGCAGCCGCCGCGACGAATGGAGACGGCGACGGCGAAGCCGCCGAGCCGGTCGCGCAGAAGGCGGAAACGTTCGTCCGCCACGAGCGGAAAGTGGGTCGCAACGAAGCGTGTCCGTGCGGCTCCGGGAAGAAATTCAAGCATTGCCACGGGCGGACCGGTTGATGGCGGTCAATCTGCCGACGCTCGGCAAACTCGCATCGGTTCGCGGCATTCGAATCGGCACCGCCAATGCCGGGATCAAGCAGACGCAACGCGACGATCTCGTCGTAATGTCGTTGGCGGCCGGTAGTCGCGTATCCGGTGTATTCACGCAGAGTTCCTTCAAGGCCGCGCCCGTTCGGGTATGCGAAGAGCATCTTTCGCGCACCTCGCCGCGCGCGATTCTCGTGAACAGCGGTAACGCAAACGCCGCAACCGGTTCCGCGGGCATCGACGATGCGCTCCAGTGCTGTCGTTGGGTCGCCGAAGCGCTCGACGTGCCGGTCGAGACGGTCCTGCCGTTTTCCACCGGTGTGATCGGTCAGCGATTGCCGTTGGCGAAGCTGCGCGACGGCGTTCCCAAGGCGGCGAGAGCAATGGGTGACGCGTGGGAACCGGCCGCGCGAGCGATCATGACGACCGATACGGGGCCTAAAGCGTTGTCCCGCTCGATCCGTATCGGCGCGACTGAAGTCACCATCACAGGGATCGCGAAGGGCGCGGGAATGATCCGCCCCGACATGGCGACGATGCTCGCGTACATCGGTACCGACGCCGCGGTTTCGCAGCAGTGTCTCGATCGAATCGTGAAGTTTGCGTCCGACGCCAGCTTCAATCGAATCACCGTCGACGGAGATACGTCGACCAACGACTCGTTCATCGTGGTCGCAACGGGCGCCGCGGGAAATGCCGAGGTCGATGCTGAAGATCATCCGGGTTACGCGTCGCTTCGCGATGGGATCGTCGACGTCGCGAGGGAACTCGCGCAGCGCATCATCAGAGACGCCGAGGGCGCAACCAAGTTCGTGACCGTGCAAGTCGAAGGCGGCCGCACAACGGCCGAGTGCCTGCAGGTTGCGTACACGGTGGGACACTCGCCGCTGATCAAGACCGCGATGTTCGCGAGCGATCCGAATTGGGGACGCTTCTGCATGGCGATCGGCCGGGCCGGCGTGGAACGGCTCGATCCCGACCGCGTCGCGCTATACCTCGACGACGTGTGCGTAGCGCGCGGCGGCATGATCGCCCCGGACTACACCGAAGAAGCCGGTGCCCGCGTGATGAGTCAGGCGGAGTTCGTAGTGCGGATCGACCTCGGCCGAGGCACCGCTCGCGAGACGATATGGACCTGTGATTTCTCTTACGAATACGTCCGCATCAACGCGGAGTACCGCACCTAACGAGACGATTCAGTCTCGCTCCGGATCTTCGCCCTCCGACTCGTCGTCGAGCTCTTCAGACGGAATCCTGTGTTGCTCCGCCGCCCACGCGCCGAGGTCGATCAACCGGCAGCGCGCGGAACAGAATGGGCGAAAACGATTCGTCTCGCTCCAATGCACCGGCTTGCGACACGTTGGACACGGGACGATGCGAGCCGGTGCATCGGCCATCAGCTTCGAGCCTTGTGAGCGAGTTCGAGATAGCGCGCGTGCAGCTCGTCAACGACCTTGTCCAACGCTTCGAAACCCGCGTCGTTCGTGATCACGTCGTCGGCGATTTCAAGCCGCGCTTTGCGACCGGTTTGAGCCGCCATGATGGCTTTCACCTGCGCCTCGTCGTTGGAATCACGCGCCATGGTTCGAGCGAGCTGTACGTGCTCCGGAACATCCACCACCAGAATCCTGGTCGCGAATCTCGATTGCCCGGTTTCCATCAGTAGCGGTGACACAAGAACTGCGTACGGTGAGTCGGCGCTGGCCAGCTCGGCTCGAAGGTATTCGTTGATCAACGGATGCAGCAGTCGCTCGAGCCAGCGCCGCTCTTCGGGATCTGCAAACACGCGCTTGCGAAGCTGTGCCCGATCGAGCGTACCGTCGGACTGAATGAGTTCGGGGCCGAAGTGCTCGCGGATTGCGGTCAATGCCGGCTGTCCCGGCTTCACGACTTCTCTGGACGCGATGTCGGCGTCGACGACTTTGATACCGAGGCGTTTGAATCGATCCGATACGGCCGACTTACCAGAGCCGATTCCTCCGGTGATTCCGACGACGAACATGCGGGGCTCTCAGCCGAAAACGACGGCGATCACCCTATCATGAGCAAGCAGAGTCACCCAGCCTGCGATGGCGAGGTAAGGACCGAACGGAATCGCTTCACGGCTGCGCCGTATCAACAGCACGCCGCCTCCGAGCACGATGCCGACGATGGAAGAGATCAGCACGAGCATCGGTAACGCCTGCCAACCGAACCACGCGCCCATCGCGGCGAGCAGTTTGAAATCGCCGTAACCCATGCCTTCTTTTCCGGTTATCAGTTTGAAGGCCCAGTAGATCGACCACAGCACCAGATATCCGACGATGGCACCGATCACCGCAGATCCGAGGTCGGTGAACGTACCGGAGAAATTGACGATCAGACCGAGCCACAAGAGCGGCAGGGTGATCTGGTCAGGCAGCAGTTTCGTATCGAAGTCGATGAACGTGAGTGCAACGATCGCCCAGGTGAACGCGAGCGCCGCGAAGCCGGTCCACGTGTATCCGTAAATCCCGATCACCACTACGGACGCGATCGCTGTCAGAAGCTCCACGAAGGGATAGCGCACGGATATAGGCGCTTTGCAGTTGCCACAGCGTCCGCGCAGCGCCAGCCAGCTGACGACGGGAATGTTGTGCAGCGCGGGAATGGCGAATTCGCAACTCGGACAACGCGAGCGAGGCGTAACGAGGTTGAACGCGGGAAGCGATTCAACCGGCGTGTTCAGTTCGAGGATCTCATGGGCTTGCGCGCGCCAGTCGCGCTTGAGCATGACGGGCACGCGGTAAATCACGACGTTCAGGAAGCTGCCGACGGACAAGCCGATCCAGATCAGAAAGACCAGGACCGGCCATCCTTGGCTGAGAAGGTGGGTCTCGAACACGCGCGCGGCGCTAAGGCGTGTCAGCCGCTGCCGCCGACGACCCGACCCAGTTGGAAGATCGGCAGATACATCGCGATGATCAAGCCGCCGATGAGCACGCCGAGTACGGACATGATCATGGGCTCCATCAGCGCCGTCAGGTTGTCGACGGCATTGTCGACCTGCTCTTCGTAGTACGTGGCCGATTTGTCGAGCATCGTATCCAGCGCGCCGGACTCCTCTCCAATGGCGACCATCTGGACCACCATGTTCGGGAATACGCCGGTGCTGCGCATCGAGAAATTCAGCTGCTGGCCAGTGGAAACGTCGTCGCGCACTTTGTACACCGCGTTGACGAATACCGAGTTGCCGGTCGCCCCGGCCACGGAATTCAGCGCGTCCACCAGCGGCACACCGGCTGCGAACGTCGTAGAAAGCGTGCGCGCGAACCGTGCGACCGCCGACTTCTCGATGATGTTCCCGACCACCGGCAACTTGAGCGCGGTACGGTCGATGGCGTCGCGCAGAGGCTTCGAGCGGCGCCTCGCGACGGTGAAGCCGGCGATTGCGCCTGCGATCGCGAGCAGGAACAGGATCCAATATGCCTGGACCACCTCGGAGATGTGGATGACGAACATCGTGAATGCCGGCAGTTCAGCGCCGAATCCTGCGAAGACCGTCTGGAATTGTGGCACCACCTTGATGAGCAGGATCCCGGACACGATGACGGCGACGATGACGACCGCGATCGGGTAGGTCATTGCCTTGCGCACTTTCGCTTTCAGGCTCTCGGTCTTTTCCTTGTAGCTCGCGATTCGATCCAGCATGGTCTCGAGAGAGCCCGATTGTTCGCCCGCATCTACGAGGTTGCAGAAGAGATCGTCGAAATAAACCGGGTGCTTCCGCAGCGCCGATGCGAATGTGTTGCCGGACGAAACGTCGGAACGAATCTGGAGCACGAGGTCACGTAGTTTTGGTTTGTCTACGCCGTCGGCGACGATCTCAAACGACTGCACGAGGGGGACGCCAGCGCGCATCATCGTCGCCATCTGGCGCGTGAACAGCGAAATGTCCGCAGAGTTGATGCTCTTGCCGCTGCCGAAACTGAGGCCGGCGCCCTTCTTGCGAAGGCGCGTTGCATTGATGCCTTGCTTGCGCAGCTCCGCCTTCGCGATGGCGGGATTCGAACTGGCAATTTCGCCCTTGGCGCGGCGCCCCTGCTTGTCAGTTCCTTCCCAAACGAATAACGCGCTTGCTGCCATGTTTCACCTGGACAGTTAATGCCCTGTGGTCACGCTGTTGACTTCGGCCAGACTGGTAACGCCCTGCATCACCTTGATCAAGCCATCCCGGCGCAAATCGGGGTAGCCATGTTCACGGGCCTGCCGGGCCAATTCGATGCTGTTTCCGTCCGCCATGATAAGTCGAGACATCTCGGGCGTAATTTTAACTACTTCATATATTCCGACACGGCCCTTATATCCCTCTCTGCACTTCTCGCAGCCTTTGGAGTTCGGCACGAACACCTGAAACCCGGTCTTGATGTCCGCTTCTGTGAAGCCTTCAGCGACGAGGGTGTCGTGCGGCACGTCGATCGTGGTCTTACAGCTGGTACAAAGCCGGCGCCCGAGCCGCTGCGCGATGATGAGGCTCACGGACGTGGCAAGGTTGAAGGCCGGAACCCCGATATTGCGCAAACGGGTCAGCGTCTCGGCGGCGGAATTGGTGTGAAGCGTCGACAGCACCATGTGCCCGGTCTGAGACGCCTTGACAGCGATTTCGGCGGTGTCGAGGTCGCGGATCTCGCCCACCATCACGACATCCGGGTCCTGCCGCAGGAACGCGCGCAAGGCGGTGGAAAACGTCAGCCCGACCTTGTGGTTGACCTGTACCTGGTTGATGCCTTCGAGGTTGATCTCGACCGGATCTTCGGCGGTCGCGATGTTCCGTTCGGCGCTGTTCAGAATGTTGAGCCCCGTGTAGAGGGTGACGGTCTTACCGCTACCCGTCGGGCCCGTGACGAGGATCATTCCTTGCGGCCGGAACAGCGCCTCCATGAAACGCTGCTTCTCGGCCTCGCCGAATCCGAGTTGGTCGACACCCAGTTTTGCGTTCTGCGGATCTAGGATCCGGAGCACGACCTTCTCGCCCCAAAGGGTCGGCAACGTGTTGACGCGAAAATCGATCGATCGCGTCTTCGACAATTTCATTTTGATCCGACCGTCCTGCGGCATCCGGCGTTCAGAGATGTCGAGTTCCGACATCACCTTCAGACGGGCGGACAATCGGGTGCCGAGGTTGGCTGGCGGCTTTGCGACCTCGTGCAGCATGCCGTCGGTTCGAAAGCGAATCCGATAGGTCTTCTCGTACGGCTCGAAGTGAATGTCGGACGCGCCCATCTTGATCGCGTCGAGCAGCATCTTGTTGACGAAGCGAACGATCGGAGTGTCGTCTGTCGCAGACCCGACGTCGTCATCCGGGCCGGCGTCTTCATCGAACGCCTCGAGATCGAGGTCGTCGAGATCGTTGTCGGCCAGATCGCCCAGCGAGCTGTCGTCCTGTCGCGACAGGAACTGCTCGATGATCGTCGCGAGCTTGTCCTCTTCGACGAGGATCGGCTCGGTATTGATTCCGGTATGGAACTTGATCTCGTCGAGCGCCTGCAGATTCGTCGGATCGGACACTGCAACGAACAGGCGGACGCCGCGTCGGATCAGCGGCAACGCGTTGTGCTGACGAATCAGTCGTTCTTTGACGAGGTCTTTGGGAATCGAATCGAGGTCGAAGGACGACAAATCGATGATTGGAACGCCGAACTCTTCAGAGGCCGACGTGGCGATCGAGCGCGGGTTTGCGAGTTCGTTTCGGATCAGAAAGCTGACGAACGCAAGACCGGCCTTTCTGGCGTCTTCGCTGGCCGTCTGAGCTGTGTCCGCGTCCAGGATGCCGTCCTCGACGAGGCGTCGAGCGAGTCCCGAGAGCGGTACCGTTTGCGTAGCCATTGACGATCGCAGTCCTTGTCGGTCGGCTATTTCCTTGACCATCAACAGTAGTCGCGCATAAGGGCCGAAGTCTAATCGCGCGTCACTAGAGTGTCGATAAAGGGGTCACAAAGGGCACAACGCGATCCGAGTGCGACCCGGTATGTTATGCCAGTGACGGCGTGGGTCAGCTTGTGACGTGGCAAGTAACGTACAGCATCGAGTGACCGAATTGGGTGGCATCGCGCGGAGAATCGACTAGACTCCCCTAACGCGTTGAAGCTGTTGGTAAAAGGCGCTCGCGAGTAAACGCGAAACGGAAAAGGTCGGCCTTGGCATAGCGACTTGCACCTTCCGCGGAGGCTGACGAAGAATCGGAATGAACGACAGTCGTCCGCTTTATCGTTCTGATTGTGATTTGACGCTTTGGAGTATGGAGCTAACTACGATGAAACACGCAATGCAGAAGGGTTTTACCCTTATCGAATTGATGATCGTGGTCGCCATCATCGGCATCCTCGCCGCTGTTGCGCTGCCCGCTTATCAGGACTACATCAAGAACGCCAACATGTCGAAGGTGAACGCGCACTGGGAAGAAGGCGCTCGCTTTGTTCAGAACGAGACTGCGCAAGAGTCCAGGCCAAGCCGTCGCGATGGATGCCATACGCAGACGCCGCAGCGCAGATTGCGGCGCTTCAGGCCGCTCCGCGTTATCACTGCGATGAACAGCCAAGGCGGAAGGCGCCGGGTGGTCGGTCCTCCGTATGCAACGGCAGTCGCCAGTGACAGCGGGAGTCGTTGGCGTCGCGGTACGGCGGCCGACCGCTCGCCTCCGCCATCACCGGTACGGTTGTCGGTCGACGTGCCCGGCCTACGGCGACTTCACGGCGTCATCTGTCGACGAAAACCGGTAGTCGTGGACTGGACGCAGATCTGAGTTTGAACCGACTCGTCATAACTCTGGAAGGGGCCGATGGCCCCTTCCTTTTTCGTGTCTTAGGATTCTGATGATGCAAACCTGCGTATGCGACAACAGTCGGGCTTCACCCTAATCGAACTGATGGTTGCGGTCGGATGTCTCGCGGTACTGTCGGCGATCGCGCTACCGGCGTACAGAGGGCTACGTGTAGACCTCGCGAATCGGTGCGCTGGTCAACAACATTGCGACGGTCGAAGTCGTTCGAGGAGGACTACCGTCTGCGCAACGGCGTCTACCAGCCGGGCGTCTACAACGGCGCGACCTGACGCAAACCTGCCGGCTGCTCGGGTGGCAGCCGCAGGAGAACGACGGCACCGTGTACACGATTCGTCGTCGGCAGCGACCAGCTACACGTGACGGCAACCGATCGAGTCGGCACGACCGTCTGTCGCCAGTATCCCGCGAAGATCGTCTGCTAGCAGGCACGCCTTAAGGCCCCGCTCGAAAACCGGTTATTCTGCGCGCCGCGGTCTCGCCGGAATAGCTCAGTTGGTAGAGCAACTGATTCGTAATCAGTAGGTCGGTGGTTCGAATCCACTTTCCGGCACCACACCGATCGATGCGCGCCGCTAGAATCGAGCTGATGCAAGGACGTGTCGCGCTGACGGCGTCCTGATGTCGCGCGTCAACCAGAATCCGAATTGTACCTCTGTCGCAGATGACCATCCACGCTGATTCGCGCAGACGACTCGATCGCGGCCTGCGATCCTGCTAACGCTCGCGATGGCGCGAGCCTGCGTCTTCCAGGATACGGCGCCAATCTTGTCTATCTGGGGCTCGCGGTCGCTGCTTTGCTGGTAGCACTCGTCTGTGTCGGCTCCTCCGCGATCGCGGACGAACTCGAGGCCAACGTTCGGGGATTCGGCCTGCGCTCGCGATGCTCGGCTACCTGGTGGTTGCGTATCGACTGAGCATCAGACCGGAGAACAGTTTCGCAGCCAGCTGGGTGCTTGCGGCGGCGCCGCTCGCGTTCATCAGCGGCTCGGCAGTCATGCAAAACGCGATGGCGTGGCGCGTGCTGCACGATTTCGATCTCGGCGTTGGTGATCGCACTCGCTGCCGTGTCTTGCGTCACGGTTCGTGTTGCTCGGTGAGCGTGCGCATCAGCCGTTGGCTCGACCCGAACAACTACGCCACCTTGATGTATCTGGTTTGGATTCCGCTCGTTCATCGGTATCTCGCGCAAGGCTGGCGCGGTGCACGAGACGACCTCGCGTATCGACATGCTCTAGTGCTGGCGTCGAGCTTCATACTGGTCCTGGCGATCATCGCGACACGATCGCGGACTGCGTTGGTGATCGTAGGCGTCGCGTTCGCGCTATGGATCGTCGATTGCTGCTGATCCGACGCGTCGGCCTGGAGACGATTGCTTCGCTCAGTTGGGAGTTGTTGCGCTCGCGATAGTTGTCGCGGTTGCAGTCACGGCGTTGACCGACGCGCCGGCGAAGGGACTCGAATTCGGCGGCGGACTGGACGGTTCGCTACGAACTGATTCGGTCGGCGCTTGCGATGTTCGCGCAGCATCCGTTCGGCATTGGCGTGTTTTGTTTTCCTCTGCTCTATCCGAGCTATCGCTCGCCGCTCGAGCAGGATACTGCCGGGCTGTTCGTTCACAACGACTATGTTCAGTTCCTCGTCGAAGGCGGCGTGCCGCTTCCTGGCACTGCTGTTGCTTGTTCGTCGGAGCGGTATTGGGTCGCGCCCGGATGTTGCTTCGATCGGACCCGCGCGACGCCTCGCTTGCAGATCTCGGTTTCGCGCTCGCGCTGCTGCGCCGTCTGCGCTCACGCACTGGTCAACTTCATGTTCTATAGCTTGCCGCTCAGCATCCTCGTTGGGCTGTTGGGTGCGCGATTATTCTCACGAGCGGTGGCCGCAGCCCGCACTGAGCACGCCGATTCAGAGTACCGCGCGCGCCGTCGGCGTTGGCATCGCGATGGGTTGCGTGATGTGGCTGTACCTGGCGCTGGACGTGGCAACGGCCGGGAGTCTTTCAGAAGCCAACGAGCTTGGGGCTTGTCACATCGATTCGTGGCGACGAACACCGGATGCTCGAATATGCGCGCATCGCGCAACGCATCAACGGCAATCGAGGCATTCCGGTGCTCGGTGAAGCGATACTGTTGCATCGAGCGGCGCGGGCGGAGCCGGACTCGCGACTATCTGCCGCGAGCAGGCGTATCTGACGTTCCATCGGGCGCTGGCTGCCGATCCGTGGAACACGCTGAGCTATCTGCGCTTCGCGCAATTTCTCGACGAGTTCCCGCCGGCGGGCGGACGCGCCTCCGGGTGAGTCGACGGAGGAATTGTTGCTATTCGCAATTGGGCTGGACCCGCTCTTCGTTCCAGGAATCGATCGGCTGTTGCAGTACTACTGCGGCGACGTCACAGGAATCGAAGGGCTATGGGCTGCTGCGCAACGTGGTGTATCCATGGATGGAGCGCCTGCGGCGCGGTCGATCCGAATGCGAGCGACCGCTACTTTGACCGTTTGGATGCGTACGCGGCAGCGGCGGGTGATTCGGCGTTCGTCGCGGAGTTGAAAGAGCGCAGAGCGTCGCTGGCCAGCATCTGAAGCGAAGCGTGAGCGCCCTTGGTTCTCCTAACCTGCTCGCGCGCACGGGCAAGATCCCGACGAATCGCTCCCCGTTCGCGTCGAAGCCAAGGTAGCAATAGGCGTATCGCGCGCCGAATAGGTAGAAGCGATAGTCGTCCGATTCCACCACCGTGCTCGGCAAGCCAAGGTGGCAGCGCGTGCGAGTCGCGGTCGCGGTCCACGATCTCCTTCGCTTGACGAGCCTCCTTTTCATCGAGGTCTTTTATGTCGAACGGCGCGTAGTGTTCCGACCGAGTCGAGAGCATGCGTCCGCTGCCGAGCATCTCGCCGCGTATGGCGGACTGGTCGTCGTAGTCCTTCGGCAGCTTGACGCTGACCCACTTCGGGTACGGACCGGGCAGTGCGTCCAGATCCGGCACCGGAACGTCCATCTCCTTGAACGACTGTGCAGTGACGCTGTAGAACGAGCCATCGACGTAGACGATCGCCAACGGCCGCTCGCCGTGAACGATCCAGACACCGGCGGCGAGACAGACGAATTGGACGACGCCGATGACCGTGAGATCGAAACGCAGTCCAGGCTTGCCGGCGCGATAGACGATGAGCGTCAGCATCGGGCCGAGCACCAGATCGACACCGAGCAGCAAACGTAGTCCCTGCCAACCGCCGTCGGTATGAAAGAAGAAGTCCGGGTACCAGACTTTGACGACCAGATACGCGAGCACGCCGAAGATCGAAAGACTGATCCCGAGGTGGATCAGAAAAGCCTGAAGTCGATTCATACGTTTCAGTCTTCGAATCGCATCGAAAGGTCGATCGGCGCGACCGCCTTCGTGAGTTCACCGATCGAGACGTAGTCGACGCCGGTCGCGGCGATGGCGGCGATCGTGGCGTGGGTCACTCCGCCGGACACTTCGAGTCTTGGCTTGCCCTTGATTGATCGCAACGGCCGCGTGCATGTCCTTCTCCGAGAAATCGTCGAGCATGATGATATCTGCGCCTGCGATCAGAGCTGTGCGGAACTCCTCGATATTCTCGACTTCGACCTCGACGACGTGGTCGGGCGCGATCTGACGGGCGCGCTCGACCGCGGCGGCAATGGAACCGGCGGCGGCAATGTGGTTCTCCTTGATGAGAAACGCGTCGAACAGTCCGAGCCGGTGGTTGTAGCAGCCGCCGCAGCGGACGGCGTACTTCTGTGCGATCCGCAGCCCAGGCAGCGTCTTGCGCGTATCGAGTACGCGCAATTGGGTATTCGTCAATCGATCCGCATACCGTCGCGCCGCCGTGGCAGTACCTGAAAGCAGCTGCAGGAAGTTCAACAGCGTGCGCTCCACCGTCAGCAGGCTGCGTGCAGACCCTTCCAACGACAATAGCCGCTGGTTCTCGAACACTTGATCGCCGTCATTTGCATGCCAGGTTACCGCGATCGTCGGATCGAGCTGTCGGCATGCTTCGTCTGCCCATGGTCGACCGCAGAGCACGGCGTTCTCGCGCGTGATCACGAAGGCGCGCCCGCGTGTGTCCGTCGGGATGAGTTGCGCCGTGACGTCACCGTCGCCGATGTCCTCAGCGAGCGCTTCGCGCACGTTGCGTTCGATCGCTTCCGCGAGCAGATCGTCCAGTTTCATCCGCTTGGTCTCGAGACAGAGACGGCTGATATTAGTCGTGCGTTTCCAACACGCAACACTTCGTCGCGTTCGTTGCGATGCCACTAGCCGGCTTGTGATGCCGACATCGTTCCGGCACGATGCCGATCACACGTTTGCGCGAGAGTGAGTAGCGTGCAGATCGGTGCGGACCATTGGATTGACGGTGTTGTTCGATGCGCGTCACCCAACTGTGACGATCGCACCGACCCTGACGACATAGCGCTAGTGGTAGTTCACAACATCAGTCTGCCGCCGGGCCAATTCGGCGGCGGACTCGTTCAACAGTTTTTCACGAACTGCCTCGATTGCACCGTCGATGTGGCGTTGAGCGACTTGGAAGGTGTACGTGTGTCCTCGCATCTCTTCGTAGATCGTCGGGGCAACGTGACCCAGTTCGTCCCATTCCATCGCCGTGCGTGGCACGCCGGTGTCTCGAGCTATCGCGGTCGAGAGGGCTGCAACGACTATTCGATCGGCATCGAACTGGAGGGGACCGACGACGTCGACTACGACGAAGCACAGTACGCGTCGCTGGCCGCACTCGTAGTGGCGCTGATGAATCGGTATCCGAGATTGTCACTCGACGGGGTCGTCGGGCATCAGGAAATCGCGCCGCAGCGCAAGAGCGACCCTGGTACGTCGTTCGATTGGTCGCGCCTCTTCCGAGACGTTTTGCGGACGATGGGAGTATCGGGTGTCGCGCATCGGAGTTGATCTCGGCGGAACCAAGGTCGAGGCGATTCTCGTTCGTGATGACGGAACCGTTGAGGCGCGAGAGCGCGTCGCGACACCGCGGTTCGACTACGAAGCTACCGTCGAAACGGTCGCCAACCTCGTTGAAGCGCTCGATCGAATCGCGGGACACCGATGCGCTGTCGGCGCCGGGACACCAGGCGCCGTAGAGCCATCGACGGGACTGATGAAAAACTGCAACTCGACGTGGTTGAACGGCAGACCGCTGTTGGGCGACCTCACGCGTCGCCTCGGCGATCGCGTCCGTATTGCGAACGATGCCGATTGTTTCGCGTTGTCGGAATCGGTCGACGGTGCCGCAGCCGGCACCCGCACGTCGTTCGGCGTGATCCTGGGAACCGGTGTCGGCGGCGGCATCGTTGCACACGGTCGCCTCATTCAGGGACCGAACGGGATAGCGGGTGAATGGGGACATACGCCGCTGCCGTATTTCCGCGCCGATTTGGATCAACTGGAGCTTCGGTTGGACGAGCGACCTTGCTATTGCGGCCGGGCGAATTGCATCGAGACGTTCCTGTCCGGACCCGGTCTGGCGCGGACCCACGCCTTGCTGTGGGGTGAACAGCGGGAACCGCGCGACATTGCCGCGGCTGCCGACCCGAACTGCAAGCGCACGATCGATCTGTATTGCCGGCAGCTCGCGCGATCGCTCGCGCAGATCGTCAATATCATCGATCCGGAGGTGATCGTGCTCGGCGGGGGCGTGTCCGGGATACAGACCCTATATCGGCGCGTGCCGGAGCTTTGGGGAGCGTATGTATTCTCCGACGCTGTGAACACCCGCTTGGTACCTGCCGTACACGGCTCAAGCAGCGGCGTTCGCGGCGCGGCGTGGTTGTGGCCCGCCGACTATAATTCCGACTCGAACCATTGAAGGGACGCTATGGCTTTTCCGCGCGACCTTGCCGATTCCGATCCGGCCGAAACGCGAGAGTGGCTGGACGCGCTCGAGTACCTGCTCGATAACGACGGTACCGAGCGCGCGAATTTTCTGCTCGAGCGTCTGTCGGCGCGGATGGCACAAACCGGCGCGCGCCTGCCGTATACGATCACGACGCCGTATCGCAACACCATTCCGGCGAACAAAGAAGCGTTCATGCCGGGCGACCTGTTCATGGAGCGGCGCATCCGTTCGCTGATTCGTTGGAACGCGCTCGCGATGGTCATGCGCGCCAATCAGTCGGGCGACGATCTCGGCGGACACATCGCGACGTTCTCGTCAGCGGCAACGCTCTACGACGTTGGCTTCAACTACTTCTTCCGCGCACCGACCGACAGCGATCCAGGCGACCTGATTTATTTCCAGGGCCACAGCTCTCCCGGTATCTATGCGCGGTCGTTTCTCGAGGGTCGGCTCGACGAAGGCGATCTCGATCGGTTCCGTCGTGAAGTGGATGGCAAAGGATTGTCGTCGTATCCGCATCCGTGGCTGATGCCGGACTACTGGCAGTTCCCAACGGTTTCGATGGGGCTCGGTCCAATCCAGGCGATTTACCAAGCGCACATCATGAAGTATCTCGACAGCCGCGATCTCGTACCGATGGGCGATCGCAAAGTCTGGGCGTTCCTGGGAGACGGCGAGTGCGACGAACCGGAGTCGTTGGGCGTGCTCGGGCTCGCGGCGCGCGAAAAGCTCGACAATCTGATCTTCGTCGTCAATTGCAACCTGCAGCGCCTCGACGGACCCGTGCGGGGCAACGGTAAGATCATTCAGGAGCTCGAAGGCACCTTTCGCGGTGCTGGTTGGAACGTGATCAAGGTGGTGTGGGGTCGCTTGTGGGATCCGCTCTTTGCCAACGACGGCAAAGGTTTGATGCAGCAGCGCATGAACGAAACCGTCGACGGTGAATATCAGAACTACAAGGCCAAAGGCGGCGCGTATACGCGTGAGCACTTCTTCGGCAAGTCGCCCGAGCTGTTGAAGATGGTCGAGAACTTGTCCGACGCCGACATCATGCGGCTGAACCGCGGTGGGCACGATCCGTTCAAGGTCTATGCCGCGTATCACTCCGCCGTGAATCATCGTGGCGAACCCACCGTCATCCTCGCCAAGACCGTAAAGGGTTACGGGATGGGCGAAGGCGGCGAATCGGAGAACACGACCCATTCGGTGAAAAAGCTGGGTCTCGAGAATTTGAAGCATTTTCGCGATCAGTTCGGAGTTCCGCTCACCGACGACGATCTCGCGCGCGTGCCGTACTACCGGCCGGGACCCGACACGCCGGAGATGGTGTATCTGCGTCGCAATCGGGAGCAGCTCGGCGGGTTCATTCCGCGCCGCGTCGTCGTGGAGAACGACATCAAGGTGCCGGACCTCGCCATCTTCGACTCGCAGCTCAAGGGCAGCGGCGATCGCGAGATCTCTACCACGATGGTGTTCGTCAGGATGTTGGCGTCGCTCGTTCGAGACAAAGACATCGGCTCGCGTGTCGTACCGATCGTGCCCGACGAAGCGCGCACCTTCGGCATGGAAGGGATGTTCCGCCAACTCGGCATCTACTCGTCCGAAGGGCAGATCTACGAACCGGAAGACTCCGACGAAATCGCCGGGTATCGGGAATCGAAACAAGGGCAGGTGCTGGAAGAAGGCATCAACGAGGCGGGCGCGATGTCGGCGTGGATCGCTGCGGCGACCGCATACAGTTCGCACCGGAAGACGCTGGTCCCGTTCTACATCTTCTACTCGATGTTCGGCTTCCAACGCATCGGCGATTTCGCGTGGGCCGCAGGCGACATTCAGGCGCGGGGATTTCTGCTCGGCGGTACCGCGGGCCGCACCACGCTGAACGGCGAAGGATTGCAGCACCAGGACGGGCACAGTCATCTGTTGTCATCGACGATTCCGAACTGCCGCTCATACGATCCGACATATGGTTACGAACTGGCGGTCATCGTTCACCACGGTCTGAAACGGATGTACGAGGCAGGCGACAAGGTCTTCTACTACATCACCGTCATGAACGAACCGTATCAACAGCCGACAATGCCTGACGGCGTCGAAGAGGGGATCGTCAAAGGGATCTACCGGTTGACACCGAAAGTGCGATGACCGCAAGCGCGTTCGACTCCTGGGCAGCGGCACGATTCTGCGCGAGGTGATCGCCGCGGCGGATCTGCTCAAGGAGTTCGGCGTTGCCAGTGACATCTGGAGCGTGACCAGCTTCAACGAGTTGCGGCGCGATGGAATGGACGTCGATCGGTGGAACATGCTGCATCCTGACGAGGCACCCAGAAAATCGTATGTCGAACAATGCCTCGAGGGCGACGATGCGCCGGTCGTCGCCGCGACCGACTACATGAAGGTATATGCGGAACAGATCAGGCCGTATGTGCCGGCGTCGTATCGCGTGCTCGGCACCGATGGATTCGGCCGTAGCGATACGCGGCAACAGCTGCGGTGGTTCTTCGAAGTAGATCGACATTTCGTCACGGTGGCCGCGCTCGCTTCGCTTGCCGATCAACAAATCATCGCGCGCAGCGTGGTCAGGGACGCAATGCGCCGCTTCAAAATCGAGCCCGACAAATCTAATCCGCGGCTCGTCTGAAGCGACAGGGACCGGCAATGGCAGAGAAGGAAGTTCTGATCCCCGACATCGGCGACGCCGAAGACGTAGAGGTCATCGAGATCCTCGCGAAGGTCGGCGCGCAGATCGCCAAAGACGATCCGTTGATCGTGATCGAGTCGGACAAGGCGTCAATGGAAGTGCCGGCAACCGTCGCCGGAACGTTGCGCAAGATCGTCGTCGCGCTCGGCGACAAGGTCCATGCGGGCCAGGCCATCGCCGTGATCGAAGCCGAGTCGGCGAGTGACGGAACGGGTCGCGGCGACAACAGCTCCAACAGACGCAGGCTCCAACAGACGCAGGCTCCACCACCGCAACCGCCACCGCCCGCAGCGAAGCAAGCGGCTCCCAAACCCGCCGAGTCGTCGCGCCGGTTCGAGGTCCGCATTCCCGACATCGGCGAAGCCAAAGACGTTACGGTCGTCGAGGTGAAGGTCAAGGCGGGACAGGACGTCGCGATAGATGACCTGTTGGTGGTGGTCGAATCCGACAAGGCGTCGATGGAAATCCCGTCGCCGGTTGCTGGTCGAGTGGCGTCGGTCGACGTGAGCGAAGGAAGCGCCGTAACCGAAGGCAGTCTCCTGGCGGTGATCGAGGCTACTTCGCCTACCGAAGCTGACCCGAGTGCGGCGGCAACGAATGCTGTCGAGATTCCTCAGCGTTCACAATCGGTTGAGTCGACCGCGCCCGCGAAGCCAGTTCCGCCAAGCGAGCCGGCGCCAGCTGTCTCACGGCCTGACGCTTCCGCTCCCGTCGCGTCGCCCCCCAGTGAAACCGTCTACGCGGGTCCGTCGGTGCGCAGACTCGCGCGTGAGTTGGGGGTCGACCTCGCGAAAGTGAAAGGCAGCGGTCCGCGAAGCCGAATACTCAAGAACGACGTCGATGCCTTCGTCAAAGCGGCACTGGCCGCACCGCGTGCGTCGGGTGGTGCGATTCCGGCGGTGCCGACTATCGACTTCACGCGCTTCGGCTCAGTCGAAACGATCGAGTTGACCCGAATTCGCGCCCGCGGTGCGGACAACTTGCATCGTAGCTGGCTCAATATTCCTCACGTTACTCAACATGACGAGGCCGACGTTACGGACCTCGAAGCGTTCCGCGAGGAACTAAAGGTCGAAGCGCAAGCAAAAGGCGTGAAGCTGACCCCGCTCGCATTCATCGTGAAAGCAACGGTAGCGACGCTGCGTTCGTTCCCCACGTTCAACGCGTCGCTCGATTCGTCGGTCCGTCATCTGATCGTCAAACGCTACTACCACATCGGACTGGCGGTCGACACGCCCGAGGGATTGGTCGTGCCGGTACTGCGCGATGCGGATCAGAAAGGCGTATTCGATCTCGCGCAGGAAATCGAATCGCTGTCGCAGAAAGCGCAACAAGGCAAGCTCGCTATGAACGACCTGCAAGGCGCGAGCTTCACGATCTCGAGCCTTGGTGCGATCGGCGGAACAGGCTTCACGCCGATCATCAACGCGCCGGAGGTCGCGATCCTCGGCGTATCACGCCTGACGATGCGCCCACATTGGAACGGCACCGAGTTCGAACCGCGGCGCATGTTGCCGGTCTCGCTGAGCTACGATCATCGCGCGATCAACGGTGCGGAAGCGGGACGTTTCGTGACGACGCTGTGTCGGACGTTGGCCGACATGCGTCGCATCTTGCTCTAGACCGTTCTCGTCTCAGGTTCGCGGGCGCTGTTGCCACAGCAGTTCTGGCGAGTCGAGGTTCAACGCGCGAGCAAATACGAACAGCGCGTCGCTGAGTCGGTTGAGGAACACGCCGAGTGACGCGTCGTAGTCGTCGGGTCGATCGTTCATCAGTTGCCACACGCTGCGCTCGGCTCGTCTGCAAACGGCTCTGGCGAGGTGCGCCTGTGAACCCGCGGGCGTTCCCCCCGGCAGAATGAAGTTAGCGAGTGGACCCAATTGTTGCGCGTATTGTGCGACCAACAGCTCCAGTGCGTTCGTTTCGTCCGAAAGAGAAAACGCCGTTCCCGGCATTGCGATCGCGCCGCCGAGATCGAACAGCCTGGACTGGAGTTCGATCAGCGTAGCGCGCAGCGGGTGTGCCTCCTCGAGTTGCGTCACCACGATGCCCATGGCGCAGTTCAGCTCGTCGATATCGCCGAGGGCACCGAACTGAGGGGCGAACTTCGAGTGGCGGGAACCATCGGCGAGACTGCTTTCGCCCTTGTCGCCGCCTCGAGTCGTGATTCGTGTCAGGCGGTTCGGCATCGACGCCTCAGGTGCGGGCCGGACTCTCGATGCGTTCTCCATACCGAACGACCGTGATGATGCCGGTATCGAACGATCGCGTGAGCGCGTCGTATGCGGTTCGCATGAACGTGCGCGGATCGGGAATGGTGGTACGCGTGTCCGCCGCGACGAGGCTCACTCCAACGACCACCGGAATGAAACCTTCGCTGGTTTTGAAGGAGTGCATGTACAGGTTGTCGAAGATGCGGCGGAAACTGGTGGACGTGCAGTTCTCGATGTCGGGTTGCAACATCGTCACTGCAAACATGTTCGCTTCGGGGCGGGTGACTACGTCGAGCGGACGTACGAGCTGCCTTAGTTTGGCGCCGATGCCGGACATCAATTCGTCGATCACCGCCTTGTCATACTGTTTCTCGATCACGTCGAGATTGTTGATGCCGACGAGCAGGATGCACGCCGCGCCGCCGCGCGCTTCGACTTCCTTCGACAACGATCCGATCCGATCGAGCGTGAACTTCATGTTGCCGAGTCCGGTCACAGGATCGACCAGATCGGTGGTCGTCAGCTCGCGGACCTTGCGGCGCAATAGCTTGTTCGTTCGCAGCAGTTCGTTCTGTCGTTCGGCAATGCGCTGCGCGGCGAACACGCGTGGCAGGAGTTGGCCGCGCAGGTTGGCTTTGTTGAGGAAATCGTCCACTCCCTCTTTGAAGGCTTCGTGCATGGCCTGAATGTCGTCTCGCGCGGTCAGCAGCATCACGTACGTGAAGTGTCCTGTCGCATCGTCGAGCTTCTTGATGCGGCGAGTCAGCTCGAGCCCGTCCATCGACGGCATGAGCCAATCGGCGATGAGTATTTGCGCGGGCCGCTTTTCTACGGAGCGCAGAGCCTGAAGCGGATTGTTGGTGAATCGCACATTGGAAAACCCGCCGCTGCGCAGCGCCTTGGCGATGATGGCGCTGGAGAACTTAGCGTCATCGACCACCAGGATTGGAATGTCCTCGTGCGACATGTAAGTTAGGCGGAGGGCTCGATCGAGATCGAAGGTAGATTCAAGTAGGGGTGCAGGGTTGTCAAGGAACGGTGTCGCACGGCTTTGGACGATTAATGTAATGCGTGCGGATTCAGTCAGAGTCACGGCGCGGAAGAGGACGAATCATGCCGACGTTTGACATCGTCTCCGAGGTCGACATGCAGGAGGTTCGCAATTCGGTCGATCAGGCCAGTCGCGAACTCGGAACACGCTTCGACTTCCGTGGCGTTACCGCGTCGTTCGAACTCGAAGAGGACGCCATCCTGATTCGCGCGCAGGAAGAGTTTCAGATCGAGCAGATGGAGGACATTCTGCGCGACAAGCTCGTGCGTCGTAAGGTCGATACCGGTTGCCTCGATCCCGGAGGAATCGAAGGTTCCGGCAATGAAAAACGGCGCCGCTACAAGATCGTGCAAGGCATCGACCGCGACCATGGCAAGGAAATCGTGAAGCGCGTCAAGGAATCGAAGCTCAAGGTCCAGGCCTCCGTTCAAGGTGAGAAGATCCGTATCACGGGCAAAAAGCGCGACGACCTCCAAGACGTAATCGCGATGTTGCGTGAAGCCAAGCTGGAGATACCGCTGCAGTTCGAGAATTTCCGCGACTGATCGGGCCGTAGGAGTGGAGGCCAGCGCCGACGAGCCGCTCCTGCGAAGGATCCTCAACCGTCGCATCATCATCTGCGCCTTCACCGGATTCGCGTCCGGACTGCCGTTCTTCTTCCTGATTCAACTGATACCGGGGTGGCTGCGCAGCGAAGGGGTCGACCTCAAGCAGATCGGATTACTTGCGCTGGTTCAGCTGCCGTACGTCTGGAAGTTCGTCTGGTCCCCTCTGCTCGATCGTTATCAGTTGCCGCTTCTGGGTCGCCGCCGTGGTTGGATGTTGGCGACGCAATTGGCGTTGATCGTGTCGATGGTGTGTGTCGGTCGTTGGCAGCCGGCCTACGACCTGCAGACGATCCTGTGGCTCGCAGGAATTGTGGCGTTCTTCAGCGCGACCCAGGACATCGTCCTGGACGCATACCGTCGCGAGTTGCTGCCCGATCTGGAACTCGGTCTCGGCAATGCCGTACACATTCAGACGTACAGGCTCGCCGGTCTCATTCCTGGCTCGCTCGCGTTCGTTCTCTCCGACTCGATGGCGTGGGATTGGGTAATCACGATCGTCGCGCTGTTCATGCTGGTCGGAGTGGGGCTGACGCTGTCGATACGCGAAGCAATCGCGCACCCGGCCGCGCCTCGAACGCTGCGTCAGGCGATCGTCGAACCGTTTCACGAGTTCGTCACGCGTCGCGGCATCGGGTATGCGGCGCTCGTGCTGGCGTTCATGTTTCTCTACAAGCTCGGCGACAGCATGGCCACCGCGTTGGCGACGCCGTTCTATCTCGATCTCGGCTTCTCCCGCACAGAGATCGGGCTCATCGCAAAGAACGCCAGTTTGTGGCCGGCGATCGCGGGAGGGTTGGTAGGCGGCATCCTGATGCTTCGATTGGGGATCAACCGTGCGCTGTGGATATTCGGCTTTGCGCAGTTAGCCGCGATCTTCGCGTTCGCCGTGCTGGCGGAAGTTGGACACGATCCGTGGGCGCTCGCGATCGTGCTGGCGCTCGAGTCGTTCGGCATGAGCCTCGGTACCGCGGCGTTCGTCGCCTACATCATGCGCGAGACTGCGCCGGCCATGGCTGCGACTCAGTTCGCGCTGTTCACCGCGCTTACGGCAGTACCGCGCACGCTCGCGAGCGCGACCACCGGCTTTCTAGTCGAAGGCAACAGCGACGCGCACTCCGGTGGACTCGCCACCAGGTTCATGGATGTTCTGATGGCGATCGGTGTGCCTGCGGATGGTCTGGGATGGACGCGCTTCTTCTTGCTGTGCGCCGTGTGCGCGGTGCCGGGGATGGTGCTGTTGATCTGGGTCGCGCCGTTGTCGCCGCGGAATCGAAGCTGAAGCTAAGGTCGCCAGCGGAACTTACGCAGCGCGATTCGGCCCGATTCGCTGAACACGATTCCTTCCTTGGTGAGCCGCGCGTGTTGCCTCGCGAACCCGCCTGATCCTTCGGGCAGCGAGATGCCGCCGGACGCGTTGACGACGCGATGCCACGGTATGCGGCTGCCGCTCGGCAACTGACTGAGGATGCGTCCGACGCGGCGGGCGCCGCCGGGAAAACCCGCCAGCTCCGCGACCTGACCGTATGTTGCGACACGACCCTTCGGAATCAGCGCGATGACCTGCCAGACCTGCTCGGCGATGCTCGGTTCATCCGACTGCGCGCGCTTCAACGATCGATACCCTGACGACGGTTCGTGACGATTATTTTCCCTGCGAGCGGCAGCGTCGAGCGTCGCGCTTGAAGTTGCAGACGCTGCCCGCATATAGGGGGCTCGCTCGCGCCGCAGGCACGTGCTGAGGATTAAGCCTTGAAACTCGGTGGCGCCTCACTATGATTGGCACTCCCGCGCGGAGAGTGCCAATCGACCAGGTGCAGCTCACCCCGCGAGTCGAGCGAATTGAACAAAGGAATCAGAGACTTGGGAGAACTTTTGCAATGAAAATCCGACCCTTGCATGACCGCGTGGTTGTACGTCGGCTGGAAGAAGAGACCAAAACGGCGGGCGGGATCGTGTTGCCCGACTCTGCAACCGAGAAGCCGTCCCGCGGCGAAGTGCTGGCCGTAGGTCCGGGCAAAGCGCTCGATAACGGCGACGTCCGGGCACCCGACGTGAAAGTCGGCGACAAAGTCATCTTTGGCCAGTACGGCGGCAGCACGGTGAAAATCGACGGAGAGGAACTGCTGATCCTTTCTGAAAGCGAGATCTTCGGGGTCCTTAAGGACTAACGATTCGAATCTGGATATAAGAGGAAGAAAGCGATGAGCGCGAAAGACGTACGATTTGGCGATGACGCGCGGCAGCGAATGCTGGCCGGCGTGAACATCCTGGCAGAAGCGGTAAGAGTCACGTTGGGCCCGAAGGGACGCAACGTCGTTCTGGACAAGTCGTTCGGTGCACCGACGGTGACCAAGGACGGTGTATCCGTTGCGAAGGAAATCGAACTGAAAGACAAGTTCGAGAACATGGGCGCGCAGATGGTGAAGGAAGTTGCGAGCCAGACTTCCGATGAAGCGGGCGACGGCACCACGACCGCGACCGTGCTGGCGCAAGCGATCCTGACCGAAGGTTTGAAGTCGGTCGCCGCTGGCATGAATCCGATGGACCTCAAGCGCGGCATCGACAAAGCCGTCGCAGCAGCGGTCGAGCAGATCAAAGGCATGGCGACGCCGTGCGAAGACACGAAGTCGATCGCCCAGGTCGGCACGATCTCTGCGAACAGCGATTCCGCTGTCGGCGAGATCATCGCGAACGCAATGGACAAAGTCGGTAAAGAAGGCGTCATCACCGTCGAAGAAGGCAGCGGGCTCGAGAACGAACTCGACGTCGTCGAAGGTATGCAGTTCGATCGCGGCTACCTGTCGCCGTATTTCATCAACAGCCAGGAGTCGATGTCGGCTGAACTCGACGACCCCTACATCCTGCTTTGCGACAAGAAAATCTCGAACATTCGCGACATGCTGCCGATCCTCGAAGCGGTCGCCAAATCCGGCAAGCCGTTGTTCGTAGTCGCCGAAGACATCGAAGGCGAGGCGCTTGCCACGCTCGTCGTCAACAACATGCGCGGCATCGTCAAGATTGCTGCCGCGAAGGCGCCGGGCTTCGGTGATCGTCGCAAGGCAATGTTGCAGGACATCGGCGTTCTGAGCGGCGCAACCGTCATCTCGGAAGAAGTCGGTCTCACGCTCGAAGGCGCAACGCTCGACGATCTGGGTCGTGCAAAGCGCGTTTCGTGCACGAAGGAACACAGCACGATCGTCGACGGCGCTGGTGCGCGCAAAGAGATCGAAGGTCGCATCAAGCAGATCCGCGCGGAAATCGAAGATACGACATCGGACTACGACCGGGAAAAACTGCAAGAGCGTCTGGCCAAGTTGGCCGGCGGTGTTGCGGTAATCAAAGTCGGTGCCCCGACCGAAGTCGAGATGAAAGAGAAGAAAGCACGCGTTGAAGATGCGCTGCATTCGACGCGCGCAGCCGTTGAAGAAGGCGTGGTCGCCGGTGGTGGTGTTGCGCTGATTCGTGCGCTGCAGGCGATTCAGGGCCTCAAAGGCGACAACGAAGACCAGAACGTCGGTATCGGCATTGCGCTGCGCGCGATGACCGCGCCGCTTCGTCAGATCGCTGCGAACGCCGGTGACGAAGGCTCGGTCGTGCTCGACAAGGTTCGTAACCTGAAGGGCAACAAAGGCTACAACGCTGCAACCGGCGAGTACGGCGACATGTTGGACATGGGAATTCTCGATCCCGCCAAAGTGACGCGCACTGCACTGCAGGCTGCAGCTTCGGTCGCCGGGTTGATGATCACCACCGAAGCGCATGATCGCTGATCTTCCCGAAGACAAAGAAGCGGGCGGAATGCCGGGCGGCGGCATGGGTGGCATGGGCGGCATGGGTGGCATGGACGGCATGATGTAAGCAGCCACGCTTGCGTACCACGAAGCCCCGCTGATGCGGGGCTTCTCTTTTCTGGGAACCTTGGAACCTTTCGAAACAGCGCGCTATGATCCGGCGCGGACAACGGTTCCTCTAGGTCGCGCGCAAGCCAGCCAGTCGAACATCGCTACTGAAATTCTCTGAGGGGGCATTCGCATGGACAACATGGGTTTTGTGCTGGACTACCTGGCACGTTGGGGACACTTCCTGTTCGGCATCGCGTGGATCGGTCTGCTCTACTACTTCAATTTCGTGCAGGGAGAGTACTTCAAGGAAGCCGACGCAAGCGCACGCGTCGATGTGTTCTCCAAATTGGTGCCGCGCGCAATGTGGTACTTCCGTTGGGCCGCCGCTTTCACGTTCCTGACCGGCGTGTACATGCTGGCCTATCGCCATCCGGGTTGGACGCTCGACATCACGGTTGGCGCCACGCTCGGCACGCTGATGTTCCTCAACGTCTGGCTGATCATCTGGCCGAACCAGAAGATCATGATTGCCTCCAACCAACAGATCAAAGGGGGTGGGCAAGCGTTACCGGAGGCGGCAGCTGCCGCGCCGAAGGCGGGTCTAGCGTCCAGAACGAACGTGTTGTTCTCGATTCCGATGTTGTTTTTCATGGGTGCCAGCGCGCACTTTGCGCACGGCGGTCTGACCGCCGACAAACAGCTGGCGCTGATCGTCGCGCTCGTGATCATCGCGGCGCTCGAACTCAATGCGATCTTCGGCAAGCAAGGCCCATTGGTGACCGTGCGCGGCGTCATCGTCAGCGGTCTCGCGCTCACCGTCGTGCTGTGGGCCGTCGTCCAACTGCTGTAACCACGTCTCATTTTCCTGCATAGGGCTTCGCGGTTGGTCGCGAAGCCCTATTCCGCTTCGGCTGCGATGGCTAAACTCGCGCCGCAAATCCCACAGGATCCCTCGATGCCCCAGCCGCGCGCGAATCCGGCCCCCAAGATTTCAGCCGATCCGAACGACACTGGATATCGACGTCCGGGCGGCCGAGTGCGCGACGGAGGTGGTGGATCGGGTCTCGGTTCGAACCTGCTGTTCGCGGTACTCCTCGGTGGTCTCGCGGCGGCCGGCTGGTTCATCACGACGCAACATCAGCAATTGGTGAAGGCCGAGACCGCGTTGACTCAGGCGGATCGTCGCCTCGCGGTGCTCGAAGAGCGGTTGCAGGTCACCGATCAGGTCATGAGCGAGTCCGGTACCGAGGTGCAGAGCAAACTCGGGCAGTGGGAGACCGAGATCAAGAAGCTGTCGGACGCGAGCAAGCGCGACAAGCAGATGCTCGCCGACGACCAGACCAAGCTGAAGGAGCACGACGGCAGCATCGAAGGGATGCAGACGGCAATCAAGGACCTGAAGAACAGCGATACGCGTCAGGAGCAGGCGCTGGCCCAGCAGACCGCCATCGCGCAGCAACTCGCCAGCGTCGATCAACAGGTCAAACAACTCGTCGCACAGCAGCGTCAGTTGACCGATCAGGTCAACGCCGCGCGGCAGAGCGTCAGCGGCATCGAAACCGGCCTCACGAAGCGGGTGGTTGCCAACGAGAAGGCCATCGAAGCGATCGACGCCTATCGCTTGCAGCTGAACTCGCGATTGGTCGACCTGCAGACGCGCGTGGACAGCGTCGCCGCCAAAGGTCCCTGACCCGAGCCACGATCGCGATCTGAAACTGTGACCGGTTACCTGCTTGGGCTTTGATCGAAGTCCATACTATCGTCAGGATTGGGCAGGTGATGGGGTCCCCATGATTGGTGCAGACGCACCATTGTTGGTCTATCAATCGAATCGCGATCATCCGCTGCTGCTGCTGGCACGCCAGTCGGGATGGCAGGTCGATAGCGCCGACGCGGTCGATCCGGCAGTGTCCGTGAGCGCTGCTGCCTGCATCGCGTCCACCGATGCGGAAGTCGAGAGGTTCCGCGTTCTGTGCCCCGATGCGGTTTGCATCGGCACGTCGATCGCGCTCGAGAGCGTCGACGTCGCGATTCCGGACAACGCACCCACGAACACCTTAGCGAGGCTGTTAGAGCACGCCAATCGCGTTGCGGAGCTGCATCGGGTGACGCGCCGCGATGTACTCGATTCCGCCGTGCGACGCGCTCGCACGCACCAGCTCGCCGACATCGGTATCGCGCTATCCGCGCAGCGCGATCCGGTCAAGTTGTTGGAGACGTTGCTGACGCAGGCGCGAGAACTGGCCGACTGCGATGCCGGTTCGCTGTACCTCATCGAAGAGATCGCCGGCGTGCGCAGTCTGCACTTCAAGCTGGCTCAGAACGACACTGCGAATGTGCCGTTCAAAGAAGCGCGCTTACCGCTGACCACCGATTCTCTTTCGGGATACGTCGCACTGACCGGCAATGAACTCGCGATTGCAGATGCGTACCAGATCGATGCGTCAGAACCATACTCGTTCAATCGCTCATTCGACGAACAGGTAGGCTACCGGACCCGGTCTTTGCTCGTGCTGCCGATGTGCGATCACAAGGCACGCGTGATCGGGGTGCTGCAGTTCATCAATCGTCGGAATCGCGCGCGTGAAGGAATTACGTTCGTACCGTTCGATGCGGAAGTCACCGATCTGTTGCGCGCGGTTGCGAGCCAGGCCGCTGTAGCGATTCAGAAGAACGACCTGTTGCGGCAGATCAGCCAGCTTTTCGAGAGCTTCGTGCAGGCATCGGTGAAAGCGATCGAGCAACGCGATCCTTCGACGAGCGGCCACTCGTTCCGCGTTGCCGAAACGACCACCTCGTTGCTTGCGGCGTTACCGAATTCCGGTCTGGCCAGATTCCGCGATCTCAACGTGAGTTCCGAGCAACTAACCGAAGTGCGCTATGCAGCGTTGCTGCACGACTTCGGCAAGGTCGGCGTGCGAGAAAACGTCCTGGTCAAGGCGAACAAGTTGACCGAAGAGCGCCTCGAAGTGATCCGCTACCGGTTCGAGCTGCAGAAGGAACGCCTGCGCCGCATCGCCGTGGAACGGGAACTCAGCGTACTCCACTCGGATCCGGTCGAGTTCGAATTGGCGAGGCGGCGCATCAAACAGGAATTGAGCAGAGATCTGTCGCGGCTCGACGACTACTTCACCGCCATCACACTGGCCAACAATCCCAACATACTTGCTGAGGGGGAGTTCGGCCATCTGGAGGCGATCCGCCAGATGGAGTTCGGTGAATTCGACGGCACGACGGGCCACCTGATCACAGATCACGATCTATTGGCTCTGTCCGTTCGCCGCGGCAGTCTCACGCCGCACGAGCGGCGCGAGATCGAAGCGCACGTGAGCCACACGCGAGAGTTCCTTGCCGTATTGCCATGGCCGCCGGAGCTGTCGCGAGTGCCGCTGATCGCCGGCGCTCACCATGAGAAGCTCGACGGCAGCGGCTATCCGGACGGACGTCGCGGCGACGAGATTCCATTGCCGAGCAAGGTCATGACGGTGTGCGACATCTTCGATGCGCTCACCTCGATGGACCGTCCGTACAAGCCGGCGGTCTCCGTCGACACCGCTTTTCGAATCCTGAACGAAGAAGCCGCTGCAGGTTTGATCGACGCCGATATCGTCGGCGTGTTCATCGAAAGCGGCAGCTATTTGAAGGGGCGCTTTTCAGGCGGCGGTGCCCACGCGAGCGCCCGCCACCACAATCACGCCGCACGCACACCGCACTGATCCGGTTCAGCGCCAGTCCTGCAGAACGTCGACCGGGATTGGACGTCCGTTCACGTCGAGTATCACCCCCGTTTCGGTGATTTCGCGGATACGCACGCCGGGACGGACCTCATCGCCTTCGACGAATCGTCTGCCGTTCATCGTGACCGCTCGCATCGAAGGATCGGTGGCGTACACGTGGGTCGAAAACGAAAGGTCGGCGGCGCCTGAATCGGTGTCGGCCACGGGTGCTCGATGCGTTGGCGTCGGCGGCGCCACGGGGTTCGCTTGCCGCGTAACAGCCGTCTCGAGGGGCGACTCAGGTTCCGTACCTGTGTCTTGTTGCGGTGCGGCCGCGCTGAATGGGGCCGCCGTAGGAGTTGCAGTCGAGGGTGCTGCGGTCGTCGATGCTGCGACCGGTGTCGGTTCCGCCGTGCGCATCGTCGTCGTCGGGGCAACGCCGCGGGGCCAGTACAACCACGCAGCGAACAAGCCGGCGTTTATGACCAGTGCTGCCATCAAGCCCCAGCCGATGATGCTCGATCGGAATGTCGTCTGCGGTGGCGTGAGAAGCGTCGGAACTACGCCGCGACTACGCTCGGCTTCAGACTTCTTCAGCGCGTCGAGAATGTAGGACATGTCAGGCGCCTGCGCTCAGCCTTGGCGTAGCGTCGGGTTCGGTCGCGCGCATCGCGATCCAGGTCATCGGGCCGGCGACGCCGTCTGGAACAATGCCGTTCTCGCGCTGGAAGCGGATCAGCGCCGCTTGCAAGGCGTCGTCGAATCGAGCGGGATCGGCAGCGCGCAGATCGATCTGCAACGCGGCAGCCAGGTGCTGGCGCAGCCACGCCACCGACGGACCTTCATCGCCGAGCTTGAGCGCGCCCCGATAGTCGGGCGGCATCTGCCAGAGCACGATGTAGCTGCCATACCAGTGGCTTCCCAATTCGGCCGCCGTCGCTTCGACCGTCTGGTCGCCGAGCCTGATCGAGACGACGTCGTCACGATGGCCGAGCACCGCCGCGTAATATGGCTCGGCACGATCGTCCCATAGCTCCACTACGACCGGGTGATCGATGCGCTCGATGTCGCGCCACGTACCGTTCAACTTCAGACATTGCAGCCCAACCTGCGGCGCCTGATTGCACGGCACGTCGCTCGGTTGGACCGGCGTTCCCCAACGATCGAACACTGCCGCATACGCAGCGCGTTGCAGTTCGGCAGATGGCTTGCCAGCAGGGCGCGCCAGCCGGTCGACCGTGGAGGTTGGCGTTGGAGCGGCAGCAGCTGCATGTGTTCCGAGCGGTGCCGTTGGGACGTTTGCGGGCTCGCTTTGAGCGACGGGGGGCGTGGCGACGGGTACGCTCACTGCGACTTCGGTCGTGTTCGAGTCGGCGGCCGGAGCCCGTCGTTCGACCTTCGGCAGCGTTTCGCTCACTTCTGCCTGCTGCGGGCGCCATTGCGGATTGTGATCCCACAACGCCCACGCGCCAGCAACCACCAACGCCGAGGCAGCCACGGCACCAATCCACAGGTGCGGTCGCAGCCAGGCCTGCTGTCCGAATGCTTCGTGTGCCGCCTTACGCACGATTCGCGCCGTGACGCGCGGGCGTCCTTCGACGTACGTGCCCAACAGCGCCCGATCCGCGATCACGTTGATGAGCCGCGGAATGCCGTGACTCAACCGGAATGCTTCGTTGGCGGCACCGCGCGTGAACAAGTGCGGATTACCGCCGGCCAACGACAAACGGTGCGCGATATATGCCCGTGCATCTTCGCGAGTTAGCGCGGCCAGGTGGTAACGCGCGGTAACCCGCTGTACCAGCTGGCGCATCTCGCGCCGATCGAGCATCTCGGCGAGTTCCGGTTGCCCCAGAAGGATGATGCGCACCAGTTTGCGCTCGTTGGTTTCCAGATTGGTCAGCAGTCGAATCTGTTCCAGCACCGCGGGCGACAGGTTTTGCGCTTCGTCGATGATGACGACCGTGCTGCGCCCGAGCGCGTGCGTGCGCAGCAGGTGTTTGTTCAGGCGATCGATCAGGTGCTTGTTGGTCGTCGCGACGTCGCTGCGCTCCGGGATTCCGAGTTCCTCGCACAGCGTTTCGAGCAATTCGTTCACGGTGAGCCGAGGATTCAGCACGAAAGCGACGTCGAGGTCGTCGGGGACCTCGTCGATCAGGCTGCGGATCAGTGTCGTTTTGCCGGTGCCGACCTCGCCGGTGATCAACACGAAGCCGCCGTCCGTTCGCAATCCATACATCAAATGCGCGAGCGCTTCCCGGTGGCGTTCGCTCAGATAGAGGAAGGCCGGATCGGGAGCGATCGAGAATGGCTTCTGTTTGAAACGATAGTAGTCGTCGTACATGGTTCGGCCGGTTCAGTTCGCCTTGCGCAATTCGTCTATGCGCTGGTCCTTTCGCATCCAAAGCGTGTCGACCCACGTACGCAGCGTATCGCGCACGTTCGCTGGCATTTCCTCGTGTACCTCGAGCAGTTCGGACGGTACGGGTCTGCTTGCTATTTCAACACGCACGTCACTGCATTGTCCCGAGATGAACTCCCAAAACGACGGTGCGCCATTCGGATAAACGATTGTGACATCGAGCACTTGATCGACCCGTTCACCCAGCGCGGCAACGACGTAGCCGAACCCCCCCGTCTTCGGCATGAGCAGGTTGCGGTACTTGGATTGCTGGTACGTGTGTTTTTCCGGCGTGAAACGCGTTCCCTCCATGAAATTCAGAACGCTCGTAGGACGCTCCTTGAAGAACTCGCTGGCGCGTTGTGTTGCCTCCTGATCGTGTCGCCGCAGGCTGGGGTCTTTGGCGAGCGCTTCGCGGCTGTAGCGACGCACGTATGGGAATCCGAGCAGCCACATTGCGAGTCCGAGGAGCGGAATCCAGATCAATTGCTGTTTGACGAAGAACTTGAGCGGCGGAATACGTTTCAGAAACGTATCCTGCAAAATCAGGATGTCCGACCAGCTTTGATGATTCGAGATCACCATATACCAACGATCGCGCGCCAACGGTTGGTCGAGTTGTGTTGCAACATCGATCTTCGAGATCGACAACGCGCGCAACAGCAGCCGATTTCCGCCGACCCATGTGTCGATGACGCGAGTCATGCCCGCCCCGATGATGCCCCGCACACTGGGGATCGGAATCAGTGCGCGCGGAATGGCGAGCAGATAGATCGGCACGCAGCACAGCAGCGTGTTGGCGGCGATATAGAGACTTGCGATCGTGCCTTTGATGAGGGACATCGAGCAGCATCGGCGGTGTCGGTCGGTGTTCTTATCATACGGCCTCCAGCAGTACCAGCGCGGTGGTCGGCCGCGCGCGCCGAACAGGAGCGCTCGAGGCTGAATGCGTAATATCCTCGTTGGTGCGCTGCTGTTGATGGCCGGAGCCTGCGAGACCATCGGGTTCTATGGCCAGGCGGTGTCGGGCCAGTTGGCGATTCTGCGCGCGAAGCAACCGAGCGAAGCGCTGATTGCCTCGCCGTCGACTGACGCCGCGCTGCGCGCGCAACTGCAGCAGGTGGATTCGCTGTTGAAGTTCGCCAGAGAGAACCTCGCTCTCGATCCCAAGCGTCGCTACTCGAGCTACGCCCGCATCGATCGGAAGTACGTGCTGTGGAACGTTTTCGCGACGCCAGAGTTCTCCACTGATCCGATCCGGTGGTGCTATCCGATCGCGGGTTGCGCCACATATCGAGGGTATTTCAGTCAGAGCGGCGCCGAACGGTACGCTCGACAGCTTGGATTGCAGCGGCGTGACACGGTCGTTGGCGGCGTGGTTGCGTATTCTACGCTCGGCTGGTTCGACGACCCCGTGCTGTCGACGTTCGTCAATTGGCCCGATGCGGATCTTGCCGGCCTGATCTTTCATGAACTTGCGCACGGTCGTTTGTTCGTCCCGGGCGATACACCGTTCAACGAGGCGTTTGCGAGCTTCGTGGAACGGCGCGGCGTCCTGGAATGGCTGCGCGCCACGCACGATCAGGCGCGCATCGATGCGACTCTGGCGCGATGGAAGAGATCGGACCGCTTCATCGCCTACCTCCTCCAGTGGCGCGATGAAATACAACGGCTCTACGACCAACCCTACAACGCGTTTGCTCGACGTCTGCTGAAAACGGAGCTGCTGAGCGCGGTCGAACGGTGTTACCGCGCCAACGCGGAACAGTTCGGCGACCAGGACTGGTACTTCGACTCCGGAAAGCTCAACAACGCACGCTTCGTGCCGCTTGCGGCTTACAACGAACTGCACGATTCGTTCGAAGCGCTGTTCGCGCAAGCCGGAGAATCGTGGCCACAGTTCTACACAAAAGTGGCCGAACTGGGTGATTTGAAGGCCGATGCGCGTGCCGAGGAAATGAAGAAGCTCGGTGACCGCTATCGGTCCGATCAAGGGACGGAACTCACCGGCACGTCGTGCGACGCGCTCGTTTTCTGACATCAATTCGGCTGCGACGGTTTATGCTCGCAGTCGAACCAAAGGAGCAACGGCGATAGCGAGCACCCCTCAGGAATCGAACGGCGACGGCACATTCTTCTGGTATGACCTCGAGACGACCGGTACCGACCCAAGAACGGACCGGATCATTCAGTTCGCGGGTGTTCGCACCAATCTCGAACTCGACGAGATCGAGCCGCCGTTTGCCACGTATGTGAAATGCCCGATCGATGTGTTGCCGGATCCGTCTGCTTGTGCGGTCACGGGTCTTACGCCGCAACGGATCAATCGCGATGGCATGAACGAATTGGAAGCGTACGTTGCGATGAATCGCCGCTTCGCCCAACCGAACACGTGCGTGGCCGGCTTCAACAGTCTTCGCTTCGATGACGAATTCGTTCGCTTCGGGTTCTATCGACACTTCATCGATCCTTATGCGCGCGAGTGGCAGTCGGGCAACTCGCGCTGGGACATCATCGATCTCGCGCGCGCTGCCGCCGCGTTGCGACCGGATGGCATCACGTGGCCGACAGAAGCGGGTCTGCCGTCGTTTCGCCTCGGCGAGCTGACGGCTGCGAACGGCATCGAGCATGCCGCCGCGCACGACGCACTGTCGGACGTCCGAGCAACGATCGGCCTCGCGCGGCTGATCCGCGACAAGAAACGCAGACTCTTCGACTACTTTCTCAGCCTGCGGAATCGGGCTCGCTTGCATCGGCTGCTGCGCCCGGAAAGACCGGAGATGAGCGTGCACGTCTCCAGGATGTATGCGCGCGAACGAAGCTCGATTGCGGCCGTGATGCCGGTGGCGCGCCACCCGGAAAACCGCAATTCGATCGTCGTTGTAGACCTCGCAACGGACATCAGACCATTGATCGAATGGGATGCGGACCGCCTGAGAGAGGCATTGTTTGGTGCGGACAGGGACGATCGACCGGGATTGAAAGAGGTGCGTCTGAACCGTTGCCCATTCGTCGCACCGATTGCGGTGGTGCGGGAGGAAGACGCGCGACGCCTCGAATTCGATATGGTCGAGTTGCAACGTCGCTTCGAAGCATTGCGAGCTACGCCTGACCTTGCCGCGAAGATCGCTGCCGTTTACGGCAGGGAAGGCACCCGCACGGCGAGCGACGCAGATGCCGCGCTCTATGACGGCTTCATCGGCGATTCCGATCGGCAGCGGTGCGGCGACGTATTGACGCAGCTACTGGGTGGCGAGCCGGCACCGGACATCGCCTTTACTGACCAACGCTTGAACGAACTACTGTTCCGGTTGCGCGCGCGACGCGACGAATCCGCGCTGACCGCACCAGAGCGTGACCGTTGGCGAACCTGGATGCGGCACAAGCTCGTCGATGGGGTTGGCGGCGCACTCACGCTGCCGCTGTTTCGGCAAGCGTTGGCCGAACTCGATGCGCCAACCGAGATCGTCGAAGCGTTGTGCCGGCACGCTGAGAAGATCGAACAGAAGCTCGCCGACGATTCCGGCACGGTTCGTTGATGACCGAGTCAGCCGTCGAGTTTTCCGGAGTCTCGAAACGCTTCAATGCGGGATGGGTGCTCGATGACGTGAATCTCGCGCTTCCCGAAGGAAAAACGACCGCCGTCGTCGGCGAAAGCGGCAGCGGCAAGTCGACGTTGCTGCAGTTGATGAACGCCGTCTATCTCGCGGACAAGGGGACGATTCAGATCCTCGGCCAACCGATTCCCGAAACGCCAACTGCATCTGTGGCGCCGGCGCATCGGCTATGCGATTCAAGGGGCAGGTTTGTTTCCGCATCTCAACGTGCGCGACAACATCACTTTGTTGGCGAAGCTGTCGCGCCTCGATGGCGCCTTTATCGAGCAACGGTGCGGATCGTTGATGGAGGCAATGGGGCTTTCGCCGGATCTCGGGGCTCGATACCCGCACCTGTTGTCGGGTGGCGAGCAACAGAGAGTGGGATTGTGTCGTGCGTTGATGCTTCAGCCGCGGCTGCTGCTGCTCGACGAGCCGTTTTCCGCGTTGGATCCGATCGCGCGAGTAGGCCTTTACGACCTGTTCGTACGGTTGCGCGATCGCGAGTCGGTGACCACCGTGCTCGTCACACACGACATCCGCGAGGCCCTTCGCCTGGCCGATCACCTCGTGATTCTGAAGGGCGGTGTGGTGCAGCAGAGCGGTCCGGTCGATCAGGTGCAGCGCGCTCCGGCAAACGACTACGTCAATGCGCTGCTGACGGATCAACTCGCATGAGTCGCCTGATCGCGGCATTTGCGCTGATCTGCTGGATGCAACCTTCGATGGCAGCCGAGCGCGTTGTGGTGGGCAGCAAGGATTTCAACGAAGGCTATCTGCTCAGCGAAGTCGTCGCGCAGCTACTCGAGCACGCCGGCTACGAGGTAGAGCGGCGGTTCGGCCTCGGGGGCACGCTGATCTGCTACGAGGCGCTGAAGCACCGCGAGATCGACGTCTACATCGAATACACCGGCACGCTGTCGCGCGCGATCCTGAAGCTCGATTCAACGCCCCAGTCCGCGGAACTGAACGCGGCGCTGGCGAGCGATCGTGTGGAGATGTTGGGCGACTTTGGCTTCGACAACACCTACGCACTGGCGATGAAGGGCACGCGCGCGGATGCGCTCGGTATCAGCAAGATCTCCGACATCGTCCATGCGCATCGCGAACTCAAGGTCGTCGTCAGTCATGAATTCCTGCAGCGCGCCGACGGATGGCCCGGTCTCGTCGCCGCCTACGGATTCGACTGGTACCCGGGCGGCATCGACCATGGCCTCGCGTATCAGGCGCTCGAAGACGGCGCGATCGACGTAACCGACATCTACTCGACTGACGGGGAAGTCGCCCGATACGGTCTGCGCGTGCTCGACGACGACCGGAAGTATTTCCCGAGTATCGCGCGGTACCGCTAGTGCGCAGCGAGCTACCGGCGCGGGTCAAGGCGACCATCAACGCGCTGGAAAACAGCATCGACAACGCGCAGATGCAGCGCTTCAACTCACAGGTCACGTTTGGCGGTGTCAGCTATCAGCGCGTCGCATCGGACATACTGGCGAAGCGTGGAGTCGCCTCGACCGGCGATTCGGATCAGAGCCAAATGTGGAAGTCGCTGCGCCACAATACGCTCGTTCATCTGGAATTGACCGGTATCGCGCTGGTCGGCGCAATCGTCGCGGGCGTGCTGCTCGGGATCGCGGTGTATCGCACGCGTTGGCTATCGCGATCGATGGTGTACGTCGCGGGTCTGCTGCAGACGATCCCGTCGATTGCGTTGCTTGGGTTGATGATTCCGTTGCTGGGAATCGGAACGGTGCCCGCGATCACTGCCTTGTTTCTGTATTCGCTGCTGCCGATCCTTCGCAATACGGTAACTGCGTTGTCGACGGTCGATCCCGTGGTGACGCGCGTTGCCGTTGCGATCGGACTGAGTCGCTTCGAACAGTTGCGGTACGTCTATTTGCCGCTGTCGCTGCCGGCGATTCTCGCCGGTGTGAGGACGGCGGCGGTGATCAGCATCGGCACCGCGACCCTGGCGGCGTTCATCGGTGCGGGCGGGCTGGGCGATCCGATCGTCACCGGACTCGCGTTGAACGATCCCGGACTGATCCTGCAGGGCGCGATCCCCGCCGCGCTGCTCGCGATCGTGACCGAACTCGTGTTCGAGGGCATCGAGCGGGTCGTGGTACCGCGCCATCTCCAGGCAACGGCCGGACGGCCGTTACGATGAGACTTTCACCTTCGCGTCGATCTCGTCGAGATACGCCTCGTAGGATGACTCCACGGGGCTGAAGTCGATTTCCATCGGCGGATCGGAAATCAGCGCGGCCCACCAGACTTCATTGCTGCCGAGCCGCGTGGGTACGCACAGATAGTCGCGCCACGGATACGGATCGTCGCCGTAATCTTCCGCGTGCTCATAGAAGAAGCCGACGCGCGCGCGTGTGGAAAGCGCCTGAATGACGTCCGGCGGCGCGTGGTACCGCGCGGCATACTCCACCTGTTCGGCCACTTCCGCGTCGCTCAACACGACAAGGCGATGCAGCGCGCCTTGCGCGGTAACGAAGACGAAACCGGGCGGATCATCGACGAGGTAGTGCTCGACGAATCGATACTTCTTGGATAGCTCGGCGAAATACTGCGACACGGCCGGCTCTCCGAGCAGCTCGGGCGGATTCAACGACAACGATTCCTGGATGGCGCGCTGCTGGTCGAGGAAATACTCGCGCTGCAGCTCCTGTGAGTAGTCCACCACCATGTCGAGCGTCGTTCTACGATTCTTCGGGATGTATCGGTCGATGACGCCGTCGTTGAATGCCTCCAACGCGAGCTTCTCGTCACCTACGCCCGACATCAGAACCGTCTTCGTCCATGGATCGCTGATGCTCGTGAGTAGCGACAAGCCGTTCATTGCCGGCATCGCGAAGTCTGCAATCACGACCGAGATCCGCCGGAAGCGTTCCATGTTGGTGATCTCCTGCTCGATCAACCCGAGATCGAGATGGATCACCGAGTCGCGGCGGTGCATCGACCGAGACGGTTTGGTGAAACACCGATCCGGAATCGGACCGAGCTCGAGTTTCTTGTTGATGTGCTCGAGCGCGTGTCGCGGATTGTGAAAGCAGTTGTACGCCATGTCGCCGGGCATGCGCACGTCGAGCGCCTGGAGAAATAGATCGTTATCGTCGACGAATACGACTGTCGTCGGATGTGAGTATGGCGTGATCGATTGCTCACTCATCTTCGGTCCTCGGGAACAGCAGCGTGAAGCGTGTGTAGACACCGATATTCGGATTCGCACGTAATCGACCCGCCGAGTCCGTCCATCACCATCTTGCAGAAACTGAGACCGATGCCGGATCCGTGGCCAGACTCGGTCGTCGTATAGAAGCGCTCGAAGATGCGTTTGAGGTTCTGCGGCAGAATCCCCGTGCCGGTATCTTCGACGATGATCGCGTGCGGGTCGGTCAGGCCGCGGATGATCGTTACGGTCAATTCGCCCTTGCCCGCCTTGTGCACGTAGTAGATGCCGTTCTTCAACAGATTGAACAACACGTGCACCACGAGCACGTTTGGCGCGTGAATGACGAAGTTGCGATCGAGGTCGAGACAAATCAGATCGCGTTCGTAGGTGCCGACGAACGGATAGCGGTGCAGCGCTTCGATAACGCAGTTCTGCGCGGAAAAGTACTGAAACTCGTGGTCTTCCACCGGCCGCTCGGACGTGTTGATCAGCAGCCGGTCGATGATGCTGTTCGAGTAATTCGTCTCCGTTTCGATCTCGCGCAGGCTCGTTCGCAGCCGGTCGAGTTGACGGCGTCGTATCGGCGCCACCTCGAAACGATTCGCCTTCGCGAGGTCATACGCACGAATGAGTTCCGGGAGATGCATGCCGACACCTTGGGCCAGCGCCTTTATCCCGAGAAACGGCGTGCGGAGTTCGTGTGCGATGTTGCAGGTGATTTCTGACATTGCCCGCAACTTTGCCTGATCGATCACTTCGCGGTTCGCATTGAAGACGGTGCCCGCAGCGAGAATGAACAGATAGATCGGCATCAGCTGCCACACGACCCGCGAAACCTCTGGAGTTGATTCTCCCCCTGAAAGCACGAACGCAAGCCAAGCAAGTGCAGTCGCCACAAGGAAGAGTAACCCTGCGAGTATCCCTGAAGGGAACAGAAGTACGAGTAGAATCAGCGAAACTGTGTACTGGAGCGGCCACTGAATTGGTGTGGTCGCTGGTGCTACGACCAGACTCGCGTTCTGCAAGAGCAAGAAACAAAAGAGGAAAGGAAGGCAGTAGGTAACGGCGACAACAAACGTCATGGCAATCTCGTTCTCGCGGCCCTCCTTGACGCGTTCGTGTGCGAAAAGCAGCGGAACGCAGATCAGTGCACCCACCAAGCGCAGCGTTAGAGTCTCGTAGCTCCCCGGATCCGAGATCTTCCAGATCAGGAAGAATAGTGGCTCGCCCACGACAGCGAAAAGCGCGAGCGTACGCATGTGGTGATGCGAATAGCGGTAGTTTCGGAGAATTGATTCCCAAATCACGTTGGGCAGATCAAGAAGCTCCGCTTTCCAAATGTCAGACCGTGTCAGCACAGCTGCTACGACAAGAGATCCAACAACGCCTTACGCTTGGCGGCGGACATTCGGCGATACGCCAGCACCAGGCTCTGCTCTTCGTCGCTCAGATTGCTGCGCAGCGAACGTTCGATCGCGGCGAACATCGGCGGCTCGATCGCGTGCT
Source organism: uncultured Gammaproteobacteria bacterium (assembly GCA_963787045.1). Taxonomy (GTDB): domain Bacteria; phylum Pseudomonadota; class Gammaproteobacteria; order Pseudomonadales; family Azotimanducaceae; genus DATJGR01. The sequence continues at coordinate 144,792 of CAWBBR010000010.1, read as the reverse complement.
CGGTCGCCATGTTGGGCAGGCCTCGCAAAGAATGATCGAGCCGCAGGATGATCTCCGAGTTGATGCTGCGCCGGTAAAATTTCGCGCTCTCTTCGATGCGTTGGCGAAGCCAAAGCGGAAATCGCACGACGAAACGTTCCGTTAGTTCACTCAGCATTTCACGTTGCTCCCCCAACCGTGTCGCATGTAGCTTAACGAGCGGCGCTGCGTTAGGGAATGACATCAAGGCGATATCATCATGCAGACATCGCCATAAATTTATTCTAATTCAATTGGTTATGGTTGTTCGGGTTACCGAACGGAACACTGGTGTTTCCGACAGTGCGCGGTCGTTGGTGAACGCTCTGCCGATGAAATGCAGGGAACTTGTAACGACGTCCCGACTGCATCGGGGCTGGAAATGGAGTCCCGATAAGATTACGGTCGCTACTGCGGTTCACTCGGACTCTCGTTGTTCATGGGTCAAAAGACCGAAACCGGCTTGGCCAGTCACCTCCCTATGCCTGTCGCGTTGGCTGCGGTCGATAGTGTCGTTTCGGGACGCGGCGTATTGAGATCGAGCGTCGACCAACCGCGGCTGTTGCTGGTCGACGACAAGCCCGAATTGCTGAAGAGCCTTTCTGAAATCGTTAGGCTGCACGGCTATCGCGTCACCGAAGCGCTCGGTGGTCGCGCGGCGCTCGAAATGCTCGACACGCACGAATTCGATGTCGTGTTGCTCGACCTGATCATGCCCGACGTGAGCGGCCACGACGTGCTCGACTTCGCGGAGTCGCGAAAGCTAACGGCCAAATTCATCGTGGTGAGCGGCGACGCGAGTTTCGACGGCGCGATGCGCGCGATGACGCGCGGTGCGTTCGACTTCGTAAAGAAGCCCTACGTAGCCGCCGAGCTGATGGCAACGCTCGAACGGGCGTTGAGCCACCGGCGCCTCGAGCACAGCAATCACCTGATGGAAGAGCGGCTGAAAGAATCCGAACGGCTGCATCGTTTCATCGTCAACAGCTCACCTGATCTCGTTTACCTGCTCGACCGCAACGGCTGCTTCGAGTTCGTCAACGATCGCTTTGAGACGCTGCTCGGATATCAGAGAGAAGAGCTGAAGGGGAGACATTATTCGGAACTGATCTTCGAGGAAGATCTCGACGCCGCGCGCAACCTGTTCAACGAGCGCAGGACCGGCGATCGCGCGTCGCGCAACGTAGAGTTGCGCGTGCGCAGCCGCAGAGTGCGCACCTCTGAACGCCCGTTCCAGGCGCAGACCGTCTGGATGGATCTGACGGCGAAGGGCCGGTACTCGGACGACGACGAACGCAGCCACGAGAACTTCATCGGCACATACGGTACCGCGCGCGACATCTCGGAGCGCAAAGAAGCCGAGCAGGTAATCAATTTTCAGGCCTATCACGATCTGCTGACGCACCTGCCGAACCGCGCGTTGCTCAAAGATCGTCTGAGCCTCGCCATTACGCAGGCGCAGCGGAACAAGCGGCGCCTCGCGGTAATGTTTCTCGATCTCGATCGCTTCAAGATCGTCAACGATACGCTTGGCCACACGATGGGCGACCGGCTGCTGAAAGCCGTGGCGAATCGACTTCAAGGCTGCTTGCGCGGCGGCGATACGTTGTCTCGATTCGGTGGTGACGAGTTCACGCTGCTGCTCCCGGAAGTGCGCACGCGCGACGACGTCGTGGTGATCGCGAGCAAGATCCTCGACAAACTGGCGGCACCGTTCGTCATCGACGGACACGAGTTGTTCGTCGGCGCGAGCATCGGTGTGGCGATGTATCCGGAGGCGGGCGATTCCGTCGAATCGCTGATTCAGAGCGCCGACATCGCGATGTATCACGTAAAAGGTCGCGGCAAGAACGGTTATCAGTTCTTCTCCGACGAAATGAACCACAAGTTCTCGACGCGCCTGTCGCTCGAACGTGAGTTGCGCAGCGCGCTCGCAACCGGCCAGTTGCGCGTGTTCTATCAACCGCAGGTCGATCTAACGGACGGACGCATCATCGGCGTCGAGGCGCTCGTGCGGTGGCAGCACCCGCGACACGGCCTGATCGAGCCGGCCGAGTTCCTGTCGGTTGCCGAAGAAACGGGCCTGATCACGCAACTCGACGAGTGGGTGCAGTCGCATGCATTCAGCGAAGTTGCGGAGTGGCGCAGATCGGGCCTCGGCGACGTTCGACTGTCCGTGAACATGTCGTCGCAGCAGTTGGAGCAAGACGCATTCCTCGAGCGCTTTCTCGCGAATCTCGATGCGTCCGGCCTCGCTGCAGACCGATTGAAGATCGAGATCACCGAGAACGCGATCATGCGCGACATGGAGGTGATCGTTCCGAAATTGCGCGCGCTGCGTAAGACCGGCATTCGCATCGCGATCGACGATTTCGGCACCGGCTATTCGTCGTTGTCGTATCTGCGGCATTTTCCGGTGAACACCTTGAAGATCGACCGCAGTTTCGTCGGCGACATTCGCTCGGATTCGGCGGATGCGAGCATCATCAACGCGATCGCCGCGATGGCGCACGGCCTGAAGCTGGACCTGATCGCGGAAGGTGTCGAGACTCGGACGCAGATGAAATACCTGAGCCTGCAGGGGTGTCGCGAAGTTCAGGGCTTCATCTTCAGCCGGCCCATTCCGGCGCCCGAATTCAAGGCGCTCTTGGCGCGGAATCCGTTCACCAAGCTGGTTCGTTCCGATCCTGAAAGTGAGTCCGTCGCGTCCGCCGTTTGAGGCTGGTTAGCCGGGACGCCGTCACGTAACATTGCCCGCTTCCCACGAATTCAGTCGCGTCATGGCGGGCTTCACCACCACGATTGTCCATTCCGATCGACGCAACCCGATCGAGCACGGATCGCTGCACAAACCGGTGCATTCGAACGTCGCATATGGTTACGAAGACGCGCGCGACCTCGCGGCCGTGTTTCAAGGCCGTCAGAAGGGCTACTCGTACGCGCGGCAGATCAATCCCACCGTCGAGGCGCTCGAACACAAGATCACGCAAATGGAGAGCGGCCTCGCGTCGGTCTGTTTCAGCACCGGAATGGGCGCGATCGGAACGATGCTGTTTGCGCTGCTGCGTGCCGGCGACCATTTCGTGTCCAGCGCCTTCCTGTTCGGCAACACCAACAGCCTGTTTGCGAGCTTTGCCAACCACGGCGTTGAGGTGACGTTCGTCGACGCGACGTCGGTTGAAGCGGTAAGCGCGGCGATCCAGCCGAATACGCGTTTGGTGTTCGTGGAGACGATCGCGAATCCGCGCACGCAGGTTGCGGATCTCGAAGCCATTGGCGAACTGTGCGCGCGAAAAGGTCTGGTGTATGTCGTGGACAACACGATGACGTCGCCTTATCTGTTTCAGCCGCGCACTGTTGCCGCGAGCATCGTCGTGAACGCGCTGACGAAGTACATCGCGGGGCATGGAAACGTGCTTGGCGGCAGCCTCACGGAAATGGGCCAATTCGATTGGCAGAGGTTTCCGAACATCGCGTCCGAGTACCGCAACGGCAATACGCAGATGTGGGGTCTGACGCAGATCAAGAAGAAAGGACTGCGCGACTTCGGTGCGGCGCTCGCCCCGGAGGCGGCCCATCATGTTGCGATCGGCGCGGAGACGCTCGCGTTGCGCCTCGAGCAGCAGTGTCGCAACACCCGAATACTGGCGGAGAAGCTCGAGCGCGATCCGCGCGTCGCGAAGGTGTTCTATCCGGGACTCGAGACGCATCCTCAACACGCGTTGGCAAAGCGCCTGTTCCGTCACCCCGGTGCGCTATTCAGTTTCGAGCTGGACCCGAAGATCGACGTGTTCGATTTTCTGAACCGTCTCGATGTCGTGATCAAGTCCAGCAATCTGGGAGACAATCGCACGCTCGCGATTCCGGTCGCGCACACGATCTACTACGAAATGGGTGCCGAACGCCGCGCCAGCATGGGCATCGCGGATTCGCTGATTCGAATTTCGGTCGGCATCGAAGACACCGACGATCTGGTGGACGACTTCGACCAGGCGCTCACTGCAGTATGAGGAGGGGAACTCGATGTCTCGCTTGAACGACAAGGTGGCCGTCATCACCGGCGGCGCCGGTGGAATCGGCAGGGCCGCGGGCCGATTGTTCTCGTCTGAGGGCGCCAACGTGCTGCTCGTCGATCTGTCGGAAGCCGCGTTGAAGGATGCGGTGAAAGATATCGGCAGCAATCGCGTGAGCTACTGCGTCGGCGACGTTACGAATCCGGCCGACAACGACAAGTTCATTCGAATAGCCACCGAGCGCTACGGCGGCGTCGACACCTTTCTCGCCAACGCCGGAATCGAGGGGATCGTCAAGCCGATCACCGAGTACGACGTCGAGACGTTCGACAAGGTCATTGCGGTGAACGTCAGAGGCGTGTGGCTCGGATTGAAGTCGGCGATTCCGGCGATCGCCAAGCGCGGCGGCGGCAGCATCATCATCACGTCGTCGGTAGCCGGTGTCGGCGGAGCGCCCGGCCTCTCGCCGTATGTCACCAGCAAACACGCGGTGATCGGCATGATGCGTTCGGCCGCGCTCGAATGCGCGCCGATGAAGATCAGGGTGAACACGGTGAATCCGTCGCCGGTGGAAACGCGCATGATGCGCAGCCTCGAAGCGGGCATTGCGCCGGGCGATGCATCGGCGGCGAAGGAATCGATCAGAAGCCAGATCCCGATGCAGCGATACGGAATGCCCGACGACATCGCAAAGCTGATGTTGTTCCTCGCGAGCGACGACAGCGCATTCATCACGGGTTCGGTCTACATGGCCGACGGCGGAAGCACGGCGAGGTAGAGCTATGCGCACAGCATTGATGACGACGAACCTCTCGCTTCCCGATCGTCGATCCGGAAAGGTGAGAGACATCTATTCGGTAACGCTCTCGAACGGCGAACCCGGCGTGTTGATCGTGGCCACCGATCGCATCAGCGCGTTCGACGTGGTGATGGCGAACGGACTGCCCGGCAAAGGCATCGTGCTCACGCAGATCTCGCGCTTCTGGTTCGATCATTTCGCGAGCAGCGTGAAACACCATCTGATCTCGACGGACATCGCCGACGTACCGGGACTCACCGCTGCAGAACGCACGGCGCTCGCCGGCCGCATCATGTTGTGTCGCAAGGTCGATGTGGTGCCGATCGAGTGCATCGCGCGCGGCTATATCACGGGCAGCGGTTGGAAGGACTATCAGAAGACCGGCGCCGTGTGCGGCATTGCGTTACCGAAGGGACTACGCAACGGCGATCGGCTTCCCGAACCGATCTTCACGCCGTCGACGAAGCCTGAGACCGGCCACGACGAGAACATCAGCTTCGAACAAGGCGCCGATATCGTCGGCACCGATCTGATGCGCTGGTTGCGGGACACGACGCTCGATTTGTACAAGCGCGCGGCCGCTTACGCGATGCAGCGCGGCATCATTCTGGCGGACACCAAATTCGAATTCGGACAGATCGCCGGAGAGACATCGCCGTTGCTGGTCGACGAGATCTTCACGCCCGACAGCTCGCGTTTCTGGCCTGCCGACGAGTGGCGTCCAGGCGGCGAGCAGCCGAGTTTCGACAAGCAATACGTGCGCGACTATCTGGAAACGTTGGTGAAGGACGGCACGGTGGAACAAAACGCCTCCAGGGCCGGCGCTTCCGGACGATGTGGTGCAGAACAGTCTCGCGCGTTACCTCGAGGCGTATCGTCGCTTGACCGATTCTGCGATCGACCTCGAACGTTTCTGACGGCAGGCTCCGCCGATGGAGTGGGACGAGTACAAGCGGCTGTGCGATTCGCCGCAGATGTTCTCGCGCTGGATGCTGGAGGAGTGCCTCGAGTTGCTGTCGTCCGAAGCGCGGTTGCGCGAGGCGCTTGCAGCTGCGATGCGTGCACCGCCGCTGGAGAAACCGAGCGATCATCTCGGTGGCGCTCAGACCGATATGTTCGAGGTGATTGTCGCGCCGGCCGATGCGAAAGCGATTCACACAATCATCGGTGATGCGGTGCGCGATGGGCGCACGACCAGCCGAACGAAGCCGCGCGGTCTCGGGGGCTTCGAGGCAGCGTGGCGCGAGTACGTCAGATATGTGGAGCGGGTTCAGAGTCAGCGTGAGGGAGGCGAGGCAATGGGAAACGCAAGCAAGGTCGTGTCGGGTCTGGTAGATGCATTCAACGCGAGCGACATGGCGCGGATCATGAGTCACTTCACCGATGAGTCGGTGTACCACAACATTCCGGTCGCGCCGGTTACCGGTGAAAAAGCGATACGTGAAGTCATCCAGCAATTCATGGGCATGTCGAGCAAGGTCGACTGGACGGTGCTCCATCTGGTGGAAGGCACCGACGGCGTGGTGCTCACCGAGCGGGTCGACCGCTTCATGATCAACGGCAAATGGATCGCGTTGCCGGTCATGGGTACGTTCGAGGTCGCGAACGGCAAGATCAAAGCGTGGCGCGACTATTTCGACATGAACCAGTTCCAGTCGCAGCTCGAGGGGTGATCGCAATGGCGAATCGTCGCGTCGAATCGGAAGTGACCGGCAACGTCTGGAAAGTCATCGTCAACGTCGGCGATCAGGTCGCCGAGGGCGATGTGCTGATCATTCTCGAGTCGATGAAGATGGAGATTCCACTCGAGAGTCCCGTCGCCGGCCGCGTTTCGGAGTTGCTGGTTCGCCCGCAGGACGTCGTCGAAGAGGGACAAGTCCTCGTCGTCATCGCTTGACCGCTCGTTTTGTCACACCCGGAACGGTGTGTCAGACTCGCGCCCTCGAAGATTCAGCGTATTTCAAAGACAGGGGGAGCCATGTCCGATCTCGTCACCATTACCAAAACCGACGGCGTCGCAGACGTTCGTTTGAACCGGCCGGACAAATACAACGCGCTGAGCGGCGAAATGTTCGAGGCGATCATCGAAGCCGGCGAATCGCTGCGCGATGCGAAAGACGTGCGTGTGATCGTTTTGTCCGGTAACGGTCGAGGCTTTTGTGCCGGTCTCGATTTCTCGAGCTTTCAGGGCATGGCCGGAAGTTCGGAACGTGCGCCGCGTGCGAGCACCGGAACGCTGTTTCAGCGTTCTGCAGATCAACCCGAGAATCGTGCGCAGCGGCCGGCGATGATCTGGAAACGCTTGCCGGTACCGGTCATCGCCGCCATTCACGGCGTCGCCTACGGCGGCGGCTGTCAGATTGCGCTGGGCGCCGACATCCGCATTGCGTCGCCGGATGCCAAGCTCTCGGTGATGGAGATCAAGTGGGGGCTCATCCCGGACATGTCGCTGACGCAGACGTTGCGCGATCTCGTGCCGCTCGACGTCGCCAAGGAGTTGACGTTCAGCGGTCGCGTTCTCAGCGGTACCGAAGCAAAAGCGCTCGGGTTGGTAACGCGCGTTGCGGATGATCCGTTGCAGGCGGCGCTCGAACTGGCGCGCGAAATCGCCGGGAAATCGCCCGATGCGATTCGCGCCGCGAAGCGCCTCTTCGAAGTGGCATGGCACGCCGATCCGGCCACCGGCCTCGAACTCGAGCAGTCGCTGCAGGGCGCGCTGATCGGAACGTCGAACCAGATCGAAGCGGTGAAAGCGAACTTCGAGAAGCGCGCGCCGGCGTTCAAGAACCCGTCCTGATCTCGCCCCCGCGCTGAGTCGTTGGGATGTCGTGGGAATCTGAAGTCGAAGACCTGGAGCGACGCCGTCGATTGGCGTTGCGGCAGGGCGGCAAAGAGGCGATCGCCAGGCAACACGCGCGCGGTCGTCTGACCATAAGAGAGCGGATCACCGCGCTGCTGGACGCCGACTCGTTCGAAGAACACGGCCGCGCCACCGCCATCCCCGACTACGCCGACAACGGCGAGATCAACGACTACGTTCCCGCAAACTATGTGGTCGGCTTCGGCAAAGTGTCGGGGCGTCGCATCGTCGTTGGCGGTGAAGACTTCACGCTGAAAGGCGGCTCGCCGAATGCAGCGGGCCTGCGCAAAAGCGTCTACGCCGAACACCTCGCGCTCCAATATCGCGTTCCGCTGATCCGGCTCCTCGAAGGTGGCGGCGGCAGCGTGCGCGGAGGCGGTCGCAAAGGAGGGACCGTCGGTGAGCCGGTATTTGCCGAACCGCGCTTCAAGGTGATCGCCGATGCGCTCGGACAGGTGCCGATTGCGTCTGCGGCACTCGGCGCGGTTGCGGGGTTTCCGGCCGGACGTCTGGTCGCGTCGCATTTCGCGCTGATGACACGACACACCGCGCAAGTACTGATTGGCGGACCCGCCTTGGTCGAGCGTGCGCTCGGCGTCAAACGCACGAAGGAAGAACTCGGTGGCGTGGAGATTCACGCGAAAAGCGGCGTTATCGACAACGTCGCGGAAGACGAGCAGGACGCGTTCAACCAGATGCGGCGCTTCCTGTCGTTCCTGCCGTCGAACGTGTGGGAACGCACGCCGCGTATCGCGTGCGACGACGACCCCGCACGCGCCGAGCAGGAGCTTCTGTCGATCGTGCCGCGCGACTCGAATGCGCCGTTCGACATGCGCCGCATCATCGCGCTCGTGATGGATCGAGGTTCGTTCTTCGAGATCGGGGCGACCTTCGGGCCGAGTCAGATCTGCGGTTTTGCGCGTCTTTCCGGACAGAGCGTCGGAGTACTGGCAAACGACTGCCGACATTACGCAGGGGCGATGACCGCGGCCGCGGCGCAAAAGTATCGGCGGTTCGTCGAAACGTGCGACACGTTTCACGTCCCGGTGGTCAATCTGATCGATCAACCCGGCTTCATGATCGGCCCGGAGGCGGAACGAGCCGGCACGATCCGATTCGGGATGGCGGCGGTTGCAGCGGCTGCGCAGGCCACGGTCCCGTGGGCGTCGATCCAGATTCACAAGGGATTCGGCGTCGCGACCGCGGCTCACTACGCACCGAACGCGTACGTGCTGGCGTGGCCATCCGCGGAGTCGGGTCCGCTGCCGATCGAAGGCGGCGTTGCGGTGGCATTCCATCGGGAAATCGAGGCCGCGAGTGATCCGGACGCCAAACGGGCCGAGTTGGAACGGCAGCTGAAGGACGCGCGATCGCCGTTTCCGCGCGCGGAATCGTTCGCGGTACACGAACTGATCGATCCGCGCGAGACGCGTGCAACGCTGTGTCGATGGATCGAATGGATCCAGCCATCGCTAGCCACCCTCATCGGTCCAACCGCGTTTCCGATGCGCCCCTAAAGGCTCCGGCGCTGCGTTCAGATTCCGCCGATACGTGTAGAATCGCGCGTTTGATTTTTCCGGACATTGGAGCATCCAGATGACGATCAATTTCGAAGGCCGCGTTGCAATCGTGACCGGTGCAGGCGGCGGCCTCGGGCGTTGTCACGCCGTTGAACTCGCCAAACTCGGCGCCAAGGTCGTAGTGAACGACCTGGGTGGCGCGATGGACGGCACCGGTGGTTCGTCCGAAGCGGCGGCGAATGTCGTCGATGAGATCAAGCAAGCTGGTGGCCAGGCGATCGCAAACGGTGGTTCGGTTTCGGACGCGCGCGGCGCGAAGAGCATGGTCGAAGACGCGATGAAGGCGTGGGGCCGCGTCGACATCCTGATCAACAACGCCGGCATCCTGCGCGACAAGAGCTTCACGAAGATGACGATGGACGACTTTCGCGCCGTCGTCGAAGTGCACCTCATGGGTTCGGTGCTGTGCACGAAAGAGGTGTGGCCGATCATGCGCGACCAGGGTTATGGCCGCATCGTGATGACGACGTCGCCGTCGGGTCTCTACGGCAACTTCGGCCAGACCAACTACGGTTCGGCGAAACTGTCGCTGGTCGGATTCATGAATTCGCTCAAGATCGAAGGCGCGAAGAACAACGTATTCACGAACGCGATTGCCCCGGTGGCGGCAACGCGAATGACCGAAAGCCTGATGCCCGCAGAGGCGCTCAAGCGTCTCGGACCCGAACTGGTTACGCCTGCAGTGCTGTTCCTGTGCAGCGAAAAGGCGCCGAACGGCGTCATCATGCAAGCTGCCGGTGGGCGCTATTCGATCGCGTGTCTGGTGGAGAATGCCGGTGTCGATCTGGGTACGGACGCATCGGTCGACGACATCGCCGACAGCTACGCAAAGATCTCAGATCTCACGGGTGCGCAACCGCGCAACATGCTGCAGTTGTCGCAGCAGTAATGGTTCGCTCGGCTCGCGTCAGAACCCGAGCGGGAAACCGAGTCGCGTGACATCGGCGCCGGCCTTGATGACGGCATACCCGCGCTGTTGCTCCATCACGAAATCGTCGCTGCCGCTGATGTCCGGCGATATGCGACGCAACAACAGTTCGCTCAGTTGATCGGTTTCAGCAAGCGGGACGAAGCGTTGCAGCGTGTTGCACAGGCCGGATTCCTGGTCGTACACCGCGAACGTGAGGCGGGTGACCGCTTCACACGAACCGGCGTTGTCGAACACGGTGGCGTTCGCCGCGTATTCGGCCTCCGGCAGCCACAGACACGGGGCGGCACTCTGCACGATCAAGTCGTGTTTGTTCGCCATCATGTATTGCCACAGCCGGAAGTGGTCCTGCTCGACGAATCGGATGCTCGCGACGCTGTCTCGATTGACGACTTCGCATCTGACGAGTACGTGGCGGTGCAGCGGTGTCGATTGCGGCATGATGCGCGGCGAGGGGAACACGCCGAAAGTATAGTCCGCGTTTGAAATGGGGATTTGAGCAGTGGCCGCCGCGATTCTGACAATGGTGTTGACGACGATCGTGTCCGGTGCGATCTGGCTTTCGCTGGGCAATGTGTTCCGGCTGCACGGCGACGATCGCCAGAACGACGTGCTCAACCTCGCGACCTATGCGGTCGTGCTGTTGCCGATCATCTTCGCGGTGGTGTTTTTCGCGATGGAGCGTTTCTGAGAAACGCGGGTCGACCCGTCAGCTGTTGCTGACGGCGATCTGCGGACCAACGCGGTCGCCTGCGCGGCGTCGTTGGTCGCCACCCGGATCGTCGCGCTGCCGGCGTTCCGGTCCGTAGGACGGCTCGCTCTGTTGCTCGCTATAGACGTGGCTGAACAGATTCGCGATCCACAGCTGACCTTCCTGCGTCTTGCGTAGAAAACGCAGACCTTCCGAAATATACGGACGGACGCGCTCGAAGAAGAACGCCGGATAGTCGGCGCGCAACGCGCCCGGATTGTCGTAGCCGAGCCGCTCCGCTTCGCCTGTCTCCGTGAATTCCATGAACAGCTTCGACAGCTTCTGGATGTACTGCGGATCTGCCATCTGACCGATCAGGTCGGCCGCGCGCACCAGGCCCGCGAAATCTCCGACGCGCTGATAGAACGCATCGCGCGGCACCGGAAAACGCGTCATCTCGATGTGGTGAATCAGCGTGCCGGCATCGACGAGGGTTTCGGTCGCAAAACGTTCCTTCACGAACAGACAGCTTCGCGACACGTGATACGGCGCCATGTAGGCGTCCGTGGCGCCGGCCGGAGGAGCAACCGTGTCGCCGAATTCGTTGACGATGTACCGGCCGCCGCGATCGCCTTTGAGAATTCCGCGGATGAATCCGACGTCGTGGTAGAGCATCGCGAGGATCGCGTGCAGCCAGTCGTGCGCGGTGACGTCGCCCTGCGAAGTGAGGCGCCCCCACAAAATCGACTGCCCGACATCGGTGACCATGATCGTGTGGTTCAGGTCGTGATAGCTGCAGTCGGAATTGGTCAGCGACTCGAGCGCCATTCGTGCGCTTTGCTCGAGGAGACCGGACTGCGCCCTTTGCGCGCCCGGATACGCCTTTTCGAAGGTTGTAATCAGGCACTCCACGAAAGCGTCGATGACGGTGCGCGTTGGGCTGAACATGTTGTAGTGCTTTGTTATGCCATGTCGTTCATCGAAAGGGAGTTTAGTTGACGGTGTCCGCGGACAATGTGTACTCGTCCGCATTTTGGGCGGCGATTGAGAGCGCGAGCGGCATTTCCAGCGCATCCGTTCGGTTGCGTGACAGGAACCCGTCACATGAATATGATGCATGAAGACGGGTAACGATCATTAGAAGGGCTCATGTTAGCGCTCGAGTTGAGACACCTGAGAACGCTGGCGGCATTGCGCGATACCGGCAGCCTCGTCGAGGCGGCCGAGCGGGTCTACCTGACTCAATCGGCGTTGTCGCACCAGCTGAAGGATCTCGAAGACCGCCTCGGCTGCCAGTTGTTCGTGCGCAAAACCCGGCCGTTGCGCTTCACGTCGGCGGGAAAACGCATGCTTCGTCTCGCCGATGAAGTACTGCCGATGGTGCACGGCGCGCAACGCGACCTGGAGCGACTCGCGGGCGGCGAGTCCGGGCGCCTGCACATGGCGATCGAGTGCCACAGTTGCTTCGAATGGCTGCTTCCGGCGATCAACACGTATCGCGAGACTTGGCCCGACGTCGAGTTGGACATCGCGAGCGGCTTCAATTTCGCGCCGTTACCGGCATTGGGACGCGGCGATCTCGATCTCGTGATCACCGCGGATCCGATGCGCGAGCTCGAAGTCACCTACTGTCCGCTCTTCTCGTACGAAGCCCAGCTGGCGGTCGCACCGACGCACGCGCTCGCGAAGAAGGAGTGGATCGAGCCGGAAGATCTGCGCAATGAGGTGCTGATCTGCTATCCGGTCGATCGGTCGAGGCTCGACGTGTTTTCGTCGTTTCTCGACCCCGCCGGCGTCGAACCGCTACGCGTGCGCACCGCGGAGCTGACCACGATGATGATCCAGCTGGTGGCGAGCGGACGCGGCGTGACGTGTTTACCCAACTGGGCGCTGCACGAGTATCTGAAGCAGGACTACGTCGCGGCGCGGTCGTTGGGCGAAGAGGGCATCTGGCCGACGTTGTATGCCGCGGTTCGCTCCGGTGACGAAGACGCGGCGTTCGTGAAGGGATTCCTCGAGACCGCAATCGCAACGTGCTTCAAGAGTCTCATCGGCATCGTGCCGGTCCTGGAAGACGAAACCAACTGATCGTTCAAGGAATCAATTCGGCGGCGGTCCATTGCGCACCGCTGCGCTCGAAGCGGCGGCGCGAATGAACGCGATCGTTGGCGAGTTCCAATCGCTCCAGCCGTTCGATGTTGAGGTAGTAGCCGAGGGCGTTGGCTGGCGCCTCGACCGTTGCCGGTAACTCCGCATCGAGTTCCGCGAATCGGCGATCGAGCTGGTCGCGCGATGGGACGATGGAACTCTGCGGCTGGTCGCGCTCGTAAAACCAATCCATGACCTTCGGAATACGCGGACGGTCGAGCCAACTGCGCCGCACGATTTCCGACGGCAGCGGCTCGAAAACCACCGAGAGTCGATATTGCACCCCTACACTCGCGAGATAGATCAACACCACGTGGCGAGCAGAAAATTCAAGTTCCGCATGTTTAGGGCTGGTCCCGTTGATGAACAGCGCAAGCCGCGCGTCCACGTCTCTCAGCACCAGCACGCGCGCCTGCGGTTCTCCGATGGCGTCTACGGTCGCCAGAACACAGAGACTTGCCCAAGGGTCATTCGCTACACGCGCCTTCTTACGGTCGTTGGCGAGCAGTGCGAGCGGATCCTCCATCTCAGCGGCGCCGCGTCGGTTTGCCGTCCGGCGCCTGCTGCATTCCGGCCTGCACGATGCGAATCCACTGCTCCTCGGTGATGAATCCGCCGGCAAAGCTCGCCCACTCGGGCCCGAGCCCGTTCGCGACGATGCTGTCGATCGACTCACCGGCCGTTAGCCGCGCTTTGATGTTCGACACCGTCGCTTTGAGCATGTCGTGGAACTCCCCCAGCTCCACTACGTTTGCGAGAGGTCCATGCCCCGGAATGATCCGCGCGTCTGCTGGAACCATCTCGAGGATTTTCGCAACGTCGGCGATGTATCCGTCGATGTCCCCGCCACCGTTCTCTACGTCGATGAACGGGAACATGCCGTTGAAGAACAGATCGCCGGTATGCAGGACGTTCGCATTGCGGAACCACACGATCGAGTCGCCGTCGGTGTGTCCAGAGGGCAGGTGAATGACGTCGATCTCGTCGTCGTTGAACTGCACGCGGATCCGGTCCGCATAGGTGACGATCGGAAGCGCGGACCGCGGCAGCGTCGAGTCGTTCAGCAACCGATAGCGCACTTGTTCGTTTGCAATGATGACGCCACGCTCACCGAATGACGCGTTGCCGCCGGTGTGATCGTCGTGAAAGTGCGTGTTCAGGATGATTTTCGGCGGACCGCCTCCCAGCGCAGTGATCGCCGCCTGGATGCGCTCTGCGAGTGGAGCGAACTCGTCGTCCACGAGCAGCGTGCCGTCTTTGCCGACGGAGACGGCCATGTTGCCGCCGGCGCCGCTCAGCATATACACGCTGCCGCCGACGAGGTTCGATTTGACGCTGACGTCCGCAAAACGGTCCGGTTCGGCCGCGTTCGCGAGACTCAGCGGCGCCGTTAGGCATCCGGTCAGGTAGATTGCGCCGAATGCGCGCATCGGTGCGGCCTCGTCAGAATTTGAAGTTCGTACCGGTGCGTGCGGGATCTGCCAGGTCTGGCGGCGCAGATGCCTGGAAACGCTTTGCCATGTTGTACACGAGTCCGTGCGACGTCGAATTGAGGGCGTCGCAGATCATCCCGTCCGGATCGACCTCCTTGGCGCGCGCAATGAGTCGCGAGAACGTATAGATGAACGTATTCGAATGGCGCGCGCGTACCGGCGTACCGTAGAACAGCTGGTACCGCTCCTTGTCGTCATCCATCCGAAAGCTGATCTCGAGCATGCGCCGCGCATACACCTCGGGATCGCCCATGCTCATCTGGCCCCACAGGCGGCTCTGTTCCTCGGCACTCACCGATCCGTCGAAGCCAGCGGCCTGGCTCGAGATGTACAGAAACCCGGCGACCGTGCCGAGCTGAGCCTGCACGCGTTGGGAGATCCGGAGAAACGTCTCCTGCCGCGCGTGCATCTCGTTGGCGGCCATCTTCTCGGACTGGATCTCGGCCTGTTCGACGGACATCCGCAGCACTTCCGTGTTCTGCGCGAGTTCGCGTTGCTGCAGGAAGTAACCGATCACGAGCCACAGGAACGCGAGCGGTGCGAACGCGCCCTGCAGAAAATTGCCGACCTGGTCGGCGGACAAATGCCGGAACTGGTCCCAGCCGACGCTGAGTTCGACGTAGCCGTAGCCGAGCGCCAGCCACACGAACGTCAGACCGAGGCCGAGCCAGACGCGCCAGTCGAGGTCTTCGAGACGTTGACCCATCGACTCGCGCTTGAGCGGGAACAATGCCAAGTACCGTCCTTCTACTTCGTTACGAAGCAGAATCCGCGGCCGGGTCGAGGCGCTGGGAAGTCGGTGCCGTTGCGACGTTGGGTCGTCCGGGTGCGTCGGTGAGCGTACGTCGAAGTTCGGCAACGTCGCGTTGGATCTCGCTGATGCGAAAGATGAGATCCGGCAGTTGATCGGTGATTCGCCAGATCAGGTACGTGATCGCGGCGAGCAGCAAAAATGAAAGAAAGCCCATCGTATGAAGGTCCTCGTTTCGCAAGCGCGGATAGGTATACCCCGCGATGAGGGGCTAGTCCAGCGAGCCCGTGATCGACTTGCGCTGGGAAATTTCGATCCAGTTTCCGTCGGGATCGCGCACGAACGAAATGTACGCGACATCGCCCAGTCGCACCGGTGCGCTGCCTTCTTTTCCGCCGCGCGACAGGATCGCGGCGTGTTCCCCAACGACGTCGAATACCTGAATCGTCAGGTACCTGTACCCGATGCCGCGCATCTGTGCGTCGCCGTCGGCCCGCGCATCCTGTTCGAGCGAGAGCAGCGATGCGCCACATCGGAAACGACCGTCCGTGGTTGCGTCGAGCCCTAGAACGCGCGCGTAGAAATCCCGGTGCGCAGCAACGTCGCGCACGGCGACGGTCATCTGCAGCTGATGGACGTCGTCGTGGCCCGGTGGCACCAGCGTAATCGCGTTGCCGTCGGGATCGCGAAGCGTCCGCGGCGAAGCGACACCGCTCTTCGCGATCGTCAGGTGCCGGTAGCCGGTCGCCGGTGTCGGCGGCAATGTGTCCCGATTGAGATTGATCTTGAGGACCGACTCGCCAATGCCGTGACGCAATTGATGCACGCCACGCCCGACCGGCAGCGTTTCCTGAAACGGCAGCCCGATTTCGCCTTGCCAGAACGCGAGCATCGCATCCTTGTTCGTCGTATGCAGACCGACATCGATGGCCGCCTTGGCAATGCGCACGTGTTTCTCCTAGTCGCGTAGTGTTTTTGGGCTCTGCAGCGCGACGAACGTTGCATCTCCGAATCGAGCGTCGCCCCAACGGTTCGGCAGTGTGACCAGCACCATGCCGAACGTCGGCAGATCGTCGATCACGGTTCTTCCGACGAGCGCGTTTGCGAACTCTGTCGAACCGGGATTGTGGCCCACCAAGGCAACTGAGGGGCAATCGTCGGGCAGTTCGCGGACCACTTCGATCAGCTTCTCCGGAGAAGCGTGATACAGACGGTGGTCGAACACCAGGCGATCCGGCGCAACCGAGAATCCTTCGCGGACGAAGTCTGCCGTTGCGCGAGCCCTCATGGCATCGCTGGCAACGACACGCTGCGGACTCGCGGCCTGTCCACGCATCCAGCGCATCATCCGCTTTCCATCTTTCATACCGCGAGCATTCAACGGTCGATCGAAGTCGGATTGACCGGGATCCGCCCAGGACGACTTGGCGTGGCGGATGATCCACAGATTCATGGTGGGGGCTTTCCGTTGGAGCAGTGACGCGCGCAGTCTATCATCGGCCCTTCTCCGCGAAAGGCTCGAGAGGGGTGATGACATGGGATTACGGGGCGACGCTGCGGTAGTTGGATTCGCGGAACACAAGCACGAGCGCAAATACACCGGACCGCGACGATTCACCATCGAACAGTGGGCGGAACTGGCGCGACTCGCGCTCGACGACGCCGGGCTGAAAGCGAGCGACATCAACGGCATCGTCTGCTCCGACATCCGCGAGTCCGGCATGTTCACGCCGGCGACGATCGTCGAATACCTGGGGCACCCGGTGAGCTTCGCAGAACGCATCGACCTCGGCGGCGCGACGTCGGTCGGAATGATCTGGCGCGCCGCCGCCGCGATCGAACTCGGCATTTGCGACGTCGTCGTTTGCGCCGCACCGGCGCGTCCGATTCCGAGCAATCCGAACGCGCGCCCGATCGATCCGCGCCGCTACTTCGGCGCCAGCAGCGTGGAGTGGGGTTCGCCGCAGGCCGAGTTCGACATTCCCTACGGCAACGTTGCGCAGAACTGCGGCTACGCGATGATCGCACAGCGGTACGCGGCCGAGTTCGGCTACGACCCGCGCGCCATGGCGAAACTGGTCGCGCATCAGCGCGCGAACGCGGCGCTGAATCCGAACGCGGCATTCTTCGGCCAACCGGTCACCGAAGAGGATGTTCTCGCGAGCAAATTGATCGCCGATCCGCTTCGAATGCTCGAAATCGTCATGCCGGTTGCCGGCGGAAGCGCGGTCGTGGTCGCCAGTCGTGAAGTTGCCGAACGCTGCCGACATCGCCCCGTGTGGGTAACCGGATTCGGGGAATATCTGACCATCAAGACGCCGACGTATGCACAGGACATGGTCAAAACGCCGGTTGGACCCGCGTCGAAACAAGCGTTCGCAATGGCCGGAGTGAAACCCAACGACGTCGATGCCGCCGAGATATACGACTGCTACACGATCACCGTGCTGCTCACGCTCGAAGACGCCGGATTCTGCGGCAAGGGCGAAGGCATGGACTTCATTCGCGATCACGACTTCACGACAACCGGCGACTTCCCGCTGAACACACACGGCGGCCAACTCGGTACGGGACAGGCGGGCCTCGCCGGCGGCATGACTCAACCGATCGAAGCGGTGCGGCAGATCATGGGACGCGCCGGCGATCTGCAGCTCGGTCACTGCGACACTGTCTACGTGTCGGGAACCGGCGGAGTGATGAGCGAACAAGCGGCGCTGATCCTGCAGGGAGATTGAGATGAACTTCGACAAACCGCTGCCGACGCCGACGCCGACCAGCGCGCCATTCTGGGATGGCCTCAAAGAGAGCGTCATCAAACTGCAGAAGTGCAACGACTGCGGCGTTTGGGTGTTCTATCCGCGCAACCGATGTAACAGTTGCCTTTCGGATTCGCTCGAGTGGCGGGAAGTGTCGGGCAACGCAACGCTGTACACATATACGATCGCGCGGCAGCCCACTTCGCCGCACTTCGCTACCGAAGTGCCTCAGCAGCTTGCCGTCGTAGAGCTCGACGAAGGCGTGCGCCTGACCACGACGCTGGTCAATGTGCGCGAAGCCGATATCCGCATCGGAATGCGCTTGAAGCCGTATTTCGAACCGGTCACTGACGACGTAACGCTGCTGCGCTATCAACCGGCCTGATAGCAGAGCGTCACTTCCAGATCGCGAAGAATTCCTCGAACGCCTTCAGCTGATTGCCGACCGCGGACGACGGAACGATGATCGGCGTCTTGATGCCGGCGTCGAACCACGCCTCTATGCCGTCGCGCACCTTGGTCTTCGAGCCGAACAGGGTCGTGTCGGCGAGCCAACGGTCGGTGAGGCATTGCGCCACCTTGTCGGTTTCACCGCGCGCAAGCGCCGCCTCGACCGCTTCCATTTCTTCGACGTAGCCCGCTTCCTTCCAGTAGTTGCGGTAGTTCGGCAGCATGGCGTAGCCCGTCAGCGTGCGCCGATTCACCGCCTTGGCCGCTTCTTCGTCGTCGCTGATGCAGGTTGGAATCATGTTGCCGATGAAGAACGCATCGCTCGAGCGCGACTGCGGTCCGAGCGTCGATAGCGAATCCGCCATGTGCGAGCGGGCGCCGTTGGCGAAGACCATTCCCTCAGCGATCTCTTCCGATAGCGAGATCATCTTCTTGCGCAGCGTGGCGAGCGCGATCGGCGGCAGGGCGCCGGTGCGCGGCACTGCGCGCAGTTCCTTGATGAAGTTGCGCATGTCGGCTAACGGTTTGCCTTGGCTGATTCCCATCCGCTTCATCGCCGGCGCGTGGCTGACGCCGACACCGAAGACGAAGCGACCGTCCGAGATCTCGTGAATGAATGCGATCGTCTGGGCAAAGTCCTGAACGTTGCGGGTGTAGATCGGCGTGATACTGGTGCCGAAACGGATCTCTCGTGTGGAGAGCGCAATGGCCTCGCACAAGCCGATGCCGTCGCCGAAGCTCGGGCAGTAGATGCCTGGGAAACCCCGCCGTTCGATCTCTTGCGCGAGTTCGAGCGTTGCTTTGCGGCGTCCAGGTACGGCGGCCAGACTGATCGCGGGCAGTCGCGTGGTCATGCAGGTTTTCCTCGAATCGGCTTGTGAGCGAACAGACAGTCTGTGTCCTGTCTCGCCGGTAAGGTTGACCGATTCGTTTGGACGCAGCAAGGTGGATGCTTATGTGGCGATGCATGGATGAAAGGGGCATGCGCGGAAGCTTGTTGCTCGCGTTGTGGCTTGTCATTGCCGGATGCGGTGGCGGCGGTAGCGGCGGCGGTAGCAACATCGGTGTCAGTGCGCGCGTCCCGAACGTCGTGGGTCAAACGCAGTCCGCGGCCACGACTTCGATCACCGCCGCAGGACTCAACGTCGGCACCGTGACGATGGCGAGCAGTTCGTCCGTTGCAGCCGGCAACGTCATCAGCCAGAACCCCGCTGCAAACGCGATGGTGGCGCCGGCCACCACGGTGGACATGGTCGTGTCGTCAGGACCGGCGCCGACTGTCACTGTGCCGAACGTCGTGGGGCAGACGCAGGCCGCGGCGTCGACGGCCATCACGTCGGCAGGCTTGCGCGTCGGAACCGTGACGTCTGCGTCAAGTGCGACCGTGCCGTCGGGCAGCGTGATCGGTCAGACGCCGACAGCCGGCGCCGCAGTCGCGTCGAACAGTGCGGTGAATCTCACGGTATCGTCCGGCGCGAACCCGGCATTCGGCATCAACACGCGTCCGCCGGTCGCGAACTTCACGCTGCCGAATCAAAGCAGCGGCGGTGGCACGTTCGCGTTGGTCGATCCTTTTCCGAACCTGCCCGATTTCGACCAGCCGGTTTTCCTCGACCGCCGGTCCCAGCACCCGATCCGCGGCTGGTGGTGGTCGAACAGACGGGTCGCGTGAAGGTGTTCACGCCGTCGGCCGGAGTCTCGTCTGCGAGCACTATCCTCGAATGTCTCGGCGTTGATCGTCGCGGGCGACGAGCAAGGCCTGCTGGGACTTGCGTTCGATCCGCGATTTCTCGACCAACGACTTCTTCTACGTCTTCTACACGGGCGATCGCCGACGGCGCGCTGATCATTGCGCGCTACACGTGGGATCCGACGACCCCTGCTGCCTGAAAGCCGCAAAGATCATCCTGACCAGTTCCGCAGCTCGGACGCGGCGAACCATAACGGCGGCATGATCGCCTTCGGCCCGGACCGGATGTTCTACATCGGCACGGGCGACGGCGGGGGCGGGGACGATCAATTCCACAACGGTCAGAATCTGAATTCGCGGCTCGCGAAGATCTTGCGCATCGACGTACATCCCGCAGAACCCGACCAACGCCTACGACGTGCCGAGCGACAATCCGTTCGTGGGGCGAGCCGGAGCGTTGCCCTGAAATATGGGCGATCGGATTGCGCAATCCGTTTCGGTTTTCGTTCGACCGACAGAGCCGCCGCCATTTATGGGTTGGCGACGTCGGCCAGAACCAATGCGAAGAGATCGACATCGTCACCAAAGGCGTGAACTACGGCTGGCCGGCGGTTCGAAGGGAATCATCTCTATCAGAGCGGGGTCGCGCTCGCGGAGGCAACACGACGTATGTACCGCCGGTACTTCGAATTCCGCATCCGCCGACGGCGTTGCGATCATCGGCGGCTATGTCTATCGGGGAAGCCGGTTCACGTCGCTGCACGGGCGCTACCTGTATAGCGACAACGGCGCCGGCACGGTCTGGGCGATCGACACCGACGGAACGCAACAACACCACACTGGCGCAAGACGGTCACCCGGCCTCGTTCGGCGAGGACAACGACGGCGAGCTCTACGTGGTGTCGATACTGGAGATCGACTGTCGCAACTTCAGGCGGTGGTGGCGGCGGGTCCAGCCGATGCTGCTATCGCAGACCGGCTCTTTCACCAACCTTGCGAACCTCACGCCGGCGTCGGGATTGATCGAGTACGACCTCAACATCCCGTTCTGGTCCGACGGTGCGTTGAAGCGTCGCTGGATCGCGATACCCGGCAACGCGTACATCGTCTTCTCTCCGACGGGAAACTGGACGTTCCCGATCGGCACGGTGATCGTCAAACACTTCGAGATGGAGTTGACCGAGGGCGATCCCGAGTTCGAGCCGCCGTCTGGAAACACGGCTGTTGGTCAGCGACTCGAGCGGTAACTGGGCGGGCTTCACCTACAAGTGGAACCAAGCTGCAGACCGATGCGGATCTGCTGGTGAGCGGTGAATCGGAAAATCTGACCGTACACACGGCGACGGGGTGACGTGACCTGGCCGTACAGCTATCCGAGTCGCACTGACTGTCTGCAGTGCCACACGGCCGTAGCAAACGGGCGCGCTTGGCTTGGTCACACGCAACATGAATCGTGACTTCGACTATGGCGCAGTCACGGACAATCAGCTGCGGACGCTCAACCACATCAGTTACTTCTCGCCGACATCGGCGCCGCGACGCAGTACCAGGCGTATCCGGCGATCTGGCCGATACGAACGCGACCGTAGCGACGCGTGCACGGGCGTATCTGGCGGTGAACTGCTCGCAATGCCATCGGCCCGGCGGTCCGACTACGGTCAACCTCGACTTCCACTTCGACACTGCGGACGCGTCGATGAACGCGATTAACGTGAACCCGACCGCAGGGCTCTTGGGCTCGCGAATGCGAAGATCATCGCGCCTGGCGCGAAAGAGAGCAGCGTGTTGTGGGAAAGGATGCGTCGACTCGATCGCAATACCGTTCGAATGCCGCCGATCGCCACGCACCGTATCGACCAGGCCGGCGTCGACCTGATCGGCGAGTGGATCGACAGCCTGTAGTGGACTCGACCGCGTCAGAACCAACGATGTTTCGCGGTGCGTCTGGCCGGTCGGTCCAGACGCGCGTCGAGTCGTTCGCGCTGTCTGAACAACATGACGAGCGCGAGCCCCGCGACGAATCCGCCGACGTGCGCCCAGAATGCGACGCCACCGGCCTGATCGCCGGCGAGCCGCGGCAATCCGCTGAGCAATTGCAGCAGAAACCAGTAGCCCAGCATGTAGATCGCGGGTACCGCGATCGTCGTCATGTAGAAGACCGAGAAAGATGAACATGTGCACGTGCGCGCGCGGGTACAGCAGCGCATACGCGCCCATCACGCCGCCGATGGCGCCCGATGCGCCGACCATCGGCACGATGCTCGACGGCGCGGACAGCATCTGCGCGCTCGCCGCCGCGAGGCCGCACAACAGGTAGAAGACGACGAAGCGGACGTGCCCCATCGCGTCCTCGACGTTGTCGCCGAAGATCCACAGGAACCACATGTTGCCGATCAGGTGGAGCCAGCCGCCGTGCATGAACATCGACGAGAAGATCGTGATCCAGCCGGATTGACCGTCGAGCACGCAGACGATGCCGTGGTCCATCGCGATCTGCGAACCGACCGCTGCCGTTCCCAACAGATCGCCCGGCACCAGACCGTACTGACAGATCGATCGCGACAGCGCCGTCTCGGTGCCGAGTCCCTGCAGCAAGGACCCACGCGACCGCGTTCAGCGAAATGAGCGCAATGGTCGCCGCGGGCGGATGCACCCGAGGGTTCTCGTCGCGAATCGGAATCACGTCTTGGCGGTCAACGGCTGCGTTGTTAGCCTGACTGTAAGGCAACACGGTGACGATCAGAATGTCCACGCTGCTTCAGGCACGCGAAGTGACGCACGGCGTCGGCGAACGCACGCTGTTCAGCGATCTGGAGTTCACGGTGTCGGTGGGCTCGCGCGTGGGTCTCGTCGGGCACAACGGTTGCGGCAAATCGACGCTGCTCGATTTCCTCGCGAACGCACGTCCCGCCGATGCGGGCGAGATCGTCTACCGGCGCGGACTCAAGGTGGGACGGGTCGAGCAGTTCCTGCCGGAAGCGGCCGCGCGGCGCAGCGTCGTCGAAGCGGTGCTCGATGGTTTGCCCGAGCGCAGCGGCGAACGCTGGCGTGCCGAAGCGCTGCTGGGCGAACTCGGCATCGACAGCGCGTCGTTCGACTTGCGAGCGGGCGACCTCTCGGGCGGACAGCAGAACCGTTTGATGTTCGCGCGCGCCGTCGTTGCCGAACCCGACCTGCTGCTGCTCGACGAACCGACGAACCACCTCGATCTCGCGACGATGCGCGTCTTCGAATCGTTCCTGAACGCGTATCGCGGCGCGTTCGTCCTGGTTTCGCACGACCGGGCGTTTCTCGATGCGGTCGCGACGACGACCTGGTTTCTGCGCGACGGTCGTCTCTGGTGTTTCGACCTGCCGTTCAGCGAAGCGCGCGCCGCGCTGGCGGAGGCCGACGACGCGGCGCGCCGCAGCCGTGAGGCCGAAGAGCGCAAGATAGAGGCCGTGCGCGCCAGTGCAAAACGGTTGGCGATCTGGGGTCGCGATTTCGACAACGAGAAGTTCGCGCGGCGCGCCAAGAGCATGGAGAAACGGGCGGAACGGATGGAGGCCGAGAAGACCTTCGTCACCGAAGGGTCGCCGCTCGATCTCACGCTGGACCTCGCTGCCGTGCGATCGAAAGAGGTCGTGCGCGTAGAAAAGCTGCGTGTGGCGCCCACGGCCGCTCCCGACCACCTGCTGTTCGATATCGACCAGTTTCTGATGAGACCGGGCGAGCGCGTGGCGCTGCTCGGCGCCAACGGCGTCGGCAAGTCGACCTTCATCAGACTGCTGACGGGTGCGTTTCGCGGCACCGAAACGGCTGGGATACGACTGAGCCCGCAAGCCCGGCTCGGTTACTACGATCAGGAACTCGACGAGGCCACCTCCGAATCCTCGCTGGTCGACTTCATCATCAAACGCGTCGACGTTCCCGACGCGCAGGTGCGGCGACGTCTCATCAATGCCGGTTTCCCGTATCGCGATCACGACAAGCGCTTGTCGGTGATGAGCGGCGGCGAACGGGCGCGGGCGCTGTTCGTGCTGTTATCGCTCCGCGCACCGAATTTCCTGATTCTCGACGAGCCGACCAATCACATCGACATCGACGGTAAGGAACAGCTCGAAGAGCAACTGCTCGACAGCGGCGCGGCGGTGCTGATCACGTCGCACGACCGGCGATTTCTGGATACCGTCGCGCAGCGCTATGTGCTGATTCAGGGCAAGCGGCTCGTCGAAGTGACCGATCCGTCGGCATTCTACGATTCGCCCGACGACACAACGGCGCCGCGCCCATCGTCGCAACGCACCGCAGAACCGCGACGCGCGCCTGCAGACGATGCGCTGGCCCGAATCGTCGAAATCGAGTCGTTGCTGGAGGCGGACCTCGCGCGTAAACCGAAGTTCCAGAAGCCGGAGTTGCAACAGCAGTGGCGCGCGGAGCTCGAGCAGCTGTACCGGCGTCTCGATCGCGACTAGCGCTTCACTCGCTCTTGCCGACGAGCGCATTCCAATCGGGTGCGCCATTGCCGCTGGCAGGCCACGCGCGCGACAGCGCGGCGTTCAACGCGTCGAGCCAATCGGCTAGCGGCGCCAGCGTCGGAGCGGAACGCGCCGCGCGCATGCCGCGCGAACTCGACGACAACAATGCATGCCGTGCACGCCATGCGCCGACCCAGGGCGGGTCTTCGGTGACGGTCTGTCTGATCGGCAACCACGTGAACATGTAGAGCGCGGCGTATGTTGCGACATGCGCGAGGTCGTCGTCGAAAGCCTCGGCATCCGCGTACATGCCATTGCCGACGAACGCGGCCCTGACTTCGTCCACCACGGCTTCGAACCATTGTTCCGGCAGCGGACAACGAATCCACCACTGCACGAGGTCGGCGAGCACGTGGCGTTGCGCGCCGTACTCGAAGTCGACGAGCCGCGCCTGGCCGTCCGCCAGGAACACGACGTTGCTCGGTGCGGGGTCGCCTTGAGTAAGGCTGGCTTTCGGTGGATGTGCCCAACGATCCAGCACGGTCGCAATTGCGGCACCCATGCCATTGGGTTCAGTCACACCGAGCTCGGCCGCCCAGGCTTCCACTTTCGGCCACGCTGCGGCGAGCGCCGCGCCCTCGCGAATCGCGACGTCATCGACGGATGGCGGTAGCTGACAGGTCGAGGATCCCAGGCGCGCGGTGAGGCGGCCGAGTTCGCTCGCAACGCTCAACGGATCGGGGCAGCGCCGGAGCGCGACGAACAGGTCGAGCGCGTGACTGAGATACTCGACGATCAGAACGCGGCGCTCGATATCCGACGCGATCAGTGTCGGCGCCACGCCAACTACCCCACGCAGGCGCTCGTGGCTGTTGAATTCCTGCGTTGCGTGCCCGGACGGGTCGGGGAAGTGCTTAATGAACCAGGTCTGCGAACGGCCGTCGGCGATGACGTCGGCGCGATACGTTTGCGCGCGCGGTCCTGCCGGAAGCGGCACGATGGCGGCCACCCGGGTGTTCGGTACTAACGCCACGATGGTGGCGCGGAGTTCGGCGTCGTCTTTCACAGTTCGTGCAGATCGTCCCAGTTCACCCAACGCCGGCGCCCCGGGCCTTTGATCATCGAGCGGCGAATCCGCGGATAGTGCACCACGTCGTTCGGATTGCGTTCACCGGCCATGAGATAGACGAGGTCGCGATCGTAAGGGTTCGACAGCGTGTGCGCCGGGGACGGCGTCGCGAATCCCATGAAATCGCCGGGCCCGACTTCGAATGATTCGTCGCCGATTTCGGCGATTCCGCGGCCCTCGAGCACGTAGAGGAATTCTTCGTCCGCATCGTGGAAGTGGAACTGCGTGCTTTCGCGTCCGGGCTGTAGTCGAACCACGTGAACGCCGATGCGTTGCATTCCGACTCGGGTGCCGAGCGTACGCGTGAGACGCACGGCGTTCTCGTTGAACTGATGCTGACTGCGAACCGGCTCGATGGCTTCGATCGCGGCGGCGTTCAGCAACGGCTTCGGATCGTTCTGAGTCATTGAAAACTTCCCCGGCGACAGCGGTACCACGACGTGCGTGGTGTAGCACGGTCGTCGCCGACGCGGCAAGGCGCAGAGCTTGCGATGTGAACGATTCGAGATTGTGACGCGGCGTGCGTTGCTTGACCGGCGCGACGAAGCTGTCCCCGAGGCTGGCCGACATCCAGACGGTCATGACGAAATGCGCCGAGGATGAGGCGTGCATCGGAAAGCCGTGCGAGCTACGGAATGTCTGCAGGGTATGATACGTGAATTGGCGCGACACGACGTCGTCGATGCTGCCGATTGCGATCCGAAGCGCCGAGCGCACCGCGCTACCAGGTTGTGGCACGATCTACGACCGCCCAGGCGAAAGCGGCACGTACGCGATCGACGAGAAGGTGCATCTGATCGACCCCGACCCGATCTGCATGGAGTCGCCCGGTGCGCGTTGCACGATCGATACGACCGGCCACGGCTGCTACCGCGAGACGATGACCAGCGACCATCCCGAGCGCAAGACCGGCGCTACGACGAGTCAATCCGTTTCCGCCGGAACTGAAACCGGTCACCGCGTCGATCAAGGGAGACGTGCGCGACCAGAGCGGCGAACAGACGACTGAAACTCCCCGGCAAATCCGAAGACGGCGGTACGCTGACGATTCGCTGGCGGCTCGAGGCGCTGTAACGTCGGCGCGCCTTTAGACGCATGTCAGCGGGGTCAGCGAGTTCCCATGATTGCGTCGAACGCGGCGAGCAGGCGATCGTTCTGGTGCGAATCACCGACCGTGATGCGCAGTTTGTCGTCGAGACGTGGCGCGTCGAAGTAGCGCACCAGAATGCCGCGCGCCTTCAGCGCCGCATACAACTCCGCCGCGGCGTGCCCCTCCGTTGGCGTCGCCAGCAGGAAATTGGTTTGCGAAGGCGGCACGGTGAAGCCGCGCGATCGTAGCGCGTCGCGCAGGCGGCGACGTTCGCCGCGCACCTCCGCCCAGGTGTTCGCTGCATAGTCGAGATCGGCGAAACCCGCGCACGCGACCGCTTGGGCGATCGCGTCGACGTTGTAGCTGTCGCGCGTCTTCGTCAGCATCGGTTCGATCAGGTTCGGCGACCCAACGCCATAACCGAGGCGCAACCCGGCGAGCGAATAGCCCTTCGACAGCGTCCGCAGCAGCAGTACGTTGTCGAACGCGCGCACCAGGTTGATTACGTCGTGGCGCAACGAAGGGTCGACGAAGTCGACATAGGCCTCGTCCACCAGAAGCACGCCGTCGAGTTCGTTTGCGATGTTCCCGATCGTGTCCGCGTCGATCAGCAGTCCCGTCGGCGCGTGCGGGTTGACGATGCAGACGAGCCGCGCGCCCAGATCGTTCATATGCTGCCCGAAGTCGCGCGGCAGGTCCCAGTCGTCAGTCAGTGGCAGTGCCTTCACCGTGCACCCTTGCACTTGCGCGAGCACCGAATACAGCGAGTAGCTCGGATCGGTGGTGCCGAATACGTCGCCGCTGTCGAGAAACGTCGTGAACGCCATCCGCAGCAGCTCGTCGCCGCCGTTCGTGACGATCACTCGATCGATCGACACGCCGTGGCGAGCGGCTGCCAATGCGCGAAAGCGATCGGCGGTAGGTTGCGGATACCGCCGCAACGCGGTCGCATCGAAGCTCTTCAACGCCGCTTCCACCGCCGGGCTCGGTGGATACGGGTTCTCGTTCGTATTCAGCTTGATGACGTCGATGCCGTCCGGTTGTTCGCCGTACGTATATCCGTGCATCCGCCGGATGTTGTCGCGCTCGTACGCCATTGCGTCAGCGCAGGCGGCGGTGTTCGAGGCTCGGCAATCGTTGCCGCGCGCCGTTGACCGCCGACATCTCGAGATCCGCGATCGCGACGCCGTCGCCTTCGCCGCATTCGGCGATGACGCATCCCCACGGATCGACGATCAACGCGTGTCCATAAGACGTTCGCGTGCCGTGGTGATTGCCCCACTGGGCCGGAGCGAGCACGTAGGCCTGGCACTCGATTGCCCGCGCACGCAGCAATACGTGCCAGTGGTCCTTGCCGGTCGAGAGCGTGAACGCGGACGGCATCGTCAGTGCTACCGCCCCTTTGTCGACCAGTTGTTGATACAGCTCCGGGAATCGCATGTCGTAGCAGATGCTCAAACCGAGGGTGCCGAACGGCGTCTGCGTAACGACCGTCTCGCACCCTGGCAGTGTTTTGTCCGACTCTTTCAATCGCGTACCGTCCGGAAGATCGACGTCGAACAGGTGGATCTTGCGATACAGGGCCGCGATCGAGCCATCGGGACTCAGGTGCACGCAGGTGTTGTACGTTTTGCCTTTTTCGTTGGAGCGCTCGTGAAAGCCGCCCAGCACCAGATCGATCCGATGCTTCGATGCGAGCGCTTTGCAGCGCGCGAGAATCGGTCCGCCGGCGGGAAGCGGTTCGGTGATTTCCTGCTTTTGTGCGTCAGGGCCGATGAACGCGAACGCCTCGGGCAGCAACACGCACGTCGCGCCGCGTTCGACGGCTTTGGCCGTCATCCGTTCGGCCGATTCGAGATTGGCGTCGACATCGGGGGTCGAGCGCATTTGAACGACGGCGGTGCGCATCTGAAGGCTCTGACTCATCGATGGGTCATGCTCGGCGTTTGCACAACGCCGGTCAATCTCCGCTCAGTGCGCCGGCTCCGACAGCACGCCGCGTACCTTTGCGAGCAGGAGTTCCGACTCGATCGGTTTCGCAAAGACCGCCTTGATCGCGGTGTGAGCCATGGCGGCGCGGTCGATGGCATCTGGATTGCCGCTGCACAGGATCACCGGCAGATCGGGGCGCACGTCGCGGATGTCGCGCGCGAGTTCGAGTCCCGTGACCTGCGGCATCAACTGGTCGGTGATCACCAGGTCGAACGCGTTCGGATTGGCCATGACGCGCTCCAGCGCGTCCGACGACGTGTGCGCAATGACCACCGAATAACCGTGGCGGACGAGCATGGTCTCGAGATATCGCGCGAGCGCTCGGTCGTCGTCGATCACGAGGATCCGGTTGCCTGCGTCTTGCGCCGGCAGCATTCGCGCATCGCGCAACGGCAGGTGCACGGAAAAGCGCGTGCCCCCTTGCGCCCTCGGTGAGACGGTAATGTGCGCGCCGTACTCGTGCGCGATGCCGTGCACGACCGATAGACCCAAGCCCGAGCCGCGACCGACCGGCTTCGTGGTGTAGAACGGCGTGAACAGATCCTGCGCGTTGTTTACGCCGTGGCCGCGATCCGCGACGGTAACGACCAGGTGCTCGCCCGAGAAGCGCGCCGCGCACGAGGCGCAAATGGAATCGTTGCTGGTGCTCCGCTGCAACGAGATGACGATGTCGCCGCGCTCGCCCATCGCTTCCGATGCATTCAAGCTCAGATTTATCAGCATCTGCTGAATGTGCGCGGGATCGGCGAACGCGATCTGCGCGCGTTCCGGCAACTCGGTCTCGATCTGTACCGTAGCGGGCAGTGTGCCGCGTAGAAACCGTACCGTTTCGGTGATCGTATCGCTCAGATCGAATTCGTGCGGCTCGGTGTTGCCGCCGCGGCTGTAGATCAATAACTGTTTGACGAGTTCCGCGCCGCGTTTGCCCGCGTGTTCGATCTCGTCGACGAAGTCGGCAAGCCGATGATCGCCGAGTCTCGCGACGCGCTCCTTCGCCAGTTCCGCGAAGCCGAGCACGCTGGCGAGAATGTTGTTGAAGTCGTGCGCGAAGCCGCCGGTCATTTCGCCGATGGTGCGCAACTTCTGCGCCTGTTGCAGCGACCGCTGCAGCTGGCGATGTTCTTCCGCGATCTGAGTGCCGGTCTTCAGCGCGCGCACTTCGCGCGTGAGCTCCAACGATCGGTGCTGCATCCACAGTCGCTTGCGATGCTCTTCGTTCATGCGCTGCGTCAACGCGAACGCGAGCAGGATCAATTCCGCCGTCGATCCGAGTTGCACGCCGTAGCGCGCAATGACGTTGTCGTCGATCCAACCGAGCAGCATCGACACGAACAAGCTGCTGCCGACCATCAGGCTGCCGGTGGCAACGAGGTAGATCGACGCCGGTCGGAAACCCTGCAGCAACCGCAGCGTGGCGACCCCCACCAGCAACAACGTGCCGGTCACCACGAGCAGCGCGTTGATCATCGGGAAAACGTGATGCAGGAACACGGTTCCGGCCACGCCGTTGATCAGAACCACCGCAACGAATGCCTGCAGCACCCGATGCAGCTTCGGCAGCGCGCGCCGCAACCTGAGGAACGCCATTGCGAACAGCGCCGCGAACGCGATCGTCAGCGTCGTCATCGGATCGACCGCGATGCGTTGCATCATCGGTGAGTCGGGCCACAACTGTTGCGCGCCGAGACCGTCCTTGCCGAGCATCATCAGCATCAACGAGGCGGCATAGAGCACGTAGTACAGATAAGTCTTGTCGCGCATGCCGCCGAACAGCACGGCGTAGTACAGGATCATCGCGAGGATGATTCCGTAGTAGCAGCCTTGCAGCAGCGCGCGCGAAGTCGCGGTTGCGTCGAATTGCGCATGCGTCGCGAACGCGATCGGCAGGTATTGCGCGACGTGTCCGATCGATCGGACGTACACGCGTTCCGGCTGGTCCCGTGGCACAGGAAACGCGAACTGCGGCGCGTCGATGGCGCGCGAGGCGAATGGATAGCGACCGCCGGTTCGATAGCGTGCGACGACGCGGTCGTTCGCGACGAAGAATACTTCGACGTCGTCGAGCCAACCGTTGTCGATGACGAGCACTTCGGCGCTCGGCGGAACCGCGGCCTTCAGCCACACCGCGTCGGACCGGAAACCGAACGTCGGCGCGACATCGCCGCGAGTCCAGCCGTTCGAATCGACGACGTCGGCAATACCGAGACGACCCTCTGCGTCGATGCGGTATTCGAACGGCGTCCGCTCAGCGGCGAGTGTCGACGAACTCCACAGCAGACACGCGAGCAACAGCAGCCAACCGCGCCGGGATCGATCGAGCTGCGGCGCGGGCGTCATGACACTTTCTACAATTCGGGCTGGGTGCAGGAAACGGGGTGACCGAGGAAGTCCTCGATTGCGCTCAGATTGAATGCGTCGTCTTCGGAGATGAAGCTGATCGAGATGCCGGTTGCGCCGGCGCGGCCGGTGCGGCCGATGCGATGCACGTAGTCTTCCGGGTCTTCCGGAAGATCGAAGTTGATCACGTGGCTGACGTCGTCGACGTGAATGCCGCGGCCCGCGACATCGGTGGCGACGAGCACGCGGATCTTTCCCTGTTTGAATCGATCGAGCGTGGTGAGGCGTTTGCGCTGCGGCACTTCGCCCGACAGCATTTCGCACGACACGTTCTTCTTGCGCAGATACTCGTGCAGATTGCGCGTCGAGTCGCGCCGGTTCGCGAACACCATCACGCGCGACAGCGCTTTCGCTTCCACCATCTCGGCGAGCAGCTTGCCCTTGTTTTCCGCTGCGACGAGCCAGAACTTCTGTTCGACCGAATCGACCGCGACGTTTTCGGGTTCGATCGCAACGTGCACCGGATCGAGCGTCCACGACGTTGCCAGTCGCATCACGTCATCGTTGAAGGTCGCGCTGAAGAACAGCGTCTGTCGTTCGCGCTTGTGCGGCGTCTTGTAGACGATGCGCCGCACGTCGGGAATGAAACCCATGTCGAGCATGCGATCGGCTTCGTCGATCACGAGCACTTCCACGCGGCTGAGATCGATGACGCGGCGGTTGATGAAATCGAGCAGTCGGCCCGGCGTCGCGACGAGTATGTCGACCGGGCCTTCGGTCAACTGCAGGCGTTGTTTGTTGAAGTCCATGCCGCCGACGACGCTGACCACGACGGTGTCCATGTGTTTCGCGAGGTCGCGTCCATCCTGTTCGATCTGGATGGCGAGTTCGCGCGTCGGTGCGAGCACGAGTGCCCGCGGCGTGCCGGGTGGATTGGCCGGCGATTTCGGATGTTCCCACTGCCGCGCGAGGATCGTCACGAGGAAAGCCGCCGTCTTGCCGGTGCCCGTCTGGGCCTGACCGGTCACGTCGTAGTCGGCGAGGCTGTAAGGCAGCACTTCACTCTGTATCGGCGTGCAGTACTCGAAACCGAGATCGGCGATGGCGTGCATGATCGACAGCGGCAACGCGAAGTCGTGAAAGCGATCGCGGTCCTCGACCTGTGGTACCGGAAATTGATCGAGTGTCCAGGCTGAATCCGTCAAAGGGTGCTCCGGGTGGTCATGAGGCGAGACGCCGCGCGAGTATCTGCTCGATGCTCTCGAGTTCCACGCAGAGTACGAAAACATCGGTGGCCGCTTCGACGTCGGCGAGACGCGGAAAAGTCGGTGCGATGCGGATGTTGGAGTCGTTCGGATCGGCTCCGTAAGGAAAAGTTGCGCCGGCCGGCGTCAACGTGACGCCGATCGCGCGTGCCCGCGCGACGACGCGTTGCGCGATGCCCGGCAGGGTATCGAGCGAGATGAAGTAGCCGCCTTTTGGACGCGTCCACGTCGCGATGTCGAGACTCGCCGAGCGAGTGATCGAGCCGCTCGAGCACCGCCTGGAATTTCGGGCGGATGAGCGCCGCGTGCTGCTGCATGTGTTGTGCGACGCGACCTTCCAGAAGACGCACGTGCCGCAGCTGATTGATCTTGTCGGGGCCGATCGTCATGGTGCCCATGTGTTTTTCGAGCGCTTTCACGACCGACGGTGAACCGGCGAGAAACGCGACGCCGGCGCCCGCGAACGTGATCTTCGACGTCGACGTGAACTGCACGACGTTGTCGTCGGTGCCCGCGGCGATCGTCAATGGCGCAAGGCTCGCCAGTTTCGGGCTCGGCTGCTCGAGGTCGTGAACCGCGTACGCGTTGTCCCACATCACGAGGAAATGCGCGGATGCGCGCGTCGGCAGCTGCGCGATGCGGGCCACTACCGCGTCCGAATACACGCAGCCGGTCGGGTTCGAGTATTTCGGCACGCACCAGATGCCTTTGATGGTCGGATCCGCCGTCACGCGCGCTTCCACCGCATTCATGTCGGGACCGGCGTCGGTCATCGGTACGCTGATCATCTCGATGCCGAGCGATTCGCAGATCGCGAAATGCCGGTCGTAACCGGGCACGGGACACAGAAACCGGATCGGCGTGTTCTCTTCGCGTTGCCACGCACTCCCTGCGCCCCACAGACCGACGCGTAGCGCCGCATCGACGACGAATTGCATGAGGCTGAGGCTCGAGTTGCCGCCGGCGATCACGCGATCCGGAGTCGTCTCGAGCAGCGCCGCGCCGAGCGCGCGCGCCTCCGGAATGCCGAGCAACCCGCCGTAGTTGCGCGCATCGGTGCCGTCTTTCAGCCGGTAATCTCCGCGCAGGATGCCGTCGAGTGCATTCGACAGGTCGAGTTGGTCCGCCGCCGGCTTGCCGCGCGTCAGGTCGAGCGCGAGACCGGCCGCTTTCAACTGATCGAGCCGCGCGTTGAGTTCGCGCACGCGCGCCTTCAGTTGTTCGGTGGTGCGTTGCGCCAGCGCCGTCATACGGTGAGTCCGTTCAGCTCGTCCACGCCGAGCAGCAGATTCAGGCATTGCACAGCGGCGCCGGACGCGCCTTTCCCGAGGTTGTCGTAGCGACTCACGAGCAGCGTGTGTGTGTCGTTGCCGAACACCATCAGATCGATGCGGTTCGTGTCGTTCGCCGCAATCGGCGACAAGAAACCGCCGTCGAGTGCGGCTTCCGCACCCAGCGGCAGAACGTTCACGCACGGCTCGCCGGCATAGCGTTCGCTCAACAGCGCCTGAACGTCCGACGGGCTCGCGCCGTTCAGCCATTCGTTCGAGAGCGGCACGTGCACGAGCATGCCTTTGTAGTAGTGGCCGACGATCGGTGTGAACAGCGGCCGCGTGCGGCTGCCCGAGTAGCAGTGCATTTCCGCGACGTGCTTGTGTTGCAGCGTCAGACCATACGTCATCGGCGGGCGCACGCCCGCAATGCCGACCGCTTCGGCCTCGCGATAGCGCTCGATCATCGGCCGGCCGCCGCCGGAGTAACCCGAGACCGCGTGGACCGAGAGCGGCTGCGCCGCAGACAGAACGCCGGCGTCGACGAGCGGACGCACGCTGAGGACGAATCCGGTCGGATAACAGCCCGGCACCGATACGCGCCGCGCGCTTCGAATGGCGTCGCGCTGCGACCGGGTCAGTTCGGGCAGTCCATACACCCAGCCCGGGGCAACGCGATGTGCGGAACTCGCGTCGAGCACGCGGGCGTCACCGTCGCCGAGCAGGGCGACCGCCTCCTTAGAGGCGGCATCGGGCAGGCACAACACGACGATGTCGGCGTCGTTCAGTAACGCTTTGCGGCGCTCCGGATTCTTGCGTTGCTCGTCGTCGATTTCGAGCAGATCGATGTCGCGCCGCGCTCTCAGCCGCGCAGCCATTTCGAGACCGGTCGTACCGGCCTGACCATCGATGAAGACTTTGTGTTTCACGGCCGTTGGCCCGCAAGAAAACTGCGTATCTTAGCCACTCGGGCAGGTGGCCGAAAGGAGCAGGGCGGCTGGCCGATCAGGTCAGCCGGCGCCAGGTCTGTTTGACCAGACCCCAGGCCACAACGAGGAAACCGAGGGGCAGGATCAGCGTCTCGATCACGTAGACGACGATCAGATTGACCACCTGTTCCACCGCCGCTTCGACGTCGAGGCGCAGGCGGGTCAGCCGGTTTTCGATGTCGAGAGCCTGCTTCTGGTCGTCGATGAACTTGTTCAGGCGTTCCAGCACCGAATCGGTCGAAGTGCTCGGTATCGGCGCGCCGTCGGTGGTCGATTCGATCTTCGTGCGCGTTTGCGACAGGAAGTCGACCGCCGCCTCTTCACGTTGCGTCAGGAAGTGTTCGTTCACGAATGCCGTGCCGAGCGTCGCAACGACGATGGCGAAGCGCACGAACAGCAGTGTCGCGGTGAGCCGCAGCACGGCCGACCGCGAGGCTCCGAGCCGTTCGCGCGGCCACCACAATGCAGCGATGCCCAGTAGCACCACCACCGACAACACCACGTTCACCGCGGTCGTCGCGAACATTTCGCCGAGCATGATCTGCACGCCTAGCGACGTCGCGGCGAGCAGCGTCAACCACGAGAACTGTTCGACCAGGTCGTTCAGCGGATCGAGGATCTCACCGGCTGAGATCACCACACCGACGCCGGCCGGTTCGAATGCGAGTTGTGTGCCTTGTGCCACCGAGATGACGCCGTTCAGCGTGCGGGTCAGCGCGAAAGTGACCAGCGCGCGCTTCAACGCGGCATGCGTCCGCTCCGATGCGGCTGCGTCGAGCGCGCCCCACCAGGACAGTCCGAGCGCGCAAAGCAGCAGCGCCGTACCTGCAGCGGTGCCGAACCCCCGCGCCGAGATCGCCACTACGAAGCGTTTTTTCGCTGAATGACGAACAGGCTTTCGAGCTTTTCGACGACCGCGTTGCGGATGTTGGTGCGGTCGAGTTCGGAGCGCTCGGCGAGTTCGCTGAGCTTCACGCGGTGCAGGTGCAACACCGGCCACGACTCCTCGAAGCCGCGCAGGTCACCTTTCGCGAGTACCGGCAGAAACGGATCGTCGGCGGGGCGGTTGCGCATCAACGCCCGCATGCCTTCCTCGAACGGAATGCGGCGGTCGCCGAGGCTGCGATCCTTCTTTACGTTGGCGAGATACAAACCCTGCTCGCTGATCAGCTCGCCGGGAATGATGTAGAGGCCGGTCATCTGCACCGCTTCGGTGACGACGCCGCTGAACGTGTCGTGGAATGCCGCGGGGTCCGGCAGGATCACCATCTTGCGGTGATACTCCCGCGGAAAATAGATGTTGTACGTGCTGTAGAGCTTCTCGACGGAAGCGGAGTACACGCACAGCGTCGTCTCGAACTGCATGATGAAATCGATTGCGCGCTCGCGATCGATGCCTTCACCGAGATCCCAGGCCAGATCCGGATTGTCGGGAAGTACGCTGTTGTCCATTCCGGATTCCATTCGTTCCTCGCGGAAACGGTCGTCGGTGGCGCGACGCGTGTGCGCGCCATTGTACGCGACTACCGGGTTGTGTCGTCAGCTACGGCAGGACGACCCGGAAAGAAGGCGTTGGTACGTGCGACGTACTCGGCGTAACCGGGACGACGCTTCACCAACCCCCGCTCAATGACTTCGTTGGAGACATTCAGGAACACCAGCGTCATCGCCAGCGGTCCGACCACTGACCACCACGTCACGCCGCTGAACGCGAGGATTCCGAGTCCCCACCACTGCAGCGCGTCGCCAAAATAGTTCGGATGTCGGGTGTAGGACCAGAGTCCGTCGTGCATCACCTCGCCCTGGCTCTCCGGTCGACTGCGAAAGCGCGTGAGTTGCACGTCGGCGGTGGCTTCGATCGCGAATCCCGCCAGCCAGATCGGCAGGCCGATCCAGTTGATCGGAAATGGTGCTTCGGTCACGCGAAATGCCGCGACGATCGGCGTGGCCACCACCAATGCGATTGCACCCTGCAACAAATAGACGCGATAGAACGTCTTCAACCACCAGAGATCGCCGCCGTGAACGCGCCACAGCTTGTAGCGCACGTCTTCGCCGTTGCCGAAATTGCGCGCCGCGAGGTGAAACGCCAGGCGCAGACCCCAGGCGGTAACCAGGAAGACTATCAGCAGGTGTTTGACGCCGACCGAGTGCAGGTTTGCCGCGAGCAAAACCCACGCCATCGCCACGAACAACGGTCCCCAGAATGCATCGATGATGCTCGCATCGCGGATCGCGACGCTGACCGTCCACAGCAGCGTAACGGTCGTCAGCACGGCGGCAGCCGCGTAGCCGTAGAGCTCCAGAGTCCCCATGACGGTCTCCCCAACGGAACGATCATGTCGTGCACACGCGCGGTGCGCGAGCGATACGCCTCAGCGTGCTACTCGGGCGGTCAACCAGCGGCCGATGTCTTTGATTTCTTCGAGACACACCGAATGGCCCATCGCGTACTCGTGCCACTCGATCGGGTAGTCGAGCGCCCGCAATGCTTCGCGCGACGTGATCGCGCGGGTGATCGGGATCATCGGATCCATCAGGCCGTGCGCCATGAAAATCGGAATGCCGGCATTGGCGAGCGAGATTCCGTCGACGACGTGTTCGGGATCGTGCAGATAAGTCGACAACGCCATGATGCCGGCGAGTGGCTCCGAGTAACGCAGACCGAGCTGCAGCGCGATGACGCCGCCTTGCGAAAATCCGGCGAGCACGATGCGCTTACTGTCGATGCCGAGTGCGCGCTGTTCCTCGACCAGCTCCGCAACCGCAGCGGCCGACTCGCGGATGTCCGCTTCACCCGCGAGCGGCGCGCGCATGTCGATGTCGTACCACGCACGCATCTCTGCGCCGCCGTTGATCGTGACCGCGCGGATCGGCGCGTGCGGGAACACGAAACGCACAGAGGCGTTCGGTGGAAGCGGTAACTCCGGCACGATCGGTTCGAAATCGTGTCCGTCGGCGCCGAGCCCGTGCAGCCAGATCACCGCGGCGTTGGGCGCATTACCGGTCGTGATTTCGATGCGCTCGAGCGCCATCGGTGTGCTCCTTCGGTTCGATTCGTCTCGCAAGCATTTGCGCGCAGTTCAGCAGTTGGGCAACGCCAATGCAATCGGTGCGAAAGGTCGGAGACGGTCGCCCGCTACCGCATGGCGCGTGGCCGACCCATAATGCGGCTTCGTTCGAACCTGTGTCGGCATGGATTCCATCGGCGATCGTCAATCGAGCCGCAAACTCGGCAATCTCACCGCCGCGATGAAATATCTCGCGCCGTACCGGTGGTATGTCGCCGGAGCATCGCTCGCGCTCGTCGTCACCGCGTCGGTCACGCTGTCGATCGGGCAGGGCGTGCGGATGGTGATCGACGCCGGCTTCACCAGTGGCGCGCCCGGAATGCTGGAGCATTCGCTCGAAGTATTCGCACTGCTGGTGACGCTGCTGACGCTGGGCACGTACGCGCGGTTCTACCTCGTCTCGTGGGTGGGCGAGCGGGTCAGCGCGGATCTGCGCCGCGCGGTGTTCGACCACCTCGTGCATCTGCACCCCGGCTTCTTCGAGGAGAACCTGCCGACCGAGATCCAGTCGCGCGTGACCACCGACACGACGCTGCTGCAAACCGTGATCGGATCGTCCGTATCGATCGCGCTGCGCAACCTGCTGATGTTCGTCGGCGGCGTAGTGCTGCTGGTGGCGAGCAACCCGAAGCTGTCGCTGGTCGTGCTCGCCAGCGCACCGGTCGTGGTCGCACCGATCGTGTTGTTCGGTCGGCGGGTGCGTTCGCTGTCGCGCTCCAGCCAGGACGAACTGGCGCGCGTGGGCAGCTACGTCGGCGAGTCGTTCCGGCACATCAAGGTGGTGCAGGCGTTCAACCACGAGGCGCTCGACATCCAGACGTTCGGCGCGCACGTCGAAAGCGCGTTCAAGGTGGCTGTCAGTCGAATCCGACAACGCGCCTGGCTGGTGGCGTTGGTGATGCTGCTGGTGCTCACCGCCATCGCGACGATGTTGTGGATCGGCGGTCAGGACGTCATCGCCGGCCGCACGTCGGCGGGCGAGCTGGCGGCGTTCATCTTCTATGCCTTCATCGTGGCCGGCTCGGTCGGCTCCATCAGCGAGGTCGTCAGCGATCTGCAGCGCGCGGCCGGCGCGACGGAGCGGTTGGTCGAGTTGTTGTCCGCGACCAGTCCGTTGACCGATCCGGCCGATCCGATACCGCTCGAGTCGCACGCACCGGCCGCGTTCGAATTCGAAGGCGTCGAATTCGCCTATCCGACGCGGCCGTCCGTCATGGTGCTGAAGCAGGTCTCGTTCCGGGTCGACGCAGGCGCCACCGTCGCATTGGTGGGACCCTCGGGGGCCGGCAAGACGACGCTGTTCGATCTGGCACAACGTTTCTACGATCCTACCGGCGGCCGCATCCTCATCGATGGTGTCGATCTGCGGCGCTGTGCGCTGGGCGACGTGCGACGCCAGATCGGATTCGTGCCGCAGGATCCTGTGCTGTTCGCCGGCAGTGTGCTCGACAACCTGCGTTACGGCGCGCCAGACGCCGACATCGCGGCGGTTGAGGGAAGCACTCGCTGCGGCCGGTGCGCTCACGTTCGTCGACGGATTCCCCGACGGTGTCGCGACCCGCATCGGCGAAGGCGGGGTGGGTCTGTCGGGCGGGCAACGGCAGCGGCTCGCGATTGCGCGTGCGCTGCTCAAGCAGCCGCGATTGTTGCTGCTCGATGAAGCCACAAGCGCGCTCGATGCGCAGAGCGAAGAGGCGATCCGCGCAACCGTTCGTACGCTGCGCGGCCGCACCACGGTGTTGATCATCGCGCATCGCCTGTCGACAGTGATCGAAGCCGATCGCATCGTCGTTCTCGACGGCGGCGCAGTGGTCGCGGAAGGCTCGCACGAACAATTGCTCAGCACGAGCGCGCTCTACCGCGAGTACGCGCAGATTCAGCTCACGGGCGGTGATGCGGTCGGCGTCGTGCATCCGCTGGCGGGCGCAGCCGCACGACGCTGATCGCTGACACGTTTGAACTGTCGCGGCTAACCCGCTGATAATCGGCTCACGTCGATGTCCTGTTATTTACCGCACGTAACGATCGTTTTGCGTTTACCAGACAGTTCCCCTAAGCCGCAAAAGGGGGGTAGACTACCGACCCTTGCGGACGGATAAAAAAAGGGAGGGCGATGTGGGACCGTTAAACGGCCTGCGAATCATCGAGCTTGCAGGCATCGGGCCTGGCCCGTTCTGCGGCATGATGCTGTCCGACATGGGCGCGGAGGTGATCAGAGTCGATCGCCTGACGGGCGCATCGAGTCGACCGAAAGACATCCTCGCTCGAAACCGCCGCTCCATTGCCGTCGACCTGAAGAAGCCCGAGGGCGTCGAGGTGGTGCTGCGCCTTTGTGAATCTGCTGCGGGACTCTTCGAGGGTTTCCGCCCCGGCGTTACCGAGCGACTCGGCCTCGGTCCAGACGATTGCATGGCACGCAACGCGAAGCTCGTCTACGGCCGCATGACCGGTTGGGGTCAGGAAGGTCCGATGGCGCAAGCGGCGGGTCACGATATCAATTACATCGGCCTGTCCGGCGCATTGCATGCGATCGGTCGGCCGGGCGAAAAGCCCGTGCCGCCCCTCAACTTAGTTGGTGATTTCGGCGGCGGCGGCATGTTGCTCGCATTCGGCATGGTGTGCGGTCTGCTCGAAGCGCAGCGATCTGGAAAAGGTCAGGTCATCGATGCCGCGATGGTCGACGGTGCAGCTACGTTGATGGCGATGTTCTTCACGTTCCGTGCCACCGGCGGTTTCACCGACAAGCGCGGCACCAATCTGCTCGACGGCGGCGCGCACTTCTACGACACGTACGCAACGAGCGACGGCAAGCACATCTGCATCGGGTCGATCGAACCGCAGTTCTACGCGTTGCTGCTCGAGAAGGCCGGTCTCGACCGCGAGCGATTCAAACCGCAGATGGACGCGAAGCAATGGCCGGCTCTCAAGGAAGAACTGACGCGCGTGTTCAAGACGAAAACGCAGGCGCAGTGGTGCGAGATCATGGAAGGCAGCGACGTCTGCTTCGCGCCGGTGCTGTCGATCTTCGAAGCGCCTGACCACCCGCACAATGTCGCACGCAACAGTTTCGTGAACATCGATGGCGTCGTGCAGCCTGCGCCGTCGCCGCGCTTCAGCCGCACGAAGCCCGAAATCTCGCACGGTGCGCGGCGTCCCGGCGAGGACTCCTCGTCCGTTCTCACGGACTGCGGATTCTCCGCGCAGGAAATCAAGTCGCTGCAGACGTCAGGCATCGTTCCTGCGGCGTGAATCGAGTGGAACCACGTACTTAACGAGGTAAAAAGAATGAGTGTCGAACTACTGGATACCCCGCGGTTTCACGGCTACCGCGTACGACGACAGATCAACGGCAAAACGTACCAGGAGTACTTCTCGCTGAAGGAAGACGGCAAGCGCATTCGTGGTTCGAAGCGTGCGTCGATCAAGAAGCAGGCCGACGCGCGCGATACCGAACTGGCGCGCAGCCAGATGGGCGCGAAGGAAAAAGCCGCGCGCGAAGTGTATGTCGACGACAAAGGTCGCGTGCGCGGCATTCTGTTCCGCATGAAGACCGAGAAGAGCGGCACGAAAACTCCGGTGTTCCAGATCGGCATCATGTCGACGCTCGAATCGAAGATCGTCAACACGACGGTGTCGATCAATCTGCACGGCCTGAACGGCGCGTGGGGAAAAGCCGTCGAGTTCTACGCCAAGCACAAGAAAATCAATCGCAAGTCCGCTTCGTACAAACAGCTGATGAAGGCGAAGCCGTCGAACGCCGATCTGCAGAAACTGATGAAAAGCCGGCCGCGTCGCGGCTGATCGCGTGAGGGCCTTGCGCGCATCGCGCGCAAGGAGCCATGAGTTACGCAAGCGAATATCGTCGGTCGATCGATGACCCCGAGGGTTTCTGGCGCGAACAGGCCCGAGCCATCGAGTGGTTCGAATTTCCGCGGACGATCCTCGACGAAGACCCGAACGGTGCCTCGCGCTGGTTTCGTGGCGGCAAACTCAATACCTGCTGGCTTGCGCTCGATCGCCACGTCGAAAGCGGACGCGGCGATCAAACCGCGCTGATCTACGACTCCCCCGTCACCGGTACGGTTCGAAAGTACTCGTTCTCCGAACTACGCGACTGGGTGGCGCGGGTGGCAGGCGGTTTGTCCGAACTCGGCGTTCGGAAGGGCGACCGGGTCATCGTCTACATGCCGATGGTGCCGGAGGCCGCGGTCGCGATGCTGGCGTGCGCGCGCATCGGCGCCGTGCATTCGGTGGTGTTCGGAGGATTCGCCGCACCGGAACTCGCGGTTCGCATCGACGACGCAACGCCGAAAGTGATTCTGTCGGCGTCGTGCGGCATCGAGTTCAGCGCGCCGATTCCGTACAAGCCGC
The DNA here is from genome assembly GCA_963787045.1 of uncultured Gammaproteobacteria bacterium. Lineage (GTDB taxonomy): Bacteria > Pseudomonadota > Gammaproteobacteria > Pseudomonadales > Azotimanducaceae > DATJGR01. The sequence continues at coordinate 102,643 of CAWBBR010000010.1, read as the reverse complement.
TGCTCGACGAAGCAATCCGACTGGCGCAGCACAAACCGACCGCGTGCGTGATCCTGCAGCGACCGCAAGTGACCGCGCCGCTGGATCCGGCGCGCGATCTCGATTGGCGTGCGTGGGAAGCGGCTGCGCAACCCGTCGACGCGGTGCCGGTCGATGCGACCGATCCGCTCTATATCCTTTATACGTCCGGCACCACCGGTAAGCCGAAGGGCGTGGTGCGCGACAACGGCGGCCACGCGGTGGCGCTGAACTACAGCATGCACGCGGTTTATGGCGTGGATGCCGGCGACGTGTTCTGGGCGGCGTCGGACGTAGGCTGGGTCGTTGGGCATTCGTACATCGTGTACGGTCCGCTGATCAAGGGCTGCACCACGATCCTGTATGAGGGCAAACCCGTGCGCACGCCGGATGCCGGCGCGTTCTGGCGTGTGATCGCCGAACATCGGGTGAAGACGTTCTTCGTTGCGCCGACCGCGTTCCGCGCGATCAAGAAAGAAGACCCCGACGCGCGGCTGAAGTCTGCACACGACATCTCGTGTCTCGAGTATCTGTTCGTTGCCGGCGAACGGCTCGACCCGCCGACCTATCACTGGTTGAACGACATGTTGCCGATCCCGGTGATCGACCACTGGTGGCAGACCGAAACCGGTTGGCCGATGTGCGCGAACATGGCCGGCATCGAGCTGATGGAAACGAAGCCCGGCTCGCCGACCTTGCCGGTACCCGGCTACGACTTGCGAATTCTCGACGACGACGGCGAACCGGTAGGACCGAACGTCGAAGGTAACGTCGTGGCTAAGGGGCCATTGCCTCCCGGCGCATTGCCCACCGTCTGGGGAGATCACGCGCGGTTCGTCGCGTCGTATTGGTCGCGGTTTCCCGGCTTCTATCTGACCGGCGACGGCGGCTATCTCGACGAAGACGGTTATCTGTACGTAATGGGTCGCATCGACGACGTGATCAACGTCGCCGGTCACCGGTTGTCGACCGGCGCGATGGAAGAAGTGGTCGCGTCGCATCCCGCGGTTGCCGAGTGCGCGGTGATAGGCATCGAAGACGCGGACCGCGGTCAGGTGCCGCTCGGACTGTTGCTGTTGAAAGACGGCGCGAACATCGACGAGGCGACGCTGCAGACGGAGCTGGTCGGGATGGTGCGCCAGGCGATCGGCGCGTTTGCGAACTTCAAGCGCGCCGTCGTCGTGAAGCGGCTGCCGAAGACGCGTTCTGGAAAAATCCTCCGGCAAGTGCTGCGCAAGATGGTCGACAAACGCCCCTTCACGGTTCCGTCGACCATCGACGATCCGGCGATCCTCAAGGAAATCGAAGGCACGCTCCGCGCTCAGCGGATCATGGAATAGCGCCGTCCTTCGGCATCAGCTTCAGCAGAATCCACGCGGTAGCGAACGTTCCGAGTGAGAAGATCACTTCGAGAATGCCGAACACGCGCACGTTCGGTGAACTCCATTGCCAGACGCCGTGCACGAAGTACAACAACATCGCCAGGCAAACCCACAACGGCCCACGAGCACCGCTGCGAAGCGCAGCCGGGGCGACGATCAACAGCGGCGCGACCTGACCGACGAACACCGCGATCGTGGCGACCATGCTCGGAAGCGGCTCTACGAAGAATCGCTGCATGCCCAATAAGGCGAACAACGATCCGATCCAGATCAGCAGCGCCATCCGCAGAGCTGTCTGTACGTTCATCAGTGCGGAAACAACCGATCGGTGACATCCGCCAACCGGCGCCCTAAGGCGCGCGCCAGATCTCGCTCGGTGGGGTCGAGAGGGGTATCGCCGCGGGTACCTGACACGTGCGATGCGCCGTAGGGCGTGCCGCCGAGCGTCGTCGCGTTCAGCCCCGGCTCGGTATACGGCAAGCCGACGAGCAGCATGCCGTGATGAAGCAACGGCAGCATCATCGTCAGCAGCGTGCTCTCTTGTCCGCCGTGATGGCTTCCGGTGGACGTGAATACCGCCGCGGGCTTACCGGCGAGCGCGCCGCCTATCCAGAGATCGGCAGTGCCATCGAGGAAGTGCTTCATCGGCGCCGCCATGTTGCCGAACCGCGTCGGGCTGCCGAGCGCGAGTGCGCGACACTCTGCGAGATCGGCTTTTGTGCAATACACGGCGCCTTCGGGCGGAATCGGCGGCGCGGTCTTCTCGGTCGTAGATGCAACCGCGGGAACGGTACGCAGGCGCGGCTCGAATCGACCGTGCGCCGAAACGCCGTACGCAACGCACTCGGCCAATGCGGCAGTAGAGCCTTGTCGGCTGTAGTAGAGGATCAGAATGTGGTCGGACACTGCCGCGCTCGCTGTCGATCGAATCGTGGATGAGGCTCAGATGATCTGCAGCACATTCTCGGGGGGACGCCCGATGGCTGCCCGCCCGTTCGCTTCGACGATGGGTCGTTCTATCAATATCGGATGGCTCGCCATCGCCGCAATCAGCTCGTCGTCGGTACGCGCGGGATCGTCGAGTCGCAATTCGGCGTACGGTGCTTCGTGCGTTCGCATCAGTTGCCGCGGACGCATCGACAACAGCTTCAACAGACGCTTCAGCGTTGCCGCGTCCGGTGGAGCGTCGAGGTAATGCACGACGTGCGGTGTGATTCCTCGCGAGCTCAGCAGCGCGAGTGTCTGACGCGACTTGGTACAACGGGGGTTGTGGTAAATCGTGACTTCGCCCATCGGCGCGTGATCCTATAATGGCCGCCGTATTGTAGCCGCATCCGGATGCATCGTTCGATGCTCGCCAACGTCGTCGTAGAGTTTCGCTGGTTCGTCAGACAGATCGTTGCGCAGTTCGGCGCGCACGGTCTTCTGGATAGCGCCGCTTCGTTGACTTACACCACGTTGTTCGCGGTCGTTCCGCTGATGACGGTCTCATACGCGATCCTGTCGATGTTCCCGGACTTCTCGACCATGGGGCAGCAGATTCAGGCATTCGTGTTCGAGAATTTCGTACCGTCGAGTTCGGCCGTGATTCAGGAGCGGCTCGAGGACTTCTCGCACCAGGCGCGCGATCTGACGATTGCAGGATTCGCGTTTCTGCTGGTCACCGCCTTCATGATGCTGGTGACGATGGAGAAGGCGTTCAACGAAATCTGGCAGGTGGCGGAACCGCGGCGTGGAATGCAGCGGTTTCTCGTGTATTGGGGCGTGATGACGTGCGGTCCACCGCTGGTCGTCGCCGGTCTGCTGCTCAGCTCGTATCTGTTTTCACTGCCGCTGATCACGAATGCCGACACCGCAACGGCGCGTCAGGCCCTGCTCGGCTGGCTGCCGTCGCTGTTCAGTCTCATCGGATTCACCGTGCTGTTCTTCGGGGTGCCGAACTGTCGCGTGCGCTTTCGCGATGCGTTGGTCGGAGGTCTGCTGACGACGTTGTTCTTCGAGGGCGCGAAGCGGTTCTTCACCACCATCGTCGGAAACGCGAACATGCAGCTGGTCTACGGTACGTTCGCTGCGGTGCCGCTGTTCCTCACGTGGGTGTATCTCGTCTGGGTACTCATCCTGTCCGGCGCGATCGTCGTGCGCACATTGGGCATCGAACGCGACGACGTGGTGAGCGACGGCGCGCCGATGCTCGTGCAGTGCGTCCGGTTGCTGGCGTTTCTGCGCCGCGCGCACGTGGAAGGGCGACCGATCACTCGCACCGATCTCAACGATGCGGTGAAATTGTCCGGCGTGGAACGTGAAGAGGTGTTGGCGGTTTTGGGAGAGTTCAAGTTGGTGACGAGCGGAAATGGAAACCAGCTGATGCTCGGGCGCGATTTGCGCAGCGTCTCGCTGCTCGACCTGTATCGGCGGCTGCCGATCGGGCTCGATCCCGACAAACTCGCCAACGTTCACGACCTGCCGCGGCTGATCGAACCGTTGTTGGATCACGCTCGATACGGCGCGGTCCACCTCGACATCGATCTCGACTCGATTCTGAACGACGGCGAAGAGGCGCACGCATGAGAGCGGCCGTCGTGCTGTCGCTGATTCTCGCGGTAGGCAGTTGTGCGCCGATGGACTTCGAGTATGCCGATGGCGCCGCCGGCCGTTATTCCGATTGGCGCGGGCATTGGGTGTTCATCAACTACTGGGCCGAATGGTGTGCACCGTGTCGTTACGAGATTCCGCAGCTGAACGCGCTCAGCAAGGCCGCGCCCGCGAACGATGTACGCGTGGTGGGCGTGAACTTCGACGGCGTCGACGGTGAGCCGCTGCGCGCGCTCATGCAGCGGATGAGCATCGAATTTCCGGTGACGACCAAAGATCCGCGCGAGCGGTTCGGCTACGAGCTACCCGCGGTGCTGCCGACGACGGTGGTGATCGATCCGAAGGGAGAGGTCACGGCCACCTTGGTGGGTCCGCAAACCGAATCGACGTTGCGGGCGGTGATGGGAGTCAGTGACGCGCCGACTTGACCGCGTTGCAGGCGACGAGGCCGTAAGCCCTGCATCCGGCTTGCAGCTTCGGTAGGTCGTCGGTGGTCTGCGTCTGCCACCGCGCGCGATAGGCGTACACGACGAGTTCCGGATAGTTCAGGCGACCGCGGCTGCCGTTGTAGCGCGCCAGCGCATCGATGAGATCGCCGCGCGCCTCCGTCAGATATTGCGCCAGGATGGCGGTGCCGTAGCGCACGTTGGTCTCGATCTGCGTCAGGTTGTCCTGCGGCCGGCCGATCTCGTTGCGCCAGAACGGCATCACCTGCATCAGGCCTTGCGCGCCCGCGCTCGACACGGCGAAGCGGTCGAAGCGGCTCTCCACCTGCATCACCGCCATCACCAGATCCGGGTCCATGTCGTGTCGATTCGATTCGCGATACACGGTGCGGAGGATCAACTCCTGCTCTGTGTCGTTGGTCACGTAGCGCGCGAGTTTCGGCACCGAACTCAACAGCCACACCTGCGCATCGAAGTGATCGCCGTGGTCCACTTCGACCGACATGCTGCGTGCAAGCGCGTCGATGACCAGCGGGTCGATCGGTTGTTGCGCGGGTGCGGCGGCAAGACCGATCAGCGGCAGAGTAGAGCGCGATGAAGAAGGCAGTGCAGCGCCATAACGACTTTGGCAGGCTGCGGGTGACGGTGTCGGGTTCGATGCGGCGGCGTTCAATCATCCAGCGATGGCGGCGCGAACGTGGGCCGTGACGGTGTCGACGTTGACGGCGAGCGTATCAGCAGACCGTCGCGTTCGATACTCGACCTGGCCGGCTTTGAGATTCCGTTCACCGATCACGATGCGATGCGGTATCCCAATCAGGTCGGCATCGGCGAATTTGACGCCTGGACGCTCGTCGCGGTCATCCAGCAGCGTTTCGATGCCGAGCGCTTCGAGCTCCGCGTGCAGTTTGTCCGCCGTCGCGCGAACGCTGTCCGATTTCGCGTAGTTCAGCGCAACGACGTGCACGGTGAACGGCGCGACCGGTTGCGGCCAGATGATGCCGTCGGCGTCGTGGCACTGCTCGATGATTGCGCCAACCAGCCGCGTCACGCCCATGCCGTAGCAACCCATGATCAGCGTCTTGGTCGTTCCATCCTGGTCGAGCACTTTCGCGTCCAGAGATTCGCTGTATTTACGACCGAGTTGGAAGATGTGGCCCACTTCGATGCCGCGCGTGATCGACAGACGTCCTTTGCCGTCGGGCGACGGATCGCCTTCTACCACGTTGCGCAGATCGACGACGCGATCGTCCGCAACCGTCGCGTCGCGTCCCCAGTTCGCACCGCGATAGTGATAGCCGTCGTCGTTCGCACCGCAGACGAAATCGACGGCGGCCCGGGCGCTGCGATCGACGTACATCGCCATCGACAGTCCGATCGGCCCGAGCGAGCCCACGCCGCATGCAACACTCGCGCGGATCGCTGCGTCGGTTGCAAACGTCAGTGGTGAGGCGACGCCGGGCAACTTCTGCGCCTTGATCTCGTTGAGTTCGTGGTCGCCGCGCAGTACCAGCGCGACCGGCCCTTCGGTACCCGTCACGATCAACGTCTTGAGCGTGTGTGCCACGGGCACCTTCAGGAACTCGACGATCTGCTCGATCGTGTGCTGGCCGGGTGTGGCGACCTTCTCGAACTGTGCGGCGGGTTTCGCGGACGAAGGCGGCGCCAGCGCTTCGGCTTTCTCGACGTTCGCCGCGTAGTCGCTCGCGTCGCTGAATGCGATCCGGTCTTCGCCGCTGCTCGCGAGCACCTGGAATTCGTGCGACGTGCTGCCGCCGATGTTGCCGGTGTCGGCCAGAACCGCACGGAAATCGAGTTGAATGCGCGACAGAATCCGTCCGTAGCACGCGTGCATCTCCGCGTACGTAGCGTCGAACGATGCCTCGTCGAGGTGGAACGAATAGCCGTCCTTCATCAGGAACTCGCGCGCGCGCATCACGCCGAAGCGCGGCCGGATCTCGTCGCGGAACTTCAGATTGATCTGATAGAGGTTGCACGGCAGTTGCTTGTAGCTCTGCACTTCGCGGCGAACGATGTCGGTGACGACTTCTTCGTGCGTGGGTCCGAGGCAGAAATCGCGTTGGTGTCGATCCTGCAGACGCAGCATCTCCGGTCCCATCTTTTCCCAGCGATTCGACTCCTGCCACAGTTCGGCCGGTTGCACGAACGGCATCAGCACTTCCTGCGCGCCGCTGCGGTTCATTTCCTCGCGGATGATCGCCTCGACCTTGCGCAGCACGCGCAGGCCGAGCGGCAGCCACGTATAGATGCCGGCGGCGAGTCGACGAATGAGCCCGGCGCGCAGCATGAAGCGATGGCTCGGAATGTCGGCATCGGCCGGCGTCTCTTTGAGAGTTGGAATCAGCAGCTGACTCGCGCGCATGTTCTCTACGGGTCCTGAACGGCTGACGGCATTCTAGCGGTCCGCGGCGACTCGCGATCGGCGAATCGAAAACGGCGAAAAAAAGGGCCGTTTACCGGCCCTTCTAATCGGAGTGGATCGACGATCAGCCGACCATTTCCTTGAGGCGCTTCAACGCAGCAACACGGACGCGAATCGATGCCGGCTTCGCCGGAATCATGATTTCTGCACCCGTTGCCGGGTTGCGGCCGAGACGTTTCTTCGTTGCGGGGCGTTTCACTGCGCGCACTTTCAGCAGACCCGGCAGGGTGAATTCACCCACGCCTTTCTTGCTGATGTGACGCTTGATCAGCGCTTCCAGTTCTTCGATGACCGAGTCGACCTGTTTGCGCGTCAGTGCGGTGGCGCTGGCGATCTCGTTGAGAATCCCGGTCTTCGTCATCTTCTGCGTGACTGGACCTTTGGATGCTTTCGGAGCGGCTTTCTTTTTCGCGGCGGATTTCTTGGCGGCGGATTTGCGGGCGGCGGCTTTACGGATTGCCTTGCGCTTTGCAGGGGCTTTCTTCTTCTTGGCGGGCGCCTTTCTCTTAGCGGGCGCTTTCTTCTTAGCAGCTTTCTTAGCAGGAGCCTTTTTCTTTGCCATTCGATTTCCCTTATCTAGTTGCAGTCGGGGCTGATTGAAGCGGCGCGACTACGCGACGGACATCCAACCCATCACTTATGAGGATCCTTAGCGAAAACAGCGTTAATCGGCTCCCCAATGAGCGCGCTTTATACTGCATTCAATTATGCCTAGCAAGGAACGACACGCCTTTTTTCAATGTTTTCGCGGGCTTTTTTCATTATCCTATGCGCCGCTCGATGGTTGCCTGCGTTTACGACGCGCTTCTTCGAATGTGCAACGAGTCCGCCGGACCTGATTTTTCATTGGTAAAACGCTTCCAGCGTTTGACGAGTCATCGAAGGGTTTTTTGAACATGCCGATCTACGAGTATCAATGCGAGGGTTGCGAATACGAATTCGAATCGCTGCAGAGAATGAGCGAACCACCGCTCACCAATGTCCTTCGTGTGGAAAAGATCTTCTCAGGAAGAAGATTTCCGCGGTTGCGTTCCGCTTGAAGGGCGGTGGTTGGTACGAGACCGACTTCAAATCCGGCGACAAGAAGAACGTCGCGAGCAGCAGCGATTCGGGCGGCGATTCGACATCGAGCGGAGAGTCGAGCAAGTCCGAAAAGAGCGATGCCAAGTCGAGCAGCGGAAGCACCGCGAGCAGTACGACCGACGGTTCGACGAAGTCGTCGAGCGACTCCACGGACAAGAGCACCAAGAAAGGCGCCAAGAACGGATCGCCCAAAAGCGCGCCGAAGAGCGAATCGAAGTCGAAAGGCAGCAGCGACAAGTCGTCCAAGACCTGACGCACGCGACGATTTCCCCAACGCATTCATTGGCCGAGCGCAGCGGCCGGCGGTTGGCGAGCCGTTCGCGAGCCCTTCACTTGTGATAGGCTGCCGCCCCGCGCGACTTTCCCCTAGGACGTTTTCAATGCGCAGTCACTACTGTGGCGAACTCGACGCATCGCACACCGATCGCGAAGTCGAACTCTGTGGTTGGGTTCATCGACGCCGCGATCACGGCGGCGTGATCTTCCTCGACGTGCGCGATCGCAGCGGTGTCGTGCAGGTTGTCTACGACCCCGACATCGAAGACAGCTTCGCGACGGCCGACAAGGTCAGAAACGAGTTCGTGCTGCGCGTCACCGGACGCGTGCGCTTGCGGCCCAGTGGAACGGTCAATCCGGACATGAAGACCGGCGAGATCGAAGTGCTCGGTCGCACGCTCGAAATCCTGAACGCGTCGCTGACGCCGCCGTTTCAGCTCGACGACTACTCCGATGCAGGCGAAGACATCCGTCTGCGCTATCGCTATCTCGATCTGCGCCGCCCGGAAATGCAGCACCGGTTGCGGATGCGCGCGACGATTCTCTCGGCGGTGCGCCGGTATCTCGAAAAGGCCGGATACACGGAGATCGAAACGCCGATTCTCACGCGCGCAACGCCTGAAGGCGCGCGCGACTATCTCGTGCCGAGTCGCACGCATCCCGGTCAGTTCTTCGCGTTGCCGCAATCGCCGCAGGTGTTCAAACAGCTGCTGATGATGTCGGGGATGGACAAGTACTATCAGATCGCGCGCTGTTTCCGCGACGAAGATCTGCGCGCCGACCGGCAACCCGAGTTCACGCAGATCGACATCGAAGCGTCGTTCATCGACGAGCACGACATCATGGCGTTGACGGAAGGCATGGTGCGAAGCCTGTTCGCCGAGGTGCTGCGCGTCGAGTTACCGAAGTTCCCAACGCTGACGTTCGACGAGGCGATGCGACGCTACGCGAGCGACAAACCCGATTTGCGCAACCCGCTCGAACTGATCGACATCGCCGACCTGGTGAAGTCGGTGGAATTCAAAGTCTTCAATGCGCCCGCCAACGATCCGAAAGGTCGCGTGGTTGCATTGCGCGCGCCGGGCGCGGGTCGGTTGTCGCGCAAGGAACTGGACGGATACGCGGACTTCGTCGGCCGATACGGCGCGAAAGGTCTCGCCTATATAAAGGTGAACGAACGCGGCACCGGCGTGGCCGGACTGCAGTCGCCGATTCTGAAGTTCCTGCCGGAACCGGTCATCGAGGCCGTGCTCGAACGCGTGCGCGCGGTCGCCGGCGACGTGGTGTTCTTCGGCGCCGATCAGGCCGGCATCGTGAACGGCGCACTCGGCGCGTTGCGCAATCAACTCGGCGCGGACCTCGGCCTCATCGAAGACCGTTGGGCGCCGTGCTGGATCGTCGACTGGCCGATGTTCGAACGCGGCAAGGAAGGTCGGCTCGAGGCGATGCACCATCCGTTCACGAGCCCCGCGTGCAGCGTCGAAGAACTGCTCGCGAATCCCGAAGCCGCGCGCGCGCGGGCGTACGACGTCGTGCTGAACGGCTACGAACTCGGCGGCGGATCGATCCGGATGCATCGCAACGAAATGCAGAAGGCGGTGTTCGAATCGCTGCAGCTCGGTCAGGAAGCCGAATCGCGTTTCGGATTTCTGCTCGACGCACTGAAGTACGGATGTCCGCCGCACGGCGGCATCGCGCTCGGCGTCGACCGGCTCGTCATGCTGATGGTCGGTGCCGGCGCGATTCGCGACGTCATCGCATTTCCGAAGACGCAGACCGCGGCGTGTCCGCTCACCGCGGCGCCGACCGCGGTGGACGAGCATCAGCTTCGCGAGCTGCACATTCGCCTGCGATAAGGTGAATGCGAAGGTGACGCGCATCCTCGGCATCGATCCGGGATCGCGTATCACCGGCTACGGCTTGATCGAGGTGCGCCGCGGCAAATCCGTTTACGTCGCGAGCGGCTGCATCCGCACGTCGAGCGTCGACCTGCCGTCGCGCCTCGGCGAGATCTACGAAGGCGTGGCGTCGTTGATCCGCGAGCTTGCTCCCGATGCCGTCGCGATCGAACAGGTGTTCATGGCGCGCAACGCAAGCTCGGCGTTGAAGCTCGGCCAGGCGCGCGGTGCTGCGTTGGCTGCCGTCGTCACCGTCGGATTGCCGGTCGCGGAATACGCAGCGAGGCGCGTCAAACAAGCGGTGACCGGAACCGGCGGCGCAACGAAATATCAGGTGCAGCACATGGTGTGTCGTTTACTCAATCTCAACGCTTCGCCGTCTGCAGACGCGGCCGATGCGCTTGCCATTGCGATTTGCCACATCAATACTCACGGCACGCGGAGCGTCGGCTGACAAGGATGATCGGGCGAATTCGAGGCAAATTGATCTCGCTGGACGAACACACCGTGTTGGTGGACGTCGCGGGGATCGGATACGAACTGGACGTCACCGCGAATACGTTGAGCGCGCTGCCCGGCGTCGGTCAGGACGTCGTCCTGTTCACGCACCTCAGTGTCCGCGAAGACGCGCATTCGCTCTACGGATTCGAGAGTCGCGGCGAGCGCGATTTGTTCCGCATTCTGATCAAGATCAGCGGCGTGGGTCCGAAGCTCGCGCTGAATCTGCTTTCGGGCATGGACGTGATCGATCTCGCGCGCTGCATCCGCGACTCCGACATCGCCGCCTGGTGAAGCTGCCCGGTGTCGGTCGCAAAACGGCGGAGCGGCTCGTCGTAGAGCTGAAGGATCGCATCGAGCGCCTCGTGCTGATTCCGGAAATCGCGCGGCCGAAAGTCGCCGACGCGACGCGGCACGTGATCGAAGAGGCCGAACGCGCGCTGATCAAACTCGGTTACCGACCGGCCGAAGCGAGCCGCGCGATCGGCAACGCTTATGTGCAGGGGCAATCGACCGAAGACGTCGTACGCATCGCCCTGAAGCGAATGATCGGGCAGGAAGCATGACGCGCTCGTGTCCGCGCGGCTCCTGCAAAGGAGCGCGTCCTACGTGACGATCGAGCCGGACCGCATCGTTTCCGGCCGCGATGCGGGCGATGAAGTCGCCCTCGATCGCGCGCTGCGGCCGACGACGCTCGCCGGCTACATCGGTCAGGCCGTCGTCAAAGAACAGATGTCGGTGTTCATCGAAGCCGCGCGTCGCCGCCGCGAACCGCTCGATCACACGCTGATATTCGGGCCGCCCGGTCTCGGCAAGACGACGCTCGCGCACATCATCGCAAACGAGATGTCGGGCGCTCTGAAGAGCACGTCCGGTCCGGTGCTGGAGAAAGCCGGCGATCTGGCCGCGTTGCTCACGAATCTCGATGTCGGCGATGTGCTGTTCATCGACGAGATTCATCGTCTGAGTCCGGTCGTCGAGGAAATCCTGTATCCGGCGATGGAAGACTTTCAGATCGACATCGTGATCGGCGAAGGTCCCGCCGCGCGGTCGATCAAGCTCGACGTACCGCCGTTTACGCTCGTCGGCGCGACGACGCGCGCGGGATTGCTGACGTCGCCGCTGCGCGACCGCTTCGGCATCGTGCAGCGGCTCGAGTTCTACAGCGTCGGCGAATTGACCCAGATTGCGATGCGGTCGGCGGAAAAGTTGGGCGTGCGTCTCGAACATGACGGCGCCGTCGCGGTGGCGACGCGATCGCGCGGCACGCCGCGCATCGCGAATCGACTGTTGCGGCGCGTACGGGACTTTGCGGAAGTGCGCAGTGACGGGCGTGTCACCGCGAACATCGCGAATCAGGCGCTCGACATGTTGAGCGTCGATGCGGAGGGGTTCGACACGATGGACCGGCGTCTGCTGCTGACCATTCTCGAAAAATTCGGCGGCGGTCCGGTGGGTATCGACTCGCTGTCGGCGGCGATCAGCGAAGAACGCGACACCATCGAAGACGTGCTCGAACCGTTTCTGATCCAGCAAGGTTTCATCATGCGGACGCCGCGCGGCCGCATCGTGACGGAGAAGGCTTACCACCATTTCGGCCTCACGCGCCCCGCGCCGCGCGGTGCCGACATGTCGCAGGTGAGTCTCGACATCGACCCATCCTAAGAACAAGAGGACTCGAGATTGACTGAACCATTGTCGATCCTTCAGCTGGTGCTGAACGCCAGCGTACTGGTGCAGATCGTGCTGTTGCTGTTGTTGTTCGCATCGCTCACGTCGTGGGTGATGATCTTCCAACGCATGTTCGCGCTGAAGCGGGTGCAGAAATCCATCGAATCGTTCGAGGAGTACTTCTGGTCCGGCATCGATCTGCGCCAGCTCTACGACGAACTCGAACGGCAAGACCACGACTTGAGCGGAATGGAGACGATGTTCGTCGCCGGCTTCAAGGAGTACAGCCGGTTGTCGGAGCAGGACGCCGACGCCGAAGCGGTGATGCAGGGCGTCATGCGCGCGACGCGTGTCGCGCTGACGCGCGAAGAAGAAAAGCTCGAAACACACCTGCCGTTCCTGGCAACCGTCGGTTCGACCAGCCCTTACGTCGGTCTGTTCGGCACCGTCTGGGGCATCATGAATTCGTTCAGAAGCCTCGCGAACATGACGCAGGCGACGCTCGCGTCCGTTGCGCCCGGCATTTCCGAAGCGCTCGTTGCAACGGCCATGGGTCTGTTCGCGGCGATTCCCGCGGTCATCGGCTACAACCGATTTTCGGCGCGCGCCGAGCTGTTGATGACGCGCTATGAAACGTTCACCGAGGAGCTGACGAGCATCCTCTATCGCGCGGTGCACACGAAGCGATGAACTCACAACGTCCGAACCGACGTAAGCCGATGTCGGAGATCAACGTCGTGCCGTACATCGACGTGATGTTGGTGCTGCTGGTGATCTTCATGGTGACCGCGCCGATCCTGACGCAAGGCGTGCAGGTCGATCTGCCGAAAGCGCCGTCGGAGCCGGTTTCCGAACATCAGGAAGATCCGTTCGTGGTCACGATGCGGCAGGACGGCGCGCTGTTCGTCAATCTGGGTGTTCGCAAATCGACCGAAGGCACGCGCGTGACGATCTTTTCGCTGGAGGAGCAGGCGGCGAAGATCCTCGGTGCGCGCCCTGATGCACCTGTTTATGTGCGCGCGGATCACCGACTCGACTACGGTCAGGTCGTGCGCGTGATGACCGTTCTTCAGAAAGCCGGCGCGAAGAGCGTGGGCTTGATCACGGACCCGCCGGACGTCGGCTGACGGCGATGGATGGCGCGGCTCGCAACTACGGTGTGTCGTTCGTACTCGCGGTGCTCGTGCACGCGCTCGTCGCGTCGATGCTGTGGATGAACTGGACGCCGGCGCAGAGGGACTCGTTGCTGGTGCGGCCGAACATAGTGAAGGCCGAACTGATCGTGATGGAGGCGCCGAAGCCGAAGGCGACGCCGAAACCCGCGCCGATGGCGCCGCCCGAGCAAGCGAAACCGAAACCACCGGAGCCCAAGCCCGAAGCCAAACCGGAGCCCGAAGCCCGAGCCGACGCCGAAACCGCAGACGAAACCCGAAAAGCCGAAACCCGACCTCGCGAAAGAAGCGGCGGCAAAAGCGCAGGCCGACAAGAAGAAGAAGCTCGACAGCCTCGCCGACGCATCCTTCAGCGACGCGATGGCGCGCGAGACCGAGGTGCAGTCCGAAGACAAGAGCGAGCAAGCCGCGCAAACGTATGCGCAAGGCATCTATCAATTGATCGTGACGAACTGGTCGCGGCCGCCGTCGGCGCGCAACGGTATGCAGACGAAGCTGCTCGTCGAACTGGTGCCGACCGGCGACGTGGTCAACGTCACCATCGTGTCGTCGAGCGGCAATGAAGCGTTCGACCGCTCCGCCGAACAGGCGGTGCGGAAAGTCGGCAAGTTCGACGTGCCGAAAGACTCCAAACTCTTCGAAAAATACTTCCGCCGATTTCCGGTGCTGTTCAACCCAGAGGATTTGATACGTTGAAGAACCGAATATTGGCCGCTCTTGCGGCATTGCTGTTTGCGTCACCGCTCGCCGCGGAGATTACGATCCAGATCGACCGAGGTTACGACAACCCGAAGAAGATCGGCGTGGTGCCGTTCGGCGTCGGCGCCGGCGTGCAGGGCGTCGAAAATCCGAACGCCATCATCGCGTTCGACCTGGCGCGCAGCGGTCAATTCTCGCCGACGCCGCCGGAGAACATGCTGAGCATGCCGACGACGCCGAAAGACGTGCTGTTTCGCGATTGGCGCGTGCTCGGTGTCGAGTACGTCGTGATCGGACGCACCGAGGTCGCGGCGAACGGCGATCTGGCGGTCACGTATTATCTGTTCGACGTGCTGAACGAGCGACAGCTCGCCAACGAAACGTTCACGGCGCCCCCGACTGCGCTGCGCGACATGGCACACCTGGTGTCCGATGCCGTGTACGAAAAGCTGACCGGAATTCCGGGAGCGTTCTCCACTCGCATCATCTATGTGCTGGCGCGCGATCTCGGCACGAAAGACGTGAAATTCAATCTAGAGATGGCCGACGCCGACGGCGCACGGCCTCGCACATTGCTGGAAAGCCGCGAACCGATCCTGTCGGCGGCCTGGTCGCCGGACGGCAAGAAGGTTGCGTACGTGTCGTTCGAAGGCGGCAAGCCGTCGATCATTCTGCAGGAGATCGCCACCGGTCAGCGCTCGAAACTGACGGATTTTCCAGGTCTGAACAGCGCGCCGGCGTTCTCGCCGGACGGAAAAACGCTGGCGATCGTGCTGTCGCGCGACGGCGATCCGGAGATCTACACGATGAACATCGCCACGCGCGAATTGAAGCGCGTCACCCGCCAACGCGGGATCGACACCGAACCGAGTTGGACCGCCGACGGAAAGAGCCTGATCTTCACGTCCGATCGCGGCGGCAAACCGCAGATCTATCAGATCGAACTCGCCACCGGCATGACCCAACGACTGACCTTCGAGGGCGATTACAACGCGCGCGGTCGAATGCTCCCCGACGGCAAACACCTCGTCTTCGTGCACCGGAACGACGGCGTATTTCATATTGCAGTGATGGATCTGCAGCGCGGTCGGTTGATGGTGCTCACGTCGACGTCGCTCGACGAATCGCCGTCGATTGCGCCGAACGGCACGATGCTAATCTATGCGACGCAGGATCGAGGCCACGGTATACTCGCCGTCGTTTCGATCGACGGCACCGTGAAGTATCGATTGCCGTCGTCAGTCGGAGACGTCAGAGAGCCGGCATGGTCCCCCTTCTTGAATCGTACCCGCAGTTAGTGTCGTACCCGATTTTCGAAAAACACACAGGTTCACTCGGCCCGTTAGCGGCTAGATTAGGAGATATATGAAGATGCAACACCACTGGTTCCGTCACCTATTGGTCGTCGCGTTCGCGCTGGTAATGGCCGCGTGCTCGAGCTCCGGAAAGAAGGACCAGCACCCGGAACCACTGCCGGGCAGCGAGCAGCCGGGCGTTACCGCACCGGCGCAATCCGACTCCGAGATAGGTCGCTCCGTAGATGCCAGCGGCAATCCGATCAACCCGCAAACGGGCGTGGCACTCACGCGCGTGTTCTATTTCGACTACGACAAGGCCGTTCTGCAGCCGGAATCGCTGGCGATTCTCGAACAACACGCCGCGTTCCTGCGCAACAATCCCGAGCGCCGCGTGACGATCGACGGTTTCACGGACGAACGTGGTACGCGTGAATACAACCTCGCGCTCGGTGAACGCCGCGCCGACGCGGTCGCAACGTTCCTCGTATCGCAAGGCGTGCGCCGCTCGCAGATCGATGTCGTCAGCTACGGTGAAGAACGCCCGGCCGATCCTGGTCACAGCGAAGCCGCGTGGGCGAAGAACCGGCGCGCGGAACTCGTCTACCACTGATCCGACTCACCATGACGACGCGATCTGCATCTCTCACCTCGATCTGCGTAGCGCTCGCTGCGCAGATCGCAGTGGCGCAGTTTGCGGTGGCGGCGGCGCCGGTCGTCGAATCGCAAGGCAGTAGTCCGGCCTCGACGACCAGATCGTCGTCGCCATCGACCTCGTCGATGTCATCGTCCTCTTCCGACGGTGTGCGCGCGTACGGCACCGACCAGGTGCAGATCGTCTCGAGCGAACCGCCGCGGACGAGTTCGGCTCCCCCCAGCAGTTCGGTCAGTGCATCCGGCGCAAATGCGTCGAGCGCGAGTTCGATGTTTCAACAGTTCCAGCAGGTGCAGGACGACGTCGCCGAGCTGCGCGGCATCGTCGAAGAACAGAGCCATCAGATCGAGCAGTTGCAGGCGCAACAGAAAGAGCAATACCTGGACCTCGACCGTCGATTGTCGGCCCTCCAGGGTGGGCAACCGGCAGGCGGATCGGCGGGTCCAACGACCGGCGGCGGTGCGGGTCCGAGCGGCGCAGGTCCCACGAGCGGTCCGATGACCACTGGACCCGCTAACTCGACCGCGAGCGGCAACGCTGAACAGGATGCCTACACGGCGGCGTACAACTCGGCGAAGGCGAACCGGTTTTCCGAAGCGATTGCCGCGTTCAATCAGCTGCTGGTGATGTACCCGAACGGCAAGTTCGCAGGCAATTCGTACTACTGGCTCGGCGAGCTGTATCTGAAGCTGCCGGAACCTGCGCTCGAAAAGTCGCGCCAATCGTTCGCCCAGGTGGTCAACCAGTTCAAAGACAATGCGCACGTCAGCGAAGCGATGTTCAAGCTCGGCGTCGTCTACGATCGCCTCGGCGACAAGGCGAAAGCGATGGAATATCTGAAGCGCGTCCAGTCCGAGTACCCCGGCACGCCGGGTGCGAAGCTGGCGCAGACTTACGCGGCAGAACTGCACTAAGCGCGAACGCAGGGGGTCACCCATGGTGACCATAGCATCCGATTCCACGCCACGACTCCGCATCACCGAGATCTTCCACTCGTTGCAGGGTGAAACCAGCACGGTGGGGCTGCCAACGGTTTTCGTGAGGCTCACCGGTTGCCCGTTGCGCTGTCAGTACTGCGACACGGCGTATGCATTCAACGGCGGCGAAATGATCGACATGTCCGCCGTGCTCGAACAGGTAGCCGCCTACGATGCGCGCTATGTAACCGTCACCGGCGGTGAACCGCTGGCGCAACCGGCTTGTATACCGCTGCTGAAGGCGTTGTGCGACGCGGGCTACGACACGTCGCTCGAAACGTCGGGCGCGCTCGACATCGGCGGCGTCGACTCGCGCGTGGCGAGAATCGTCGATCTGAAGACGCCCGGTTCCAAGGAATCGCATCGCAACCGCTGGGAGAACATCGAACTCCTGACGCGCCGCGATCAGGTCAAGTTCGTGATCTGCGATGCCAACGACTACGCCTGGTCGCGCGACGTAACCGAAAAGCACGATTTACCGGCG
The DNA here is from genome assembly GCA_963787045.1 of uncultured Gammaproteobacteria bacterium. Classification (GTDB taxonomy): domain Bacteria; phylum Pseudomonadota; class Gammaproteobacteria; order Pseudomonadales; family Azotimanducaceae; genus DATJGR01. The sequence goes on along the minus strand of CAWBBR010000010.1, from coordinate 85,054 downwards.
CGAGTCGGCGAAGTGCTGTTCTCGCCGAGCCACACGGAATTGCCGGCCGCGCACCTGGCGGAGTGGATCCTGCGCGACCGGCTGCGCGTGCGGATGCAGATCCAGCTGCACAAGGTGCTGTGGGGCAACGAGCCGGGCCGATGAGCGCAGCGAAGCGTCGCGCCATCGTGCTGCTGTCGGGTGGGCTCGATTCCGCTACCACGCTTGCGATAGCCGTGGCCGAGGGATTCTCGACCTACGCATTGTCGTTCCAGTACGGACAACGCCACGCGGTGGAGCTCACCGCAGCGGCTCGCGTCGCGAAGGCGCTGGGCGCAGTGGAACACCGCATCATCACGATCGACCTCGCCGCGTTCGGCGGCTCGGCGCTCACCGACCATTCGATCGCCGTTCCCGAGACGCCGTCGACCGGCATTCCGATTACGTACGTGCCGGCGCGCAACACGATATTCCTGTCGTACGCGCTCGGCTGGGGCGAAGTGCTCGGCGCGCGCGACATCTTCGTCGGCGTCAACGCGGTGGATTACTCCGGTTACCCGGATTGTCGGCCGGAGTTCGTCGACGCGTTCGAGAAGCTGGCGAATCTGGCGACGAAGGCGGGTGTCGAAGGAGATCGCTTCCATATTCACGCGCCGCTGATCGAGTGGACGAAAGCCGACATCATTCGTCGCGGCATTGCGGCGGGCATCGACTACTCGATGACGGTGTCGTGCTATCAGCCGGATGCGAGCGGGCGCGCGTGCGGCCGATGCGATTCGTGCCGGTTGCGGCGCGAGGGATTCGCTGCCGCGGGTGTACAGGATCCGACTCGCTATCAGTGACCGTCAATGGCACTACTTCTCCAACGATCCTACTAGGGGGCGTTGATTGAAAGTAGCGCTGAGTGTTCAGCAGACGTGAGCAGCGAGCATGCGTGCTTAGGAGCTCGCCAGGTACTACCGCAACCGTGGTGCCAAATGGACAAACATTGGACATTACAGGTAAAGCGGTGGGTGCTAGTGTTCTGGCTGCCTGTCGAGAGGAGTGCCCATGTCGTTTCCGATTCATGATCGCGGACAGCGCAGCAACTTGGAACTCCGAGCGAAGCCGTACTTCGTAAGACTGAGCGACGGCATTCACATCGGATATCGGAAGGGCAAGGGCATATCCCGTTGGGTCATTCGGCGATACAACGGCAAGACCTACCGGATGAGAACGCTTGCGGGCATTTACCCCGATGACGACCAGCCAGCCGATGGGCGTCGCTTTCTGAGCTTCCAGCAGGTGGTGACAAAAATCATGAGTGACGACGTGAAGATTCCGGTGCGGTGTTCGTTCTGCGGGAAGGGAAGCAAGGAGGTCGCGAAGCTGATCGCCGGACCTTCGATTTTCATTTGCAACGAGTGCGTGGCGCTCTGTCAGCTTTACCTGGATTATCCCGACAACACAGGCAAGCTGGTCGTCGACAAGGAGTTCAAGCCCGTGCTCAAGGATGGCAAGCCAACGTTCGCGCCGATGACCGATGAAGACAAGAAGTTCATGGGACGCTTTGACTTCGGGTAACGCTGCGTCACAGATTGGCGACGAGTGCCCTTGTGAATGACGTCATGGTTCCGTCGCCGCCGAGGTCCGGCGTTAGAGACTTGCCCTGACTCAGCGTCGCACGTACGGCACTTCGAACCTGTACGGCGTGCTCAGGCAGCTGCAGATAGTCCAACATCATCGCCGCCGCCAGGATGAGGGCGGTGGGATTGGCGATGTTCTTACCGGCGATGTCGGGCGCGCTCCCGATGCGCCGCTGCGGAGAAGCTGTACTTCGACGACATCCTGCAACGCAACCCACCAGATCTCGTCGTGGTCGGCCACTCGTAGTCTCGACAGACGTGATCCATCCGGCTGGCGCATGCAGACGACTTCAGACGCTCGCGACGCAGTTGACCTGCGGAGAGCAGCGTTTCGAGTGCGGGGATTTGGTGGGCCGTGTGGGGGTCGAACCCACGACAAACGGGTTAAAAGCCCGCTGCTCTACCAACTGAGCTAACGACCCGGGAAAAAGAGAGCGGCATAGTGTAGCGGCCGCCCTTCAAAACACAAGGTGACGACCGATCAGAAGGGCACCTGATAGGCGTGCCGGTCGGCGTGTCGCGCGAGGAAGCTCCAGATCTCGCGGTCGAGTTCTTCCGCGCGATGCGTCTCGGCCCACGCGTGCAGTTCGATCAGCAGTTCCATGCCCTGAGCGTGTCGCGCGTTGAGGTGCTCTATTCGCAAGCTCTCGACGGTGCCGCGCAGAAATGCGGCGATCCGATTGCTGAGATCTTCGGGCGGCACGTCGCGCAGGCTCTCGAACAGCGCGGTCAATTCGTCCATGTCTTGAGTGCGCACCGCGGCGGCGCGATCGAATTCCTGCGCGAGACACTGCATCAGCATCGCGATCATGCCGGCGTTGGACGCGGCGTAAGCGGACTGGGTATCCGGCGCGATGCTCATCGCGAGCTTCATCGAGAGGTCGACCAACGCTTGTTGAGGACGGGGAATCATGCGAGTGGCTCCGCGTAGCGATACGCCGAGTCCGGCGACAGACGGTCGACGAGAATCCGATTCTGCCGGTCGGTCATCACCCAGCCGGCCATTGCGAGGATCGGCTCCTTAGTGGTGCCGTTGGCAAAATCCTCGGTCGACGAAATCCAGATGGCGAGCCCTTTGATCGACGCGAACACCTGCCACCAGCGGAACGCGTCGGGATCCAGATCGATACCGCTGGCAGCTTGCCAGATGTCGATCGCGCGACGGCGCGGCAGCAGACCACCGGCGAGATGCCGTTCAGGCCAGCCCCACAGCGGGTCGAGCGACCAGGCGAGGTCTTCCAGCGGATCGCCGATGTGCGCCATTTCCCAATCGAGAATGCCGCGGATCTTGCCGGTCTGGTCGTACAGAAAGTTGCCGGAGCGGTAGTCGCCGTGAACGAGACAGAGTTTCTCGGCCTTGCGCGGCAACTCGCGTTTCAACCAACGGATCGCCGCTGCCGCGATCGGCTGCGGATGCAGTGAATCGGCGGCGATGACGCCGGCCCAGTAGTCGAGTTCGCGGCGCGCGCAGTCTTCGCGCGTCGGCACGTCCATGAATTTGGTCACGCCGAGTTGCTCGGGATCCATCCTGGCGAGTTCGCGCCGAGGATGCTCCACTTCTGCATGCCGATGTGCTCGCGCAGCGCGGCGTACGGCGGCACGGCGAAGTTCGGTATCGCGGTCTCGCAGCCCGCAATCTCCGCCATCACCGAAAACGGCCGCTCCAGTTCGCCGGGATCTTCTTCGAGGATCAACGGCTGCGGCACCGGCACCGTCGTGGGATACACCGCTTCGTACGTGCGATATTCCAGCGCGCGGTTCGTGTCGATGAGGCTCGACGGCGGGTCGCGCCGAAAGATGTAGCCACGCTGCGTTGCCGTGCCGTTCTCGGAGAACGATGCGGCGATCCGATACGTTTCGCGCGACGCGCCACCGGGAATCTGTTGGATGCCGGTGATCTTGAAATCCTTCAGATGCGACCAGCGTCGGGCGAGGTATCGTTCGATTGCGTCGCGCAATGCCGCGAGTGTCGGGTGCATCGTTCAGGCCGCCGGCCGCAGCTTGAACGCGATCGGCAGGTGCTTCGCGCCGTGCACGAAACTCGCGCGAAGGAAGTCCGGTTCGCCGGCCAGTTCGATCGATTCGATCCGCGGTAGAAACTGCGCGTAGAAGATCCGCATTTCCATGCGGGCGAGGATGTTGCCGAGACACATGTGCGGACCCATGCCGAACGCGAGGTGACGATTCGGCTGACGGTCCACCTTGAATTTGGTCGGCTCTTCGAAGATCTCTTCGTCGCGGTTGGCCGACGCGTAGAACAACCCGAGGTTGTCGCCGGCGCGTATCGACTTGCCTCGCAGCGACGTATCGCGAGTCGCGGTCCGGCAGAACTGCGTCACCGGCGTGGACCAGCGGATCATTTCTTCGACGGCGAGCTTCATCAGCGCGTCAGGCTTGCTGCGCAGTAACTCGAGCTGATCGGGATTCTGCAGCAGCGCGAGCAAACCGCCGGACATCGCCGTTCGCGTCGTTTCGTGGCCGGCCGTGGCGACGATGATGTAGTACGAGATCAGCTCCTTGAACGGCAGATAGTTGCCGTCGATCTTGCCGTTCGCGATGTATGACGCGAGGTCTTCGGTGGGCCGCGCGCGCCGTTCTTCGGTCATTCGATCGAAGTACTCGTACAGGTCTTTCACGGTTTCGAATATCGACAGCGGATCGGCGCCGACGCGGCGCATCTCCGGGTCGTCACCGGCAAACAGTTCGTTCGTCAGCTTCAGAATCCGCCACTCGTCCTCCTCGGGTACACCGAGCAACTCGACGATCATCTTCAGCGGATGGAACACCGCGACGTCCTGCACGAAGTCGAGCGTGCGTTCGCCGCCGTCGCCCATCATGTCGTCGAGAATGTTCCGGGTAATGACCTCGAGACGATCTTCCAGCCGCTTCAAGTTGGCGGGCTTGAACCACGGCTGCACCAGCTCGCGATACTTCGGATGATCGGGCGCGTCCATCTGCACCAGCGAACGGATCAGGCCGCCCTGGCCCGAGCCTGCGAGCACCTGCAGTAGCTTCGGCGAATCCTTCAACCGTTCGAAGATTTGCGCGACCAATTCGGCGCGTACTTCCGGATTGGTCGCCTCGGGTAGGACGATCGGCCGCGGTTCGCTCGCGAACAGTTCCGGTTGGCGCTCCACTTCGATGATGTCGGCGTGCTTCGTCACCGCCCAAAAGGGTCTGAAACCCTCGCACTCGACGTAATGCAACGGGTCGTTCGCTCGCAGCCACGTGAATGCCTGATGCGGATGACTGACGCGGCCGTAAACCTCCGGAGAGATCACGTCTGCATCGCGAAACGAATACTCGGCGGCCATCGATGAATGCCCCATGTCGGCGAATGAAACTCGAGAGTGGCCGGCTAAGGTATCGGGTTTCGGCGCGGCATTGCAATGACGGGGGGCCGCACCTAGAGTCTCGATGGAATCCGCTTTTCGATCGGGAATTCGATGCCGGCTCATCCGACGCGCGACGACATTCAGCTGCTGAGCCCGGCATTGCATCGCGACCCGTTCGAAGCGTTCGCGTGGATGCGCAAGAACGCGCCGGTGTATTGGGACGACAGCGCGCAGACGCGAACGTGGGATGGCGGACGCGGTCTGTGGGGCGTTACGCGATACGCGGATATCCGCGACGTTGCATCGGACCAGGCGCTGTTCTGTTCCGGCAACAGCTCGCGGCCCGACTCGCCGCCGGTGCCGTCGATGATCAACCACGACGAACCGGTGCACATGCAACGCCGCGGTATCGTGCGCCGCCGTTTCACGCCTCAAGCGATCCGATCGTACGAGCCGTTCATCCGCGCCTCGGCGAGGCGATTGATCGACGCCGTGTGCGAGCGGGGCGAATGCGATTTCGTCACGGACATCGCCACGCCGCTGCCGATGATGCTGATCGGCGAACTGCTCGGTTTCCCGAACGAGGATTATCAGAAGCTGCTGCATTGGTCCGACCTGTTCGCAACGGGCCTCAACGACATGCCGGAGGGGTTCCTCGAGAAGGTGGGCGCCGCGGTTCGAGAATGGAACGAATACGTCACCTTCTATTTCGAGAAGCGTCGGGCCGAGCCCGGCGACGACCTGATCTCGGCAATCGTCAACGCGAAGATCAACGGCGTCGCGCTGACGCACACGGAGCTGATGCACGAAGCGATGCTGATCCTCGTCGGCGGCGACGAGACGACCCGGCACGTGATCTCCGGCGGAATGGAGGCGTTGCTGCGGCGGCCGGAACAGTACGCGTTGCTGCTCGCCCAGCCGCAGCTGCTCGATAGCGCGATCGAGGAGATGCTGCGCTGGGTAACTCCGGTGAAGAACATGAACCGGACGGCGACGCGCGATACCGAACTCTCGGGCCAACAGATCCGTAAAGGCGACAAACTGCTGTTGTTGTACGAATCCGGCAATCGCGACGAAGCGGTCTTCGACCGCGCCGATCAGTTCGACATCCGCCGCGACCCGAATCACCACCTGTCGTTCGGCGGATACGGCCGCCACTTCTGCCTCGGCGCGAACCTCGCCCGTCTCGAGATCCGCGTGATGTTCGAGGAGCTGCTGCGGCGATTGCCCGATCTGCGCCTGCGCACAGACGCGGCCTGCCCGTACCGCCACGGCAACTTCGTTCTGGGTCTGGAGGCCATGCCGGTGGCGTTCGCGCCGACACCCGTCGAGTCCACCGCAAGCGAGAGGATCAGCGTATGAGCAGTTCATTGTCCGGCCACAACGCACTCGTCACCGGCGGCGGCAGCGGCATCGGCCTCGCGTGCGCGAAGGCGTTTGCGCGTGACGGCGCCGCGGTAACGTTGATGGGCCGCAACGCCGAAAAGCTCGAACGCGCGGCGGCAGAGATTTCTGCAACAGGCGGCCGCGTGCAGATCTCGGCCGGCGATGTCGGGAACGAAGACGACGTCGCCAACGCCGTTGCGGTGGCGCAACGCGCCGGTCCGTTGACGATCGCGGTTGCGAATGCGGGCACCGGCGCGATCGGTCCGATCGTCATCACCGGCGCGCCGGTGTGGGACACGATCATGAAGACCAACCTGACCGGCACCTTCTATACGTTCAAACACGCGGGCGCCGCGATTGCAAAAGCCGGCGGCGGTTCGATGTGCGCGATCTCGTCGATCGCCGGCGCGCGCACGCATCGCTTCATGGGTCCGTACTGCGTCAGCAAAGCCGCCATCGACATGCTCGTGCGCAACACTGCGGACGAGATGGGCGTGGCAAAAGTGCGCGTGAACAGCGTGCTGCCCGGACTCGTAGATACCGAAATTGCGGCCGGACTGTTCGCCACCGATTCGGTGCACGAGGACTATCTGAAGTGCATGCCGATCAGCCGCACCGGCACGGTGGAAGACATCGCCGCGGCCGTGCGGTTTCTGTGCGGACCCGAAGCGAGCTGGATCACCGGTATCAACCTGTCGGTCGACGGCGGTCATCACCTGCGCCGAGGTCCCGACGTGGAAGTGTTCTCGCGTGCGCTGTTCGGCGATCCGCTCGGCAACGCGCAGGGTTGAGGCGCGACGTGAAGAAATCCGAACTGGAACGAATCGAAAAACTGGTTGCGCCGTTCCGCATATCGAAAGGCAAAGACTTTTCGCTGAAGGACTTCGACCCGAGCGATACCGGCGATCTGAAGTCCGCCGACAAAGCGGAAGCCAAGGAAATGCTTGAAAAGGGTGTCGGCTGGCTCGCCGAGCAGCAGGACGTGCTGTATGCGCAGGATCGCTGGTCGTTGCTGCTGGTGTTCCAGGCGATGGACGCGGCGGGAAAAGACGGCACCATCAAGCACCTCGCGTCGGGCATCAACCCTCAAGGTTGTGAAGTGACGTCGTTCAAGGCGCCGTCGGTGGAAGATCTCGATCACGACTACCTCTGGCGCCACATGCGGCACGTGCCCGCGCGCGGTCAGATCGGCATCTTCAATCGCTCGTATTACGAAGAAGTGCTGATCGTGAAAGTGCACCAGGAAGTGCTGGCGAAACAGAAGCTGCCGCCGTCGCTCGTGACGAACGACATCTGGAACGAACGCTACGAAGACATCGGCAACTTCGAACGCTATCTCACGCGCAACGGCGTGCGCATTCTGAAATTCTTCCTGCACGTGTCGAAGGAGGAGCAGAAGCGCCGTTTCATGGAACGCCTCGACGAGCCGGAGAAGAACTGGAAATTCCAGTCGGCCGACGTCGCGGAACGCGCGCATTGGTCGGAGTATCAGGACGCCTACGAGCAGGCGATCCGCAACACCGCGTCCAAGCACGCGCCGTGGTACGTCGTTCCCGCCGACAACAAGTGGTTCACGCGTCTCGTGGTAGTGAGCGCGGTCGTCGAAGCGATCGCCGAACTCGACCTGACGTATCCGAAGATAACCCCCGAGGAGAAGGCGGAACTGGCCGCTGCGCGGACGCGACTCGAGGCGGAGTAACCGGCGTTACGGCTGCTTCAGAATAATCGTGACTTTGTCGCCGGCGCCTTGAGTGAGCACCGGATACGACGTATCGGAGCTGAGCAGAATGCGTCCGTCCGATGTCAGACGCGCGCTAACGACATAGCGATGGCGCGGATCGATCAGACCCTTGTCGTAGTCGATCTGGAAGTGGAACGGCGGCTGGCCGGCCGGTTCGAGCCGCGAGCGACCCAACTCCTGCGCCGCCACATCGGCTTGTGAAACGTCCTCCAGCGTCGCGACGAATACCGCGTCGAACGGAATTTCGTAGAACGCCGCGAGGTCCGCGCTGCCCGACACCGTTCCGTGTTTGTCGCCGTGCGACGCACACGCCGAAAGCGTCGCGGCGACCGCAATCGCAAGGGTCTTTCCGTTCGACATCCTCTTCAACATCGCATCCCGGTTGGCCGCGGAGGGTGAATGATACGGTACCGGCGTGTGCGGCACGACACCGGCAATACACGACGCGCAACTCCGGGATAGAATCCGCCCCCTACTCGACGTTCAGGGGGACACATGGCACGGCTCTCCAAACTCAGCCGATCGATCGCCGGCAAGGTTGCCATCGTCACAGGTGCCGCCAGCGGTATGGGTCGGGCGACGGCGCAACTGTTCGCGGACGAAGGTGCGAAGGTTGCGGCGATCGACCTGAACGACGCGGACCTCAAGAAAGTCGTTGGCGAAATCGAAGGTGCGGGCGGCACTGTGCGCGGATGGACGCTCGATCTGTCCGATCGCGCCGCGATCGATCGGGTCACGGCGGAAATCGCCGACCACTTCGGCGGCATCGACATCCTCGTCAACAACGCGGGCATCTCGATTCCGATCGCGATCGACGACGAAAAATACGAAGGGGCGTGGCAGAAATCGCTCGACGTGCTGATCACCGCGCACACGCGCACGATCCGCGCAGCGCTGCCGCATCTGCGCAAGTCGAAGTCGGGGCGCATCGTCAACATCGCGTCCACCGAGGGGCTTGGCGCGACGCGCTTCGGCAGTCCGTACACCGCGGCGAAACATGCGGTGATCGGCTTGACGCGGTCGTTGGCGGTGGAGCTTGGTGCAGAAGGCATTACAGTGAACTGCATCTGCCCCGGGCCGATCCGCACCGGCATGACGCAAGGCATTCCGGAAGACAAAAAGCAGGAGTTCGCGCGTCGCCGCGTCGCGCTGCGTCGCTATGCAGATCCCGAAGAAGTGGCGCACGGCACGCTGAGTCTCGTGCTGCCGGCCGCCAGCTTCATCACCGGTGTCGCGTTGCCGGTAGACGGCGGCATGACGATCCGCAACGCCTGATCGGCATGTCGGCAGTCCAGAAATCGGTCGAAGTTTCGGCGGAGCAATCCGACCACATCTCGTGGAGCACCGTGTTCGCATACGGTGCGCCCGGTGTCGGCGCCGGTTACATGTTCCTGCTGCTGTCGTTGTACGTGATGAAGTTCTCGACCGACGTGCTGCTGATCGCGCCGGCCGTGATGGGCGTGATCTTCAGCGTGTCGCGCGTGTGGGATGCGGTGGTCGATCCGATCGTCGGCTATCTCAGCGATCGCACGAAGCATCGGATGGGACGCCGCCGCATATGGATGCTCGCGAGCGTCATTCCGACGTGCGCGACGTTCGTCATGTTGTTTTCGCCACCGGCCACGATGGGCACGTTCGGCCTCGCGATGTGGATGGCGGTCGGCGTCATCGGTTTCTACTCGGCGATCACGCTGTTCGCGGTGCCGCATCTGTCGCTCGGCGCGGAGCTGACGACGAACTATCACGAACGCAGCCGCCTGTTCGGTCTGCGCCATGCGGCGTTCACGCTCGGTTCGATCCTCGCGCTCGCCAGCATGCAGATCTTCATCAACGCCGAAGCCAAAGGACCGGAGGCGACGCGCGCCGCCGCGGAAGGAATCTCCTGGCTCGCATCGATCCTGATGTTCGGCATGGTGCTGTTCGCGGTCTGGAAGCTGCGCGAACGCGCCGAATTCCAGAATCGCCCGATCGGCCTGCCGTACAAGGCGTTCGCCGACGTCTGGCGTAATCCGCACGCACGCCTGCTGATCATCGTCACGTTCATCGAGAGCGTCGGTTCGGCGGCCATCGGCGCACTGACGCTGTACGTGGCGCAGTACGTGGTCGGCAACCTCGGACTCGCGCCCGCGATCATCCTCGCGTACATGATTCCGTCGACGTTTTCGGTGCCGATGTGGATTCCGCTGTCGCGGCGATTCGGCAAGATCCGCATCTGGATCTTCTCGATGCTGCTGACGGGCGCATCGTTCGGCGTGATGTTCGCATTGCCGTTCATCGCCGAAGAAGCGAACCGTATCTGGGTCATCGTGCTCGCCGCGATTTTTGCCGGGCTCGCCGCCGGTTGCGGCGGCACCGTCGGTCCGTCGATTCAAGGCGACGTGATCGATTACGACGAATACCTCACCGGCGAACGCAAGGAAGGTTCGTACTTCTCGGTGTGGAGTTTCGTCTCCAAGAGCGCGACCGGCGTGATGCTGCTGCTGACCGGGTTCGTATTGCAGGCGTCCGGCTTCGTGCCGAACGTGGCGCAGACGATGACGGCCAAGGTCGCGATGGTGTCGCTATACAGCCTCTTCCCGCTGGTCTGCTACGCGATCGGTTCGGTGATGATGATCCGCTTCAAACTCGACGAAACCGAACACGCGCGGATACGCGTCGAACTGCAACGCCGCCGCTCGTGAGGGTTCGCGCCGTCACCGACCTTTGAAGTTGCCTGGCCGCCGCTCGGCTACCGCGCGCACGCCTTCCTTGTGGTCTTCGGTCTGCTGCAGGCGGTGCTGCTCGACGAACTCGTGATCGGTCTGCGTCTTCACCGCCGCGGCAATACCGGCGCGCATCGTGGCGCGCACCGATACCAACGCGAGCGGCGCGTTCTCTGCGATTTCGGCGGCGAGCTTCAGCGCTTCGTCGCGCAGCGAACTCTGATCGGTGAGTACGTCGGCGAGACCCCACGCGTGCGCCGTTTCGCCATCGACGCGCCGGCCGGTGTAGAACATCAGATTGGCGCGTTGCTGGCCGATCAGCCGCGGCAGCGTGTACGTGAGCCCGAAGCCCGGATGAAATCCGAGCTTCACGAAGTTCGCGGTGAACCGCGTCTCCGGACTCGCGACGCGAAAGTCGGGCATCACCGCGAGACCGAAGCCGCCGCCAACGGCCGAGCCGTTGATCGCACCGACGATGGGTTTCTTCGCACTGAACAGGCGTACCGCCGCGGAGTACAGCGGATTGCCGCTGGTCGTGGTGCGGTTGTCGCGTTCGGCCTGCTGCGAGCGATCGCCGAAGTTCGCGCCGGCGCAGAAGTTCTTGCCCTGCGCGCACAGCACCGACGCGCGGCATTCGACATCGGCGTCGATCGCGTCGAACGCGTCGCCGAGCGAATTGATCAACGCGACGTCGAAGAAATTGTTCGGCGCGCGCTGAATCTCGACGATCGCCACATGGCCGTTTTTCGTGACTTCTACATCGCCGTATTTCATCGGATTCCCCTGTGCGTCGCGCGAAGTGGATCGAGATCTTTGATCAGGGACGCAGCATTTGCAATGCTGGGAACCCTGGTCGAGCACGACCGAAACAGGACACACGCGATGCTCACGTGGCAAATCGGTGACGTGAAGATCACCCAGATCGTCGAACTCACCACCGCGTCGCTCGGGCCGTACCTGTTGCCGCAGGCGACGCCCGAAAAGCTCGACGCGATCGACTGGATTTCGCCGTTCGTCGACGCACAGCAGCGCATCGTTCTCAGCATTCATGCGCTGGTCCTCGAGACGCGCGACCAGTGCATCGTGGTCGATACCTGCATCGGCAACGACAAGGTGCGCACTTACCCGCGTTGGAATCGTATGCAGGGACGCTTTCTGGACGACTTCGTCGAGCGCGGCTTCGCGCTGGAACGCGTCGACACGGTCTTGTGCACCCACATGCACGTAGACCACGTCGGTTGGAATACCCGACTCGTCGACGGCCGTTGGGAGCCGACGTTTGCCAAGGCCCGGTATCTGTTCGCCGAGAAGGAATGGCAGCACTGGAGCCGTGAACCGCAGGAATACGGTCCCGTCATCGAAGATTCGGTGCAGCCGATCTTCGACCGCGGCTTAGCGGATCTGGTTAGCGAGACACATCGTGTCACGGACGAGATCAGGCTCGAACCAACGCCGGGGCATACGCCCGGACATGTCAGCGTGCACATCACGTCCCGCGGTGAGGAGGCCGTAATCACCGGCGACATGATTCACCACCCGTGTCAGATCGCGCATCCCGGCTGGTCGAGCAGCGCAGATGTCGATCCGTTTGGCGCTGCAAGCACGCGTGAGCGTTTCCTCGAACGTTATTCCGACCGTCCGGTGCTGATCATCGGCACCCACTTCGCCGCGCCGACCGCGGGGCGAATCGTGCGCGACGGCGATCGTTACCGACTGGATTATTGATCGTCGAAACGCCCCGCAAAGCGTTCGTCCATGCCGGGGCGCACCCGCTCATAGATGGCGAGTCGTTGCCCGGCGGGATCGCGAAACACGCGACACGGTCCTTGCGGTAGTTCGACCGACTCCGATTCGGCGGACCAGCCGCGCTCGACGAGAGTCCGTTGCGAATCCGCCAGATCGCGAACCCGGTAAATCATCAAGCCGCGCCCCGGCGCGAGATGATCTGCCAGCACTACAGCGGGTCCGTCGGCCGCCAGTCGAACGGCCGCGACCCACGTCGACGCGTCGTGAATTTTCCACAGCAGTTCGCCGCCGAGAACGGTCGTGTAGAACGCAACGGACGCGTCGATGTCGGGGGCCGGAAGGTAGAGATAGTCGAGCGATTCGAACGGCAGCGCGTTCACGACGCCGACTGATTCGCGATGCGCTCCAGCACCGGCCGGATCACGGACAGGAATCGCTCCGGGTTCTCGCTCATCGGAAAATGCCCGAGCCCGGTCATCGTCTGATAGCGCGCGCCTGGAATGAGATTTGCGAGTGCCTGGCCGAGCTCCGGCGTGCCGCTCCAGTCGTATTCGCCGTTCAGGATGTCGACCGATACGCGATTGGTGTCGATCGTCCTGGCCGTTTCCGTCACGTCGTGATCGACGGAGTAGTAGTACAGGTCGCCCTTGAACACCGCCGGTGCGCCCTGGCTGTACACCCACGCGGTTTCGCGCCGATACGGTTCCGGACTCATCGGTGCGGTGAGGCCGTACATCAGATGGGCTTTGAAATCGTTCGAGATTGCCGGGTGATAGAACTCGTCGACGTAGCCGCCCGGCGTGTGCGCGGATGCTTCGAGTCCGACGACGGCGCGGAACGTTTCCGGGTGTTCGATGGCGAGGTCGATCGCGAGATGTCCGCCGATCGAGCTGCCCATGTACACGGGTTTGCGCATGTCGAGCGCGGCTGCCAGCGTCACCGGTACGCTGACCAGGAACTGGCGCGTCAGTTTGTACGGCGTGCTCCACCATTGTTCGGTCGTTGGCGGCACCGATTTGCCGTGGTACGGCAGGTCGTATGCCACCATCCGGAAGCGTTTGCGCAGCTCGGCGTCTTCGAGCACGTGGCGCCATTGGCGACCGTCCGCGCCGGCGGTGTGCTGCAGCAGCAACGGGATGCCGGAACCGCTTTCTTCGAAGTACACGCGATGGCTGACGCCGCCGAGATTCAGGTGCACGTAGCGGCCCACTGCGCTGTCGAATCGAGCATCAGTCATGGCGCACCACAGGCGTCAGCTGACGCTCCGCCCGCATCAGTTCGACCAGCCGCCGCAGCGCCGGATAGTAGGCACAGTAGTCGAGGGTATCGCCGGCTACCGAAAAACCGTGATGGATGGTCGCGGCGTAGAGGTCCTGATAGAACGGCTTCGGCATCGGTTCCAGCAGGTTCACCCATTCGCCTTCGTCCGCCTCTATGGCGAGATCGCAGGCCATGCCGCCGAACCACGGCGCGCATTCCGTCAGCTTTCCGTCGCGCACGGCTACGCGGTAGTTCGACGGTCCGACCCGCAGCTTCACGGTGGCGTTCCAGAACCGCGCGTGCAGCGCGAACTCACCGTCGGCGTTCGCACGCGCCGGTAGTTTCGAGAAATCCAGCAGGACCGCCATACGTCTCTCCCCGGATGTGCTCAGGCTGCGGTAGTATCGACCGAAATCCGGTAGTGGAACAGCCCGAAGAAATCGCATGAAACGCGCCGTTCGCCAACGACTCTACGCAGGGGCCGCGTGCTGCCTGATACCGATCCTTGCGTGGGCCGAGGAGGGGGCTTCGACGACGGTATATCGATCGGTCGACGCCGACGGGGTGGTTTCGTTCAGCGACGCACCGCATCCGTCTGCGGTTCCCGTCGAAGTGCTGCCGCCGCCGACGCCGTTGCGCGAAGACGTAGAGCGCGCGAACGAGCTGTTCGAGCAGCAACTCGCCCTGCTGGAGATTCTGGAAACGAGCCGCCACGCGCGCGCCAAGGAAGATCTCGAACGGCAGCAACTCGATCTCGACTACGTGCGAACGGAAGCGGCGCTGCAGCAACAGCGCGAAGCGCGGGAGCCGGAGTACGAGGATTATTACCCGCTTTACGTACCATTCTGGGGTTACGGACCACGGCCACCGGGACATCGCCCGTGGCCGCGACCGCCGATGAACGGAAAGCCGCCACTGGAACCACCGCCGCCCCCGCAGCACGTGGCATTTCCGCATTGAGGAGTTTTCGTTGCGTATCGGTCTGATCTCGGACACGCACATCCCTGAAGCGTGCGCGCGTTTGTGGCCCCAGGTGCTCGAGGCGTTCAAAGGCGTCGACTGCATCTTCCACGCCGGCGACGTGCACGAATTTTCGGTGCTCGACGAATTGCAGCGCGTGGCGCCCGGTGTACTCGGCGCGCGGCAACGGCGAAGACGGATCCGGCGGTCGCCCTGTTCAGCCGGAAGACCCGCGCGTGAAATACGCGTGGTTGCTCGAGTTCGAAGGCGTGAAGGTGGGGCTGACGCACTATGTGCCGGTGCCGGAACGGCCGCCGAACTTCACGCTGGCGAAATGGCTGCAGCGGTTCTTTCCGGACGAGCGTCCCGACGTGATCGTGTCCGGCGATACGCACGTCGAACGCATTACTCGACTACACGGCATTCTGTGCGTGAACCCGGGATCGGCCACGTATCCGCACAACTACGATACGCAACTCGGCACCATCGGCTTTCTCGATCTCAATGCGGGTCATGCGGACGCGCAGGTCTGGCAGCTCACTGCAGACGGCATCGCGCCGTTCGAGTGGGGCCGCAAGTGGTTGTGACGTTTGGATAGTGCGCCCATTCGATGCGTCGTTTTCGATGTCGGCGGCGTGCTCGTCGAGATCGGCGGCGTCGCGCCGATGTTGCGGTGGATGCGCAATGCCACCGATGTCGAAGGGCTGTGGCGCGCGTGGTTGCACTCGGCCGCAGTGCGCGACTTCGAGCGCGGCCGCATCGACGAACAGACGTTTGGCGCGCGGCTGGTCGCGGAATTCGAGTTGACCGTGGGCACCGAGGAATTCCTGCGGGGTTTTGCCGGATGGGCGAATGCGCCGCTGCCCGGCGCGCACGAACTGTTGCGGCAGGTACGGCCCGGCATCGTGCGTGCGACGCTGAGCAACAGCAACGCGCTGCATTGGCCGCGGATCATGCGCGAGATGGATTTCGAGAGACATTTCGATCATCCGTTCGCGTCGCACCTGATCGATCGCATCAAACCCGATCACGATGCCTTCGAGCACGTCGCGAAGGTAGTCGGCTTCGCGCCGCGCGAAATCCTGTTCGTCGACGACAATCAGATCAACGTGGACGCGGCCCGCACGTTCGGCATGCAGGCGGAGCGTTGCGCAGGCACCGTCGAATTGCGCGCAACGCTGCTCGACCGCAACTTGCTCGCGTCGCCATAATCGCTCTCGCAGCGAACCTGACGAGGACGACATGAAGACACGCATCCGGGCGCTCGCGGCGCGCGACAAAGCCGATTGGTTGCCGCTGTTCAAAGGGTACATCGCGTTTTACAAAGCGACAGTTGCCGACGACATCATCGAGGCGACGTGGCAGCGGATGATCGCCGGGGAGCCTGATTTTCACATCGGTCTGGTCGCGGTGAACGACGCTGATCGTCCGGTCGGCATCGCACACATCCTGTTCCATAGCTCGACCTGGTCGAAGACGCACTATTGCTACCTCGAGGATCTGTTCGTCGAGCCGACGCTACGCGCCGGCGGAATCGGGCGTGCCCTGATCGAGGCGGTGTACCGCGAAGCCGACGCGCGCGGCTGTTCCCGAACGTACTGGATGACGCAGGAGTTCAACTATCGCGCGCGCGGGCTTTACGATCAGATGGCGACGAAGACGCCGTTCGTGCAATACCGGCGGTAAGCGCCGCTTTTTTTCACCGTGACTGCATCCAAACGGGCCTGTGCGGCATCTCATTCGCCGTATACGTGCGGAGACCGCTTGAGTGGATGACTTCAGCTTCCTCGTTCCGATCGTGTTCCTGCTGGCGATTGCCGGATTCTTCTGCCTGCGATTGCGCTATCGCCATCTCGATCGCCTCGCCGCGCAGGAGACCATTCGCGGTGCCATCGATCGCGGCCAGCCGCTTACGCCCGAACTGGTCGCGCAACTCGTCGGTCACGACCCTGGCGACGGGGACCTGCGACGCGGCGTGATCTCGATTGCGATCGCAATCGGCATCGGCGCATTTGCCTTTGCGGTAGGCGAGGACGACGCGGTCGGACCGTTGACCGGAATCGCGGCGTTTCCGTTCCTGCTGGGCGTTGCATACCTCGGCTTACATCGGTTCTCGGGAAAGGGTGACAGCGCCGCTGTCTGACACCGAACTGATCGCGCGCGTCGTCGCGGCCGACGACGCGCGGGCGTTCGAACAGCTCGTGCTCCGACATCAGTCGGTGGTGCGCGGCTTTCTGCACCACCTCACCGCGGACGCGGACGACGTTGCACAGGAGACGTTTCTCAAGGCGTATCGGCGGCTGGCGCACTTCCGCGGCGATTCGAAGTTCTCGACCTGGCTGATCGCGATCGCCTACAACGAGATGCGGCAGATGCAGCGGCGACGGATGCAACAGCAAAAGGTCGTCTCAGCGCTCCGACTGGAGGAGCAGGACAGCGATGCAGAGGCGCCAGTAGAGGTGCACGATCTGCCGAAGCTGCTCGCATGGCTGGAGGAAGAGGAGAGAGCCGCGATGCTGCTGAGCTATGCGTACGGCTATTCGCACAGCGAAATTTCGGTCGTGACCGGATTGCCGATCGGTACCGTGAAGTCGAAACTCAACCGCGCGAAAGCGAGAATCCTCGAGCGCATGAATCCAACGGTGAGCCAACATGTCTGACGAAGACGCGCTACGGCAGTTGTTCCGCGAGGCGCAGAGCGACGTTTCCGACAACGGCTTCACGCGCGATGTCATGCAGCGCGTCGATCGTCTGCGCAGCCGCAGACGCGTGGTGCTGGGTAGCGCGGCGGCGGTCGGTGCGGCTGTAGCGGTACCCGCGTTGTGGCAGGCGATTCAGGCGCTCGCCGCGGCCGCGCCGTGGACGCATCTGGCCGGCGCCTCGGCGATCAACGTGACGGCATTGTGTGTCAGCGCCGCCGCGCTGTGGCTATTGAGTATCAGCGTCGAGGTCTAGGAGCCGAAGGCAGTCGACGAATCAACAGCAGCCGGGCTGCGCCCCACACCAGCGCGACGGCGCCGCTCACGAGCAGCAGATAACCGATGTCGGGAGCGATCCACGTCACTGTACCGATCGACGCGAACGTGGCCGGCAACGCAACGAAAACGACCGCTGCCCACAACAGGTTCAGCGTCGACGGCAGCGCGACGCGCGATAAGTTGGCCGCCACGCTGCGTGGCCGCGTCGCCGGCTCGCGGCGCCATCGACGCAACAACACGATCGAGCGCGCCATGCCGAAAAACTGCAGAACGACGATGCCGACAAACGCGGCATACACGAGCATCGCGTCGTGAACGTGTTCGGTTTTCGGAGCGCTGCCCACTACGAGGCGCGCCACGCCGAACGCGATTTCCTCGAACCTGCTGTTCGCCGGAATGTCGCTCTTGTTCGACATGAGCGCCACGCCCCAGTGTGCGTCCGTTAGCACGAGCAGAAAGGACTGGAACCCGAACGTGTCCCCTTCGTGCCAAACCGCCTTCTGGCCGTCCACGACGCCGGAATTCCAGCCCATTGCGTAATAGACGTCGCTGTCGCCGATGCGCGCGGTGCCGTGGTGCAGTTCCGCCATCCCTGCGCTCGACAAGACCGTCGCATTGCCGTAACGGCCGCCGTTCAGCTGTGCACCGAGGTAGTGGGCCAGATCCTGCGCCGTCGAGATGATGAAACCCTGCGGCACGCTGCCGCGCGGCAAGGGCTCGTCGAACGGCTGCGGACGACCGAACCACGTGCGGTGCCCGGCCGCGAGCCCGGCTTGAAGTGCGGCCTCTTTCGAGGTGTACGTGTGATTCATCGCCAGCGGCGCGAATACGTGTTCGGCCATGTACGCCTCGTAGCTCTGGCCCGACACCTGCTGAATGATCAAACCGAGCGTCTGATAGTTGCAGTTGCTGTACTGGTACATCGCGCCGACCGGCGCCGTCAGCTCGACGTCGCGCAGGCTTCTGACCCGATTCTCGAGCGCGTCGTCGCCGCTCGAGAATTCCGTTAGCGTCGCGCGCCCGGCAGCGGTGGAAAGACCGCTGGTCTGATTCAGCAGCTGGCGAACCGTGATTGCCGCCGACGCCGTCTCGTCGGCGACGCGGAACCACGGCAAATAGCGTTGTACCGGCGCGTCGAGATCGACCCGTCCCGTCTCCACGAGTTGCATCACGGCTAGTGCGGTGAAGGATTTGCTCGTAGAACCGAGAATGAACGGCGTGTTGCTGGCCACCGCGCGACCCGCTTCATCGGCCTGGCCGAATCCGGACACGTACACCGTGCCGTCGCCGCCGACCACCGCAACCGCCATTCCCGGGATGTGTTCCGCGACGCGCTGCGCCTCGATGTACTCGCCGATCGCGGCGAAGTCCGGCTCGGCGATGGCCGGCGCCGATGCAGCGAGCGCCGCGAACACCACCAGGGCCGACAGGAAGGACCGAAAGACAGACCGGTCGCGTGCGCCGCGCGCTGCATCGTCTCGCCCCAGAGGATTCGTTGGGGCGCATCAGAACACGTCCTGATGCGGCGCGCATTCACCGCCGCTTGCGGGCCATCCACATTTCCGGATTCGGCAGCGCCTCGAAGTCGCCGTATTTCCGGTACAGCTCGTGCGCGTCGCGCGTCTCCAGAACGATGCGTCCGACGCCCTGCAGATCCGGATGCGCGATCACGTATTCAAGCAGCCACTTGCTGAGGCCGCGGTTGCGATGGGCCTCGACGACGAATACGTCGTGCCGCGTCGGTGCTGATCCGATATTCGCCGCGGCGGTATTCGACGGTTGCCATGTGGAATCCTGCGGTCAAACGTCTCGAGCGCACCGTAACATCGCGGCGAGTGCGCGATCGACATCGTCGTCGGACGTCGCCCACGACGACACGCTGATCCGCATCACCGTTCGACCCTGCCAGCGGCTGACGCCGCACCAGCACGTGCCGTCGCGCTGCAACGCGTCGATCACACGCAGGGTGCGAGCCTCGTCGCCGAAGGCGACCAGCACCTGGTTCAGGACGACGTCGTTGAGTACTTCGTGTCCGGCGGCGCGAATCTCTCTCGCGAATCGCGCCGCGTGTGCGCAACAGCGCGCCACCAGATCGGCGACGCCGGTGCGACCGAGGAATTTCAACGCCGCCCACACGTCCACGGCGCGGGCGCGCTGCGACGCATCGGGTCCGAAGTGCATCGGGTCGCGCAGCTCCGACGGCGGCAGATAAGCTGCGCTCATTGCCATGGCGGCGCGCAATGCGTCGGCGTCGCGAACCAGCGCGATGCCGCAGTCGTATGGCACGTTCAGCCATTTGTGACCGTCGGTAGCCCACGAGTGCGCGCGGTTGAGCCCAGCCGTCAGGTGGGCGTATTGCGGTGCGACCGCGGCCCACAGCCCGAATGCACCGTCGACGTGAACCCACGCGTCGTGGCGCTGCGCCCAGTCGCATACGGCGTCGAACGGATCGAACGCGCCGGTGTTGACGTTGCCGGCCTGCGTGCAGACGAGCGTCGGCCCGGCGCCGAGACTCGGTAATGCATCGGCGCGCATGCGGCCGTGTCGATCCGTTGGCACACGCAGTACCCGCTCTCTGCCCAGGCCGAGCAGCGCCAGCGCGCGGCCGATGGATGCGTGCGCTTCCTCGCCGATGACGACGGTGACCGGCGGCGCGCCGAACAGACCGTCCGCCCCGGCGTCCCACCCGCAACGCTTCAGCAATTCATGCCGAGCGGTCGCCAGCGCGGTGAAACTCGCAAGCGTCGCCCCGGTGACGAAGGTGCCGGTCGTTCCCTTCGGCAACTCGAACAGGTCAGCGAGCCAGCCGAGCGTCACGTCTTCCAACGTAGCAGCGACCGGCGACATGACGCCGAGCGCGACGTTCTGATCCCATGCAGTTGCAAGCCAGTTCGCCGCGACGGTGACCGGCAGCGAACTGCCGTTGACGAAGCCGAAGTAGCGACCGCCGGCGGTGGCAACGGTTGCAGGGGAGCCGGTCTGATCGAGCAACGCGAGCACGGCGTCGGCGGAGCAGCCGCGCTCGGGCATGGGCTCGCGGAAGCGCGCGAGTTCGGCGACGGCCGCGAGTGTAGGTGCCACGCCTCGCTCGGCGAGCGACGCGCGATAACGGATGCCGCGACGCGCGGCGTCGATCAGCAGATCGTCCATGGGGCACTCCGGGAAAAGAAAGGAAAAGAGCGGAACGGAACGCGGTTGCGGTGCGAAAGCACTTTCGCTCGGAATCGGATAGCGTTATCGTATATTTTCATGAAAGACGATAACAGCAGTCAACGGGTAGCACAACACCTGCGCACGCGGGTAGCCGCGTCCGCAGCGGGCGAACGCCTGCCGTCGGTGCGCGAATTGATGGCCGAACTCGGCGTGAGTCCGCTCACCGTCCGTCGCGCCGTGCAGCAACTGGTGGCCTCGGGATTGATCGACGCGCGTCCGGGTCACGGCACGTTCGTAGCTGATCGGCGCGCGCCGATCGCGGCAGGCGACTTCGGTTGGCAGAGTCTCGCGCTCGGCGCGGCCGACGTGAGCGACGACGCGATTCGGGCGTTGCTCGCCGCGCCGAGCGCCGGCGCGGTCAATCTCGGCGGCGGCTATCTGCCGGACGATCTGCAGGCGCTGCCGCAGCTGAGCGCCGTCATGACCCGGGTCGCGCGACGTCCCGGTGTGTGGGGTCGCATGCCGTCGCAAGGTCTCGAGCCGCTGCGGCTGTGGTTCGCGCAGCAGCTCGGTGGCGGCATCGGCGCGCACGACGTCATCGTGTCGCCGGGAAGCCAGGCCGCAATCAGCGTGGTGCTGCGCGCGCTCGTCTCACCCGGTGCGCCGCTGCTCGTCGAGTCGCCGACGTATGTCGGCGCGATCGTCGTGGCGCGCGCCTTGAGGTTGCCGTTAGTGCCGGTGACCACCGACGCCGAGGGCGTAGTGCCGGACGCGTTGGCGGCGGCATTCGCGCGCACCGGCGCGCGCGTGTTCTATTCACAGCCGACGTTCGCAAACCCGTCCGGCGCCACGCTGGGCGCCGCGCGCCGCGCAGAGGTGCTCGACGTCGTCGCCAAAGCGGGGGCGTTTCTGATCGAGGACGATTGGGGCCGCGACTTCGCGATCGACGCCGTGCCGTTGCCGCCGTTGGCCCCGGCCGATACGAATGGTCACGTCGTTTACCTGCGTTCGCTGACGAAGTCGGCCGCGCCCGGTCTTCGAATCGGTGCGATCGTGGCGAAAGGCGCGGCGCTGGCGCGATTGCTGTCGGCGCGCACCATCGCCGACTTCTTCATTGCGGGCCCGATCCAGGAGGCCGCGCTCGAACTGGTGACTTCGCCGGCCTGGCCGCGTCATCTGAAAGCGTTGCGCGTCGCATTGCGCTTGCGGCGTGACACGCTCGTCAGCGCGTTGCGCGCCGAGCTGGGTCCCGCGTCGTTGCCGCTGATACCAGCCGGCGGTCTGCATCTGTGGACGCGTTTGCCCGATCGCGCCGTCGACGTCGATGTCGCGGCGCGCGCCCACGCGGCCGGCGTGATCGTGAGCGCCGGACGACAGTGGTTCCCGGCGGAACCGACCGGCGTGTTCCTGCGTTTGTCGTTTGCCACCGCAGCGCCCGACGCGATGCCCGGTGCGGTCGCGACGCTGGCGCGACTGGTGCGTGCATGATTGGTGCGCGCGTGAGTCGCACCGAAGCGTTTCGTGTGAGAATTCCGGAAGGGGATCCAGTTGGGGGAAAACATGCGTTCTGCATTAGTTCGGTATGCCGCCGGTCTTTGCGTTGTGCTGCTGCCTGCGCTTGCATCGCACGCAGCGGCCGATACCTGCGAAACGCTCGCGTCGCTCGAGTTGAAAGACACGCGGATCACCGCGGCCGAGGTGGTAGCGGCCGGTGCGTACAAGCCGGCAAAACCGTTCTTCATACCGATGCCGGCGCCGTACGCGCAACTGCCTGCGTTCTGTCGCGTCGCCGGTCGCATGACGCCCACGGCGGATTCGAACATCGCGTTCGAAGTCTGGCTGCCGGTGGCGGGCTGGAACGGCAAACTCGTCGCGGTGGGCAACGGCGGCTACTCCGGCGAGATCTGGTTTCCGTTCATGGCGCCGCCGCTCGCCGCCGGCTATGTCGCCGCATCGACCGACACCGGTCACGAAAGCTCGCCGGTGGACGCGAGCTTCGCGCTGAATCATCCGGAGAAAGTCGTCGATTTCGGTTATCGCGCCGTGCACGAACTCGCGTCGAAAGCGAAAGCGATCAGCGTCGCGTTTTACGGCAGCCCGCCGCGACGCGCCTATTGGAACGGTTGCTCGACCGGCGGCAGGCAAGGGCTCACCGAAGCACAGCGCTATCCGACCGACTTCGACGGCATCGTCGCCGGCGCGCCGGCGAACTACATGACGCGACTGTCGGCCAAATACGTCGTCGCGAGCCAGGTGATCCACAAGGAACCGGACAACTTCGTGCCGGAAGACAAGCTGAAGACGCTGCACGCGGCCGCGCTAGCCGCGTGCGATTCGCTCGACGGCGTGAAAGACGGTGTCATCGAGAATCCGCTGCGCTGCAATTTCGATCCGGCGTCGGTGCAGTGCGCCGATTCCGATCAGCCGACGTGCCTCACCGCCGCGCAGGTCGCCAGCGCGCGGGCGTTGTATCAGCCGATGCTGAATCCCCGCACGCAAGTGGCGCTGTTTCCGGGTGTGTCTCCCGGCAGCGAACTCGGCTGGAACGGCGGAGTCGGCGCGATGGTGCCGACGTTGTCTACGCTCGCGACCGGCATCTTCGAGTTCATCGTCTTCAAGAAGAAGGGTTGGGACTATCGAACGTTCGACGTCGCGCGCGACCTGCCGGTCGCGGAAGACAGCGCGGGACCTTTTCTCGATGCGATCGACCCGAACCTCGGACCGTTCTTCGACCGCGGCGGCAAACTGCTGCAGTACCACGGTTGGGGCGACCCGGGTATTCCGCCGCTGAACAGCATCGGTTACTACGAGAGCGTGCGCGCGGCCGTGGTCGGCTCCGATATCGACCGCGCCGAATTCGACAACAGCTATCGGTTGTTCATGGTGCCGGGAATGGACCACTGCGCAGGCGGCGACGGTCCCGACCGGTTCGACGCGCTGAAAGCGCTCGATGCGTGGGTGGAAACCGGCAAGCCGCCGGACTCGATCATTGCAGCGCGGATGAAGGACGGCGTCGTCGAACGCACCCGGCCGCTGTGTCCGTATCCGAAAGTCGCGATCTATCGCGGCGAAGGCAGCACGGACGACGCAGCGAATTTCGTATGTGCCGCCGAGCCTCAGCCGGATTCCGACTTGTCGCGTTCGCGCACGCGGCGTACGTTGTGAATTCGACCCACTGACGAGCGATGGCATGGCCCGGTTCGAGCCGCGCGCGGCGTACGCCCTGTCGTCGCCAATCGGTTTGATTGAAATTAGCAGATTTATGGATTTGTCATAAATCTCCTAATTACTGTATAACTTGCCACATGGATCCCGTTAGAAACCCTTTCGCCCCCGGCGCCGGCACCCCGCCGCCGGAGCTCGCCGGCCGCGACGCGTTGCGCGAAACGGTGCGCATCGCGCTGGAGCGGGTGCGGCTCGGGCTGCCGACCAAGAGCATTCTGATGATCGGGTTGCGCGGCGTCGGCAAGACCGTGCTGCTCGATCGCATGCGCGACGACGCCGAAGGCGAAGGCATCCAGACGGTGCGCATCGAGGCGCCTGAAGGGCGCTCGCTGCCCGCGATGCTTGCGCCGCAGTTGCGACAGGCGCTGTTGCGACTGTCGCGCAACGCGCAGGCGAAGGCGTTGTCGCAGCGCGCGCTGCGGGCGCTGGCGGGATTCGCGAAAGCGCTGAAAGTGAAGTACCACGACATCGAAGTGGGCGTGGACCTCGATCCGGAACCCGGTCTGGCCGACAACGGCGACCTCGAACACGATCTGCAGGCGCTGCTCGAAGCCGTGGGCGCAGCGGCAAAGAAAGCCGGCACCGCGCTCGTGCTGTTCGTCGACGAACTGCAGTACGTCGAGGAGACACAACTCGCGGCGCTGATCACAGCGCTGCATCGCGCCGCGCAACGGCGCCTGCCGATCGTGCTGCTCGGCGCGGGACTGCCGCAGTTGCGCGGGCAGATGGGGCTTGCGAAGTCGTACGCGGAACGGTTGTTCGATTTCCCGGAGATCGGTCCGTTGAACGAAGTCGACGCGAGCATCGCGATCGCGAAACCGGCGAAAGACGAAGGCGTCGACATCAACGCAGACGCGTTGCGCAGTATCGTCAGAAAGACGCAGGGCTATCCGTATTTCCTGCAGGAGTGGGGCAAGCACGCGTGGGATACCGCGACGAAGTCGCCGATCACCGCGGCCGACGTGAAGCGCGCATCGGCCGGAGCGGTAGCGGCGCTGGACGAGAGTTTCTTCCGGGTGCGCTTCGACCGGCTCACGCCGACCGAGAAGGTTTACCTGCGCGCGATGGCGGAACTCGGGCCGGGCCCGCATCGGTCCGGCGACATCGCCGACCAACTCGGTCGCAAGGTGACGTCGTTGGGACCCACGCGCAATCAGCTGATCGCGAAAGGGATGATCTGGAGCCCGAACCACGGCGACACCGCGTTCACGGTACCGCTGTTCGACGAGTTCATGCGGCGGATCATGCCGGGCGACGAGTGGCGCAAATGATTCGAAAGGAGTGACGACATGCTGTTCGGCATCGATCGATTGACGGAAGAAAGCGCATTGCATTCGGCGTTGCGTGGCCGACGCGCCGCGTTGCTCGCGCATCCGGCGTCGGTGACGCGCAACCTCGTGCACTCGTTGGACGCGCTCAGTGCGATCGACAGCGTCGAGATCACCGCCGCGTTCGGTCCGCAACACGGCTTGCGCGGCGACAAACAGGACAACATGGTCGAGTCTCCCGACTTTCACGATCCCGTCCACGGCATTCCGGTGTTCAGCCTCTACGGTCAAACGCGCCGGCCCGATGCTTCGATGATGAGCACCTTCGACGTGTTGTTGGTAGACCTGCAGGACGTGGGTTGCCGCATCTACACGTTCATCACCACGTTGCGCTATGTGCTGGAGGAAGCTGCCCGGCACGGCAGGGCGGTCTGGGTGCTGGATCGGCCGAATCCGGCGGGCCGACCGATCGAAGGATTGCGGTTGCGCGACGGCTGGGAGAGTTTCGTCGGCGCCGGACCGTTGCCGATGCGGCACGGACTGACGTTGGGCGAACTCGGTCACTGGTTCGTCGACACGCTGCGCCTCGACATGGACTACGACGTGATTCCGATGCGCGGATGGCAACCCGAAGCGGCGCCCGGCTTCGGCTGGCCGCACGACGAACGCACGTGGGTCAATCCCAGCCCGAACGCGGCGAATCTGTCGATGGCGCGCTGTTATGCCGGCACCGTGATGCTGGAAGGTACGACGCTTTCGGAAGGGCGCGGCACGACACGGCCGTTAGAAGTGCTCGGTGCACCGGACATCGACGCGCGCGCGCTGCGCGCCAGGATGTACGAGCTGGCGCCGCAGTGGCTGGAGGGTTGCCGGTTGCGGGAGTGCTGGTTCGAACCGACGTTCCACAAACACAAAGGCACGCTGTGTTCGGGGCTGCAGATCCACGTCGACGACGCGCATTACGATCACGCGGCATTCCGGCCGTGGCGGCTCGTGGCGCTGGCGTTCAAAGCGCTGCGTTCGCTGCAGCCCGACTACCCGCTGTGGCGCGATTTTCCATACGAGTACGAAGTGGGGCGTCTCGCGATCGACCTGATCAACGGCAGCCCGTTGCTGCGCGAATGGGTGGACGATCCGCACGCTGGCGTCGGCGATCTGGAGACGATCGCCGCGGCCGACGAAGATTCCTGGCGTCAGGAGCGCGACCGCGTGCTGATCTATCGATCGACCACGCGTTCGTAAGCGCCTTTGCAGGCATGCTGGGTCCAACTTCGCTTCACAGCGGAGGCAGCGTGCGCACCGTTCAGGTGGCGTCAGTTACCGATTTCCGGCAGCGGTTTTCCTTCCGACTGCAATGGCGGCTCGATGTGCAGTAACCGGGCGGCGGTCGGTGCAATGTCGATCATCGGTATCGCGCCGATGCGCACGCCTTTCGGTATCCCGCGCCCCATCATCAACAGTGTGGCGCCCATCTCCGGAAGATTCGGATCGAAGCCATGACTGCCGGGATAGACGCCTGCGATCGGTCCGAGCGCGGCATACAAAGCGCGTATCCACCACGCCGGATACGCCAACGGTAATGATGGATCGCTGATCACGACCAGATCGCCGACGCGATCCTTGGCGCTGAGGTGAAAACGCTCCGGCAACTCGGTACCGCGATAAACCTCGAGCGGCTTACGCGCTGACAACAGCGCAAAGGCGCCATCGAGTTGGGATGCGTCGTTGAGAAACACGTGCGCGACACCCGGGCCGCCGAACACGCGCGCGTGGTAACCGTGCTCGGTGAGATATCCCGCCAGGTCGAAGAAACCGTGCAGTTCGGTCATGCCGTGATCGCTGACGAGGATCAGCGTCGTGTCGTCCCACAAATGTCTCGCGTCGATACCGTCGAGCAGCCGGACGAGCTGCGCGTCCTGTTCGAAAATCTGATCGACTACCGCGTCGCTTTCAGGCCCGCGGCGATGGCCCACGGTGTCGGCGCCGTGCCAGTACGCCATGATCAGACCCGGCCGCTGATCCGCGGGCAAGTCGATCCACGCGAGCATCTGATCGACTTTCACGCTCTCAGGCGTCTCGCCATTGAACGGCGCGATTCGATACTGCTGGTGTTGACCGTGCCAGTCGGTTTCGGAACCGACCCAGAAATACGTCGCTGCATGCACGCCCTGGCGCTCTGCGGTGATCCATAGCGGTTCGGCTTCGAGCCAGCTCGCGTCGCTCGAATACGCAAAACGGCCCCGCTTCCGATCGAGGAATTCGTTGTCGACGATGCCGTGCGTACCCGCCCACGTACCCGTTGCGAGCGTCACGTGGCCCGGGAATGTCGACGACGGCCAGCCGGCGACCAGCCGTTCCGCGCGCACGCCCTCCCGCTGCATGCGCGAGAGACCGGGAAATGCGGCGCGATCCGGATAGTCGTATCGCATTCCGTCCCAGGACATCACGATCACCAACGGCGCGGCGCCCCATGTAGGGGACGCGATCAGAGTGATCAGAGCGACGAGTATCCAGCGCGCCTTCATTGGCGCGTTAGTCGCTGCCGTCTTTTGGCCTTCGGAGCCAATCATGCTGACAGACGCGCAGGTGAGGGCGTACAGGTCCCGGGCAAGCGCTACGAAGAGCGTGGTCTATTCCTGCGGGTACCGGCATCGGGATCGAAATTGTGGCGATTCACGTATCGATAGAATACGCGAGAGAAGGCTCGAGGACTCTATCTGGATGAGTTGTCAGCACCGAAGCACGCGATCATCGGCAGACACCCGACGATCAGGTCGACTCGTTTCCTCGCTTGTGGCGCAGATTGCGAAGTGCCACTTCGAGGATGCTCTCGCGTGCGGCCGCCGAATCGTAGAGTGCGTAGCTAGTGTTGGTACTGTGCAAGCGACGGTGTACCAGCACGTCCGGCAGGATCAATTTGTCGATGCCTGCGCGCTCTGCCCGCGCAAACCAATCCGTATCTTCGCTGACCCGTAGCGACTCGTCGAACACGCCAATCCGATCGAACACGCCACGCCGCGCCATCAGGCATTGACATACGTAACCGGGGTGCGGTTCCGCGTATCGCTGATCCAGATGTTCCCGCTCATGCGCCAATTCGGGTTGCCAGAAGTTCTGTGCGTGAGTGATGCAGATCGAGAGTTCCGGCCCGTTCGCCAAGGCTTCGCATTGGCGCGCCGTCTTCTCTGGCGCCCATACGTCGTCTGCATCCAGGAACGTGATCAGATCTCCCGTCGCCAACCGTAGACCATGGTTGCGCGCCGCGGCAGGCCCGCGGTTTTCCTGATGCACCAGGTGGACGTGCCTTTGATACGGGTTAACGACCTTCTGCGGGTCGTCGGTGGAACCGTCGTCGATAAGAATGATCTCGTCAGGAACAACGGTTTGCGCAAGTACGCTGTCCAATGCTTCGGCGAGATACTCCGCCGCGTTGTAGACGGGAATGATGCAGCTGATCTTAGGTCGCATCATGCTTCGCGCGGGCGCGGCTCAAGTGCGTTTCGCCGGACCGTTGGCACCAAGCCCAGGGAGCGGTGGGTCCAGTGCAAACATTTCCGCCATGTCGGTGAATTTCTCGAGCGTCGGAGACTGATAGGGCTCACGACCGTCTGAATCCGAAACGAACGGTTCGTCGCTGTTCCCTATCGAGGCGATGGTCAACAATCCTTCGTCACTGAGTTCCTGGCACAGCCGTGCTGCGTCGGCTTCGAGTTGTTGGCGGTCGGCATCGTACTTGGTCGCCAGTGCACTAACGATATCGTTGAGGGATATCTTTCGTTCGATCAAGGACCAGATGAAGCCACCGGTCCCGGGCATACTGTAGTACGTGCCCGTCGCAAGGTTGATGAGGATGGCTTCCCCATCCATGACCTTTGCGGCTACCTGTTGTTCATTGGGTGCCAGATAGCTCGATAACGACAGCATGGCTACGCCTCTCGCAATGCGGTGGAAGGGATACCTGGGGAGTGTGTTTCGCTCCGATGGTCGTCGATGCGATCCGCGAGGTCGCGCACCACATCCGGAATGAGATCGACGCGACGGCCCAGTTCCAGCCAGTAACTCGGCGTGACCTGCACGAGCTTGACCAGGCGCTCGAAAGCAGCACGAGTGGGCCGTGGCAGATACATGACCGATGTCGGCGCAATAGCCCTCAGTGTTTCAGCTTGGGTGGCCGGTCGAAACGTGGTGAGTTCGGAATTGACAACGCGCGGCAGCGCGATTGCATCGATGCCGCTGCGGGTGAGAAGCCGGTCGGAAAACGCTTCGGTTAGGTAAAGCACGTACTTTTCTTCATGTGGGTAGTTCGGCGCGTGTCCGAGACGTCGAAGATCCGGGAAGCGAGTGATGTGGTGCATGTCGAGCAAACACGACGCATAGAGGCCATGACCGATGAAGTGGCCATCCTCGGCGCCAAGCCCGATGAAGTCATCGCCAAGATATCCCATTCCGGCGCGCAGGCAGGCGATCGAGGACGTGGACTTTCCTGCGCCCCCGTTTCCTACGAAGAGGATGCCTTTGTCGCGATGCCGGACGAGGCCCGCATGAATGAATTGTGCGCCGCGGTCTTCGAGCCATGCAGAGAGCATCTTGTGGAACGGCCTCGCCCTTTCATCCAGGTTGAGGCGCGAGACGCTATCGGCAAAGCCGACGATTCGGTTGCCGCGCCGATCCAGCCACGTCATACCGTGATGTCGTTCTTCACCAATGAAGAAACCGTCTTCGGAACTCTTCATCAGCACTGGTGGCGCCGGTGCACGAGATGCGCGTTGTGACGAGGGTGCGCACGCCGGTCGCGTGGACATCCCAGACGTCGATGGTGAGATCGGGCCGAAAGTAACGATCGTCGGTTCGCAGATGACCCATCGCGGCCGCAACGATGTGCGCCCACTCCTGACCAACGACGCGCACGCGTACTGCGTGCCCTGCGATCGCCAGGCAAAACTGATCAATGCGTTGCGCTGCCGCCGCGCGCTCGAAGCAACTGACCAATCCCATAAAGGGGACCTGCGCGGGCGCGAGAATCTGGCCATTTGGATCATGCGCCACGGGAGGCATCGCGAAGGACCCGTTGATAGTCCAACGGGAGTCTGTCACAAAACGGAACCGGCGGTCCCCCATGATTACCAACACATTACAAAGACTTCTCGTCTTTCCTGTAACTGGTGCGGCACAGTACCACGCATGCGAACAACCACTCGCGTGAGCTGTGTCATCCCCGTCTTCAACGGCGAACGGTATCTCGCAGAAGCGATCTCGTCCGCGTGTTCGCAGGGTTACCCAGTATTCGAAATCATCATCGTCGACGACGGATCGACTGATGCGACCAAAGGTGTCGCGGAGACTTTCGGCTCGCGTGTCGTATATGTATATCAACCCAACGCGGGGCCATCGAGCGCACGGAATGCAGGAGTGAATCGTTCGTCAGGCGACTTGGTCGCTTTTCTCGACGCGGACGACATATGGCGACCGGACAAAATCGCGGTACAGGTTGCACGGTTCGATGCGAACCCGACGTTGTCGATCTGCTCCGGGCATATGTGCAATTTCGTTTCTACCGATGCAGACGCCAGTCTTCCATTTAACGCTGCACCAGAGCCCAACCTTGGTTCGTCGTTTGTCGCGCGCCGGTCGCTGTTTGCCGAGATCGGCTTGCTTGACCCATCGTTGAGGCACCGCGATCTTCATGAATTCGTGCTCCGAGCCACGGACGCGGGTCGCGTGGTCGAATCACTGCCAGATGTCCTCGTGGATCGGCGCATTCATGACGCGAACATGAGCCACTATCGCAATGCCGAAGGTGAACTCGAACTGCTCGCGATTGCACGAGCGCGTATTGCACGTCGCCGGCAATCTAGAACATGAATAAGAGGCGACGCTCGTCCCCAAAGTCTTCCGAAACGTCCCGCTACGACATCATGCTGCGGAACGCGCTGCCCCCCCACACCCACGGTTTGTTGTTGGCAGCATGCATGTGTGTGCCAGACACCGCATCGGAGGCGTGGCGCGACTTCGTCGCTGCCGTTGGCGATCCGAAGCGATTCTTCGAACTCAATGGCACCGGGCTCAAGGGAATGCTCCCGCTCGTCGAATCACGATTGACCGAACTGGGCATCGATGCGGGCCGGAGTTTCCATACGTACGCTCGAGTCGCTTCGGTACGAGAAGCTCTGCGCAACCGGATCTATCTGGAGATACTTTGCGAGGCGCTCGATGCTCTCGATGGGAGCGGAGTATCGTGTGTATTGCTGAAGGGCGGCGCGGTATCCGCAAGTGCATATCCGCAGCCTTCACGCCGACACAACCACGCGATCGATCTGTGGATCGAGGCATCACAGATGCGGCATGCGGGCACGGTGCTGTCGTCAGGACGATTCGCAGCTGAACAAGCAGGCTCCGGCGATGCCTGGCATAGATCCCTTCGTCACGTCACCGGCCTCCCGTTGGCGTTGCACTCGAAGCCTTTGTATCTGCCGCATTTCGATCTGCCCCTCGAGGAGTTCGTCGGGAGGCTCCGAACCGTAGGGCTTGGTGCGCGTGGCGCACAGATATTGTCGCCTGAAGACTGTCTGGTGCACGTGCTCGGCCATGCAATCTACTCGCGGTCTCGATCCAATTTGCGTTGGGCCTGCGATGCGTTCTACCTTGTCGAGCGTAACCCCGCTATCGCATGGAACGTTGTCGTGCAAACGGCGACGCGCTCGGGGTTGGGGCTGCCACTCCTGGTGTTCCTTCGCTGGATGAAGCAGAACCTGGGTGCGCGAATACCTGAAACTACGCTGAGTGAACTTGCCGATCGTAGTCCCTTGAATGCGGTTCAAAGAGAGGCTCTCTTTGGAGCGATCCTTCACACCTCGGCTTCACCGCGCAAGGCATACGGATGGGCGCAGGCGAACTGGAGTACTGCGCTCGGTTTCGTGAGATTCATGGTGCTGCCTTCGTCCCGATACATGAGCTGGAGGTACAACGCACCGCTGTGGAAATTGCCGCACTACTATCTGACGCGCGCGCTGAATTTCGGCGCGTCGATGCTGAGCCGTTCGCTTACACGATGGCGGAATCGCGCGATCGCAAACGGTAACGCGGAGAGGTGAGTTCCTTGGGTCTGCTGATTACCGAGTGTGGGCCTGAACTCGCCTGCATTTGCCTGGCCGCCCGATCGACGTTTGGATCGGAAGAGTCCGCGCGAATCGAGTCGCTGATTCGCGGAGGCTTCGACTGGCCGGATTTTCTCGCGCGGCTGGAGCGACACTATGTCGCGCCGCTCGTGTTGCGTAGCTTGAACTCCATCAAAGTCGCAGACGTTCCGACGAGAGTGATGGAGACGATGCGCGTTCGCTCGCGCATCACCACCTGGAAGAGCGAGCTTTTCGCGATCGAACTCGTGCGGCTGTTTCAGCTGTTCGAAAGTCAATCGATCGAGATAATCAACTACAAGGGTGCCGTGGCTGCGGGACAATTCTACGGCTCGGTTGCGCTGCGAAACTTCAATGACCTCGACTTCCTGGTACGGCGCCGTGATGTGGCCCGGATCCTGGATCTGTTGGAGGATGATGGCTACGCCAACTCGAGTGAATTCACGACAGATCAGTTCGATCACTTCGTCGCCGAGTTCAAGGAGTTCGTGCTGCATCGCGGCGCATTTTCGCTGGAGCCTCACTGGTCGTTGACTGGGAAGCGCTATCCATTCGAGGTGGACTACGAAGGATTCTGGCAACGTTCAGGTCGCTGGAACTTCAACGGTGTCGCACTGAGAGTGTTCGGCCCCGAAGATGCATTGCTGGTGCATTGCCTCGTCGGTGCAAAAGGCCGTTGGGAGCGGTTGCAGATGGTGTGCGACGTTGCGGAGTGCATGAGGACACATCGTGACGTCGATTGGTCCGCGGTGACTGAAATGGCCCGGAAGACGGGCACAGTCCGCATCCTTCACCTTGGCCTATTTCTCGCGGCCGAACTGTTGGGCGCCGATGTACCGAGCGATCTGTGTGCGACGATTCGATCGGACCGCGACGTTGCACGTCTCTCACTCGCGGTTGTGAACTCGTGGAGAATCGCACCTGGACAGCGACGCTTTTTGCCGGATTCTCCGAGCATCTTCTCGCCGATGCTGTTTCGCCAGCGCGAGCGCCTCATCGATCGTTGGCGCTATTTCTGGCGCACCACTACTACACCGTCTGTACTGCATATGGAGCGCCTGCCGCTGCCCAAGTGGTTGCACCCGCTTTATCGCGTGGCCGTGCCCCTTCACGACTACCTTTTGATTCCAGCTTGGAAGCTGGCACGTCGGACTGCTATTCCCTGGACGAAGTGATGTCTGGAAAGTTCGTAATCTATGGACAATCACGGTCGGGCAGCACGCTTCTCGTGGAGTTGATCAATACACACCCGGACGTCCACTGTGACGGAGAACTGTTCAACGAAGAGGCCGGTCGAATCGGCCACGGTGCGTTGTCCAAGTTCGTCAAGATGTTTCCTATACCGTATCTCAACTATCTTCGGCGTCGCGTGGCGAGGAAGGCCTACGGATTCAAACTGCTGTTCTATCACCTGCCGCGCGCGCGCCTGATGATGAAGGTCATGGCATTCGGCGGGTGGAAGTTCATACACGTTTACCGGAGGAATATCGCGCGTCAGTCGCTGTCGAACATCATCGCCGAACGCACGCAACGTTGGCATCGCCGCGGTGACGATGCGTCGCCCGCGAATCGTATCGTTGTCAGCGTGGCACAACTGCAGCGCGAGATCGCGATTCGAGATCGGTGGCGGTCGAGGGAAATGGATCTGATCAAGCACATTCGCCATCTAGACGTGTGCTACGAAGACGATCTCGAGCACGAGGGAAACTGGGCATCGACGGCAGAAAAGCTGTCGAGGTTCCTCGGCCTGGGACCATTCGAGCCCCGCAGTATCAGTCTCAGAAAGACAGTCGATCGAGGATACGGTGAACTGATCGAAAACTACGCGGAACTGTTGCCGTATCTGGAAGCGCACGACGTTCAGTCGCGATGCGCGAACGCCGAGAAGATGCTCCCCTCATCCGAATTGGTGGAACCAGCTCGTTAAAACGAATTGTCGCTGGCGTCTTTCGGCAATCCCAGAATTCGCTCCGCGATGATGTTGCGCTGAATGTTCGGCGTGCCGCCGCCGATGACGACGTTCGGCCAGTTGAGCGAAGCTTTCGCCCATTTGCCGCGATCGACTGCTTCGGCACCGTCTTTCAGTTCGAGACCGGCCTGACCCGTCAGCGACACCGCAAAGTCGTCCATCTCCACTTCGAGGCTGGCGCGGTGCATCTTGTTGACTGACGTCTCGCTCGATAGCGGTTCGCCTTTCAGCTGTTTCGTCAGATAGCGCAAGCCGTTGTATTTCATCGCGGCGATCTTCACGTCGAACTCGGCGATTTTCCGGCGTACCGCCGGGTGCTGCGCCGCCGGCTTGCCGTTGCGCCGTGTGTTCTTCACCAGCGCTTTCAGCGTGTCGAGCTTTTCGAACATCTGCGTCACTTCACCGATGCTGGAGCGTTCGTTCGCCAGCGCCGAAACGGTTACCGACCAGCCTTTGCCTTCCTCGCCGAGACGATTCGCAACCGGCACCTTGACGTCGGTGAAGAACACCTCGGCGAAGTGGCGGTCGCCGGCCATGTTCTCGATCGGGCGCACTTCCACGCCGGGCGTCTTCATGTCCACGAGCAGGCAGGTGATGCCGTCGTGTTTCACTTTCGGCGCGAAGTCGGTGCGCACCAGCAGGATGATCCAGTCGGCCCACGGCGCGCCGGTGGTCCAGATCTTCTGTCCATTGACCAGGTAATGGTCGCCCTGACGCACGCCTTTCGTCTGGATCGATGCGAGGTCGCTGCCGTAGTTCGGTTCGGAATAGCCGGTGCACCAGCTGACTTTCGAATCGAGGATGTCGGGGATGAAGCGCTTCTTCTGTTCCGGAGTGCCGTATTGAATGATTCCCGGGCCGACCCACGCGAGACCCATGAACGACGTACCGAGCGGCGGCGCTTTCGCCAGTGCCATCTCCTCTTTGAGGATCGCCTGCTCCGCGATGGAGCCGTCGGCACCGCCGACGTCCTTCGGCCACGCGAATCCCACCCAGCGCTTCTCGCGCACCTTGGTCAGCCAGTTGGTGAGGAAGTCGCTGTTGCGCTGCTTCGCAGGCGGCAGGTTGTCCTTGATGAACGCGCGCACTTCGTCGCGAAACGCCTGCTCTTTCGTCGAAAATTCGAAATCCATTACAAGCCTCCCAACGCTGCGACGCGTTCGTAGTGGTGGTCGGAATCGCCGAACATCGGGCGCGCCCATTTCGATCGTTTCAGAAACAGTTGAATGTCGTACTCGGCGGTAAAGCCGATGGCGCCATGCAACTGCACGCCGTCGATGCCGATCCGCGCGAACGCGTCGCTCGCGTATGCCTTCGCCAACGACGCGGCGCGGGGGAGTTCGGCCGGTGCATCGTCCACCGTCCACGCCGCGTAATACGACAAAGACTTGAACGACTCGATGTCGACGAACATCTCGGCCAGCCGGTGCTTTACGCCCTGGTACTTTCCGATCGGGCTGCCGAACTGGATGCGATCCTTCGCGTACGCGGTGGTGATCGCGAGTGCCGCTTCCGCGGCGCCGACCGACTCGGCCGTCACCGCGACGGCGCCGCAATCGGACAAGAACGCGAGATCGTCCACCGTGAGCGGCATCAGCTGCGCGTCGGTCAACGCGACGTCGAGCGTCAACGTACCGATGCGCTTCGTCTCGTCCATCATCGGCTGCACCGCCACGCTGACGCCGGGCGCGTTGCGATCGACGATCGCCAGCTTGAATTCGTCGCCACTGCGACACGCGACGATGAACAGATCCGCGGCGCCGGCGTCGGCCACGAACGGCTTGGTTCCTTTGAGGCGCCCACCGTCCAGCGTCAGCTTCACCGCATCGGGATGTACCCAGTTCGGTTCGTCGTACAGCGCGAGCGTGCCGACGCGGCTGCCATCGCCGAGCGCAGGCAGTAATTTCTGTTTCTGCGCGTCGCTACCGCAGCGCAACAGCGCTGCCGCGGCGAGCGTCTGCGAAATGATCGGCAGCGGACACAGCCCGCGTCCGGTTTCCTCGAGTACCACGGTAAGGTCGACCCACTTGAGACCGATGCCGCCGAACCGTTCGGGAATGATGAGACCCAGCCAGCCGAGCTCCGCGGCCTGACGCCACAACGAAGGGGAGGTCCCGGTGGCGCTCTTCATCAGCGTCCGCACTTCGCTCATCGGACACGCGTCCTGCATGAAGCGCCGCACCTGATCGCGCAGCAGCTCCTGTTCTTCGGTAAAGCCGAAATTCATGATGACTCCTGATTCTCGAATGCCATGTGCACTGGCGCGTTCATGGCGCTGCGACGATGCCGCGCGCGAGCCAGTCTTCGGTGCGATCGCCGAGACCGAGTTCGGCGAGGATCTCGCGCGTATGCTGGCCCGACACCGGTGCGGGACCGCCGGGCGCCGCCGGCGTTCGACCGAATCGCGGCGCGGGCCGCGCGTGGCGGAGCGTGCCGGCGGTTGGATGCTCGAGCGTGCTGAACACCTGATTGTGTGCGATCTGCGGATCTTCGTGCAGCTCGGTCAGACGTCGCGCCCGGGCGAACGGCACGTCTTCGGCCGCGAATCGCTCGGCCGCTTCGGCGAGCGAGAGCTTTCTCGATGCCGCTGCCATCTCGCCGCGCAACACTTCGATCAGCGCCGGACGGTTCCGCTGACGAGCCGTCAAAGTCGCGAAGCGCGGATCGTCGCCGACGTGGTCGCAACCGAGCGCGCGGCACATGCCGTGGAACTCGTCGTCCGACAGCGTCATGGTGGTGGCCCATCCGTCGCGATACTCCGCGACGTTGCCCGATGCCCCGACCGGTGGACGTGCATCGACGCCGTCGCCCTGCAGGATGAGATCGGCGGCCGTATCGGGCCACAGAAACGCGATCGCGGTATCGAGCATCGACAGCTCGATGTGCTGGCCGGCGCCGCTCTTCGATCGCTCCAGCAGCGCGGCGGTAATTGCCTGGAAGCCGGTGTACGCCGTCAGCTTGTCGAGAATCAGCTGATTCACCTGCTCGGGCTGATCCGGATGTTCGAGATGGATGCGGCCTTGCGTGGCGGCGATGCCCGAGTAGAACTGGATGATCGGATCGTAGGCGCGCTCGCCGGCGCGCGGGCCGGTCTGACCGAAGCCGCTGATCGACAGATACACGAGCTTCGGGTTCAGTGCGCTCAGTCGTTCGTAGCCGAGGCCGAGGCGCGTGATCACGCCCGGCCGGAAGTTCTGGATCACCACGTCGGCGCGTTGCGCCAACGCTTCCACGATGCCGCGACCTTCGTCCGTAGCGAGGTCGAGCGCAATCGACCGCTTGCCGCGGTTGATGACGTGAAAGAAACCCGAAAAGCCGTTCCGGCTGCTGCCGACGTGGCGCTGAATGTCGCCGACCAGGCGCTCCACCTTGATGACGGAAGCGCCTTGATCGGCCAGCAACGCGCCGGTCAGCGGCCCCGAAACGATGGCCGACAGATCGAGTACCGAAAAGCCGGCCAGTGGACCGGGCATGTCGGTCACATGAAGCCGCGCATCGGATTGATCGGCGGCCACTCGTCTTTGCTGGCGAGGATCTTTTCACCGATGGTCTTCACGCCCCACGGTGCGTCTTTCTGATCCTTCGACGCGATCGGCGTGATCTGCCACGACAGCAGCGACACGTTGTTGCCGGCGACCAGGAACTGCCGGCCGCTGACTTCCTTCGCTTCGTCGGTGCACAACCACACGACCGCAGGCGAGACCTTCTCCGGCGGGAACGCGTCCTTCGCCTGTTCCGGCAGGACGTCTTCGGTGAGCCGCGACATCGCGGTGGGCGCGAGAATGTTGACGGTGATGCCGTACTTCACGCCTTCGAGCCACAGGCAGCGCATGAAGCCGGCGGTTGCCGCTTTCGCCGCGCCGTAATTCGTCTGGCCGAAGTTGCCGAGCAGACCCGACGTCGAACTCGTCATGATGATCCGGCCGCCGTGGCCCTGCGCGATCATCTGGTCGTACGCCGCTTTCGTGACCAGATACGTGCCGCGCAGGTGCACGTTGATGATGATGTCCCACAGATCGTCGGTCATGTTCTTGAACGACTTGTCGCGCAGGATGCCGGCGTTGTTGATGCAGATGTCGAGCTTGCCGAAGTTCGAAACGGCGGTTTGCACCATGGCCTTGGCCTGCGCCGGATCCGCGACCGAACCGTAGTCGGCCACGGCCTTGCCGCCGGCCGCTTTGATTTCATTGACGACCTGATCGGCCATGTTGTGGCCGGCGCCGGTGCCGTCACGCGAACCGCCCAGGTCGTTCACGACGACAGACGCGCCTTCCTTCGCCAACAACAGCGCGTGGGCGCGGCCCAGACCGCCACCCGCACCCGTCACCAGAGCGACCTTGCCATCGAGCATTCCCATCAGAAAACCTCCCTATATAGGTATCGTGTAGTTATGAGCTGCAAATTGTGCGACGCAACAGTCTATGGAAACGCGAGATGAAGGCAAGCGGAGGAGGTGCGAGCTTCGAGTTCGCGGCGGAGGTGGGTGAATCGCTGCTTCGGACGCGCTCGAGCCATCCCTGGTCGCTCCTTTCGCGACATCCCTGGCGCTCAAGGGTCCGGCACACCGATTCACCCGCCACCGTCCTGCGGTCCGAGCTCACGCGCTTCGCTCGTCGGTGTCGTGCATGAACGCGCGCTAGCGCGCGTTCACGCTCGACACACGACTGAGCGATGGAGGCGCGACTTCGATGGCGGAAGGTGGCGGGTGATCGGTGTGCCGGACCCTTGAGCGACATGGATGTCGCGAAAGGAGCGCCCAGGGATGGCTCGAGCGAGTCCGGAGCACCGATCACCCGCCTCCACCGCAAATCGAAGCTCGTCCCACCGCCTCAGTCCCTCAAATGGGCCGTCTCGTTGAGGCTGACGACGTTCCGTTCGCCGGACCGTGCGCACAGGAAGCGGTGAATGCTGGTGTAGTTCGGTTCGAAGAAGAGGCGCGGCACCATGCGCAGGACGTGGGCGGCCCAGACGTTGATGACGCCGCCATGGCAGAAGACGACCACGCGTTGGCCCTGGTGGCGGGCGATGATCGATTCCAGCGCGCGAACGACCGTGTCCTGAAAAGCCAGGATGTCGACCTCCTCGTTGTAGCGGCCGTCGACGAACGCTTTCCAGGCGGCGTAGTCGGTGCGTTTCAGTTCCTCCATCGGAATGTAGCTCGACGTGTGCCGGTCGAATTCGACGATGCCTTCGTGGAACTGGATCGGATGTCCGCTGAGGGCGACGTAGGCCTGTGCGGTTTCCTTTGCGCGGCGCATCGGACTCGAGAACACCGTGTCGATCGTCTCGGCCGCGAGCCACCGCGCAACCTTGGCCGCCTGTTCGAGTCCGGTCGTCGAGAGTGGCGGATCGGCGGTGCCGGATGCGACCTGCTGGCGTTCCGGCAGCGCGTGACGGACGAGGATCAGTTCCATGGAGGTCGTCTGCGTGAGGTGACGCGCGCAAGCCTAGCGACGGCCCGGCGGCGAAGCCAGCCGCGCGACGGCGACTCGGTTTACATGGGCAGGAGCGCAGGGCAGCATGGCCCCTCACTTCGATCACGGCAGGGATCATGTTCAATCTGGGCGCAGTCAGCGAAGCCATTGCGGCGGCATTTCCGGATCAGGAAGCAATCGTGTTTCGCGATCGCCGCATCACGTTCGGCCAGCTCAACGAGCGGACGCGGCGGCTCGGCCAACTATCTGGTGTCGCGCGGCCTCGGCGTGCGAACGCCGCGCTCGGCGCTGGAGCCGTGGGAATCGGGGCAGGACCAGCTCGCGCTGTATCTCTTCAACGGCAACGAGTACCTCGAAGGCATGCTCGGCGGTTACAAGGCGCGCGTCGCGCCGTTCAACGTCAACTACCGCTACGTCGAAGAAGAGCTGGTGTACCTGCTGAACAACGCGCGCGCACGCGCGATCATCTATCACGCGAATTTCGCGCCGCGCGTCGCCGCGGTGCGCGCCAAAGTTCCGTCGTTGGAAGTGTTCATCCAGGTGGCGGACGAATCCGGCAACGCGCTGCTGCCGGGCGCCGTCGATTACGAGACCGCACTCGCGCAGAGCTCGCCGGACGTGCCGAAAACGGAACCGTCGCCGGACGATCTCTACATCCTCTATACCGGCGGCACCACCGGCATGCCGAAAGGCGTGCTATGGCGTCAGGCCGACATTCTCGTTGCGGCGCTGGGCGGACGCGCGGCCGACGGCAAGATCATCGAGTCGCTCGACGAGTTCGTCGAACGCGCGAAGACCGTCAGCATGAAGATGTTCCCGGCCGCGCCTTATATGCACGGCGCCGGGCATTGGATCGCACTGTCCGCGCTGCACCAGGGCAACACGGTGTTCATTCAGAGCGACGTGGAGCGGCTCGATCCGGCCGACATCCTGTCGTTGATCGAGCGCGAGAAGATCAACTTCCTGCAGATCGTCGGCGATGCGTTCGCGCGGCCGATCGTCGATGCCATCCGCAACGGCAACTACGACCTGTCGTGTCTCGGCATCATTCTGTCGGGCGGTGCGCCGCTGAACGCGTCGATCAAGGCCGAAATTCTCGAACTGCTGCCGCACGTGATGATCATCGACGGGCTCGGTTCGTCGGAGGCGGGCGGACAGGGCTCGCAGATCAGCAACAAGATGACCGGCGCGAGCACCGGCAAGTTCGTGCCGGGTCCCGACAACGTCGTCGTCGACGAAGCATTGACCACGGTATTGCCGCCCGGACACGAGGGCATGGGCTGGTGGGCGAAGCGGGGATTCGTGCCGCTCGGCTACCTCGACGACGCGGCGAAGACCGAGCGTACGTTCGTGATGATCGGCGGCACGCGTTTCTCGGTGCCCGGCGATCGCGCGCGACATCTCGCCGACGGCAGCATCGAGCTGCACGGCCGCGACTCGGTGACGATCAACTCGGGCGGCGAAAAGATCTTCGCCGAAGAAGTCGAACACGCGCTGAAACACCATCCCGCGGTTTACGACGCGGTGGTCGCCGGACGGCCGAGCGAACGCTGGGGTCAGGAGGTAGTGGCGGTCGTGCAGTTGCGCGACGGCGTGCGGGTGACAGATGCCGAATTGAGCGACGAGTGCGCGAAACACATCGCGCGCTACAAGTTGCCGAAGGCCTATGTCTTTCGCGACGCGATCGTGCGCAGCCCGAGCGGCAAGGCCGACTATCGGTGGGCGAAGGAACAGGCGACCGGTTCGGCTAAGAATTAATCAGCGAAAATATTCAGGGGGAAGTGCGATGGATCCGTTGTTCGATTTCACCGGCAAGGTGGTTCTGGTCACCGGCGGCAGCCGCGGTCTCGGCCGCGAGATGGTGTTGGCGTTTGCCGAACGCGGCGCCGACGTCGTGATCGCCAGCCGCAAGCTGCAGGCCTGCGAGGAAGTGGCGCGCGAGGCCGAGAAAAAAGGTCGCAAAGCGTTGCCGATCGCCTGTCACGTCGGCCGCTGGGACGAAGTCGGCAAGCTCGCCGATGCGGCGTACGAACGGTTCGGCCGCGTCGACGTGCTGGTCAACAACGCCGGCATGTCGCCGCTGTATCCGGCGCTGGAAGACATCTCCGAAGATCTGTTCGACAAAGTCGTCGGGCTGAATTTCAAGGGACCGTTCCGTCTGTCGGCGCTCGTCGGCAGCCGGATGGCGAAAGGCGACGGCGGCTCGATCATCAACATCTCGAGCACCGCGTCGCTGAATCCGATCGCCGACGTCGGAGCCGTACGGCGCGGCGAAAGCCGGACTCAACTCGATCACGCGGTCGTTCGCGTTCGCGTACGGACCGAAGGTGCGGGTCAACTGCATCGTCGCCGGCCCGTTTCTCACCGACATATCGAAAGCGTGGGACATGGAATCGTTCCGCAAACTGCAGGCGCCGCGTCTCGCGATGAAACGCGGCGGCGAGCCGAACGAAATCGTCGGTGCGGCGTTGTTCCTCGCGAGTCCGTCGGCGAGTTTCACGACCGGCACGCTGGTTCGTGTCGACGGTGGGACACCGTAAACAAAATTCGGCTTTGACGACGGTGCGTCCTCCATGGGGCTGCTAGTCTACAAAGACGTTCGAGATCGAGACCCAACGCGACGATGGCGACTGTGGCAGACGAGCTGATCAACAATTCGCTGGACGACGTCATCGTGCTGCTCGAGCGCGAGATCGAACGTCTGCAGCTGTCGCTCGAGACCATCCGCTTGTCGAACCACCCCGAACGCGCCGAGTTGATCCGCTGGCACATCCGCACGCTCGACGAACGGCAGGATGCGCTCGATCAGATGAAGGCGTTGCTGCTCGCAGCGCCGGCGAAGCCGCCCGCAGATTAGTTGGATCGCCGCCGTCGCGTGTTCATCGGCAGCCGATTTCGGT
Source organism: uncultured Gammaproteobacteria bacterium (assembly GCA_963787045.1). Classification (GTDB taxonomy): domain Bacteria; phylum Pseudomonadota; class Gammaproteobacteria; order Pseudomonadales; family Azotimanducaceae; genus DATJGR01. Next base: position 42,259 of record CAWBBR010000010.1, on the reverse strand, counting down.
CGGCGACTTCGCGCGACACCGTACTACATTGCCGGCACAGCTTCGTTCGTCCCAACGCGCTCGCTGAGGGGCGGAAAAACCGATCGAGGCATTGAACCGAACCTGTGACACCGGTCACAAACTCACGATCGGACCGAGCAGTTGTACGTATAAGTGCGTACCACAGCCTCCTTGGTATCGGCGCGCGAGAATGATATGGATACCCGCAGCGGGACAGCGATCGGTCGAAAATGTCGCACCGCGAGTTCGTTGATCGATCTGAGAACGAATCCGGCCGGCGGATTGCGGCGAGCTTCGTTCGATCGCACGTTCGGCGGCGAGTCCATGGGTCAGGGCGGAACGTCGATCGTCTGGCCGCGCAAATAGTCGGAGCGTTCGCATGAAGGCTCGGAAACAGACGATCTGGCAACCCTCCGCGACAGCCATGCACGCGTCGCACGCGTGCGCAGTGATCGTGATACTCGTGGCAGCCGGCAGCGCGCTGCTCAACGTGGAGTCAGCGCTTCCGCTGGTTCAAGCCGGCCTCGTCGCGAGTGGTCTGCTGCTGCTCTCGCGGGTGCGCAGCAGCGAACGGTGGGACACCACGGTGCGCGCAAGTGCGTGGATGCTGGTCGTAACGTGTGCGATCGTGCTGCTCGGGCGCGTGAGCGGCGCCACGTACGGAGTCGAAGCGATCGACGTCGCCGCAGCAGACGCACCGCCCGGCCCCATGCTTTGCATCGGCATCCTGGCCCTGGCCGCGGCGGCGAGCCCGTCTCGCAGTTCGGTCGAACGCGTAGCGCCCGTCACGGCGGCTCTGATCGTTGCGATGACGAGTTTGCTTGCGTATGCACTCGGCGTTTCGTCGCGCGCCGCGACCCTGCTTGGCGGGGAACTCGGCACGACGGCCGCGCTAGTCGATACTCGCCATCGGCTGGGCGCTGATCACGCCGTACCGGTGGCTGGCCATGCTGTTGACGAGTCCCGAGCCGAGGCGCGGGATTCGGGCACTCGTGGCGGTCCTCCTCGCCACACCGCTCGCCGTTGCCCTTGTCGTCGCACTCGGCGAATACATCGACCTGTACGACGCATCAGCTCGATCGCTGCTGTTCGCCGCGAGTTGTGCGATCGCCGTGGGCACCGCGCTGCGCATCGCACAACCGGATCTGCGGCTGATGGAACGCAGCGATCCTCAGCTGTTCGACCAATTGCACGACGGCGAGGCGCGCCTTGGTCTGGCGCTCGACTATTTACCGATCGTCCTTTCCGTCGCCGATCGCGATCTCCGCTATCAGTGGGCCTACAACGCGGAACGTACCTTTGGGGAGGTCGACGTGATCGGCAAGCGTGACGACGAACTCGCGTCGCCGCAGTCCGTCGCCGAACTCCTCGCGCTGAAGCGGTGGGTGCTGCAGACCGGCGTGCTGACACGGCGGCAGCTTCGCATCGGCGAGCCGGGCAACGAGCGTTTCTATGACGTGATTGCCGCACCGCTCACGGCGCCTGACGGATCGATCGAGGGCGTCAGGACGGCCGCCAACGAAATCACCGAACTGCGCCAGACAGAAGAACGACTTCGACTCTCGCTGGCCGCCTCGAACGCTGGGGTCTGGGAATGGGACATCGTCGACGGCACCGTGTACTGGTCGATCGAAAATTTCGTGCTCTACGGAATGCCGCCGCGCCCGGAGCCGTTGTCGTTCGAAGAAGCGACAGGCTATGTCGACCCGGCGGATATCGAGCGCATGAATCGAGGGATGTGGAAAGCGCTCAGCGGCGACTTTCCCGAATTCCGCGCGGAATTCCGCATCCGTCATCCCGAGCGCGGTACGGTGTGGCTGCTGGCGGTCGGCCGCGTCACGCACGCGACCGACGGGACCGCCGTGCGCGTGTCGGGCATCAACGTAGACATCACTGAAGAGAAGAACGCGGCGGCCGCACTGCTCGACGAAAGACAGTTCGTTACGCATGTGCTCGAAGTCGTCCCGAGCGTCGTCTACGTGCGCGATCTGCGTGATCGCAGCCTCGTCTTCGTCAATCGCCACGTCGCGGAGGTGATCGGCTACACACCGGACGAGGTCATAGGGCTCCGTGGCGACTTCATCCCCAAGCTGGTGCACCCGGACGACGTCGTTGGGCTCGCCGACTACGAGCGTGAACTCGCAATGCTCGCCGACGACGCGATCGTGCGCCGCGAATATCGCCTGCGTCATCGCGACGGACGCTGGCGATGGTTCCTGTGTTACGAGACGGTCTTCCGCCGCGATTCGAACGGGCAGCCGCTGCAGGTCATCGGCACCGCCAGCGACATCACCGAGCGCAAGCAAGCAGAAGACCTACGGAACGAAAGCGAGCGTCAGCTACGCAGCATCGCCGACCACCTGCCGGGCAGCGCGCTCTTCCGCTTCGCGAAGGAGCCGGACGGCGAGCGGCATTTTCTGTCGTTGAGCGGTGGCATCCGCGAGATCAATGGGGTCCTCGTCGAGGACGTGTTGCGCGATGCACGGAACATCGTCGACCTGGTTCCAACCGAGTACCGAGAGCAGCTCCTGCGCGTTGTCGACCGCAGCGAACGGGAGTTGGTCGACCTCGACCTCGAACTGCCGATGCATCGACCGGACGGCAAGCTACGCTGGCTGCATCTGCGTTCGCGTCCGTATCGGGAGACGAGCGGACGCATCGTCTGGGATGGTGTGGTCACCGACATCACGCGAGCCAAACGGCGCGAAGGCAACGCTCGACTGTTGTCCGAACTCGTCGACGAAGTCGCGATGGCATCGAACGACGCCGCGATCATGCGCTGCGTCGGCGAACGCCTCGCCGAGTATCTGCAGGTTCAGCGCGTCCTGTTCATCGAAATCGACGCAGAAGGCCGGTCCGCGACGAATCTGTACGCGCACGGTTCCGCCGAACTACCGGACGCGAGTCGTGCCTTCCCGTTGGCCACGTTCCAAACGGCGGAAGTCCACAGTGAGTTCCTGCAAGGTAAACCGATCGCCATCGACGACACGGCGACGGACCCTCGTACGGCACCCTTCGCAGTGGCGCTGCAGGAGTTTCGCACCCATGCGCTGCTGAGCGCGCCGTGCGTTCTCGCGGGCCGCGTACGCTTCGTTCTCGCCGTCGATAAAGCCGACGTCTACCCCTGGCGGCTCCACGAGATCGAATTGGTCCAGGAATTGGCGACGCGCACCGGTACGCACATCGAACGCGCGCGGGCCGAGATCCGCCTTCGCGAATCGGAGGAACGGTTGCGACTTGCAACGCAGACCTCCGGCTATGGTTTCTATGACTACGATCCTGTTCGCAACGATGTGCACTGGACGGCGGAGCTCGCGGCGATGCACGGCATGAGCGCCGCCGACGCGATCACGACAGAGATCATCGAGCGGCTCATCCATTCCGACGATCGTGAACGCACCATGAGCGCCATGCGCGATTCGCTCGCGCCGGACGGAACCGGAGAGTTCGTTCAGGAGTACCGAATCGTACGAGCCGATACGGGTGAGATACGCTGGTTGTACAACCGCGGTCGCACGTTCTTCGAGGGTGTCGGCGCGAACCGACACGCCGCACGCTTCATCGGTGTCGTCGGCGACGTGACCACCCGCAGGATGGCGGAGGAGGCCCTGCGCGAGACCGGGGAGCGGCTGCGGCTGGCGCAAGCGGCCGGCGGTGTCGGCACGTGGGAATGGAACGCGACGACAGACGAAGCCAACTGGTCGGCCGAAGCCTGGGAACTCTTCGAACCCGGCGGCTCGGGCGACGTGACGTATGAGCGCTCGCTCAAGGTGATTCATCCCGACGACCGCGAACGAGTGGCGCGCACCGTCAGCCAGGCGCTCGCCGGGGCGAGCTACTCCGACGAGTTCCGCGTCGTGCATCCGGGCGGCGAGATCGTGTGGCTCGAGGCGCGCGGTCGCGTGGAGCGGACCGGAAGTGGCCAGGTGATGCGCGGCACAATTCGCGACGTGACCGAGCGGCACCACTACGAAGCCGCGTTGCACGAGGCGGACCGGCAGAAGGACGAATTCATGGCGATGCTCGCGCACGAGCTGCGTAATCCGCTCGCGGCCATTAGAAACGGAATCGAGCTGCTGACACTCACCTCGCCGGCGAACGAGGATGCGAGCGGGTTGCTCGCGATGCTGCGACGGCAGTCGGGGCAGCTGAATCGGCTGGTCGACGATCTGCTCGACGTCTCGCGCATCACGCAGGGTCGAATTACGCTGCACGAAGAGGACATCGATGTCGCCGCGATCGTCGCTCACGCGGTCGAAAGCGCCGAACCGTTGATCCTCGGCAAGCACCAAATCCTAACGGTCGATATCCACGCAGGGCCGTTCTACGTTCGGGGCGATCGCGTGCGGCTCGTGCAGGCGCTCGGTAACGTGCTGCACAACGCCGCGAAATACACGGATTCCGGCGGCACGTTGCGAGTTGACGTGAACGAATGCGACGGCGGCGACGTGGCGATCAGCGTGACGGACAACGGCGCCGGCATTGCGGCGGACCTGATGCCGCATATCTTCGACCCGTTCGTGCAGAGCGAACGCACGCTCGACCGCGCACAAGGCGGCCTCGGTCTCGGGTTGTCCATCGTCAAGCGCCTGATTGAAATGCACGGTGGCAGCATCGACGCTCGAAGCGCCGGCGCAGGCGCCGGGTCGACGTTCACCATCCGCCTGCCGCGGGTTGCGGTGTCGGATTCCGCGCGCGGCACGGAATCCGGCAGCGTCGACATCCCGCGTCGGCGCGTCCTCGTGGTCGACGACAACGCTGACGCGGCCGATGCGCTCGCCATGCTGTTGCGCCTGGATGAACACGACGTCGACGTCGTTTACGACGCCACGGAGGCCATCGAAGTGGCCACGCGCACTCGACCGGACGTGGTTCTGCTCGATATCGGCTTGCCGCAGATCGATGGGTACGAGGTGGCCAAGCGGCTGCGGTCGAATCCGCAACTCGCCAAAATGCGGATCGTCGCGTTGAGCGGCTACGATCCTCACGAGTCGTGGGAACCCGAGACCGCAGAGCTCTTCGATGCGTACATCGTCAAACCGGCGGACCACGAATCGCTGCGCCCGATCCTGGCAGCGTCCGAAAGGACCGAGTCGACGTTCTGAAGGCGACCCGGTCTAGCTCAGAGTTACCTGCAAGTTCTACTACTCCGCTCGATCGCGGCGACGACGCGCGGCGTGAGGTCTTCGCCCGTCAACCGTTCGATCGTCTCGAGCCCGCCCGGGTTGGCGATGTTGAACTCGATGATCCACGGATAAGCGATGTCGATCGCAACGAACCGAACGCCGTGCGCGAGCAGGCTGCGTGCGGCGGACGTTGCGAGTTCCAGTTCAGCATTCGACGGCGTGACCGGGTCGGCGCGACCGCCGCCCGATAGATTCACGCGGTGGTCGGTACCGGGCCGCCGTAGATAGGCGCCGATGTATTCGCCTGCAGCCAACAAAACGCGTGTTTCGCCGCGCTCGATTTCAGGGACGTAACGCTGCAGCAGACAATAGCGCGACGCGTCGTAGCCGGTGAGCGCGTCGAGGATCACGTCGAGATTCGGATCGTCCGCGCGCAACCGATACACGTCGCGACCGAAGCTCGCCGCCGACGGCTTGGCAATCCAGTCGCCGCCACCGAGCACCCGCTGCTTCAACCAACGCGGATCGCGACTCGCGAAGGTCTCGGGGTGATGCGCTGCGAGGTCGCCGAGCGCGATCGAGTATTTGGCGTGGTGCATCAGCAACGCACGCGGGCTCGTTACGAAACGCTGTTCGTCGATCGTCGAAAGCAGCTGCATGCGATCGAGGAACGACTCCCGTACGCCGAGGCCCACCGGCCAGATCAGATCGAATTTCTCCAACGACGTTTCGCCGACGCAGATTCCGCTTCGGTCGAGCCGCACGTCGTCGTGATCGGCGCGCGTCACGCCCCAGCCGGCGACGCTCCACGCGTCGGGCAGGCGACTGTGATTGTCGTTACGCGGCGCGCCCCGCGTACTCGTCAGGAAGCAGATGCTCGGCATGGTCGGCTCGCGAAAGAGGTGCGTGTTCTACATGGTAGACTCGCCCTCCCGCAACCAGAATGCGCGTCATGACCACACTCGCCGACCACGCACTGCCCCGCGAACGGGTGCCGGTTTTCGAGCCGCCGGTTGTCGATACCGCGGATCGACGCCGGTTGAAGGACGAGATCAAAGCGCTGCTCGCCGCGAAGAACGCGGCGATCGTGGCGCACTACTACGTCGACGGCGACATTCAGGATCTCGCCGAGGAGACCGGCGGTTGCGTCGCCGATTCGCTGGAGATGGCGCGCTTCGGTCGCGACCATCCGGCGACCACGCTGGTGGTGGCCGGCGTCCGCTTCATGGGCGAAACCGCGAAGATTCTCTCGCCCGACAAACGCGTGCTGATGCCGACGTTGAAGGCGGAGTGCTCGCTCGATCTCGGCTGCCCGCCGGACGAATTCGAAGCGTTCTGCAAAGCGAACAGCGACCGCACCGTGGTGGTGTATGCGAACACGTCGGTGCAGGTGAAAGCGTTGTCGGACTGGGTGGTGACGTCGAGCATTGCGCTGCCGATCGTCGAACACCTCGCGGCAAAGGGCGAGAAAGTGTTGTGGGCGCCGGACAAGTACCTCGGCCGCTACATTCAAAGCCAGACCGGCGCCGACATGCTGCTGTGGAACGGCGCGTGCGTGGTGCACGAAGAGTTCAAGTTCAAGGCGCTGGCCGACCTCAAGGCGATCTACCCGGACGCCGGCGTGCTGGTGCATCCGGAAAGTCCGGCGCAAGTGATCGAACTCGCCGACGCGGTGGGCTCTACCAGTGCGCTCGTCAAAGCGGCCAAGACGCTGCCGCACAAGATGTTCATCGTCGCGACCGACCGCGGCATCTTCCACAAAATGCGCAAGGAAGCGCCGAACAAGCGCTTCATCGAAGCGCCGACCGCAGGCGACGGTGCAACGTGCCGCAGTTGCGCGCACTGCCCGTGGATGGCGATGAATCAGCTGCGCGAACTGAAGGAATCGTTGGCGCGCGGGAGCAACGAAATTCACGTCGATCCCGAAATCGGGCGGCGCGCGATGGTCCCGCTGCAACGGATGCTGGATTTCCCGAAGCCCGCTTGAGCCTCAGCTGCGTTTCTGGCTCTCCGCCAGTTCGGCGCTCAGATCGCGGATGCGCTGATCGAGCATCGCGGTGAGGCGATAGTTGTCGCTGCTCACCAGTCCACGCGCGTATTCGAGGTGCTGAATGCTCTTCTGCAGATTGCCCACGCGCGCGAAATACTCGGCGCGCGCGAGGTGCACCTGCACGATGTCGCCGGCGAGCCCGGCCGTTTCGGCGAGTTCGTACCACACGTCGATGTCGTCCGGAGAGCGCACCGACTGTTTCACCAGCACGGCCTCGGCGTCGTGGTAGCGGCGGGCGCCGTTCAATGCATCGGCATACAGAACCGATAGCGGCTTGTTGTCGGGGTTGATCACGAGCTGCGCCGTGAGCAACTTGATCGCATCGTCGTAGCGTCCCGCGGCGGTGAGCAACTCGGCTTCGGTCGCCATGTAGAGCAGCGAATCCGGGTGCTTCGCCATCAGCGGCTTCGCGGTGTCGAGCGCGCCGTCGTGATCGCCGGCGCGCGACAGCGCGACGATCAAGCCGTAGTAAGCCCAGTCCGCGCCGTCGGTGCGTTCGACGAGTGCTTTGAATTCCGCGACGGCCTGCTGCGGCGACGGCGCGTAATGCACCATCGCGCGCGCGCGCATCATCTGGAAGTCTTCGGAGTCGGGATAGTTCTTCGCCGGGTATTCCGACGCCTGGTTACGCGCGTCGGAGATGCGCGCTTCGGTGACCGGGTGGGTGAGCAGAAATTCCGGCGGGCGCTTGCTGAAGCGGTAGGCGCGCTGCATCTGCTCGAACATCTTCGCCATTGCCGCCGGATCGAGGTTCGCCGCCGCGAGCGTGTTGATGCCGATACGGTCCGCTTCGGCTTCGCGTTCGCGCGAAAACTGCAGTTGGCTCTGTTGCGCGAGTGCCTGAGTGCCCGACATCGCCGCGAGCCCGGCGTTGCCGCCGGCGGTGGCGGCAATGACGATCGACGCGAGCATCGCCGCCAGATACGGAATTGCCGACTGCTGCTGCATCTCGATCTGACGCGCGAAGTGGCGTTGGCTCAGGTGCGCGAGTTCGTGCGCGAGCACCGCCGAGTATTCGTTGACGTCTTCGGCGGCCAGATACAGCCCCAGATTGATGCCGACGACGCCGCCCGGCGCCGCGAATGCGTTCACTTCCTGCGAGTCGATCAGCACCGGAAACAGCTGCTTGCGCTTCAGCTCGGAGTGTTCGGCGAGGCTGTATAGCTGCGTCTCCGTGTAGTACTTCAGCAGCGGGTCGCTGATCGTCGGGACTTCGGCGTGTACCTGGCGCAGCAGCTGTTTGCCGATCTCCTGTTCCATCTCGAGCGACACCACCGCCGACGAGCTGTCGCCGAGTTCCGGCAACTCGCTGCTCACGGTCGCGGCTGCGCTGATCGACCAGCTCAGGGCGGCGACGATCAACAAGCGCATGTGGGGGCTGAGGCGCATGTGTGCATGATACTGAAATTGGCCGAGTCGCCGTTAAATCGGCTTTGGCTAAGCATAGTGATACGACTGCGCCGAAAAGTTCCGTCGCAGGGGGCGGGTGGCGTTGTGCAATACTCTGAACCGGTCCAATCCGGCGATGTGCAAATGGCCGCATCCACTTCCGACGTACAGCCCGTTGTGCTCGACGTGTCCGGGCTCAACTGTCCGATGCCGCTGCTGAAAGCGAAGAAGGCGCTGAACGGCATGTCGGCCGGCGCGCTGCTGCGCGTCATCGCCACCGATCCTGCGTCTGCGCGCGATTTCGAAGTGTTCTCGCAACAGAGCGGAAACGCGCTGCTGGAGTCGAAACAGGCAGACGGCCGCTTCGAATATCTGCTGCGCAAGAAAGCCTAGTGATCGAACGAACCCGTCAGTATCCTTAGCCGACTTTTTTTCAGGGATTCACCATGCTCGCGGGCAGCATTGTCGCTCTCGTGACGCCGATGCACCGTTCCGGCGAAGTCGATTGGGCGGCGCTCGACCGACTGATCGACTGGCACGTGGAGTCGGGCACGCATGGCATCGTGCCGGTCGGCACGACCGGCGAATCCGCGACGCTCAGCGTCGAAGAACACATAAAGGTGGTGGAACGCACGGTCGTTCGCGTCGGCAAACAGATTCCGGTGATCGCCGGAACGGGTGCCAACTCCACGTCGGAAGCAATCGAGTTGACGCGCAAGTCCGCTGCCGTCGGCGCGGACGCGTGCCTCCTGGTGACGCCGTACTACAACCGGCCGACGCAGGAAGGGCTGTACCAGCACTACAAGGCGATCGCGGCGGCGGTGGACGTGCCGCAGGTGCTGTACAACGTGCCCGCGAGAACCGCCTGCGACATGAAAGCCGAAACGGTCGGCCGATTGTCCGCGATCGACAACATCATCGGCATCAAGGAAGCGTGCGGCGACGTCGAACGCGTTACGCAGATTCGCGCGTGCTGTCCGCCGGACTTCGTCATCCTGTCCGGCGAAGATGCGCAGACGTTCGACATGATGCGACGCGGCGCGGTGGGCACCATCTCGGTCACGGCCAACGTTCTGCCGCACGAAATGGCGCAGTTCGTTTCGGCGTACATCGACGGCGACGAAGCCGCCGCAAAGGAGATCGACGCGCGATTGCAGCCGATCCACCAGATTCTATTCGTCGAATCGAGCCCGCAACCGACGAAATGGGCGTTGCATCTGATGGGCAAGATCGACACCGGCATCCGGTTGCCGCTGCTGCCGATGTCCGAGGTGCATCGACCGGAGCTCGAGCGCCGGCTGCGCACGGTCGGAGCGATCGCGTGATACGACCCGGTCTCCGTTCGGCACTGGCGATATGCGCGACGTTGCTCGTCGGCTGTGGATGGATGAGCGACGACAAAGGGTTCTTCGTCGATCGATCTAACGATTATCTAAAGGCGACGGAAGGCCCGCCGCTCGTCGTTCCGGAGGATCTGTCGAGCGCTGCGATTCAGAGCACGATGGCGATTCCGCAGGTGTCGTCGACGCAGCGCCACGTCAACTTCGAAGGCGGCGCGCCGCGACCCGAAGCGATCTACGCGCGCGAGGAAGCCGAGGGCGTGAAGATCCAGAAGCTCGGCGATCAGCGCTGGCTGCTGGTTCCGCAAGCGCCGGCTGTGGTGTGGCCGAAAGTGAAACAGTTCTTCGCCGACAACGGCGTTGCGATCGAACTCGAGCAGCCGCAAACCGGCCGGATCGATACGGAATGGCTGACGGTTTCGAGCAAAGCCGCGCGCGACGTTGTTCGATTGTCGATCAGCGACGGGAAACAGACCGCGGGTATCACGACCGGTCGCGACCGCGTGCGAGTGCTGATCGAACCGGGCATTCGCGACCGCAGCACCGAGATCCATCTGCGCTACGAGAACGACAGCAAGTCGATGCCGCACGAAGACACCATGCCGGCGCAGTCCGACGTCGCCGAGGTGGAGACGCAGCTGCTGAACGAACTCGGCGGCTACATCGCCGCGAACGTCGCGGACGCGAGCATCTCGTACGTCGCGCGCAACATCAGCACGCAGAGCAAGGCAGACCTGCAACGCGATGCGTCGGACCTGCCGTTTCTGCGCCTCAATCTCGATTTCGATCGCGCGTGGGCCACCGTGAATCAGGCGCTGCACGAAGCGAAGCTCGACGTCACCGACGTCGACCGTTCCGCCGGCGTGTTCTACGTGACCGTCACCGACCAGATGCTGAACCAGGAAGAAAAGCCGTCGATCTGGACGCGCTGGTTCCGCAGCGAGCACAAGCGCAAGGTAACGATTCTGATGGAGCCGAAGACGCCCGGCTTCGATCTGACCGTGTTCGACGACAACGGTCAACGCGCCCCGTCGGACCTGGCAGAGCAGATCCTCATCATGATTCGCGAGTTCGCGACATAGCGGCCGCCGAACAGCTACCCATTCTTCTCGCGCCGGCGCGAGGCGCGGCTCTCGCGTCGCTCGGCAGCGGCAGTCGCGGCAACGGTACCGTGGTTTCTCTCGACGGCGTCCACCTGTTGGTCGATTGCGGTTTCACGCTGCGGCAGACGCGCACGCGGCTCGCACGCCTGGGTCTGCAGCCTGAAGACCTCTCGGCCATCCTCGTCACGCACGAACACAGCGATCACATGCAGGGCGTCGCGGTGCTGGCGCGACGCCATCGCGTGCCTGTCTATCTGTCGCATGGGACGCGCCGCGGGGTGAGCGGCTGGGACGATCTCGACTTGCGCCTGTTCAACTCGCAGACGAGTTTCCAGATCGACGGTATTTCCGTCACACCCGTGCCGGTGCCGCACGATGCGCGCGAGCCTACCCAATTCGTATTCGACGGCGCCGGTGTGCGCATCGGGGTGTTGACCGACCTCGGACACATCACGCCCTATGTGAGCGAGGTCTACGGGCGTTGCAATGCGCTGCTGGTAGAGGCGAATCACGATCGCCAGATGCTGTGGAGCGGTACCTATCCGCCGCAGCTCAAACGCCGCATTGCGAGCGAGCTGGGTCACCTCTCTAACGAGCAGACAGTGGCGCTACTGGAACAGATCGGCTCCGAATCGCTGCGCGAGGTCGTGGTGGGGCACATCAGCGAACAGAACAACTGCGCGCAGAGCTTAGGCCGTGCGTTTGCCGATTTGCGGCGCCGGTTGCCGCGGTTGCGCTTCGCGACCCAGCGCGACGGGTTCGGCTGGATCGATCTCTAACGAGTGCCTACGGCCGCAGCAGTTGCCGGCCGATCATTCCGCCCAGCGTACGCACCAGCCAACGCGGTTGCGTCTGGCTCCACATCGCCGAGATCTGATTGGCGAGGCCGGGCACGCGAACCACTTCGCCGTTCACGCAGGCGTCGTAGCCTTCTTTCACCACCGTTTTCACGTCGCTGATCATGAACGACGGCACTTCGGGCAGAGACCCGCCGCCCGCGATGTCGTGAACCATGTCGGTATTGGTCAGCCCGGGACACAACGCGGTGACGGTTACGCCGGTACCGCGCAACTCTTCGGCGAGCCCTTCGGTGAACGACAGAACGAACGCCTTGGTTGCCGCATAAAGCGTCATGCTCGGCACCGCCTGGAATGCCGACAGCGACGAGATGTTCAGAATGCGACCGGAACCGCGCGCGACCATGTCGGTGACGAACAATCGCGTGAGCGTCGCGAGCGTTGCGGCGTTCAACAGCACCATCCGCGGAACCGCTTCGGCTTCCATCTCGGTGAAGGCGCCGCCGTAGGCGACGCCGGCGTTGTTGACCAGCACGTCGACCGTCAGATTGCAGCTCTTGACGTCCTGGTACAGCGATTTCGCAGAGGTCTTGAGCGACAGGTCTTTTGCGATGACGAGCACCTCTGCGCCATCGGTAGCGAGTTCGTCGCGCAGTGCGTTGAGCAGTTCCTGGCGTCTCGCGACGAGGATCAGGTCGTACCCGTTCGCGGCGAAGCGCCGCGCAAACTCGGCGCCGATGCCAGAAGAAGCGCCGGTAATCAGAACGCGTGGACGCGCCATGATGCTCAAGCCTCCGCGGCGACCGCCTGCGACATCTTGCCCAGCGTTGCGGCTTTCAGATCGTCGTAGCTTTGTTGGATGCACTCAGCGAAGAACTCCGGGTCGGGCAACATTTCCCGGCACGACGTGGCGGAGATGGTGATGCGGCCGCAATAGCTAACGACCGGGAAGATCAAACCCATGCCGTCGAAAACCGGACCCAGACCGTATTGCGCGACCATCTTCGCGCCGGCGCAGAACAACGGCACCTGCGGACCCGGTACGTTCGTGATCACGCAGTTGAACGCCGGGATTCGTTCGATTCGCCATGCCGAGATTCGTGTACAGACGCGCGGCGAGTGCGGCCGTGGTCGACGGAATGAACTGCGAGTAGTCGGTCATCAACTTGGCGCCGACCGCCTGCGTCATCTCTTTCGACGCCATCGCGTCGGCGTGAACCGCATTGAGGCGCTCGATCGGATCGGCGATGTGCGTGCCGATCGCGACGTTCATGGCGGCAACCTGGTTGCCCATCGCGCCGCGCTGATCGGTACTGCGCACCGAGATCGGTGCCATCGCGACCAGCGAGTCCTGCGGCAGCTCGTTCTTCGACAATAGATAGGCGCGCAGCGCGCCGCCGCACACGGACAATACGACGTCGTTGATCGTGGCACCGGGCACGCTCGACTTGACCGCGCGGACTTCCTTCAGATCGAAGCTGCGACCTTCCACCGTGCGATGCGCGGTAACGGTGCCGTTGAAGCGCGTACGCGGCACCGGCTTGTTGGTATTGAAACGGCGTTGCGCGACGCCTTGTGTCAGCCGACCCATCGCCGGCACCGTGCGCGCCACCACTTCGGCGAAGCGGAACGGTTGCAGCGCATTGTTGATGGACGCGCGCGCGAGCAGTTCGAGCGGGTTCGGTTCGTCTTCACCGCGCCACGGCGTCGTGTTCGGACGGATGGTGGGGTTGTTCGGGTCGAGATCGTGGATCGCCTGAGTCATGTCGATGCCGGAAACGCCGTCGACGCATGCGTGATGCACCTTGCTGACGATGGCGTAGCAGTCCTTCGGCAGACCGGGAATGTTCTCGAGACCTTCGATGACCGTGAATTCCCACAGCGGCTTCGACAGATCGAGCGGGCGCGAATGCAGGCGCGCCGTTTGAATGCAGAGTTGGCGCCAGTCGCCCGGCTGCGGCAAACGAATGTGGCGGACGTGAAACTCGAGGTCGAAGTCTTTGTCTTCGATCCAATACGGATGATCGAGGCCGAACGGTACGTCGACGAGTTTCTGACGGAATGTGCGGGCGCCGTGCAGCCGCTCTTCGATGTGACGCAGAATCGTCTTGAAGCCCTGCACGCCTCCCGGCAAGGAAGCCTGGTCGTAGATCTGAATGCTGCCGATGTGCATCGGCGTGCGCGGCGTTTCGAAATACAGAAACGACGCATCCATTCCGGTGAGTTGCTGCATGGTCGTGCCCTCCCAGTGGTGGCCGGGGTACATGGCCCGCGGCCTTTATCGAAGCGTAACGCGCGAGCCATGCTCGGGCGAGCGCCCAAAAAAAACGGCGGGCGGATTGCTCCGCCCGCCGTGACAACCCGACCGGGGTCGAGTCGGATCAGACGGGCCGATTAGGCCTGGCTGACCGTGTCGCGATTGAACAGTTCGCGTACCAGCTTGCCGGACGTCGTGAAGTTCTCGCGGACGAGCTCGGCTTGCTTCTTCACGCTGTCGGCCACGTTCTTCTGAACGGCGGCGTAGTATTCGCGCTGTGCGCTGATCACGTCTTCGAGACCTTTCACTTCGCGCAGAGCGGTGAAGCGGGCACGGTTCGCGCCGACGAATTCTTCGATGGCTTCGCGCTGGATCTCGAAGTACTTGGTAACGGCTTTGACGTTCAGTTCGTTCATCTCTTTGACGAAGGACTGGCTGCGCTCGATAACACTCATTTGGGGCTCCTGTGCTTTGGTGCACTGCAATAAACGAACGCGACGATACCGGCTCGAATTGACCTCGTCAATCACTTTTTTTGCATCGCAGCAAAATTTCTCGAGTAGATCGCAACAATGGCGGTCGAATCGGGCGGCAGGCCGCATGAACACTGGTGTGCGGCCATTTGGACTTCAACGCCACCGACGTCGCGTTCGGTCGCAAATTCGGCTCGCAACCGCATTTCGGAAGCGGAACGGGCAGGTCGTGGTGATAGATGTCTAGCGCGTCGCGTCAATCGTACGGCGGCGCAGCGAGCGGTCGCTGCGTCGTTCTGATCAACGGAGCGTTCGGCGTCGGCAAGTCGTCGGTGGCCCGCATCTTCCGAAACCGTGTGAAAGGCAGCCGTTTGTACGACCCGGAGCGGATCGGCTACGTGCTGCGCCGATTGCCGCGCTGGTTCCCGGGATCGACCGCGATGCTCGACGACTATCGGGAGTCGCGCCTTTGGCGCGCGCTGACCGTGCACGCAATACGCGTTTGCGCGGTCGTGGCTCGTCCGCTGATCGTGCCGATGTCGCTCGATCTCGGACTGCTCGATGTTCTTCGCAGCGCGCTGACGGCGAGCGGATGTCGCGTCGTCCATGTCTGCCTGGTGGCGCCTGAGACTACCGTCCACGCACGCTTGGCGACGCGCGGCGTGTCGCCAACGAGCAGTGAAGGTGAGTGGGTGTACCCGCGCGCGTCCGCCGCATGTCGCGATCATTCGGCAAGCGATGCGTTCGCGCACCGTATCGACACCGATCGGAAGGACCCGCACGCGATCGTCGATGAACTCGTTGCGTTCGTGGGCGGCGTGAACCCGTGATCAACGTATGCGAGCACTGCGGATCGTATCGGGCCGACAAGCGCATCGAGCTTTCCGGCCCCGCTGCAATCTGCCCCGACTGCGGACACGCGCATCGTTTCGTGTGCTCGCCGCTGTTGATCGTGTCGGGCGCGAGCGGTGCCGGCAAGACGCGCGTGTGCGGCCTGTTGACCGGCGTCGTCACCCGAGCGGTGTTGTTAGATGTCGACATCCTGTGGCGACGCGAATTCGTCGATCCGTCGAACCACGCGCATTTCTTCGAGACCTGGTTGCGGATGGCCAAGAACATCGCGCAGTCGCGGCGTCCGGTGGTGCTTTTCGGTGCCGGCTTCGGCGTGCCGGGCAACATCGAACCGTGCATAGAGCGCAGGTACTTCTCTGCGGTGCATTACCTCGCGCTGACGTGCACCGACGAAGATCTTCGCGAGCGGTTGCACGCGCGTCCGGAATGGCGTGGTTCAGGGCAGGCAGCGTTCGTAACCGCACAGTTGCGATTCAACGCGTGGTTCAAGAGCTACACAGGATCGCCGCAGATCGACATTCTCGACACGTCCAGCGTCGCGCCCGAGCGCACCGCGCAGCAGGTCGACGCATGGATCCTCGAACGGATCGGCAACGGCGACTAAGCCTCGGACGGACGCGGATCGAGCCGGATCGGCACTGCTTCGGCGCGGGAGATGAAGAAGCCGATGTAGGCGTCCGCCCAGCCGTACTTCTCACGCATCAGCGCATTCAGTTCCGCGCGCTTGGCCGGCACCGCGGTCACGGTGTATTCGGACCGCGTGCCGGCGCGCTCGAGCTCGAGCGTTGGCGTTTCCTTCAAACGCGCATACCACGCCGATTTCGGAGAGCCGGATCGCAGCCACGCGTGGCCGTCGTTGTCGACGATCCACACATGCGTTTCGTGTTGCGCCCCGGTGGCGTCGGTAGTGGTGATGACGACGACCTCGCCGCTCTCCGACGCGAGAATCTGAACGACGAACAGAACGACCACGACCGCCACCAATGCGCCGATCAATCTGACTGCGAGTTTCATCCATCGATCCGCTACCGAGACCGCGGTAGCCTGCGGCAACGACGCAGAGTTTGCCAGTGCGCTCTCGATCGATGCGGTGCGTGATAGGCTTCGCGGCCACGCGCGCTCGAAGGGGAAAAGTGATGGCAGCGAAGCCCGTTCAAATCATCGGCTCGTTCATATCGCCGTATGTCCGCAAGGCGCTCGTGGTTTTGAATCTGAAGCAAATTCCTTATCAGATCGACCCGATCATTCCGTTCATGGGCGACGATCGGTTTTCGCGCCTCAGTCCTGTCAGACGCATTCCGGTGCTGATCGACGATCGCGTGACGTTGGCCGATTCGTCTGTGATATGCCAATACCTCGACGATCGCTATCCAGAGCCGGCGCTATATCCCGCGGATGTTGCGGACCGCGCCCGAGCGCGCTGGTTGGAGGAGTTCGCCGATACGCGGATGGGTGAAGTCTTCATCTGGCGGCTGTTCAATCAACGTGTCATCAACCGGTTCGTGTGGGGCGAGCAGACCGATCAGGCAATCGTCGATCGTGCGATCGACGAAGAGATCCCCAGCATTCTCGACTATCTCGAGCCGATGGCGCCTGCGGAAACATTCCTTTTCGGTGCGCTGTCGATCGCAGACATTTCGATCGCGGTCTTCTTCCGAAACGCGATGTTCGCGAAGTACGCGATCGATCCGCAACGGTGGCCGAAGCTGGCCGCGTATCGTGACGCGCGTGTTGGACCTACCGGCGTTCATGGCGCTGCGCGCATTCGAAGATCTGTCGTGTCGTACTCCGATCGACCGGCATCGCGACGCGCTACGGGCTGCCGGTGCGCCGATCATGGCGGACACGTACGGCACCGCGACTCCGCGTCGGGGCATTTTGAAGATCTAACGAACCAACCATGGCGTTACCCGTTAGGATCCATATCTTCGGTGCGTCGGGTTCAGGCACGACGACACTGGGGCGCACGCTTGCCGAGCGTCTAGGCGTACGTTTTTTCGACAGCGACGACTATTTCTGGGAGCCGACGGAACCGCCGTTCACCGTGGTGCGGCCTCGCGACGAGCGTACAGCGTTGCTGTTGCGCGACGTCAACGGTGCGGACGAGTGGGTGTTGTCGGGTTCGATGGTCGGTTGGGGCGATGCACTCGTGAACGAGTTTTCGCTGGCCGTGTACCTGCGAATCGATCCGGACCTGCGCATGCAGCGGATTCTCGAACGCGAACGAGAACGCTATGGTGCGCGTATAGAAGTCGGCGGCGACATGCGCGATCAGAGCCAGACGTTCATCGAATGGGCGCGGCGTTACGACACCGCCGGACTCGAACAGCGCAGCCACATGCTGCACGCGTTCTGGATGAAGTCGTTGCCGTGCAAGCTGATGCGCATCGAATACGACGCGCCGAGCGCGGAATGGGCCGACGCGGTGCTGAACGCGTTGGATCGGCGTTGATCTGCACTACAATCCGAAACGCGACGAAGCCACGAAAGGGAGACTCATCATGATTGGTTACGTGACACTGGGGACGAACGATCTGAAGCGCAGCGCTGCGTTCTATGACGCGTTGCTCGCCGAAGTCGGCGCGCGCCGCTTCATGGACAGCGACCGCATGGTGGGCTGGGGCACCCAGCCCGATCAGCCGATGCTCGCGGTATGCAAGCCATTCGACGACAAGAAGGCGAGCGTCGGTAACGGCACGATGATCGCGCTCAATGTCGGTTCGCCGGAGGCGGTCAAGAAAGTCCACGCGAAGGCAATGCAACTCGGGGCGAAAGACGAAGGCGCGCCGGGGCCGCGCGGCGACGGTGGGTTCCACGGCGGCTATTTCAGGGATCCCGACGGCAACAAGCTGGTCGCCTTCTGCATGTAAGGTTTGGCGTGACGCCGGAGACCCCTCGGCGCTGGCTTCAGGTCGCGAACCGCTCGGGTCAGGAACTGGCGGTCAGCGGATGCCGCAACGTTTCCAGCTCGGCGCGTTTGACCGCCATCTCAGCGTTCAAACGTTCGATGTCGGCCTGCAATCGCGCCTGTTCTTCAACGATCGACCGGGTCCGCTCCATCAGAAACAGCCGGTTCGTCGTGTCGGTGTCGGGCGCCGTCAACGCGTCGACGACCTGCAGCATCTCCTGATGCAGCCCTTGCATGCGCGCCGATCGCTTGCCGATCGCATGTTCGAGTTGGGAGACCTGGTTTTCGACGACGAACAGTTGGCGGTCTTCGCCAACGTGAGGCGATGTGGTGCAACCGGCCAGGGCCGCGACCGCGATTAGGAACAGCACACGTGAACCGATGACCGTAGCCATGACAGCGTCCCCCGAGGCAGTGCTGTCACGGTGACGGTGTTGCGGCGCGCGTTCTGCCCATCTCTTCACACAAAGGAGAACGATCGGCGCAGCGAACTGTGCGCTGCGCACGGTTTTCAGACCCGGTCAGTTCTTCGGAACGTCGCGAAACGGCAGGTCTTTGTCGACGCGGATGTCCGCCGGAAGTCCGAGCACCCGCTCCGCAATGATGTTGCGGAGAATCTCGTCGGAGCCGCCCTCGATGCGGTTGGCCGGCGAACGCATGAACTGGCGCTGGAACTGATTGTGCATCGCGCTCAGTTTCGGCGAGTCGAGCACGCCGCCGTGGCTTTGCAAGTCGAGCGCGAAGTTCGCCATGTCCTGATTCATCCGCGCGACCACTACTTTGCTGATCGAAGCTTCGGGACCCGGTGTGGCGCCGCGCGACAATGCCGACACCATTCTGAAGCCGGTGTATTTCAGCCCAGCCAGTTGCGCGTACCACGAGGCGATTTTCTCGCGCACTGCTTCGTTCTGGAGCGCCGGTTTGCCGTCGATCTTCATCGCGGCGGCGAGTTCGAGCATCGGGTCGACGCTGGTTGCAAGGCTGCCGCCGACGGCGAGCCGCTCGTTCATCAGCGTCACGAGCGATACCTGCCAGCCACTACCGACGGCGCCGAGCCGCTGACTGTCGGGAACGCGCACGTTGGTGAAGAACACTTCGTTGAAAGCGCGATCGCCGTTGATCTGCTTGATCGGACGGATCTCGATGCCGGGGCTCTTCATGTCGATGAAGAACATGGTCAGCCCTTTGTGTTTCGGCACGTTCGGATCGGTTCGGGTGACGATGATGCCGAAGTCGGAATAGTGCGCGCCGCTGGTCCAGATCTTCTGGCCGTTCAACACCCAGTCGTCGCCGTCGCGATCCGCGCGCGTCTTGATGCCGGCCAGGTCCGAACCGGCGACCGGCTCGCTGAACAGCTGACACCAGATGTCGTCGCCGCGGGCCAGCGCGGGCAGGTAATGGCGCTTCTGTTCGTCGGTGGCGTAGGCCATCAGCGTCGGCCCGCACATACCCTGGCCGATCACGAAGAAGCCGTCGGGGGTCACGTAGCGGCTGACTTCCTGGCTCCAGATCACCCGCTCGATCGGCGCCGCGCCGCGGCCGCCGAATTCCTTCGGCCAGCTGAGGCATGCCCAGCCGGCGTCGAACAACGTCGCTTGCCATGCTTTGGCAACTTTGACGGCGTCGCCGTCTTCGCGCCCTTCGGGAAATGCCGACTCGGTGGGGTCGGTTCGCTTCGGTGCGTGGGCGTCGAGGAAACCGCGCACTTCTTTTCGGAAGGCCGCTTCAGCCGGGGTGTCGTTGAAATCCACGATGCTCGTCCGTCGAATGGAGGCGAGAGTGTAAGGGCTGGTCGAACCCAGCGGAAACCCCATCGCGCGCTGAACGATTCAGGCACACCGAGTTACACATTGTTGCAGTGCGATACCGATGCGGAAATCAGGTCGAAACATCTGTTTGAGAGACTGCTCCCACGTCGGATACGCGCCACCCCATCGCTGATCCGACTGACCATGAGCCATCTCCCTCCCCAGAGATCTCACGGTTATCCGCAAGGACCCGCTGTTTCTCTCCCCAGAGCAGCGGGTCCAAGCGGGCCCCAACCGAAGTCCCTCGCTGTTTTAACCGCATCAAACATGCTTTGATTCCGGCCCCGCGACCGGAGTTCCGACATGGCCAAACCGTTTCCGAATCACCCGAACCTGATCGGCGGTTTCGCGCCAATTCAGATGGAGTGCGACGCGCCGGACCTCATCGTCGAGGGCGAATTACCACGTGACCTGAACGGCACCTTCTATCGCAACGGGCCGAATCCGCAGTTCGCACCGCGCGGCCACCATCACTGGTTCGGCGGCGACGGAATGTTGCACGCGTTCACGCTGCACGAGGGTCGTGTGTCGTATCGCAACCGATGGGCGCGAACGATCAAATGGAAGCTCGAGCACGAGGCCGGCGAAGCGCTGTTCGCGTCGTTCAACCCGATGGATTCCGACGAGCGCGTGCGATTCATGCCCACCGACGGCATCGCGAACACGAACATCGTGTGGCACGGCGGCAAATTACTGGCGCTCGAAGAAGGCCACGCACCGTTCGAGATGGATCCGAACACGCTCGAATCGATCGGCGCGTGGACGTTCGACGGCAAGCTCGTCGGACCGATGACCGCGCATCCGAAGATGGATCCCGAAACCGGCGAGATGATCTTCTTCGGCTACAACGCCGCGGGCGGCATCTCGCCCGACATGTCGTTCCACGTCGTCGACCGCAACGGCAAGTTGACCCGCTCCGAGACGTTTACCGCGCCATACGCGGCGATGGTGCACGACTTCATGGTGACCCGCGATCACGTGATCTTTCCGATCATGCCGCTAACGGGGTCGATGGAGCGCGCGATGCAGGGCGCACCGGTGTATGCGTGGGAGCCTGAACTCGGTACGCAGATCGGCATCATGCCGCGCAACGGGTCCGTGAAGGATCTGCGCTGGTTCAAAGGCGATCCGGCGTACGTCTTCCATCCGATGAACGCCCATACCGAAGGCGACACCGTCGTCTGCGACGTGTGCGAATTCGAGGAAGCCCCGCTGTTCCCGCGCCCCGACGGCACGCCCGGCGATGCGTCGAAAGCGGTGCCGCGGTTGACGCGCTGGACGTTCGATCTGGCGCGCAACACGGACGACTACAAAGTGGAACGGTTGAACGACATGGCGTGCGAGTTTCCGCGGCTCGACGAACGTCGTACCGGGCTGAGCTACCGATACGGGTACTTCGCGTGCGACATGAATCCGCAGTTCAAGGTGGGTGGCTTCAACGGCATCGGCCGCATCGATCACCGCACCGGCAAGGTGGACGTCTACGATGTCGGGGCCGGGTGCGCGACGAACGAGCCGATCTTCGTGCCTCGCGCAGACGACGCTGCAGAGGGGGACGGTTATCTGCTGGCCAACGTCTACAGCGATGCGCGCAAGGCGAGTCACCTCGTTGTGCTCGACGCGCAAAACGTGGCGTCGGGTCCGCTGGCGACGGCCTATCTCGACCATCGAGTGCCGTTCGGTTTTCACGGCAACTGGAAAGCGGCCTGACGATCACCGCAGCACCGTCGCGCGCGATGGCCCGATGACGATCGGCGTAATTCTGTTCGACGCGGACGGTGTGATTCAGCGCACCGCCGGAGATTGGCGCGCGCGGTTCGCGGAGATGCTCGACGATGCGACGCATCTGGATGCTTTCGTGGCGGAGATCTTCGCGTCGGAACGACCGTGTCTGACGGGTGCCGTGGATTTTCCGACGCAACTCGGCGAGGTGCTGCGGCGCTGGCGCAGTCGCACTACCGTGGAACAGGCGCTGACGATCTGGACCAACATCGAAGTCGACAAAGGCGTGGTCGAGGTCATCTCCGCACTGCGTCGTTCGGGCGTGACGTGTTGCCTCGCGAGCAATCAGCAGGCGCACCGCGCGCACTACATGTCGGGTGAACTCGGATATCGCAGCCTGTTCGACCGCGAGTTCTATTCCTGTCGCATCGGCCACGCGAAACCCGATGCCGCGTACTTCGAGTACATCCTCGCCGACCTGCAGCTTGCGCCGGAGCAGGCGCTGTTCATCGACGATGTCGAACCGAACGTCGTCTCTGCGCGGCAGGTAGGCATTCCGAGCGTTCACTTCCCGGCGAATGCCGGCGCCGACGCGCTGAGCGGACATCTCGCCGCGCATGGAATTCGCGTCGGCTGACTATTGAGGACCCGATCCGCATTGCCTTGGTTGCGATCAGGATTTCTCGCAGGAACAGCACCAGCGCCACGAAGAACGTCGCCATCGAGGCGAGAAACAGCAGCGCCACCACGAACGAGACGTCGAACCGCACGAAGTCGCCGAGAAACAGCGTTGCGATCACGGCGCAGACGAGCAGGGCCGTTACCGTGCACAGCGTGATCGATCCGCTGACGAGTTTGGCGCGGCGCGCGAGCGTAGTCAGTTCAGCGTGAATCGGCGCGGGCGTAGGTTTGTCGATCGACAACGTTGCCTCGAGCGCGCGTGCCCGGTCGACCACTCGCGCTAGACGGTTCGTCATCACCACCAGCATTGCGCCGATGCCCGACAGAAGGAAAACCGGCGCGACGGCCAATTGGATCACGTGCGCGACGGCTACAATCTGCGATGCCTCGGTCACCGCTGTCTCCGGTTCGATGCCGGCCGCCAGCGTACGTGGTCCGACAGCGCAGGTACACGCGACAGGATCGGTGGAGCGGAAAAAGACCGAGCCGCTGTGATTTTCTCCGTTACCGCCGCGAATCATGTGAGCAACGATAGGCACGGAGCGACAGCGGTGGCGGCGCACCAGGTCATGACACAGGGCGATTCGCAGACGCATTTCCTGTTTCTACTGAACGAACACCGGAAGATCGTCTACAAGGTGGCGGCGACGTATTGCGCCAACGCCGAAGACCGTCGCGATCTCGCGCAGGAAATCTGCACTCAGCTGTGGCGAGCGTTTCCGAAATACGACGCGAACCGGCGATTCTCCACGTGGATGTACCGCATCGCGCTGAACGTCGCGATCTCGTTCCTGCGCCGTACCGGCGACTACGTGCGCCACACGCAGACCGTCGACGACGATTGGCTGCAGGAACTCCCCGCCAGCACGGGCGACGATGCCGACGAACGCGTTGCACTGCTGCGGCGGTTCATCGGCAGCCTCGACGACCTCAATCGCGCGCTGATGCTGCTGTACCTCGACGAGCACAGCTATCGCGAAATCGCCGATGTACTCGGCATCACCGAAACGAACGTGGCTACGAAACTCAATCGACTCAAACAGCGCATCCGCGACGGTCTCACAGACGCCGGAACTGCCGATCAAGGTAAGGAGAACTGACATGGAACTCGACGACCTGAAGACCGCATGGCACGAACTCGAACGCCGCGTCGATGCCGGCAACTCGCTCACCGTGCAACTCTTGCGCGAACGCAGGCTCGACAAGACGCGTTCCACGTTGCGCGCGATCGGTTGGGGTCAATTCGTCCAGGCGCTGTTCTGGGCGGTAACGATTGGAACGGTGATCGCGCCGTTCTGGATTCAGTATCGCGACACGACGCACCTGTTGGTGGCCGGTCTGGTCATGCACGCATATGCGGTTGCGGCGATCGTGTTGAGCGTGCGGCAATTGCTGCAGATCGCGACGGTCGACTACGCGGCGCCGGTGGTGGAATTGCAGCGCCATCTCGCGTGTCTGCGTCGAACTCGCATCAACCAGCAACTCTGGCTGGGTCTGCCGTGGTGGATGCTGTGGGTGGTCGCCACGATGATCGGGGCGAAATGGCTGCGCGACGTCGACATCTACGCGCCGGCTCCGGCCTGGATTTACGTTGCACTCGGGATCGGCGTCGTCGGCATCGCGCTGACGCTGTGGTTGCCGCGAGTCGTCGGGCGCTCGCCGCGAGGATCGCGCATCGTGCAGGGGCTGATGGACGATCTGGCGGGACACAGCCTGTCGCGCGCGGCGCGCCAACTCGATGAGATTGCCAGCTTCAGTCGGGAGTAGTCGAGAGCCTGTTGCGCCGCAGGATCGCTTCGGCGGCGCGCAGATCTGCCGGTGAATTGACGTTGAAGAACGCGTCGCGCGCGTCCGATGCATCGACGACGATCGTGCGCTGCAGGTCGACGAATTCGTGCATCGAACGCCCGCCGGACTCGAGATAGTCGCTGAGTGCACCTGCCAGCGTACGCCGCATCAACGCGAACAGGTGTTGCCTGCGTGTGCCGTCGCGCGGCATCGCGATATCGACCGCGTCGCGGTCGAGCGCAGACGTCAGACGCTCGATGAGCGTGGTCGATAGAAAAGGTGCGTCGCCGGGACAGACGAACAGATAGTCGGTGTCGGCGAGATTCAGGCCCGCGAGGATTCCGCCCAACGGACCGCGGCTGGCGGTCTCGTCGGCAACGATCGTGTCGTGCCAGCGACGGTAGTCGTCGAAATTGCGATTGCAGCTGATCAGGATCCGGGCGACCTGCGGGCGCAGCCGTTCCCGAACGTGCTCGACGAGCGGAACGCCGCCGAGGAGCTCCAACGGTTTGTCGAGGCCGCCGAGACGCGCGCCGGCGCCGCCGCAGAGAATCAGGCCGGTGACGTCGCCGGTTCGAATCACGGCGTCGTTTCGGCAAGTCCGGCCAGCGCCCGGCGCGCCACCGGATGCAGCCGATCGTGCAGCGTTTCGCGCGCGTCGAGCAATTCTCGCCGCATCGCCGGATCCCAGAATTTGCGTAAATGTTCCGCCACGCCGGCTACCGCTTCGGGCTCCGGATACGCGTCGAAGAAATCGGCGATCTGATTGATCATGCGAACGAGATCTTCCTGCTGCATGGCTACCTGGCCGGCGCAAACGCCACGATGGAATCGCCGGCGCCGCGACACATCAGCGGCAGGTCGAGCATTTCGGCCCATTCGAGCGCGAGGCTGGTCGGGGCGGAGATCGTCGCCAGCGCGCCTGCGCGCGTTGCGGCCGCTTTGTACACCAGTTCGAAACTGCAGCGGCTCGTCATCGCGATGAATCCGGGAGCGTCGATGTGGCCGGCACGAACGCGCGCGCCGATCAGCTTGTCCAGCGCGTTGTGGCGTCCCACGTCTTCGCGAACCAGTTCGATGCGACCATCGGTCCGACACCACGCGGCCGCGTGCACGGAATGCGTCGCCAGGTTCAGTGGTTGCAATGCCGACAGCTCCGCGAATGCGCGCTGCACCGCGTCTGCGCCGACCGAGCCGCGCGTGCCAACGACACGGGTGGGGCGCGATGGAAGGCCGGCGAGCGCCTCCACGCCGCAAAGACCGCAACCGATCCTGCCTTCGAGCGAGCGGCGGTTGCGGGCGGATTCGTTCACCGCGTGCAACGGAACGGTCAGATCGACGACGATGCCTTCGAGGTAGTTCGACACGGTGATGCGCTCTACGGCGTTGATGTCGCTCACGACGCGCTCGGTCAGCGCCAGCCCGATCGCGAGGTCTTCGAGATCGGTCGGCGTCGCCATCATTACGGTCCACGGCGCGCCGTTGATGCCGATCTCGACCGGCGTTTCGACCGCGATGCCCCACGCTTGCACGTCGCTGCCGGTGGAGGTTACCCGCCGTTCGACGACGGGCTGCCGCGGCGGACTGTCAGTCATCTTGTCCGAGCGGTTCGTTCGTCGGGCGCACTTCGACGGCGGTGACTTTGTATTCGGGACAGTTGGTCGCCCAGTCGGAGTTTTCGGTGGTGACCACGTTCGCGGCCGTGCCCGGATGGTGGAATGTCGTATAGACCACGCCTTCCGTAACGCGATCGGTCACCTGTGCAGCCAACGTCGTAGAACCTTTGCGGCTCGACAGCAGCACCGGATCGCCGTCGACGATACCGCGCAGTTCGGCATCGTGCGGATGCATCTCGAGCACGTCGCGGGCGTGCCATGCGACGTTTGCGGTGCGCCGCGTCTGCGTGCCGACGTTGTACTGGCTCAGGATGCGGCCGGTGGTCAGCAACAACGGATAACGACGGTTGGCGCGTTCGTCGGTGGGCACGTAGCGCGTGAGGAAGAATTTGCCTTTGCCCCGTACGAAAGCGGCTTCGTGCAGAATCCGCGTGCCGGGCGACGACGCATCGGTTACCGGCCACTGCATGCCGCCCTCGCGATCGAGTTTCTCGAACGAAACGCCCCTGAACGTCGGCGTTAGCGCGGCGATCTCGTCCATGATCTGCGCGGCGTTGTCGTAGTGCATTGGATAGCCCATCGCGGTGGCCAGCCGACCGACGGTTTCCCACTCGCTGAGCCCGGCCTTGGCGGCCATCACCGGACGCACGCGGTTGATGCGGCGTTCGGCGTTGGTGTACGTACCGTCCTTTTCGAGGAACGACGTGCCGGGCAGGAAGACGTGGGCGAACTTCGACGTCTCGTTGTGGAACAGGTCCTGCACCACGAGGCAGTCGAGCGATCGCAGCGCATCGGCGACGTGCTGCGTATTCGGATCGGACTGCGCCAGATCCTCGCCCTGGATGAACAGGCCGCGAAACTCGCCGCCGATCGCCTGCGACAGCATGTTCGGGATGCGCAAGCCCGGTTCGGCGTCGAGTTGTACGTGCCAGTGCGATTCGAACGAGCCGCGCACCGCGTCGTCGGAAATGTGGCGATACCCGGAAAACTCGTGCGGAAACGACCCCATGTCGCACGCGCCCTGAACGTTGTTCTGGCCGCGCAACGGATTCACGCCGACGCCGTCGCGACCGATGTTGCCGGTGGCCATCGCGAGGTTCGCGAGCCCCATGACCATCGTGCTGCCCTGGCTGTGTTCGGTAACGCCGAGGCCGTAATAGATGGTGGCGTTGCGCGCGCTCGCATAGAGGCGCGCCGCGCGCCGCAGTTCGTCGGCCGGCACGCCGGTGAACGGTTCGGATGCTTCCGGCGAGTGTTCCTGCGCGGCGATGAACGTTCGCCAGCGCTCGAACGACTCGCGCTCGCACCGTTCGGCGACGAAGGCTTCATCGACAAGACCTTCAGAGACGACGACGTGCGCGAGCGCGTTGATCAGCGCGACGTTCGTGCCGGGACGCAACTGCAGATGATGGCGCGCTTCGACGTGCGCGCTGCGGACCAGGTCGATGCGGCGCGGATCGGCGACGATCAATTGCGCCCCTTGGCGCAGCCGTCGCTTGAGGCGCGACGCGAACACCGGATGCGCGTCGGTGGGATTGGCGCCGATCACCATGACGACGTCGGCCTGATCGACAGACTGGAAATCCTGCGTACCGGCCGACGTACCGAACGTCTGCTTGAGTCCATATCCGGTCGGCGAGTGGCAGACGCGCGCGCACGTATCGATGTTGTTGTTGCCGAACGCAGCGCGCACCAGCTTCTGCACGACGAACACTTCTTCGTTCGTACAGCGCGACGACGAAATGCCGCCGATCGAATGACGCCCGTATCGATCTGCGATTGCGCGGAATCGCTGCGCAGCGAAGCCGATCGCTTCGTCCCACGACGCCTCGCGCCACGGCTCGTCGATGTGTTCGCGTACCAGCGGTTTCAACACGCGGTCGCGGTGCGTGGCGTAACCCCACGCGAAACGCCCCTTCACGCACGAGTGGCCGTGGTTCGCGCCGCCGTCGGGATCGGGCTCCATGCGGATCAGCTGGTCGCCTTTCAGCTCCGCTTTGAACGAACAGCCGACGCCGCAGTAAGCGCACGTCGTCTTCACGACGCGATCGGGCTGGCCGTGCTCGACGACGGATTTCTCGATCAGCGTGGCGGTGGGGCACGCCTGAACGCACGCGCCGCACGATACGCATTCGGAGTCGATGAAAGGGTCGGCCGCGCTCGCGGCAATGGCGGAGTCGAAACCGCGGCCGGCCACGGTGAGCGCAAACGTTCCTTGCACCTCTTCGCACGCGCGCACGCAACGCGAGCAGACGATGCACTTCGACGGATCGAAAGCGAAGTACGGATTCGATACGTCCTTCGCCTGGCCGAGATGATTCGCGCCGGCGATGCCGTAGCGCACGTCGCGCAGCCCGACTTCGCCCGCAACGTCCTGCAACTCGCAGTCGCCATTGGCGGCACAGGTCAGACAATCGAGCGGATGGTCGGAAATGTACAGTTCGAGCACGCCTTTCCGCACGCGCGCCAACGTCTCCGTTTGGGTGCGCACGACCATGCCGGCCTCGACCGGGGTGGTGCACGACGCAGGCGTACCTTTGCGCCCCTGAATCTCCACGAGGCAGACCCGACACGAGCCGAAAGGGGCGAGCGAATCGGTGGCGCACAGTTTCGGAATGCCGATGCCGGCCGCCAACGCCGCGCGCAACACCGACGTACCTTCGGCGGCTTCGACGGCGATGCCGTCGATGGTGAGACGCACGGAGCGGTCAGACGTAGTGGCAGGCGTGCCGAGGTCGCGGTGCACGTGATCGGCCGCGTTCATGGCGAAACAGGACCTTTCACACCGCGGATCATGTCGCCGGGAAAGTGTTTGAGAATGCTGCGAACGGGCATCGGCGTGAGTCCACCCAGCGCACACAAAGAACCGGTCTCCATCGTTTCGCACAGATCTTCGAGCAATGCAACGTTCGCGTCGGTGCGTTCGCCGCGACGGATCCGCTCGATCACTTCGACGCCGCGCACCGAGCCGATCCGGCACGGCGTGCACTTGCCGCACGATTCGTGCGCGCAGAACTGCATCGCGAACTGCGCCTGCTCGCCGAGATCGACGGTGTCGTCGAATGCGACGATGCCGCCGTGCCCGAGCATGGCGGAGTGCGCCGCGAACGCTTCGTAGTCGAGCGGCGTATCCCAGAGCGACTGCGGCAGATATGCGCCGAGTGGTCCGCCGATCTGAACCGCGCGCAACGGTCTTCCGGAACGGCTGCCGCCGCCGAATTCCTGCAGCACGTTGCGCACACTCTCACCGAACGGCAATTCGACGATGCCGCCGTTTGCGATGTTGCCGCCGAGCTGGAACGGCATCGTGCCGCGCGACCGCCCGGTGCCGAGCGCCGCGTAAGCGTTGCCACCGCGGCTGAGGATGGTCGTTACCGCCGCGAGGGTGAGCACGTTGTGGATCAGCGTCGGTTTGCCGAACAACCCGCTGATTGCCGGCACCGGCGGTTTGAAGCGGACGAGGCCGCGCTTTCCTTCGAGACTCTCGAGCAGCGACGTCTCTTCGCCGCATATGTACGCGCCGGCGCCCATCCGCAACTCGATGTCGAACGGCCGACCTGCGCCGCACGCGTCGCGACCGAGCACGCCCGCGCGGCGAGCCGCGGTCAACGCGCGCGCGAATACGTCGCGCGCACGCGGATACTCGGAACGCAAGTACACGTAGCCCTGCGCCGCGCCGGTAGCGATCGCGGCGATCAGCATGCCTTCAATCAGTTGAAACGGATCCGCTTCGATCAACAACCGGTCCGCAAAGGTTCCGGAATCGCCCTCGTCCGCATTGCACACGACGTACTTCACCGGATCTTTCGCGTCGAGAACGGTTTGCCACTTCACTGCGGCCGGGAAGGCCGCGCCGCCGCGACCGCGCAATCCGGACGTGCGTACCTCATCCACGATCTGTGTCGCCGTAAGCGCCCGAGCGTGCGCCAGCCCCTCGAACCCACCGTTGGCGCGATAGGCATCGAGATCGAGCGGATCGATCACGCCGGCGCGTGCGAACGTCAGACGCATCTGGCTTTTCAGGAACGGCACATCGTCGACGAGGCCGATGCACGACGCGTGACTGCCGGTCCGGCTCGCGGCCGGCAAACAGTTCCGCAACCTGTCTGGGCATTACACGCGGAAAGCCGATACGTCCGTCGGCTGTCTCCACTTCCACCAACGGTTCCAGCGCGTACGCGCCGCGCGAACCGTTGCGGATCACGCGCGCGTCGATGCCGTTGGTCGCCAGCGCAGCTTCGACCGCGACGGCCACGGCGTCCGCGCCCAGCGAGCACGCACTCGTGTCGTTTGGTACGAAGATGCGTGACGTCATGGTCGAGCGCCGTCCAATCCATTGGCGAGCGCGGCGACGAGCGCGTCGAATCGCTCGGGAGTGACTCGACCGTGAATCGCGTCGTCGATGCGCACCGTCGGCCCGCACGCGCAATTGCCGAAGCAATATGCCTTCTCCAGCGTCACCCGCCGGTCCGGCGAAGTTGTTCCCATTGTCACGCCGAGGCGACGTTCGGCGTGCGACGCGAGTGCGCGGCAACCCACCGCCTGACACGCTTCGGCCTGACAGATCTGGATCAGATGATCGCCCGCGGGCTCGGCACGCAGGTCGTGATAGAAGGTCGCAACGCCGTACACGTCGGCGCGCGACAGGTTGAAGTGTTGCGCCGCTGCCGCGATACAGGCATTCGAGACGTGCCCCAGTCTGTGCTGCACCTCGAGCAACGCCGGTAGCAGCAGGTTCGCGTCCGGCGTGGTCGTTGCGAGTACTTCCCGGACGACTTCCAACTCGCGTACGGCGTCTGAACTCATCACCACGTTCGTTCGTTACGACATCGCCCCGCAGCGTGCAGCGGGCAGACGGCGGACGCAAGTCGTGCGACGAGACGCTTAGCATTATCACCGGCGACGATCCTTGGACGAGCAACTGTGAGTAGTCCAATAGCATTGGTGTGGGCACTTCGTCGAAGACTACACTCAGCCGTCGACGAGCGGCCGCGCGCATGATCAAACGGATCGGTGAGACCTTCGCGCTATCGGTGGTCCTGTTGTATGGCCCCGCCTGGGCGGCTGTTCCGATCTTTGCGGAAGACAACGCGATTTCCGTCACCCTCGAGGCGCCGTTGGGCCGCCTTGCGTCTGACGACAGCGAAGAGCCGGCATATCAAAGCGGCGTGCTGATCTGGAAGGATGCATCCGGCACCGAGGTTCGCACTTCGCTGAAGCTCAAGCCGCGGGGTAAGTCGCGACGCGACGATGCTGCATGCAAGTTTCCTCCACTACGTCTGAACTTTCCGAAAGACGCACCGAGCGGCACACCGTTCTCCGGGCTCGACAAGATCAAGCTGGTCACCCACTGCGGCCGCATCGGCGAAACGAGTTCGGGTTACGCGACCCGGGTCGAACTGGAATTGCTGGCGTACCGCGTTTTCAATCGCATTTCTCCGACCAGCCTGCGGGTGCAGCCGCTCGAGGTCACGTACGTCGATACGGAGAAGAGTGGCAAGCGCAGCACGCACGCGGCGTTCCTGATCGAGCCGGAAGAGTGGCTCGCGAAGCGTCGCGAAATGCTGGTTGCCAAGGTCGATAGCATCGAGCGCGAGCAGCTGGAACCGGTGCAGGCGAATCTCGCCGAGGTGTTCGAGTTCCTGCTGGGCAACACCGACTTCTCGATGATCCGTGGCCCGAAAGGCGACGACTGTTGCCACAACGTCGTCTTGCTCGCGGCTCCCAACGGTGCTGTTCTGCCGGTGCCGTACGACTTCGATGCGACCGGCATCGTTGCGGCGCCGTATGCCAGGCCGGCCGAAGGGCTCGCTATCGGCAGCGTGCATCAACGTCTGTATCGGGGATACTGCAGGCCCGATGCGGCGCTGCAAGCCACGCTCGAGCGTTTCCGCGAAGCGCGCGCCGACATCTATGCGTTGTTCAGAGACGACCCGCGACTCGACGCCGCTACGATCGAACGCACCGCGAATTATCTCGACGAGTTCTACGAGATCATCGACAGCCCGGAAAATCTGAAGCGCAAGGTGTCATCGCGCTGTTTGTGACGCGATTGGCTGACCCAACCATTTTGCTAGGGCGCGCGTCACTCGCGGGTGAGTCAGATAGCCGTACGCGTTGTGCGGATTCGACCGGCCGTATCGAACGGCCAGATTGTAGATGCGCGCATCCTCGATGCGGCTGATCAACCGTTGCTCCAGCATACCGGCGTAGTCATTTGCGAGACGGTCGTCGTGGCAAACGTAGTCGTCTTCCGCCGCAACGTTCAACCACGACAGAATGTTGTTCGGGTACCGCCTGGAGCTTTCGGCGTCGGCGCCATTGAGCCGCCGTTTTACACTTTCGTCACCGAGCGGCGCGCCCATGGTCAACCACGTAGTGACCTTGCCGTTCGCGCATCCACCGTCTCGGTAGCCACCACGCGACAGCGCCCAGAGCGCGTCGTAGGCAACCACGCAGCCGATACAATGCGATACCAACAGAACGTCGTCGCCGCGTTCCATTGCATTCGCGATCGCGTCGCATAGTCGCGTTACGACCGGCCGCAGACGGCTGTCCGAGGAGTGCCAGTAGTCTGCGAGTTCCGGAATGAAGCGCGCGAGCGCGCGTTCCTTCAGACCGATTGCCGACAGCGCCGGCGCGCCGACGTCGGCGAGAAACTCTTTGAGCGCGGTTTTGCCCGGCAAACGTTCGTAATGTTCGCGACGGAATTGTCTGGATTTCGACAGCACGGCGAGCGCCGACAGGGTGTTTTCCAGGTCCGCTAGGTCGAGCGACGGGTCGTAACGTCGCCCTTGAGCCGCGAGTACGGCGTTGATTTCGTCGCCGTAGTACACGAGTTCGCAGCGACAGCGATGGAATTCCGATAGCGTGTCCGGCGCGTCGCGGCCGAGACCCGTGCGCAGCGCGTTCAGCCATAGCGCTTCGAGAGCGGAGCGTGCCGGCTTGAAGCCTCGGCCATGAATCAGAATCAAGGTTCTGCCGCGCGCCTGCTCAGTGCCGTCGGTAGACTGCAAGCGTCCCCCTCTCGCCGCTGGCTTCGTCGGCGATGATCAATTCTCCTTCAGGGCCTATGGCCAGACCTTCCGGCTGTCGATGCTGTTTCTCCGACAGCCGCGTAACCGCAACGACGTTCCCGTTCAATTCGACTTCTGCGAGCGCGCGTTGCCGCCCCGCGAGCAGATAGAGATGCGATCCATCGCGCGAAACCTCGACGCTGGATGGGTTGAAGTGCGGCGTTTCGAGCGGCGCGGCGAACGGCTGCTCCGGAACGGAGAACGACGCCGGTTCGTCCATCGCACGTCGTTCCGGCGACCACGCGAAGACTGTGACGCGGTCTTTCAGTTCTGCCTCACGAGGAGTCTTACAGCCGAGCAACAGTACGGCTCGGCGCGTGTCGTACGCCAGCCCTTCGATCTCGCAGCGTCGGCCGCTACGGGTGTCGATGCGTTCGTACGGTACGTGCGCGCCGTCGTTCCCTTCATCGGCGCGATAAAGAACGCCGCCGCTCGTGACGAGATAGAAGTCCGTACCCGCGATCGCAATGCCTTCGAAGTCGTCCTTCACCGGTGGATCGCCGAGTGCGAACCCTTTGACGATGCGACCGCGGTGCCAGTCGATCTCGTAGATGACGCCGCGTTCGTCATCGTGCGCGAATAATCTGTCATCGGCGCTGAGAGCGAGGCCGGAGATCTCGTCGAGCCGCTTGGGCAGGTTCCAGCGGACCGCGTCCTGCGCTTGCAATCTCGAAGCATCGGACGAATGCGACGGGGCCTTTCCGCACGCTGATGCGCCGAGCATCAGCACCATCGCGATCGCCGGCCACGCGACGAGGTCACAGCTCTTTGTCATCGCGCCCGCGCCCCGTCAGGAACGCGAAGAAGCGGGTGTTCAGATCGACGCCGTAGTCGAGTTTCCACAGCACCAGGGTCAGGTACACGAAGGCGATGGACACGACCGATGCGACACCAACCGCGCTGATGCCGGCGCCGAGGCCGACGGCAATGGCGATGAAGATGTAGAGCGCCTGCGCGGGTTCGTCGAGCGTGAAGCGGAACCGGACGGCGGCCACCACACCCGCGAGACTGAACGCGAGCGGCAGGCTGCCGTGCACGATCGCCGCGATGCCGGCGACGATGACCGGCAACACCATGATCGTGTGCGCGAACGACCGATCTACCTCTTTGTCTTTGGTCGTGACGAAATAGACCCAGGAAATCGGCACCATCAACAGCAGCGTGCACGCGATCGCGAACGCGAGCTTGATCGACTCTTCTCCGCCCAGCGGAATTTCCGTTGCTGGCATGCTGACGGTCTCGAAGTCGTCGGCGTTGCGCTGCGCCAGTTCTTCGATGCCGCCGACCGGCAGATAACGTTCGATCAGCGGAAATTCGCTGGAGAGCCATAGCGCGCCCATGATCGCTAGCGCGTAGTACACGCTGATCAACAGCATCGGTCCCCAGATACTCGTGGATCTTCGCATCGATTGCTCCAAGGGCAGCCCGGACCCAACGATTGCGTCGCGTCGCGCCCACCGCGGCTGCAACCTGATCACGCGGCGGCACATTGTTCGCCGCTAGCGCGTGACTACTCCTGCAAGCGCATGTCAGCGCTTGCAGAGTTTCTGAATCTCGCCGATGGCGCGCGACGATCCGAACAGCGAGATGCGATAACGGTGTTCCCCACCAGACGAAAGGAGCAGCACAAACTCCTTGGCATTGCGCATGCCGCGGACCAGCTCGCTGGTCGAAGGCTCCGGCACCACTATTGCGTTTCCGCGTGGACTCATGCGCCAGTGTGAAGTTCGGAGCGGTCCATTGTCGAACTGCCATCGAACATCGTCGGAACTCAGCACGCGTCCGTCTTCGAGAACGAAACGCACGTCGACGTCGCCGGTTGCACTCCAACACCGAATCGTCGCAGTAACGATATCGCTCCCATTTGGGTCGGACGTCTGTGACGCGGCGGCGACGATTCCGGATTTGTGCATCGGATCGGCGTACTGGTCGAACCGCCATTCGAGCGGAGGAAGGTCGTCGGTCGCAGCATTGGACGTCGCCGATCCCGCGGCGATTCCGACATAGCAGAGCCACACAGCGGCATTTCGCGAGAGCATTCTCACCATCAGGACGTGGTCAAATCGGTCGACGCGGAGTGTAAGCGACGCTATTGGTCGGCGCTCGCATCCAGACAGATGCCACTCGCACTATGGGTCAGGCAGACCTGTCCGGTCTCGTAGTCGAGACCGCCTGGCGAGGTGACCGATGAATCGTCGTTCGAGGCGCCGTCGACTTGGCGGGCGCGGCGGTGTCTCGGTTGGATTCCAATTTCGGATCACCCGATTTCAGCTGCGGCCGATACCGCGTTTTAGCGCGAGGTGCAGCGAAGGACCCGCTGCAGGCCGCGGATGCGCAGCGGATGACGTTCGACCAGGCGCCAGGTCGAGCCCTCGCCTGGGATGTGCCACCTAGAACTGCCAGTAGAGAAACTCGCTCTGTCCACCGAGCTCGAAGACCGCGACGCATGCTAGCACGCCAAGACCAAGGGCCCAGATGAGCGAAGGCGTCCACACGAGCGTGCGGCGCAACCAACCTATCTCGGTCGTCGAACGCGGCGCCGACAACGCGGGCGCATAGCGTTCGAGAATCTGTAAGGTGTTGGGCATAGCCAGCGCCACTATGAGCAGCGCAATCACCCAACCCAGGGCCCCGACCAAATCGGTCGCCGAAATCTCTGTCGATACGTGTACGAACCCGCCCGAGTGGGCGGCCAGAGAAGCGAGTGGGTTGAACAACGCCTCTGGCAAGCCGATGCCGTGGAAGCCAAGCATACCCTCGAGGATCGACTTGGCAGCGGCCGGAGTCGCCGACCGGAACACTACCATAGCGACCACGACAGACAGGAAGGTCAACAAAAACCCGGGGAACCAGCGTTCGACGCGGTGGGTGCGGCCCTCAGACGAACGGCTTCCGAAAAAGCGCCAGGCGTGATTGATGCAGAGGTACACGCCGTGCAGCAGTCCCCACAGCACGAACATGTAGCCGGCGCCGTGCCATACGCCGGACACGAACATCGTGAGCAGGGTCGGGCCCGCCAGCAGCGACAGGAATGCGCCCACGGTCGTGCGCCGCCCGCCGATCGCGCCCTTGCCCCGTGCCATGCGACGGCGGGTCAGCCAAAGAACCAAGGGGTTGTAGAGGTACGCGGTGAGGAAGCGGGTCAGCGTCATGTGCCAGCGCAGCCAGAAGTCGATGATGCTGGTGGCTTTCAACGGCGAATCGAAGTTCGGCGGCAGCCGGACGCCCGAAGAAGCGAGCCAGCCCCAACGCCATGTCGGTGTAGCCGGAGAAGTCGAAGTAGATCTGCAGCGTGAAGCCGACTGCCGCGATCCAGGCGCTCGGAAGCGACAGCATCGGCCACCTGTGGCGGCGTCGAAGATCGGGGTCACGTAGACCGGCGATGCCGTCGGCGAGCACGACCTTCTTGAAGAGCCCGAAAAGAAGAGCGTCAGGCCGACTCGCGAAGCTCTCTGCCGTCGAAGCGGCACGAGGCCTGCTCGAACTGCGGCATCATCTCCCGGTAGTGCACGATCGGCCCGGCGATCAGCTGCGGGAAGAACAGCACGAACAAGGCGTAGTCGCGCAGCGTGAACGCCTTGACGCGGCCGCGCGTGCACGTCGATCAGGAAGGCGATCTTCTGGAACGTGATGAACGAGATGCCGAGCGGCAGCATGATGTGCGTCAGCACGAAATCCGTGCCGCTAGGTCGTTGAGCGACCGTCGCGAGGAAGTTCGTGTACTTGAAGTAGCCGAGGAAACAGCACGTTGAACACGATGCCGAGCGATCAGAACCGCGCTGCGCGGCGCGGCCGCGCGTCGCGTCGCCGCTGCGAGCCGCAGCAGCGCACGCGCCAAGCACGTAGTTGACGAGCGATCGACGGCGCGATGATCAGCACGTTGATCGGCCGCCACCAGGCATAGAAGAAGAGCGACGCGAGCGACCAGCCAGACCGAGCGCCAGGTTGCGCGAGCGCGCGCCCAGCAGGAAGAAGCACCAGCAGCGTGACCGGCAGGAAGGCGAAGATGAACTCGTACGAATTGAACAGCATCGATGCGGCTCCGTTGCCGTGATCTCAGCGCAAGCGTGCTCGGTGCGCGGCGACGATGTCGCCGACCGTCTCGAAGGATTCGACGTCGGCGACGTTGAATTTGATGCCGAGCTCCATCTCGACCGCGACGATGAAGTTCACGTAGGCGAACGAATCCCAGTTCGGGACGTCGCGCGCGAGTGGTGTCCGTCGTGAGGACGATCGATTCGTCCCAGCAGGTCGCGCAGAATCCGGTGAGCGTCGTCGAGGATCTCCTGTTCGCTCATGCATGGCCCGCTCTTGCGACGGATGTAGGTTTCGGCGGGACGTAGGTGGCGACGGGCAGCAGCCAACGCGGTCGCGCCATCGGCTGCGTCGTCCGCTGCCGTCGGAAACCGAGACTGCCGAAACAGATCGCTGATGACGCCATTGCGTTCGCCGTCGGCACGATAGCGGCGCGATAGCGTCCGTACACCCCGCGCGCGCGCGCATGTCTCGACGGCGATGTTCATCGCTTCGTCCTCGAGCTGGCGCCCGAACACGCGGCAGCTCATCACCCAGATGTCGAGGTCGAGCAACGCCGCCAGGCCCAAGATGCAAGATCATCACGCTGACGAGACCATTGTCGCCGAAACGGTCGACCAGGCGAAACTGGAGCGTGATGTACGCCGGGTCCGCGGCGAGCTGCGCCACTTCTTGCGACGGAGCAGCGCCGCGTCGGTCGTGTTGAACTGGTTGGTCTTGTTGATCAGCTGGGTCGCGCGCGCGAGTTCCAGATCGCGGTCGACCGGGCCAGATCGACGCTCATATCGAGGCCGCGAAGAAAGTCATCCATGGCTGGGCGGCGCCGCGCAATGCGTCGCGCTCGGCGTTGGCCGCATACGACGCCCGCGCGTGCGCGATCCTCGTCGGTGAACGACACGGCCTCGAAATAGCCTGCATCAGCGATGGCGCGGACGTAGTGCGGCGGATCCTCCGGCAGCTCGGGCACCGCGACCATCGGCAACGCTTCGCGGCACCCGCGCGCGTTCGGCCGGGTTGTCGTCGACGAACACGAGGCTGTCGAGACCGATGTTCAGTTGCTCGCGCGATCGCCCGAAGGTTCGCGGCCTTGTCCTTCCAGTTGGCGACGAAGCAGGCGATGTCGCGATCGCTTGCAGCAGCATCTCGGGATGTCGACTGAAAGCCTGCTCCGCGATCGTCGGGTCGTTCTTCGAGCAGACCGCGAGGATGA
Organism: uncultured Gammaproteobacteria bacterium; assembly: GCA_963787045.1. Lineage (GTDB taxonomy): Bacteria > Pseudomonadota > Gammaproteobacteria > Pseudomonadales > Azotimanducaceae > DATJGR01. The sequence continues at coordinate 4,028 of CAWBBR010000010.1, read as the reverse complement.
CGCCGCGCTCCTTGAGCCGCTTGCGCGTATTGCTGCAGACCGAGGTGCGCTTCGCCGACAGCGCTGCCCTCGCCGAGGACCAATCCCTTCAACGCCCACGTCGCCAATCAGCGCCGCCCCACAGCGTGTTGTCGAGATCGAGCACCGGCACATTTGCGCGATCGGCCCCGTTGGGCGGCGACCACGCGTGCCACCAACTCGCCATAGCGGCCCCCAGCCTGCGGTGCGATCTCCATCTTGCCCTGTAGCCAGCGTGCGGCGTCGAACCATGCGTCGATGCCGTCCCGCGCACACGCACGCGCCGCATCGACGAGCGCGACATTGTCATCGCCCGCAGACCGCGCGAGCAGATCGTTCAAACGATCGATCACGCGTGCCGGCGAGGCAGGCGCGATCCGATCGTAGCTACCAAAAATCGGCTCGAACACGTCCAAGTAGGTCTGCTGAAGTACGACCGCGCCGAAGCGCGTTCGCGCCATTTCCCAAAGGCCGCGAACCGCCGCGATTTCGCTCTTGAGTAGCTGCTCGACGTGTTCGCGATCAGCATCGATTGGAATCACGCCGATCAGCGGTCGGGCGCTCAGGGACAGCACGACCACATCTGGCTTGAACGACTCGAGTGGTGTCGCCGCATCGAGCAGTTCCTGTCGGTACTGCGCAAACGCTCCGGCGAACACGTCGAAGAACAAACCTCGACGAAGAGCGGCGACACGCAAGCCTGGCACCAGATGGTTGACGGTGGCTGATGACAGAACGGCAACGCGAAGGCGCGTCAATTGACTGTCGACCGCTTGCGCAGCGATGCCCGCAAGCGCCTTGTCAATCTGGATCGTCTCAACATAGCCCGGCGCGGCATCGCTCAGCGTTCTCAGTGCGTCGAGACGTGCAACATCGTCGCGCGTTGCTAACGCCGCCCTGATGCGCTCGCGAAAATTGGGGGCAGTAGAGTTCCCGCTCATTCAGACTCCGGCGCAGCCGCAGCGACATTGCCTGCACAACGTTCCAGCAATGGACCGGCCGAGTCGAGGAAGGCGCTGGACCAGAGTGAGGCGCTCTCGACGTCGAGGTGCGATCCATCGAAGGTGGAGAGGCCTTCGACGTGCGGAGCGATGAACGACACACCGAGCGCATCGGCAATGGCTTGCGCCTCGGCGCGCTTGGTGTCTGTCGTCGGTACGATGGTCAGTACTACGCACTGACGCTCCACGTTGAGGCCGCCAATGAATTCATTCGCGAGGTCAATGTAGTGCGGCCAGAGTTTGACATCGCTCGGGCCGCCATCTCCGACGCGACTCGGCTCGTGAGGAAGAGTGCCCGAAGTGAACCAGCTGCCATTGGCAACGTTGCGGTAGATGGCCAGTTCACTCCCGCAAAGGGCCGGAATCGCCTCGCACAATGCCCTATGCGGTCGTTGCCAGAAGTGCTTCTCGTTGTACCGCGCAGGCGCGTCACGTTCGTATAGGATGCGATGCGAAGTTGGCGAGAGCCATTCGGCGAAGAAGCGATCGGCGTTGATGACGTAAGCGCTCGCATGAGGCTGCAGCTTCGCAAGGATCGGCGTCACGAATGTAACGGACTCATAGTGACTGAATCCCAGCATGTAAAAGGGGATTGAACGCTTCTCGAACCAGCGCAGCATGACCGGGGAGGAAAACCCGAACTGTGTACGGCTGTTCCCGAGGACGAGCACGCGGGCATTGCTCGCAGCGCGTCGTGCCTCCGGCTCGAGGCCAAACCAGAATGCACCGTGATCGTAGTCGCCGTAGTTGCTCGCGTTGCAATCCGACAGGTACGCGATGCCTCCGTAGCTGGCGGGGCACGCGAAAATACCATTGAGACGAAGCTTCGTGCCCAACGCTCCCACCATCGCGAGCACCAGGATGATGATGTAGACGGCGGGATGCGCGCTCCGAAGCAGAGATGGGACCATGTTCGTCGTCAGAGGCGACTCAATGGGACGCCGCATCGACGAAGCGGATGTCCATGTCTTCGTACCTCAGGAAGAGATAGACCACGTCCTCATCCGGCGACGCGCCGTGAGATACCACCTCGTCGGCCGGGAACCATACGAAGGTACCCGGCCCATAGGTGCCCCGGTGCGTAACGAGCTTCCCACTCAGAACGTAAATGCCGTGCCCATATGAGTGCATGTGTGGCGGCATCATCTGGCCCGCCGGATAGCGCACGAGCATCGCCACCTCGCCAGAATTCGCATCGTTGTAAAGGAACTTCATGAAGTATTTGGCGGGGCCGTCCTTGCCACCTTCTACCCAGTCCATATCGCTGGTGTTCACCACGCGAAACTCTGTACGCTTCTGAAGAAAGCGAAGCCAGTCGGTTTTGGTAGCTACGGCCGAATACGCACCTGCGCCGAGGCAAAAACAGATCAGGGCGGCACCCAACGATCGGAGTTTCATAGGGCAACAGAGGACGGAGTCAGAGGTCTTAGATTGTAGGGCTGAAGTCTCGTCGAGATTGTCTTTCGGATGCAAGACTGTCCACGAGCGGTGCCACCTGCCGCATTTGATAGCGCGTTCTCGGCGCCGGGCATCGTCCCATCGCCCCCCAACGCGACTGTTCACGCAATGTAGAACTACGCCTCGGGCCAAGAGTCAGAGCGTCAACCCTGCTGGATTGCCGATGCAACGCGCGTACGGCTTACGCACGACATCCTCACAGCGAGTGGAACCTGCGAGTGAGCGAGACTAGCGTCTGAGCTTCCGGCGCACAGCCGTCTGACCCTTCGATGCTGAAACCGGCACTTGATGACCCAAGGCATGGATCTCAAAGTTGGCCTCCGTTACTGGATTCGTCGTCGACCTGATGCAAGCCTTGATCACCATCGTCAGCTTAGCTGCCGCCTCAATGTCTCCACGCGGCCGCTGGGGCTGACTTGCGTTGGGTGCGCTGCGCCGACGGAACCGCTACTGCTCTTCCTCAATACAGAAGCCATTCGGGGCTTTGATGACGCAATTGTCGTGCGCGTTGTATTCACCACTTTCACGGTCCACCCCGATGGCGGGCATGCCCGCTGTGTTCTCGTCACCCGCTGAACAACTCGCTGCCACCCACTTGCCCGCCACGTGCACGGCGACACCGGTGTCCTGAACGAAGGTAGCAATGATGTGGTCTCGATCCTGTGCTTCGACTTTGAAGGTTCCGCGCCGTCCGTCCGCATTCGCACATTGCACGGACTCCTCTTGAACGGTGCTTGTATGCGTCAGAGAGGTGTATCTACAAGTACGGTCGTCGGTTTCCGATCGAAATGCGCCCTTCTTTAGGGCTAGTGCGGTTATGCAGGTTAATCGCGGCTGAAGGATGCCGTGCGCCTGGTTGGCGTCAGCCATTTCCCAAAGGCCGGTCTTGACATCCAAGCTGTCGGACGAAGCGAATGCAGTCACGCTAGATACCAACGCCGTAAAGAACATATGAATACGCATGACATTCCTTCTTCCCCTATGGTTATCCCGAGTCGGGAAGTCTCGACGATGACGCATTTCCGATTTCAGTCCAAAAGCACTGCTTGAAGAAAGGGATGAACGTGTCAACGCTTGTCGATAGCCTACGGCGCACGCGATGCGTTTGGCGAGGATCCTGAGACGATTGGATGATCGGCGGAGTACTAGGACCGCGGTGATCGAATTCGCGATAGCGGGGCACGGCACCGGCGCGGTAGAGGTCGTCGTCGCCATCGGGCGAAACGAACAACCCTGCAGGCACGCTACCTTCGACAATGAGTCGCAAAGCAACCTCGCGCCGAACTTCCGGGTCGTTTGAACTCAGCGCTCCGGACGCCATCGCCGGGTTGCTCGTGCGCGGGCCTCAGTTCGATCGCATACGTAGCAGCGAATTCGCCTCGCGGCGTTTCTCGCGTGGGCCTACTTCATCGTTTTCGTCAGTCAGTTCCGTTCTTCAGTGGTGGCTCGGGATTGAGCCGATGAGGACGTGACATGGAACGGGTCGATGAGACGGTCATCGAGTCAGCGTTAACTCATTGACTCAACTGGTGGACTGGCGGAGAAGCAGGG
>CAWBBR010000009.1:0-249181 GCA_963787045.1 uncultured Gammaproteobacteria bacterium | reverse complement strand
AGATCGACCTCGTCGGGAACGCGATAGTCCATGTCGACGGGTGGCATGTCCTTGACCGCGACGGCCACCACGCGCAAACCCTCCTGGTTCAGCGCCGCGGTCACCCCCTGGATACGCGCCAGTACCTCGCCCGTGAGCGGTTCGTCCAGTTCCCCGTGCCGCACCCTACTGCATACATGCATCACCTCTTCGACCGCGCCTTTGCAGATCAATTGGTGATCGTCGCGCTCGGCCACCACCACCGACATGCGCCGGCGCACGAAATCGAACGGGATCTCGTCGACCTTCGACAGCGGTAGTCCTCGCAGTTCCTCGATGAGTTCCGACTTTCGAGCACGGCGACGTCGAGCAGGTTCTTCAGGCCGGTCTGGTAGTAGCTGTTCAGGTACGCGAATCTCCAGCACCTCGTCGGACGGCTTGCCCCAAACGTCGGTATGGCGCGCGAGGACGATCTTGTCCTGCGTCAGCGTGCCGGTCTTGTCGGTGCACAGCACGTCCATCGCGCCGAAGTTCTGGATCGCATCCAGGCGCTTGACGACCACCTTTCTGCGCGACAGCAGCACCGCGCCCTTGGCCAGCGTGGAGGTGACGATCATCGGCAGCATCTCCGGGCGTCAGGCCCACCGCCACCGACAGCGCGAACAGCAACGCCTCAGCCAGTCGCCCTTGGTGAAGCCGTTGACCAGCAACACGATCGGCACCATCACCAGACGAAGCGGATCAGCAGCCAGCTGACGCTGTTGACGCCCGCCTGGAACGCGTTGGGCGCCCGGATCGCACGCCGTCACGCTCGCTAGCGCCAGCGTGCCGAAATAGGTGCGGCTGCCGGTCGCGACCACCAGCGCCGTGGCCGAGCCGGAGACCACGTTGGTGCCCATGAAGACGAGGTTGTCCTGTTCCAGCGGGTCAGCGGTATCGGCGCTTGCGCGCATGCGGCGAACTTCTCCACCGGCACGCGATTCGCCGGTCATGGCCGCCTGGCCGACGAACAGATCCTGCGCGCTGAGCACCCGGCAGTCGGCCGGGATCATGTCGCCGGCCGATAGCACGACCAGGTCGCCCGGCACCAGCTGCGGATCGGCAATCTCGACGCTGCGCGCGGCCGTCAGCGCAGCCGCACGGCGAAACGCTTCTCCTGCGCCGCCTCGGTGCCTGCGTCGCGACGCATCACGGTGGCGGTGTTGCTCACCATGGCCTTCAGCGTTCGGCGGCCCGGTTGAGCTTGGCCTTCCTGCACGAAGCGGATCAAGGTGCGACAGCACCACCATCGACACCGATGACGATGGTGGCCTTGCATGTCGTCGCTCAGCCAGGACACGACGGCCAGCACGGTCAGCAGCAGGTTGAACGGGTTCTTGTAGCAATGCCACAGGTGCACGCCACCACGGCAGCGGCTTCTCGTGCTCGACTTCGTTCGGCCCGACGCGTTGTCGGATTGCATCGGCATGGAATTCGGTGATGCCGTCCGGCGTTGAATCCAGTTGCCTCAGCAATGTGTCCACATCGCAGTTCGCGGCGGCAATGAGTTCCTTGGCGAGCGACGGTGGCGGCGCGCGACTGACGCCCGTGCCCCGGAGAGTCTCGAACAGCGCCAGCCGACGAAAATGCCGGGCAAATCGGCGAGTTCGCAGAAATCCCTCGAACAACCCCTTCAGGATGTTGCGCTTCAAGACAGGGGTCTCCGGTTTGCGTCCGACACTGCGAACGTCCCGCGACGCGTGCACGCAAGACTCTAAGACCCAGGTTCCCGCGAGGCGTTCCGTCTGAATCCAAACGGTTCTATCGAGGTGCAAGCACGTACGCGACTTCAGCTGTCCCCGCAGAATCAGTATCCAAGGGTTGGCCGCAGTACATGCCGGATGAAGATCACGCAAAGGATGAACGCTATGGCCGAGCGCGAAACGCACGCCGAACGGTATGCGCCTGAAGCGACCGATCAGGGTTGTACTAGGTTTGTGCGACTCCATGCCGGAACCCCTCTACTCTACGAACCAGGATCGCACAACAGAGAGATACAGCGTGAATTGGCGGAGCGGACGGGGCTCGCTCCGTACTTGATTGCAAGGGCTAGTCGCGGGCCCTCGCCAGCGGACGAGTGGACCGTTCGACACGATGTGGCCTTCGAGGTAGTTTCCCTTTCGAGAGTGGGCGACCTTGTTCGGCGAAGCGGAGACGCAAGTATGGCGCGCGACAATTTCCATGGCTGGATGTGGTCCGAAGCGGTGGCGGTGCTGACGCGAGCCGAGCATCTGCATCAACAGTTCTTTCGTCCCGCCACGCACGACATTGCCTGGGAACCACCCGTCGACGTGCTCGAACTCGACGACATGGTGTTGATCATCGTCGCATTGCCTGGAATCGATGCCGACCAGGTCGAAACGGTCATCGAGGACAGTGCGCTGCGCGTCTCCGGTCGCCGCGAGCACCCGCCGGAACTGCGTACGGCGGTCATTCATCGATTGGAACTCCCGCAAGGCCGCTTCGAACGCCGGGTGCCGCTCCCGCCCGGGCGCTATGCCGCGGTCCGTCGTAGCGCGGCAAACGGTTGCCTGCTCGTCAGCCTTCACAAAACCGCGTGACGCGGACGACAACGATGTCCGACGACCCCGTAGTGCGCGGCACCGCCGACGAAGAACAGCCCTCCGGCGAGAAGCCAACCGGGCATTCGAGCGTGCCAACGGACGCGTTGATCATCGTTCCGGTTCAGGGGACGGTGATATTTCCCGGCATGGTTTTTCCGATTGCGCTGGCCAGCGAGCACGCGATCAAAGCGGCCCAGCAAGCGCTACGCGAACAACGTCCGATCGGCATTCTGATGCGGCGCGACGCCGCACAAAGCGAACCCTCCGCCGTCGACCTGCATCGTGTAGGTACCGTCGCGAACGTCCTGCGTTACGTCAACGCGCCGGATGGCGCTCATCACGTCATTTTGCAAGGTGAACAGCGCTTTCGGGTTGCCGATTTCACGCACGAGCAACCTTTCTTCGCCGCGCACGTCGTGCGGATCGACGAGCCCGACGTGTCGGTCACGCCGGAGATCGAAGCGCGCACGATTCACCTGCGGCGACAGGCCGTCGAAGCGCTCGAATTGTTACCGCAAGTGCCGCAGGAGCTTGTTGCTGCGGTGCAATCGGCGCCCTCGGCCGGATCTCTCGCCGATCTCGTTGCCGCGTACCTCGACATCACTGCCGACGAAAAGCAGGAGATTCTCGAGACGATCGACGTGAGTGCGCGGATGGATCGCGTCACACGCGTGTTGGCCAAGCGGATCGAAGTGCTTCGGCTGACACAGGAAATCGGCCGCCAGACGCAGGCGTCGCTCGATGAACGCCAGCGCGAAGTGATCCTGCGCGAGCAAATGGCAGCAATCCAGCGGCAACTGGGCGACGGCGCTGGCAAAGGACCGGAGATCGCCGAGTTGGACGCGGCGATCACCAAGGCGCAGATGCCTGCAGAGGTCGAAGACGCCGCGCGTAAGGAATTGCGCCGCTATGAACGCATGCATGAATCGGCGGCAGAGTCCGGCATGGTTCGCACCTATATCGACTGGCTCATCGAATTGCCTTGGGCGTTACCCGACGAGAGGCCGATCGACATCGACGCCGCACGACGCATTCTCGACGCGGACCACTTCGGCCTCGACAAAATCAAACGTCGCATCGTCGAGTATCTGGCGGTGCGCAAGCTGGCGCCGCATGGCAAAGCACCGATCTTGTGTTTCGTCGGCCCGCCGGGGGTCGGCAAGACGTCGCTGGGGCAGTCGATTGCACGCGCGCTGGATCGGCCGTTCGTGCGTTTGAGTCTGGGTGGTGTTCACGACGAGGCGGAAATCCGCGGACATCGCCGAACTTATATCGGCGCGCTCCCGGGCAACATCATTCAGGCAATTCGAAAAGCGAAGGCGCGCAATTGCGTGATGATGCTCGATGAGATCGACAAGATGGGAAGCAGCAATCAAGGGGACCCGGCCGCGGCGATGCTCGAAGTCCTGGACCCCGAGCAGAATGCAACGTTCCGCGACAACTACCTCGGTGTACCTTTCGATCTGTCGCGTGTCGCCTTCCTCGCCACAGCCAATCTGTTAGATACGATTCCCGGTCCGCTGCGCGACCGCATGGAAATCATCAGTCTTGCGGGTTACACCGAAAGCGAAAAGTTGCAGATCGCGCAGCGCTATCTCGTGCAGCGCCAGCTCGAGGCCAACGGACTGACGGCTGCGCAGGCGGAGTTCGATGAAGACGCACTCCGCCACATCATCCGTGACTACACACGTGAAGCCGGCGTACGCGCGCTCGAACGCGAAATTGGCAGAGTATTGCGCAGCGCAGCGGTTCGCTTCGCAGAAGGTGAAACTGCCAAAGCACGGATCACCGCAGACGAGCTGATTGAGGTGCTTGGACCGCCTCGCTTCGAAAACGAAGTAGCGATGCGCACGAGCGTGCCCGGCGTTGCAACCGGGCTCGCGTGGACGCCGGTCGGCGGCGACATCTTGTTCATCGAGGCCACACGTGTACCTGGAAAGGGCAATCTGCTGCTGACGGGCCAACTCGGCGAAGTCATGCGCGAAAGTGCGCAGGCCGCGTTCAGCATCGTGAAGAACCGCGCCGCGTCCCTCGGCGTCGACGCTGCCACTTTCGCAAACAGCGACATCCACATTCACGTTCCCGCGGGCGCGACGCCGAAGGATGGACCCAGTGCCGGCGTTGCAATGTTCACGGCACTCGCCTCGCTCCTCACCGGCCGCAACGTGCGCAACGACACGGCCATGACAGGAGAGATCAGCCTGCGTGGACTGGTCCTACCGGTCGGCGGCATCAAGGAAAAGATCGTCGCTGCTGCCGCCGCCGGAATCACACGGGTGCTGCTGCCGGCGCGTAATCGGCGCGATTTCGAGGACATTCCGAGCGATGTTCGCGACGCCCTCGAGTTCATCTGGCTGGACGAAGTGGACGATGCCTTCGCTGCGGCTTTGGAGCCGCTCGGTAGCTAACGGTTTACCGGCGGTTCTGTCGACCGGTGTCAAACTGGCTCAATACATACGCGAGTACTCGCGATGATTCGCGCATCACTGCCAAAGAGATGTGAACCCATGGGGTAGCCTAACGTGCCCCGTCAGACGCGACGGTGGAATTCACCGATACGGTGCCTATCCTTAACAGAGAGAAAGGATTTCTCCCACACATCAATGGAGTGAGACATGCAGATTCAGGACCAAGCGGATCAGGTCCCGACCGCCTCGCACCGGGATGACGTCACGTTTCTTTTGCTAACCACTCTTGTCGTCGGGTTCGTGTTTCTGGTGTTGCTGTAGCCGGCGAACAGCCCAAACGCAGAGCATCGTTCACGCGGCCTTGAGCAGGGCCGCAACGCAGTTCGCTGTCGCCGGAGTCACGTTCCGCTATTGAAGTCGCCCGATGCTTTGGCGCACGACCTTCGGCCTCCCCGCACCAATCGCCCACACTGCGTACCTCTTTTTAAATCGCCTCACGCATAACGAAAGACATTGGCTATAACCCGGCGGTTTGCCATAGTTGACGGTGTGCCTGGATGTCACACTGATGGACAATCGCGAGTCGCCAGACCCCACCGCATCCGTAGCGCTCCTCGAACAGGAGCGCACCGAGCTGGAGCGGCGCCTTCGACAACTCACCATCGACAACCGACTGGCACGGACGAATCGCGAGGCACTGGAATTGGCGGATGCGCTCGCTGCGTTGGATACGCGGATCGAGCAATTGCGTCGCGAGCTTGCCGAGAACAGCGACCGACCCACCGAGGCCCACTGAAAACTCGTTGGTTCGTCGCGAAGTGATTTCACGCCGTGGAGGGAGACCATGGGCAAAGTGATCTACTTCGACGCGCAACAGCAGGCGGGATCTCTCGCAGCTGCACGCGCGCTGAGGGACGTCGACCACCTTCTCGACTTGTGTCGCGAGATCGAGCTTCGGGGACGCTGGCTGACGCGCGAACAGGGAATCGAACTCGGCCAACACCTGGTTCCGGAATTGTTTCCGAGACTCGAATCGATCGTTAGGTCGCTTCGGAAATTATGAAACAGGCTGCGTTTGCGTTCCTGATGCATCTCAAACCGGCAACCCTGTGGCTGCTCGCCGCTGGTCTGCTCGTGCTTGGAGTGATCTGCCGAAGGATCGCCAGCGATCGCGCCACGCGTCAGTCCGATGCGAACGAAAAGTAGCTCGAGCCTGACTGACGAGATGATCAACGCCGAGATTCAGCGACTTTTGTCGTTGCCCGATGACGAGCAGATCGCGGAGATTGTACGGCTCATCGGGACGCTGCCAGTGGACAGTCGTGACCGCGTCATGGTTCACCTGCACGCAGATTCATCGAAGGGGTAGCTACCTCCTTCAACTGCGCGGTCGTCTGCTCGTCGAGCTTCGGCTGTCTAGGCCACGATCACCCTCGCGTGCCTGCTCGCCGACGAGCAACATGAACGAATGTCGAGGTCTCGCGCGACGTCTTGGACGGCTACGCTGTCCAATCAGACTCAACGCCACCGCCGTCGCCTTTTTCTTTTGGTGCTGATGAAACGCCTGCGAACCACGGCACAGACACGCTCGCACGGACGCGCGATAAAACAATCTGCTCCTGCACCTTCGCGTTTCAACCCCATTTTGGAAGGTGCCCTCCGGCCGGGTCTTGAGCCCGGCCTTTCTTTTTTGGTCCTGGTAGGTCGACTCACCATGAGTGTGGAACTCGAACGACGGCGCAAGCGGGAGACGAAGGCCAAGATCCTCGTCATATCGCTTCTCACTGCCGCAGCCTTGATGTTCGTTGTGCTCGGAATCGAGATCACGAGGTGGCTCTGATCCAGCCTAGATGACCAGCGCACTTCTCCTTGTGGTTACCGCAATATCAGCGCGACGTGTTGAACTGCGTCCTCCGCATTGTTACGCCGTACTCGACGCGTACGGGTTCCTCATCTAGTTCGATGTGCGTCTTGGCCAGGTCTCAGCAACCCGGCCTTTCTTTGTTCCGGATGTTGGACCTCGCACAGACGCCCACGCTCGCAATGCGTGATTCTCAAATCGGCGTTTCGCAAGCATGAGCGCCTTGCACTTCCGGGTCCCCATACATCCCTCGGAAGTGCGCTTCAGGCCGGGCCAACCGCTCGGCCTCTTTTTGCCGCACCGGAGACCCAATGGACGACGATGATTTGCATCATGAAACGCATATCGCGCTAGAGATTCTGTTGAAGTACATCCCGACGTCTGATCGCGAGACTGCGATCGCCGAATTCAAGCAGTACCTCCAGGAGTGGCGTAACCAACGGGACCAGACGTTGCGCCCCCTCTCCTAGCAAGCGACCACGCGGGCGGGGCTCTCAGATGTTTTAGCGCGCGCCAATCGTTCACTTGCGAGCAAGACACCGGACCTCTTCCGCGATCGCTTTGGTTTCGGCCACGATCGGCGGCATGACGGCATCCGTTGCGGCCTGTGAGAGGTTCGGATTCAGAAGCGCCGAAGCGAAGATGGCCAGGCATTTCGCATACCGATGGAATTCCCGCGTGTCACACCTACCGCGATGGATCAGGTAGAGGGTATCTCCGGCGTCTTGCGGGTGATCGGAGTGCTCATTCGTGCAAAAGAAAGCTCTGGTGCTGTCGGCTCAACGTCCGACTCGCACACTCGGAAGAATCACGACACCGCGCGATGTGATTTTCCATTCAAGTGCGAACGCGGCAGCAGCACTATTCAGACCCGAGGAGTCCCGGCGGGTGCACAAATGTAGACCCAACGAGAGGGATAAGGCGCGATCTCGACGATCGCGGTCGGAAGCAAACTCTAGCGACTCTTTGTGAATGGCGGAGCGGACGGGGCTCGAACCCGCGACCCCCGGCGTGACAGGCCGGTATTCTAACCAACTGAACTACCGCTCCGAACTCGATGCACCTGCCGCGATCTGGCAGGCTGCCTGGTGGGTGTTGCAGGGGTCGAACCTGCGACCTACAGCTTGTAAGGCTGCCGCTCTACCAACTGAGCTAAACACCCGGGAAAGCGCGAGCGGCGTATGTTACTGATTCACCTAGGGGTGTCAATCAGAAGAGCCCCCGGTGACGCCGCCCGATGCAATCGTGATATCAACGCGAATGCGCGACAGTTCAGCAACGCCACGATGAGTGAATCCGCACGTTTGAACGGCAATGTCGACCCGCGAAGCGCGCGTGGCGAGGTCCTGCGCGCGGCCGCCATCATGGGGTTTGCCGCGGCCGCAGCGGCCGCGAGTTGGACGTTCAGCGGAACGTTTCAGTGCGAAACGGGCGTGGTGGCCGCGGCGCTCGTTCTGGTCGGCTGGCGCGGCTACTTCATTGCGCTTGCGGGTGTGGCGGTCGTGTCCGCGCTGCTGACTCCAGAGCTCGATCGTGCGGCCCTGCATCTGCTCGGTACTGCGTTGGCCGGCGCGGCGACCGGCGCCCTGCTGCGGCGCATGGACGGTACTTCGAGCGGACAGCGGCGACGAACGCTGGTGCTTGTGCTCGCGTCGGGCGTCGGCGCGCTGATCGCCGCCATCGTTGCGCTGCCGACCGGTGCGTTCGCCGGTACGGTCGAACTCTGGATCGGGGTCTGGGCGGGCACGCTGTTCAGCGCTGCGTTGCTGTTCGGTCTTTTCGATCGATCGGGATCGGCGCAAGCGGCCACCGATGAAAACCGCGTCGGGTCCGACGCGCACGCACGCGCGGTGATCGACAACGCGGTCGACGCGATCGCGATCATCGATTCTCGCGGCACGATCCTGTCGTTCAATCGCGCCGCTTACCGGATGTTCGGCTACGAGGCGGATGAAGTGATCGGCAGCAACGTCAACATGCTGATGCCGGAGCCGCACCGAACCAGGCACGACTCGTATCTGATGCGCTACATCACCACCAACGAGCCGCGCATCATCGGTGTGGGCCGCGAGCTGGATGCGCGGCGCAAAGACGGCACCTCGGTGCCGATCCACCTGTCGGTGAGCGAGGTGATCGTGCAAGGCCAGCGCACGTTCACCGGAGTCATGCGCGACATCTCGGTAGAGCGCGCGGACAAGGAAGAAATACGCCGCCAGAACGAGCGCCTCAGCGTCACCGTCAGAAACGCACCGATGGGCATCGTGACCTATCGCTTCGGCGGCACCTTCACGTCGACCAACCGCGCGTTCGAAACGATGATCGGTTACACGAACGACGAATTGGCGCGGATGAACTTCGCCGCCCTGACCCATCCGGACGATCGAACCGAGCTGAAACGCCTTACCGACGATGCGCACGAAGGTCGCCTCGAGCAATTCTCGATGCGGCTGCGGCTGGTCCGGAAATCCGGCGTACCCGTGCACGTCGTTACGCACAACGCGATCACGCACGATCAACACGGCGTGCCGGAAGTCATCATCGTTCAGGTGGAAGACCTCACCGCGGAAATCGCCGCGAAGGAAGCCGAGCGCATGCATCAGGACCGGCTGACGCACGTCGCGCGCCTCACCACGCTCGGCGAGATGACGGCCGGCATCGCGCACGAGATCAATCAGCCGCTCACCGCGATATCGATGTATGCGCAGTCCGGCGTGCGGATGCTCGACGCGGGCGTTCCCAAGCCTGAACGTCTACGCGAGGCGCTCGAGAAACTCTCTGCGCAGTCATTACGCGCCGGTGCGGTGATCGACCGCGTGCAGCGTCTCGTCCGAAAACAGGAAAGCACGTTCGAGACCGTCCGTATCAACGACCTGATCGGCGACATCCTGCGGCTCGCCGAAAGCGACGCGCGCGTCAACGACATGCAGATCGTGCTCGACCTCGCCCACGACCTGGTTCCCGTGAATGCCGACCCGATCCAGATCCAGCAGGTGCTGCTGAATCTGATCCGCAACGGCATCGATGCGATGCGCAGCATCGATTGCCGCTATGGCAGCGTGGTCACCGTGCGTTCGCGCGCGATCGGCGGAGACCGCATCGAAGTGTCGGTCACCGACCGCGGCACCGGCGTCGCCAACGACCTCGCCGAACGCATGTTCACACCATTTACTACGACCAAGGCCAACGGAATGGGAATGGGGCTGTCGATCTGCCGCTCGATCATCGACGCACACGGCGGTCTGCTCAGCTACCGCAACAATCCCGACCACGGCGCCACATTCTATTTTCAGTTGCCCAAAGGACACTCCCATGAAGCCTGACCAACCGATCGTCCACGTCATCGACGACGACGAGGCGGTGCGCGATTCCATCAGTATGTTGTTCGATACCGGCAACATCGAGCACGTCGTGTATCCGTCCGCGATCGACTTTCTCAATGCCTACGACGATGCGATGTGCGGGTGCCTGGTGCTCGACGTCCGCATGCCGAACATGACCGGATTGGAACTGCAGGAAGCCCTCAACAAAAGGCACGCCACGCTGCCGATCATCTTCATCACCGGCCACGGCGACATTCCGATGGCGGTGGAAGCGATGCGGCGCGGCGCGTTCGACTTTCTGCGCAAGCCGTTCGGTGAAGACGATCTGCTGCAACGCGTGAACGAAGCGCTGAAGCGCGCAAACGAGGTGCGCGACGAGCGCAACTCGCTGGCCGAAGTGCAAGCGCGCTTCGAGACGCTGTCGCCGCGCGAGAAAGAAGTGTTCGAACGCATCGCGTCCGGCCAGGCGAACAAGGTGGCCGCGGTGGAACTCGGCATCAGCGAGCGCACCGTCGAGATTCACCGCTCACAGGTGATGAGAAAAATGGCCGCACGATCGCTCGCGCAGCTCGTGCGCATGAAGATAGACCTCGACAAGGAACCGACGCATTGACGGCCACGTCGGCGCCCGGCGCCGCGGAGCTGCGGCGGCTGGCGCGCGAATGCGGCGCGGCGCTGTTGCACGACCGGCTGCGTCTCGCCACCGCTGAGTCGTGCACCGGCGGCCTGATCGCTTCGACGTGCACGGCGATTGCGGGCAGTTCCGAGTGGTTCGAGTGCGCGTTCGTCACCTACCGGATCGCCGCCAAGCAGCGTCTGCTCGGCGTGGCCGATACAACGTTGCGGCGCTGGGGTGCCGTCAGCGAACCGACGGCGAAAGAGATGGTCGTTGGAGCGCTTCAGCACTGCGATGCAGACATCGCCGTCAGCGTCACCGGCATCGCCGGGCCGACCGGTGGCGACGTGGCCACTCCGGTCGGCACCGTGTGGTTTGCATGGGCATTACGCACCGCCAACGACGTTCAAATGGTGCAGACGGCTCGCCACGTCTTTCTCGGCAATCGCGAACAGATCCGCCGTGGCGCGGTTGCTACCGCACTCATGGGCGTGCTCGCGTCTCTCGCTTCGGCGTGATCGATTCCCTACACTCCAGCGTTCATCGTTCAAGGGGAATGGGGATGGCGGCGACAGACGCACTGCACGGCTACGAGAAATTCGAGTTCGACGACGGTCGTTGGGCGCGCCCGGTCTACCGTCGCGGGTCCGGCCCGGCGGTGATCATCATTCACGAAATGCCCGGCATGCATCCGTTGGTGATTCGCTTCGCCGACCACGTTGCCGCGGCCGGCATGACGGCCGTGATGCCGAGCCTGTTCGGGTCGCCGGGGCGCGAAGTAACGATGGGACACGCGATCGGCGTGATGCTGAAAGCGATCTGCGTGCGGCGCGAGTTCAACGTCTGGGCGACCAACCGATCCAGTCCGATCGTCGACTGGTGCCGCGCGCTCGCGCGCAAGATGCACGCCGAGTGCGGTGGCAACGGCGTCGGCGCGGTGGGCATGTGTTTCACCGGCAACTTCGCGCTCGCGATGATGACGGAGCCGTCCGTCGTCGCACCGGTATTGTCGCAACCCTCACTACCGCTGCCGGCGGGTCCCGGCGGCGACAAGCGCCGCGGCGCGATCGGTGTGTCCGACGACGAGATTGCCTGCGCCAAGCGGCGTTTCAAGGACGAGAACCTGTCGATGATCGGATTGCGTTTCTTCGGCGACTCGTTCGTGCCGGACGAACGCTTCGACACGCTGAAGAAGACGTTCGGCGACAAGTTCGAGGCGATCGAGCTCGATCCGAAAGACGCGGCACCGAACACCGGCATGGCGCCGCACTCGGTGCTAACGCTGCACCTCGTCGACGACGATCCTACCGGGCCGACGAAGCGCGCTGAACAAAGAGTGATCGAGTTCTTCCGGCAGCGCGTCGGCGCGACCTAACGGCCCTGCTCGGGCGCGCGCTCTCGCGCGCACGATCTCTCGATCGATCGATCAAGCAGGCGCTGCAGCGCGAACGGCCAATACGTCGCATCGCGCGCCATGCAATACGGCATTGGCCGTCGATCCGAGCAGCAATCGCCAACCGTGCCGGCCGTGACTGCCGACGATGATCAGATCGACGCCTTTGTCTTCCGCCAGACGCAGAATCTGCGTGGGTGCGTGGCCGCGCTCCAGATACTGTCGCGCCGGCGGCACGTCGCCGTAGGCGCGCCCCACTTCGGCGAGCTGAGTCGTGGCGCGTTTCAACAGGTCTTCCTCGAAGCTCGGCGGTAACGTGCCAAGCGCCGGCTCCATGCCGTAGTAGTAGTACGCGGGCTCGAGCACGTGCACGATCGAGACGTTCGCGCCGGCCCCCACCTTTTCCACCGCACTTTTCAGTGCGCCGGTCAGGTCATCCGACAAATCCACCGCCACGAGCACTTCCTTGTAGCCGACCATCATTCACCTCGAACGCGATGCAGTGCGTCGAGCTTAGTCGGTGCTGTAGCGTCGCCGCTACCGTGGGAAGCCCCTACATGCAGTCCCGGGTGGATGTGGATAATGAACCTCGTCATCGCTGCGGGAACCGCCATGTCCGTCTATTCGATTGCGCGCCAACACGTCGAAACGGCGCTGCACGATGCAGATGCAGAACGTCTGTCGCACGGCGATTGTCTGCACGCGTTGCTGGTCACCGTTGCGCAAGCGCTGGCGCAGGAACGCGGCATCGCCGATACGAAGAGCGCGCTCGAGTTTCAGATGAACAATCTCGCCGACGACGCCGACTACGAATTCATGCGGCCGTGATGGCTCACACCTCGACGGCGCGCGTCTTTACGAATACCCGCGCGTTGGCCTCGAAGTTCAGCCGCAGCGGCTGACCCGCCGGAACGCGCAACCAGTCGAGCGGCGTCATCCGATGGCCGTTCGCGAGCAAGTCACCAGAGAGCACCAGTAGCTCACGCGGCACCGACGTTGCAGCGAATGTGTGTTCTGCACCGAGCGCGCCATCGAGGATCCACACTTCCTCGAGACCATGACGATGCAACAGGTGCGCCTTCGTGCACCCGTCGGCAACACGCGAATCGAGCCGGGCGATGTCGATGACCTTCGGCTCGAGGTCGTCCGCCTGAAACTGCCGCAGCTTCACGAATATCGTGCAGCCGACGTCGGATCGCGGCGTGTGGGCAGTGCCGGGTGGATTGCGCACGTAGGTTCCGGCGGGATAGTCGGCGATTTCGTCGGCGAACACGCCATCGAGCACGAGGAACTCTTCACCGCGATCGTGCCTGTGCGCCGCGAACCTCGAACCCGGCGCGTAACGCACGATGCTGGTTGCAACCGCAACCTCGTCGCCGACCCGATCGAGCATCACGCGTTCGACTCCGGGCTCCGGCGACGCCACCCACAGGTGGTCGCGCGCCGCGACGCACGCCGGCGACGCGAAATCGGCCCGGACGCGCAACGCCATTTCGGAGAACCGCTACTTGATGCGAACGGTCAGCACGTCGCACGGGCAGCCGTGCAGCACGCCGGTCGCGGTCGAACCGAGCAGCAGCCCGAGACCGTGGCGGCCATGCGTGCCGAGGATGATCAGGTCCACGCCGAGTTCGGCCGCCGTCTCGCGAATCTCGTGCGCCGGATTGCCGCGTCCGACATAGGTGCGGTTCCCCGGTATGCCGAGACCTTTGGCGTGCTCCGCGATGCGCAACTGCGCTTGCTTCACCGCATCGGCTTCGATCATCGCCGCATCGGCCGACAGCGCTGCGACGTCGAATCCGGAATACACCTGATTGATCGGCTTCACGACTACGATCAGCGACAACTCGGCGCCATTTTGTTTCGCCGTCTCGTTTGCCTGCTTGAGCACCTGGCCGGCTTCATCGGTGAGATCGACCGCCGCGAGAATCTTCTTGTAAGGCATGCCGCGTCCTCCGCGCTGTTGAGCCCGAACAATACGGCTTTCAAGCGTCGGCGGCCAGCGCCTCAATTACCCTGTCTGCAAGATCGGTGAGCTGAAATGGTTTACGCAGAATGTCGATTGCCGGCTGACCTTTGCCGAGCCGCGGGCCTTTCCGTGCGATCTCGTCCTGCGCATATCCCGACATGAAGATGAATCGCACGCCCGGCCGCACCTTGCGCATCGCTTCTTCCACGTCCAGTCCGGACAAACCCCCGGGCAACACGATGTCGGACAACACGAGATCGATCTCTTTGCGCTCGCCCAGACAATCCAGCGCCTGCTCGCCGTTGGTCACGTTGATCACCTGATAGCCGAGCTGGTGCAGCCCTTCCGTGATCACCGCGGTCACGCCTGGATCGTCTTCGATCACCATGATCGTCTGGCCCTGCCCCACCGGCGTCTCGCGTTGTGCGGGTTGATCGACTGCCGCAGCCCCGTCCAATGCGCGCGGCAACACGATCTCCGCGGTGGTGCCGAGGCCGAGCACGCTCGTCAGCACGACTCGCCCGCCGCTCTGGTTGATGAACCCGTACACCATGCTCAAACCGAGGCCGGATCCCTCGCCCGGACCTTTTGTCGTGAAGAACGGTTCGAATACGTGCGGTAGAACTTCCGGCGCAATGCCGCGTCCGGTGTCGAAGATCCGCAGCCGGACATAGTCGTTGGGGCCGTCGATGGTCGACGTCACGCCGGTCAAGCCGCGACAGTTGTCGAGTGTCATCGTCAGATGGCCGCCGTTCGGCATCGCATCGCGTGCATTGAGTGCGAGATTGAGGATCGCGCTCTCGAGCTGATGCGGATCGACCATGCACTTCCACAAACCCTCCTCCGCGACCACCTCGATGCGGATGTCTTCGCCGAGCGTGCGGCCGAGCAGCTCCTGCATCGCCCGCAGTCGCTCTGCAACGTCCAACGACACGGGATGCAGCGCCTGGCGGCGCGAAAACGCGAGCAGCCGCTGCGTCAGCGCACCGCCGCGCGTCGCCGCCGCCGTGGCAGATTCGATGTGGCGCAGCAGCTTCGGCTGATCCGCCGCGTGAATGTTCAGCAGCTCGAGGTTGCCGAGAATCACCGTCAGCAGGTTGTTGAAGTCGTGCGCGATGCCGCCGGTCAGCTGGCCGACCGCCTCCATCTTCTGCGCCTGCGCGAGCTCGGCCTGATTCACGCGCAACGCCCGCTGCGCCTCGACCATCTCCGTGATGTTCGTGCCGGTGCCGCGATAGCCGCAGAAGCGTCCCGCTTCGTCGAAATACGGCACCGCGCTCGATTGCAGGTGCAACGGCTTGCCGGTGCGGTCGCGCACGGTGAACCGGAAGTCGCGATACGGGCGGTGCGCGGCGAGGTTGGCGGGACGATCGGTGTCGTACTCGAACCGATACTCGTCGCGCATCTCGAGCGCAGACCGGCCGATCAGGGTCGACGGATCGAGGCCGGTAATCTCGCGAAAGCGGTCGGAGAAGTAGCTGAACCGCAACTCGGCGTCGATCTCGAAAAAGTAGTCCGACGCCGCCTCGGCGAACATGCGCAGCCGCGCTTCGCCGGCGCGCAGCTCGCGCTGCGCGGCCGCACCTGCTTCGAGCAACTCCTTCAACCGGTACGTCATCGCGCCGACGTCGTCGAGCGAGCGCGGTTGCAGCAGGCGCACGTCGTTGGAGCGCGTCGCCAGCGCTGCTTCGAGCGGCTCTACGCTGGTGGCGAATCCCGCGTACGCCATGTAACTCACGGCCCCGGCGTAGGCGAGGATCGATGCCCAGATGATCCAGGCATCGACCGTAACGGTACCGATGAAGGTGGCCTGCACCATCAGAAACGACGTGCACGCGACGAACGAATTTCCGAGCCCGACGGCGAGGATCCGCATGCGCGTCGGCACCAGCGCGCGGCCCTCCGCGAAGCGCCCGAAGTGGCGGCCGAACAGATCCTGCAGGTACAGGAACGTCGGCGTCAGGATGTAAACGCTCATCGTCGCGATCGTGCCGACCACGACGGCGAGCGGAACGGTCGATCGGCCCGCTTCCAATCCGATCATCGCAACGCCGCCGATGACGTACAGCACCACGCCAACGACGGTCTCGACGGCCAGCCGTTGCAGCGCCGCGAAGTTCGTCGGTCGCCCGTCGGACAACGCGGCGATCTGGCGCAGCAGATTGCGTCGCAACAGGAACGTGATCAACGCGGCCGCGATCAGAAAGTAGCCGGCCGACCACCACGGCATGTGCGCGAAGTTCGCGCGGTCTTCCGGAAGGAAGCCGAGATTCAGATAGGCGATCGATAGCGCCGCCGGACCGAGAAGGGCCAGCAGCATTGCGACCGTGAAGCGCAGAACCAGGGCGCGGTCGCTCACGTGCGAGTCGGTCTCATGTCGGTCAGATGAATCACCACGGGCAAAGTGTAATCCAAGAATCCGTTCGCGACGGCGCGTTGCCGCGTTTCGAATTGCCGGCGCCGGTTGTTTCCGCGACCATGCTCGTCCCCATTCCACCTCGGAGACCGACGCCGTGGCCGAACTGAACCCGTCGCTGATCGAGAGCCTGCGTGTGCTCGACACACCCACCGTGTGCAACGCGCTCGAACTGGTGGCGCCGCAAAGGCGCGGTTGGGGGTTCACCGTCGAGCCGTTGGTGTGCGTGCGACCGGGTCTGCCGCCGGTGGTTGCAGTCGCTCGCACCGCGACGATTCGCGCGATGCACCCTTCCGATGTCGTCGGCGCAGCGGCGCGCGAACTGAACGACGCGTATTACGACTACATCGACGCCGGGCCGAAACCGAGCGTCGTGGTGATCCAGGATCTCGATGCGCCGAACGGCGGTTATGGCGCGTTCTGGGGTGAGGTCAACACGCACGTGCACCGCGGCCTCGGTTGCCGCGGCGTGATCACCGACGGCAGCGTTCGCGATCTGCCCGGCTGCGCCGAGGGCTTTCAACTGCTGGCGAATCGCGTCGGACCCTCGCACGCGTTCGTCCACGTCGTCGACTTCGGCAAACCGGTCAACGTCGCCGGCATGCGCGTGCGCGACGGCGACCTGATTCACGCCGATCAGCACGGTGCGGTGGTCATACCGTGGGATGTCGCGAGCAAAGTACAAGCCGCCGCCGAGCAGATCGCGCGGCGCGAGAAGGTGATCATCGACGCGTCGAAAGAGGCCGGTTTCGACGCCAAACGACTGCGCAAAGCCTGGGGCGACGCCGCCGAGATCCATTGACGGCTACGTCAGCCGCGACAGCGCGAGCCGTACGGTCTGCGGCACCAGATCGCGCATCCACGGATGCAGCCGCACGATCGACGGGCGCTGACGGCGGTAACGCGCCGCCATGTCGAAAAAGCACAGCGGTATCGCCAGTTCGATTGCGCGCCTCAACCGGCCCGGTGGTGCGAGCGGCTCGAACGCGGCGGTGTAAGCGCGTTCGACGCGCGCCACATTCTCCGGCGACGCGAGCCCCGCGTTCATCAAGCCGACCGTCAGCGGCGCGAGGCTGAAGAAGGGATGCGACACGACCACGTCTTCCCAGTCGATCACTGCACACGACGTCGCATCGCAGAAAATGTTGCCGGGCCACAGGTCGCCGTGTTCGAGCGAATACGGAATGCCACATCCTGCCAGCTCGTCGCAGCGACGCACCAGATCGGGAACCGCACCGACGAATCGATCGTACTCGGCCTGCGTCAATCCATCCGGGCGCGGGCGCAACGCAGGATCCGCGGCGAGCGCTTCGATCGCGCGCGCCAGCTCATCGAGAGTCCGCGAAGGACAACCGAGCGCCTTCAGCGCATCGACGCGAGCGATGCAGTCGACCTGCAAACGGGCGTATCTGGCCGCAGCTCTCTCCCATGTCGCCACATCGGCAACGGCTTCGAGTTTCTGCCCGCGACACGCGTCCATCAGCAGCCAGCGTCGATCGGGTTCGCTGGCAACGATGCGCGGGATGGCGTCGGGGAAGTGCTGCGACAGGAATTGCGCAATGGCGGCTTCGGCTTTGCCGCTGGTCGGCAGCGCTTTGAAGTAGCGTTCGCCGTCGGCGCCGCGCACCAGCAGCACGCTCGACGTCGCCCACGTTCTGAGCTGAACGATTTCCAGTGGCGCTGCCAGTCCGGCCGCGTGCAGCGCGTGCTCGATCCACGCGCACGCGTCGACGAACCAGCCGCGATGCATCCACTCGCGTCCGTCTACCACCACCGCGTCTGGTGACCACAGCGCAAGTGCCGCGCGATCCGCCGGGTCGATCAGGCGTTTTGTGTTGGACGGTTGCCACTGCAGCGTCCCCGGTAACGGTCCGTCGCCGAGCAGTTCGAGTTCGTGCACACGATCGACGACGCCGTCGATTGCGTCGCCGTGATCGAGGCTGCGCAACACGATCGTGCGCAGCCCATACCGCAGTGCGATGCCGGCGTTGATGTAATCGACCTCGGCGGTATGACGATCGTCGGTGACGAGTTGCGGCAACCGCCCGGCGTCGACCAGAACGCGTCCGTCCGCGTCCGGCACGACGAGGCGGTGTCGCACCGTCGGTGTGTCGAATCCGGTTTCAGCAATCACCGCTAACGTCTCCACTCAGGCGCAACGACGTGCTGCGTAGTCTACGTCAACCGCCCGCCGATTCCTCGCTTCGTCGTTGACCGTCTCACACGCCATCTTCTACCCTGCGCGGCGACGAGGGGACCAAGACGAAAACCAACAGGAGAGGCGAATGTATGAGTCGCAGTATCGTCGCGCACGAGTCGCATTCTGGCTGTGTGTGGGACTATGTAGTGCAATGGCGGCGCACGCCGACGTCGTAACGACCGTCGATGGCGCGCGCCTGACGGGCACCATCAACAAGGTCACGCCGAAGGTCGTCGAACTCAAAACGTCTTATGCCGGCACGTTGATGGTCGACATGGCACAGGTCGCGTCCGTGACGAGCGACGCGCCGTTGACGACGCAGTTCAGAGACAGCACCACCGTCACCGGCGTGACGGTGATCGATCAGCAGAGCATCCGCATCACGAGCGACACCGTCGCGTCCAGTTCGTCACTCGGCCAGTTGCAGGCGACGTGGCTGCCGAGCGCGGAACCGCCGCCGGAGTCGCTGTTCGACCCGCGTCATTGGGTATACGTCGTCGGCGCCGACATCGCGGGCAAGTCCGGAAACTCGGACGAGATGACCACAAACGCATTGGTCGACATGAGGTTGGTCAGCAAGGCGGACGAGCTGCGCTTCTACGGCTCGTATCAGCGCGCCGAGCAGGACGGCGACGAAACCAGCGACGAGTCGATCGCGGGCGCTTCCTACACGGCCTACATGTACGACCCCTGGGGCTGGTATGTTCGCGGCGAACTCGAGAAAGACAAGTTCGAAGACATTGACCTGCGCACCACGGTGGCCGCAGGCGGCACGTGGCGGCCGATCCATACCGACGATCAGACGCTCCGCTTCTGGCTCGGTCTCGGATACCGGCACCAGTCGTTCGACAACGACGTCGAGGACGACAGCTCCGCCACGCTCGACAGCGGTGTTGCACACCACTGGTTGCTCAAGCCGTGGCTGGCGCTCGACAACAGCCTCGCATATGCGCCGGCGCTCGACGACTTCAGCAATTACCTGCTAACGCACGACACGGCGTTCGCGATGCCGGTGGGCGCGAGCAAATGGACTCTGCGCATAGGCGTGCACGACGACTACAACAGCGAGCCGGCGCCGGATCGCGACAAACTCGACACGACTTATTACACGCGGCTGCAGCTTCGCTTCGAATAGTCGTCATTGATCGATGTGCGCCACTGCAAACTGCATTGGCGCACTCGATATCTTCATCACGCCGGAGAACGGCGTGTTCATCTCGAGAATCAGGAAGATCGACGCGGCCACCGACAGGCTGCATATGAACAACGCACCCGCGACGGTCGCATTGAGCGGCGCGAATAATCCGAAGCTGCCGAACAGCACGGTCAGCCAGCAGATGATGACCACCAGGAACATCGGCGGCACGCTGGACTCGTTACGGCCGAACACGATCCAGCGCGCTTTCAGGATTTCATCGCTGAGGTCGAGCGCACGGCCCTTGTACCACTGCTGCGCGTCAGTTTGCGGCTGCAGCGCCAGAATTTCCGTCACGACGGTTTCACCGGGCAGCGCGGCGTCGAGCTCGCGCTCGGCCGCTTCGGCGCTCTCGGGCCACACCGAGGCCATGCGTTCGCTCAGCGCGCGCTTGATGTGATTGCGAACGCTCTTCGTCTCCGGCCCGTAGTCGGCCAGCATCCGATCGAGCGACAGCACGGTCGCCGACGTGTTCTTGATTGCCGCGTCTTCCGCATCGAATGCGCTCTTCGCCGACGCCGTGACCAGACCTAGCACCAGCGCCGTCAGCGTCGCGATCATCGCCATCGACAGGCGCACGACGTCTTTCGATTCGCTGGTGAGGTGGTGATCGGGCAACTTCGAGCCGATGAAACAGGCCGCTCATCGCACCGGCGACGATACAGACGAAAGCGACCAGCGCGGTGGCGACAGCACTCAATTCCACTTCCCCTTAAAGACCGATCTGATCGCCGTCGAGCCGAATGAACGAAGACCACACGGCGTCCATGGTCGGCTCCCAACGGGCGAGCACGGGCGACCGGGCCGCGGCTTCGTCGACGCCGCGCACGTGCTTCAGATACAGATACATGAATGCCGAGACACGCGCGTTCACCACGCAATGCACCCATACCTTCCTGCCATCGAGCGCCTGCATCGTGCCGAAGAAGGTGCGCAGGTCTGCCACAGTCGGTTTCGCGAAATCGACCGGAATGTGGAAGTAACTCATCCCGAATCCGGTGACCACGCTGCCCTCGTCGGCGATCGCGTGATCGGACGTCGGCAACGCGAGGTTCACCACCGCCGAGTATCCCTCTTTCGCGATCAGTTCGAACTGATCGCGCTTCGGCTGACCGGACGTCCCGACGTCGTCGGTGAGTTGCACGAAATTCTTGATGGTGCTGAGTTCGTTCACGATCAGTTTCTCCTTTGCAATCAACCTTAACCGAGCGCGGCGCGCAGGTCGCGGAGATACGCTGCCAGTTCGACTGGATCGGCGTCGATCGCGCCGTTCTCATGCATCAATGCGTGATATTGCTGTTGCGCCAACGGAACGCCTGCGGGTAGCGGCGCCACGTGCCAATGCACGTGTGCATTCGCGGCCTGGCTGCCGAGGCTCAACACGTACACGCGCTCGGGCGCCAACACCCGTCGCACCGCTTCCGCCACGCGATAAATGAACCGCTGCAATTCGAGATACGCCGCCTCAGTGAAGTCGCCGGTGACCTGATCGACGTGCCGCCTGGGCGACACGATCACCTGTCCGAACAGCGTCGGGTACTTGCTGAGAAATGCGACTGCATCGTCGGTTTCGGCGACGAGCGCATGTGCGTAGTCGGGGTTGCCCGACAGGTACTCACACACGAAACAGCGCCCGGAAGTGCTGCGCGCGATCAGCGCGTCGACATCGAACGGCACGCGACGCGTGGTCATCCGTGACTGCTCAGCCTGCGTTCGATCCGCCGATCGGGTATCAACCACATGAGCGCTACGGTTACGTAGAGCAAGCCGGAGATCCACTGCGACACGAACGCCATCGCGATCGCGATCGAATAGCCGGCCAGCGACAGCTTGCCCTTCATGTCCCGACCCAGCGCTGTCTTCAGCAGTGAATCGTCTCCTTCAGCGGCAACGATCATGGTCTGCAGAATCGTGTACGCGATGGCGGCCATCAGCAGCACCACGCCGTACAACGCCGTCGGCGCGGCCGCGAAGTGGTTCTCGCCCATCCAGCCCGTCACGAACGGAATCAGCGACAGCCAGAACAGAAGGTGCAGGTTCGCCCACAACACGCGCGCCGCTGACCTGCCGGGTGGCGTGCAGCATGTGGTGGTGATTGTTCCAGTAGATGCCGACGTAGATGAAGCTCAACACGTAACTCAGCAACACCGGGATCAGCGGCACCAACGCCGGGAAGTCGTCGCCGTGCGGGACTTTCAGTTCCAGCACCATGATCGTGATGATGATCGCGATCACGCCGTCGCTGAACGCTTCGATTCTGGCTGTACCCATGGCCCCTCACGGCGCTCGATAGAATTCCACGTAAAACCGCACGGCGCCGAGCGGTTCGACGCGATGCAGCACTTCCGGTACGACGATACCGACGCGATCGTGCGACAACTCGATGTCGGCGTTCAGCGCCTCGACGCAGTATCGCAACCTGCCATCGCCGACCACGATCTTCGCCCACACGCCCGCCTTCGTCGAATGCTCGCGACGCAGACCCGCCGGCACGCTCGTTTCGTCGAACTCCGGCGTGCGTTTGTACGGCAGGAACTCTTCGGGAAGTTCGAACCGGTCGCATCGCACACAGTCGAGATCGGCGCCGAGCATCCGCTCGCGCCCCTGCGCCGTCGTTACCCATTCGCGCACGACGAACGGCGGCTTGTGCCGCACGTGCTGACGATGGCCGCAACCGAGCCGCGCAACCCAATCGCCGAGCGCGTCGGTATCGAACGCGACGATCGGACGCTTCAAGGCTGCGGGGAAGACGAATGCATCGGCGCATGGTGACATCGAACACGCGAAAGCCGGTAGCCGCCTCGACGGTAGGCTGAAGAGCGTCGCCGCTTTCGCCTGCGCGCGGTACGCTGAACCATGGCGCGTCCAACCGAAACCACTGCCGCGACTTCACGCGTGCTCGCCGAACTGGAACGGCGCGAGTTGCTGCTGCAGGCCGGGCGCGAGTTCGCCAGCCTGGCGAACATCGTCGCCGGCGAAACCGTCGAAGGATCGTGGTGGGCGCATCCGAAGTCGAACGTCATCTATTGGGTGTGCCAGGACCTCGAGGCGCATCCGCGCGTAGCCGAGGCGCGTTTGCTGGCCGGCAAGGTCACCCATCTGTGGGACACGTTGTGGCCGCACGTCGCAGCCGTCGCGCTGGCGCGCGCCTCGTGGCAGATCGACGGCTTGTCCCCGGCGGCGCGTCGTCTGCTTGCGCGCGTCGACGAGAGCCCGGTCGATACCAGCACGCTCGAGTGGACGTCGAAGTCGGAGAAGCTCGGCGACGTCTGCCGCACGCTGGAACGGCGGTTACTCGTCAAATCGGAAGAGGTGCATACGCCGTCGGGACGCCACGCCAAGGTAATTTCGACGTGGCAGAGTTGGTGGTCGGCGCGCGGCAATGGCGCGCTGCCGCACGTAGATGCCGCGCGCGAACGCATCGAGTCGGTCGTCGGGGACGCCGGGCTGCGGTTGCTGCCGTGGCGCAAGCGCCTCAGCGGACGAGCTTCGAAATGATCTTCTTCAGTTTCGGCGTGCCGTTCAGCGCCTGACGCATCGCGTCGAATTCCTTCTCGTCCAGAATCATCGGCGAGCGCTGGAACCCGCCGCGGTGATCGTAGAAACAGAACCGCACTTCGTACTGCCCCTTAGCTTCACCGTCGGTAAACTTGAGCAGCTGCAGGCACGGCCGGTGGTACTCGGTCGTGATCATCGCTTCTTCCTCGACGATGCCGCTGCCCCAGTGCAGATTGAACGTCTTTACTTTCGGTGCCTTCACCTTTGGTGCCTTCGGCGTCGCTACACCGTCCGCCTTGACCTGCTCCGTCTTGGTCTGCGCGCCCGAACCTTTTGCTGCCTTCGCCATCGACGCCGCCCTCCTCGCTTGGGATACAAATCATATCGAAAGCAGCTCGACCCTGGCGCCCGACAAGCGCGGAGGCGCGCGTAATCATTCAGCCACTCTCGATCTGCGCCATCGTGTACAGCGCGTGCAGCGGCAAGCCGAGTCTGGCGAGCGCCTCGCGCCCGCCGCTACTGCGATCGATGACGCACAATGCCGCGTCCGGCACGAGCGCGTCGTCCTTCAGCATCTTCATCGCGTCGATGATCGCGCCGCCGCTCGACACCACGTCTTCGACCAGCACGAAGCGTTGGCCGGCGAGCTCGGCGCCTTCCGCATACCGACGCGTTCCGTATGGCTTCGCCTGCTTGCGGATGTACGCGGCCGGCAGCCCCGTGACGTGGCTCAACATCGTCACCACCGGAATGCCGCCCATTTCGAGACCCGCCAGCACCTGCGTGTCTTCGGGAACCAGCGCCGCGAGCTCCAGCGCAATGTCGTGCAGCAGCGCCGGATCGGCCTCGAACTGGTACTTGTCGAAGTACGTGTCGCTCACCTGGCCCGAGCGCAGCACGAACTCGCCGCTCAGCTTCGCACACCGTCGGATTCGCGCGGCGAGCGATGTCATGCGGCCGGCCGGGTGGCTTTGTACTGTTGCGCGAGACGATTGATGTCGGGTGTCTCCAGAATCTGCCGTTCGAATCCGCGGCCTGCCGCTTCGAGCATCGCGTGGGCGAGCTCGACGGACGTGGTCACGTAGCTCGGCACCAACAGATGCATCAGGGGGTACAACGGCGCGGCGATGTTGTACACCATCTGGTAGAGCGCCGTTTTCGATCGAACGCCTTTCATCGGCTGGATGTAACCGGGGCGGAACATGAACGCCGAGTGGAAGCCCATCGCGAGCAATGCCTTCTCGGTTTGCCCTTTCACGCGCGCCCACATCACCCGCCCCCGACCGGTGCCGTCGGTGCCGGCGCCGGACACGTAACAGAACGCGGCGTGCGGACTTTCCGCGAGAATCTCCTTCGCGGCCGCTAGCGTGAAATCGTGCGTGACGCGACGATAGTCCGCCTCGTTCATGCCGGCCGACGAAACGCCGAGGCAGAACAGGCACGCGTCCACACCGGCAAACTCGGCGCAGATCGGTACGTAGTCGAGAAAATCGTCGTGCACGAGTTCGCGCAGCTTCGGATGCGAGACTCCGCCCGGATGTCGCACCACCGAAACCACCTGCTCGATGCGCGGATCGTCGAGACATTCGATCAGCACGCCCGACCCGATCATTCCGGTCGCACCGAACAGCACAACTCGCATCGACACCTCCGTTTGGCCGGTGGAACCCGGCCCCGGAGGAGCATCCTATCGCATCGGGTCGGCGCTCAGAGCGGCTTGACCGGCACCCACAGCTCGCATTCGAAGACGCCGGTTTTCGGATCGACGGTCGAGCCGCCCGGGTAGTATTCGATGGTCGGTCGCGAATCCATCTGCATGGCGCTCGACGGCAGCCAGTCGCGAAACACTTCCATCCATGCCGCACCGATGGTCGCAGGCGTGCCTTTGAAACTGCGTACCGCGTAGCGGCCGCCCGGCAACACGGTAATGCCCGCCGGCGGTTTCGCCACGAATCCGTCGGGCACTTCGATGCATGCATCGTATCTGAGCTTCGCCGGCGCCGTGGTCATCGGATCGTCGAGCCCGATGCCGTAGCGCGGTCGATCCGTCAGACCGTTCGCCGCCATCCATGGAAACACCGTGTCGCCCCAGAATTTGCCAACGGTCGTGCCGAGGGGACCGACGTTGCGCAGGAACGCAACGCGGGTCGACGGAAAATCGACGACTTTCACTCGCATGTTGATCTCCGCGAAGTATTGATCGGAGCGGTCATGCTGCGCGCCGCCGCGGGTCGTCACCTGATCCTGCTTGCGCATGAACTGTCCGGGCTTGCCGTGCCGCGGCGCGGCGCGCCGTTGCACGCTCTTGGTCCGCTTGGCGCGCGCCGACGGCGATTCGGCGCGCCACGCGCTCGGCGTGCACCCGAACCGGGTCTTGAACGCGCGCGCCAGCGACTCGCCGGAACCGAAGCCGACGGAAAGCGCGACGCCGAGCACCGACGCACTGCGATCCGCCGCGAGCTGTTCGGCCGCGCGGTCGAGCCTGCGACCGCGCAGATAGTCGGCGGGCGTCTCGCCCATCCACGCCGCGAATATCCGGTGAAAGTGGAACGGCGAGAAGTGCGCTACCTCGGCAACCGCTTCGAGGTCGAGCGTTTCATCGAGGTGTTGATCGATGTGGTCGAGCACGCGCTGCAAACGACGCGAGTATTCCGACCGGCTGCTTTGCGGCGACAACGCAACCGGTGGCCGCGCGTTCGCGGCGCTACCGAACACGCTCGCGGGCGGTTGCTGCGGGTATTGGGGCAGCGTGTCGGTGATGTCGTGCCACGGCGCTTTCGACGCCACGCACGCATGAAAACTCGGTCGCACCGACGGC
Source organism: uncultured Gammaproteobacteria bacterium (assembly GCA_963787045.1). Classification (GTDB taxonomy): domain Bacteria; phylum Pseudomonadota; class Gammaproteobacteria; order Pseudomonadales; family Azotimanducaceae; genus DATJGR01. The sequence continues at coordinate 222,905 of CAWBBR010000009.1, read as the reverse complement.
GCCTCGCGCAACGTTCCGAGCGGCACGTGCACGAATTCGCCGTGGCGCACGAACGAGAACACGATCGAACCGCAGCTGCCGCAGAAATTGACGCGTTCGTCGTCCGGCCGCTCGAACAATCGGATGCGATCCGCGCCGCTCACCACGATGAGCTTCGTCCGTTCGATGGCGCCGATCGCACTGAAGGCCGAGCCGGTGGCGGCGCGACAGTCGGCGCAGTGGCAGTACAGCGCGTAGACGAACCGGTCTTCGACGTCGAAACGGATCGCGCCGCACGCACACCGACCGGTCAACACTTCATGGCCTCCGAACTAACGCCCGCTCCGAGTCGCGCGCATCACCGCTTCGTACGCAGCGCAGCGCGCCGCTCCAGGCTCTCCTTCGGCCAGTAATCCGACGCTTTGTAGTACTCCGCCACGGCCGGGATGCTGCGCGGCAGCACCACCCACGGTTGCTTCGTCGATGTGAAGATGTGGATGTCGGGCGGCACCCGACCCGCTTCATCGAGCGTACCGACGCGAACGAAGCGCACGGTGTCGCCGGCACCGGCGTAGTTGCTCCATACCGCGACTTTGCACACCGGGCAGCGCGAGATCTTCTGACCCTGCCCGCTGTTCGACGGCGTGACGATCACTTCGGGCTCGCCGTGCAGCAGTTGCACGCGATCCGCTTCGATCATCGCATTCAGCGCGAACGCGGTACCCGTCTCGCGCTGACACCACGTGCAATGACAGCAGTGCACGAACAGCGGCGCGCTCGTCATTCGATAACGCACCGCGCGACAGGTGCAGCCGCCTTCGAGAGAACTCGTTTGCTCCGACATCGCCAATTCCTCTGGCTGAGAAAGTACCTACCGCGGCGCGATTTCGACTTCGCCTTCGATCTCCACCGGTATGCCGAACGGCAACTCTGCCATACCGACCGCGCTGCGCGCATGCGCGCCGACCTCTGGCCCGAACAGTTCGAGAATCAGATCGGAAAAACCGTTGATCACGCTCGGCTGGCGCGCAAAGCCCGGCGCCGAGTTGACCATCCCGAACACGCGCACCCAGCTTCGGATGCGATCGAGATCGCCGAGTGCGCGCTTCAGGCTGCCGAGGATGGACAGCGCGGTGAGTCGGGCGGCCGTGTAGCCCTCCTGTTCGGTCAGATCCGCGCCGACCTTGCCGAGCGGCGTGGCAATCGAACCGTCCGGACGTTGCGGACCATGGCCCGATATCACCGCGCGACTACCGACGACATGCACGAAGCGGAACGGCAACACCACGCCGTTGGGCGGCGTCATCTGCGGCGGCAGGATCAAGCCGAGATCCGCCAGTCTGGATTCGATGCGCGCCATGATCACCTCGTTTGCGTGAGATTCAGTCGAGCCGGCTGCCGAACACGCGCTTGATCGGCACGGCATCGATGTCGACCCCGTCGAGACATCGCACGTTGACGGCCCAACCGGTGAACGGCGGCGCGCCCTCGAGCGCTTCTTTTGAAGTGCGCGTGCGCGGCCGCCGGAACGGCAGGATGCCGCACGTGGGGCAGAAATAATCTTCGGCGGTGAACGTATGCCATTGATACAGCGTGAGCTGATCGAGCGGCGTGAGTAGCCGCAACGCTTCCTCCGGCACGCGATGGTTCAACGCGCCGCGCCGGCGGCAGATCGAGCAATCGCACACGCGCACATGATCGAGATCGAGATCCACCTCGAAGCGAACACGGCCACAATGACACGAGCCCTTGTACGTTTCGATCATCTCAGATCACCTTCATGAAGGTGCGACAGGTGCCCACGCGCACGAAGCCGCACGACTCGTACAGCGCCTGCGCCGGCGCGTTGAATCCCGCGGTGCCGACTCGCGCTGCACCCATTCCCTTTGCCTTCAAGCGCCGGAATCCTTCGTAGATGACTTCGCGGCCAACGCCTTTTCCGCGCCATTCCGGCCGCGTGCCGACCGGCTCGTACGAGCCGACGCCGGCGATCGGATCGGCCCAACAGATGCAGTAAGCCGCGAACGAACCGTCGCCCGCTTCGAGAACGATGTCGAGCTCGGGATCGTACACTTCGCTTGCACGGATCTTCCGATACGTCTCCATGCTCCACGTACTGCGCAGCCACGAAGCGCGATGCACGGCGACCCGTTCGTCGAGGTCGGCCTCGGTCACGTGTCGCAACCGCATGCCGTCCGGCAGGTTGGCGGGCGGGATCGACGTCTCGAGGTCGCGTCGATAGTCGGGCATGAAATGCTGCGTCGGTCGATAACCGTTGGCGTTCAGGAACGCCACGCGTCGGACGTCTTCGTCGAACGCCATCGTCGTGAGGTAGCGGTGTCCATCGGCCGCCGGCGCGCGCGGATGCAGTATTTCCTCGCTCCACTCGTCCATCGACCGCAGGTCGACGAAGCGCGGATACGCGGGCGCGAACTCGCCACGTCGCGCTTCGGCCCACGCCAGCATGTCGGAAGCGACGGCGTCGTCGTAGTCGAGGTCGTACCGGAGGTCGAACTCCATTCCGGTGGTCGGCTCGAACCAGACGAATCCGGCGAGACCGGCCTCGTCGCGCCACAAGCGCAGGTTCTCCTTTGCCCCTGAGCCCGGCAAGCGCCAGGCCACGTCGCTCGTCATCAGATAGATCGGCACCGGTGCGCGCGCCACGGCGTTCGCCGAAATGAACGCGTGCAGCTGCGGCAGGTCGCCGCGAGCGAACGGTGCTGTGCTGAATGCCATCTCCCCTGCCTCGCCGACCTCAGGCGGACCAGCGCGCCAACAGTTTGACCGGACCGCGGAAGAACGGGTTCAGCGGATATTCGAGCTCGCTCAGATTCGTCAGTTCGAGTCCGGGCAGACGACGGAACAACACGCCGAGCGCGATCTCGGTTTCGATCCGCGCGAGTTGCGCGCCGAGGCAGAAGTGCATGCCGCCGCCAAAACTCTTCGACCGCACGAACGGGCGCGACACGTCGAGACGATCGGGATCGGGGTACACATCCGGGTCGCGATTCGCCGACCCCAGCAGGCACACGATCATCTCGCCGGCGAGAATCGTCTGGCCGGCGATCTCGACATCGGCTTGCGCCACGCGCGGCAACTGCTGCACCGACGAGTCGAAGCGCAGGAACTCCTCCACCGCCTGCGGCAGCAGCGACGGATCGGCTTTCAGCTTCGCGAGTTCCTGCGGGTGGTTGAACAGCGCGACCAGCGCGTTGCCGATGAGATTCACCGTGGTCTCGTGACCGGCCATGAACAACAGCCGGATGTTCTGACGCAGTTCCTCTTCGCTCAGTTTGCCGTGTTCGTCTTCGGCGCGGATCAACGCGGTCGTCAGGTCGTCGCTCGGCGCGCGGCGCTTCACTTCGAACAGACCGTTCAGATAGGAGTCGAATGCCGCGGTCGCTTCGCGCGCTTTCGCGCGCAGCGTGGCTTCGTCCATTCCCGGCGCTACGCCGGTGCCGAACGCGATGATCGCGTTCGAAAGCTCCGCGAAACGGTCGCGGTCCGCCGACCGGAATACCGAGCATGTCGCTGATGATCGTTGCAGGGATCGGAAACGAGAACTCGCGCATGATCTCGAGTTCGCCGCGCCCTTGCGGGGTCGTTTGCGCGAGCGCGCGATCGAGTATCTCGTTCACCAGCGCCTCGATCTTGGGGCGCATCGCCTCGATCCGCGGCGCGCTGAATGCCTTGGTCAGCAGCGCGCGGATGCGCGTGTGGTCCGGCGGATCGATGTTGAGGATCGCGACGCGGTCCGACTGTTCCTGCCGCTGCTGGATCGGCAACCGGTGTTCGGTTCCGGGCAGCGCCTTCTTGCCGAAACGCCGGTCTTTCAGGATCGCGTCGACGTCTTCGTACCGCGCCGCGTACCAGATGCCGCGCGCATCCTTGAACAGCCGTTGCGCGCGCGCCATTGGATAGCTCGCGTACGGGTTCTGGAAATGTCGCCGCATCATCGCGGTCTGGTCGTCCATCGCTTCGCTCCGGTTGCTGCGTGTAGGACTAGGATCGCCGACGCGCAGCGCGAGCGCCAACGCTCCGCGGCGTTTTCTTCGCGCCGCCACCCTTGACGCTCGCGACCGCTTCGGTCAGCGCATCGATCGCCGTGATGCGGCCGAATCCGCTGCGCCACGCCAGACCGATCTGCCGCGACGGCGACGGCCGTTCGAACGGAATCGCGCGACACAGACGGTTCGTGTACCGCGACGTGACCGCCGATGCGGGAAATACCGAGATGCCGAGCCCCGATGCGACCATGTTGCGGATGGTCTCCAGCGACGAACCCTGCGACGGCCGCGACTCGTCGCTGTCGCGCACGACACCGGGACACGCATCGAGCACCTGATCGCGGAAGCAATGCCCGGCGCGCAACAACAGCAGCTTCTCTCCGACCAGGTCGTCGCTGCCGATCGTTTTTCGCTTTGCGAACGGATGGTTGTTCGGAACGAGCAGGTGGAAAGGCTCGTCGAACAGCTCGCGCGTTTCGACGCCGGCCGAATCGAACGGCAACGCGATGACGATCGCGTCGAGCGCGCCGCGTTTCAGCATCGTTTCGAGATTCGCGGTGAGACCTTCTTCGATTTCGAGCGGCATCCGCGGCGCGATGCGGTGCAGCGCCGGAACGAGTTCCGGCAACAGATACGGTCCGACGCTGTTGATCACGCCGAGCCTGAACACGCCGCTCAGCTGATCTCTGCCGCCGTGCGCGAACTCCTTGATCGCGTCGATCTCCTCCAGCGCGCGGCGCGCCTGCTGCACGATCAGCGCACCGACCGGCGTGACCATCACGTCGTTGCGGCGGCGCTCGAAGATCTTCACGTCCAGCTCTTCCTCGAGCTTCTGCACAGCCAGGCTCAGCGCGGGCTGGCTGACGAAGCACTTCTCCGCGGCGCGGCCGAAGTGCAGTTCGCCGGCGACGGCCACTACGTAGCGCAGTTCCTTGAGCGTCACGCGTCACCCACTCTCTTCATGTATTTGCCAAGCATATCGACTGCATTTGAAGATTGAATTATACAAATCGATCGCGCAACCGTAGCTTGCTAGGTCTGCAACCTCAGGAGAGAACCATGTCAGACGAATCGAAGTGCCCGTTCTCGGGCGGCGCGCGCAAGGCCCAGTCGAACGCAGACTGGTGGCCCAATCAGCTCGAACCTGACATCCTGCACCAGCACTCGTCGCTGTCCGATCCGATGGTCGAGGATTTCGACTACGCCAAGGAATTCAAGACCCTCGACCTCGAATGCCGTGATCAAGGACCTGCATGCCCTGATGACGGACTCGCAGGACTGGTGGCCGGCCGACTACGGCCACTACGGTCCGCTCTTCATCCGCATGGCCTGGCACAGCGCGGGCACCTACCGCATCGCCGACGGTCGCGGCGGCGCCGGCGCGGGCGACGCAGCGCTTCGCGCCGCTCAACAGCTGGCCGGACAACGGCAACCTCGACAAGGCGCGCCGCCTGCTGTGGCCGATCAAGCAGAAGTACGGCCGCAAGCTCTCGTGGGCCGACCTGATGATCCTCGCCGGCAACGTCGCGCTCGAGTCGATGGGCTTCAAGACGTTCGGTTTCGGCGGCGGCCGCGAGGACATCTGGGAGCCGCGAGGACATCGACTGGGGCCCGGAGAGCAAATGGCTCGGCGACGAGCGCTACAGCGGCGACCGCGAGCTCGCCAATCCGCTCGGCGCCGTGCAGATGGGCCTGATCTACGTCAATCCGGAAGGCCCGAACGGCAAGCCCGATCCGGTCGGCTCGGCGCGCGACATCCGCGAGACGTTCGCGCGCATGGCGATGAACGACGAGGAGACCGTGGCGCTCATCGCCGGCGGCCACACGTTCGGCAAGACGCCACGGCGCCGGCGATCCCGGCCAGCACGTCGGCCCCGAACCCGAAGGCGCGAACATCGAAGAGCAGGGCCTCGGCTGGAAGAACAGCTTCGGCAGCGGCCACGGCGCGCACGCGATCACCAGCGGCCTCGAAGGCGCGTGGACGCCCAATCCGACGAAGTGGGACAACGGCTACTTCGAGACGCTGTTCGGCTACGAGTGGGAACTGACCAAGAGCCCGGCCGGCGCGCACCAGTGGAAGCCGAAGGGCGATGCCGGCGCCGGCACCGTGCCGGATGCGCACGATCCGACCAAGCGTCACGCGCCGATGATGACCACCGCCGACCTCGCGCTGCGCATGGATCCGGCCTACGAGAAGATCTCGCGGCGCTTCATGGCAGAACCCGCAGGAGTTCGCCGACGCGTTCGCGCGCGCGTGGTTCAAGCTGACCCATCGCGACATGGGCCCGCTCGCGCGCTACCTCGGCCCGCTCGTGCCGAAGGAAGCGCTGATCTGGCAGGACCCGATCCCCGCCGTCGATCATCCGCTGGTCGACGAGCAGGACATCGCCGCGCTGAAGGCCAAGATCCTCGCGTCGGGACTGTCCATCTCGCAACTGGTCAACACGGCCTGGGCGTCGGCGTCGACGTTCCGCGGCAGCGACAAGCGCGGCGGCGCGAACGGCGCGCGCATCCGTCTCGCGCCGCAGAAGGACTGGGAAGTCAACCAGCCGGCCGAACTCGCGAAGGTCCTGCAGAAGCTGGAAGCGATCCAGAAGGAATTCAACGGCGCGCAGTCCGGCGGCAAGAAGATCTCGCTGGCCGACCTGATCGTGCTGGGCGGCTGCGCCGCGGTCGAGGCGGCCGCGAAGAAGGCCGGCCACGACGTGAAGGTGCCGTTCTCGCCGGGCCGCATGGACGCGTCGCAGGAGCAGACCGACGTCCACTCGTTCGCCGTGCTGGAGCCGGTCGGCGACGGCTTCCGCAACTACCTGCGCAAGGGGCTCGAGGGATCGGCGGCCGAGCTGCTGCGTGGACAAGGCGAACCTGCTGACGCTGACCGCGCCCGAGATGACCGTGCTGGTCGGCGGCCTGCGCGCGCTCGATGCGAACGTCGGGCAGTCCAAACACGGCGTCTTCACCAAGCGGCCCGAGACGCTGACCAACGATTTCTTCGTCAACCTGCTCGACATGCGCACGAAGTGGCAGAAGTCTGCCGGCTCGACGGCGTGTTCGAAGGGCGCGATCGGGCGACCGGCGAGCTCAAGTGGACGGCAACGGTCGTCGATCTCGTCTTCGGCTCGAACTCGCAGCTGCGAGCGCTCGCCGAGGTCTACGCGTCCAGCGACTCGCAGCAGGCGTTCGTGCGCGACTTCGTCGCGGCGTGGAACAAGGTGATGAACCTCGATCGCTTCGACCTGGCATGATCCGGACGGCCGGCGGGTCAGCCACATATGGATGACCCGCGCGGTCTATCCGTGTCGCAGCATCACGGAATGAGCGCGCGGAAGTGGTAGCGTTGCAGCATCGGGCGTTGGCAAAGCAATAGAGGTGAGATCGATCGTGCAAAGGAAGACTTCTTCGAACGTCACGGGCGCTGGCGACCCTGCTCTGCTTTATGTTCCCCTCCGCATGGGCGGCCAGCGCGGCATCGGACACCATGTATTTCTACTGCTACGGACCACAAACACAGGCCGGGGAGCCAGCGGCCCCCAAGGTGTATCTCAGCGGTGTGTCGTCGTCCGTGTATACCGAGGCCAATCGCGACGCGGCGAGCAATGAGTTCCGTCAGTTCATCGCAAGCAAGTACGGCGCAGATTTCGAGCCTCGCTGCGAATTTTCCGGCACCGAACTCGCCGCCACGAAGTTGCTGAGCCTCCTGGTGAGTCGCTACCGCACCACGGCCGTGAAGACCGGCTGGACCTGGGCGGGCGCTGCGAGCGCAGCGGCGCACTGAATCGCGCGACTGTGGGCGGCCGTTAGGCGACCCGCTCCGGTCATTCGACCGCGCGTTCGGCGCGCAGCGCGGCGATTGCCGCCGCGTCGAAACCCAATTCGCGCAACACCTGATCGGTGTGCTCGCCGAGTTTCGGCGCGCGATGCGCCGCGCGCTTTTCGACGCACGACAACCAGATGGGGCTCGCGACCAGTTCGCCGCGCCCGACATTCAACCCGTCGACCGGCACGAACAGACCCGCCGCGCGCATCTGCACGTCGTCGACCGTCTCCGCCAGCGAATTCATCACGCCGTAGACCACCAGGTTCGTGTCCAGCGCCGCACGGACGTCGCGAAAATCCCTGCGCTTGAACGACGCATCCATCAGTTGCGCCAGTTCCGCCGCATTCTTCATGCGGCTCGCGCGATCGACGAAGCGCGCATCGTCGATCAGGTCTTCGCGGTCGAGCGCCTTCATCACCCTCGGGAAGTCTTTTTCCTGCTGCACGGCGGCAAGCAGAATCCAGCGCCCGTCGCGCGTGACGTAGTTGTTCACCAGCGCATTTGGCGGCGCGGTGCGATCGATGTGCTCGAACGGCGGTGCGCCGGCCAGCGCGCCGGCCATCATCGCGGACCCGGCCCACGCGCCGTTCGCCATCAGGTTGCTCGATACCTTGCAGCCCTTGCCGGTGCGTTCGCGCCGATACAGCGCCAGCATCACGCCTGACAACAATGCCAAGGCGCTCGGATGGTCGCCCATACCGCCCAGGCTTACCGCCGGTTCTCCGCCTTTGGGCCGCACCGCGTCCATCAAGCCGGTGCGCGCCCAATAGGCAGTCGCGTCGTAGCCCGGGTTGTCCATCTCCGCGCCCGCTTCGCCGAAGCCGGTGATCTGCGCATAGATCAGGTTCGGGTGATCGCCGATCAGATCGTCGTAACGAATGCGCAACGCCGCGAGCACGCGCGGCGGAAAATTCGTGATGACGACGTCGGCCCACGCAACCAGACGCATGAACACTTCGCGTCCGCGCTCGACGTTGAGGTTCACGACGACGCCGCGTTTGGAACGATTGTCCTGCTGGAACAGATAGTCGAGTTCGCTCGGCGGAAACGGCAACGACTTGTGCACGTAGCGATATGGATCGCCGATGCCCGGCGCCTCGACCTTGATCACATCGGCGCCGAAGTCCGCCATCGTCGCGGCGCACGCAGGCCCGAAAATGAAACTCGCAACGTCGAGAACCTTGACGCCGTCGAGCACGTTTTTGTCATCCGACACCCGCGTATCAGCCAATTGCCGCTCCCCTCTTTTCGACAAGCTGTCGACAAGCTATCGACAATCCACGAGGTTCGGATGGTAGCGCAGTGGCAACGCTTGCAGACGCTCGCCTATCATTCGCTGCCCACATCCGCTGAGAAGATCGAGACCCTCACCATGCAGATCGCCGACGACCGCGTCGTACTCATCCACTACACGCTCACCAACGATGCGGGCGAAACGCTGGATTCGTCCGCGGGCAGCGAGCCGCTCGCCTATCTGCACGGTCGCGGCAATCTGATTCAGGGTCTCGAGTCGAAACTCACCGGTCGCGTCGCCGGCGACAAACTGGACGTGCGCGTCGCGCCCGGCGACGGCTACGGTCACGTCGATCCGGCCCTCACGCAGAGCGTCCCGCGCAGCGCGTTCCCGGACGATGCCGACCTGCGCGTCGGCATGCGTTTCCAGACCCAGACGGCTCGCGGCCCGCAGGTCGTGGTCGTCACGCACGTTTCGGACGACTCAGTGAGCGTGGACGGGAATCACCCGCTTGGCGGGCCAGCACCTCAACTTCGCCGTCGAGATCACAGAGGTGCGCGAAGCGAGCGACGAAGAACTCGCGCACGGCCACGTGCACGGCGCCGGCGGGCATCACCACTGATCGCACCGCAGCGTCCCATCGAGCCACCACGAGAATCACAATGCCGCTCAACATCCGGTTCAGCCCCGAAGACGAACGCCTCCGCGGTGAAATTCGCGCATTCCTGAAAGCCGAGTTGACCGACGAGCTTGATCGATGCGAACCGGCGCGCGTCCGGCATGTTCGTCGACCGACCGATCGCGCGCATCTGGCAGCAGAAACTCAATCGCCGCGGTTGGGGCGCGGTGCATTGGCCGACGCAATACGGCGGCACCGGCTGGTCGCCGGCGCAGTTGTTCATCTTCCGCGAGGAATGCGCGCGCGCCGGCGCACCGAGCGTGCTGAATCAGGGCGCGAACCTGCTGGCGCCGGCGTTGTTCGCATATGCGAGCGAAGAGCAGAAAGCCCGTTACCTGCCGAAGATGCTCACCGGCGAACACTACTGGTGTCAGGGCTATTCGGAACCCGGTTCGGGTTCGGACCTGGCGAGCCTGCAGACGCGCGCCGTGCGCGACGGCGACGACTACGTCGTGAACGGCACGAAGATCTGGACCACGCACGCGCATTTCGCCGATCACATCTTCTGTCTCGTGCGCACGAGCACGCAGGGCCGACCGCAACAGGGCATTTCGTTCCTGCTGTTCGAGATGAATCAGCCCGGCGTGCGCATCGAGCCGATCATCACGCTCGCCGGCGACCACGAAGTGAACCAGGTGTTCTTCGACGACGTGCGCGTGCCGGTGGCCAATCGCATCGGCGAAGAGAACCAGGGCTGGACCGTCGCGAAGCATCTGCTCGAATACGAACGCGGCAGCGGCGGCGTCGCCGCAGGACTGAAGATCCATCTGAACGAACTGAAGCGCGTCGTGACGCACGCGGTCGACGGCGCGGCGCCGTTGATCGACGAGCCCGCGTTCGCGCGCAAACTGCACGACCTCGAGATCCGCTTCCAGGCGCTGGAATTCACCGAACTGTCGACGCTCGCGCGACTGGTTTCGGGTGCGCATCCAGGCTCCGGCGCGTCGTCGCAGTTCAAGATCGCGTCGGCCGACCTGCAACAAGGCATCGACACGCTGCAACTCGAAGCGGCCGCCTACTACGGCGTACCGAATCACGCGCGCATTTCGCTGAACGGTTTCCACGAGCCCGCCGTGGGGCCGGCGCACACTGAACTCGCGACCGCCACGTATCTGACGAGCCGCGCGGCGTCGATCTACGGCGGTTCGCACCAGGTGCAGCGCAACATCATCGCCAAAGCCGTGCTGGGTCTCTGACCATGCTGGGTGTGTGAAAAATGGCGAACCGGTTCGACTATCGCGGCGGCGAACACGAAGCGTGGCTCGACCGCGTCGTCGAACCGATCCTGGAACCGGACCTGCCGATCGTCGATGCGCACCATCACCTGTGGATCCGCAACGACGTGCCGTATCTGCTGCGCGAGTTCGCTGCGGACCTCGGCAGCGGCCACAACGTCGTCGCGACGCGTGTTCGCCGAATGCCACTCGATGTATCGGACTGACGGCCCCGCTGAGCTCGCGGTCGGTCGGCGAGATGGAGTTCATCGCGGGTATCGCGGCGATGAGCGACAGCGGCGCATTTCGGTTCGGCTGGGTGTCTGCCGCGCCGCCGTCGGCAACGTCGATCTGACGCTCGGCGCTGCGGTAGAGCCGGTGCTGGAATCGCTATCGCTCGCATCCGGCGGACGGTTCAGAGGCATCCGCGCGTCGGTGTGCTGGGACGACAGCGACGCATTGCATCGGGCCGCACCGCGTGCGCACTTTCTTGCGGAACCCGCGGTTCGCAGCGGGATTGGCGTATTGCAGCGGATGCAGTTGTCGCTCGACTGCTGGCTCTATCACCCGCAGATCCCGGAACTGACCGCCGTCGCCGACGCGTTTCCGAATCTCACGATCATCCTCAATCACACCGGCACGCCGATCCTCGGCGGACCGTATCGCGACCGGCTCGACGACGTTCGCACGCAATGGCTCGCGGCGATGACGGAGCTGGCGCGCCGCGACAACGTGTACGTCGAAGCTCGGCGCGTTGCCCGCGAAGTTCGGCGGTAACAACAAAGCACAGTCGCTGCCGCCGAGTTCCGACGACGTGGCCACCGCGTGGCGGCCGTGGATCGAGCCGTGTATCGAACGCTTCGGTGCGCATCGATGCATGTTCGAATCGAACTTTCCGGTACACAAAAACTGGCTGTCGTATCCGGTGCTGTGGAATGCGTTCAAACGCATCGCGGCGAATGCGTCGGCCGCGGAAAAAGCGGATTTGTTTTCAGGCGCCGCGACGCGCGCTTATCGCGTTGCACTCAATCATTGAAGGAACACGGATGAATGCCTCGACGCTCTACCTGGTGCTTGCGGCGTTCGGCTTCGGCGCTGCGCTCAGCACCAACCTGCAGGCGCGGCATCTCGGCCCATTAGTGGCGCCGTGGTGGCTGTTCGCGTGGCTGACGCGGTGAACTCGCGCCGCACGCGATCGTGGCTCACACACTGATGGCCGTCGCGTTCATAACGGCGGGCGCGCTCGACGAAAAAACAGGCGTCGCGGCGCTCGCTTCTAACCTTCGCCAGTATCGCGCTGCTCGTCCGCGCGCACCTGCGCGGAATACGCGGCGGTGCAGAAGTGCAGCTCGCACTCGCGCCGCTGGGGCTTTCCACGCGCGACGACATTTCCTCGCTGCACGGATTTCCGCGCGCGTTCGACTTCGCGAACCGCAAAGGTCGAGCGCGTAACGAACATCGCGTACGGCGACTCGCTACCCGGCGACAAAGGCGGCCGCAATCTGCTCGACGTGATCCGCCCGAAGGTCGCGAAGCCCGGCGACAAACGTCCGGTGCTGCTGCAGATTCACGGCGGCGCGTGGATCGTCGGCGACAAGAGCAACCAGGGCCAGCCGCTGATGACCCACATGGCGGCCGAACACGGTTGGGTGTGCGTCGCGGTCAACTATCGCCTGTCGCCACAAGGCACGTTTCCGGATCACATCGTCGACGTGAAGCGCGCGTTCGCGTGGATTCGCGCGCACATCGGCGAATACGGCGGCGACCCCGACTTCGTATGTGTGACCGGCGGCTCCGCGGGCGGACATCTCGCGGCGCTGACTGCGCTTATCCGCAAACGAGCCGCGTTTTCAGCCGGGTTTCGAACACGTCGACACCACCGTGGTGGCCGCGGTGCCGTTCTACGGTGTGTACGACCTGCAGGATCGCGCGCGTATCCGCGGCTCGGCGTCGATGACTCCGTTCCTTGCGAAGCAGATCTTCAAATCCACGCCCGAGGAGAATCCGGCGCTGTGGGATGCGATGAGCCCGATCGCGCGCGTCAGCGAATCGGCGCCGCCGTTTCTCGATCATCCAAGGCACACACGACACGCTCGTGTTCGTCGAAGAGGCGCGCGAGTTCGTCCGGACGCTTGCGCGAAAAATCCCGTGCAACCGTCGGCTACCTCGAGATGGTCGGCGCACAGCATGCCTTCGACATGTTCCATTCGCCGCGAAGCGCTCACGCGGTTCGCGCGGCCGCGGCATTTCTGGAGCAGGCGCGGGCAGTCAGTCAGCGTGAATCGCCGACTGCGCCGCTTCACGCTCGCGACGCGCACGCGAAGCAAGCATGACGTGACGGGTCCACAGCGCGAGCCCGATAGTGGCGGCAAACGCGAACACCGGCGATACGTTCACGACGACCGCCGGTTCGAACGTCAGCGCCAGCACCACGCGGACGATCGCTTCGACGACGTACGTCAGTCCCCAGACGATGGCGACCAGTTGCTGCGTGCGACGGAAGCTCGGCACGTCCCACAAACCGTTCCAGCGTTCGACGATCGCGGGATCGCCGGCGGCGACCATCTGCCGCATCAGATAGAACGTCAGCGTGCGTTTGGTAAGCAGCGAACCGAGGCAGACGAGACCGAACACGGCCGTCAGGAACGAACCTCTGATCAGCGCGAACAACACGCTGCCGGAAATCAGCGACGCGGCCGTACCCAATACGAGAAACGTCAGTACGACGATGCCGAGCGGTTCGATCTGGCGTGTCTTGATCCAGCTGCGCGCAATGCTGATCAACGGAAATACGCCGCCGGCGGTAACGGCGATCAGCGTCTGCACGCCGAGCGCGTTCAGAACGTTGAACGTCGCTACCGGCAGGATCACGTCCATCAGCAGCGACGGCAGCAGCCGTCGCATGCTGAAGCCGCCGGTTGGATCAGCGGCGGCCGGTGCTACCGGCGCAACGGGATCGCTCAGTAAGCCCCCTGCCGCTCGAAGTAGCGGCGCGGAGTGTCGACCAGCATCTGGTGGATCTGAGCGTCGGTGACGCCTTCGTCGCGCAACATCGGCAGCACGTCCTTCGGATGTGCAGGTAGTGCCAGCGGCTCATCGTCGACGGCGGCATCTCACCGGGGATCCAGTCGAGGTAGCACGACGCGTCGTGGCTCAGCACCATGCGGTCGGCGTAACCGCGCTGGCACAGCTTCGGCGATCGGCGGCGACGCGCTTCTCGGTCGGACAGCAGCCGTCGATGCCGAAGCGGTCCATCCCGAGGATGCTGCCGTTGGCGATGAGCTCCTCGAGGTACCGAGAGTCGTCGGTGTCGCCGCTGTGGCCGATGACGACGCGCGTCAGGTCGACGCCCTCCTCCTTGAAGATCTCCTGCTGCTCGAGGCCGCGCTTCGTCGCCGGCGTCCGTGTGCGTGGTGATCGGCACGCCGGTTTCGCGATGCGCCGGGCGCAGCACCGCAACACCTGCTCGACCGCGGGCGTCACGCCCGGTTCGTCGGTGGCGCACTTGATGACGCCGGCCTTGATGCCGGTGTCGGCGATGCCCTCGTTGATGTCCCGCACGAACAGGTCGGCCATCGGGTCGCTGCCTTCGGCCCGCGCATGTCTGACCAGTAGTGCGGCAACACGTCGAACGTGTACAGCCCGGTGGCGACGATGATCTTCAGGTCGATCCGATCGGCGAGCTCTTGATGCGCGGGATGTAGCGGCCGAGGCCGAGCGCGGTCGGGTCGAGAATCGTGTCGATGCCGGCCTGCCTTCAGTTCGTTGAGGCGCACCACGGCATCGGCGAGGCGCTTCTCGTCGTCGCCCCACTCCTCCGGCTAGTTGTCCTTCATCTCCGGCGAGATGATGAACACGTGCTCGTGCATCAGCACTTTGCCGAGCTTGCGGGTTTCGACGGGACCTTTCGCGGTTTCTACGGTCGGCATGTCACTTTTCCCCCAGTTGCTTTGGAATCGTCAGCCAGCGTCCAACGCCGGAACAGTAGCGCGTATAGGCGTCGCCGAAAACCCGGCGCAGGTGCGGCTCTTCGTACAACAGCACGAAGAGATAGAAGCCGATCCACACGCACACGCCGTACAGCGGCAATCGTCGTTGAGTGATACAGCGCGGCCCAGCCGAAGATCACGCACAACACGCCGACGTACATCGGATTGCGCGAATACTTGTACAACCCTCGCACGACGAGCGTCTTCGGCGGATCGATCGGCGCGGGCGTGCCGCGACCGGTGATCGCGAAGTCCCACAGACACCACGCGTAGATCGCGACGCCGACGAACAACAACAGCAACGCGAGCGGCGCGGTGGTCGGCTCTTCAGCCGGGTGCTGCAACACCACGAGCGGAACGAACACTGCGACCGTTCCCGGCACCAGCACCGTGAACGCCAGATTCTTGATCAGCAGCCACATGGTGGTCTCCCCCGAGATCGCCAGGTTCTAATCTACCCGGAACCGACCACCCAGATCGAAGGCAAAATGCTGATCGCCGTCGCGCTGTTCGGTCGGTACGAAGCCGTAGTGTTTGTAGAAGCCGACCGCCGAGTGCCAATCCGCCGACGTCTCGAGCACGACGCGCGAGTAGCCGAGCTGCACCGCCCGATCGAGCAGCGCGCGCAGCACCTTGCCGCCGATGCCGGTGCGTTGCAGATCGGCGGCCACCGACATCCGCACGATCCTCGCGATGCCCGGCGCCTCCGCGACGAGGATGCCGCACCCCACTACCTCGCCGGCGCGCTTCGCTGCGATGACCGACGCGTTCGCATACGTGCGTTCGAACGCCGCGAGGTCCGGGTTCGCCGACTGCAGATAGCTGCCCCAGCGCTGCGTGAGGCCGGCGACGATCAGCGCGCGCACCGCCGGTAGTTCCTCCGGAAGCGCGAGGCCGATCGCCAGTTCGTCACCCGCGCGCATGCATCGCCCATCGAACGAACGCGATCGACACGGCGATCCATACCGCGATGACGAATGCCGCGGCCATCCGGGACGTCGGCCGTTCGACGGCTTGTTCGGCCCGCGCCTGCGCCGACTGCATCACTTCCAGCGGCACGAGCTTCACCACCAGCGCCACGCCGAGCGGTATCAGCACGAGATCGTCGAGATAGCCAAGCACCGGAATGAAATCCGGAATGAGGTCGATCGGACTGAACGCATACGCCGCGATGCACAGCGCCAACAAGCGCACCGGAAGCGGCGTGCGCGGATCGCGCGCCGCGAAATAGACGGTCAGCGCATGCCGCTTCAGCACACGCGCTTTCGACTTCAGTGCATCGACGACGCCGGTCACGGCTGGTTCCGGCGCAAACGGCGTGTCAATGTTGGCCACATGAAAAACACCCTGAACTTCGCCGTCCTGATGTGGAGCCTCGCGATGAGCGCGACGATCATAACGCCCGCCGCCCGCGCGGCGGATGGCCCGGATCCCGAGATGCTCGCGCTGGCCGAGCGCGTGGCGCGCTTCATCGAGACGCTCGACGCGCGCCGACATCGCCGGCGTGTTTGCGGAGCGCGACGTCGCCATCATCGAGAACTTCGCGCCGTATCGATTCGACGGAGCCCGTGCGGTCGATGCCTGGGCCGCCGGCATGCGGGCACATCGCGAATTCACTGCAGACCTCCACCATACGTTCGGCCCACCGCAGGACTACGGCCTTACCGGCAACCAAGCATTCTTCTCGCTACCGACCACGTGGACCGGGACGTTTCGCGGCACCGCGTTCGTCGAAACCGGCGGTTGGGCCTTCGTGCTGACGAAGCAATCGAACGGCTGGCGCGTGCAGAGCTACGGCTGGGCGGTCACCGGGATATCCACGCCGTCTTCGTAAACCTACAATTCCGCAGACTTCTACGAGGGGAACAACGCCATGATCGATTCACAATTCGTCGCCGCATCGCCTGAGGACGTCGGTATCGATTCGGAAAAACTCGACGCCCTGCTCATGCGGGCACGCAAAGAAGTGGACGACGGATTGCTGCCGGCGTGCCAGGTGGCGATCGCGCGGCACGGCAAGATCGCGGCGATCGCGAGCTTCGGCAGCGCCACCGACGAATCGCTGTTCAACGTGTTCTCGTCGACGAAAGCGATCACGTCCGCGGCCGGCTGGCTGGTGATGCAGGACGGCAAACTGAAGATGGACGAGCGCGTGGCGGACATCGTTCCGGAGTTCGGCACGAACGGCAAAGACAAGATCACCGTCGAACAGTTGTTCACGCACACCGCCGGATTTCCGCACGCACCGTTCCGCACCGCCGAATGGTTCGATCACAAACGCCGCATGGAACGTTTCTCCGAGTGGACGCTGAACTGGCCGGTCGGCTCGCGCTTCGAATATCACCCGACGTCGAGCATGTACGTGATCGCGGAACTGGTTGAGCGCCGCAGCGACGTCGCGTTCCACGATTTCGTTCGCGAGCGGATCTCGAAACCGTTGGGATTGGCCGAGATGTTTCTCCCCTGCCCGGTGGAACAGCACCACCGGATCGTTCCGGTGACCCACGTTGGCGACGCACTGACCGAGAAGGACTATGCCGCGCTCGGCGTGCCGATGCCGCCGGTCACCGAAGTCACCGAAGACGCGCTGACCGCATTCAACACGACCGAGACGCGCCTCGTGCCGGTACCGGGCGGCGGCGGCATCATGTCGGCCGCGACGCTCGCGCTGTTCTATCAGGGGCTGCTGAACGGCCGCGCACTCGGCGGCAAAGAGATCTGGCGCAAGCAGACGCTCGACCGGGCACTGACCGTGCCCAACAACTACCCGGATCTGATGGGCATTCCGGTGAACCGCGCACTCGGCGTGGTCGTGGCCGGCGACGAACACCGCAACGCACGCGGTTTCGGCCACACCAACTCGCCGCTCGCATTCGGTCACGGCGGCGCCGGCGGCCAGATCGCGTGGGGCGATCCCGAGACGGGCATTTCACTCGGCTATTGCACCAGCGGCCACGACCGCAACGTCATACGGCAAGCGCGCCGCGGCATCGGCATCTCCAGCCGCGCCGCTTCGTGTGCCTGACGGTAGGGTTAAGGCGCAGCGACCATTGATCGGTTGACGGCGGACGTTCGGTACGCACGCGCGACCAAAGCGGCGAACGGCGTTTCGTTCCCGGGCGGGATCAATTCGCCGTCGCCGCGGCAGAAGATGAAATTCGCACCGTCCTTGACGACGTAGTAGCCGCCCTCGTGCAGCAGCCGATGATGGTGCCGGCACAGCAGCACGAGGTTGCCGAGACACGTCGCGCCACCGTCGGCCCAATGTCGGATGTGATGGCCATCGACGAATCGGGTGTTCACGCAGCCGGGAAACCGACAGCCGCGATCGCGCCGCTTCAGCGCGCGATGCATCGCCGGCGGAATCACGCGCGTTTTGCGGCCGACATCGAGCGGTTCTCCGTCACCGCTCTCGAGAATCCGGACCATCGCGCTGTCGCAGGCGATCCGGCGGACCGTTTCGGTAGCTAACACCGGACCGTTCTCGATCTGCGGCGCATCGTCCGCGTCGAGATCGCCGTACTCGATCAACGCTCCCGCGGGAGCGTGCACGGTGAGCTGATAGCGGTCGGCAGTGTTGATGCCTTCCTCGGCACTCGGCGGTTCCGAGAGAAATCGTTCGGCGAGAATCGCCAGCGCATCGGCGCGCCGAACTTCTTGCGGCATATCCTCCACGCGAGCGTCGTCACGTTGCTGCCTGGCGCGATGCGGCTGACCGGTGAACAACCAGTCCATCGCCCGATCGAGCGCCTGCAGCAACAGTGCGCCTTGCTCAGCCGGCAACCGACCCTCGAACACCAGCGAACCGTTCTCGTCGAAGCGGCACGTGAAGGACCGATGCCGGTAAGCGTCGAACGCAACCTTCGCCTCCTTCAACCGCTCGACCTGTCGCAACCCGGTGACGATGCGCGCGACATGCGCCGCCGTATTCGCG
This sequence comes from uncultured Gammaproteobacteria bacterium, assembly GCA_963787045.1. Lineage (GTDB taxonomy): Bacteria > Pseudomonadota > Gammaproteobacteria > Pseudomonadales > Azotimanducaceae > DATJGR01. Next base: position 204,052 of record CAWBBR010000009.1, on the reverse strand, counting down.
GTTGCCATCGCGACGAGTTCGGCCTCGTTCTCCCAATCCGCGACGCGCGTGATCGCGCGTACCTTCGAGTAGCTCAGTTCACCGCTTCGAAACGCCGCCCGAATCAACGGCAGCTTCGGCAGCGCGTGCGCGATGCGCACTTTCTCGCGTGCCGTCACCAGATCGAGCCCGCAATGCGCATTCAACCAATGCGCGCAGCTCGGCATCGCTTCGTGACGCCACGATTTCGCCGCGTCCAGCTCTTCGATCAACACAAGCAGACGGTACTCAGCGCGATGAATGTCGGCGCACAGCGAAACGATTTCGGCCTGAATTGCTTGGATGCACATGGCGGAATCCGAACCACTGGAATTGTATACAGTATCTCAGGATCCGCCATCGATCCACAACCCCAACAACCACATTAAGGGGAACATCTCACGCAGATCGAAGCCATGACCACCAACAACCGCCACGGTCCCCACCCGCCTCCACACCATCCCTGTCAACCAATCAACAACCCAGCCTCCACCGCCATCAGACACGACAGTCTTTTGCTCTCTCTGTTGACCCCGACCACCGACTTATCCCACTGTATCGCTCGCCACACGAGCAAGAGGAATGACGTTGAATCTCGTCGAGCGCGCAAAACAACTCGCACCGGCGTTCGCCGCGACCGCAGCTGAGGACGCGAAGCTGCGGCGGCTGAGCGACGACACCTGGAAGCTCCTGCTCGACAACGGCTTCCTCCGCGCGCTGCAACCCGCTCGTTGGGGCGGCGGCGAAATCGGCATCGTCGAGTTCCTCGACGCGATCTTCGAGATCGCACGCGCGTCGCCGTCCGCCGGTTGGGTGGCCGGCGTCATCGGCGTGCACCCCTGGCAGCTCGCGCTGTTCGACGAACGCGCGCAGCGCGACATGTGGGGCGACGATCCGGCGACGATGCACTCGTCGTCGTACAACCCGACCGGCAAGGCCGAACCGGTCGACGGCGGCTATCGTCTGTCGGGTCGCTGGTCGTTCTCGTCCGGTTGCGATCACTGCCGCGGCGTCAACCTCGGCGCCAACGTCGGCAGCGCGAGATCGGCGGCGAGCCGCTGCCGGACTTCCGCTCGTTCCTGCTGCTTGCCGGCGAGTACCGCATCGACGACAACTGGCACGTCGCCGGCCTGCGCGGCACCGGCAGCAAGGACATCGTCGTCGACGACGCGTTCGTGCCGGACGCACCGCACGCAGTCGCACCTCGACTACGCGTTCAATCAACCGCTGCCGGGCCAGAGACGAACGACCGGCGCGCTGTACCGCCTGCCGTGGTCGGTGGTGTTCAACATGGCCGTCGCCGCGTCGATGCTCGGCTCCGCGCGCGGCTTCGTCGACGCGTGGATCGAACAGAACGCAACGCGGCGGCTCGGTGCCGAATCGCGCCGCGGACGATGCGCTGCTGCAGCGCCGGCTCGCCGACGCGACGTGGTACGTCGATGCAACGATGACGCGCTGCACGCCGACGCGACCGAACTCATCGAGATGGCGCAGGCGCGCGAGCCCGCGACGATGGCGCTGCGCGCGCAGATCGCTGGAACCTGAACCGCGGCTGCGATCTGGTCGGCGACGCCGTCGGTCGGTCTGATGCGCGCGGCCAGCGGCCGTTCGATCTACCTCGATCATCCGTTGCAGCAGCGCTTCCAGGACGTGCAAGGCGCGCTCGGCCACGCGTTCCTGGTGCCCGATCCGCTCGCGCGCTACGTCGGCGGCGCAATGCTCGGTTCAGACAAACTGGAGATGGTGCTGTGATCCAATCATTGAGCTACATCGGCATCGCTTCGCCGAACGCGGCCGCGTGGCCGGAATTCGCAACGTCGATTCTGGGCGCCGAAGTCGTCGAGCCGGGCGCTGACGGCACCGTCCGGCTGCGCGTCGACGACGCGGCGGCGCGCATCTACATCCATCCGGGCGAACGCAACGATCTCGCCTATCTCGGCTGGGCCGTCGCCGGCCCGGCGCCCCTCGAGGCCGCCGTTGGTAGCATCGAGCGCCACGGCTTCAAGTGACCGCGGCGATGCGGACTTGCGCGCGCAGCGTGCCGTCGCCGACGTCGCGTGGTTCGTCGATCCGTTCGGCTTCCGCCACGAAGTCAGCTGGGGCTCATGACGCGACCGGGCACGTTCAAGCCGGGCCGGCCGATCTCCGGCTTCGTCACCGGCGCCGGCGGTCTCGGTCACGTCGTATTGATGGTGCCGGACCTCGCGCGCGCCGAGCGGTTCGTCATCGACGTGCTCGGCTTCAAACTCTCGGATCGCGTCGAGAAGCATCAAGGCGCGCTTCTTCCACTGCAATCCGCGCCATCACACGCTCGCCTTCGCGCCGGTGCCGGGCGCGGTCGGCATGCATCATCTGATGCTCGAAGTCGACGTCGCTCGACGACGTCGGCACCGCGCTCGACCGTCTGCACCGAGCGGAGCTGCCGCTCGCGATGAGCCTCGGCCACCACACCAACGACCGCATGACGTCGTTCTACGTGCGCACGCCGTCCGGCTTCGAGATCGAATACGGCTGGGGTGGGCTGCTGGTGGACGACGACGACTGGGTAGTGTGGTCGTACGACGCCGGCAGCGTGTGGGGGCACCATCGCCCGGATGCGCCGCCGCCCGGGATCCTGCGGCCGTTTCACCCGTAGCGGGATGAACTCGGCAACGTCACCCCACCATCTTCACCGCCTTCGCAATCCGCTCCTTCCACTCCGCCGGTCCGCTTTCGTGCACCGAATTACCGCGCGCATCGACCGCCACCGTCACCGGCATGTCCTTCACTTCGAATTCGTAGATCGCTTCCATCCCCAGATCCGCGAACGCGACGACGCGCGACTTCGTGATCGCCTTCGAGACGAGATACGCCGCGCCGCCGACCGCCATCAGATACACCGCTTTGTGTTTCTTGATCGCTTCGATGCCGGTCGGGCCGCGCTCGGACTTGCCGATCATGCCGAGCAGCCCGGTCTTCTCGAGGATCATGTCGGTGAACTTGTCCATTCGCGTCGCGGTCGTCGGGCCGGCGGGACCGACCACTTCGTCGCGTACCGGATCGACCGGACCGACGTAATAGATGAACTTGCCGTTGAGATCGACGCCCGGCGGCAAGCCCTCGCCTTTCGCAAAGAGATCCTGAATGCGTTTGTGCGCGGCGTCGCGGCCGGTGAACATCTTCCCTGACAACAGCACAGTGTCGCCCGGTTGCCACGCGAGCACGTCTTCGCGCGTGACGGTATCGAGATTCACGCGGCGCGCGGACGGGCCGGCATCCCATGCGACGTCCGGCCACTCGTCGAGCGACGGTTGCTCCTGCAGCGCGGGACCGGAACCGTCGAGCACGAAGTGCGCGTGCCGCGTCGCGGCGCAGTTCGGAATCATGCAGACCGGCAACGACGCCGCGTGCGTCGGGAAATCCTTGATCTTCACGTCGACGACCGTCGTCGAGTCCGCCAAGTCCCTGCGCGCCGATGCCGAGCTTGTTCACGGCGTCGAAGATCTCGAGCCGCAGTTCTTCCACGCGATTCGCCGCACCGCGCTTCTTCAGATCGTGAATGTCGATCGGATCCATCAGCGCTTCCTTCGCCATCACCGCCGCTTTCTCCGCGGTGCCGCCGATGCCGATGCCGAGCATGCCGGGCGGACACCAGCCGGCGCCCATCGTCGGCACGGTCTTCACCACCCAATCGACGATCGAGTCGGACGGATTCAGCACCGCCATCTTCGATTTGTTCTCGGAACCGCCGCCCTTCGCCGCGACTTGCACGTCGACAGTGTTGCCGGCGACGAGTTCGACGTGCAGCACCGCCGGCGTGTTGTCCTTCGTGTTCTTACGCGCACCGGCGGGATCGGACACGATCGAAGCGCGCAGCACGTTGTCGGGATGCAGATACGCGCGGCGCACGCCGTCGTCGACGATCTCCTGCAGCGATCGCTCGCGAATCGAAGCGCACGTTCATGCCGACTTTCATGAACACCGTGACGATGCCGGTGTCCTGACAGATCGGCCGGTGGCCCTCCGCGCACATCCGCGAATTGACGAGGATCTGCGCGATCGCATCCTTCGCGGCCGGCGACTCTTCGTGCAGATACGCCTCGTGCACGGCGCGGATGAAATCGAGCGGGTGGTAATACGAAATGAACTGCAGTGCATCCGCGACGCTGTCGATCAGATCGGCTTCGCGAATGACGGTTTCACGGGAACGCGCCAAGACGGAACTCCAGCAATCAAATAGGCGGCTATGGTAACCGCTGACGGCGGTTCAGGCGCTGGAAGACGATGCCTGCGTGGTGCGATCCTAGGATCGCGGCATCGTTCCACCCTTCCGAACATGAGGTACGAACCATGGCGACACCGCACCGCATCGATACGCACCCCCACATCCTGCCGCCCGACTACGCGGCGTGGCTCAAACGCAAGAGCGCAGACGCCGGCGGGCTGCCGATTCCGGACTGGAGCGTGGACCTCGCACTGGCGTCGATGGAAGCACGTTCCGTACGCACCTCGATCGTGTCGGTGTCGACGCCGGGCGTGCATTTCGGCGACACCGCCGAAGCGCGGGCGATGGCGCGTTCGGTGAACGAATACGCGGCCGACGTCGCGAAGCGCAATCCCGGGAGATTCGGTTTCTTCGCCACCGTGACGCTTCCGGATGTCGAGGGGTCGCTCGCCGAACTGGCACACGCATTCGACACGTTGCACGCCGACGGCGTCGTACTACTCGCGAACACGCATGGCACGTATCTCGGCGACGAGGCTCAGCAGCCGTTGTTCGATGAACTGAATCGCCGCAACGCCGTGGTGTTCGATCCACCCGGCGCAACTGCCGGGACCGCTGGTTCCCGGTGTGCCCGCTTACGCGGTCGACTTCCTGCTCGACACGACGCGCGCCGCGGTGCGTCTGATGACGTCGGGCACCATGGCGCGCTGTCCGAACATCAAGGTGATTCTGTCGCACGCCGGCGGCTTCGTGCCGTATGCATCGCACCGCATCGCGATCACCACGTCGACCGCCAACGTCGCTGACGGGCTCGCTCAGCTGCGCCGCTTCTACTACGACATCGCGTTGTCGGGTAGCCCGCTGCATTGCCGAGTCTGCTCGCGGTCGCTGCGCCAGATCATGTCCTGTTCGGCACCGACTTTCCGCACGCGCCGAAGCAGGTCGGAGAGGTGTTCACCCACGATGTACGAGGCGTATTCGATGAGCGAGATGCAACGCGCGTCGATCGACCGCGGCGCGGCGGAACGCCTGTTCCCGCGATTCGCGCGCTGATCGGATTCTTCGCTGCATCGCCTTCTCAAGCTCCGTGACCGACGATGAATTGCCCGCCCGCCTGCACCGCGAGTTCGGGTCCGAACAGCGCGCCGGGCGTATAGGCGCCGGGTCTGCCTTCGTTGCCTGCGAGACGCAGCGCCACCGCGGTGGTCACCGCGTTCGTGAACGCCATAGCCTCACCGGCGCGCAGCCATCCTTCACGCACGCGCCCGTCCGACCACTGCACCCGCGCGTGTCCCCAGGAGTCGCGCTTGTGCTCGGGCGGGGCCGCCTGCACTTGTGCGAGCCGGCGCGTGCGAAGTCGCGCACGATCCGCAATCCAAAGAGCGGCGCGATCGCGGACATCGCGAAGCGGGCGAGCGGCGCACTCGGCGCCATGCTGGACCCGAAACGGCTGACGACGCTCCACTGGCGCGCCGCGCCGCCTCCAGGTCGCCGGTCGGCATCGCCGCGGTCACCATCGTAGAACCGTCAGGCAGTATCAGCCTTTCCGGATCGGCGCCGAGTTGCGCGCGCACCAACGCGCCGTTCTGGTAGCGGCGGCCGCCCATCGGCAAACCTTCGACGATGGTCGCCGCGAGCGTGTCGCCGAGCGGACCTGCGCCATCGACGAACGGCACCGCGTCGACTCGCACGCTCGCCGCCGGCGGCATACCTTCACACAGCTTCAGCACTACGCTTTCGGTCGCGAGCAAGCCGAACCCGGCGCCGGTGACGAAACACCGACCGCTGCCGACCGCTTCGTCGTGCAGTCCAAGCAAGTCGATCACCGAATAGAGCTCGTTCGAGACGTCGACGTAGTGACAGCCGCGCGGGCACGCACGCGCGATCGGCAGCGCCGTCCGCGTGAAAGGACCGATCGTGTTGACCACGAGCGTCGCTTCGCTGCGGGCGATTCGTTCGGCGATGTCGGCGATCGAGTCCGCCATGACGACGCGCGTATTACCGCCGATACCGTTCGCCGCATCGCGCAACCGCCCGGCGTCGCGACCGACCAGCACGAGCGCGTGTTGTCGCGCCGCGAGTTCGGAGGCGACCGCGCGGCCACACCGCCCGTTCGCGCCGAGGATCCAGATCTCGTTCGTTGCGCTCACGCGTTCGCCGACGGAGCCGTCGCGAAGTAGTGACCCTCGTCGAGGTCGGCGAGCAATGTCGGCTCGACCGGATTCCAGTCGAGTTGCTGTCGCGTCTTCGCACTCGAAGCAGGTATGTCGAGCCCGATGAGCGCCGCGAGGAAGCCGAAATAGTCGCCGGCTTCGGCCGGCGATTTCACGACGACGCCGACCCCCAGTCGTCGCGCGATGACCGCCGCGATGTCGCGCACCGCAACGCCCTCGTCTGCGACGGCGTGCAGAATCGAAGCCGCCGGCGCGCGTTCGACCGCGAGCCGGAAAAGACGCGCCGCATCGTATCGATGCACGGCGGGCCAGCGGTTCGCGCCGTCGCCCAAGTAGGCTGCATGCCCGTGTTTGCGCGCGGCGGTGATGATCCATGGAATGAAACCTTTGTCGCCACGGCCGTGTACCGTCGGCGGCAAGCGCACGACCGCACCGCGCACGCCGCGCCCGGCGAGTGCAATCACCACTTCTTCCGACGCGCGCCGCGGCCAGCCCGGCGGTGCGCGATCGGCCTCGGTCGACACACGGCCTGGCGCAATCCCCAACCCGGACGCGATGACGATCGGCCGGTTCGATCCGGCGAGCACATCGCCCATCGCCGCGATCGCGCGCGCATCCGCCTCCGCCGCAAGTTCGCGCGAACGGGAAAAGTCGTGATCGAACGCCAGATGGATGACGCCGTCCGCGGCCGCCGCACCGGCGCGCAGACTATCCAGATCCTCGAGACTGCCGCGATGCACCTCGGCGCCGATGGCCGCGGTCGCGGCGGCGGATGCTTCGGAGCGCGCGAGGCCGACCACCTGATGGCCGGCCTCGAGCAGTTCCGCGGTCACGGCGGACCCGATGAACCCGGATGCTCCGGTGACGAATATGCGCATGTCGGACTCCTTCGCTACAGTCGATGTCAGATACTGACATCAGATATACCACCTGATGTCAGTCACTGCAATCAGGTAGCATGGCGCGCATGGCCCGATGGGAACCCAATGCGCGCGAGCGGCTCTTCGATGCGGCGCTCGAACTCTTTCACGAGCGCGGCTACAACCGAACCACGGTCGGCGAAATCGCCGCCCGCGCGGGGCTGACGGAACGCACGTTCTTTCGCTACTTCACTGACAAGCGGGAAGTGCTGTTCGGCGGAGGGGCCGATCTCGAGAAAGGCATCGCGGACTCCATCGCCGCCGCTCCCGGCGAAATCTCACCCCTCGATTGGGTCGTTGGTGCTCTCGAGACGATAGCGGCGGTGTTTCCGCCGCGGCGCGACTACAAAGCGAGGCAGCGCCTCATCGCCGCGCATCCGGAGCTTCGTGAACGCGAGTTGATCAAGCTCGCGTCGCTCACGGCGGCGATCGCGGACGCGCTGCGCGCGCGCGACGTCGCCGATCCTGCCGCGAGCCTGGCTGCCGAAGCAGGCATCGCCATCTTCAAGATCGCATTCGAGCGCTGGGTCGGCGGCGCCCGCCCACGCGACCTGCCGGCACAGATCAGAGCGGCGCTCGGCGACTTGCGAGCGGTCACCGCGGGATCGACGAGCGATTCTTCGACGTCGCGCCCTCCTCCGGCACGACGCCAGGCAACGAAAAAATCGACCTCGAAGTGACTCACACGACCGCGAGGCGCACCGGCGACAGACCGGACGCGACGATCCGTGCCGGAATGTCGCGCAAGATGGGCGTGCGCAGCACGAGCTTCGCAATCGGCGGCAGATCGAACTCTTTGCCGTCGAGCGCGCGCTTGACGATGCGTTCCTGCACCGCCGCCTGCATCCGTTGAATGAGCCGCGTCGGCCGCTCGCGCAGCCGTTGCACTTCGGCAAGCGCCGCCTCCGGTGCATCGCCCCGCACGAGACCTTCTACCGTCGCGTTGACCATTTCTACCGCGTCGGCGATCGCGTAGTTGATGCCGACGCCGAATACCGGCGACATCACGTGCGCGGCGTCGCCGATCAGCATCAAACCCGGGTAGTGCCAACGCGGCAAGCGATCCGACTTCACCGACAACAGATGTACGTCGTGCCACTGCTCGATCGCCGCCGGACGATCGCCGAGCCACGGCGCGAGATCGGTGATCGATTTGCGGAACGCATCCATCCCCTGCGCCTTGACCGCACTGAAGTCGCCTTTCGGCAGCACGTAGCCGATCTGCCAGGTATCGGGGCGATTGAACATCACCAGCATGCGGCCGTTAGCGATGTAGAAGACGCCCTCTTCGTATCCATCGTCGTCGCGGCGCGGCAGACGCAGCCACGCCACGTCCATCGGCGGCGCCTGCGCCGGCGCCTCGAGCTGCAGGATTTTGCGCATGCGCGAGAAACGTCCGTCGCACGCCACCGTCAACGGCGCGTGTAGCTCGTGCGCTTCGCCGTCCTGCATGAAGCGCACGCCCACCGTGCGATCGCCGTCGCGCAGCACGTCGACCACCTGCGCGTTCATGCGCAGATGAAAGTTCGGAAACGCGCCAGCCCGCTCCGTGAGGAAGCCGAGAAAATCGGCCTGCGGCATGATCATCACGTACGGATAGCGGGTTTTCAGGCGGCCGAAGTTCACGAGCGACAGCGCGCCTTTCGGCGTGTGCAGCGTGATGCTGCGCATCTTCGCGTGCGGCAACGCGTGCAACGGTCCGGCGAGCCCGATCTGATCCAGCACGTCCAGCGTCGACGCATGCACGGTGTCGCCGCGAAAGTCGCGATCGAAATCCTTGTGCATTTCGAGCAGCGTCACGTCGACGCCGCGACGCGCCAGCAACAGCGCAGCCATCACGCCGGCCGGACCGCCGCCGACGAGAATGCACTGCGTCTCCACGTGTGCCATCAGACGCTCGCCAACGATTCCCAGAAGGCGCGCTCTTCTTCCATCGGCGCGTCTTCCATGTGCGACTTCATGCCGAGCCGCATGGTGCGGCGATAGATCCGGTCGTAGCCGGGCCAGTCGAACATCGCGTTCTCCGGGTTGCCGTACTTGCCGAACGCCACGTAGGTGTCGTGGATGATCTCCGAGAGACACCGCACCAGGTGCGTGTCGCCGCAGAACCGCGCCAGTTCGCCGACGCCCGTGGTGCCGAACACGAACGGTACGTCGAGCGAATGGCACGCACCCAGCTGGCCGTCGAGCGCGGGCGATTCGTAGTCGAACACGTACATCCAGGTGTCGCGGGTGTGGTGAGAGTGCAACTCCGCCAGACGGATCGCCGGAATGCGGAACATCGAATCGGTCATGATCGCGCGCCACAGCGCAACCGGCGTGACGTCGTCGCCGCGCCGGAGCCGCGCATTGCGATACACCTCGATGCCGTCGCGCGCGCGCTCGCCGAACGGTCGCCGCGCCAGCTTCTCGAGACCCGCTTCGTCGAGCGAGCGCATGGCCGGATCCATGCCGGTCCAGAGACCCCACTCGTCGCGCGCCGTGCCGATCATCAGCGGCATGCCTTTCGTGTAGGTGCCGTCGGCGATGGCCACGGACGCATCGGCGCGGATCACCTGGCCATCGCGCACCGGTCCGAAACGCGCCGCACCGCCGAGTTGGCCCGCCGTGAGCGCTTGCTGATAGTCGAGAATCTGTTGCGCGGGCACCGAACGCAGCGCGTCGTAACCACCGAATTTTTCGGCGAATCGCGCCGCGGTTGCCGCCGCCTCTTCGCGCGGGATCTGCGGCGACAGCGCGCCACTCATCGGAATCGCGCGATCGAAGCATCCGGCCGCGGCGTCCATGCCCATCAGTTGCGTGATGTCCATGCCGCCGGCGCTCTGGCCGAACACCGTGACGTCTTTCGGATTGCCGCCGAATTTGCGGATTTCTTTCCGCACCCAGCGCAGCGCGGCGATCTGATCGAGCAGCGCTTCGTTGCCGCTGGCGCCCAGTTCGGGCGAATGCAGGAAACCGAACGCGCCGAGCCGATAGTTGATGGTGACCAGCACGATGCCGCCGCGCTGCACGAAGTACTCGCCGTTGAAGCGCGGTTGCGCCGACGAGCCGACGACGTTGCCGCCGCCGTGAATCCATACCATCACCGGACTCTCTTCGTCGGTCACGTTGGCGGTCCAGACGTTCACAGTCAGACAGTTCTCGTCTGTCGGCCCGGCGGCGATACCGATCATCTCGCCCATCGCACCGAGGCTGCCCTGCATCGCAGACGGACCGAACTCGGTCATCTCGCGCTCGCCGGTCCAGGGAATCGGCGGCGCCGGCGGACGCCAGCGCAGATCGCCCACCGGCGGCGCCGCGTACGGAATGCCCTTGAAGCAGTGCACGTTGTTGATGGTCGCGCCGCGGATCGTGCCGTAACTGAGCCTGACCTTGGGTCCGTTCATGTGTTCACCCTCCACTACTGCCCACGCCACCATAACGAAACGCGGGCGCGTGGCGATAGGGCCAATCGACTACACGAGTTCGGCGACTCGCCGACGTCACTCTCAGCCGTCGTAGAAGAAATTGTGGTGCAGCCCAACGAGGCTGCGCTGGCGCGGCGTCTTGGCACGTTTGCGCGCCTCCGCCGACAGATGGTTGACCCGGCTGGTGGTGCGAATGCGCTGCGCGATGTCGCGGCGCCCGTAGTGCGCCTGCAGGAATAGTCGGCCCGCGTCTCCCGGCAACGGCGGCAAGCGCCGGTGCCACACGTCCGATACGAACATCGCCACGTCGCCCGCTTTGGCGAGCAGCGGCACCACACCGCGGCCGTCGCAGGTCAGCTCCACGTCCCAGACGCGATCGTCCGGCGGCCGCTGGCCCGATTTGTGGCTGCGCGGAATCACACCGGTCGGCCCGCACTCCAGCGGGCAATCCTTCAGATAGATGTGCGCGCCGATCGCGAAGATCGGATACGGAATGCGGTCGTCCCACGGAATGCCGGGCGGACGCGGAATGTGCGGACCCGCGTCGATGTGCCACGCGCCGCCGCCGTGCGTGTTGACCTCGCGCGGTGGGTTGCGCCAGCACGTGTTCGCGATCACGTGGCAGTCTTCGCCGAGCAGCGGTTCGATCGCATCGAGAATCGCGCGAGTGCCGATCACCTCCTGGCACAACGCGCTGCGATTGAGCATTTCGTAACGGAAATCGTCGTCCTCTTCGGCGGGCCGGTGCGGGTTGCGGCCATCGGCCGGCAGCGTCGCGTACAACGCTTCGATTTCATCCGTCAGCGCCGCGATCTGGTCCGCGCCGAGCGCACCGCGCACCACGGCCCAGCCCTCCTGCTCCAGTTGCTGACTCGCCGCCGATGCCGCCTCTACCCGAACGTTCATGTAACCCCGACGCCGCGTCAGCATCGATCTCTCCCATCGTTGCGAATGGCCGGGATTCTACTGTGGCGTGCGCGTTGTGACACGAATCGGCCCGGCCCATACTCTCAGCCGCCACGAAGCCACTGCTCGAGGCCGCACGCAACATGGGACTCTATAGCCGCTACGTTCTGCCGAAGTTGATCAACTCGGCATGCGCAATGCCGCAGATGATGGCGCTGCGCAAACGCTACATACCGCTGGCGAAAGGTCGCGTGCTCGAAGTCGGCATCGGCTCGGGTCTCAACCTCGAGTTCTACGGCGACGCAACCGACTCCGTGACCGGACTCGACCCCGCAACCGAACTCACCGAGATGGCGCACCAGCGCGCAATGAACCTCGGCGCCGTCGTCGAACTGCTCACCGTATCGGGCGAAAGCATTCCGGCGGACGCAGAGACCTTCGATTCGATCGTCTGCACGTGGACGCTGTGTTCGATCCCGAACGTCTATCGCGCACTCGACGAAATGCATCGCGTGCTGAAGAAGGACGGCCGGTTGATCTTCATCGAACACGGCGGCGCGCCGGATCCCGGCGTTGCGCGCGTGCAGCGCGGTCTCGAGCCGGTGTGGAAGCGCATCGGCGGCGGCTGCCATCTCACGCGCCGGCCGGACCAGCTGCTCGAAGCGAGCGGATTCCGCGTCGAGTCGATGGCGCAGGGCTACGAACAGGGTCCGCGTTTCGCCGCGTACATGTACCACGGCGTCGCCGCGCCGCGCTGATCCGTTGCGCGGTGTTAGCATGCCGCAACGTCGTCGGGAGGAGTCACATGCACACACGAATCGTCGTCCCCGTTTTCCTTTGCGTGTTCGCGCTGTTGGGCGGTTGCGCCAGTTCGGCGCCTGCGAAGCCGGAATCGCGCATCGATCCATCGGCCAACATTCCGGCGTCGAAAACCTTCGGCTGGCAACCGGCCGGGAACAATCTCGTCAGCACCGACGTCACGCAACGCAAGTTCGACGAAAGCATCCGCGACTCGATCAATACCGATCTCGGACGTAAAGGCTACGCGCAAGCCGAAGCGGAGCCCGACCTGCTGGTCGCGTACGAAGTCACTCCGTACGAGAAGACGAAGTCCAACCCGTTCAGCGTCGGCGTCGGAATGGGCAGTTGGGGCGGCAACGTCGGCGGTGGCGTCGGTGTCGGCACCGGCGGCGGCAGCAGCAAAGTTCAGGAAACGCGCCTGATCGATTCGCGTGGTCGACCGCAAGACCGACAAGGAAGTGTGGCTCGGCACGATGACCAGCTCGATTGCACCGGGCGCCAGCCCCAACGACATCGCCGGTGTGGTCGCGCAAACGCTGGGAGACTTTCCGGCGCGTCGGCCCTGAGTCCGCGGTGCGCCTCTAGTGCACCGTTAGTTCGAGCTTCATCGGTACCGCGCCGTCCTTCGCGGGTTTGACTTCCTGTATGTCGCCGTCGGATAGGCGTGACGCATCGAGCGACGCATTCGCGCCAAGACCCTCTCGCACGGAAGCCGCACGTTGCGCGGCCAATCCGTCCACCGCGCTTGCTGGCAACGGCTCGACATCGACGAGTTTTTCGAAGAGGGCCTTGAGATACGCCGTCTCGTCGAACGCGCCGGCGGCGCCCGGTGTCGGTGCCACCGTGAACTGTGTGCGCAGTGCCGCCAGATCGAGCCCGGGGATGCTCTCCTTCGCCATCGATTGCACTATCTTCAGGCGACCGGCCGCGTCTTGGTCGCCAACACGCGCATCGAGGCGTGCGCGTAACGCCGCCTCGCGCAACGCGCGACTGTCGGCCTCCGCATTGGTCACGCCGTGAATGGTCAGTGCGAGATTCGGCCGCATCACCAATGCATCGGCGATCTTCGCGACTTTCTCCCGTTCCGGCGGCGCCAGATCGGCGCGACCGGCCGTGAAGTAGATCTGGTCGAAGTCCTCCGAGTCGCCGCGGCCGACCAGTCGACCGAGCAGCCGGAATGGCGCGGTCACGATCGACGTGATGAGATTGGCGAGCGCCTTCATGATCACACCGCCGATGCGGAACGTCGGATCGTTCACGTCGCCTTCCACCGGCAGATCGATGTCGATGTTGCCGTTCGAGTCCTTCAGCAACGAGATTGCCAGGCCATATGGCAGATCCATCGCGTCCGGATACGGCACCTTCTCGCCGAGTTCGAAATCGCGCAGCACGATCTTGTGATTGCCGTCGAGGATGCCGTCGTGCAGCACGTAGTGCAGTTTCAAATCGAGCTTGCCGCTCGCCACTTTGTGTCCGGCGAACCGGATGACGTAGGGACTCGCGCCCGGCATCTCGACATTGACGAACTGCGCCGTGATGTCGGTGTTCTGCGTCGGGTCGAGCGCGCGCAGCGCCCCCGAGACTTTCAGTTGGCCGAATTCGCCGACCTGCCCTTCCAGCGCGATCCGCGTCGGCGACCGGCTGGCGATATCGAAAAGGCCGATGTTGCCGTTCAGCGCCGAGATCGAACGCTTGAACGGAATCGGCAAGCTCTCATCCGCGAAATCGACATCGGCGTCGACGACCTTCAAGCGCGCCAGCTTGAAACCCCACGGCGGTTCCGTTGGTGCCGCTTCCGCTGCAGGCGCCGCCGCGGTCGCCGGTGGCGGCACTTCGGCGACGGGCCGGGTCAGCTCACTGAGATTCAGTACGCGGTCCTTCGAGATGTAGATCCGTGCGAACGCACCGGTGAGCTCGCCGCGCGAGACGTCGACGCGGCGTTGCGCCATCGACACCGTCAGACCGTTGAGGTCCAAACGCTTCAAGCCGAGGAAGTGATCTTCGGCACCTTCACGCACGACATCGAGTTCCGTGAGCTGCAGCTGACCGTCGAAACCGAACAACTCCTGCGGGTTCGACACCACGTGCCCGTCGATACCGAGCAGGCCGGCTTTCAGTTGCAGATAAGTCGTCAGCCCGAGGTATGGATTCGCGATCGGCAGGCCCAACGCATCGATCTTCGCTTTCGCGTCGACTCGGACCTCGGGAAAGGCCGCTACTGTTCCGTCCATCGCGACCGATCCACCGCCGCCTACGTTGAAGCTCACGCTGAACGGCATCACCGCGTCGTTCGCCAGCGAGACGGTATCGAGCGACATCGCGAGTCCGCTGATGGCGATATCACCCGGCGGATTCACGCTCTGATCGGCGAACGTCAGTCCACCGTCGCTGACCTCGACTTTTGCGATGTCCACCGACCATGCCGGCTCGGTTGCGTCTGCGGGCGTCACACTCGGCGGAGCCGGGTTCGCGGGCGCGCCCTCCGCGGCCGGCGTTGTCGGACCTTCTGCAGGTGGCGTTCCTGCAACTTGTGCGGGAGGCGCTGCCGCTTCCGGTGGTTCGGTCGCTGCTGCAGTCGCCGGCGCGCTCGACTGCCACAACGTATCCCAGACGAAGCGCTGTTGCGCGTCGCGACTGAGGCTCAACTGCGGCTTCACGAGGGCAACACGCTGCGCCGTCACCGCGCGCTGCGGCCACGCGAGATGTCCGCCCTCGACAACGAATTCACCGAGGCGCAGCAGGTCGGGGCCGGTTCCCGCATCGCTACGCTGCGCGATGCCGAGATTTCGGGCGGCCAGTTTCAGATTTGCGATCTCCCCGGTGGCCCTGCCTTCGTTGTTCCCTACCACGCTGTAGTCGAACGCGGCGTCGAGCGTGCCGTCGTCGATGAACGCCAGCAGTTCAGCCGGCAGATACGCGGAGATCTTCGACAGCTTCTCTCCGGCCAACGAGATGTGCCCGGACGCGGTGAGCGGCCGCACGGTCATCTTGCCTGTCCATTCGAGATGACCGCCGAAGCGCGTCTCCACCACGAGCCGCTGATTGCCCTCCTCGTTCGGCAGCGTGTTCAGGTCCGATACCTCGAGGTTGAGCGGCCCGAGTTCGGTTTCGTACGGTTGCCGCCCGCTGCGGTCGACGATGGCGACGCGTCCGCCTTCGATGGTGGCGCTCGCGATGACGAGCCGCGGCGGCGGCGATTCCGGCTCGGGCTTCGCCTTCGGGTCCTCGGGCGGAATCAGCGCTTTCAGGTTCACCCGGCTCTCCGCGTCGCGTTCGACGCGAATGAACGGGTGCACGATCCGCAGTTCACTCAGCGTCAACGCGCGATTCACGATGCTCGACAGCTGCGCGTTTGCATCCAGTTCGTCGAACGCAACGAGCGGCGCCTTCTTCGCATCGGCAATAGCGAACTTCTCCAGTCGCACGGTGAGCGCGAACGGATTGATGTCCACGTCGTCGAGCGTCGCATCCAGGCCGAGCAGCGAATGGATCTCGGACACGATGACGCTGCGCACGATCAGCGGCGCCACGACGAATCCGAACACGGCATACAACGCCAGCAGCACCCACGCCCAGAAGCGCTTCCGGCGGAAATCGAACCAACCGCGCTTCAGCGCATCTGTATCGAGACCGGCCACATCGCAACTCGCGGAATGCAAGAATCGTCAGCGTAGCGTGGACGTTGCCCGAATACACCCCTTAACCTTGGCTCCTCTCACCATAGCGAAGTCGCGCATGCACGATCAGCCGTTCACCGTCGGACGCTTCGAGCGGATTTACGATCCGAGCGTCGGCGAACTCCGCAAGTGGTACGTCAACGACCACACCATTGCGCGCGATCACACCGGCGTGTGGCACCTCATCGGTATCACGCACGAGCAGATCGACATTCC
Organism: uncultured Gammaproteobacteria bacterium; assembly: GCA_963787045.1. GTDB lineage: Bacteria > Pseudomonadota > Gammaproteobacteria > Pseudomonadales > Azotimanducaceae > DATJGR01. Next base: position 187,729 of record CAWBBR010000009.1, on the reverse strand, counting down.
GCCGCTCGAGAAGTTCTTCAATGCGGACCGCTCGATCACCGCCGACGAAGTTGCGACGTTGCACAAAGAGCTGCGCGCCTCAGCGGCGCAGGCGAAACGGGATGGCCAGCCCTGGTTCGATGCGCACGAGGAGAAGCAGCTCGCGCACGCGGTCGCTTCGTCGCTGACGGCGCCGCAATGGCGCAAGCAACCGTTCGCACTGGTGGCCGATCACACGGAGGCCGTGCTGTGGGCGCCGCACGTGATCTCGCACGAGGGTCTCTACTACATGTTCTATGCGGCCGGCTCCCCGCAACGCGACGGTAACTTCCGCATGCACCTCGCCACATCGCCGGACATGCTGCGCTGGAGCCGGCATCCGCAGAACCCGCTGTTCATCGACGGCTTCGAGGCGCGCGACCCGATGGTGCTGCGCGTCGACGACCGGTGGGTCATGTACTACACCGCCACGGAGCCGCCGAGCGGCGGCAATCATGTCGTCGCATACCGCACCAGCACCGACCTCGCGTCGTGGAGCGAGCGCGGCCTCGCGTTCGTCGACCCGAAGAAAGGCACCGGCGCCGGGCCGACGGAGTCTCCGTTCGTCGTGCAGCGCGGCGAGTTCTACTACCTGTTCCTGTCGATGCGTCACGACTACATCCCGGGCTACTACGCCGACACCGAAGTGTTCCGCAGCCGCGATCCGCTGCACTGGACGCTGGCCGATCTCGTCGGCCGCTTCGACGGCCACGCGTCCGAAGTGATCCGCGATGTCGATGGCTGTTGGTATGTCAGTCATTGCGGCTGGTACCAAGGCGGCGTGTATCTGGCACCATTGACCTGGCACGACAGTCAGGACGCCTAGACGATGACTTTCCGCTTTACAGCCCGCATCGGAACTTCAGCCAGCCGCTGGATCGGCGCGACCCTGTTTGGGTTGGTCGCGCTGGCGGTAGCCGGTTGCGAAACGACTACGTCGAGCGGCGCGGTCGGCGTGAACCGTTCGCAGCTGATGCTGATCTCGGCCGAGCAGCTCGATCAGATGGCGGCGCAAACCTACACGAAGCTGTCGAACGACGCCGCGGCCAAGGGCGAGCTGAACCCCGACCCCGCGATGACGAAACGCGTCCGTGCGATCGCCGCGCGCATCGAGCCGCAGACGAAAGTGTTCCGGCCCGACGCCGCCAGTTGGGCGTGGCAGGTCAACGTCATCCAGAGCAAAGAGCTGAATGCATTCTGCATGCCGGGCGGCCGCATCATGTTCTACTCGGGATTGATCACGCAGCTCGATCTCACCGACGACGAGATCGCGATCGTAATGGGCCACGAGATCGCGCATGCGCTGCGCGAGCACTCGCGCGAACAGGCTTCGCAACAGATCGCGGCGCAAACCGGCCTCGGTGTCGGCGCGGCGATACTGGGCGTAGGCGGCGCCGGCGCAGATCTAGCGGCGCAGGGTTACCAGGCACTGGTCGCGACGAAGTTCAGCCGCACCGACGAGAGCGAAGCAGATCTGATCGGGCTCGAACTCGCCGCACGTGCAGGCTACGACCCGCGCGCCGGCATCACGTTGTGGAAGAAGATGATGCAGGCGAACAGCGGCAACGCGCCGCCGGAATTCCTGAGCACGCACCCCGCCGAGGCGAATCGGGTGCAGACGATTCAGGCGCTGCTGCCGACAGTAATGCCCTTGTATCAAGCCGCATTGGCGCGCGGCGCCGCCTCGTGAACGATTCCGCGCCGTACGACGTCGTGCTCTACGGCGCTACCGGTTTTACCGGGTCGCAAACGGCCGAGTACTTCGACGATCGCGTCGGCAGCCAGCTGCGGTGGGCGATCGCCGGTCGCAACGCCGATAAGCTCGCGCAGTTGCGCTCGCATCTGCGCAGCGCGCCCGACGTGCTCGTTGCCGACGCGGACGATACCGGCGCAATCGACGCGATGGTTGCAAAGACCCGCGTCGTGCTCACCACCGCCGGACCGTTCGCGCGCTATGGCGAAGCGCTCGTGCGCAGTTGCGCGACGCGCGGCGTTCATTACGTGGACATCACCGGCGAAACGCCGTGGGTCCGTCGGATGATCGACCGCTACGAATCCAAGGCCGTGAGCAGCGGCGCGAAAATCGTGCCGTTCTGCGGCTTCGACTCGGTGCCGTCTGATCTCGGCGCACACCTGCTCGTCGAATATTTCAGGAGCACCGGCAAGGCGACGCGTAACGTCCGCGCGTTCCAGCGCGCGCAAGGCGGCATCAACGGCGGCACCATCGCGTCGATGACGAACATGCTGGCGTCAGCCGATCGCAACGTCTTCGACGATCCGTTGCTGTTGAATCCCGACGAGCACCGCCGCTCGGACGCCGCAATGCTGAACCGCGACCCGAGCGCGCCGCTGTTCGACCCCGATCTCGGACGTTGGGTGGCGCCGTTCTTCATGGCGCCGATCAACACGCGGGTGGTGCGACGCAGTCACGCGTTGTCGAGTCAGTGGCAGCAACCGTACGGCGACAGCTTCCGCTATCAGGAATTCTGGGACCTCGGTGCGACGGCCGGCTACGCCGGCGCCGCGCTCGCGGCATTCGGCATGGGTTTCTTTCAATCGATGATGCGTTTGCCGGGCGTCGGACGCTTCGTCGAGGTGATTGCGCCGGCGCCCGGCGACGGTCCGTCCGAAGAAACGATGGACAACGGTTTCTACGAATGTCGTCTGGTCGGCACCGCTGACGACGGCACCAAGGCGTGGGCGCGCATCGCCGGCAAAGGCGACCCAGGCAATCGCGCTACCGTGACGTTCGTCTGCGAGAGCGCGCTTGGCCTCGCAACGCAAGCGGATGAACTGCCGGGCGGCAACGGACCGCGCAGGATTTCTGACGCCGGCCACCGCGCTCGGCGACGTTCTCGTGGTGCGATTGCGCAACGCCGGTGTTACGCTCGACTGCCCAACGACCCCGTAAAGCCGCATGTTTCACTTCTCCCCCGCGCGACCGATGTCGGCTCCCGGGTCGACCGTGAGCGACGAGTCGCGCAACTACTGGACCGTCGGACTGCTGCTCGCCATCGGCGGCGTGTTGTGTTTTTCGCTGCGGCCGATCCTGATCAAGCTTGCGTACGCGTGGTCGCAGGACCCGATTACGCTGCTCGCGCTGCGGATGGCGTTCGCGGCGCCGTTCTTCGCCGGCGTGGCGGTGTGGTCGCGCCGCAACGGCGCTGCCAGTCCGGTTTCTCCGCGCGACATGGTGTACGTGGTGTTGCTGGGTCTGCTCAGCTATTACGCCGCGAGCTACCTCGACTTTCTCGCGTTGCAGTACATCAGCGCGGGTCTCGGTCGACTGGTGCTGTTCCTGTATCCGACGATCGTCGTGCTGCTGTCGGCGGCATTTCTCGCGCGGCCGATTGCGATCCGCGAACTGATCGCGCTGGTGCTGACTTACGCCGGCCTCGCGCTGGTGCTGCTGCACAGTTTCGACGGCAATCGCGACGTGTTGCTCGGCGCCGCACTCGCGATGGCGAGTTCCGTGTGCTACGCCGTGTATCTCGTCGCGGGTAGTCAGGTGATCGCGCGCGTCGGGTCGATGCGCTTCAGTGCATACGCGATGATCGCCGCCACGATCGCGTGTCTGCTTCAGTTCTTCGTGCTGCGGCCGGTCGGCGCGCTGAATGCGCCGGTGCAGGTGCTCTATTACGCGGCCACGATGGCGGTGGTCAGCACGGTGGTGCCGGTATTTCTCACGGCGGAAGCGTTGCGCCGCGTCGGCGCGAATACCGTCGCCATCGTTGGCGCGTTGGGGCCGGTGTCGACGATCGCGCTCGGCTGGATCGGACTCGAAGAAGCGATGACGCCGCTGCAACTCGGCGGCGTGGCGCTCGTGTTGATAGGCGTGCTCGCCGTCAGCATTCGACCGCGCGACTGAGACGATCTACCCATCGAGCGACGCCATGTACACGACTTCGAACTTGAGGTCGTCCGGGCCGAGGAAATAGAACGCGTAGTAGCCGCCGATCGCGAACGGAAACTCTCCCGGACCATCGAGCACGCGCAAACCGGCGCGCTGCACGATCTGCAACGCCGCGTCGACCTGCGTCTTCGATCCGGCATTGATCGCGATGTGATGCAGCCCGGGTTCGTACAACTTGAAAGCGTGCGGCTCTTTCGCCTCCCAGACGTTGATTGCGATGCCGTTGGCTTCATTCACGTTCACCGCCACGCGCGTACCGGCGTACGGCGACGGTGCACCGGCGGTGTATCCGAAAAACTCGAGGAACGGACCGAGAAACGCCATCGCCTCGTCCAGTTGAGAAACGACGATGGAAACGTGGTTGATGGATCCGTGCAGTTTCACCGCGGTCACGCGCAGTTGAGCAAGGCGGCGCCGCGGACTAGCATCGCCGGACTTTCGAGCAAGGACAAGAACATGACCCGCATCCCGACCGCGTTGGTGTTGATCCTGTGGGCGTCGCTCGCATGTGCCGAAGAGGCGGCGCCACTTCCGCCGACCGACGGTGCTTATGAACGCGACGTGCAGATCGCACGGAACCTCACCGAACAAAGCCGGCAGGCGACGGTGGCCGCGAACCTGCCGCTCACCGAAGCGCAAGGCAATGCGTTCTGGCCGGTGTATCTGAAGTATCGCGCCGAAGTCACCAAACAGAACGAGCGTCTCGCGGAGCTGATCAAGACGTACTCGAGCGAATACAGCTCGATGACCGATGATGCCGCGAAGCAACTCGCGCGCACTTATCTCGATATCGACAAGCGCCGCCTCGAACTGAAAGAGGAGTATCTAGGCAAGTTCGAGAAGGTATTGCCGGCGGCATTGGTCGTCCGCGCGATGCAGACCGAACAGAAGCTCGATGCCATGCAGGCGTTCACGATCGCGCGCTCGATTCCGCTGGTACCGCCCGCCGCACGTTAACGGGCACAATCTAGTCGGCGATTCGATCGGGTCGAGGTCAGTCGTTCGTCGGACCGCGATGCACGGCGAGCGCGATCGCGCTTCCTTGTGCCATCGCGCGGACCTGATCGGCCACCGACTGTTGCAGTGCATCCACGACGATTGGCCACGTCAGCGCTTCCACCGGGAAGGCGACGCACAACACCACGGGCCGCTCCTCGGCGAGCGATGCCCACAGCTTGTCGACCTCCAGCGCGCCCTGTGGGTAACCCTCCGCCCACAGAATGGCCGCCAGTTCGCCGTACAACCACACACCGGGGTATTCGCGCACGAGGCGCTCGACGGGGCGTCCGACGATCTCCTCGAATCGGGCCGGATCCGACTCTCCGTCGGCCACGCATTTCTCGAGCGTGCGCAAGCCGTCGAGAAAGACGTATTGCCCGCAACGCCGACTGGCGCCGACGTCGATGCCCCGCTTGATCAGCTGCTCTTCGAGCATCTGCCGGGTGGCGTCGGTGACGACCAGCATCGTCGCGTGACCTTGATCCAGCGCAACGGCCATCGCGCGCCCGAGCTCGTTCACGAGCGGCGCGACCGCCTTGTAGAACTGCAGCGAAATGGCGCGGGCCGTTGTCTGGGGGTTCTGGCTCATTTCGTAACCATTGGGAACACCCGTAACGATACGCCCGAATCGACGAGGCGTACGTAGGACGACACCTACCCCGATTGCCTTTGGAGGCACCTTGCGCAATTGAGACGCGGCGCAGCATTTTACAAGCCGCGTACGACGGTCTGACGAAGTGTTACGGGGTCGACCGATATGCTCGGTTTCGACTGCGCAGGAGACCACGCGATGCAACATCACTACACCGACACGCCCGATGGCTCGACGGCGGGCGCCTGGTGGAGACCGGGCGAAGTCGTACCGCTATGCGCGTGGTTCTTCGATCGCCGACACCGGCTTCTCACGGTCTCGATGCCCGGCTTCAGTGCTGCGCACCGCATCAACGACGGCGCCTCGCTGCGATCGCCAACCAATAAAGGCGACATCCTGCCGTTGCTCGCGCTGCAGATCAGTCACCGTCACGCCCGGTCCGAATAGCCCCGGATCAGCCGCGCATCCACCTGATCGCGCCGCGCACGTCAGAACCAGTAGTCGGCCACGCATCGACCATCGCGCGGCAAGTCTTCGAAGCGATCGAGTCCTTCGAAATGATCGATCGGCAGCTGCGCGACCGACGCGGGTTCGGACAGCCGCACGTTCACCGCCATGCGACGGCGCCCGCCTTCGCCCGCCACCTGCGAGCGCCAGTGGGTCACGCAACCGCAGTGGGAACAGAAGTGAAACTCGATCGCCTTGCCGCGGATGTAGATGGTCGTTGGGCCCGAAGCGGTAACGCCTTCGTTCTCGAAGTCGTAGATCCACAACGCGCCATAGCGGCGACAGATCGTGCAGTTGCACGCGGTCGCGCCTTCCGCAACCGCGCTGAACTGCCACTTGACCGCACCGCAGTGACAGGCTCCCTCGATCATTTCGAGCCTGCGCGTCGAACGGTTACTGCGCTCATCGCAACCCGAAATCGAACGTCCCACCGCCGCCGTAGAACTTGAGAATGCGCCGCGCGGTCGTCTGCACGTGCACCTCGTCGGCGCCGTCGTAGATCCGCGCGAAGCGCGCGTGCCGGTACATGCGTTCGAGCGGCGTGTCTTCGGTGACGCCTTTCGCGCCGCACACCTGAATCGCGCGATCGATGACGTTGTGCAGCATCGACGCGCCGTACACCTTGATCAGGCCGATCTCGACGCGCGCTTCGTCGCCCTGATCGATCTTCTGCGCCGCGTGCAGCGTGAGCAGACGGCTCGCCTGAATCTCGGCGGCCGAATCGAAGATGAACTTCTGGATCTGCTGATGCTCGCCGAGCGTCTTGCCGAACGCGACGCGCGAGTTCGCGCGCTGACACATCAGATCGAACGCGCGCTGCGCCTGGCCGAGCCAGCGCATGCAGTGGAAAATCCGGCCGGGGCCGAGGCGCTCCTGCGCGATCTTGAAGCCCTGCCCGCGCGGCCCGAACAGATTCGCTTTGGGGACGCGGACGTTGTCGTACGCCACCTCGTAGTGACCTTCGTATTCGCCCATCACCGCCACGTCGCGCACGATGTTGTAACCCTTCGTGTCCGTCGGCACCACGATCTGGCTGAACGCCGCATGGTCCGGCACGCCGGTTTCGGTGCGGCACATCACCGTCGTGTACGCGGCCTGCGCAGCGCCCGAGGTGAACCACTTGCGGCCGTTGATCACCCACTCGTCGCCGATCAGTTCGGCGCGCGTCTGCAGTTGCGTCGGATCGGAACTGGCGACGCCGGGCTCGGTCATGCCGAAGCTCGGGAACACTTCGCCGGCAACGAGCGGCTTCAGGTATTTGTCGCGCCACTCGTCGCTCGCGTAGCGATGCAGCATGATCGAGTCCTGCAACGAGTGCGTGCCGAGCGCAACCGTCGCGGCGGCCGAACGGCCGACCACTTCGTTGATGAACACGTAGTCCATGAACGGCAAGCCGCCGCCGCCGATTTCTTCCGGATGCCCGAGCGCCCACAGACCTTGCGCTTTTGCTTCTTTCATCAACTTCTGCATCGTGTCGCGACGGCCGTCGCGATCGGTTTCGAACAGTTCCTTCTCCACCGGATAGATGCGCTCTTCGATGAACTGCAGAACTTTGTTGCGGAGCGGTTCGATGTGTTCGGGTATCGACAGATTCAGCATGACTCTCCCCTTGCCTTCCAAGTGAACGGGTACACTAAGCCCGCTGCTTCGAACATCGCAAGGTTTGCCAATGCTGTCGCGCACCGCTTCGTATCTCGCGCTCGTGCTGGTCTCGCTCGCCGGTTGCGCGCAGTACAAGCCGGTCGATGTGTTCGTGATCGGCTTGCAGCCCACCGAAGGGTCGCCATTGGAGCAACGCATCCGCATCGACCTGCGCATCCAGAACCCGAACGATCAACCGATCGACGCGCACGGCATGCAGATCCGCCTCGACGTGAACGGCGCGCGCCTCGCGCGCGGCGTCAGCGACGCGACGTTCACCATTCCCCGGCTCGGCGAAACCACGACCAGCATCGTCGCCACCACGTCGCTGTTCGATCTGGCGAAACAGATCGTCGCGCTATCCGGTACGCAATCGTTCAAGTACGTGCTCGAAGGCGACGTCTACGTCGACAGCATGCCCGGCGGATTCGGTCGTTCCGTCTCGTTCCACAACGAGGGCGAATTCAAGCCCGGTGCGGTCAACCCCGGCGGCGCTCGTACGTTACAGTAGCGTCGCGCTACGTTCGGAGAGTCCATGTCGAAGTCGTTGATGTCGGTTTGTTTCCTGGTGCTGGTACTCGGTGGCTGCAAGTCGAACGGTCCCGGCGGCAACGTGATCGTCGACATGAAAGGCGTCAATCCGGCCGACTATCAGAGAGACCTGAACGAGTGCCAGGCCTACGCACAGCAGGTCGACACAACCGGTAAGGTCGGCGGCAATGCCGCAGGCGGTGCGGTGGTCGGCGGCGCGATCGGCGGCATCTTCGGCGGTGCCGAAGGAGCCGCGCGCGGCGCCGGCGCCGGTGCCGTTACCGGCGGGGCTCGGGGTGTCGAACAGACGGCCGGCGAACGCCATCAGGTAGTCGCGAACTGTCTGCGCCACCGCGGCTATACGATTTTGAACTGACCCGATTCTGAACTGACGAATGCTCGATCGCGCACGCTATGCCGCCGACGGCTACCTCGTCGTCGAACGGATGATCGAACCGGCCACGTGTGCGCGGTTGCGCGACGAGGCGTTTCGCTTCGCGTCGCGCCAGCGCGGTCTCGCGGTCGACACACAGCTGATACATCGCTCGGCGCTGCTGCGCGATTTCGTCACACGCGGACCACAAGTCGATCTCGCCGTCGAACTGCTCGGCCCGAACGTCTGCTTCACCCATCAGCAGTACATCATCAAGCATCGCCGATCCCAAGGCGCGTACAGACGTGCCGTGGCACCAGGACAGCGGCTATGGTCGACTCGAACCGCCGCTCGATCTCACGGTGTGGATCGCGCTCGACGACTGCACGCTCGACAACGGCTGCCTCTGGGTGTTGCCGCGTTCGGAGCAACGCGGACTGCAGCAACACGACGGCGTTGGCGCGCTACGCGGTGTCGTGATCGACGAACCCGGCGTTGCGCTGCCGATGCGCGCAGGTGACGCGGTGCTGTTCGGCGGCCTGCTGCTGCATCGTTCGTTGCCGAATCTCACCGACACCGCGCGCGTGGCGCTGTATCTGCGCTACTGCGACCCCGGCGTCGTGATGGTCGGCGAAGGCGGCAGCGCCGACAAACCGGTGCTCGAAGACGCGTACTCGTGGATGGTGGCCGGCGAAGCGCGCTGACTCAGTCGAATCGCCCGACGCCGGTCAAGCGCTTGCGAAAATAACCGTCGTCGAGCGAGTCGATCGACACCTTCTTGCCTTTCGATGGCGCGTGCACGAAACGACCTTTGCCGAGATAGATTGCGACGTGATGTCGGTTCCAACTGGTATCGAAGAACAGCAGGTCGCCCGCTGACGCCTGCGCGAGGTCGATCGGCTTGGCCGCGCGCTGCTGCGCGGTCGAATTGCGCGGAATCGTCAGTCCGGCGCGCTGGTACGCGTAGAACGCAAGCCCGCTGCAATCGAAACCCGAGGGCGACTCGCCGCCATAGCGGTACTTGACGCCGACCATGTCTTTCGCCACCGCCGCCGCTTGCGCGCCATAAGGCGACGGCGCCGGTCCGTGCGAGGCGCAACCGGCCAGCATCAGCAGCAGAACGAGCGTCACCCATCGCTCGTCGATTCGAAGCAGCGTCGGCATCGACATCGGCGTGATGGTACCGCGGCGTCGCCGCTCGACCATTCCTGTATATTCCCGACGCTAACCGTTCACGGATCCAAGACATGGGCAGTCGCCGAGCCATACGCCGCATTCTCGTCGCCAACCGCGGCGAAATCGCCATCCGCATCATTCGCGCCGCCAACGATCTCGACATTGCCACGACCGCCGTCTATGCACCGGACGACGCGCGTTCGCTGCACGTCGCGCGCGCCGATGCGTCGCACGCACTCGCGGGGCGCGGCGTTGCGGCGTATCTCGACATCGCCGCAGTGGTCGCTGCCGCGCGCGCCAACGACTGCGATGCGGTGCATCCCGGTTACGGGTTTCTCGCGGAGAACCCGCGCTTCGCTGCGGCGCTGGCCGACGCCGGCATCACGTTCATCGGTCCCGACGCCGCCACGCTCGAACTGTTCGGCGACAAGCTGCGCGCCCGCGAATTCGCGGCGAAGTGCGGCGTTGCGGTACCGGCCGGAACGGCCGCCGCGATCGACATCGACTCCGCGCGCGCGTTCCTCGCCTCGTGCCGCAGCGGTGCGATGATCATCAAGGCGGTTGCCGGCGGCGGCGGACGCGGCATGCGCGTCGTCGCCGCGGCGTCCGAACTCGAAGACGCGTTCAAGCGGTGCGCCTCCGAAGCGCAATCGTCGTTCGGCGACGCGCGGCTGTATGCGGAAGAACTGCTGACCGACGCACGCCACATCGAAGTGCAAATCGTCGGCGACGGCACCGACGTCAGCCATCTCTGGGAACGCGAGTGCACGTTGCAACGGCGCCATCAGAAGATCGTCGAGGTGGCGCCGAGTCCTTCGCTCACCGACGCGTCGCGCGCGTCGCTCATCGACGCCGCGCTGCGCATCGCCGATGCGGCTCATTATCGCAGCCTCGGCACGCTCGAGTTCCTGGTCGAAGGCGCCGACACGCGCTCGCCGCGCATCGTCTTCATCGAAGCGAACCCGCGCCTGCAGGTCGAACACACCGTCACCGAAGAAGTTACCGGCGTAGATCTCGTGAAAACACAGATCCGGATCGCCGGCGGCGCCACGCTGCGCGAGTTGCATCTCTCACGCGACGCGGTACCGAAGCCGCGCGGCTACGCGCTGCAGGCGCGCGTGAACATGGAGACGATGACCGAGGCCGGCGATGCAAAACCCGCCGGCGGCACGCTAACGACATTCGCACCGCCGAATGGTCCCGGCGTACGCGTCGACACGTTCGGCTACTCCGGTTACACCACGAGCCCGAACTACGACTCGCTGCTCGCGAAAGTCATCGTGCACAGCGCATCGAACGAGTTCGCCGACGTGCTCGCTCGGGCGCGCCGCGCGCTCGGTGAGTTCGCGATCGGAGGCGTGGCGACGAACCTTGCTTTCCTGCGCGCCCTGCTGGCGCATCCGGATGTCGTCGCCAACCGCGTATCGACGCGTTTTGTCGAACATCAGGCGGCCGTGCTCGCGCGCAGTGCTGCCGCGATTGCGTCGGCAGCACTACCGGGCGGCGATGCCCGCGCCACCGGGTTGGCCGGCGCGCGCGTGGACAACCGCGACCCGCTCGCCGTACTGACACACGGCAAAACCGAAACCGCCGCGACCCACACGCCGATCGAGGAAGCCGACGTACCAGACGGCAGCATCGCGCTGCGCGCGCCGCTGCAAGGCACGATCATCGCGATCGACGTAGAGATCGGTGCCAGCGTTCGGAAAGGCCAGCAGCTGCTGGTCATGGAAGCGATGAAGATGGAGCACGTGATCGCGGCACCGGCCAGCGGCACGGTGCAGTCGTTAGCGGTGTCCGCAGGCGACGCCGTATTCGAAGGTCGTCTGCTGGTATTGCTCGACGCTGCCGACGATGCGGGCCATCACGACGAGGGCGCAGCCGACGTGGACCTTGCCGCCGTGCGGCCGGACCTGGCCGAAGCGCTGGATCGTCACGCCATCGGTCTCGACGACCGACGGCCCGACGCAGTGGCGCGGCGGCGCAAAACCGGCCACCGCACCACGCGCGAGAACATCGACGATCTGGTCGACGCGGGCTCGTTCATCGAATACGGACCGCTGGTGGTCGCCGCCCAACGCCGTCGTCGGTCGATTCAGGATCTGATCGAGAAAACGCCGGCCGACGGGATGGTCGCGGGCGTCGGCAGTGTCAACGGCCACCTGTTCGACGAAACCCACGCGCGTTGCGCGGTGTTGTCGTACGACTACACCGTGCTCGCCGGTACGCAGGGCGCGCAGAACCATCGCAAGAAAGACCGTCTGTTCGAGATCGCGCAGCATTCCCGCCTGCCGGTCGTGTTCTTCACCGAAGGCGGCGGCGGCCGACCCGGCGATACCGACGGCCTCGGCGTCGCAGGGCTCGACGTCATGGCGTTCAAGTATTTCGGCGCGTTGTCGGGTCTGGTGCCGCTGATCGGCATCACGTCCGGGCGGTGTTTCGCCGGCAACGCCGTGCTGCTCGGCTGTTGCGACGTGGTGATCGCAACCGAAGGCTCCAACATCGGCGTTGGGGGGCCGGCGATGATCGAAGGCGGCGGCCTCGGGGTGTTCCGCCCCGAAGAGGTCGGTCCGATGAGCGTGCAGGTGCCGAACGGCACCGTCGACATCGCGGTGAAGGACGAGGTCGAAGCGGTCGCCGTGGCGAAGAAATACCTGAGCTACTTCCAGGGACCGGTGAAGGAATGGACCTGCGCCGATCAGCGCTTGCTGCGATCGGCGATTCCGGAGAATCGTTTGCGCGTGTACGACGTGCGCAAAGTGATCGAGACGCTGGCCGACACGGACTCGATGCTCGAGATCCGCCGCGGCTTCGGCCACGGCATCGTGACGGCGTTCATTCGCATCGAGGGTCGGCCGATCGGCGTGATCGCGAACAATCCGACGCACCTCGCCGGCGCGATCGACAGCCCCGGTGCCGACAAAGCAACGCGCTTCATGCAGCTGTGCGATGCGTTCGACATCCCGTTGCTGTTCCTGTGCGACTGTCCCGGCATCATGGTCGGCCCCGAGATCGAGAAGACCGCGCTGGTACGCCACGCGTCGCGCATGTTCGTGACGGGTTCGTCGATCACCGTGCCGTTCTTCACCGTCGTTCTGCGCAAGTCGTACGGCCTCGGCGCGCAGGCGATGGCCGGCGGCAGTTTCAAGGCGCCGTTCTTCGCAGTGTCGTGGCCAACGGGCGAGTTCGGGGGCATGGGGCTCGAAGGCGCGGTCAAACTCGGCTATCGCAACGAACTGGCGGCGATCGAAGATCCGGCAGAGCGCACGAAAACCTACGAAGAAATGGTCGAGCGGATGTATGAACGCGGCAAAGGCGTCAACGTCGCGTCGCACTTCGAGATCGACGACGTAATCGATCCGATGGAGTCGCGCCGTTGGGTGGTTGCGGGCCTGAAGGCATCCCCGCCACCGCCGGCTCGAACCGGCAAGAAACGACCGTGCGTCGATACGTGGTGAGAGTACGGCGTCCTAAGTCGGCAACATTCTCGGCACGTACAGATCGCCACTGAGGCGCACCGTCTCCTGCCACAACTCGTGCAGTTGCGCTGCCGCTCTCCGTTTGCGCCGCCGCGCTGGCGCCAAGGTCGGCGAGCACGCCCTGCACGCGCGTTGCGAAGTTCGGCCGGCCGCATCGATAGCGAAGCGGCGCGATGCAACGCCACCCGGTCCGGCGGCGGCCACCGTCGATTCAGCGCATGGATGACCTGCACCAGCTGGAAGCAGACGCGCGATGCGCAACCGGCGAAACCATACGCGTCGGCAACCGCAACGTACTTCGGTATGAACGCGCTGAGATTGAATTCGATGCTCCAAAGGAAATCCTGCACGACGCGGCGTCGCAACGCGTCGGGATACACCTGCGCCTGCGCGCGCAGATGCGCGAGCGTCCGGCTGCGATCGAACAACGGCTCGCAGATGTCGAGTTCCTCGACGAATGTCGGGCTGAAGTAACCGTACGGCGGCTGCTGAGCCCAGTGCAGTTCCCAGGCGCCTTCGCTGCAATCATCGAGCACGCGCTGGCACTGTTGCAGATTGCGATACAGCACGTCGACCCGCTGGCCCGCAAAGCTGAGCCAGGCGCCGCCATTCACCCACGGTCCCCACTCGCCGATTTGTGTGAAGACTGGCGCCGCGTCGGGCGCCAACGCCGCCACGATGTCGTTGAGGCGCGCCGGCACCGGCGGCTGCGACTCGTCGTAGAACAGCACCAGGTCCACGTCGGATGTGCTGGTGGCATGGCCACGCGCAAAGGAGCCACCCAACGCGACCGCGGCGACAGTTGGTTCACTGCGCAGCGCAGCGACGATTCGTTGCGTGAGTAGTTGCTGTTGCGCGTTTAGCGGGCTGCTCACCCGAGTCTCCCGGCCGTTTCCGCGCACGAGTCTAGCGCGCCGCGTGCGGCATCAGCGCGCGAGATACTTCGTATCCGTGAGGCTCTGCAGAAACGCAACGAGGTCCAGTTTCTCCTGCGCGCTGAGATCGAGCGCGTGGATCTCCTTGCGCTTGAACGGATTGACGCGTCCGTCGCCGGCGTCGGGTCCCGCCTCGATGTTGCGTCCGCCGGCGTCGTAGAACTCGATCACTTCCGCGAGGGTCGCGATGCTGCCGTCGTGCATGTACGGTGCGGTGACCGCCACGTTACGCAGCGTCGGCGCACGGAATGCGCCCATGTCGGCCGCACGGTGCGTGTGCGCTTCGAGCCCCGGATCGGGATAACGGCCGGTGCCGCCGACGTTGTAGAGACCGGTGTTGTGGAATACCGGCAGCGGGTCGACGACGCCCTGCTGCCGCACCGGGCCCGACAGATTGAAGCTCGCGTGGCACAACGAACAGTTCGTGCGTTCCGAGAAGAACAGCTTCATGCCGCGTCTTGCGTCGGGCGTCATCGTCTCTTCGCCCCAATACAGGTAGCGATCGAATGCCGAGTCGGCGGAGATCAGCGTCCGCACGTAACTCGCGATCGCCTGTACGACCTGATCCAGCGTGAGCTGCGGATCGGCGTCGGGAAACGCCGCCCGTTGCAGCGGTACGAGCGACGCATCGGCATTCAAGGCGGCCAACCGCTCCGGCAAGACCTGATCCAGACCCAGTTCCACCGGCGTGTGATTGAACATCGGCACGCGGTGTTGCTCCTCCAACGACGTCAATGAGGGGTCAGCCCAGCTGAACGTCGCTGCATACGCGACGTTGATCAGCGTCGGCGTGTTGCGGGTGTGATGTTCACCGGTCGCGCCGATCGCCGTGCGCCTGCCGTCGGTGAACGCGAGCGCCGGCACGTGGCAGCTCGCGCAACTGTAGGTTCCTGTCACCGATAATCGCCCGTCGGCGAACAGGCGTTCGCCGAGCGCGACCTTCGCGGCGGTCATTGGATTTTCCGCGGGCACCGGCGGTGGCCGCAGGCCGGTCGGCAGCCTCCATTGGTACTCGTCGGCCGATGCGTTTCCGAACAAGCACGCACAGCCGACGAGCAGCGCCCAGCAAAGTCCTATTGAGCGGACTAAGGGGCGCGAGCCAACGAGCGGCAGATCAATTCCAGGGGCGGACGTTGTTCGTCGACAGCGACACCGTATTCACCGCAACCGCCTTGCGCTCCAGCACCCAGTCGCTGAACGCTTTTGCGTCGGCCGTCGAATTTTCCTGGTGCGTGTTCAGCCACGCCTCCATGGCGCGCATCAACGCCGCGGCCTGATCCTGATCGGCGCGCACCAGCGCAAGATACGCATCCTGTACCTGTTTGAACTGCGACAGCGCGAGATACGCTTCGCCGCGATACTCGATCGCCGGCGCGAAGTCGGATTTGACGGCGAGCGCCGCGTTGTACGCTTTCACCGCGTCCTCGTAGTTGCCGGTTTTGCGGTACGCAAAGCCGAGTTCGTTCATCGCCTGATACGTGCGATTGTCGTACCCGATGGCCTTGCGATAGTCGTCGATCGAGTCTTCGTACTGGTCCTTCGCTTTCGACAACTGCTTCTGTTTGTCTTTGTCGTCTTTCGCCTCCGCCGCTTTCGCTTCGTATTCCTGCGCGCGCTCCTTGTGCTTGAGTCCCGCGTTGTAGCTGCGGGCCGCCATCTGCTGCGGCGTCATGCGCGGCGCCGACGTCATACCGCCGGTATCGCCGCCGCCGGACATCGGACCGCTGCCGGCCCCGAACGCGAGCGGCGCCACCGCCAGCATCAAGGCGGCAAAAGTGATCGATAGTTTCGTCATGTGTCTCGTCTCCTCACTTGTCACCCGTGACCGAACCCGTCTCATGTTCCGTTAGTGCGGCAAATCGACCAAACGGTTCAAGACTCAACCTTCGCTGTCCAATGCCGCCGCCGACAACACCGGCCGGTGGGTCGGAAACGCGCGCTCGGTCCGCATCAGATCGTGCAGCGCACGCATCGTTCCGAATCCGGCCAGTATCTCGAGCTGGCGGCGCGTCACCGACATCAAACCAAAGTCGCCGCGGTCGTTGCGCACCAGCGCATCGGCCGGGCTGATCCACAACGAATCGACGGTTTCGTATTCGTCGTGGCGACCGTGCTGCTTCGCCGGCGCTTCTGCGATGAAGAAACGCGTGTCGAACCGGCGCGGACGTCCTTCCGGTGTGATCCAGCGATTCAGAAAGTGCATGCGGTCGATCGCCAGCGTCAGACCTTCGCGAACGCAGATCTCGTCGAGCGCGAGTTCGCCGCGATGCAGCGCGTGGCGATAGTCGTCGAAGCGCTGCTTGAGACCCTCGTCGTGCAACTCGAGCAACGCACCGTCTCGATCGTAAGCGAGCAGTACACCGGCCTCTTCGAAGCTCTCGCGGATTCCGGCGATCCAGAAGCCGCGCCATTCCGCGCCGAGCGCGTGTTGTTGCGGCGCCTGCGCGTCGTCAGGTCCACGACGCAGCGCGTCGTAAACGTGCAGGTGATCGTCTCCGTCGACGCGGCCGCCAGGGAACACGTACATGCCGCCGGCAAATGCCGCTTGAGCGGTGCGACGCAACATCAGGATCTCGAAACCGGGATCGATATCGCGCGCGAGGATGACGCTGGCTGCGGGTCGAATCGGCTGAATGGGACTTCCGGGCATCGTGTTCGCGTGTGTCGTATTCGAAAACGAGAGTAGCCCGCGGCCGTTGACGAGGGAAGTGCGCGAGATCCTGCGAAGCGGCGTAACGGTGGCGCGCGACCGACCAACGCGCATAAGATTGCGCTCCAAACCAAAACAATCAGGGGAGACGGTTTTGGCGAAGCAACCGAACAACAAAGTCCTGCTCGATATTCACCGCCGCATGGTCCGCATCCGCGTCTTCGAAGAGGAGGCCGGCAAGCTGATGGAAGCCGGCAAGATTCCCGGTGCATTGCACCTTTACGTCGGCGCAGGAAGCGGTCGCCGCCGGCGTGATGGTGCACCTGACCAACGACGACCAGATCACCAGCACGCACCGCGGTCACGGTCACCTCATCGCGAAAGGCGGCGAGTTCGATCGCATGTTCGCCGAGCTGTTCGGCCGCGCCACCGGCTACTGCAAGGGCAAAGGCGGCAGCATGCACATCTGCGACCTGGACCTCGGCATGCTCGGCGCGAACGGCATCGTCGGCGGTGGTCCGCCGATCGCCATCGGCGCGGCGTTCTCGCAGAAATTCAAGAAAACGAAGAACGTGGCGGTGCGCGTTCTTCGGCGACGGCGCGTCGAACGACGGCTCGTTCCACGAAGCGGCGAACATGGCCGGCGCTCTACAAGCTGCCGGCGATTCTTCGTCTGCGAGAACAACGGCTACGGCGAGTTCACGCCGCAGGCGAACCACCAGGCGATCGTCGACGTCGCCGACCGCGCCGCCGGCTACGGCATGCCCGGCGTCGTCGTCGACGGGATGGACGTCATCGCCGTCTACGAAGCCGCGGGCGAGGCCGTCGAACGGGCGCGCAAAGGCGGCGGGTCCGACGCTGCTCGAATGCAAGACGTATCGTTTCTACGACCACGTCGGCGTCCGCGGCATGGGTCTGACGTACCGCACCGACGACGAAGTGCGGCAATGGATGCTGCGCGACCCGATCACGCTGTTCGAAGCGCGTCTCGCCGAGCAAGGCGTGCTGACGAAGAAGAAGGTCGAGGCCATTCACGAGGAAGTGCAGCAGCAGGTCAAAGACGGCATCAAGTTCGCCGAAGACAGCCCGTTCCCCGACGCGGCGAGCCTGCTCGACGACGTTTACGCCACCGGATCCTAAGGAATCGCCATGGGACAAGCACAAGCAAAAACAAACACCGGCGCGCGCAAGCTGCCGTACGTCGGCGCGATCACCGAAGGCGTGCGCGAAGTTCTGCTCGAGCAGGACACCGCGTTCGTCGCCGGTGAAGACGTCGGCCAGGCCGGCAGCGTGTACGGTTACTACCGCGGACTGTTCAAGAGTTCGGCGGCGACCGCGTCATCGACACGCCGATCTCCGAGAAAGGCATCATCGGTCTCGGCGTCGGCGCCGCCGCGACCGGGCTGCGGCCGATCGTCGACATCATGTTCATGGACTTCATGGGCGAGTGCATGGACGAAATCGCGAACCAGATGGCGAAGATGCGTTTCATGTTCGGCGGCAGCGCGACGTTGCCGATCACGGTGCTGACCATGTCGGGCGCCGGCGCGAATCTCGCGGCGCAACACTCGCAGAGTCTCGAAGCGTGGATCGCGCACATGCCCGGCCTGAAAGTGATGATGCCGGCAACCCGTACGACGTGAAAGGTTGCATCATCGCCGCTGCGCGCGACGACAATCCGGTGTTCGTCGTAATGAACAAGATGTCGCTCGGTTTGACCGGCGAGGTACCGGAAGGCGCGTACGAAGTGCCGATCGGCGTCGCCAACGTGGTGCGACCCGGCACCGACTTCACGATCGTTACGCTGGGCCGGATGCTGCACGAGGCGCTGAAAGCCGCGGAAACGCTGAAAGGCATCGGCATCGACGCAGAGGTGATCGACGCGCGCAGCGTGCAACCGTTCGACACCAAAACCGTCGTCGACTCGGTGAAGAAGACGCACCGCGCGCTCGTGGTGCACGAGGCGGTCCGCTTCGGCGGCTTCGGCGCCGAGATCGCCGCGCAGATCCAGGAGCACGCGTTCGACTACCTCGACGCGCCGGTCGGCCGCGTCGGCGCGCCGTTCTCGCCGGTGCCGTTCAGCCCGGCGCTCGAGAAGCTCTACGTGCCGAACGCGGAACGGATCGTCGCAGAAGCGCGCCGCCTGATCGGCGCCTGACGTTCACGTGGCCGTAGGCTGCATCGGGATCGCCGTCAATCCGGCGTCCGGCAAAGACGTTCGCCGGCTGGTTGCACGCGCGTCGGTGTTCGACAACCAGGAGAAGCGCGCCATCGTACGGCGCGCCATTGTTGGCGCGTTAGGCGCCGGCGCCAACGTGTTCGCATACGTACCCGACAGTCACGGCATCGCCGAATCGGCGTTGTCGGAGTTCGGTTCGGAGATATGCAGCCACGCCGTCGAGTCGCCGCGCACCGCGAGCACGCTCGACACGATTCGCGGTGCGCGCGCCCTCGCCGCCGCCAACTGCGTCGCCGTATTGACGCTCGGCGGCGACGGTACCAATCGCGCCTTCGCGCTCGGCTGGCGCGACGCCCCGCTGCTGCCGATCTCCACCGGCACCAACAACGTGTTTCCGCGCTTCGTCGAAGCGACCGTTGCCGGCGCCGCGGCGGGCTTGATCGCGACCGGTGCGATTGCCCTGAGAGACGTCGCGCGACAGGCGAAGACCATTCGCGTGCAGATCGACGGCGAGCGCGACGACCTCGCGTTGATCGACGCGGTGCTCACGGCAGAGCGTTTCGTCGGCGCGCGCGCGTTGCTCGAGGCCGATCTGTTGCGGCTCGCGCTGCTGACGCGCGCCGATCCGGCTGCGGTCGGCATCACCGCCATCGGTGGACTCATCGCACCGCTGTCCGACGCCGACGATCAGGGACTGCTGCTGACGCTTGGCCGCGGTAACGCCGCGGTGCGTGCGCCGATTGCGCCGGGACTCTATGCAGACGTCCGCGTTGCGGATTCGCGCACGATCGCATTTGGCGAGGAAGTAGCGGTGACCGGCCCCGGCGTACTGGCGTTCGACGGCGAGCGCGAACGGGTATTGAAGCCGCACCAGCGCGCGCGATTGACGGTGCAGCGCGACGGCCCGTGGGTGATCGATGTGGCGAAGACGCTGGCGCAGGCGGCGGCGTCCGGCGCATTCAGAATTCAAGTTGGAGACCTGGATGGCGACTGAGATCTATCTGGTGAAAGTCGGCATGACGATGACCGAAGGCATGGTCGAAGAGTGGTACGTGCCGGACGGCGGCACCGTCAAGCAAGGCGAACTGCTGTATCGACTGGAGACCGAGAAGGTCAACCTCGACGTCGACGCCGACGCCAGCGGCATCGTGAAGCACGGCGTCGAGGTGGGGGTAACGATGCAGCCCGGCGACGTCATCGGTCACATCTATGCGCCCGGCGAAGCGATCCCCTCAACGGCGCCGTCGGCGCCCGCAGTGGCGCCGGTCGCCCCCGCAGCGGCAGCATCGAGACCTGTCGCTCGCGCCCGCCCCCATTGCATCGGGCGGCCGCCTGCTGTCGTCACCGGCCGCGCGGCGGCTCGCCGGTGAAATGAGCGTAAATGTCGCAACGGTGCGCGGCACCGGCCCCGGCGGTCGCATCGTCGAAGCCGATGTGCGTGCTGCCGCAGCCAACCCCGTTGCTGCATCTGCACCGGCCGCGGCGGCCCCGGGACCAGCGTCGCCGCTCGCAAAACGACTCGCGGCCGAACTCGGCGTCGATCTTTCTCGCGTCACCGGTACCGGTCCTGGCGGACGCATCACCAGGGAAGACGTCGAGCGCGCCGCGGCAAAACCGTCAGCGACGCCCACCGCCGCTAAATTCGCCTCGTCACCCGCCGGCGGCCAACGCATTCCGGTGAAGGGCATTCGCAAGACCATCGCGACGCGCATGCACGACAGCCTGCGCAATTCTGCGCAGCTGACGATGGACATGGACGTGAACATGGACGACGCGGTCAAACTGCGCACTCAACTGATCAGCGAGTGGGAATCGCAGAACGTACGGCCGACGTATACGGACCTCGTCGTCAAGGCGGCGGCAAAAGCGCTGCGCAGCCATCCGCTTGATGAACAGCATGTTCGCCGACACCGAGATTGCGTTGCTCTCCGAGATCCACGTCGGCATCGCGGTAGCGATCGACGCCGGGCTCGTGGTGCCGGTCATCCGCAACGCCGATGCGCTGCAGGTGCGCGAACTCGCGATCGAAAGCGCGCGACTCGCGTCATTGGCGCGCGACGGCAAGCTCGGTCTCGACGACATGGCGGGCGGAACGTTCACCGTGTCGGCGCTCGGCATGTACGGCGTCGATTCGTTCACGCCGATCCTGAACGCGCCGCAATCCGGCATCATCGGCGTGAACCGCATCCGCGACGACGTGGCGTGGGACGGCGACCGGCCGATCAAACGAAAGGCGATGCGCCTGTCGCTGACGTGGGATCACCGCGTGCTCGACGGCGCACCGGCCGCACAGTTCCTCGGCGCCGTGCGCGACCTGCTCGAAGCGCCGTATCGATTGCTGGTGTAGCCGTGAGCGAACAGATTTTCGACGTCATCGTCGTCGGTGGTGGTCCCGGCGGCTACGTCGCTGCAATCCGCGCCGCGCAACTCGGGCTTACCACCGCGCTGGTGGAGCGCGCGGAGATCGGCGGCGTGTGCCTCAACTGGGGCTGCATTCCGACGAAGGCACTGCTGCACACGGCAGATGTGCTACGCGAGATCGAGGGCGCGGCGGCGCTCGGCATCGATACGGGTCCGCCGAAGGTCGATCTACGGCGCGTAGTAGCGCGTTCGCGCGCCGTTGCCCAACAGCTCAACCGAGGCGTAACGGGTCTGCTCAAGAAGAACAAGGTACAGGTATTCAACGGCGCCGCGCGAATCACCGAACCCGGTCGAATCGTCGTCGACGGCGCGCAAGCGCTCGGCGCCGATGCGATCGTGATTGCCACGGGCGCCCGCGCGAAAGCGCTTCCCGGCATCGAGCCCGACGGCAACCTGATATGGACTGCGCGCGAGGCGATGGTGCCGGCTACATTGCCGAAGCGCTTGCTCGTCATTGGTGCCGGTGCGATCGGCATCGAGTTTGCGAGCTTCTATCGCACGCTCGGCAGCGCCGTTACGGTGGTCGAAGTGCTGCCGGAAATATTGCCGACGGAAGACGCTGAAATTGCGGCCGCCGCCCGACGCGCGTTCGAGAAAGCCGGCATCGAAATCCACACGTCGACGTCGGTGGCGACGCTGCAACTGTCAGGGGGCGAGTTGACTGCGGTGTTGAAGACCGCCGACGGCCTCATCGAGGGGACGTTCGATCGCGCGATCCTCGCCGTAGGCGTGACCGGCAACGTCGAGCAGCTCGGCCTCGAGCACACGCGTGTCGCCGTCGAACGCGGCTTCATCCGCACCGACGAAAACTCGGAGACGGCGGAACCCGGCATCTACGCGGTCGGCGACGTCGCCGGACCGCCGTGCCTGGCGCACAAGGCAAGCCACGAAGCGGTCGCGTGCATCGAGCGCATCGCGGGCCACGATGCGCATCGACTGGACCGCAACAGAATCCCCGGTTGCACGTACAGCCATCCGCAGATCGCCAGCATCGGGCTGACGGAGCGCGCGGCCGCCGCGGCCGGCCGGCAGCTTCGTATCGGACGGTTCCCGCTGATCGGCAACGGCAAAGCGATTGCGATCGGCGATTCGAACGGCATGATCAAGACGCTGTTCGATGCGCAGACCGGCGAGTTGCTCGGCGCGCACCTGGTCGGACCCGGCGTCACCGAGCTGATCCATGGTTTCGCCATCGCGATGGGCGCCGAGATCACCGAAGCCGAACTGATCGGCACCGTGTTTCCGCACCCGACGATCTCCGAGGCGATGCACGAATCGGTGCTGGCCGCATACGGCCGCGCGCTGCACATCTGACGTGATCGGTTGAACGCACCTCACCTCGACGGTGAGTCGCGCGCATTGGTCGCGAGCGGAGCGCAGGCGATATACTGCCGGCCATGATCACTATCTATCACGCCCCCGGCACCCGTTCGATCCGCGTCATCTGGCTCTGCGAAGAACTGCAGATTCCGTACGAGGTCGTCACCGTCGATTTCTCGCCGACGTATCGCGCCACACCCGAGTGGCGAAGGCTGAACCCGGTCGGCAAAGTCCCGGCGATGACCGACGACGGGGTGTCGATGTTCGAATCCGGCGCAATGGTCGATTTCATCCTCGAACGTTACGGCAACGGAAGGTTGCGTCCCGCGCCGGGAACGCCGGAGGCGGCGCAGTATCTGCAGTGGAGCTGGTTCGCCGAGGCCACCTTCGCGCGACCGTTGGGCGACATCGCGCAACACACCGTCGTCAAACCGGAAGCTGAGCGGATTCCCGCGGTCGTCGACGATGCGCGCACGCGATCGCCTTGACTGTGCATGGACGCGCTCGAAGCCGCGGTGCCGGGCGGACGCTATCTGATCAACGGCGCGTTCACCGCGTCCGACATCATGATGGGCTACACGCTGATCCTCGCGCGCCGTTTCAAAGTGATGACCCCGACCACTTACCCGAACGTCAACGCCTATATGGCCCGGCTCGAAACGCACCCGGGCTTCGTCAAGGCGCAGAAGTAAATCAACAACATGTTCACCTATCTCGACCCGACCGTCCGGCGCAAGCTGATTGCGCAAGGCAAGCTTCGACGCATCGATCTGCGCGGCACGGCGCGCGATCCGAACGTCGCGCTCGCCGAAGGCGAACAGGCGATCAACCTGCTCGGTCCCATCCCGCTGCCGATCCATCTCGGCCGCGTCCACACGAAGGTACAGTGGTACGCGAGCGTGCGTTCCACCGAATTGACCAAGGTCGAAGATCTGGCCGGTGCGCTGCGCACGCAAGGCGGCGGCAAACTATTTTCGTTGCTCGCCTCTTCAATGGCGGTGAACAGCGTGCTGATCGTCGGCGATCCCGCCAAGTGGCAGAACCCGATGGTGCGCGTGCACTCGAGTTGCCTCACCGGCGATGTGTTCGGATCGGAACGGTGCGAATGCGGCCCGCAACTCGAGGGTGCCCTGGAAAGAATCACACAGGAACCCGGCGGTGGGCTGTTGGTGTACATGGCCGGCCACGAAGGACGCGGTATCGGCCTGTGGGCGAAGGCGGCCACGTATCTCCTGCAGGATGCAGGCGAAAATACCTACCAGGCGAACCGCTCGCTCGGCCTGCCCGACGATTCGCGCGACTTCACCGACGCGGGCGCCCTGCTGCACCATTTCGTCGGCGACAAACCGATGCGGCTGCTTACCAACAACCCGAAGAAGGTGCAGGACCTCGCGCAAATGGGTCTCTCGCACATCACGCCGGTGAAACACGTGCTCGGCGTCAGCGAAAGCAATCGTCGCTACCTCGACGCGAAGCGTCAGTGGGGACATCAGCTCGACGAGCAGGACCTCTCCTAACCGCTTCGCGCTTCGTTACTGAGGACAGCCCGCCAGCGCCTTCGGCGCGGCGCCGATCAATTTGGCTGCTGCCGCATGGAAGCCCGCGTTGGTAACCGGTACATGCGCCTCCGATAGGGTGCGGGCCAGATCGTCCAGCGACTTCCCGTCGTGCGTCGCCGCGCGGATCTCCCGGTCGAGTGCGTGCATCACGCCGACCGCGTACGCCGTCTGGGCGCCCTCGGATCGATCCGTCGCGACGCATTTGTTGCCAGCGCTCCACTTGGCGAGCGTGTCGAAGCTCGCCTGATAACGCTGATCGCTGATCGTGTTCGAGCGGTGCAGGACGTCGAGGCTGTAGTACTCCGCAATTCCTTCGACGATCCAGTCCGCACCGCCGCTGCCGTGCAATCCGCTCGCAACGTGCACCATTTCATGCAGCGGCGTACTGGTGCCGTTCTGACTGATCAGCGGCCGATCGGCGTGCAGATAGATGGAGCCGGAACCGGACAGACCGCCGCGCCACATGCTGTCGGGACCGCTGACGATCAACAACCGTTCGGGAAACTGCGGGAAGATCTGCACCAGCGACGGCAACGTCCAGCGCACGAACGCGAGCACGTCGTTCGATCTGAACCCCGACCCTTCGGGACTACCAACAGCGACGCGGCGGTCCGCGATGACGTCGCGTCGTATCGCGAGCTGCTGCCCCGCCAACAGCCAGCCTTTGGGGCGATCGAAGTTCGAGCGCGGATCGTCGACCGGTCGCATGTGACCTTCGACGGGTCCGTATGGCGTCTCGATCGACCAGCCAGCCGGCGCCGCCAGGCGCAACGTCGCCGCGGACTTCGCACCTTTCAGGACGCGAACTTTCGCCGGCGGAAACAGCCGGTCGAGTTTCAGCAACGCCCAACGTATCGGTGATGCGCGCATCCTGCGCGCCGCTTTCGCGAACGTGGTCGATCGCATACTCGAAATGCAGCACGCCGCCGTCGGCCGGCGGCGACCAGTCGATGTGATCGGGCGTGATGGCCACGTCGCCCTGCCCGTGCACGCTCAAATAGCGATCGTGCGGTGCGTCGAAGCGGATATGCCGCAACAGCGCGCGCGGCTGTCGTACCGCGATCCGCACTTCGGCGCGGTGTGCAGCGGGATCCAACGTCGCGCCATACACGATCTGGTAGACCGCGTCGTCCGTAGAAGCAGGCGAGGCTTGCGACGCCGTCAGCGCGCACACCACCAGCGCAACCCATCGCGCATGTCGCGCGGTCTGTTTCATCGTGGTGCCTTCGTAGATTTGACGAACCGCGTCAGCGAGGGCCGCGTGGTCCAACTGTCGAACGCCGGGCGTACTCCGCATAGAGCATCTGAAGCGCGACAAGCCGATCGGGTTTCCAACATAATCGCGGTCAATTCAGAAAGCGAGATATCCCATGCGTTCGACACTGGCTACGGTCTTCATCGCGATGCTGCTCCTCGGCGCGGGTAACCTTGCGCGCGCCAGCGACGTGGTCGAAGAAGAGGCGGTCGACGACGACGGCATCGTCGAGGAATGCGGCGACGGCCCCGGACTCAGTCCGTGCCGCGACGCGGACGGCGAAACGTGGAAACACGCCGACGATCCGGACTACATCAAAGACGATTCGACGCAACAGCTCGAGAAGTCGTCGGCGCAGATCCGCAACGAGTCGCCGAAGGAGCTCGAAAAGACGATCGAACAGATCGAGGACGACCAGAAGAACTGAGTAGCGACGATGCGCAACGGCCAATGGAGGCTCGCGCGTAAACCACCCGGCGGCTGGCCGGTGGCGGACGATTTCGCGTGGTCCGAAACTCCCGCTGCCGACGCCGTCCGCCGGCCAGATGCTGACGCGCACCCTCTATCTGTCGTTGGACCCCTATCAATGGGGTCGGCGACGCGGCGGTGTCGAAGCGGTCGGCGAGGTCTGTCATGGGCGGACGGTATCGCAGGTGGTCGAAAGCCGCCTCGACGGTTACCGTCCCGGCGACTTCGTCTTCAACACCAACGGTTGGCAAACGCATGGGCTCACCGGCGACGGCGTCTCGGTGTTCGGCTACATGTTCCCGCGCAAGCTCGATCCGTCGGTGGCGCCCCTTTCGACCGCCGTTGGCGTCATGGGCATGCTCGGACTGACCGCCTACGCCGGCCTCGTCGTTCAGTGCGAGCCGCGACTGGCCGAAACGGTGGTCGTGTCCGCCGCGTCGGGCGGCGTCGGTCAAGTGGTCGGACAAGTCGCCAAGATCATCGGCTGTCGCGTCGTCGGCGTCGCCGGCACGCCGGAGAAGTGCCGTTTCGTCGTGGACGAACTGGGCTACGACGCTTGCGTTTCACACCGCAGCGAAACGCTCGCGGACGATCTTGCCGCCGCCTGTCCTGACGGTATCGACATCTATTTCGAAAACGTCGGCGGCAAGGTGTTCGAAGCGGTGCTGCCGCACCTGAATGCGCACGCGCGCATCAGCCTCTGCGGCATGATCTCGCAGTACGGCAACAACGACGGCATGAACCCGCGCGACGCCTGGATGGCGGTCGGCAAGCCCTATTTCGAGCGTCGTTCGGTGGCGGTGCACGATTTGCGCGTCGGCAACTTCGTCGCCGACCATCAGGACCGTTTCCTTGCCGAGATGGCCGGCTGGATCCAATCCGGCAAGGTGAAATACAAGGAAGATCTGTGGCAAGGACTCGAGCAGGCGCCCACCGCGTTTCGCGCAATGCTCGACGGCCGCAATTTCGGTAAGACGCTGGTTGCGGTGAGTCCGGATCCAACGCGTGCGTAACGTCGACCGCGCCGTCGACGAAGTCATCGGTCTGTATGCGAGCCAAGGCGGAAGCGCGTATATCGGCGAACCGGTGACGCAGCTTCAGCACGCGGCGCAAACGGCGGATCTGGCGCGCGGCGCAGGTCACGACGACGAAGTCGTTTGTGCCGCGTTCCTGCACGACATCGGCCACCTGTGCCCCAACGATGCTCCTCGGGCGCAGATGGGTGAGTTCGGCGTCGCCCACCACGAGCGCATCGGCGCCGAGTACCTGCGCGCGCTTGGCTTTTCGAACCGGGTTGCGCATCTCGTCGGTCAACACGTCAACGCCAAGCGGTATCTCACTCACGCGCATCCCGACTATTACGCGCGCTTGTCCGAGGCGAGCAAACGCACGCTCGAATATCAGGGCGGACCGATGACGGCCGACGAAGCCCGCGCGTTCGAGGCCGACCCGGCGTTCGAACTGATTCTGCAGCTGCGGCGGTGGGACGAAGCGGCAAAGGTGGAGGACCTGCCGGTATTTCCGCTGCAGCGCTACGGCGAACTGATCCGCGCGCACCTGCACGCGCAGTCCGTTGGGGTCACGACCGAAGCACTGTTGAACGCTGCGCAACTCGCGTTCTGGCGTGCGCACAAGATATCTCAAGATCGGCAACGCGCTCGATGCGGGCGAGTGCGCGCAGCTATCAGCGTGGATCGACGATCTGCGCGAACGGCCCGAGACGCCGGGTAAATGGATGAAGTACTTCGAACGCTCGCCCGACGGCGAACGACTGCTGTGCCGCGTAGAGAACTTCATCCAGTACCACGAGGGTCTGAACCGGTTGATCACCGGGCCGCGCACGCTCGCGATGGTCGCCGCGTTGTTCGGCGAGCCGGCCGTGCTGTTCAAGGAGAAGGTGAACTACAAGTTGCCGGCCGGCGCCGGCTTCGCACCGCACCAGGACGCGCCCGCTTTCACGTCGTTCCGCCAATCGCTGCACGTCACGCTGATGATCAGCGTCGACGCCACCACGCCGGCGAACGGTTGCCTCGAAGTGGCGCCGCATCCGGGCGGACAGACGACGTTGCCGCTCGCCGCCGATCTGACGATCGCGCCCGAGACCACCGCGCAACTGCCGTGGTCGCCGATTCCGACGCAGCCTGGCGACCTGCTGTTCTTCGATTCGTATCTGCCGCACCGCTCGGGACCGAATCAGACCGACCGACCGCGGCGCGCGTTGTATCTGACCTACAACAAGGCAGCCGAGGGGAACGTGCGCGACGGCTACTATCGCGAAAAGCGCGCGGTCTTCCCGCCCGACGTCGAACGCGAACCCGGGAAGAACTACGGCGACGCCGGCGTGTTCAACGTCGGCAATCCGATCCGATAGACCCGCTTACCAGCGCGACGACGGGCGCGCCACTACACCCTTTGACGTCACCGCGAGATGCGTCAGCGTCTGGTCGTCGTGGCGCATCCGCCACGACAACATCTTCTGCGCGTACTCGAGCACCACCGGCAGATACGCAGGCTCCGCGGCGCGATCGCGCAATTCGTGCGGGTCGTCGCGCAGATCGAACAACAGCGGGCGCAAACCGGCGAAATGCACGTATTTGTACCGGTCGCTCCGAATCACGTTGAGCGTGCACGCGTGCAGCGGAATGCCGAGCGCGCGTTCCGCGCCGTCGTCGGTCGGGTCGCGGAAATCGAATTCCCAATGCGCCTCGCCACGCCAACTCGCCGGCGCCGCAGACGATCGCAGGAAGGGGAGCAGCGAGCGACCATCGCACGCGTGCGGAACTTCGATGCCGAGCCATTCGAGCATCGTCGGCATGATGTCGACGTTCTCGGTGAACATATCGACCGTTCGGCCGCGCGTCGCATCCGCCGATGCGCGCGGATCGCGCACGATCAACGGGATGTGATACGACTGATCGAAATAGCCGCACTTGCCGAGCAGCCAGTGATCACCGATCTGCTCGCCGTGATCGGACGTGAATACGATCAGCGTTTCGTCGAACTGACCAGTCGACTTCAGGTGGGCGAACAAGCGGCCGAGATTGTCGTCGACCTCGCTCATCAAACCGTAGTACGACGCTTTAAGGCGGCGCAGCTTCTTCTCCGACTCCGGCGCGCGATAGTTCTTGTCCGATAGCTGGAACGCGAGCCATGGATGTTGCTCGCCCTCGACTTCGACGGAATCCGCGCGCACGAACCCCGGCAACGCATCGGGGGCGTAGCGCGCGTGATACGGCGCCGGCGCGATCCACGGCGGGTGTGGCCGCAGCAGCGACAGATGCACGCACCAGGGCTCGCGCCGGTCGGTCACGTAGTCGATCACCTGGTCGGTCATGAAGAACGTGTCGTGCAGATGACTCGGCAGCCGCAACGGCGCCGGACCTGGTCCGCCGTTCTCGAACTCGACCTGGTCGGCTTTCTGGAAGTACAGGTCGTAAGGTCGGGCGGGAATCGTCGCGCCGCGCGCGCGCAGCCATTGCACCCATGCGCCGATGTCGGCGGTGAGCAGCGTTTCGACGCGCAGACCCGGCAGCACCCCTTCGTAGGTCGTTAGTACCGGATCATCGGCGGGATAGTCGCGCGGATCCGGACTGGTGTCGGTGTAGCCGAACAGCACCGGATCGTAGCCGGCGCCGCGCACGATCTGCGCCCAGTTCTCGTGACGACGATCGAGCGGCGTGCCGTTGGTGCCGGAACGATGGTTCATCAGATACAGCCCGGTGTGCAGCGACGCCCGACTCGGTCCGCACGGCACGGCCTGACAGTAGTGGCGCAGGAACGACACCCCGTCGCGCGCGAGCGCATCGAGGTGCGGTGTCTTCACGCACGGATGATTGCGCGACGACAGGCAGTCGGCGCGCCATTGGTCGGCCGTGATCAGCAGGATGTTGCGGGGCTGGTTCATATGCGGGACACAGCGTCGGCCAAGTGACTCACCGACGTCAACCGCGAGACTGCACGCGCAGCTACTTGGCGCCCGCCGTGCCTTTCTGTCCTTCGATCTGCGATTGCAGGTGGGCGATGGTCGTGCGCGCAGTGGCGCATTCGAATCGCGACGTGGCCAGCCGGCGCTCGCGATCGGCGATTTCGTCGCCCAAGCGCTTCACTTCGGCTTCGAGTTCGACGATGCGCTGCTGCAGCGACGCCTTGTCGCGCAATTCGCCGGCGAGTCGATCGTTGGTCTCGCGGGCACGCGCCAGCTGGTCGTTCAACACGTCGAGCCACTTGTCCTGGCGCTGTCGTTCCCGATCGTAGTCTTCGTTCTTCTTCCGTTGACCGTCGAGCGCCGACTCCAGCTGCGGAATCTGCTTCGCGTGATTGCCGGTTTCGTACATCAGTTCCGCGATGCGGGCCTCGCGTTCGCGCACCTTCGTTTCGAGTTCCTGCACGCGCTCTTCGAGCGCGTCGCGGACCGCGTCGTTGCGCGGCTCCGCCCGCCGCGACGAGGTCGTGAAGGTATCGTCGTCGAGGTCGAGAGTCGCCATTGCAGACGACGCCGCATCCGACGCCAGCGGAATGCCTTTCAGTAACGCCACCTCGCTCTTCAGTAACGACACCGTCCGGTCGCGGTCGCGCAACGCGATGTCGCGTTCTTCGATCGTCTTGCGCAGCGGCGGCAGCTGGCTCTCGATGTCTTTCATCTGCTGTTCGACGCGCGCCACGTGCATCTCTTTGTTGCGCATGCCGGATTCGAGCTTTGGAATCCTTCCCTTCGTCTCGTTCAGATGCCGCTGCAGTTCCGCTTCGTGTGCGCGCGCCGTGAGTCCGCGCAACGATCGCCCAACACCGATGCCGATGCCGACGGCCAACAACAGGCACAACACGATGAAGATCGTGTCTGCATAGTTCGTCGTGGAGCCGGTCTTACCCAGCAGATCGGCGATGCCGGCATTGATGAGCAGCGCGAGTGGAACCTGATCCACCGTGACGGCCATCCACGCCACGCCGGCGAACAGCAGGGTTCCGATCAGGATTGTCGGCACGCGGGACATATCGGTAAGCGGGTCCTTCGCTTCCTGGCTTGCGGTATCAGACCGGGATTCTGGACGGATAGCGTACGCGAAACAGTTAGTTAGCTCTCAATCGCACGCCACGGCATACGAATCGCTGCGAGAACGCCGTCACATTGTCGGGCGGCTGGCCGCCACCTTGAATTACCATCGCCCCTCCCGTCGCGCAGATCGCCTTTCAATGAACACACCGCTGGAGTTCCGTACCGAGCCCGCCGCCTACCGTCATTGGAAGCTCGAGGATCGCGCCGCCGGTAGCGGACCTGATTCTCGACGTACAGGAATCGGCCGGCGCCGCGCCGGGCTACGAACTGAAGCAGAACTCGTATGACATCGGCGTGGACATCGAACTGGCCGACGCGATCCAGCGGCTGCGCTTCGAGCACCCGGAAGTGCACACGGTGACGCTGCGTTCCGGTAAGCCGGGAATCTTCTGCGCCGGCGCGAACATCCGCATGCTCGCCGGCGCTACGCACGCGCACAAAGTCAACTTCTGCAAGTTCACCAACGAAACCCGCAATGCGATCGAAGAGGCGTCCGCGGAGTCCGGCCAACGCTATCTCGCGGCGCTCGGCGGCACCGCGGCCGGCGGCGGCTACGAACTCGCGCTCGCCGCCGATCACCTGCTGCTGATCGACGACGGCAATGCGGCCGTCTCGCTGCCGGAAGTGCCGTTGCTCGCGGTGTTACCCGGTACCGGCGGACTGACGCGATTGACCGACAAGCGCCGCATCCGACGCGACATCGCCGACGTGTTCTGCACGCTGGAGGAAGGCGCGCGCGGCGCCCGCGCGCTGGAATGGCGGCTGGTCGACGAAATCGCACCGCGCTCGAAGTTCGAACAGGCGGTTGCCGCACGCGCCGCCGAGCTGGCCGGCCGCTCCGATCGGCCTGCCGACGAGGCCGGCATTGCGCTGACCCCGCTCGAACGCACGGCCACTGACAACGGTCTGCGGTACCGGTATCTCGACGTCGTATTCGATGATGCGCTTGCAACGGCCACGCTGACGCTGCGCGGCCCGGACGCGCCATTGCCTGACAGCCCTGCCGAGGTGCGCGCGATGGGTGCGGACGTCTGGGCGCTGGCGCTGTTGCGCGAACTCGACGACGCGCTGCTGCATCTGCGTTTCAATGCACCGCAGCTCGCGACGCTCGTGCTTCGCAGCGAAGGATCGATCGAACGCGTGGCGCAGCACGACGCGTGGCTCGCGCAACACGCCTCGCTGTGGTGGGTGCGCGAGATTCGACTATTCGCGCGACGCACCCTGAAGCGGCTCGATCTGACGTCGCGCACGCTGGTGGCGCTGGTGGAACCCGGCAGTTGCTTCGCCGGCTTTCTAGCCGAGGTGCTGTTCGCGGCCGATCGCAGCTACATGCTCGACGGCGCGCTCGGCGACAACGCTTCTCCTGCCGAGTTTTCGCTTTCCGCCGCCAACTTCGGCGACCTGCCGATGTGCAACGGACTCAGTCGCCTCGCGACGCGTTTCTACGGCGATCCGTCGGCGGTCGAGCGCCTTCGCGCGCTCGTTGGCAATCGTCTCGACGCGGCGGCCGCACGCAGCGCCGGCCTCGTCACGTTCACGCCGGACGAAATCGACTGGCGCGACGAGATCCGCCTGCTGCTGGAAGAGCGCGCGAGCTTCTCGCCCGACGCGCTGACGGCGATGGAAGCGAACCTGCGTTTCCCCGGGCCGGAGACGCTGGAAACGAAGATCTTCGCGCGGCTCTCTGCCTGGCAGAACTGGGTGTTCCAGCGTCCGAACGCCGTGGGTGACGAAGGCGCGCTCAAGCGTTACGGTACCGGCCAGCGTCCCCGCTACGACAAGACCCGCATTTGAGCAGGAAGTGACAATGAGCGCCGTCGATTACGCATCGCTGATTCCGAACAACGTCGATCTCGCGTCCGACCGCGCGTTACAACGCGCGCTGGAAGCGTGGCATCCGAAGTTCCTCGACTGGTGGCGCGGCATGGGTCCCGACGGTTTTCAGGACGTCGAAGTATTCCTGCGTACCGCCGTCAGCGTGGACCGCGCAGGCTGGGCGAAATTCGGTTTCGTGAAGATGCCGGAGTACCGCTGGGGCATTCTGCTCGCGCCGGCAGAGCCCGATCGCAAGATCGGTTTCGGCGCGCACAAAGGCGAACCGGTGTGGCAGGAGGTCCCCGGCGAATACCGCGCGATGCTGCGGCGGTTGATGGTGATCCAGGGCGACACCGAACCTGCGTCGGTCGAACAGCAGCGACATCTCGGTAAAACCGCGCCGTCGCTTTACGACTTGCGCAACCTGTTCCAGGTGAACGTCGAGGAAGGCCGTCACTTGTGGGCGATGGTGTATCTGCTGCAACGCTACTTCGGCCGCGACGGCCGCGAAGAAGCGGAGATGCTGCTGAATCGCCGCTCCGGCAACGTCGATACGCCGCGCATTCTCGGCGCATTCAACGAGCGCACGCCGGACTGGCTGTCGTTCTTCATGTTCACGAGCTTCACCGACCGCGACGGCAAGATGCAGTTGGAAGCGCTGGCGCAGTCCGGCTTCGATCCGTTGTCGCGCACCTGCCGCTTCATGGTCACCGAGGAAGGCCACCACATGTTCGTCGGCAAGAGCGGCGTGGAACGCATTCTCCGCGCGACGTGCACCGCGATGAACGCGAACGGCATCAAAGATCCGCACGACATCGCGGCGGTTCGCCGGCACGGCGTGATCGATCTGCCGACGATCCAGAAGAAGATCAACTTCCACTACTCCGTAACGCTCGACCTGTTCGGCTCGGAGATCTCGACGAACGCCGCGAATTCGTTCAACGCAGGCATAAAGGGGCGCTTCCACGAAGACCAGATCGACGATGACCACCAGCTGCAGAGTTCGACGTATCGAGTGCTGCAAGCCGTCGATGGGCGTTTCGAGTGGATCGACGCGCCGGCGCTCAGCGCCATCAATGCGCGCCTGCGCGACGACTACATCGTCGACTGCGAACCGGTGCTGCGCGCGTGGAATCGCGTCCTGTCGGATGCCGGCATCGATTTCGAACTGCGGCTGCCGCATCGCGCGTTCCATCGCAAAGTCGGCGACTTCTCCAGCCTGTCGGTAACGCCGGCCGGCGACATCGTCGACGCATCGCGCTGGCAGAGTTCTGCGGCCGAGTGGCTGCCGTCGGCAGCGGACCTCGAGTACGTGACGTCGTTGATGCAGCCGTGCCACGCCGTCGGCGCGTTCGCGTCGTGGATCGCGGCGCCTTCCAGCGGCGTCGGCGGCAAACCCGGCGACTTCGAGTACGTCCGACTCGCCTCCTAGTTTCGTGAGCGGCGCTTCCACCGAGACCTACAACGCGGCCGACGCGTTGTTGCTGCCGAATCTCGGCGCATGGCGGCGCGCGCGTCGCCGTGATCGACGACGCCGGCGCGTACACGTATGCGGAGATCGACCGGCGCGCGAACCGGTTTGCGAATCTGCTGCGAGCGCGCGGACTCACCGACCGACAGCGCGTGCTGCTGTGTCTCGAAGACGGCGTCGACTTTCCGGTGTGTTTCCTGGGGGCGATCCGCGCCGGCGCCATTCCGGTGCCGCTGAACACGCTGCTGACCACGAAAGACTATGCGTACATCGTGGCGGACAGCGAAGCGAAGCTGCTGGTCGTGTCCGCCGTGCTCGCGCCTGTCTGGCAAGGCGCGCTCGATGCGGCGCCCCTCGACGTGCTCGTCTCGGGCGGATCGGACACGCATCGCGACGCTCGATGCAGCGCTCGCGCGTGCGCCGGACGCATACGCGGTTGCGGCGACGCGGCGCGACGAGCCGGCGTTCTGGCTCTACACGTCCGGCACCACCGGCAATCCGAAAGGCGTGATCCATCGCCACGGCGATCTCGAATTCACGGCGCAGACATACGGTCGACACATCCTCGGCATCACCGCCGACGACATCGTGTTTTCAGCCGCGAAACTGTTCTTCGCGTATGGCCTCGGCAACGCGTTGACGTTCCCGTTCTCGGTTGGCGCTACTGTGGTGCTCACCGCGACGCGTCCGACGCCGGCCGTCGTCAAGAGCGATCCTCGCGCGACATCGTCCAACGCTGTTCTGCGGCGTGCCGACGCTGTACGCGATGCTGCTGAGCGAAGCCGAACTGCCGCCGCGCGACCGCCTGCGGATGTGCATCTCCGCCGGAGAAGCGCTGCCGGAGACGCTGTTGCAGCGATGGCGCGACGGCGTGGGGCTCGACATTCTCGACGGCATCGGCACGACCGAAATGCTGCACATCTTCATCAGCAACGGCGCAGACGACATCGCCCCGGGCACCACTGGACGCGCGGTGCCGGGCTATCACGTTCGCGTCGTAGACGAAGACGGCCGCGAAACCGCGGCCGACGCGATCGGCGATCTGGAAGTGCGCGGCGACAGCGCGGCCGTGGGTTACTGGAAATTGCCCGAACTATCGGACGCGACGTTCCGCGACGGCTGGGTGCGAACCGGCGACAAATACCTGCGCCGCCCCTCAGGGCACCTGGTGTACTGCGGCCGACGCGACGACCTGCTCAAGGTCGGCGGCATCTACGTATCGCCGATGGAAGTGGAGAACGCGCTGCTCGCGCATCCGGCGGTGATCGAGGCCGCGGTCGTCGGCGCAGAAGACGCCGACAAACTCATCAAGCCGAAGGCGATCGTCGTCGCGCGTTCACCATCGCCGGCGCTGGCCGACGAATTGATCGCGCACGTCCGCGGCCGGCTCGCCGACTACAAACGGCCGCGCTGGATCGAGTTCGTCGACGCATTGCCGAAGACGGCGACCGGAAAGATCCAGCGCTACAAGCTGCGATGAGTCTACCGACGAGCGTCGAAGCGTCGGCTGCTAGGTCAACGCGGAGTCGATGCGATCGAGCGCAGCCTGCTCGTCGGCGCTGACCCGCTTGCCGCCTATTCCCAGGAAACCGCCTTCCTTCGACGCCTCCGCTGTCGCCTTGGCAACGGCGCGTATGGTGTCCTTATAGGCCTGCACTTCGGCGGGTGATCTGCTCGCAAACGCCGCCGTGCCTTCAGTGATCATTCGCAGCAGCCCTTCCTTGTCTTTCGCCAGTGCTTTGACCGACTTGAACGCGGTCTCGGTCAGACCTGCGCCAAACGCCGCCGACATGACCGACGTGGCGGGCGCGCCGCTGACCGACTGTCGCAGCGCGGCGTCTGCTGCCTTTACTTCCTTGATCGTATCGAACGGCCCGGAGAGATCAGAGGCCGCCACGAGCAACAGCGCCGCCGCGGGACCACCGGCGACCTTCGACCAGTCCGCGCCATAGGAAGCAATCTGCGCGGTGGCCTTCTCGCCGGCCGCGGTCGCCTCGCTAACGAGCGCCATCGCCGCCTTGTTGGCCGGGTCGTTGGCAAAATCGGCGCTCTGCTTGCTGAGCATGGTCTGAAGTCCCGCGGCGTCGAGGTTGTCCGACTTCACCGCCTTGCCGACGAGTCCTCCGACGACAGGCACGACCATTCCGAGCAACGGTGTCACGTTGAAGCCGAGCGCTTTCGACAGACTCGCTCCAATCGCATTGACGCCCGGACCCATGACGGAGTTGACCATACCGCCGCCGCTTCCGCCGCCCGTCAGGCCGCTGATGATGGTGCCGATGTTGCCGAGCGCGCCACCGCCGCCTTGCGGCAGCATCTTCAGCAACGATTCTGCTCCACCTGGTGTACTGGCCATTTTGGCCATGCTGCCCATCGCCAACGGACCGACGGCCGCGAGGCCCTGGTTGATCGACGAGGTATCCGTACCGATCGCCTTGCCAAGGGCGGCGACCATGTCGGGTTTGATCATTGACGACAATGACTGCATCAGATTGTCCATGCTGACACTCCGGTTAGTTGCACGAGCGAGGGGGCTTGGAGACTATGCCTCGCCCGTTTTGCGCTCAATCGCGATCCCGATCGAAACGCGGATGTCCGGACTGTCGGACAAATTGAATTTGAGTTGCGCGCCCTCATCTCGTGCGACACGGCCGCGTTTTGTGCGCGGCCGAAAGGAAACGCCATGAACAATATTCGTTGGTTGAACGGCCCCGAGCAGTCACTCGAATCGGGGCGACGGATTCCGGCCCGCGACGATCCCGGCCTGCTCGACGCGTACTCGCAAGCGGTGGTCGGCGTGGTCGAAGCGGTCGAACTCGCAGTGGTATCGGTCGAAGCAGGCTCCGACACCGGCGGTGAACCGCGCGGACAAGGCTCGGGCTTCTTCGTCACACCCGACGGCTACCTGCTGACGAACGACCACGTCGTCGAACACGTCGGCAAGCGCGCGGTGGTGACGCTCAGCGACGGCCGACGCATCGAAGCGCGCGTCGTCGGCAGCGACCCTGCCACCGACCTCGCGGTGTTGCGCGCCAACGCGTCCGCGTTGCCGTTCGTCGAGATCGGCAACTCCGAGACGCTGCGCCCCGGCCAGCTCGCGATCGCGATCGGCAATCCGCTCGGCTTTCAGTCGACCGTTTCGGCCGGCGTCATCAGCGCGATCGGCCGTGGTCTGCGCGCGCGCAACGGTCGGCTGATCGACAACGTCATCCAGCACACCGCGCCGTTGAATCCGGGCAACTCGGGCGGGCCGCTGCTCGATTCGGCGGCGCGCGTCGTCGGCGTGAACACGGCGATCATCGCCGCCGCGCAAGGCATCGGTTTCGCGGTGCCGAGCGATACCGCCGGGTGGGTGCTCTCGGAACTGCTGGCGCACGGCCGCGTCCGCCGGATCACGCTCGGCATCGCCGGCTCCACCGAGCCGTTGCCGAAACCCGTCGCCCGCGCCCTCGGGTTGCCGCAACCGTACGGCGTGCGCGTGCAGGAAGTCGTGGCGGACGGACTCGGCGCGCGCACCGGGCTGCGCAAACACGACATCATCGTGGCGGCCGGCGATCGACCGACGCCGCACGTCGATGCGTTGCACCGCTTCCTCGGTTCGAAGGAAATCGGCGCATCGCTCGAACTGAAACTGCTGCGCGACGGTCGCGTCGTCGTGCAGCGCATCGAACTGCCGTGGTGACCCACCGGCGTTTCGCCCGCGCCGCTAACGGCGCGGATGAGTCGCGGCAAGGCGCCGGTACGCGACCACCGACGCAACGCTGAAGATCACGATCTGCGCGACGTGCACCCAGAACCACGCCGCCGACCACGCCGCGGCGCCGATCAGCCGCGTCGCATCGTTGGGCCAGATCCAGCCAAAGAACGCCGCTAACCCGGCTGCGTGGATCGCGATGCCGGGCAGAATCGACTCGCACAGCAGCGCCGTCACGCCCAGCATGACGTCCACCAGCAGGTAGAAGACGAACGTCGGCAACGCGAGACCCTGCGTCGCGGCATGACCCGGCGCAAGCAGCAGCGCGGTTACGCCGATCGCGACCAGCGGCGACCAACGTCGCTCGAACAGTCCCTGCGCGTAGCCGCGGAACGCGCCTTCCTCCGTCACCGCGCCCATCACCGCCGCCGTCACGATCACCGCGAACACGCGTCTGCGGCGGAAATTGCGAGAAATCCGGCACGCTGTTGCCACGCATGGCGCCGGTCTGAAACAGGACGATCCACAGACCGATCAGCGCGACCAGCGCGCAGCCGCCGGCCACCAGCGCAAGCGCGAACGCGCGGCGATCGATGGCGACTCCGCGCAACGATGCGCGCCGCGACGCCTGTGTCCGTTGCGGCGGCCCGCGACCGCCGGCATACATCCAGGCCAATGCCAAGATCCCCAGCATTGCCGGCGCCGACCACGGCAACGCCGGCGTGGTCGCGAGGTTCGCTGCAAGCAGCCCGCCCCAAATCCCTGACGCGAGTCCGGTTGCGATCAGCGCCCCCGCGCCGGTGGCGATCATTCGCAGCGACGTGGGACGCGCATCGGCGGTCATCATTGCTCTCCCCGACGCCGTGATTGCACCGGGCGATCGTGCCACCGGTGGTACATTGGCGCCACGACCGTTCGAGACGCACCGATGGCTTTCAAGGGATTCGATCCGAGCCTGCTCGGATTCCTCGACGAACTCGCGCAGAACAACGAACGCGACTGGTTCGCCGAGAACAAAGCGCGCTACGAGCGCCTCGTGCGCGAACCGGCGCTCGACTTCATCGTCGCGATGGATCCGCTGCTCGACCGCATCGCGCCCGAGTTCGAAGCGGTTGCAAAGAAGATGGGCGGCTCGCTGATGCGCGTGTTCCGCGACACGCGTTTCGGCCGCGATAAAACCCCGTACAAAACCAACGTCGGCATTCAGTTTCGTCACAGCCAGGGCAAAGACGTGCACGCCCCTGGCTACTACCTGCACATCGAACCGGGCGGACACTTCATCGGCGCCGGCATGTGGCGCCCCGACCCGGGCTCGCTCGCCGGCATCCGCGACGCCATCGTCGAACGCGCCAGCGCGTGGAAAAGCGCGCGCGACGCGGCGGCGTTTCGAAAAACGTACACGCTCGACGGCGGCGCGCTGAAGCGGCCGCCGCGCGGCTATCCGGCCGATCACCCGCTGATCGACGACATCAAACGCACCGACTTCATCGCCACGTGTGCGTTCGACGACGACGAATTGTTCCGGAAGGACTTTCCGGCGCGTCTCGCAAAACGCTTCGAGGCCGCCACGCCGATGATGAAGTTCCTCTGTCGCGCCGTTGGAGTGCCGTTTTGAACGAGTCGCTCTGTCACGTCGACCATTTCGTACTTGCCGCGCCGGACCTGCAGCGCGCGTGCGACGAATTCGAGGCGACCACCGGAGTGCGGCCGACGTTCGGTGGCGCGCACGCCGGACGCGGCACGCACAACGCGCTGGTCGCATTCGACAACGGCAGTTACCTCGAGATCATCGCACCGGATCCGGCACAACCCGCCACATCGATGTCGACGCCGATGGCCCGTTTACCGAAGCCGACGCTGATGCATTGGGCCGTTCGGTGCAGCGGCACCGCCGCGCTGTCGCGGCGCTTGCGCGACCTTGGCTGGACGCCCACCGAGGTACGTCGCATGTCGCGCACGCCGCCGAACGCAGCGAAGCTCGAGTGGGAGTTGTTCGGCCTGCAGGACCACCGCTACGGCGGACTCGCGCCGTTCTTCATCGACTGGTTCGACTGCCCGCATCCGGCACAGACCTCGCCCAGCGTCGGCGCATTGCTGACGGTCAGGTTGAGTCTCGCCGAAGCGACGCCGTTGCGAGAGATGATGGCCGCACTCGGCATCGAAGACGCCGTGTCGGTGTCGGAAGGTGATGCCGAACTCGCCATCGCATTCGACAGCCGACTCGGTGCGGTGGGCTATGCCGGCCGCGAGCCGGCCGGATTCACGCTGCGCGATTAGCCGGCATTTCGGCGCCGATCAACGCGCCGCGGCGGATCTTCTCCACCGACTTGTCGCGATACACCAGCCACAGACACAGGCGGTTCAGCGGCATGATGTAGAACGGCATTTTTCGACGCAGGTCGAGCCAGAGCACCACCCGCACCTCGTCGGATTCGTTGGCGGCATCGTGCAGGTAGTTGTCGTCGAAGATGATGCCTTCGCCGTTCTTCCAGAAGTACCGCTCGCCGTTCGCGATCTGATTCTTGTCCTGCAGCTCGTTCTGCGCGCGATCGCCGTTCACCCG
This sequence comes from uncultured Gammaproteobacteria bacterium, assembly GCA_963787045.1. GTDB lineage: Bacteria > Pseudomonadota > Gammaproteobacteria > Pseudomonadales > Azotimanducaceae > DATJGR01. Next base: position 147,117 of record CAWBBR010000009.1, on the reverse strand, counting down.
CAACCAGCACTGCTTGGTCTCGTTGTTGTACGGAATGCGCACGCCGAGGTGATAGCGCAGAAAACCCTTGTAGTAGCCCCAGTGCGGCGTGATCTCCTGGTGCGGGTCGAGCACCGAGAAGAAAGCCGTGTAGACGCCGGGAATGCGTTTGATCAGCGCGGCCGTCTGCGGCGCGAGGCGGCAGTTCTCTTCGATGAAGTCGCCCGACTTGAACATGAACGCTTTCCACTTCGCAGTGTGGATGCCGCCCTCGGTGTAGCCGGCGCCGAGTGCGCGGACGTCGGTGAGACGGTCTTTGATGTTCAGCAGCTCGAGACATTCCTTCTGAACGACCGCGTGATTGTCTTCGAGCACTTTCAGCTCGGGATACTCGCGATGGTAGTCGCGGATGTACGCGGGGTTGCGGCGCATGAGGCCGTGGTCTTCGAACCACGTGTAAACCTCGTTGATGGTCTTGGTGAACAGCTTCTTCTTTTTCTTGCTCGGCATCTTCTCGAAACGCTGGATCAGCCACGCACCCGCCGCGCCGAGCGCGACGAATATGGCGAGTATGACTAGCAGGACGTTCATCGACTTTGTGCTTCCATCCGTGGCCGGCGAATTCTAACCCATCAACTCGGCAGCGATCGATGCAGGGACTTTTCCCAGCGTCGATTCGCGCACATCCATTCGTCCGGCTGTTCGCGGATCCATTGCGCCATCAGTGCGTTCAACTGGGCCGTCACGGCGATCGCCCTCGCCTGCTCGTCCGGCTCGGCGGTATCCAGCTGAACCGGCGGATAGGCGATCACCCGGAACCGCGCCTCGCCCAGGCGCTCCGTGCGCATCGGGACGATGTCGCAACCGTAACGATCCGCCATACGCGCCGGCGTCAGCGACGTGCGCATCGGGTGTCCGAAGAACGGCACCGGCTCGCCGTCCTTTATCGACAGATCGAGCAACAGTCCGAGGCTGCCCCCTTCACGCACCTGTGTGATCAGGGCGCGCATCGACGCGCCGCGCGCGAGCATCTTGCAGCCGAGCTGTTCGCGCGCGCGGTCCAACAGTTTCCCGAGGTGGCGATTCTGCAGCGGCGCGTGTAATGCGAGCAGCGGCACCCCTTCGCGCGCGAGCGCCAACGCCATGATCTCCCAGTTGGAAAGATGCGCACCGAAGAAGATCGCCTGGCGTTCGCGGCGCTTGTAGACGTCGAGGCCGCAAAGGTCCACCACCTCCAACCTGTCCTTGGAGCGCGCAATTCGATCGAGGTGCGGATACTCACCGAACACGAGTCCTATGTTCTGCCACGTTCGTTTCGCCAGATCGTCGATCGCCGGTCGGTCGAGTTCGGGAAACGCGATGCGCAGATTGTCCGTTACGAGCCGCGCCTTCGCCGAACGCGGGCCGAGCGCACCGACCACGGCTCTACCCAGTCGCGCGGCGCGCTTCGGCGACAGCGCGCGGAACGACCACCAGAACAGATGCACGATGAACGATTCGATCTGAAACAGCACTACGCGCAACCACGCATGGCGTTTCGCCTGACGATCGAGCGCGCTCGCGAAGATCAACCGTGCCATCGCGGCCCGTCCAAGCGCGAGATCATCGCAGTGTGCGGGTTCAAGACGCGCGGGGCCGCGCGGGCCTTTCGGCGGCCTCTTCGGCGGCACGCTCGACGTCTTTCGGCCAGCGACGCGCGAGACACAACCATTCGCCGGGCGCGTCGCGTATCCACTGTTCGAACTGACGGTTCAGCTTCGCGGTCATGTTCGACGCCTGCGCCACCGCGCCATCGATGCCGTCGTCGGGAACGACCGGCGCATACAGCGTGATTCTGTAGCGTCCGTCAGGAAGTCGTTCCGCGCGCACCGGCACGAGCTCGCACTCGAACCGCAGCGCCAGGCGCGCCGGCACCGTGTTGGTCGGCATGTCGTGACCGAACATCGGAATCATCTCGCCCGAGTCGAGCCGCACGTCGGAGCCCAGTCCGATCGTCCTACCATGCGACAGCTCGCTCATGAGAACGCGCATGCTGTTGTCGCGCGCCAGCAGTTCCACCGGCAGCGCGCCGCGCAACCGCAGCATCATGTCGTGCACATACGGATTCGATTCCGGCGCGTAGACGATCGACAACGGAAAGCCATATTGGCCGGCCACGAAGTTGGTCAGCGTCCACGGGCCGATGTGCGCGGTAACGAGCACCGCCGGCTTGCCGGTTTCCTTCAGAAACTGAATCTCGGGCGACGCCACGAACTCGACGCGCTTTTCGCGGTCTTTCCAGATGTTCTGCAGCTGCGCGATTTCGGCCAGCGCTACGCCGACGTGACCGAAGATGTCCTTCACCAGCGCATTGCGCTCGGCCTCGGTGGTGTCCGGAAACGCCACGAGCAGGTTGCGCATTACCCGCAGCCGTTTGCCGGACCGTGGACCGACGGCGGCGAACGTCCAATGCGCGAACCGCTTCGCGGTCTCGAGCGGCAGCAAACGCAGCACACCGATGAACGCACCGATCGCCCACGCTTCGATACGCCAACCGATCCGGTTGAACTCCGGGCGTCGCTTCGCCAGCTTCCGCGAGAGGAAATAATACCTAGCCACGCGCGCTCGACCCTTCGCAGGTCACTTCCGCAGCGACCCGAGAATTCCTCGAATCAACTGTCGTCCCAACGAGCTGCCAATGGCGCGAGCCGCGCTCGCCATCATGGCTTCGCCGGCAGACTGACGCGCATGCCCCGCGCTTGGTCTCGGCGCTGCGACCTTCGCTTCGCGCGCTGCCGCTGCTTCGGCTTTCTGCGCGGCGGCGGTCGCGTTCGCGCGATCGGCCCTCGCCTTCAGCATTTCGAACGCCGATTCACGGTCTATGCCTTGATCGTATTTGCCCTTGAACGGCGACCGCGCGATGCGATCGGCCCGCTCGGTTGCGTCGAGCGGGCCGATGCGCGACTCCGGCGGCGCGATCAGCGCGCGCGATACCGGTTGCGGCGCGCCTTTCGCGTCGAGCGCGGAAATCAACGCTTCGCCGGTTTCGAGTTCGGTAACGATGCGTTCGACGTCGACGCCCGGTTTCGCACGAAATCCCTGCGCCACCGACTTGATGACCTGGCGGTCCTTCGGCGTGAACGCGCGCAATGCATGCTCCACCTTCAGACCCAGCTGGCCGAGCACGCTTTCGGGAATATCGAGCGGGCTCTGCGACACGAAGTACACGCCGACGCCTTTCGAACGGATCAGCCGCACCACCTGTTCGATCTTGTCGACCAGCGGCTTCGGCGCGCCGTTGAACAACAGGTGCGCTTCGTCGAAGAACAGCACGAGCTTCGGGCGTTCGGCGTCGCCCGCTTCGGGCAGGTCTTCGAACAGTTCCGACATCAGCCACAGCAACAGCGCCGCGTAGACGCGCGGTGCGGTCTGCACGAGTTGTGTCGCGTCGAGCAGGCTGACCACGCCGTTGCCGGAGAAATCCGTCTGCATCAGATCCGACAACGACAACGCCGGTTCGCCGAACAGTTGATCGGCGCCCTGTTCTTCGAGCACGAGCACACCGCGCTGGATCGCCCCGACCGACGCGGCAGTGACGTTGCCGTACGACGCGCGCAACTCGGAGCTGTGTTCCACCATCCACGCGAGCAGCGCCTTCAGATCCTTCAGATCGAGCAGCAGCAGACCCTGCTCGTCGGCGATGCGGAACGCCGCATAGAGCACGCCGCTCTGCGTGTCGTTCAATTCGAGCAGGTTCGCGAGCAGCAGCGGACCGACTTCCGACACGGTCGTGCGCACCGGATGACCGGACTTTCCATACACGTCCCAGAACGCGACCGGATAGCCCCGCTGCTGATACCCGTCGCGAGGGATCAGAGCGAGACGCCGATCGGTTTCCTTGTTCGGCTTGCCCGGCGCGGCGATGCCTGACAGGTCGCCTTTGACGTCTGCGGCAAAGACCGGCACGCCCATCCGCGAGAACCCTTCAGCGAGCACCTGCAGCGTCACGGTCTTGCCGGTTCCGGTGGCGCCCGCAACGAGTCCGTGTCGATTGCTCATCGCTCCGAGTTGCAGCACCGGTTGCTTGTCTTCGGCGCCGATGACGATGTCCACAGCAGCCATGCCTGGCTCCAGAAGTGAAGGCGCAATGATAACCAAGATCCGGGGTATGATCCGGACCGGTTGTAGAGGGGCAGAGAACACTTTGGACGCACCGCAGTACGCTCGGGCGAAGACGCGCTCGGGACGCCTTCCGCTCTCCACGAAGATCTATCAGGGCATCGGCGCCCTACCGGATACGTTCAAGAATTTCGCGTTCAGCACGTTCCTGCTGTTCTACTACAACCAGGTGCTCGGTGTTCGCGCCGTGCTCGCGTCGATAGCGATCATGGTGGCGCTGATCATCGACGCAGTAACCGATCCGATGGTCGGCTCGTTCTCCGACAACCTGCGCAGTCGGCTCGGACGCCGCCATCCGCTCATGTACGCCGCATCGGTGCCGCTCGGAGTCTTCCTCTACCTCGTGTTCTCGCCACCCGCCGGGCTGTCGGAAATGGCGTTGTTCGCGTGGCTCGTTACCTTCGCCATCGCGACGCGCGTGTCGATGTCGTTCTATCTCGTGCCGTGGAACGCTCTGTTCGCCGAATTCTCCGACGACTACGCGGAACGAACCGCTATCGTCACGTTCCGCTATCTCGTCGGTTGGACCGGCGGCGTGATCTTCACGTTCTACACGTGGACCTACATCTTTCCGAGCTCTGCCGAATTCGCGAAGGGGCAGTTGAACCCTGCCGCTTATCACATGTTCGCGCCGATCGTCGGCGTGCTGGTCGGCGCGGCCGCGTTCATCACGACCCACCTGACGCGCAACGAGATTCCGTATCTGCTGCAACCGCTCGGTCATCCGGTACCGTTCTCGTTGAAACGCGTCTTCGGCGAAGTGGCGCTGGCGCTGCGGAATCGGGATTTTCTGGTGCTGTTCATGACGCTGCTCACCGCGTCCGCCATCGGGGGCACCACCGAGGCGTTGAACATCTACGTGCAGACCTACTTCTGGGAGCTGAACGGCGAAGCGCTGCGCTGGTTCGCGCTCGCAATTCTCGGATTCATGGCCGCGTTCGCCGTGATCCCGATCGTGCAGGCCCGCTTCGACAAGAAGCGTCTCGTCATCTACGGCCTGGCGTTCCTCGTTCTGAACGGCGTGGCGATGATCGGCCTGCGCTTTCTCGACGTGCTGCCGGCGAACGGCTCGCCGTTGCTGCTGCCGCTACTGATCACGAACGAGATCATCCGCATCGGCGTGTTCACCGTCGTTGCGATCATGTTCGGATCGATGGTGGCCGACGCGCTCGACGCGCAGGAACTGACGACCGGCCGGCGGCAGGAAGGCGTCTTCTCCGCGGCGCTGTCGTTCTCTACCAAAGCGACGTCCGGGCTCGGCGTGCTGCTGGGCGGGTTGTTGCTCGACTACGTGATCAGCTTTCCTCGCGGCGCGTCGCCCGAGTCGGTCGATCCGGCCACCGTAAGAATGCTCGGTGTAATCGCCGGCATCGCGCTACCGCTGCTGTTCCTGTTCCCGTTCTCGCTGATTTCGCGGTATCGGATCACCCGCGAGGCGCACGCGGAAATCCGTCGGCAGCTCGACGAGCGACACCGCGCCGCGAACGGCGCCGCCATCGCGACCGCGTTCGCTAGCTCGGAAGCGGACGACCTTCTCGCAGCACCGGCATCCAATCCACATTAGGCGCCGGGCGACCGAATCGCTCCTCGGTCCGATCGACCGTCGCCGCGTCGGCAAAGTGATACACCATCGCCGCGCGTCGCCCCTTCGAAACATTGTCGGTCGACTTGTGCATCAGGTGACTGTGAAACACCAGCGCGTCGCCCGGCTGCATCAAGCACCGGCACCGCCGCCGCAAAGTCATGCTCGACGATCTCGACGTAACCGGCCAAGGCGTGCTCGCGCGTGTCGCGGCGAACCTTCTGCACCTGCTCGGTGTGCGAACCCGGTAGAACCCACAGTGGACCGTTGGTCAGCGTCGCTTCGGTAACGGCGATCCACAAGCCGACCGCCGCTGGACCCTCGTGCGGGAAGTAGAACGCATCCTGATGCCACGGCTGGCCGAGCGCGCCGGGCAGTTTGAAGATGAACTGCGACAAGAAGCAGTCCACGTTGTCGCCGAGCAGCGCGCGAATCGGGTCTAGCGTTCGAGGTCGCATGGCAAAGCGCTGGAACACCGGTTCCGTGCGATGCACGCGAAAGATCTTCGACAGCTGCGCGGACAACGGTTTACCTGGCGCCACCAGCGCCGATTCCTGCACCGTGTATGCGTCGCCGATCGGCTCGCCCGCGTCGACGCGATCGGCCATCGCCCCTGCAGCGTGCAACAGTTCGGCAGTTATCGCCGCCTCGACGAAGCCGTTCAGCACGAAAAAGCCGTTGTTCGTCCAGTCGTCACGTTGTCGCGCGCTGAGCATTGTTTCGGTGACCACACCCGTCCGGTGCATCTACTATATCGCCCAACAATACATCGCCCAACAAGCCGGCACGAGGGGGACGAGATGGCCAATCCGATTCTGAAAATGTTCGCCGGACTCAACGCGGTCGTTTACCGCATGAGCGACGGCCGCATCATGGGCAAGATGGGCGCCAGCGACATCTGCGTGGTGCGCATGCAGGGCGCGCGTTCCGGCAAGTGGCGGGACATACCGTTGATGTACGTGCCGAACGGCAACGGGGTGATCCTGGTGGCGTCGCTCGGCGGCGCGCCGAAGAATCCGGTGTGGTACTACAACCTGGTCGCGCATCCCGACATCGAGGTACAGGTCAAGCAGAACACTCTGAAACTGCGCGCCCGACTGGCGTCGCCGGAAGAGAAAGCCGCCGTTTGGCCGCGTTGCGTTGCCGCCTATCCGTCGTACGAGGCGTATCAGAAGCGGACCACGCGCGACATTCCCGTTTTCATTTGCGACCCGCTGTGAGCAGCCAGGTGCAGCAGTCGAAGCGAATCTCGTTTGTGATGCGGATGCTGTCAGTGAGCCTGGCGATGCTGATGGCGGGCTTCACTGCCGCCGCCGACGACCCGGAAGCGACGCTGTCGCCGGCGCAGCAGCAGGCGCGAGCCGCGTGGCAAGCCGCCGGCGCGGCGATGATTCACGGTCCGAACACCATCGAGCTGCGCGATCAGGCGCAGCTCGGTCTGCCGTCCGGCTACGGTTTCATTCCGCAGAAACAGGCCGCGGAGCTGATGCGATCGATGGGCAATCGCACCGGCGACGACTTCATCGGGCTGGTGTTCCCCGAATCGGAGTCGCAGCCGTGGTTCGTCAGCATCCAGTTCGAAGACTCGGGTTACGTGAAGGACGACGACGCGAAGAACTGGAATGCCGACGAGCTGTTGCAGAGCCTCAAAGACGGTACCGAAGCCGGCAACGAGGAACGCGCGCAGATGGGCATTCCCGCATTGAAGGTGACACGCTGGGTCGAAGAACCGAAGTACGCAGCCGGCACGCACCGCCTCGTCTGGTCCGCAGAGGCGATGCTGAAGGACGAGGACGATCCCGACCCCACCATCAACTACAACACTTATGCGCTGGGGCGCGACGGCTACATCTCGCTGAACCTCGTCACGTCGTCGTCGACGGTCGAAGCCGACAAGCCGGCGGCACAGGAACTGCTATCGGCGGTCACGTTCAACGACGGCAAGCGATACACCGACTTCGACGCATCGACCGACAAGGTTGCCGCTTACGGCCTGGCCGCGCTCGTCGCAGGCGTTGCCGCGAAGAAGCTCGGTCTGCTCGCAATCGCCGGCGCCTTCCTTCTCAAGTTTGCGAAGGTGTTCGCGCTTGCTGCGGCCGCCATCGGCGGCGGGCTCTGGTCGCGCATTCGCGGTCGCGGCGGGAAGGATTCCGGAACGCCCGTGTGAAGGCGCTACTGCTGCTCCTGGGCGGACTGAAGTTCGGCAAGATACTTCTGACCGGCGGCACCATGCTGATTTCGGTCGTCGCGTATTCGTGGATCTTCGGCTGGTGGTACGCGGTCGGCTTCGTCGCGCTGATCTTCGTCCACGAAATGGGACATTACATCGCCGCGCGGCAGCGCGGCCTCGACGTCGGTGCGCCGACGTTCATTCCGTTCGTCGGCGCGTGGATCCAGATGAAGGAGATGCCGCACGACGCAGAAGTGGAAGCCTACGTCGGCTTAGCAGGGCCGTTGGTGGGCACGTTCGGCGCGCTGGTCTGCTTCTACCTCGCGCGCCACTTCGACAGCCAGTTGCTGCTCGCTTTGAGCTATGCCGGCTTCTTCATCAACCTGATCAATCTGATTCCGCTGTCGCCGTTCGACGGCGGACGCGTCACGGCCGTCATATCACCGAAGTTGTGGTTCATCGGCGCGCCGATTCTCGTCGCGATGTTTCTGTACCATCCGAGTCCGCTGCTGATGATCATGGCGTTGCTCGCGCTGCCGCAGGTGATGAAAGCGTGGCGCGGGCCGCAGACCGACGAAGAGCGCGCGTACTACAACGTCAGCTTCGAGGCGCGGGCGAACTACGGCTTCTTCTACATCGGCCTCGTGCTGTTCCTTGCCGTGATGTGCTACGAACTGCAGCAGGAACTGCCGAAAGTCCGCTGACGCCGTCACCCCACCCGCGCACCGGCGCGAAACCGTACCGGCATCCGCTTCGGCCCCGAAATGAAGTTCGACGCCAACCACTCGGGCGGCTGCGCCAGCTCGATGTCGTCCATCCGCCTGATCACTTCGCGCAGCAATGCGTCGATCTCGACCCGAGCGATGTGCTGGCCGAGGCAGACGTGCGCGCCGGCGCCGAACGCGATGTGCATGTTCGGGCTGCGCGTGAGGTCGAGGTGGTACGGGTTCGCGAACTGGCGGTCGTCGAAGTTCGCCGCGCCGAAGTAGCGCACCACCTTGTCGCCCTTGCTGATCTTCTGACCGGCAATCTCGGTGTCGCGCCGCGCCGTGCGCCGCATGTAGATGACCGGGCTGACCCAGCGCAACAGTTCGTCGCGCGCCGACGGCAGCAACGTATCGACATTCGCTCGCAGCTTCGCAAGTTCGTTGGGATGCTCGAGCAGTGCCAGCAATCCGGCCGCGACGAGATTACGCGTGGTATCGCCGCCGGCATCCACGAGCAGTAGAAAGAACAACTGAAAGTCGAGGTCGTCGAGCTTGCGGCCGTCCACCTCGGCGGCGAGCAGCTTGGTGGATAGATCATCCGCGGGGTGCGCGCGTTTCTCGGCGATGACGCGCTGCGCGTACATGAACATCTCCATCACCGCCGCACCTTGCGCGCCTTCCGGCACCGCCTCCGGCGCCGAATGGATCGTCTCGGTGAGCTGATACAGCTTGCGGCCATCGTCGAGCGGAATCCCCATCAGCTCCGCAATGACATACGACGGCATTTCGCCGGCGATGTCCGCGACGAAATCGCATTCGCCGCGCTCGATCACCAGATCGACGATCTGGCGCGCCAACGCTTCGACGCGGGGGCGCAGCGCGGCGGCCGGCGCTTGAGTGAATTCGCGGCTGATCAGGCGCCGGAACGCGGTGTGCTGCGGCGGATCCATCATCAGCATCATCTTGTGATCGCCGAACGCCATCGCGCCGCCTTCCGGCGGGTCGGGAATCATGATGGTCGGTTCGGACGAGAACGTTTCCGGATCGCGCCCCATCGCGCGCACGTCTTCGAAGCGGGTCACCGCCCAGAAGCCCGGACCGTTCGGCTCTTCGTGCCAATACACCGGCGCGTGCTCGCGCAGCCACCGGTACTGGTCGTGCGGGTGGCCGATGCTGAAGCTGGCCGGAGACAACAAGTCGATTTGCATGAGCAGACCTCGTTCGATCAATCGTTGAATTGCAGCGACAGCGCTTCGAACCCGCGCAACAGGTGCGATCCGACGCGCTGTCTGCGTCCGTCGCCGCGTTTGGCGTGTTGGGTTCGCGCGAGCAGCGCGCGCATCGCCACGCGCGCCTCGATCCGCGCCAGCGGCGCGCCGATACAGAAGTGGATACCGTACCCGAACGACAGGTGTCTGCCGCGGGTGCGGTCCAGCCGGAACTCGTCCGGCGCATCGAATACCGCGGCGTCGCGGTTCGCCGAGCCCATCACCACGATCACGCTGTCTTTCGCGGCAATGCGTTGGCCATGCAGATCGACGTCTTCCTTCGCTTCGCGCATCAGGAACTGCACCGGGCTGTCGAAGCGCAGCGTTTCCTCGATTGCCGTATCGAGCAGCTCCGGTTCGCGCCGCAGCCGCTCCCAGAGGTCGGGTCTGTCGGCGAGCACGTTCAGCATATTGCCGAGCAGGTTCGTGGTGGTTTCGTTCCCGGCGATCAGTAACAGAATGTTGAAACCGATGATCTCCCATTCGGACAGACCGACGCCGTCCACCTCGGCGTTCGCGACCGCGCTGAAGAGATCGTTCGAAGGATTGGCTTTACGCTCGGGGATCAAGTCGCGAAAGAACTGCGCCATCTCCATCAGCTCGGCCTGCCGCGCCGCGGGCGATGCGCCCGCAAGCGTTCCGGTGAGCGCGTCGGACCAGCGTTTGAAATCCGCTTTGCGCGCTTCCGGAATGCCCATCATCCGCGAGATCACGGTCACCGGCAGCGGCGTGGTGAGCCGATCCACGATATCGACGTCGCAACGAACTGGCAGCGCCCCGACGAGATCGTTGGCGATTCGTTCGATATCGGGTTCGATGCTCTTCAGCATCGCCGTGGTGAACGCCTTGTTGACGATCGAGCGCAACTGCGTGTGCCGTGGCGGGTCGTCCGTCAGCGTCGGTAGCGGTACCGCGGCGCCCATCGCGGCCGACGAAAATCGCTGGTGGTCCTTCAGGATGTCGAGCACGTCTTCGTGACGCGACACGATCCAGCGGCCGCTGTCGCGATCGCGCCAGATCGGATGGCGCTCGCGCCATTGCTCGTACCGCGGATACGGATCGCGTATCTGGGCCTCGTCGAAGAACGTGAGCACATCGGCCACCGTCATCTCCCTTGTTCGATCGCTTCGATCGCATCGACCGAGCGCGGCTAGAATAGCCGATCACGTCACCGCCTACTCTTCCTGCATGGATCACCGCCGACTGTTGTTCGCGATCGCCATCGGGCTGCTTGGCATCGGTGTTCTGGGCGGCGCATGGGTCGGCGCCGGATGGATCTGGGATGCCGCCAACGCGGTCGGCTTCACTGCGGCGGCGCTGCTGATCTTCCTGCACATCGAAACCGGCGCCGCACGAAGCAGACCCGCGCCGCTGGCGGCGTTTCACGCGCGCCTGCACAGCAACGTCGCCTTGTTGGCACTGATCCTCGTAGCCGTGCATGTACTCGCGTTGCTCGCGGACGACACCGTGACGATCGAGTACTGGAAGCTGTCCGCGCCGCCTTACATGCTCGCCGGCATCGTTGCATTGCTGTTGATGGCAGCGATCGTCGCGAGCGGCTATCCCAAACCCCGCCGCTGGTTGTTCGCCAGCCCCGCACTGTTCCGTCGCACGCATGGCATTGCGTCCATCGCGCTGACGGGCTTGATCGCGTGGCACATCGTCGGCAGCGCGCTCTATCTCGATACGAGATTCAAGCAGACCGTGTTCGTCGCGCTGATGGTGGGCGCGCCGCTCTGGCTGATCCGCAGACCCGATCTGCAACGCCCGCTGGTGGACGCGCAGCGACGCGAACCCGACGAAGCGCGCCGCGAGACCCTTTACATCGGAGCCGCTGCGCTGGCGATCGCGGCTACGTTTTCAGTGTTGCGTAATCTGCTGTGAAACCCGCCACGCGCCGCACTGCATTTGCCGCGTTCGTCGGCATCGTCATCACCGTCGCCGCGGTCGCCGCTTATCAGGGTCGTCAGGCGATGGTCGACACCAGACCGCTGCTGCCGCTCACGTTCGCGCATCTGGACCACCGCGAAGTCAACTGCATCACCTGCCACCACAACTTCACCGACGACACCGGCCAGGGTCTGTGCATCGACTGCCACCGGACCGACCCCAACGTGCGTCTACAGATCGAACCGATGTTCCACACCCTGTGCCGCGACTGCCACGTCGACAAGCACGCCGCCGGCAAAGACGCGGGGCCGGTGCGCCGATGCGCAGACTGTCATTCGGTCGAACTCGTCGACGCGCCGTAAACGCGCGGTTCGACGAAGGTGGGATGGAGCGTCGATACCCGGCGGCCTCTCCACCGCTAAGTCGTGTCGTGCCTGAACGCGCGCGCAGCGCGCGTTCATCTCTCAACGAACGAAAGCGCGACTTCGATGGATGAAGGTGGCGGGTGATCGGTGTGGCAGGAGCCTCTGGCGCCATGGATGGCGCCGGCGAGGAGCGCCCATGGACGGCTCGAGCGTCTCCGGAACACCGATCACCCGCCACCGACCCCGATCAAAAGCACGACCTTCCTAAACCGGGGCGCTCCGAATCAACCGTGGCGAGCGACGCGGCGGCAGGTTGTCGTAGAGGTCGGCGACGAGATCGGTACGCAGCGTTCGGCGCGACGCGTCGTCCCACAGATTCGTGAGCGCCCGCGGATCGATGTTCAGATCGTACAACTCGCCTTCGGTGCCGTCGTAGAGCGCGCCTTTCTCGTATGCGCTGCAGAGGTAGCCGTCGCGGTAGATCGTGCGGATGTGCATGTCGACAGGCGCCGTGCTCGCTGTCCCATTCCGTCAGCACCCGCTCGCGGCGCTGCGCCCGAGCTTCGTCGTTAGAGACCGGCAGCGCTTGTCCTTCCACCCAATCGGGTTCGGCGATGCCGGCGATGCGGCAGAACGTCTGCGCCAGATCGACGTGCCCGACCGGTGCGGTCACGGTTGCCGGAGCGACGCGCGCCGATGGCGCGGGTCGCCAGATGAACGGCAACCGCATCAATGCATCGCAGTGGTACGGACCCTTGAACAGCAGCCCGTAGTCGCCCTGCAGTTCGCCGTGGTCGGTGGTGAACAACACGTCGGTGTCCGCGGTCCAGCCGCGGCGCTCGATGCACGAGAGCACACGGCCGCACGCATCGTCGATCAGCTCGTTCTCGATGTGATTCATCGCGTTGATCTCGCGCACCTGATCGGCGGTCAGATCGCACGGCCGGAAACCGCGTGGCGACTCGAGGTTCGTCCATAGCGATCCGTCGAAGTAGGCTTGCCAATGACGCGGCTTGCCTGCGAGCCATTGCGCCGCCGTTGCCGCGTCGCCGGGATACAACTCCGGTAACGGTACGTCGCGCCAATCGACACGTGACCGTTCCGACGCGGGCGGATCCCACGGATGGTGCGGATCGGGAAAGCTGAGCCAGACGAACCAGTCCGCATCGGCGGGCAACGAGTCGAGCCACGCGATGGTCCGATCCGCCACCCAGTCGGTGTGATACACCTCGCGCGGTACCGGATTGTCCCAGACCTGGATCGCGCCCGTCGCGCCGCCGCCTTGCGTGTTCTGCATCCCTTCCGGGGTAACCATCGGATAGAAGCTCCCGATCTTCTCGGGATGGTTCTGCTCCAGCCACACGTCGTAGTGCGAGTGACGCATATAGATGTGGTTGGCGAGTTCCATCCGTTCGAAGCCGCGATGTGGACCGGTCTCTCCCAGTCGCGCCATCCGGTTTTCGTAGAAGGTCTCCGGCGGGCCGAGCCACGGTTCGAAGTGCGCCTTTCCGAACAATCCGGTGCGGTAACCATGTTGTGACAACCAATGCGCGATCGTCGGCGTCTCTCCGGCAGCGACACACCGTTCATCCACACACCGTGCGTCGCCACGTACTGGCCAGTGATGATCGTCGCGCGCGCCGGCATGCAGACGACGTTCTGGTTATGCGCCCGCTCGTAGTTGATGCCGTTGCGCGCGAGCGCATCGATCACCGGCGTGCGCGCCACCACACCGCCGTTACAGCCGAGCGCGTCGTGGCGCATCTGGTCGGTCGTGATCAGCAGGATCTTGCGACTCATAGTGAACCTCCGAGAGTTCCGCTCGATCGAAGCGGCGTCGTTCTCAATGAAATCGCCGCCGGCGCGCGAGCTCAGCGCCAACCGGCGGCGGCCGCGACGGACGCCCTGCCGGCGTCATCCTCCCCTCTTTGAAGGCGTCAGACCTTCAGCAGACCACCCGCCGGTGCCGGTCGTGCCCGCTGGTTGTAGAGCATCTTGCGCAGTTTCTCGATCTCCTCTTTCGACAGCTTCGAGAAGTCCTGTGTGAAGTCGGCGCCTACCGCCATGCCGCGCTTCACCGCGGGGCGCGCGCCGAGTTCGTCGAACCAGCGCTTGAAGTACGGAAATTCGTTGATGTCCTGGCCCTGCCCTTCCCAACCGATCGTCCACGGGTAGCAGATCATGTCCGCGATCGTGTACTCGTCGCCGATGAGGTAGCGCTTGTCGTAGAGCGCGTTGTTCAGCACGCCGTACAGCCGGTTCACCTCGTCGGTGAAGCGCCGAATGCCATACGACTGATCGCCCTGGCCTTCACCGAGCCGGCGGAAGTGCCCGCACTCGCCGGTCTTCGGTCCCTGGTTCGCCATCTGCCAGATGATCCACTGCACGACGTCGTAACGTTCGCGCGGCGCCTGCGGATAGAACTTTCCCGCCTTTTCGGCGATGTACATCATGATCGCGCCGGATTCGAAGATCGCGATCGGTTCGCCGCCGCCGAGCGGCTCGTTGTCGACCATCGCCGGCATGCGATTGTTCGGATTGATCCTCAGAAATTCCGGCGTGAACTGATCGCCGCGGCCGATGTTGCACGGCACGACCTTGTACGGCATGCCGAGTTCTTCGAGCAGGATCGTGACTTTCTTGCCGTTCGGCGTGGGCCAGTAGTGCAGGTCGATCATCGTGGACTCCGTTCGTTCGAATGAACGCCAAGAATACACGCGATGACAACGCTGCTCGCCATCGCTCACACTCGCGATCGCCCGTTCCCTCCAATCAGGAGTCTCCGTATGCGATCCAATCCGTTGGCGGCAGTGGTGTGCTTGACGATGGCCGTCTCGGCGACTGCGGCGAACGGCGCCGGTGCTCCGTCGACGGCGAGCCTCGACGACGCCTGCGCCCATTTCGCGCCGAAAAACCTGCCGCACGGTGCCACGGCCACGAAGAACGAGGTGCGCGCGGCCAACGGCGTATTCCCCGAGGCCTGCATCGTCAGAGGCACGATCGCGACCGCCCCGACTTCGACGATCACATGGGCGGTCGAATTGCCGGCGCGCGATCTCTGGAACGGCAAGACGCTGACGTTCGGCGGCAGCGGTTTCGACGGCTTCACGCCCACCGACGTCGACTACTACCACATCATGGCGGCGTCCGCTGGACGCTCCTTACGCGCGCATGGGTTCCGACTCGGGCCATCAGGTGCGTTCGTTCTATCCGTGGGCGCTCGACGACGTCGCGCTGAAGAACCATGCGTTCGAAGCCAATCATCTGACGCTGGACGTGGGCACTGCGGTGGTCACGCAGTTCTATGGCAAGCCACCGACGCGCCGCTACATGCTCGGGCAATCGAACGGCGGACGTTCCGGTCTGGTCGCGGCGCAACGTTATCCCGACGACTACGACGGGATCATCGCGATCGAACCGGCGATCTTTCAGCAGGCGCACGAACTCAATCTCGGCGCGACGACGATGCAGCACATCTACTCGAGCCCGCAGAACTGGCTCAATGCCGCGAAAATCGCGTTGTTCGCGAACGCCGAGATCGCGGCGTGCGATGGGCTCGACGGGTTGAAGGACGGCATCATCGGCAACATCGCGGCGTGCACGTACGTACCGACCGATCTGTTGTGCAAAGGCGCCGACAGCGACGCATGCCTGACGGCCGGCCAGATCGAGTCGATCCGCATGGTCTACACCGATCAAAAGGTTCCGGTGACGCTCGCCGATGGGTCGATCGGTTACCCGCGATTCGGGCGCGGCGGCGCTGCGACCACGGATTGGCGCGACTATCTGTTCGGTACCACGTTCGAGGCGCGCGACGCGTTCAACTACATCGCGCCGACGGAAGCCGCGAAAGTGGTCGAGCGCAACGAGCACGCGACGGCGTTCCCACACGATGCGAAGCAGTTTGCAGCGCAGTATCTCGCGCTCTCGCGGCTGATGGATCCCACCGATCCCGATCTATCGGCGTTCGCGAAACACGCCAAGCTGCTGCTGTGGTACGGAACTGCAGATACGTGCGTGTCGATTTACCGGACGGCGCAATACTTCGACGCGTTGAAGCAACGCATGGGCGCGCAGAACGTCGCGAGCTTCGCGCGCTTCCTCGTCGCACCGCACGTCGGTCACGGAATGAACGGGCCAGGACCCGCCGCGATCGACCTGGTCACCGCGATGGATACGTGGGTGGAACACGGCACGGCGCCCGATCATCTGGTGGTCGCGAAGTTCGATCCCGCGTCGAACAAGATCGCGTTCGCAAGACCGGCGTGCGAGTTCCCGAAATTTGCGCGCTACGACGGCAGCGGCGATCCGGCCAAGGCGGAAAGCTTCAGCTGCAGCGATCGCTGACGACTCGCTCATCCCGGTCGCGGGACGGGCGTTGCCAGGTCGCTCCGCTGCGCTCGTAACCCAGTCTCCCCATCAGCTTGCCAACCAACCTCGGCTTCAGGTTCTGCGCCCGCTTCTCGACGCCGAACCAACTCAGCATCGCACATGCAAGCGTGGCGAGGCCGGCCCAGACGAAGAGCGAAAGTGCGGAAATGCCCGGCGCAACCGCGACGACCGTTTGCTGAATGGGAAACGCGTATATGTAGATTCCGTAGGAGAAATCGGAAACGTCGTTGAATCGTCGAATGAATCCACCGGGGACGTAGGCCAGGTAGAACGTGATGTACGAGATGGCCAGCAGATAGATCGCAAAGAACGCCGTTTTCGACACGAAGCATGCGGCGAGCAAGAGGATGAGCAACGGCGCCGCCACCAGTATGGAAAGCCGGATGTACCGTTGCAGGACGAAGTACGTTGCGCCGGAGAAGAACATGAAGAACAACCAGAGAATTCTGTCGGCGTCACCTGTCCGAAGGTAGCCATAGAGCAGGTAAATGCCCGATGACAGCCGCTGCGATCACACACGCAAGTGCGAATGCCCTCGTTCGATGTCGCCTCGTCAGGCCGAGCAACGCCCACCCTCCGGCCAGCAGTGCGTACATCCGGACTTCGTAGGGGAGTGTCCACAACGAGCCATTGACGGCTGCCTTATACGGGTTGTCTGCGAACACGCCTGGGAGGTGATACGTGATATGCAGCGTTGCGCACTTGGTAAAGTAACGATACACGCCCGCCGAAAGCAGGTAGTCCTGCGAGGAAAGCGTAGAGAGCGCCAAGCCCATTACGAACACCGTCAGCGCCAGCATGACGAGCAGACCCGGGAAGATGCGCAGAACACGCGCCAGCGTGTAGTCGACCAACGATTCGCTCCTGAAGAGGCTCGCGGTCACGAGAAAGCCGCTCGCCAGGAAGAAGACATCGACGGCTATCGACGCCGGAGTCATTCCGATCAGCGATACGAGGGGCTCGGCATCTGGTGCGCCCGTCGAAAGCGAAAAGCTGTGTGAGAACAGCACGGCGGTCGCCGACAGCAAGCGAATCAGGTTGAAGTTGTTGTCTCTGCCTGCACTGACGTCGATGAGGCGCATACGTGACGGTTCAGAACGAGAGCTGATCGACGATGATCTCCGACGAACCTTTGGGCAGCGCGATCTGGGTACCATCGCGCCCGAGCGTCACCGGCCCGCGATAGACGTCGGCCACGCCCTTGAGGAACGCCGCCTCGATGCCCGGCACGAGCAGCGGCGGGATCACGTGATAGAACAACAGGTGGCGCACGTTTGCAGCCGCGGCGATCTGCGCCACTTCGACCGGCGCCGTGTGATAGTTGAGGATGTCGCCCATGATCTGGGCGACATTTGCGCGGCCGGCCTCGCCCGCGGCTTTGCCGAGAATGCCCACGAGTTCAGGCGACAACGCTTCGTGCACCAGCAGATCGACGTTGTGCGCAAAGAGTTCGAGATTCGCCGACTTCGCCGTATCGCCCGAGATCACCACCGAACGACCGCCGTATTCGAACTTGTAGCCGACCGCCGGCGAAACCGGATCGTGGTGCACGCTGAACGCGGTGACAGTGAGGCCATCGGAAGACCACACGACCGGCGCGGCGCCGGGCGCAGGCGGATCGAACGGTCGCGCCACGCTGCCGCGCCCCTGCGGCGGCGTTACTTTCGGACCGTGATGCGCGGTGCGATAGCCGGCGTCGAGCGTGTACGCCGTGTTGAATCCGTCGACCACCTGCTCCACGCCGGTCGGGCCGATCACCGGCAACGGCTCGGTGTGCGCGCCGCCCGCCCAACGCAGTTCGGCCACTTCGCCGAGGCCATCGATGTGATCGGAGTGAAAGTGCGTGAGGAACAACGCTTCGACGCGCCCCGGCGCGAAGCCGAGCCGCGTCATATTGCGGCCGGCGCTGGCGCCGGCGTCGACTTCGTACACGTGTTTGCCGGCCACGACGACGACACACGGCCCTGATCGCTTCGGGTCCGGCAGCGGACTGCCGGCGCCGCACAGCGCCACTGTTAGGCCGTCGGGAAGTTGTGCGACCGCGTCGGCGCTCATCGCGCGGCCGGCCGCGGCGGTCATCAGCTTCATCGCAATCGCGCCGCGCATTTCGTACACCACGCCGGCCACGATCAGCGCGATGCCGAGCGCAATCGGCCAGTATCGCTTCACCACAACAACTCCAGCATCGCGTCGGTCTGCTTCCACAGGAACGGCGCTTCAGCCGCCGGCGTGCGGCCGCAGCGCACCAGCACGATGTCCTGTTCCGGCACCACCTGAATGCGCTGCCCGTCGTAACCGCCGGCGTGAAACCGCGACTTCCCCGGCGTCAGCCACCAGTGCGCGCCGTACGCTTCCACGTCCGTTGCGTGGCTCGGCGTGCGCGCATGGTCCACCCAACCCTCCGGCAGGATGCGGCGTCCGTCCCACACGCCGTCGCGCAAGTACAGATAGCCGAAACGGCGAAATCCTGCGGCGTCGCGAGCAGGTATGAAGAACCGACGAAGGTGCCGGAATGATCGAACTTGGGAATGGGCGTGCGCATGCCGATCGGCTCGAACAGTTCGTCGCGCATGAACGCGAGCATTTCCGTGGGACCGCCGACGATGTCGCGCAGAATCCGGCAGACGATGTTGGTCGTACCGCTCGAGTACGAGAAGAACGTTCCCGGCGCGTGCTCCAACGGCATCGCCGCGGCGAATGCGCCCATGTCGAAGCGGCCGTCGAAGTTCAGCATCGGAATCACGTCGGAGACGACGCCGTCCACGTAGTCTTCGGCGAACCGCAAGCCGCTGCGCATCTTCAACAACTGGTCCAGCGTGATGTGGCGACGCGGATCGCCGGCGCGCTGCCATTCCGGCACCGCCGCGGGCGCATTCACGTCGATTCGCCCTTGTCGCACCAGGATGCCGACCAGCGCGTGCACGACGCTCTTCGCCATCGACCACGAATACTGCAGATAGAAGTTGTTCGCGCCGGCGGCGTATCGCTCGTACACCAGCTCGCCGCCCTTTGCGATCAACAATGCGTACGTCACCCCTTGCGCCGCCGTTAGCGAAAACAGCGCGTCGGCATGGCGTTCGAATGCGGCGAAGTCCCGCGGCTCGGTTTTCGCATGCGACCACGATTCGGTGGGCCACGCGACGTCGCGCGGTTGTTCCGGCAGTTCAACGAGTGGCGTCATCGCTTCGCTTGCACGGTCAGGCACAGCACGGACACGCGGTGGCGCGCGCAAACGTGTCGCGGCTCGGGATCGCGATCGTGGCGGGCGTATTCAGCGACAGCGACACCGGCGACACCGCCACGCTCAACTCGCCGACGTCGTGTATCGCGTTGCGCTGCGAGTCCGCGCGATAGCCGGTGAAGATCTGAAACGTATTGCTGTCGACATGCGTCTGAATGTCGATGGCGTGGTCGCCGACGCGCGACCAGTCGCGAAACTCCTCGCCATTGCAGCGCACGAACACCTCGTCGACATCGGGAATGTTGACCACCTTGAAATGCGTCTGCCTGCCGCGCTCCGATTGCGTCGCCACGTAAGTGCGCAGCTGCAGCATGCCGTGTTCCAGATCATTCCAGGCCTGACTCAGTCCGATCGTTGGGAAGTCCACGCCCTCGACGGTGGGCTCTACGAACTTGGTCAGGTTCGGCTTGTTGAACAGCCGCTGCCAGTCGCCGGGATCCGCCACTTCGGTGACCATCAGGCTCGCACTCAGCTGGCCGCGGGGCCACGGTTCGTCGTAGTGGAACCAGAATCCGAATTCGCGGTCGCCCACGCCGAAGAAGCGCGGATCGGCCACGCGCTCGAGCGTGTCGTGCAGGCGCGCTTCCGTTACGACGTCGCCGAACTCGCGCGCCAGCATCGCGCCCATCACCAATCCGCGAGGATCCGGCGGCACCGCCACCGGCACGCGCGGATTGCGCCAACCGATGCTCTCGACCGCGGCGAGGTACATCACCTCTGCGAGCGGCGGGTTCTGTGGCAGCACGTACCAGGCCGCGGCGAGACCGCCCGAGGTGCCGACGTGATGCACGTGGTTGACGACGGGGTCGTAATACAGCGCAACCGAGCGCAGCTTGCCGTCTTCGAATTCCATGTAGTGCTTGCGCGCGAAGTCGAACCACTCTTCGGCCACCGCGTGGGTGCGACGCCCCACTACCTGGTCGAACATCTTGAGTCCGAGTCCTGCTGCCGACAGACAGTACGGCCAGATCTTGGTGTTCTCGCAATGCGGACCTTCCGGATTGCGACGCCACTGATCCGTCAGGTGGTTTGCCACGCGTTCGTGCGTCCACTCGAACTGACGGTTTTCGAGACCTGTCACGGAGAACGGGTGGTTCCACCGATCGTCGCCGCTGACGTACCGGTGCAGACTCATGATCAGGTTGAAGAAGCCTTTGAAGAACAGCATGCCGTCGGCGCGGATCGGATCGGGCTGCAATCCCCACGGCTCGATGCCGTTGGCGGTCCAGCCGGGCGAATCGTAGTTGCCCCACAGATGCTCGGGAATCAGCGTGCCTTTCCACGCTTCGGGATAGATCTTGCGTTTCGGATCGGTGCCGATCTGCGTCAGCCAGTCGACCGCCGCCCAGAACGTCGTGTGGCGCTGCACCAGTTCATCGAGGATCTTCGAATAGACCTCGCGCCACGCCGGCGTCTTGTCTGCCATCAACGCGACGGCGTACGCCGAGTCCGCCAGATCGAAGCGCGGGAAGTTGGTCATCGGCGGCGTGGAATACTGATCCCACCAGCTGCGCGGCGCGCCGGTCGACGACCAGTCGTCCGGTGTCGTCGCTTTGCGATGCACGAACTTCAGCCAGCCCTGGGCGCGACCGTTGAGTTCCGGATACGGTGTGTGCATCGGACCTCATCGATGAAGTTAGACTCTGTACCGAGTTCGATCTTGACAGCAACCTGCTAGGAATTGAAATGAATGACGCGACTGCTCCGTCCCGTCCCCTCACGCTGGGCGTGATTCTCTACCCCGGTTTCGAACTGCTCGACGTGTTCGGGCCGTTGGAAATGTTCGCCGCCGTCGGGCGCGATCGATTGACGCTGCACATGGTGGCCGAGCACGCCGGACCCGTCGCGGCGGGCACGGTCGCTGACGGCGCGATTGGGCCGCGCGTCGTCGCAGACTACGGATTCGACGACGCGCCGCCGCTGGACCTCTTGCTGGTGCCGGGCGGAATCGGCACGTTTCCCGAACTCGCCAACGAGAAACTGATGGCGTTTCTGCGCGATCGATCCGCTCGCGCGCGTATCACCGCATCGGTGTGCACCGGCTCCGCGCTGCTCGCGAAAAGCGGTGTGCTCGACGGCCATCGCGCCACATCGAACAAACAGGTCTTCAGTCTTGCGGTAGCGCAGAGCAATGCGGTCGAGTGGGTCGAAGCGGCACGCTGGGTCGACGACGGCGCGTAGTGACGTCGTCCGGCGTATCGGCCGGAATGGACATGGCGCTGGCGATCATCGCGCGGCTGTTCGGCGACGAAGCGGCCGAGGCGATCGCGATCGGCACCGAATACACGTGGCATCGAAACGCCGACGTGGACCCGTTCATCGCACATCTGAATCAGATGGCTGCGATGGCCGACGCGCTTGCGAAGAGTTGAGCGAAACGATCGAACTCATCGTTCGTCGATCGGTCTGTTTCAGTATTGCAGTCTGGAGCAGACCAATGCGTGTAGCAGTAATCGGCGGTACCGGCCTCGCGGGTCGGCAAACAGTGAACGCGTTGCGTCGTGGCGGTCACGACGCACGCGGTCGTGGACGCGCAACATCTCACCGCGGATACCGACGCGACGCGCGAACGGTCGTCGCGGTGACGCTACTGGCGGAGGTCGCGCGAACGTGCGCCAGCATGTGTTCGTCGACGTGGGTGCCGACGGGTCACGGCGAGCACTTCGCCGCGGCGACAGGAGAACCTCTCGCGTCTGCCGCCGTCCGGTGCGATGCAGCGCGCGACGCAGTGCTTGTTGCCGCAACGTGGTCGAGTGGACGAAGCGCGGCGACATCGCGCGGTGCCGCCGCTGCTGTCCACCGGCGGCCGCACGTCGGCGAAGTGCTCGCGCGATCGCGACGCGACGAGCCGAAAGTCGGCGATCGACCTAGCCGGTCCGGAGCCTCAGGATTTCGTCGACATGGCGCGGCGCACGTTGGCGGCCCGCGGCGAGTCCGTGCGACTGGTGCCGAGTTGGCGCAGCGGACTGTTCGGTATCGACTTCGCCGGCGAGGTGCTGTTGCCGGATTCCAACGCGCGGATCGCACCGACGCTGTTCGATACCTGGCTCGCGGTACAGCGCGCCAACGCGGGACGCCCGGCTACGGAGCGGGCGGCGTCACGATAGGAAATCCCGGCGTCGCCGGTTGCACGAGTTTCAGCAGCGACACCAGCGCGAGTCTGTCGCCGTCGATGTCGAGCGCGTCCGAAAACACCAGATCCTTCACCGAAGCCTGCTTCGACAGAAAGCTCAACCAGAACTCTTTGGTGAGTCGCACCGTAACGTCGGCGTTCTTCAACGGCTGCATCTCCTTGTGATGCAACACCGAGTTGTCGAGCTCGAGCACGAACGAACGCTTCAAATCGGTGAACGTCACGTTGACGGTGATGTGCTTGCCGTCGGCAGCCGCGCCGTCGATCTGAGTGGCCATCGCTGAGAACACCGACTCGATCGGCACGCTGGCGAGCAATCCGCCCAGGCCGGGACTCGCGGCATCGACGCCGTGTCGCAGTTCCTGCGCGCCGGTGAGATAGAAATCGCGCCACGGACCCGACTCGGCGCGATAGCCGAGCTGGTCGTACGTGCGCGCCAACAGGTCTTTGGCGGCCGCATCGTCGGGCTGCGCGAATACCAGGTTGTCCAGGAGCGTTGCCGCCCATCGATAGTCGCCGGCATCGTAGGCCGTCTGCGCCACCGCCAACACTTTCGCTGAGCCGCCGATGGCGTCGACGTAGCGTTTGCCGAGTTCTTGTGGCGGCAGCGGATCGAGGTTCGCCGGATTGCCGTCGAACCAGCCGAAGTAGAACTGGTAAACGGCTTTCGCATTGTGTTTCAGCGTGCCGTAGTAACCGCGGTCCGCGAATGCATTTTCGAGGCTCTTCGGCAGCTTGATCGTCTCGGCGATCTGCCGCGGCGTCAAACCGGCGGACGCGAGGTGCAACGTCTGATCGTGAATGAACGCGTACAGGTCGCGCTGCTTCTTGAGATAGTCGAGCACCTGCGCGTTGCCCCATACCGGCCAGTGATGGCTGTTGAATACGACCTCGGTGTCGGCGCCGAACAGGTCGATCGCTTCGTCGATGTAGCCGGCCCACTTCGATGCATCGCGTACTTTCGCGCCGCGCAGCGTGTACAGGTTGTGCATCGTGTGCGAGACGATCTCCGCGCCGCAGAACGCCTGGAAGCGCGGCAGGAAGAACGCCATCTCCGCCGGCGCTTCCGAATCGGGCACGTACTGAAAGATGAAGTGCACGCCGTCGATGTCGAGTTCCTGGCCGGTGTGATCGATCGTGACCGTCGGCGCGACGATCGACAGACCGCCCAGCGCCGGCCCTTTGCCGAGACCCGTATCGACATGGCCGCGCGCGTCGCGCGACAGGTTGTTGCCGTACATGTATTGCGCGCGCCGCCCCATCACCGCCCCCGCGAGCACGTTTTCGCTGAGCGCTTCTTTCATGAAGCCGGTCGGCGCAACGATCTGCGTCTTGCCGCTGCGAACCGCCTCGGCATCGACCACGGCCGCCGCACCGCCGAAATGATCGACGTGGCTGTGCGTGAAGATCACCGCGAGAATCGGGCGTTCGCCGAGCGAGCGATTGACGAGTGCCAGCGCCGCGGCGGCCGTTTCGGTGGACGTCAGCGGGTCGACCAGAATGCGGCCGTTCGACGTTTCGATGATGCTCATGTTCGAGATGTCGTAACCGCGCACCTGAAAGATGCCGTCGGTGACTTTGAACAACCCGTACGCGCCGTTCAGTTTCGCCTGACGCCACAGCGACGGATTCACGCTCGCCGGCGCATCGCCGGCGACGAACGCGTATGCCGGCGCGTTCCAGACGACGCGGCCGTCCTTGGTTTTGACGATCAGCGGATCGTCCTTCGCGATGAAACCCCTGTTGGCCGCGTCGAAATCCACCTGATCGGCCAACGCGAGCTCGGTGCCGACCGCGGCGTTCGCCTCGGACGTGAAACGCGTCGCCTCGACGTGGCCGTTGGCGTCTGCGCCGGGCGCGGCCTGCTCGGCGCGCTGGCCACAAGCGGCGACGAGTAGAACCACGATTGCGAGTGTCCACGCTTTCATTTCGAGTCGGTCTCCCGCAATCCGTTCTGTTTCAAGCGCCACAACAGCACGTCGAGGCGGTGAGCTGTTCAACAAACGGCGATCCGGTGTACCGTCCGGGTTCGTCGCAGGATCTTTAATGTCTCTCGCACAGTTCAGAGTCGAGCGCTACGCAGCGTTCACTTCAATAGGCGAGTAAATCCGTAGTGCTCATACACTTTCGCTGCCTCGGGCGACGTGGATAGGTACTCGACAAAGGCTTTCGCTTCTCGGCGCGCGCCTTTCACCAGACCTACCGGATACACAATGGGGTTGAGTGTCGTTTCCGGAAACGTCGCTGCGATTTCCACTTTGTCGCTGGTGCCGGCGTCGGTCGCATACACGATACCCGCTGGACACTCGCCACGCTCGACGAGCGCGAGCGCGGTTCGTACGTCGTCGGTGCGGAAGATTCGGGTTTGGATCGATTGCCACCAGCCGAGACTCTCCAAGCTTTGCTTTGCATAGATACCGACCGGTACGCCCCCGGGATCCCCGGTACACAGCTTGCCCGTAAACGAACCGGCGAAGTCGAACTCCGGTTTCATTTCCACTTTGAACGAGCGTCCTTTCGGTACGATCAACACTATTGAATTACCCAAGAGATTGACGCGCGAGCCGGAGATAATTCGACCGCGCTCGTCGAGATAATCCATCCAATAGAGATCGGCAGAGGCGAATACGTCCGCCGGATCCCCCGAATCAATCTGTTTGGCCAAGGCAGAAGAAGACCCGAAAGCAACACTCGCAAGCGGATGTCCGGCCTTCTGCCACTGCGCCGCGATGTCCGTAAACGCATTGGTTAGGCTCGTCGCCGCGAACATCCTAACTTGATCCTCAGCGTGAGCGGTTATCGACCATGCTAACGAGATAATGAAGGCGACTCGACCGATGAGCCCACGATCAACCATTCGACGCCCCTTCAACGCGCGTCTGCAGCCGCCGCTCGCCGAAGTATCCATTTCACGCTTTACTTGCGATGACGAAGTTCTGCCTATTATTTCCGAGGGTCACTTCACCGTCAGCTGTACTTTCGTTCAGTATCAACAGCCAACGCGCGTTCAAGCGGAGTTACGACCGCGACCGCACCTGGGCTCGTCAGAATTCCTGACAGGCTCGCTTCCCGCAGAATCGCTCCCGCCATCGCACGCTGACCCGATGTCATGTGGCGGCGATCTCGTCCATCGATAGCAGCACGACGAACAGCGCGAGGATCGCGACCGCGGTGGCGACGATCAAGCCGACAATGACAGAGTTGGTGCGAAGCAAGCGTTTGCGATTTCCGCCATCGTCTTCCATCGAGCACCTGTAAGGGATCGCGAGCCGCAAGACAGAGTGCGGGCAAAAGGCGTCCGTTCGTACTGAACCAAAGGCTAGTGGTCGGATGGCGTTGGGTCGACGCTAATGTCGTGTCGTTCGACGCTTCCTTGTGTTGTCCCGAACCGTCGTCGTGTTTCTGCCGTCAAGCAACGCCCATCGTTCGTCGATGCAATCCCGTGGTTAGTCCTGCAACAAAGGTGAGCGCAGATCATGAAGTCGGATATTCAACGAGCCACCGGCATATTCTCGATCGTTCTCGCGCTGCTCGTCGGCAGCGTTCAGGCGCAGCAAGTTCCCATTCCGCAAACCGCAGCGCGGAAGTACCGGGGCCTGCAGGCGGCCCGATGCCGATGGCATACGTGCAGATGGTCGGTCGCATGGCCTACCTGTGGGGATGGCCGCTCGTCTACGTGTACAACCAGAGAACTGAACTCACGAAGGTTCCGGAAAGCGGGCTCCTCGCCGGGGTTATGCCGATCAGTCCGATGAATCAGGTCGGGATGCTGACCGGTTACATCGACCCGGGCGAAACCTTCATCGCATGCCCGAACCAGGATGCCGTGTACGGGTTGGGTTATCTGTCTCTTGAGAAGGAGCCTGTGGTCATTCAGGTGCCGGACTTTGGTGACCGCTTTTGGACGGTCCCGGTGTACGACGCGCGTACTGACCAAATCGAGCGAGCTTGGACAGCAATACGGGACCAAGCCCGGTTTCTACATGGTGGTCGGGCCGAACTGGCAAGGGACAACCCCAGCCGGCGTCGCCGGCGCAGCGCGCTCGTCGACCAACTTCGCCGTAACCATGCCGCGCATCTTCATCAATGACACCGCTAAGGATCGCGCGGCCAACCAGCCCGCGCTAAGCCAGATCCAGTCTCTATCCGCTTAGCCCAGTTCGACGGGAAGATGAAGACCGAAGACTGGAGCAAGCTGCCGACGTTCCCGGTGCCCCGGAAGACGACTCGGCCGAAGTATTCGACCAAGCAACCACCCTGGGTCGACCCGGCAGTGTTCTTCGATCAACTACCAACTGTCATGCAGCAAGCACCCTCCGATGCCTGGAGAGGAGCCGCTCTACAAGTGGATCGGCAGCGTGCTCGATGCCGCCGCCGAAGAGCCCTGAAGTCATGAAGACGCTGCGTGAGACGGCTCTGGCGGCGGACGAGGACTTGATCGCGCCGCTGATGTGGTGGCGGAACAACGGCCAGCCGGCAGGTAACGGTTGGACATCGCCGGCTAACAATGGCGCGTTTGGCTCGGACTACTATCACCGCACCGGCGCAGTGAAGGCCGATCCGTACGACAACAAGCGCAACGAAACGATGTACTTCTACACCGACAACGACACGCAGCTTAACCAGCTTGTTGGTGAGTCGTCGTACACGGTCACTTTCCCGAAGGGACAACTGCCGCCCGTGAAGGGCTTCTGGTCGTTGACGATGTACAACCCGGCACACTTCTTCTATCCGAACGACCTCAAGCGCTACGCGCTCGGCACGAAGAACAAGTCGCTGAAGCACAACGACGACGGCGGCCTCACGATCTACTTCGGAAACAAATCGCCGGGCAAAAAGATGGAGTCCAACTGGCTCCCGGCACCGCCCGGGAACTTCTCGATCTGGCTCCGTGCGTATTGGCCCGACGAGGCGATCCTCGACGGCACCTGGAAGCCACCGGTCGTTCAAATCGCGAAGTAGTCGGCGACAAGTGCGAGGCGTTCAAATCCGACGATGAGGTAGTGTCGGCGGGCGAGACCGTCGGCACGGGCGACGGCTCACTCTGCCCAGATCGATCGCGCTCGATGTGAGCCGGCGACGGTTCGACGTGTGCGTGATCGGCGATGCCTATGCGATCGGGACGGACGGTCGTCGGGGAGACAACTGAGTCGCTCTACACAACGCGAATGCCAAACTCGTGCCGCAGATCCGCCAACGTGCGCCCTTGGTATGAGGCCGGCGGAGTCCACGGCCAGCGTTCTTTCATTCGGTCCGCCTCGATTGCCGCCCTGCAGATCCGGGGCACCGCCAGTACCGACGCCCAAATGCTGCGGAGGTATCCGATCTCTTTGAACAGAGACTGCGCTTGTTGGTCGCGTGTCATATAAGCCGCGTAGCGGCGAACGCCGACATCGGACGAGAGCAGCGTGCGTGTGTCGGCCAGCACCTCGTCGGCAAGGATCGTATCGAGTCCAAATATGACGTGGCACAAGTCATGGGAGCGGAACAACGCCGCGCTCTCGGGCGGCAGATCCTGCGGATAGAGGATTCGGTCCGCGTTGGCGGCGTAGTATTCCTCAAGCCCTTCGGCAAGGGTTAGAGCGCAGTCTTGGCGCTGATACTGCAATCGAGCGTTACGGTCGTTGCGTGCGATGAGGCATTTTCGCGCTGGCGGATGCGCGCGCTACCGTCACGACTGAACCCGTCGAATAGCGAAACGGCTGCGCGCTCCGCTGCGATCACCCCGGCACCCGACACCACTCTGCACCGATCGGCGATCGAGCCGTAACGGCGCTCCTCCGGTTGCACGGTGGCCTCGACCCATAGCAAAAACCCCATTTTGTTACGGGCACCGATCGGCATGGCAGTGTGTAGTGCCCGGCGCGTCTTGATGCGTGAGTGATCGGCGCTGCCGTCAGCAGTCACCCGATGCTCGGTGCTGTTCGGTCCGAGCACGATGGCGACGCCGACGTTCGAGAACGCGCTGCCACTGAGGCTCATGCCGGGCGTCTCCAACGTCGCGTTGTATACGCTACACCGTGTCGTATTGATTGCACCGACGCTCGGTGTTTGACTACTTGTCGTGCAACAGTCATATGCCTCGAGTATTGTCAGTGTGCTAACGGTTAGTTGGGGGCGCAGTCGATTTACGCGCTTGTTAAAACCTCGAATAGGTCTGTGGCATGAGTCAGGACCAAGCGGTTATCGACGGGAGCGCGATTGTCCACTACTACGATCTCCGACCATATAACCGTCATAGGTGGCTATGTCGGGGCGATCGTACGGGCGCTTGAGGCGCGCGGTGTCGCGACCGATGCCGTTCTGAGCGCTGCCGGTATCTCGCGAGCGCCCTCGAACGATCCGCTGGAACGCATACCGTTGACATCGGTACGACAGATATCGGCAGCCGCGGTAGAACTGACCAACGATCCATACTTCGGCTTGTACGCGGCAAATTTCTTGCACGCGGCAAACCTCCATGCGCTCGGCTACGCAATGATAGCGAGCGGAACATTGCGCGAACTATGCGACTGCATGGTCCGCTATTTCCGTCTGGTGTCGGGTTCCTTTACATCAAATCTGAAGATTGTCGATGGCGAAGCGCGGCTGGAGTTTCTTCTCGTGGCTGAATCGCCAGCGCTGACAGAAGACCTGTCCGCACTATTTCTCGTCCGGTTGTTCGCTGAGCTCTCCGATGGAAAGGTCCGTCCGATTCGGATGGAGCAACACCGGCCACCTCCTCCCGACGACGGCCTGCGGCACTCTCGCGCATTCGGATGCCCCGTCACGTTTGGCAATAGCCATACATCGCTGATATTCGACGTGGCTGTGCTGGATGTCCCGCTGACGGGCGCCTGCCGCGAGCTAGCCGAACAGAATGAACAGACCGTTGTTGGCTATCTCGCGAAGCTTGATCGAAGCGATGTTCAGTCGCGCGTTCGCGCGCTGCTGCTCCAGGACGTTGCGTCCGGGGGCGTGACGAAGGAGGCTATTGCGAAGAAGCTCTGCATGAGCCCTCGCACGCTGCAACTCAAGCTCGCGAAGTGCAACACGACATTTCAGGATCTCCTCAACGAGACTCGACTCGGGTTGGCGCGCAGGTACATTGATAGTTCCGCCATGCCGCCATGTCGATTACGGAGATTGCGTTTGAACTAGGATTTTCCGACACGAGCAATTTCAGTCGCGCATTCAAACGCTGGACTGGTCACTCACCGCGGCACGGTCGCGCCACTAGGGTGGCATCCGGATCGTCGCGATAGAACGCTTCCGCCTTAATGACAAGCTCGATCCGGCAGCTTGTGTCACACGACATACGCGCGCTTGTTCAGATCGTCGCGGTACGGTCGCACACCGATCTCGGCCAGCCTTACGAGCAACGACTCGTAGTCGGAAACGCCGAACGTTGGGAACAGTTCCTTGTTGTCGTAGCACCGCCCCAACGACGACTTGAGCCTTTGCGGTTCCCTCCGAGTCCCTTCGGTGGTGGTCTGTCGTCCATGGCGCTCAGCCCGGCTGCGCTAACAGGTTGTCGATGTAGTTGGCCGTTGCCAAGCACTGACGCAAACAACGAACGCGCACATACATCCTGCATACAGACGAGCGCTGCTGGACCACTGAGCATCGGCCGTTCGGGACTCCCCCTCCTTGAGCCATTGGACTGCTCGCTTCTGGCAGAAGTGATGCAGCGCTTTGGTCCAATCACGCAACCGCGACTCTGTGATACAGGTTTCCAACTGCGCGCTGGCACACCGCTGCTCCTCGGTCGTCATGAATGACCTCGGATGAGCGAATCAAGGCCGAGGTGGCGCGCATCCTTTCGCTGCCGGACGATGATGAGCAGACCGAGGCGATCGTCAACCTAATCGATGCGCTGCCAACGAATCACCGCAACGCGATCATCGCGCACATGCGCGATAGCAGAAGTGGGTTACCACAGCGGGCCATAGCGATTTCGAATCGCCTTCAGTTGAGTAACCGATCCACAGACCGCCGACGTGAGGGGCGACGCTAGTCGTGACGGTCAGCCGAAAGAGACGCCTAATCACGCGCTTCCACTGTGCAAGCGATGTCCCTTCGCAACTCCAAGTCCGCCCCGTAGACTCGCGCATCCGTCTCAGGCGCGTTTGATGGCGACGACGTTGTCCGTCGGCGTCAGCGTGTCGAGACAAAGCGAGGCTGAGCTTGCGTGGGATCGTGACCACGCGACCGGTGGTGACAACGATATCGAGTTGTCCACGCTCTGCGCGCAGGTGCTGCTGGAGCCGTTCTGGGGCGCGATCGAAGAGGCGACACCGCGTGTGCTCGCGCAGGTACTGGAGGATGGCAGCGTCGCCGGTGAGGCGCGCCCGATCGGGGAGTACCCCCAGTATTCATGCGGGTTTGCGGGTCAATCCGTTCTGTTTCAAGCGCCACAACAGCACGTCGAGGCGGTCCTGTCCGAAGAACGCTTCGCCGCGAAACGCCATCGTCGGAACGCCCCAATGCCCCGCCGCTTCGTGATCGACCTGATTACGCGCGATGTTCGCTTCGATCCGCTCGACGTCGGATTCGGCTTGCGCGTCCATTTGCTTTAGATCGAGACCGGCGCGGCGCGCCGCATCCGCAAGATGGCTGCCTTGATGCCAGTTCTCGGTGCCGCCCCAGATCACGCGCGACACTTCGTCGGCGAACTGGATGCCGCGGCCGAGATCGGCGGCAACGGCACCGAGGCGCGTGAGACGCGCGATGTACGGCTGTGTTGCGCCGGTCATGCGGCGGCCGTCGCGAAACTCCTGAACGACCGGGTCCGGCTGCGGCCACCGGAACGGCAACTCGAGCATCTGCGCCACGCGGTGCACGTCGGTCATGAAGTACGGAAACCACAGCGGATGCACGCGATCGAAGAATTCGGGCGTGCGGATCGCCAGCGGATATACGGGGCGGAACACCACGTCGAGTTCGTACTTGCGCGACCATTCGACCAACCGCGGCGTGGCCAGATACGACCACGGACTGCGGAACGACCAGAACACGTCGATCGAAAGACGCTCGGACACGATGGCAACCCCCTTGACTGACGCGCGAGTCGCCCCGCGAACAGCGGTGCTTGACTCTCCCCCAACGGCAGACCTGAAGGTTGCTATACCTCAACGGCAAAAGGAATGATCGTCATGGCCACCATCCGCAAAGAAATCCGCACCCGCGCCCGTCCCGACGTCGCCTGGGACGCGATGCGCGACATCGGCGCGCTGCACGAGCGTCTCGTCGTCGGATTCGTCGTCGACACGAAACTCGACGGCAACGCGCGCATCGTGAAGTTCGCGAACGGCATGGAAGCGCGCGAAGTGATCGTCGGTATCGACGAGCAGGCGCGCCGACTCGCGTACAGCGTCGTCGGCGGATCGTTCACGCATCACAATGCATCGGCCGAGATCGTTGCCGACGGCGACGGTAGTCGCGTGATCTGGACCGCCGATCTCTTACCCGACGAAATCGCGGGTAACATCGAGGCGATGATGGAACAGGGGGCGCAAGCGATGAAACGCACGCTCGACCGTGCCTGACAGGGTCGATCCATGAAAGGCACGCTCGCGATCGGCATGTTCTCGCGCGCGAGTTCGATCTCGATCAAAGCGCTGCGCGCGTATCACGAAGCGGGCATTCTCGTTCCGGCGCGCGTCGATCCGGACAGCGGGTATCGCATCTACGCGGTCGATCAGCTGGCCGACGCCGCTATCGTGGCGCGGCTGCGCGCGCTCGACGTGCCGTTGGCGCAGGTGAAGGAGATTCTTCACGCCCGCGATCCGGAACTGACGCGGCGGATCCTCGAAGCGCACGAGACGCACATGCGACAGCGCCTGGTCGACACGCAGCGAATCATCGAAGAACTGCAAAGCGGTGTTGCTCCGGTCACTCACACGCCGGTGCACGTTCGCGAAGAACCGGCGCGCGACACGGTTCGGCTCATCGGACACGTCACGCCGGACACGTTCGAGGCCTGGCTGACGCACGCGTTCGATCGTTTGACCAGCTACCTCGACGCGGTCGGCGTGCGCGCAGTCGGTCCTCCCGGAACGTTGTGGGCGCCGGAGATCCTCGTCGACGAACCCGAACGCGTGGAAGCGTTCATTCCGATCGGCGAACCGATCACCAGCAAGGGCCGCGATCCCGAGATCGGCGTCGGCGAAGTACCGGCCGCCAGCGTCGCCGTGCTCGTTCACGCCGGCGAGTACACCGCGATGCCCGACACGTACCGCACGCTCGGCGCCTGGGTAGCGCGCAACGCACACTATGCCGGCGGCCGCATTCGCGAGTGGTGCGTGGTCGGACCGGGCCGCGTCGCGCCGGCCGCGTACCGCACCGAGATCGCGTGGCCGATCAGCCAGTGAGTAAACTCTCGCGATGCAATTCGAACGGCGATTCGCGGAACTGATCCGCAACGGCGAGGTGACGTCCACCTTCCGTCGCTGGCGACGTCCGCAAGTCGTTGCGGGGCGGCGCTATCGCGTCGCATGGATCGGCTTCATCGACGTGCTGCGCATCGTCGAGGTCCAAAGAGCGTCCGTGAAACCGGCCGACGCGAAGCGCGCCGGATTTGCGTCTGTGCGCGAACTGTTCGAGTACATCGACGCCAAATCCGTTGCCCCGGACACGACGCTGTATCGCATCGATCTGCGCTACTGCGGCGACGCGACGCCGGATCCCCGCGCACAACTCGCGCAACGGGTCGCGAGCACGGACGAAAGCGACGCGCTGCGCGCGAAGCTCGACGCGATGGACGCGCGCTCGTCGCACGGCCCGTGGACGCGGCGCATCCTCGGCGCGATCGCAACGTCGCCCGGCACGCGCGCCGGCGATCTCGCTCTGGCCATCGGCTGGGACACGCCCACGTTCAAAGCACATGTCCGCAAACTGAAGACGCTCGGGCTCACCGAGAGTCTCGAGGTCGGCTACCGGCTGTCGCCGCGCGGTGCGGCTTTCGTACGCAAGCGCGGTTGATCGTCACGGCTTGACACCGTACGCCGCGCATTCACACCATGCGCTCAACGTCACACGTCGAGTACCGTCATGTCCGAAGCGATCACACCGTTCAAGATTGCCATCGATCAAACGCAGCTCGACGACCTGAAGCGACGGCTCGCCGCCACGCGCTGGCCCGACAAGGAAACGCCGAACGACTGGTCGCAGGGCATTCCGCTCTCGTACGTGAAAGAACTGTGCAACTACTGGGAGAAGGATTACGACTGGCGCGCGCGCGAAACGCTGCTGAACCGTTTTCCGCAGTTCCGCACCACGATCGACGGCGTCGGCATCCATTTCATCCACGTCCGCTCGCCGCACGCGAACGCGTTGCCGCTGGTGATGACGCACGGCTGGCCGGGCTCGATCGTCGAGTTCCAGAAAGTGATCGAACCGCTCACCGACCCGACGAAGCATGGCGGCCAGGCGTCCGATGCGTTCCACGTCGTGTGTCCGTCATTGCCCGGCTACGGCTTCTCGGACAAACCGACCGCCACCGGCTGGAACGTCGAGAAGATCGGCCGCGCGTGGAGCGAGTTGATGCCGCGCCTCGGCTACAAGAAGTACGTCGCGCAAGGCGGCGACTGGGGCGCGATCGTAACGACCGCGATCGGTCTCAACGACACCGCGAACTGCCTAGGCATTCACCTCAACATGCCGATCGTCACGCCCGATCCGTCGACGATGAACGACCTCACCGAGCGCGAAAAGTCCGCGCTCGCCGGCATGCAGCACTACGCCGACTGGGACTCGGGTTATTCGAAGCAGCAGAGCACGCGACCGCAAACGCTCGGCTACGGCCTCGCCGATTCGCCGAGCGGGCAAGCGGCGTGGATCGTCGAGAAATTCTGGTCGTGGATGGACTGCGACGGCCATCCGGAAAACGTCGCGTCGCGCGACGAGCTGCTCGACAACGTGATGCTGTACTGGCTGCCGGACACCGCCGCCTCGTCGGCACGCCTGTACTGGGAGAGCTTCAACAAGGTCAGCCGCGATCCGGTAAAGATTCCAACGGGTTGCAGCATCTTCCCGAAAGAGATCTTCCGTTGCTCGCGCCGCTGGGCCGAAAAGCGTTTCGAGAAGCTGGTGCACTGGAACGATCTGGACAAAGGCGGCCACTTCGCCGCCTTCGAGCAGCCCGCAACGTTCATCAACGAGGTGCGCACCTGCTTCCGGCACATGCGCTGATCGGCGTTCGTCGGTGGTCGTTCCGCCGCTGTGATAGACATCCTGCTCGGCCTGCTGCTGCCGTTCATCACGATCCTGTCGATCGTGATCGCGGTGCGGCACGGACCGTTCAGGAACCGCTGGTGGCGCGCGGAAACCTGGGCCGGCTTTGCGTTGACCGTCGCGTGGATCTGTTTCCTGCTCGGTTTCGTCGGCCCGATGATCTTCGCGCCGGGCGCGAATCAGGGTCCGCTGCTCGGCGTGCTCTTCACGGGGCCGATCGGTCTTCTGGTGGGTTTCGTCTGGGGCGGATTGCGCGCGAATCGGCGCAGCTGATTCATCGCGCCCAAACAGAACCGTTGGGGAACTGATAGTCCGCGATGCTCTTCGCGTGCATCTGCAGATTGAGCCCCGCCGCGCGCGGCACGAGGTAACGTCCCTTCTCGATACGGATCGGATCGACGAAGTGTTCGTGCAGGTGCGCCGCGTGCTCGGTCATCCGCTCGTCCCACGACGCGGAGAAGCACAGGTAGTCGATCATCGAAATGTGCTGCGCGATCTCGCACAACCCGACGCCGCCGGCGTGCGGGCACACCGGCCGATCGTATTTCGTCGCCAGCAGCAGCACCGCCATCGCCTCGCTCAACCCGGCCAGACGGCAGCCGTCCGCCTGCACCACATCGATCGCTTTCGCCATCAGGAACTGCTTGAACATCAATCGGTTATGGCAATGTTCTCCGGTGGCAATGCGAATCGGTCCGACCGCCTCGATGATCTTGCGATGGCCGAGAATGTCGTCGGGATGCACCGGTTCTTCGACCCACCACAAATCGAACTGAGCGAGCGCCTTGATCCACTCGATCGCCTGATCGACTTCCCACACCTGATTCGCGTCGACCATCAGCCGACCGTCCGGTCCGAGCGCGTCGCGGATCAACGCGCACCGTCGCAGGTCGTCATCGAGCGAACGGCCCACCTTGATCTTGATCGCGGTCCAGCCGGCGGCGCGCGCCTCCGCGGTGAGTCGCAGGATCTTGTCGTCGGGATAACCGAGCCAGCCTGCGGAGGTCGTGTACGCCGGATAACCCTCGCGCTCCAGCCGGGCGCGACGCTCAGCCTTGCCACGCGCCTGGTCCTTCAACAGGTCGAGCGCTTCGCTGTGCGTGATCGCATCGGTGATGTGGCGCAGATCGAGCGTCGACAGCAGCGCCTCCGGTTCGAGATCGGCCACCAGCTGCCACACCGGTTTGCCCGCGTGCTTGCCCCACAGGTCCCACACCGCGTTGATGATCGCGGCTGCACCGAGGTGCACCACGCCCTTCTCCGGCCCGACCCAGCGCAGCTGACTCTCGCCCAGCAAACGCCGCGACAGACCGGCCATGTCCGCCGTCAGTTGCTCCAATGTCGTGCCGACCACGAGCGGCGCCAGCGCGTTGATCGCGGCAACGCACAGTTCGTTGCCGCGGCCGATCGTGAAGGTCATGCCGTGGCCGAAGAGTCCGTCGACGCTCGTATGTATCACCGCATACGCGGCGGAGTAATCCGGATCCGGATTCATCGCATCGGAACCGTCGAGCATGCGCGACGTCGGATAGCGCACGTCGATCGCTTCGACGGCCGTGATCTTGATCATCTGTACTCCTGACGCCTGAGCGAATTCGCAACGACTTGCTTTATGCTAACCGGATTCCGAAGGGGATCACACGATGGGTAACAGACTGAACGGCAAGCGCGCGCTGGTGACAGCCGCGGGCCAGGGCATCGGCCGCGCAACGGCCCTTGCGTTCGCGGCGGAAGGCGCTCGCGTCACCGCAACCGACATCAACGCCGGGACGCTCGCCGAATTGACGGCGGCGAACAAGGCGATCGAGACGCGCCTGCTCGACGTCACCGACGCAGCGGCAATCGAAGCGCTTGCGCGTGACGTCGGCGCGGTCGACGTATTGTTCAACTGCGCCGGCTACGTGCACCACGGCGCCATCCTGGATTGTCCGCCGGACGCGTGGAATTTCTCGATCAACCTCAACCTGACCTCGATGTACCGGATGATCCGCGCGCTGCTGCCGCGCATGCTGGAGGCCGGCGGCGGCAGCATCGTCAACATGTCGTCGGTCGCCTCGAGCATTCGCGGCACGCCGAACCGTTTCGTCTACGGCGTAACGAAAGCCGGCGTGATCGGGCTGACCAAATCGGTGGCGGCCGACTACGTCGCGCGCGGCATCCGCTGCAACGCGATCTGTCCCGGCACCGTCGCGACCCCGTCGCTCGAAGACCGCATCAACGCGTTCGACGATCCGGTGGCCGCGCGCGCCGATTTCATAAAGCGCCAGCCGATGGGCCGCCTCGGCACCGCGCAGGAGATCGCCGCACTCGCGGTATTCCTCGCGTCGGACGAGTCGTCGTACACGACGGGTGCGATTCACGTCGTCGACGGCGGCTGGAGCATGTAGCCGATGCGAGCCGTCCACACGCTGATCGCGTGCGCGATCGTGTCGGTTTCGGTTGCAGCGGCAGAACGCGATCCGCTCGCGCCGCTCGGCATCGCGCCGCCGCCGCTGGCGACGCCCGAGCCGGTGACGGAGACGCTGTTCGGCACCACGCTGACCGATCCATATCGCTACTTCGAGCTGATGGGTCCCGCGACCGTCGCGTGGATGACGGCGCAAGGCGACTACACGCGCCGGGTATTCGATTCGATCGCGCCGCGCGCAGCGCTGCTGCAGCGCATTTCGGACTTCGCGGGTCGCTTCGGTTTCGTGCACGGTTACAGCCTCTATGGCGGCCGCGCGTTCTATGAGGAGCGCGCGCCCGCCGCCGACGAATTCAACCTTCGCGTGCGCGACGCGAACGGCACGCGCACGCTGGTCGACGTCGCGGTGCTGCGCGCGCAGAACGGCGGCATGTCATACGCAATCAACTATTTTCTGCCGGCGCCCGACGGTTCGAAGGTGGCCGTCGGCATTTCCGCCGGCGGATCGGAAGCCGCGTCGCTGTTCGTTTACGACGCCGCGACCGGTGCGCAGATCGCCGGGCCGATCGATCGCGCCGAGTTCGGCGCCACCACGTGGAGCGCAGATGCCAGAACGCTGTACTTCATCCGTCTGCAGAAACCCGCAGACGGCGCGCCGCCGACCGACAAGTATCTCGACTCCACGATCGACCGGTGGAATCTGCAATCCGAGCCCGTGCCGATCCTCGGCGGTATGACTGGGCACGGACCAAAGCTGAACCCGGTGGAGAACCCCGTGCTCGTGATCGTTCCCGGCGCGACGCAAGCATTGCTGCTCGCCGTCAACGGCGTGCAGAACGAGATGACCGGCTGGCTCACGCCGCCCGCGCGCGCCGATGACCCCGGTGCGCAGTGGCAGCCGTTCTTCTCCCGCGACGACGGCGTCACCAGCGTGGAACTGCGCGGCGACGAGGCGTTCCTTGCTGTCGCACGACGACGCGCCGACGTTCAAAGTGTTGAGCGTCAAACTCGGCGCGCCGCTCACGTCTGCCAGCACACTGCTCGCCCCTCAGCCGAACCGTCTGATCGAGTCGATTCATGCCGCGTCGGATGCGCTGTACGTGCTGACGCTCGAAGGCGGCTATTCGCATCTGCTGCGCATCCCTGCCGGATCGACCACCGCCACCGAGGTCCCACTGCCGTTCAAGGGTTACGTGTCGGAGGCGTTCGCCGATCCATCGGCGCCCGGCATCACGATTACCCAGGAGAGCTGGACGGTTCCCCCGGCGACGTTCGCCTTCGATCACGCTTCGAACGGGTTCACCGATCTGCAACTCGGCACGACCCCGGCCTTCGACCAGGCATTCGTCGTCTCCGATCTCGAGTCGACGGCCGCAGACGGCGTGCGCGTGCCGTTGACACTGATCGAACCGAAAAACGCAAAGCGACCGCAGATCACGCTGCTCGACGCCTATGGATCGTACGGTATCTCCGAACTGCCGGGCTTCGCGCCGCGCGAAATCGTGTTGATGCAGGAAGGCGTCAACGCCGCAACGTGTCACGTCCGCGGTGGCGGCGAACTCGGCGAGCAGTGGCGGCTAGGCGGCAAAGACGCCAACAAGCCGAATACGTGGCGCGACCTGATCGCGTGCGCGCAGGATCTGATCGCGCGCGGAATCACGACGAAAGAAAAGCTGTTCATCTCCGGCGGTTCGGCCGGCGGCATCGCGATGGGCATGGCGTTGACCGAACGTCCCGATCTGTTCGCCGGTGTGATCGACGCGGTCCCCGCGGCCAACACGACGCGCTCCGAGTTTTCGGCGAACGGTCCGCCGAACATCCCGGAGTTCGGCACCATCACGACACAACAAGGCTTTGCGAATCTCTACGCGATGGACTCTTACCAGCACGTAAAGGACGGCGCGACGTATCCGGCCGTGCTCGTTACCACCGGGCTGAACGATCCGCGCGTGTCATCGTGGGAACCGGCGAAGTTCGCGGCGCGGCTGCAGGCGAGCGGCACGCCGAACCCGGTGTTGCTGCGCATCGAGACTGACGGCGGTCACGGCGTAGGCTCGACCGCCACACAGGCGAACGAACTCGCCGCAGACACTTACAGCTTCATCTTCTGGCGTGCGGGCGTGCCGGGTTGGCGGCCCGACGTCAAACGCTGAATCGAATCGGCACCGACTTCGGTCCGCCGACGAAATTGGTGACGGTGCGCGTCGGTACGCCGTTCAACTCGAGCGAACGGATGCGCGGCAGCATTTCGTCGAAGAACGCCCGCAGTTCCATTCGGGCGAGATGCATGCCGAGACACATGTGGGCGCCGTACCCGAATCCGACGTGCGTGTTCTTCTGCCGGTCGACACGGAAGCGGAACGGCTCGTCGAACACCGCTTCGTCGCGATTGCCCGACGGAAAGCACAGCACGACCCAATCCCCTTTACGCACCTGTCGGCCGTTGAAGTCGAAATCGCGCGCCGCGATGCGCGTGAACTGGTGAATCGGCGTGGTCCAGCGCACTGCTTCCTCGGAGAGATTCGCCGCCAACGATGCATCGCGCTTCAGCAGCGCGAGCTGATCGGGGTTTTCGCATAAGGCCCACACAGCGCCTGCGAGCGACGACGACGTCGTGTCGTGGCCGGCAAACGCAACCGTGATGTAGTAGCCCATCGCGTCGACGTCGCTGATCGGCTTGCCGTCGATCACCGCGTTCGCAATCACCGATGCGAGATCGTCGGTCGGGTTTCGCCGGCGCGCGGCCGATATCCGTCCGAAGTACTCGGTCGCATCCTCGATGACGCGTCGCACCGACTGGAAGTTCGCTTCCGGCGATACCGCCTCCTTGTCGCGGTTGAGATCGATGTCTTTGCTGCCGAAATACTCCTGCGTGAGCCGCAGCATCATCGGTTCGTCTTCGTCGGGTACGCCGAGAATCGACATGATCACCATCAGTGGATAGTGCACGGCGATCGCGTCGACGAAATCGCACTGCCCACCGCTCGCTATCAATCGATCGACATAGCGGCGCGCCAGCGCACGCACGCCCGATTCGACCCGCTCGAGGTTCTTCGGCTGAAACCACGCCTGCGTCAGCAGGCGGTACTTGCGATGATCCGGCTCGTTCATCGCGACGACGCTGCGGAACAATTTGCCGATGCCGGCGCGCCGTTCGAAAGCAACCTCTTCGTTCGACAGGATGCCGCCCATCCCGCTCTTGAAGACGTCGTTGTTCAACGCGATGGCGCGGATGTCGTCGAATTTCGACGCCACCCAGAACGGGTTGTAGCCGTCGATCTGCGCGCGCGCGAACGGATACTCGCGACGGATGATCGTCAGATCGTCGTGTAGCGCGTCCCAGTTCGCATAAGACCGTGGATCAGCAACGACGCGCGCGAGCCTGTCAGGCAATTCGAAAGCGTTCATGCGCGACCTACATCAGACCGCGGTACTGGCCGCCGTCGAGCAGCAGGTTCGCGCCGGTGATGTAACCGGCGTGCGCGCTGCAGAGAAACGCGCAGGCGGCGCCGAATTCGTCGGCGTTGCCGAAGCGTTTCGCAGGCACTTCGTTGCGCATCCGTTCGCGGAACTCGTCGAGGTTTGCGCCGGTGCGGCTCGCGAACTTCTCGTGGTTCGAACGCAACCGATCGGTATCGAACTGGCCCGGCAACAGATTGTTGACGGTGACGCCATGGCGCGCGACATCGCGCGCGAGTCCGCCGACGAACCCGGTGAGGCCCGCGCGCGCGCCGTTCGACAGGCCGAGCATCGCCGTCGGTTCTTTCACCATGTGACTCGTGATGTTGACGATGCGTCCGAACTTGCGCGCGATCATCGGATCGATGGTCGCCTTGATCAGCTCGATCGCCGACAGCATGTTCGAGTCGAGCGCGGCGATCCATTCCGCACGGCCCCACTGGCGGAAGTCGCCGGGTGGCGGACCGCCCGCGTTGTTGATCAGGATGTCGGGCTCCGGACAAGCGGCGAGCAACGTTGCGCGACCGGCATCGGTCGTGACGTCCGCCACGACACCGCTCGCTCGTCCCGGTCCTTGTTCGTTCAACGCCCTGGCCGCCGCCGCGACCGTCGCTTCGGTGCGCGCCACAATGACGACGTCAGCGCCTTCGCGCACGAGCGCGCTCGCGCATCCATAGCCGAGTCCGCGACTGGCGCCGCAGACGATCGCGCGACGCCCTTTGATACCGAGATCCATCGCTCCTCCCGCGTATTGACCGAGCGCCTCAAAGCATCTCACGCGCGTTGCCAAAAATCTAACGACTGTTAGAATGCGCCGACTCCCGGGGAGAACAGGACATGCCGCCAAAGTCCGCGCAGGAAGTCGTCTCGACGTATCTCGACGTGCTGTACAACCAGCGGCGCCTCGATCTGATTCCCGAGTTGATCGCCGACCCGACGTGGCGGCACGCGCCCGGCGAGGTCAAGCAACTGTCGCTCGCCGAGTCGATCGACGCGCCTGCAGAAGACGCTCGACCTGTGCCCGGTGCTTCGATTCGACTCGTCCGTCGTGGTCTGCGATGCCGACAAGGTCGCGGTCGCGTGGAACGGCTTCAGCACGCAGAAGGACGGCAAGTCGTACGAACTCGCCGGCATCGAGATCTTTCGCGTTGCCGGCGGCAAGATCGTCGAAATCTGGAACTCCCGCGAAGCGCGCGGACTGTGGCAGACCCCGCAGACCTTCTGATGAGCGGTGCGCCGTCAGATGAATCGATCGTAGATTCGCTCGCGCTGCATCGCTGGCTGCGCGCGCGTTTGTGCGCCGAGTCGCTGTCGATCGCCAACGCGACGTCGCCGCAGTCGGGCGGCTGGTCCAACGAAACGCACATCTTCGACGCCAGCTGGACCCGCGCCGGGTCGATCCAGGCGCGCGGCCTCGTACTGCGGCTCGCGCCGGTCGGCGCGGCGATGTTCCGCGAATACGACCTCGCTCGTCAGGTGCATTGCCTGCGCCACTTGCGCGCGCGATCCGGGTGTCCGGTGCCGGCGGTCATCGCGGACGACCTCGACGGCACGGTGTTGAGGCGTCCGTTCTACGTCATGGATTTCGTCGACGGTCAGGTGCCGGCCGACGACCGGCCGACATTCTTCGAAGCGGGCTTCCTCGCCGAGGCAAGCGTCGACGCGCAACGGCGCTACTACGACAGCTGCATCGACTCGATCGCGTCGATTCACGCTGCGCCGGTCGACGAGGCGCTCGTCGGCCAACTCACCCGAAACACGCGCGGCGCTACGGCGCTCGCGCGAGAAGTGCATTGGCTGGCCGACCTGTATGCATGGGGCAAGGGTCCCGCCGACCAGCGCGTGCTCGATCGCGCCTTCGCATGGGTGTTGGGACATCTGCCGGACGACGCGACCGCGATGCTGCTGTGGGGCGATGCGCGTCCGGCGAATACGGTCGTCCGCGATTTCGAGGTTGTCGCGCTGCTCGATTGGGAACTGGCAACGCTCGGTCCGCCGGAACTCGACGTGTTCTGGTTCCTCGAAATGAATCGCATGCGCGCGAACGGTCGCTCGCTACCGGGGTTTCCGTCCGACGCCGCGACGATCGCCGGATACGAAGCGCGTACCAGCCGTGCGATTCGCGATGCAGACTTCCACAAGGTGTATGCGGCATTGAAGGTTGCGGTGCTGATGCTGCGCTATCTGCGCGTTGCGGTGGACCGCGGTCAGATCGCGGAACATCACCATGTGCTTACCGACAACACCGCCACCCGGCGACTCGACGAACTACTGGCCTGAGGTTCAACAAATGCAGATCGGCGTCTTTACGTTCAACACCGAATACACGATGCGCTGCGACCGGTTGGCGCGCGCGGTCGAAGAACGCGGCTTCGAATC
The DNA here is from genome assembly GCA_963787045.1 of uncultured Gammaproteobacteria bacterium. Taxonomy (GTDB): domain Bacteria; phylum Pseudomonadota; class Gammaproteobacteria; order Pseudomonadales; family Azotimanducaceae; genus DATJGR01. Next base: position 103,774 of record CAWBBR010000009.1, on the reverse strand, counting down.
ATTGTGGGTACCCGAGCACACGCACATCCCGGTGCCGGCGGACGGCGGCGACGCGGTGCGCGATCCCACCGGCGGCATTCTGCCGCACGAATACCGTCACATGTCCGATCCGTTCACATCGCTCGCTGCCGCCGCTGCCGTGACGCAGCGGATCAAGCTCGGCCTGTCGATCTGCCTGATCAATCAGCACCATCCGATCAATCTCGCGAAGCACGTCTCGACGCTCGACCGATTGAGCGACGGGCGGCTGATCTTCGGCGTGGGCGCCGGCTGGAACCGCGGCGAAATGGGTCACCACGGCGTGCAGTTCGAAGACCGCTGGAAGCAGGTAGCCGAACGCGTCGACGCGTTGAAGACGATCTGGCGCGAAGAACGCCCGAGCTTTCGCGGCAAGTTCGTACAGTTCGACCCGTTCTGGCAATACCCGAAGCCGATCCAGCAGCCGCACCCGCGGATCGTACTCGGCACGCTCGATACGCCGTTTGGTCGCGCGCAGGTCGCCAAGTACGGCGACGGCTGGCTGCCGCTCACGTTCGACGTCGCCACGACCCGCGCGAGCATCGCCGATGTGCACGCGCGAATGCGCGCGCTCGGGCGCGATCCCGATGCGCTGGAAGTCTCGCTGTTCTTCCTGGAAGACAAGCTGCAGAACGCCGACGCGCTGAAGCAGGCGCGCGATACCGGCGCCGCCCGCTCCATCATGCGTCTCCCGGTTGCTGACGAGCCCACTGTGTTGCGCGCGCTCGACCACTACGCGCGCCTGTAGGTTCAGGCCATGCTCGACCTCGACCTGACGGGCAAGCAGGTCGTCGTTACGGGCGGCGCGTCGAACATCGGGCGCGGCATCGTGCACGCCTTCGCCGCACAAGGCGCCGCGATTACGATCATCGACATCGACGCCGAAAAGGCGGCAGCGACGCGCAACGAAGCGCTCGATCTCGGCGCGCCGTCGTGCGCTGTGTTGATTGCCGACCTCGGCGAACCCGATCGTTGCTCGCTTGCGATCCAGCAAGCCGGCGAAACGGCCGGCACGATCGATGTGCTGGTGAACAACATGGGCTGGGGCGATCCATCGCTTGTTCCTCGACTCCGATCCGGCGCGGTGGGATCGCATGTGGCGGCTGAATCTCGGCGCCACCATCGGCAGCAGCCACGCGGCGCTCGCGCTGATGCGCGCACGCCGCCAGGGCGCGATCGTGTCGATCGCAAGCGATGCCGCCCAGGGCGTGCCCAACCAGGCGGTCTATGGCGCGATGAAAGCCGGCGTTGTCGCGTTGACGAAGTCGCTCGCGAAGGAATTCGGCCGCTACGGCATTCGCGTGAACGCGGTCGCGCCCGGCATCGTGCTGCCCGCATCGGAGTCCGATGCCGGACGCGGCAGCATCTGGCGCCAAGGCCAAACCGTGCTGACCGAAAAGCAGATTGCGGAGACGCATCAGCTCTCCGCGTTGAAACGCGCGACGCACGCTTCCGACATCGCAAACGCCGTGCTGTTCTTCGCGTCGGACGTCACCGCACGGCAAGTCACCGGCCAGATCATCAGCGTGAGCGGCGGTTGGTGGATGCCGTGAGCACCGGCGACACAGCGTAAGCCGCCCGCCTTGGGTTACGATAACCGCTGCGTCGAGTCGCGTAGGGGGAAACGTGATCCAACACATCGCTGACGATCGATTTCGTTCGACCATCGGCTTCGCCATGTTGTGTCTCTTCGCGGCCGCAGCGTCGGCCGTAGAGGATCCGCCGTCGCGAATGCGCGGCAAGCTGTGGGTGAATCCGGTCGAGTTTTCCGAGTGCGCCCGCGAAACCGCGATCGCACGCGGCGACATGGTGATTCTCACCGGCAACGGATTCGCACCGAATGAGCCGGTGGAGATCACGTTCTCGCAAGCGGACGCCGAACGGCCTCTCGCGACCGACAAAGCGAATGCGCAAGGCGCGCTGTCGGTGCGCGTCACCATTCCCGCAGACGCCGCCACCGACAAAGACGCGCGCATTCACGCGACCGCGCAGAAAGGTACGGAAGGCAACGGGCTGGTGTTGAACTCGGCGCCGCTGCAGGTGTTTCCCGACGCCAAAGACTCCGACGGCGACGGTATCAAGGACATGTGCGACAACTGTCCGCAGCTCGCCAGTAGCGACATGACCGACCTCGACGGCGACGGTCTCGGCGATGTCTGCGATCCTTGCCCTACCGACCCGGACAACGGCGCCGGCTCGGGTGCGTGCGCAGACGGCAACATAAATCCACAGGTTCCGCTGCCAAAGCCATAGGTTCCCAACACCAGATTCCCAACGGTAGTAGTGAGTCGCGAATCTCCATGAGCGAAGGTAGTACAGCGGCAACGTCCGACGCCGAGGGTCATCCTCGCGTCAGCGTGCATCATGTGTTGATCGGCGTCGGCTTGATGCTGGTCGTTCTGGGTGGTTTCACTGCGCACGAAATTCAGACGGTGGGCGGCAGCGTACGCGTGGAGAACGTGCATTTCCCGAGCGCCGACGGAAAGCGCCTGAGTGCCCTCCTCTACACCCCAGACGGCGTCGACGCCACGCACAAAGCTCCCGGCATTCTCGCCGTGCACGGCTACATCAACTCGCGCGAGACGCAAAGCGGCTTCGCGATCGAGTTCGCGCGCCGCGGCTATGTCGTACTCGCACTCGATCAAAGCGGTCACGGATTGTCGCGACCGCCGGCTTTTGCCAACGGCTTCGGCGGACCGGACGCGCTCCGGTATCTGCGCGCGCTCGATACGGTCGATCCGGACAACGTCGGCCTCGAAGGTCACTCGATGGGCGGCTGGGCGGTGCTCGCCGCGGCGGCCGACCAGCCCGACGGATACAAAGCGATGGTGCTCGAAGGGTCGGCGCCCGGCAGCTTCGGTGCGCCGCAAGGCACCCAGACGTTTCCGCGCAATCTGGCCGTGGTATTCAGCGCCTTCGACGAGTTCTCCGACCTGATGTGGGGCGTTCCAACCGGAGCCGAAGTGGTGCGCGCGCCGAAGTTGAAAGAGATCTTCGGCACGCTCGAACCGGTGGTGCCGGAGAAACTGTACGGCTATCTCGAGTACGACTCCGCGCGGATGCTGCACGTCCCGCCGGTCACGCACCCGGGCGATCATCTCTCTACCGCCGCGATCGGAGCGGCCGTCGACTGGTTTGCGCTGACGCTGAAGGGCGGCACGCCGCAACCGGCGCATCACCAGATCTGGTACTGGAAGGAACTGACCACCCTCGTCGCACTCGTCGGCATGATCATCACCATCATCGGGCTCGGCCTGACGATGCTGCAATGGCGCGCGGCGAAGTTCCTGATCGTGCCCCTTCCGGCGACTGCGCGCCTGGTCCGTCCCGGCGTCAGCGCGGCGCTGATTACGCTGGTGCCGGTGTTGACGTATTTCCCGGCGTTCCACTTCGCGGACGTGTTCTGGCCGGTGTCGAACCTGGCGCCGCAGCAACTGACGAACGGACTGATGCTGTGGGTGATCGTGAACACGATGATCGCGGCCGCGGCAACCGGCGTCCTCGGGCGCGGATCCGCCACGCTCGCGTCGGTCGGTTTGTGGCCGAACGACTTCCACATGGGTCGGCTCCTGGGTGCGGCCGCGGCCGCCGTCGGGATCGTCGGTATTGCATATGGCCTGCTGCGCGCGATCGATTCGGCGTTCCTGGTCGACTTCCGATTCTGGGTAATTGCGTTCAAGCGCTTCGCGCCGTGGCATGTCGCGCCGTACTTCATGTACCTCATGCCGATGACGCTGTTCTTCGTGGTGCTCGGCACGTCGTTGCATCAATTCGTCGTCGGCGTGGGGATGCGGCGCGCGAGCATTCGTTGCGTACTGATACTCACGAATGGTTTCGTCGCGCTGCTGGCGCTGCAGTACATCCCGTTGCTGGTCGGCATCCCGCTACCGCTCGGCGAACCGCTGCTGACGATTGTCGCGATCCAGTTCGTGGTGCTGTTGACCGTGGCCGGCATCATCGCGGCGATCTTTCAACGTGCGACCGGCAGCGTTTACCTCGGCGCGTTCATCAACGCGCTGCTGATCACGTGGTCCGTGGTCGCCGGTCAAGCAACGCAGTTCCCGCTATGAAGCCATCCCCATCCAGTATCCCTGCATGATCAGGTTTCTGAAGTGGACCGCCGTGATACTCGTGGTCCTCTCAGGTGCCGGCGCCGCCTTCGTCTTCGTGCAACTGCGTTCGCTCGATGTCGAACGCATCACCGACGACCTGCACTTGATCAAGGGATTGGGCGGCAACGTCGCCGTGCTGAAGACCGGCGCAGGCGCCGTCATCGTCGATACGATGACGTTCACGATGCAAGGCGCGCGCATACGCCATCTGGCGGAATCGCTCACCGGCGAACAGGTCGTGATGGTGATCAACACGCACTATCACGGCGACCACACGCACGGTAACCCGGGGTTTGCGCCCGGCACCCAGGTGCTGTCGACGACGCGCACGCTCGAGCATCTGAACGCGCTCGACGCCGCGTACTGGACCGGCGACGCCGCGGCGTTCCTGCCGAACCACACGTTCGAGAAGGATCTCGAGATCCGGCTCGGTGCGAAGACGCTGCAGTTGCTGCATCCCGGACGCGGCCATACCGACGGAGATCTGGTCGTGGTGTTCGTCGAAGACGCAACGCTGCACGCCGGCGACCTGTTCGTGAACCGAATTTATCCGAGCATCGATCTGAAAGCCGGCGGCACCGTCCGCGAATGGCCCGATACGCTCGATGTGGTGCTGGCGCTGCCGTTCACTCGTGTCATTCCGGGACACGGCGAGCTATCGGACCGCGCCGGCGTGGAGCAGTTTCAGCGTTTCATGCGCCAGCTCGCGGCCGTTGGGGCCGACGCGAAGGCCAATGGCCTGTCCTTGTCCGATACGCAACGCCAGGCGAACCTGACCGAAGACGCCGGTTATCAGACGACGGAGATTCCCCTGCTCGTTTCGCTGAATCGCAATTCCGTCATCCGCAGCGCATGGGAAGAAGCCACCGGCGTGAAGCCACAATGAGCGAACTCACCGCCGCTACGCTGGCGCTGGTCGGGCGTCGTGATCATGGCGTTCGTGAACGAAGAGCGATCCGAATCCATCAAGCACGCCCGATCGCGCGTCTGCGGTATATTCGTCCGCCACTCTTTTCTCGGGACCAATCGACATGAAGTTGTATGAAATGACCGCCGCACCGAATCCGCGACGCGTGCGGATCTTCCTCGCCGAAAAAGGCATCACGGTGCCGTTCGTGCAGATCGACATGCGCAAGGGCGAACACAAGGCGCCGGAGTTTCTGAAGAAAAATCCGAGCGGCAAGATCCCGGTGCTCGAACTCGACGACGGCACCTGCATCGCAGAGTCGGTGGCGATCTGCCGCTACTTCGAAGCACTGCATCCGAAACCGTCGCTGTTCGGCGCCACGCCGAAGGAACTCGGCCGCATCGAAATGGCGAATCGTCAGCTCGAACTCGAGTTGTTGAGCCAGGTTGGCGTGTCGTGGGTCAACGGGCCGATCGTCGCGCAGATGGCGCCGGGGCGTTTCAAACAGAATCTGCAGGCGAAAGAGTCGAGCGACGCCGCGGTTCGCAGCTTCTACAAGCGCCTCGACGGTGAACTCGCGAGCCGCGAGTACATGGCCGACAACGCCTATTCGATCGCCGACATCACCGGTCTCGTCACGATCGACTTTGCGGGCTCGTTGGTAGACCTGAAACCCGACGCAGCTCTGAAGAATCTGTGGCGCTGGCACGCGGCCGTGTCGTCACGGCCGAGCGCCAATGCCTGATCAGCGGTTGGACCAGATCTCGGAGCGGTCGTCGCCGCGCTGATTCGGGCTGCGACGCCGCCGCGGCGCACCGGATGCGGATGCAGCGCTGCTGCCGGACCGATTGCCGCTGCCGGATCGATTGCCACTGCCGGACCGATTGCCGTTAGCGGAACGATTGCCATTGGCGGATCGATCGGTGTTTGCGGACCGATTGCCGTTGCCGGAGGCATTGCCGGAGCGGCTCGACGTGGTCGGACGGTTCCCACGCGACGTCGGTTGCGCCGTGCGAGTCGGCGCGGATTGCACCGCGCGGGGCGCCTCGTCGCGTTGCGACGCGTCGATCTCGACCTGCATCACGCTGATCGGCCGTCGAATCAGCTTCTCGATCGCGCGCAAGCGCGGCCGCTCGGAACTGTCGCACAACGACATCGCGATTCCCGTAGCGCCTGCGCGCCCGGTGCGACCGATCCGGTGCACGTAGCTTTCCGGTTCGTGCGGCAACTCGAAGTTGAAGACGTGGCTCACCGCGTCGATATCGATACCGCGCGCGGCGATGTCGGTGGCAACGAGTACCCAGGTCTTACCGTTCTTGAACGATTCGAGCGCGCGTTGCCGAGCGTTCTGCGATTTGTTGCCGTGAATGGCTTCGGCAGCGATGCCGTCGCGATCGAGTTGCTGGGCCACGCGATTGGCGCCGTGCTTCGTACGCGTAAAAACGATTGCACGCGTAACCGCCGGCGTGCGCAGCAGCTTCGTGAGCACCTGGCGCTTGTCGCCGTTCTCGACGAAGACCACGTGCTGGTCGGTCAGATCGACCGTGACCGTTTTCGGCGACACGTCGATGCGAACCGGATCGCGCAGAATTTCGCGCGCGAGCGCGGCTACTTCGTCGGGCATCGTCGCAGAGAACAGCAACGACTGACGCGCTTTCGGCAATCCCGACACGATGCGGCGAACGTCGCGGATGAAGCCCATGTCCAACAATCGGTCCGCTTCGTCGAGCACGAGCAGCGACACTTTGTCGAGTCGCGCGAGACGCTGACCCACGAGGTCGAGGAGACGCCCCGGCGTTGCCACCAGCACGTCGATGCCACGGCGCAACGCGCTGACCTGCGGATTCTGGCCGACGCCGCCGAAAATGGTCGCGACGCGAAGGTTGAGATGCTTGCCGTACGCTTCGAAGTCTTCGCCGATCTGAATCGCAAGTTCGCGTGTCGGCGCGAGAATCAACGCGCGCACGGTATCCGCGCCGGCAGGCGGACCAGCCTGCGCGAGGCGCTGCAGCAGCGGTACCGCAAACGCGGCGGTTTTGCCGGTGCCGGTCTGCGCGATGCCGAGCAGGTCTTTGCCTGCGAGCAATTGCGGGATCGCTTGTGTCTGAATCGGAGTGGGTTGTTGGTAATCGACCGCGGCCAAAGCACGGCACAACGGCTCGATGATGCCGAGCTCGGCAAAAAGAGAATCTGTCACTTATATCTTCCTTGGAGCGCTGAGCGTATGTTCGCTAGCGAACACAGGCGACATCGCGCGTTTCCGTGATCCACGCGCAACTGGACTAAACGGGGGATTAACGAGGGATTGAGATGACGAGCTTCACAGTTGAAGCAGGTGGCGCGTTCTCAATGTGGCGCGCACGGTGCACCAAGCACCTGCAATTGTCAATCAAAAGCCCCATACTCCGCGCCGGTTTGCGCCGCTACATACAGGACGCCGCATAGTGGCGTCTCACATCGACTCGAGAGTTCAGTGCCTCATTTCTCCCCACAGAACACCGCCTGATGAGCCGCGTTTCGCAACGCAAGAGCATCAAACCGTTCCGCGAAAGCTCCGACGTCAAAGCCACAATCTTGAGTGTGCTCGACATCACGTTGTTTTCGCTTGGCCTGGCGGCAGTGGTGATCGCGCCCAACGTCTTCGTGAAGGCGATGGCGTCGCTGCTCGTCGGACTGCAGATCGCGCGTCTGTTCGTGCTCGGTCACGACGCGTGTCATCAGAGCCTGTTCCGCAACCGACAAGCCAACCGCTGGATCGGGCGACTGTTGTTCCTGCCGTCGCTCACGCCGTACAGCCTGTGGGAAGTCGGACACAATCTCGGTCATCACGTTTACACGAACCTGCGCGGTATGGATTACGTGTGGACGCCGATGACGAAGCGCGAGTTCGATGCGTTGCCGGTGTGGCGGCAACGGGCCGAGCGCTTTTACCGCTCCGGCTACGGACACGGCGCCTACTATCTCGTCGAACTGTGGTGGCGCAAGCTGTTCTTCGCGGCGCGCAGCGAGATTCCGACGTCGCGTCCCGAGTTCGTCGGCGACTCGTTGCTTGCACTCGCCTTCGCAGTCCTCTGGATCGGCGGACTGATCGCAGCGGCAGTGGCAACGCAGCAGAACGTCGCGCTACTGCTGCTGACCGGATTCGTGGTGCCGTTCCTGTTGTGGAACTGGATCATGGGCGCGGTGATCTACTTCCATCACACACATCCACTACTGCCGTGGTACGAAGACATCGATCTGTGGGAAGCCGCGCGCGATACCGGCTGCAACACCGTGCACGTGCAGTTTCCCGGCAAACTCGGTCGGGTGCTGAACAACATCATGGAGCACCCGGCGCACCACCTCGATGTGCGTATCCCGCTGTATAACCTCGAGGCCGCGCACCGGACGTTGAACGAGCCGTCGCAGGTCGCGCAGCTGTTCTCGTTCCATTTGGTGCGCGATTGCATATCGCGATGCAAGTTGTACGACTACGACGCGCAACACTGGACCGATTTCGCCGGACGACAAACGAGCCCCGCGCTCGCTGCAGGCGCTGTACCGCTAGCCGCCGCACTGTAAGATCCGTCGCATGAAGCGTTTCTTGACCACCTCGCTGTTGCTGGCCGTGTCTGCGTGCTCGCATCTAGCGACAGTGGCGCCCGCCCAAGTGGATCTGTCGGGAACGTGGGTGCTCGACGCGCGGCGCAGCGATTCGCCGCCGCCGATGGGACACCGCCATTCCGATGCCGAAGACAACGAAGACCGGTCGACGTCGTACGGCGGCCAGTCACCACCGCACTACGGCGGACCCACGCCGCTGCTGCCGATGATCACCGCGACGGAAATGACCATCGGCCAGGATCCGCAGTCGATGGGCATCGAATATCCGAACCAGCCCTACCGCGACATCAAATGGGGCGAGCAGAAACGCGGCCTCTTTACGATCGACGCGGGATGGGAAGAGCAGCGCCTGATCATCGTGACGAAAAGCCAGCCGATGACCGTGCACGAGGTCTACAGCTTGAGCGACGCCGGCAACACGCTGACGCTCGAGATCGATCTCAGCAGCAAACGCATCGGCGATCGGCACGTCACGCGAGTATTCACGCGCAAGCCCACCGCGACCGAATCCGCTCGTTAGAAGTCCCAGCTCAGCTGCAAGCCGACCGTGCGCGGATAGCTCGGGCCGAAAACGTGCGCCGGCAATCCTGCGCCACCCTGGGCCACACCATCGTAGAACACCTCGTCGGTGACGTTCTCGACATACGCGATGGCCGACCACCCGGAGGTCGCGCGGAACCCGGCGCGCAACGTCACATCGACATACGCATCGTTGACAGCCTCGGACAGCTGTTCCAGGCCGCCGTAGGTCCGGCTCTGCCCGTACAGTTCGCTACTGAAGACGATATCGCCGTCGCGCGCTGGAAAGTGCAGATTGACGATCATCGAGCCTGAGTACTTCGGCACTTGCGGCAACGGCTGACCGTCGCACGAATCGGTGCCGTCCTGACACAGCGCCTCGGCTTTCTTGACTTCGCTGTCGCCATACGCGCCGGCCAGATAGAGATCGACGTTGTCGCTCGCGACCCACTCAAACGTGCCTTCGAAACCCCAACCGTCGACCTTGCCGACGTTGTCCACGACGATGCCACCGCCGTTGCCCTGCACGTTCACCTGCAGATCTTCGTACGTGTAGTAGTACACGTTCCCTGCGACGCGAACGCGACCGTCGAATATCTCCCCTTTCGCGCCGACCTCGTACGACCAGACGGTCTCCGGATTGAAGTCGTCAGGTACCGCATCACCTTTGACCAGCCCGGTCGTCCCGAAGGGAACGTCAGGGTTGATCGCGAAGCTGCCGAAGCCGCCCGACTTATAGCCGCGCGTCACGCTGCCGAACACCATCCAGTCCTGCGTGGGGTGATAACGCACGATCGCCCGTGGCGTGAACTCGTCCCAATCCTTTTCGTCGGCGAGATAGCCGTCGGTCGTGAAGCCCATCGCATACACCGGTCCCAACTCGCTCTCGACCGGCAACGCGTCGATCTTGAAGCGCTTCTCGTCGTACGTGTAGCGGACGCCGACGCTCGCATCGAGCACTTCGTTGAACGCGTAGCTCAGATCCACGTAAGACGCCCAACCGTCATAGTTGCCCTTGGTGCGATTCCGCTCGCGCAGCCCGCCCGGCGTTGGCGTGAAGCCGGGGTACGCGACGTCGCACGTCACGCCGGTGCCGGTTGCGACATAGGTGTTGTAGATACACATCACGTCCTCGTCGGCGTGTTGCGTGAACATCACATCGATCTTCTCTTTGTAGAACGAGGCACCGGCATACCAGGAAAACGCATCGGTACTTTGCGAGACCAGGCGCAACTCCTGCTCGAAGTACGTGCCTTTCTGGTTCTGCGCGTAGTCGTTGAAAGCGATCGGCATCGCGTCGAAGTCTTCGGCGTAGACGTATTCGTGGTCCTTGTACTCGGTCTGCGACGTCAACGTGGCAAAGCCGAGGTCGTAGTCGAGCTGCAGCCCGTACGTCCAGATATTGGAGTCGTCCTCTTCGCCGAGGCCTTGATTGCTGCTGATGTTGCGATTGTCTTTCGGCATCGACATGGTCGGGAAAACGCTCTGCCAGAAATCCCATTCGGCGCCTTTCTGCGTCGCCCGGTACAGCGATCCGGATTGTTTGCGATGCTCGTACTCGACCATCAGGTTCACGTCGACTGCATCGTTCTGATACCGGGTCGAGATTCGACCGCCGCTGTTGTCCGGCGCGATCATCTTTTCCTGTTGCGGTAGCGCTTTGTCGTCTACGTATCCGCTCTCTTCGTCGTGAAAAGCGGCGACGCGAAACGCGAGATGATCGTTCACCGGCAGGTTGATCGCGCCCTGTGCATCGGCGTGACCGCGTTCGCCGACATCGAGACTGGCATAGCCGTCATTGCCGGAAAATTCCGGACGTTTCGTGAAAACGCTGATCGCACCGGCGATCGAGTTGCGGCCGAACAGAAACCCCTGCGGTCCGCGCAGCAGTTCGGCACGATCCATGTCGTATAGCGTCGTGACGACTTCGCCGTTGCGACCCTGGTACAGGTTGTTCTTGAACACCCCTACCGAGGGGTCGCCGCCCACGCCGAAGTCGTTCGTTATGATGCCGCGAATGGACAACGTATCGATGAAGCTGTCCTTGGAGTCGCCGGTGATGCCGGGCGTGAATTTCACCAGGTCCTTGATGTCGTCGAGGTGGGTGTCGCGCACGAACGTGCCCGTGAAGGCCGACACCGCGAGCGGTACTTCCTGGATCGACTCGGCGCGGCGCTGCGCCGTAACGACGATTTCCTCGACCGCGTCGGCGCCATAGGCGGCGGCCGCATTCATCGCCGTGATCGCGGCCACGGACCGCGCAAGCAACCCGGATTTCGACAGCTTGAAGTTCACTGAAAACCCCTTCAGTAGTTCGACGTGCTCTTTGGTTCTGCCCACTCTGCCAGCCTGTTGGCGGCTGGTCGTGCTTTTCGTTCAGCGGTAAACCTAAACTGGAACGCACATCGGCGCAACGACTCAGACCAGCCCCGCGTCGCGCAACACTTCGATCATCGGCTGAAGCTGCCTTTCGTAGCACCGCCATCGTGCAACGGAACGCGCATGAACGGGTTCGCGCACCTGGATGGCGCTTGCAGTCGCGACCGCCGCCGCGTTCCGGTGAAAGTTCAGACACGCATCCTCCCACGGCAGCGAGAGGTATTCGACGATGCGGCGCGCCTGAGTCTCGAGATCGTCGACGATATCTTCGTACGCGACGTCGATGAAGCGGCCCGGCAGCGCAGCCCGCCAATGGTCCATCAGACGCCGATAGCGAACGTGGTGGCGAGCCATCTCACGCTGATCGTAGGAATGGGGGTAGGCATCGGCGAACAGCTGCTTGTAGCTCGCAAAGCAGCTGTCGATCGGATCGCGCACTACGTGAATGATGCGTGCGTTCGGCAGTGCCTTCGCGATCAAACCGAGATAGAGGTAATTCGTCGGCAGCTTGTCCACGAAGCGAGGCTGCATACCGCGCACGTGCTCTGTGGAGCGCAGATAAGCCTCACCGAGCGCCTTCGCGTCGACGTTGGCGGCACCGCGAATGACCGCGGGTGGGTGACGGCCCGGCGTATTGACCTTGACCAGCCGGCGCACCTCGATCGCAAACTGCTGCAGTTCACCGGCAGAGTGCACCTGCGAGTGACTCGAGACGACGCGTTCAACGAGCGTGGTACCCGTACGCGGCTCGCCGACGATGAAGATCGGCGACGGGTCGGGGCAGCCGGAACTCTCGCGCGTGCACCACTGCGGCGTGAACGTCTCGATCAATGCGTCGAAGGTAGCCGCGTCGGCGGCGTCGTCGTAGTCCACCGTCGAACGTTTCGCGGCCGCGCCGCGCGCGTAGGCTTCGAATGCCTCGTCCCAACGCGACAGATCCTCGTACTCCTTTCCCGCGGCATACGCGAGAAACGCGACCGCGTTCGGTCGTTGGGCATTGGCTGCACACAGCGCGGCGAGTTGCTCAATGTGTTCGACCGACGTCGCGGTGCGGGCATTGGCGAGCATCCAATGCCCTTGCGGATTTTCGGGGTCTGCCGCGAGCGCAGCGGACAGCGCGCTCCGCGCTTCCCCGTCGCGACCAAGCGCGACGAGACTGGCCGCGAGGTTGAGCTGATAACGGGCGACGTCGGGATGGGCGTGTGCGGCACGCCCGAACCATTCGTTCGCGGCACGATGATCGCCCCACATCGACAGCACGTTACCGAGAAGATCCTGAACGATCGGATCCGAACTGCCGATCTGCAGCGCCCGGCGCATCGCCGACTCTGCTTCGCCAGCCAGGTTCAATTGCAGCAACGCGCGCGCGAGTTGGGCCCAACCGGCGACGTGGTCACTCCGCAGTCGTGTAACGGAGCCGAACGCGCTGACGGCCGTCCTGAGGTCCTTCCGCTCGATCGCGGCGAGTCCGACGAGAAAGTGCGCCGGCACGCACTTTGGATCGATCGTCAGCACCCGGCGGCAACAGTCCGCGACGGCGACGAAACGACCTTGGGTCAGCGCTGCATAGCCGTCGCTCAGCTGTTGGGCAATGTCGATCGTCGGCCGGGAGCTGGGCATAGAGTCGCGTAGCGGTTAGTCGAGGAACTCGCGCGCGCCGACGTCGATCGCGTGTCGGCTGTGTCTACGCGCCATCGTCGTGAACATCTCGTCGCCGCGCGGCGTCTGCTGCACGATCATCGACGCGATGACCGTGACGGAAAACCCGGCGAACGCGCCGCGCCGATAGTCGTCCCAGCACCGATCCCATGGATAACCGCCGATACCGGCCGCAGCCAATGCGCTGTGATAGGCGCGCACGATGTCTGCTTCGGCACGCCGTCGCTCTTCCGGCACGAGACCCGCGCCGAGAAAATACGCGACGTCGCCCAACGGGCTGCCCAAGGTGATGCTCTGCCAGTCGACGACGCTGATTTTCGGCGGTCTCGCGCGTTCATCGATCAGCAGGTTGTCGAGCCGATAGTCGATGTGGATCAGCGAGAACGGCGACTGCAGCGTCTGAAACGGTGCGCCGCTGGAACGACCGACCGCCTCGATGATCGCGCGTTCGTCCGGATCGAGCCGTGCGCCATAGCGATCGAGAAATGCCGGCAGGTGCTGCCGGTACAGCGCGCGCATCGCGTCTGCGCCGACGCGATCCGGTTGGCCGAGCCAATCGATGCCGAGCCACGACGCATCGCACCAGCTCGGCGCGTGCAGGCCGACCAGTTCCAGCACCGCCGCGCGCGCCACTTCGGCCGAACATCCGGCAAGCTGATCGCCTTGCCGCGCCGGGCTGAGATCTTCCAACAGCAGCGCGAAGTGCGGACCCTCGCCGTCGATATCGGCGTAGTAGCAGCGCGGCGTCGAGATCGACAGCTTCGACTGCATACCGCGATAGAACGACACTTCCTTGATGTAATTCTTGAGCGCCACGCCGGTGGCACGGCTCAACGGATCGTCAGAGGGGAATTTGCCGACGAGACTGCGCGGTGCGGTCGCGTCTTCGCCGTGCAGATCGAGACCGAAGCGAATGCACTTGCCGATCTGTCCGGTGCCGATCTGCGTCCGCGTGAAATCGCGGACGCTGACCGAACGATGACCGGCCTCGTGTAATCGCTGCGTCAGCCACGACGCCGTGATCGATTCCGCGGTCGGGATGTCGGTCATGGCGCCGCGGTCGAAGCGCTACTGATACTTCTTCAGTTCGGCGCGACCCACGACCAGGTGATGCACCTCGTCCGGACCGTCGGCGATCCGCAGCGTGCGCTGGCCGGTGTACATGTCCGCGAGCGGAGTCCATTGTGAAACGCCGGTTGCGCCGTGCATCTGAATCGCCTGGTCGATGATCTGGCAAACGCGTTCCGGCACCATCGCCTTCACCATGTGCACCCAGATGCGCGCTTCCTGATTGCCGAGCACGTCCATCGCACGCGCCGCACGCAGCACCATCAGGCGCATCGCCTCGATCTCGATCCGCGCACGCGACACGATTTCGAGGTTCTTGCCGAGCTGGATGATCGGCTTGCCGAACGCTTCGCGCGTCATCGTGCGCTTGATCATCAGGTCGAGCGCGCGTTCTGCCTGACCGATCGAACGCATGCAGTGGTGGATGCGCCCCGGTCCGAGTCGCACTTGCGAGATCTCGAAGCCGCGACCCTCGCCGAGCAGGATGTTCTCCTTCGGCACGCGTACGTTGTCGAGTTTGATGTGCATGTGTCCGTGCGGCGCATCGTCGTGTCCGAACACCGTCATCGGACCGAGGATCTTCAAACCGGGCGTGTTCATCGGCACGAGAATCTGCGACTGCTGGCGATGACGCGACGCGTTCGGGCTGGTCTTCACCATGCAGATCATGATCTTGCAGCGCGGATCGCCGGCGCCCGAGATGTAGTACTTCTCGCCGTTGATGACCCATTCGTCGCCCACGAGTTCTGCGCGCGTGCCGATGTTCTGCGCATCGCTCGATGCCAGGTGCGGCTCGGTCATGCCGAAGCACGAACGGATTTCGCCGGAGAGCAACGGCTTGAGCCATTTCTCTTTCTGTTCCGGTGTGCCGACGCGCTCGAGCACTTCCATGTTGCCGGTGTCGGGCGCGCTGCAGTTGAGACACTCCGACGCCAGCGGCTGACGGCCGAGCTCGGCCGCGATGTATGCGTAGTCGAGGTTCTTGAGCCCTTCGCCGGTTTCGGCGTCGGGCAGGAAGAAGTTCCAGAGACCTTGCTTCTTCGCCTTCGCTTTCGCCTTGTCGAGCAATTCGAGCTGACCCGGCGCCCAGCTCCAGCGATCTTTGCGGCCTTCGCCCAGTTTGTAGAACTGGTCGGCGATCGGCGCCACTTCCTCGGCGCAGAATTTCTTCACGGCCGCGAGCAACGGCTCCGCTTCTTCCGACATCGACAGGTGATACATATCGACGTCCTTTTCGGACGCCTTGAGATTCGTAGCCATGAGTTCCTCCCGACCGTACTTTTGTGTGACGTCAGGAAGCTTAACCGGATCAGCGCGCCAGTTGCAGCATGCGGTTCGCCGAAGCGCTCGCCGAAGCGCTCCGGTCGTGCGTCGCGCTCTTGAGGTCGCGCAGATCGCTGCTCGCGAGCCATTCCTCGAAGGCGGCGCTCGCGAGCGGCGGCGACAGCAGATACCCCTGCAGCGTCTCCGCGCCCCACTCTGCCAGCAGTCGCGCCACCCCTATCGTTTCTACGCCTTCGGCAACGACGGTGAGCCCCATGCCGTGCGCGAGGTCGATCGTCGACCGGACGATCAGCGAGTCGCCCGGCGAATGGTCGAGCTCACCGACGAACGAACGGTCGATCTTCAACACGTTGATCGGGAAGCGCTTCAACTGCGCCAGCGACGAGAAACCGGTGCCGAAGTCGTCGATCGCGATACGGAAGCCGAGGCCGCTCAGAATCCGCAACGTCTCGAGCGCGCGTTCGATGTCGTTTGACAACGCGGTTTCGGTGATTTCGAGTTCGAGCTGTTTCGGTTGCACACCGAATTCATCGAGCGTGCGCAATACGAAGCCCGGGAACGCGATGTCGGCGAGGTCGTTCGCGGACACGTTCACCGACAACGTGATCGAAATACCGCGTCGTCCGCCAATCGCGCGCCTGCGAACACGCGTGCGCGAACACCCAGCGCGTCAGCATCTTGATGTTGTTCGACTGTTCCGCGAGCGGAATGAACTCGGCGGGCGAAATGTTTCCGAGCTCCGGATGGCGCCAACGCACGAGCGCTTCGGCGCCCTCGATGCGACCGGAGCGCAGATCGTATTGCGGCTGATACATCAACGAGATCTGGTCGGTGCCTACCGCGGTGCGCAGGTCTTCGATCAACCTCAGGCGGCGCGTGTGTTGCGCGTCGCGCTCTTCGTCGTAGCTCGACACCCGTTCCGTCGCGAGCACGGCATCCATCGACGCCGTCCATGCCCGTCGGACGATTCCTTCCGCATCGCGCGCGTGACCCGGAAATCCTGCGATGCCGATCGACGCGCGCACCGTCACCTGCACGTTGTCGAGCAGCGCTTTGGCGTCGAATACCTGTCGCAGCCCGACCGCGTGCACCTGAATCGGCTGCAGGTCGTTCGCCGCCATCACCACCGCGAAGCGCGTGTCCGACAACCGCGCGACGTAGTGCTGCGATGCCGCGTATTCCTTCAATCGCGTCGAAACCGCGAGCATGATCGCGTCGCCCATCTCGAGCCCGAGCGTGGAGTTGATTTCGTGGATGCCTACGAAGCCGACCACCATGATCCAGAACGGTTCGTTCTGCATGATGCGCCGCTCGAGTTCGCGGTCGAGGGCCGTCCGGTTCGGCAACGCCGTCAATGCGTCGTGCATCGCCTGGAAGCGCACTTCCTGTTCGCGCTGCGCGATCTCCGTCTGCATGGAATCGACCGTGCGCGCCAGATCGCCGATCTCGTCGGTCGATTCGACCGCGATCGGCGTCGAATAGTCGCCGTCGCGGATGCGCCGCGCCGCGCTGACCAGCGCGACCAGCGGCTTCGTCAACGTACCCGAGAGAACCACCGCGGTGCCGATCGCGATCGCCGCGCTCAATGCACCCAGAATCAGCATCGACTTCGCGAGCGCATTGAACACTGCCATCGCTTCGCTGCGCGGACGCAACAGCACCGCCAGCACCGGCATGCCGCTCGCCGACAGCAATTCCGATTGCAGAACATAACCGGGCATCGCGTCGTCGCCGATCGGCCCGGTCATCAGATGGCCGACGAGTTGCTCGCGCTCCGCGCGCGGCAGCGTCGACGCCGCGACACGGGAGTTGCCGTTGCTCATGACGACGAAGCTGACGTCGTCGCCGGTAATTCCCTTGAGTTGCGTCGCGAGCGCATCGTCGATCCGGAATCCCATGCCTGCCCAACCGATCTGAAGAGGCGCGCGCATCGACACGAGTACCGACTGGTAGATCTCGCCGCCCTGCTCGGTAAGCAGCGCGCCGCCGGCAGCCGCCTTCGGCGCGAGCACCGTAGCTTGATCGAGCAACGGCGCCGAGTCCGACGTCGTCGACACGACTTCGCCGTCAGGACCGTAAATCACTGCGTAAGCCGCCCCTACGCGCGACGCGTGGTTGCGCAACGCAGATTGCAGCGTAGAGGTATCGCGGGTCGCCACCGCTTTTCGGAACGCGAAGTCGCTGGCGAGGATGTCGACCGTAGTGGCGAGCTGCTGATGGCGCGAGTCGAGGTAAGAACGCAGCACGCCGCTCGTCACGGTGAGGCTGTGTACCGCGCGCGCCTTCGCGTCTCCGTATGCCTGCAGAAGTACCGCCGTAACGGTGACGGCCTGGCACACCAGTACGAGGACTAGGGCCGCAGCCAGAAGCTTGATGCGCAGAGTTTTCATGGGATTCGCGTTCGACAACGTCAGTCTAAGTGAGGCCGCGCCGGCGATTTGATACGTGGTTAACAGCAGCGCGGCGGCAGTCATCTAGAGTATGAACAGCCCCTCATGTTGAAGCGCCCGCCGGACGGCAATGGATTTGCGGATGAGCCTGAATCGCCTGCAACGGATTGCATGCAGCATCACCCTCGCGGCTGCGCTGGCGCCCCTCTACGGGAACGCCGGTTCGTTGCAGATCCAGATCACCGATTCGCGCGGCAAGACCGCCGCAGGCATCGGCGTAGTCGTCGAAACGTCCACGCCCGAACCGATGCCGGCGACTGCACCAAAAGCGATCATCGACCAGCACCGCGAGCAGTTCGTCCCGCGCGTCACGATCGTGCAGCGCGGCACGGAGGTGTCGTTTCCGAACACCGATCGCGTACAGCATCACGTGTATTCGTTTTCGCGGCGAAGCAATTCGAACTCGCGTTGTATCGCGGCAACGAACACCCGCCGGTCACTTTCGATCACGACGGCATCGCCGTGCTCGGCTGCAACATCCACGATCACATGGTGGGCTACGTGCTGATCGTCGACAGCCGCCATTTCGGATTCACCGATCGCGACGGGCGGCTGGTGCTCGACGACCTTCCCAACGAGACCGTAAAGGTGACCGTGTGGCACCCCGATCTCGACGTCGAGTTCGGCCCGATCAACCGCACCGTCGACATCACGGCCGGTAAAAACATCGCGGACATTCATCTCGACCGGGCGTGGCAAGCGGCGCAGGAGACCTCGCTGTCGTGGAACGACTACTGATCGCTGCGTCGGTTCTGTCCGGTGCTCTGCTCGCGCTCTCCGCGCGCGCCGAAACGCCGGAGTTCTCCGCCTCGATCGCGGTCGGTTATGTCGCACACGGCGACGACACCACGTTCCTGGACGGCGGATTCGGCAAATCGCCGTACGGCTCCGATGACGACGGCCCCACCTTCGTCGACGGATTCATCCAGTTCAATCAACCGGTCGGCGCAGACTGGGACGCCAAACTCACGCTGTCCGGATCGAACAACCTGAGCCCCGGGCTCGGCGTCAGCGAAGCGACGCTGACGTATCGTCCGCTGCCGGACTCGGGTTTGCGTTATCGCATCAAGTTCGGCGCGTTCCGCCCTCCGGTGTCGTTCGAGCATTCGAACGACGGCTGGACGACGCAGTACACCGTGCTCGCCTCCGCGCTGAACAGCTGGATCGGCGAAGAAGTCGGCGCGCTCGGCACCGAGGTGAAGGTCGGCTCGGACGATGCGGCCAATCCATCCGGTTGGCACTGGGATGCATTTGCATCGGCGTACTACGGCAACGACCCGGCCGGATTCATGCTCGCTTACGACGGTTGGACGTTCTGGAACGGCCAGACGCGCTGGGGCGATCGCCTCGACATGCCGGACGTGCCGCTACTCGACTATGCCGACCATCAGTCGCACTACGCCGAGCCGTACATCGAAACCGACGGTCGGCCGGGATTCTACGCAGGCGGTACGCTCGAACGCGGCCAACTCGTTCGCGTACGCGCGTTGTATTACGACAACCGCACCGACCCGAATTCGCGCAACGGCGGTCAGTGGGGCTGGCACACGCGATTCACCAGCCTCGCCGCGCAAGCGCACCTGCCGTTCGATTTCGGTCTGATCGTGCAATGGCTGAGCGGCGACTCGGTGACATGGGACGTGCCGGGTTTGGGAGCCGCCACCGACATGGACTATCACACGAGCTTCGTCGAACTCACCCGCGCGTTCGCCAACCAGCGCGTCACGGTGCGCTACGACGCGTTCGCAACCGACGACCGCGACGCCATACCGATGGACCCGAACGGCGAAACCGGCCACGCGTGGACCGCCTCCTACCAATGGCAGTTCAGCCCCCAGTGGCTCGTCTCGCTAGAACAGCTCTGGACCCAAGGCCACCGCACCGCCCGCACCCTCACCGGTCTCGATCCGAACTACGACGACCGCGTAGCGATGGCGACGTTTCGTTGGGTGATGTAGCGGTTGAGCTTCGATTCACGGCGGAGCTGGGTGAATGCTGCTTCGGACTCGCTCGAGCCATCCCTGGGCGCTCCTTTCGCGACATCCCTGTCGCTCAAGGGTCCTCAGCAACATTCACCCACCTCCGCCTGGGTCACGCCACCACCGCTAGTCGTGTGTCGTGCGTGAACGCGCGCGAAGCGCGCGTTCATCCCTCCACGAACGAAGGCGCGACGTGTGATGTGGAAGGTGGCGGGTGATCGGTGTTTCGTCCCGTTACGGAACCCTTGAGCGACAGGGATGTCGCGAAAGGAGCGCCCATGGATGGCTCGAGCGAGTCCGCAACACCGATCACCCGTCACCCACCGATCTATGTCCGAAATGCCGCGAGACATCCCGATGCATCGAGCACTGCATTCAGCTCCTTCGTTTCCGCCGCACCGTATTTCTCGCGCAGCGCTGCCAGCGAGCGAGCGTGGTATTTCTGCGGCTTTTGCGTCCAGGTGCGACCGTCGAGCGTGACGGAGAAGGTTTCGGCGCCGCTCGCGATGGCGGCTGCGTTTGCGGCGCTCCACGGCAGGAACAGCGGCCCGACGATCGTACTGAGGAGCGGTTGCAGAGTGGGCGACAGCGCAGACCAATCCGCGAACTCGCCTTCGGCGCGCGGCCAGAGCATGCGGTGGATCCACGCCAGCAGCGATTGCGCCCGGCCTTCGATCAGCGCCCCGGCGGTCGGGTCGGTCCAGGCGCAGTAGAGTTGAGCCCACAACCCGAAATCGCCGAACGCGGGTCTGCCGCCGAACAGATAAGGATGCACCGCGAAGTGCGCATCGAGCAGCTCGATCGCGCGTTCGAACGAGCTTTCGATCTGCGGCGCGGTGGTCTCGTTAGAGCCGACGAACCAGACGCGGTCGACCATGCGTCCGCGGATCTGCCCCGTCGTTTCGGCGTGTTGGCTCTCATCGGCGCGCGGGTTGCATCTGTCTGGCGATGCGTCCGGCCGCGCTCAGCTGGTCGACGTCGCGCGCCCAGCGATAGTGGAACATCCACTTGTTGCCCCACTCGTCGCCGAATTCCTCGAGCAGCGCCGACAGGAACGCCGTCGTCGGATTGGCGGGGTACACGCTCGGTTGCGGATGCTTCGCCTCGACGCGTTCGATGATCGGCGTCGAGTCCTGAATGCCCTCTTCGTCCGGCGTGACCACGAGCGGGATCAGCGGCAGCTTCGCGTGCTTCTGATAGTCCGCCTGGTTGGACGCGTTGCGGATCAGCCATCGATGCGGCAGGCCCTTGTACCGGAAATACGAACGCACCTTCACGGAATAGGGCGACATTTCCGAGCCATAGATTCGAAACGGTGCCGTTGTCGTCATGAGTCTTCTCCGGTGCGTGGCACCGGCATTGACTTATTGCCGCGCCGATAAGTCAATGCGCGGTGCCTGGCAGCGTGCCGGCATCACTACGAGGACGCCTGCCGGGTGCTGTTCAACTCGTTCCCGTTCATCTTTGCGTTTCTGCCGATCACGGTGCTGGGCTACGAGCTGCTCCGCCGGCGTGGACCGCAGCGCGCGAAAAAGATCTGGTTGATCGCCGCTTCGTGCGTGTTCTACGCGTACTGGAGCGCTGCGTTCCTCGGGCTGCTGTTCGTCTCGATCGTCGTCAACTTTTTCGTCGGACGCCGCTTGCAGACGCTGGCGCGTGAACGCGGCACGTCGTCGCGCAGACTGCTGATCATCGGACTGATCTGGAACCTGTCGCTGCTCGGGTATTTCAAATACGCGAACTTTTTCATCGACAACTTCGATGCCGCTTTCGGTCTGCACATCGAGATTGCGCGGATCGTGCTGCCGCTGGGTATCTCGTTCTTCACGTTTCAGAAAGTCGCGTTTCTCGTCGACAGCTACAGGAACAAGGTCGAACCCCACACGTTCGTCGACTTTGCGCTGTTCGTGATGTTCTTCCCGCAGTTGATCGCCGGTCCGATCGTGCATTTCGGCGAAGTCATTCGGCAGTTCTCGCAGGAAACGACGCCGCCGGCCGCCAACCGATATGCCATCGGCGTCACCGTGTTCGCAATGGGCCTCGCAAAGAAGGTGCTGGTCGCCGATACGCTCGCGATCCATGCCGGCGCCTTCTTCGATGCGGCGGCCGGTGGGTACACACCCGGCATGCTGGAGGCGTGGATCGGTATGCTCTGCTACACGCTGCAGATCTACTTCGATTTTTCGGGCTACTCCGACATGGCGATCGGCCTCGCGTGGATGTTCGGCGTGAGATTGCCGATCAACTTCGCCTCTCCTTACAAGGCGCAATCGATCGCCGAATACTGGCAGCGCTGGCACGTCACGTTGTCGCGGTTCCTCCGCGACTATGTGTACATCCCGCTCGGCGGCAATCGGCGCGGCCCAACGCGCCAGAACGTCAACCTCATGACGACGATGCTCATCGGCGGACTCTGGCACGGCGCCGCATGGACGGTGGTGCTGTGGGGCGCCATGCACGGCGCGATGCTCGTCATTCACCGGTTGTGGGAGCAATCGGGCTTCGGCGCGCGTCACGCAATGCGTCCGATGCTTGCCACGACTGTCACGTTCCTCTGTGTACTGCTGGCCTTCGTCGCGTTTCGCGCCGCCGATATTGCAACCATGATGGCAATCTACCGAGGTCTGTTCGGTTTCAACGGGGCGGCGTTCTCGCAGACGACATCGGCGATCGAACAACCTCTCGTCGCGGCCGCACTGGGCCTGACGGGATTACTCGCCGTATGGACACTGCCGAACACGCAGGAATGGCTCGGGTCGGCGAGTCCTGGTCTTGCATCGCCCGGATATCCGGCAACTTACATCGGCGAGCGCGAGCGCTTCGTGTGGCGGCCCGATCGACGTCACGGTCTCGCGTTCGCACTTCTCCTGTTCACCTGCTTTGTGAAGCTAAATGACGTCTCGCCATTCATCTACTTCCAGTTCTGAGCTGCGCGCGTATCTGAAGGCGCTCGGCTTCGTGCTCGGCGCCCTCGTGACTGTGTTGGTGGGCATCACGGCAACCGGCTATCGTCTCGGTCTCGTCGAGGTCGCGAACCATGAGATCTATGGTTATCAGCGCGACAAGCTCGGCACCGCTCGAACGATCGACATCGCCTTCGTGGGCGACAGCTCGCTTGGCAACGCCATCAACGCGGAGTTGTTCAGTTCATTGAGCGGGCACAACGCCGTCAATCTGGCGTTGACCGGTTCCTACGGATCGGGCGGTGCGTACAACATGACGTACAAGGTGCTGCAACACCACGCACCCAGTCTGATCGTTGTCATGCAGTCGATCGACGTAATGCGCAGAAAGGAAGCATTCCCGGGATTCTATTTCTCGGCCGAACCGTCTCAGCTGCTGACGACGTCGCCGATCCGCATTCTGGAACTGTACTTCAGCCTCAAGACGGCGCGGCGCGTGGTCGAGCAGCTGTGGAAGAACGGTCTCGCCAAACCAGCGAAGCTATTCGTAGACGACTACATCGGTCAGACGAGCGTCTACTCGCCACCGGCGGAACTGGGGATGGATCCGTTGCTGCCGAACATGGTCGCGCAGGCGCAACTCGACTACGTCGGGCAGATCGCGGAATTGTGTCGGCATCACGGCACCGAATGCGTTTATGCGTACGGCCCGATCTACGACGCATATTGCACCCAGGCCGCGGACTATGTGGCGAAAGTGGAATCGGGGGTGGCAGCAACCGGACTTCCGATCGTCGCCGGCACACCGCTGTGCATTCCCGAGATCGAACTCGGCGACACGGTCGATCACGTCAGACCGGATCTCAAAGACATCTATACCCGTCGCTACTTCGAGTTACTGCGACCGTACATCGATCGTGCGGGGGCGATGGCTCCAGTCGTGCAATGAGGTGGAGTGGCGCCGCGCGCGGCCGCGCGGCGCACCCCGATGGCATCGTTAGGCGCGGGTGCCCTCGAACGATGCGTTGCCGAACGCGCCGAGCTTCACGGAGCCCGAGATCTTGTCGCCGGCCACTTTACCGGTGAACTCGAGTTTGATCGGCATCGGTTGCGTCATGTTTGCCGACCAGGTCAGCGTGTCGCCTGCAACTTTGCCGTCGTTGAGGGCCAGCGCGCCTTGCGGGCCTTTCATTTCGCCCGTCAGCTTGTCGCCGTCGGTCTTCAACACCAGGCTCGCTTTCTGCGCGCCCATCGGCGTGTTCATCGTTACGTTCCAGGTACCATCAGCACTCATCTGCCTCTCCTTTCTTGCGTTGACTCCGGCGAAGCCGGATGTATTGTCCGGCGAAACCGGATGGTAGAAATCGAAAATCAATCGGGTAGCCCGAGCACCCGCTTCGCGACGATGTTGAGCTGCACTTCGGAACTGCCGCCCGCGATCGTCAGCGCTTTGCCGAACAGCCATAGCCGCGTGGTCTGCAATTCTTCGGTGGAGAACGCGGCACCCTCCCAGCCGACACCTTGCGTACCCATGAAGCGCACGTTCGCCTCCGCGCGGCGCGCATCGAGTTCGGTCGAATAATACTTGAACATCGACGTCGCAAACGTCTCGGTGCGTCCGGCGCCGTTCTCTTCGGCCGCGCGTCGCAGCGTCAGGGCAAATGCGCGCGCATCCATCTCGATCGATGCCACCTCGTCGCGCGTCGCCGCATCGGCGATGCGATCGTCGCAAACACCGACGTACCGTTTCGCGAGTTCGGGCAACGAACCGCGCGTGCGGATGCCGCCACCGGGTCCGGAAATCGACGACCGTTCGTATTGGAGCAGGCGCTTCGCGATCGTCCAGCCGCGATTCTGCTGGCCGATCAGGTTCGACTTCAGCGCTTTCACGTTGTCGAAGAAGCACTCGCAGAAATCGGAGTTGCCGGCGATGAGGTTGATCGGTTTGACGGTGACGCCGGGCTGATCCATCGGAAACAGCACGAAGCTGATGCCGTCGTGTTTCGGCGCCGTCGGATCGGTGCGCACCAGGCAGAAGATCCAGTCGGCCTTGTCGGCGAGCGTAGTCCAGATCTTCGAGCCGTTGATCAGGTAGTAATCGCCGCGGTCTTCGGCGCGCGTTTTCAGCGACGCGAGATCCGAGCCGGCGCCGGGTTCCGAATATCCCTGGCACCAACGGACCTGTCCGCTCGCGACTTTCGGCAGGTGTTCGGCGCGCTGCGCTTCGTTGCCGAACTCGAGCAACGTCGGCCCGATCATGCTGACGCCCATGCCCGTCAGCGGCGCGGGCGCGCCGATCGCGGCCATTTCGGCGCGCAGCGCGCGATGCTGCGCAGCGTCGAGGCCGGCGCCGCCGTAAGCCTTCGGCCAACTCGGCACGGTCCAGCCCCGCTCGTAGCACGCATCGAACCAGCGCCGTCGCGCCGCACTGATCGCTTCCTTCGAGCCGCCCTCGAAACTCGAACCAGTGCCGCGCAACTCGGCCGGACAATTTCGTTCGAGCCACCCGCGCGCCTCGCTGCGAAATGCCGACAGATCCGCCATGTACTCATCCCCCTTACGTCATCCGAGCCGCAGCCGAATACACCGCCGTCGCTCGAAGCCCCAGCACGATAGGAGATTTCGGATGCCGATTCCAACCCCTTTGACGCTGCTCGGCGCACCGGGATCGCCGTACACGCGCAAGAGGGTCGCGCTGCTGCGGCACGGTCGCATCCCTATCGTCTGATCGTCGGGCGTCATGACGAGGGGCGCGGTTTGCCAAAGCCCAAGGTCGCGCTGCTGCCGACGTTCTGTCTGCCCGATTCGAACGGCACGCTCGAAGCGTTGGTGATTCGACCAACGCGGCCGCGATGGCGCGCGGCGCGATCGCGTCAGCCGACCCGATGGGATTCTCAGCGACACCGGATGTGAAGTACTGTTCGGCCCCTGACCGGCGCGACACGCGCCTCGCCCATCACGGTTCCACTCACACCCAGAGGTATGACATGTCCGAGCATCTGATCGAGAGCCACGACGACGGCGTTGCGACGCTGACGATGAATCGTCCCGAAGCGCGCAATGCGATGTCCGGACCGATGATGGAGGCGATGCAATCGGCGCTGCCGCGGCTGGCGGCCGACCGGAGCGTGCGCGCGATCGTGTTGACCGGCGCGGGCGGCGCGTTCTGCGCCGGCGGTGACGTGAAAGGTTTCGCTGCCGGTGCGTCCGGCGGTGGCGGCGAGTTCAACATGGAGCAGCGCGTGCATGGCTTGCGCACCGGCATGGAGCTGTCGCGCTGGCTGCACGAAATGCCGAAACCGACGCTCGCGGTGATCCCCGGCCCGGCCGCCGGCGCCGGCCTGTCGTTGGCGCTCGCGTGCGATCTGCGCGTCTCGATCGATACCGCGAAGTTCACCACGGCGTTCTCGAAGATCGGCCTGGCCGGCGACTACGGCGGCTCGTACTTCCTGCCGCACCTCGTCGGCGCCGCAAAAGCGCGCGAGCTGTATTTCACGGCCGACGTCATCTCCGCGCAGGAAGCGCTGAAGATCGGCCTGGTCAATCACGTGTTCCCGGCCGCGTCGTTCGAAGCGGACGCCGTCGCTTTCGCGCGCAAGCTCGCCAATCTGCCGACGGTCGCGCTCGGTTACATGAAGAAGAATCTGAACGCGGCGGAGCGCGGCTCGCTTGGTGAGGTGCTCGATCTCGAAGCGATGCACATGATCCGCACGTTCATGACCGACGACCACAAAGGCGCCGCGAAAGCGTTCGTCGAGAAGCGTCCGCCCGAATTCAAGGGACGCTGATCGCCAGGTGACGCGTCAGGCGTAGACCGGATATTCCGGTTCCCACATGTTCGCGTCGACGACGGCTTCGGGATTCGCGATCGTCTTCGTCGCGACGCCGTCGATCGCCGCCTGTTTGATGACGGCGATCGCGACACCGCGCGACACATCGCGCAGCCTGCGCACCGACGGGAACAACAGTCCTTCGGCGATCTCCGCCTCGGTCAGACATCCGGCGAGCGATGCGGCGGCGACGTTGATCATGTTGTCGGTCACTTCGCGCACTTCAGCCAGTAACGCGCCGAGCCCGAGACCCGGAAAGATGAACGCGTTGTTGGCCTGGCCGATCTTGCGCAGTTCGCCGCCGTACGCAACCGGCTGAAACGGACTTCCGGCGGCGACGATCGCGCGCCCGTCGGTCCATCGCACGATGTCTTCGGGCCGCGCCTCAGTGTTGTCGTTGGGATTCGACAACGGGAAGATGATCGGCCGCTCGACGAGAGCGGCAACGCGGCGGATCAGCGCTTCGGGGAAACTCCCCGGCTGGCCTGACGCGCCGATCAACACGGTGGGTTTGAAATGGTCGACCACGTCGGTAAGGCTGCGCTGCGCGGCATTGCCGAGCCCGACGCGACTCGCCTGTTCCTGCGACCACGCGAGTTCGCTCTTGTACGCATCGCGCATCTCGTTGTCGCTGACGATCAGCCCGCGGCTGTCGAGCACGGCGATGCGTTCGCGGATCGCCGTGTCGTCGAGCCCGAGTTGCAACAGACCGGCGCGGATCTGGCGCGCGATACCGAGGCCGCCGGCCCCGGCACCGAACACCACGATGCGTTCGTCGCTGAGCTTGTGGCCGATGACGCGACACGCACCGAGCAGGCCGGCCAACGCCACCGCACCGGTGCCTTGAATGTCGTCGTTGAACGACGGCAGCACCTTGCGGTACTTGTTCATGATCGTCAGCGCGTTTTCCTTGCGGAAATCTTCCCACTGCAACACCGCGCCCGGGAATTCGGCCTTCACGGCCAGCACGAACTCGTCGATCAGCGCGTCGTACTCGGCGCCGCGCTGGCGCGGATGCCGACGCCCCAGATACAGCGGATCGTCGAGCAGCGCTTTGTTGTCTGTGCCGACGTCGATACTGATTGGCAGCGTCTCCGCCGGGTGCACGCCGGCGGCCGCCGTGTACAGCGACAGCTTGCCGATCGAAATGCCGATGCCGCCGGCGCCTTGGTCCCCAATGCCGAGAATCGATTCGTTGTCCGTCACCACCATCAGGCGGATGCGCCGTTCACCGGCCGCGTTGCGCAGCGCCGTCGCGATGTGCCCGCGCGACGCAGGCGTGATCCACACTCCGCGCGAGTGTTGAAAGACATGGCTGAAATCGCGCGTGGCCTGCCCGACGGTCGGGGTGTAGATGATCGGCATGAACTCTTCGATGTGATCGCGCACGACGCGATAAAACAGGTGTTCGTTGCGATCCTGCAGCGCCGCGAGCGCGACGTATTTGTCGATCGGCGCGGCGTGGCGCGCGATGCCTTCGTAACTGCGCTGCGCCTGCATCGCCATGTCGTTGAACTGCGGCGGCAGAATGCCTTCCAGGCCCAGCTTGACGCGTTCGGCGGGCGTGAACGCGGAACCCTTGTTCAACAACGGGTTGCGCAACACGTCGTAGCCGCGCTTGTTGCCGAGCAGTTTCAGAATCGGGTCGGTCATGCTGACGATCCCCTTCGATTGTGAGCCGCGCTGCTCGCGTCGCTGCGCAAGCAGCGGCGTAGCATGTCATCGAGGCTGGTGAGTCGGATACCCAATTTCGCTGCGGCCGGTGCCGGATCGATGCAATCGTCGTGGTCGAGCACGCCGAGCATCGCCGCGGTGATCGGCGGGTTCTGCATCGCGTGCTGCGCGATCCATGCGACGCCGAGCAGCGGCGCGAGCGGCAACGATATGCAACGCACGCGCCGGCCGATCGTCGCGGCCGCGCGCTGCACGAGTTCGGCACGCGACAAACACTCCGGCCCCGCCAGGTCGAGCGCGACGCGCTCCAGGCCGGGCAGTTTCAGGGCAGCGAAAATCGCATCGACCACGTCGCCCGCGTAGATCGGTTGTTCGAGACTCGCGCCGCGCAGCAGGAAGGCCGTACCGCTGCGGGCCTTCCTATGCAGCGCCCTTACCGCGTGGTCGTCTTCGCCCAGCACCATCGGCACACGCAGCACAACGCCCTGCGGGCTCGCATTCAACAACGTCTGTTCGGCGCGGCCCTTGGATGCGAGCGCCGCATTGGGCGACTGCGGATGCGAACCGAGGATGCTGAGGTACACGATCCGTCGCAGTCGCTTCGCCGTCGCCGCCGCCACCAAAGCACTGGTGGCACGCTCGTGCGCGTCGATATAGCGATTCCTGGAGGTCTCTTTGAGGATGCCGATGAGATGCACGGCGTACTCGCAATCGGCCGCGGCCTCCGCGAGTGCAGGCCCGTCATGGTAGTCGACTTCGACGATTCGAACCGCCGCCCCGGTGCCTTCGAGCAATCGCCGGGCCTCCGCCGAACGCACCGTCGCCGTCACCTGCACGTCGCTGGGCAGTCGCGCGATCAATCGCCGACCCAAGTGGCCATTCGCACCGGTGATCAGAACGCGCATCGGACCTTATCTATGCTCTTACTGAGGGGCGACGCTGGTAGCATGCGTCGCGAGCCTACCATCGTTGCCCGCCATCGACGACAAAGAAACCGCCGTTGTCACAACCTGGGCGAATGCGCTCAGCGCAGTGCGTCTGCTGATCGCACTGCCGTGCGCGTACGCGATCTGGACCGGCGCATGGCGCACCGCCGGCGTGCTGTTCGTGATTGCGGTCGCTACCGATGTTTCCGACGGCATCGTGGCGCGCCGCCGGGGTGAAGTCTCCGCCTTCGGCGGACTGCTCGATCATTCGATCGACGCCCTGTTCGTGACGGTGAATCTCGCCGCCCTCGCCGCCGTCGGCATCGTCACCGCACTGCTCGCGCCGCTCGCGATCACCTCGTTCGCGCAATACGTCTGGGACTCGAAGGCACTCTCCGGCGCGCCGCTGCGCGCGAGCGTGCTGGGTCGTTGGAACGGCATCGGCTACTACGTGATCGTCGGCACCGCGACGCTCCAGCGCGCACTCGACGTCCCGTGGCCCACGCCCGCACTCATCGCCATCGCCGCCTGGCTGCTCGTCGTATCGACGCTGATTTCGATGGGCGATCGAGCGTATGCGTTGTGGAGGATCAAGCGCGGCTGAGGTCGTTGAGCTTCGATTCTCGGCGGAGGTGCGCTCTCCACCGCTTAGTCGTGTGTCGTGCCTGAACGCGCGCGAAGCGCGCGTTCATCTCTCACTCGGCCCGAACGAAGGCGCGACCTCGATGATGGAAGGTGACGGGTGATCGGTGTTGCGGAACCCTTGAGCGACAGGGATGTCGCGAAAGGAGCGACCAGGGATGGCTCGAGCGCGTCCGCAACACCGATCACCCGTCACCACCCCGATTCGAAACGTCGTTCAGATCTAGCCGCTCTCGACGAACAACTCGCGATTGGCCAACGGCAGGAACGCCACGCCGATCAGCGCGTTGAGGCTGACGAAGAAGGTGTGCATCACCAGGCTGAATGCGCCGACTTCGGGGTATTGCGGGAACAGCACCGTCCATAGCAGCAACGCGCCGGCATGAAACGGCAGTGGTAGTGCGGCGGCGAGGAAGATCACCGGCAGAAACGCGAGCATCTGGCCGAAGCCGACGTCGACGTGGAACAGCCGCAGCGACGCGGTGTACACCAGCACCGCGATCAACAGGTTCGGCGCTTTGAACAGCAGCACGAGCAGGTAATGGTGCGGCCGCGCCTCGCGGAAAGCGCGTAACACCGGCCGGTCGCGCAGCTTCGATTTCGGAAACAGTCGGCCCGAGAAATACATCAGATGGAACGGCACATAGAGCGCCGCAACCACGAACACCGTCGGCAGAATCCTGTTGAGCGGCAGAATCGTGGACGCCGCGTCGACCAGATTGGAATACAGCGCCACCCCCACCGCGGAGAAGATCAGCAGCTGGTAGATCTCCATCACGCCGAGAAGGATCATCGTGGAGATCCCTTCCCAGCCGGGAACCTGATAGCGACGCAGCAGGTACAGCGACATCGCCCCTTTACCGACCTGTTCGTTCACCAACGACAGAATGTAGGCGCTGGCGCGGATCGGCAGCACGTTCAGGAAGCGGATCGACGGCGCGTTGAACCAGCGGATCACGCGCCACGTCGCGTGCGCGTCGATGACGAAGAACAGCACCGAGTACGGAATCATCAGCGCGAGCCACGTGGTCCAGTCGACGCCTTTGAGAAAGCCCTCCAGATAGTCGAGCGGCGCCAGGCCGTCGCGCGCAGCCGCCGCGGCGATGCGTCCGTACACGAGATAAAAGCAACCGATCGCGATGAGCCAGGTAACGAGTCGCCACAGGCGCGAGGCGGCGGTCGGCGCCGCTTTCTTCTGCTGCACTTCGCCCGGCGCGGTGGCCATCGATCAAGCCCGCGCGCGAATCACGGCAGCACTTCCTGCGTGACCTGCATCTGCAGCGGACCGCCGCCACCCGCTGCATCGAGCAGCACGCCGCTGTAGACGGCGCCGGCGTCGACCGAAATCTGCTCGGGTCCGAACAGCTGAACGGTGGTGCCGGATCGCGTGATGAATAGATCGTACGTACCGGGCGAGAGGTTCACCGAACTGCTGGCGAGGAGAGCCCCGTTCGCGAGGATGGGAGACGCGTCGGAGATCGGCTGACCAGCCGTGGTGAGGTAAACGTCGACGGTGCCCGCACTCGGCGCCGTCTGCACGAAACGGAACTGCGCCTGGCCGGAGATGCTGCGCTGGCTCTCGATCACCGCACCGAGTTTCGCTGTGTCGTCCGCGTCGAGTCCCGATGCGTACAACGAACGCGCCTGGCCGCCGACGATCGACAACGGTCCCGTAGCAATGATGGTGCCGGGCACACCGGCAGGGGTGATGTTCGCGGTGAACGCGCCGTCCGTGACCGCGAGGGTGTACGGCGTCGTCGTGCCGTACGCGACGTTCTGAAACAGCGGCGTGCCGGCCGGTGTACCGAGATAGATGTCTACCAGCGGCGCGTCAGGGATCATGTTCGCGGCGCGCAACGCGCCCTGCATCGTCTGGTTCGGAAAGTCCTCGGCCGCCGCGGCCGTTACGTTCGCCACGCGCAGCGATTCGCCGGTGGGACCGAAGTTGTCGAGCAACAGGTAGATCGAGCGCTTGAATTTGGCGACCGCGAACGATCCGGAATCGAACAACACCGTCTTGGTACCGACCGGCGTTACGCGCACCCGATACGAAACCGCGGCATCCTGCTGCACCAACGGCGTGAACTGGCCGAAGCTCAGCGTGGCGGTCGGGTTCACGGCGGCGAGATCGGCGGCGGCGTCGGTGACGTACACGTCGACCGCTCCGCTCGACGTGGACGCGTGCAGGATCTGATAGTCGGGCGGTGGAAACTGCGCCGGTTTGCTCGGGTCGACATCGAAGCCGATCTCGGTGTTGTCGATTCGCACGAGCTGCGCGCTCGCGATGGGTCCGATCATGACGAACGAGAATTCGTCGGGGTCGGTCAGGTTCACCGTGGCGTTGTCCACCAACGTCGTCGTCACGTCGTTCGGCGGCGTCAGCAGAATGTTCATCACGTACTGCCCGACCAGGTTCTGCGACAGCACCGTCGCCTCGCCGAACTGATTCGCGGAAAAGACCGTGTTGCTGAGGAACGACGTCATCCGACCGGAGTCGGGCATTACGTTGACGACTCTGATGCTTCCTTGTCGCGGCAACGCAACCGGCGCATTGCCGTCGTCGGCGCCGCTGGCCCCGCAACCCGACAGCAGGCCGAGCAGCATGCTCAGCAGCGCCATCGCAAGAACCCTGTTCCTCATCGAACGCTCCACGGCTCGGTCATGTCGTTAGAAACTGCTGACTACGATCTGATAAGGCGCGCCGCCGCCGGCCGCGTCGATTACATAGATCGTGTAGATACCGCCGTTCGCAATCTCGATCGGCTCCGGACCGGCGATCGGCGTGGTGGTCGCGGTAGCGGTGAACGCGACATCGTAAGCGCCGGCCGAAGCGATTGCGCCTGCAAGCGACAGCAGCGGCTGATTGATCACCGAGGCGACCGTGTCGGTGGTCGACTTGCCGGGCGGGATCAGGAACATGTCGGTCGGCGCGCTCGACGGCGCCGCGTTGATGACCTGCAATTGGCCCTCGGAACTCACCGGTCGCGTGTTGTCGATGGTGGTGCGCGACGCGGCGCCGCCGGCGCCTTTCGTCAGAACGAGCGTGCGCGTTTCGCCGGACGCCAAGGCCACGCTACCGGTGAACAGCACCGTGGCCGGGTCGCCGGCGACGGTAACCGTGCAGTCGAGCGTACCGGCCGGAAACTGTTGCAACGGCGCCACCGTTCCGTACGTCACACCCGCAAACGTCGGCGTTCCGGCGACCGGTCCGATGTAGAGGTCGGCAGACGGGACGTCGGCAATCATGTTCGCCACGCGAAACGCGACCGGCAGATCCTCGTTCGGGAAATTGGTCGCGCTCTGATTGCTCATCTGCACCACGCGAAATCCGGAGCCGCCCGGGCCGAAGTAGTCGACCACCACGAACAACACGCGCGCGGTATCGGCAATCGAAAAGACCCCGGAGTCGTAGAGCACCGCCGTGCTTCCCGCAGCGGTTACCCGCAAGCGGTAGTTCGTACCGGAGGCTACGGTGGCGAGATCGGAAGCCTGGTCGAACGCCACCGTTGCGAGCTTCGGCGCAGTCGCGATGTCGGCCGCCGCATCGGTGAGGTAGACGTCGAGCGAGGGCTGGCTTGCGACCGTCTGCATCACCTGCACTTCGGCGCTGCCGGCGGTGATGGCAGGCACCGGGTTCACCACCGTTTTGGTGTGGTGGTCGTTCAGCGTGCCGACGATGAACACGGTCGACTGCTCATCGGCGTTGATGACGACCTGTTCCTTGTTGATCAGCGCTACGGTCGCGCCGGCCGGGTCGAGGTACTGCGCGTCGATCGCGTATTTGGCGCTGGCCAGTTGCTGCAACTGGGTGGTCTGCGCGAACGACACCCGCGTCAACGTCAAACCGTCGAGACCGGCCAGCAGTGTCGGGCTGTCGGGCAGCGTGTTCACGAGCCGCAGGAATCCGGACGTGATCGGTTTGCCAGCCCCGTTGCCATTGCCCTTGCCATTGCCGTCGTACCCGCCGCCACCGCAACTCGCGAGAATGACGCTCGCGAACACCACCCATAAGCGGCGCGAAACGCGAACGCGATTCGGCACGGCACAGTTCGACACGAGTTGGCCCCTACGAAGAAAGCGCGCAAGTATACCCGCGAACGTTCGATAGCGGAGGCGGTCGGCGCAACGGCTGGAATCGTTTGAGACCGCGCCGGTGCAGTGATACAACCCCGCGCCTGACGTTCCAACATCACCTTCCGGACAACGCAAACAGATGAGCTACCAACACCTCTCGATCGAACGCCGCGGGCCGATTGCCATCGTCACTTTCAATCGCCCCGAGCGCGCCAACGCGCTGCACTATGCGCACCTCGCCGAGATCGAGCAGGCGGCGCTGTCGTTCCGCGACGACGCCGAGACGCGCGCCATCGTTTTCACCGGCGCCGGCAAACACTTTTCGTCGGGGGCGGATCTCACCGATGCCGGTGTGGAATACCGCGTACCGATGGTGCTGCGTCGACGGCGGACGCGCATCGGCGAGCGCGTCATCCACGCGCTGCACGAGATCGATCAGATCACCATTGCGGCATGGAACGGGGCGGCGATGGGCGGCGGTGCATGCATCGCCACCGCGCTCGACTTCCGCGTCGGCGCCGACGACTGCTTCATGCAGTACCCCGAGATCGACATCGGGCTCAACCTGATGTGGCAGAGCCTACCGCTGTGCACGCGGTTGGTCGGCGCCTCACGCGCCAAACGGCTCGTCGCGGGCGGCGAGCGGGTGTTGGCGCCAACGTTGCTGCAATGGGGCGCGCTGGACGAGTTGGTGCCGCGCGCGGAACTGATGGAACGCGCGCTCGCGATGGCGGAACACTACGCGGCCAAGCCGCCGATCGCCGTGCAGATGATCAAGCGCAGCGTGAACGCGATAGAAGCTGCGCTCGACCGCTCGTTGATGCACATGGATGCCGACCAGAATCTGCTGACGCAGGCGACCGACGATCGCCGCACCGCCGCCGCCACCTATCGAACCGCCGAAAAACCGGTGTTCAAAGGCGACTGAAGCCGCCGCCGCGGCCGCCTAAGGACATGCGCAGGTCACGGAATAGAAGTAGCATCGTTCCCAATCCGAGCCAACGTGGAGCGTCATCCATGGCAAGTCACGTCTCTTCAGATCACACCGTCGACGACCACAACGCGTGGCGTCTCGATTCGCCCGGCGCCAACGGCTGGAAGCGCACGGCGCGCGCCGACGACCCGAACAAATTCTTCATCGTCTCGGCCGATTGCCACGTGCAGGAACCGAACGACCTCTGGGTGCAGCGGATGCCGAAAGACCTGCACCACCGCCTGCCCGGGGTCAGCGTCGACCCGAAGGGCGAAAAGTTCCAGAAGACCGAGGGTTTCCGTCCGATCCGCATCCGCGACGTGCCGTTCGAGGGCGAGGACCGGCTGCGCAATCAGTCCGGCAAGACGCCCGAGGAACGGCTGAAGCGACCTCGCCGCCGACGGCGTCGACTGCGAAGTGCTGTTCCCGAACAAGGGCCTTGCCATGTGGGCAACGCCCGACGCCGAAGTTCAGCCAGGCGATGTGCCGCGTGTACAACGACTGGGCGTGGGAGACTGTTCGGACCGTACAACGACCGGCTCGTGCCGATGGCCTGCGTCGCCACCGGCGACATCGACGGCGCCATCGCCGAGATCCAGCGCGCGCGCGAAACTCGGCTTCAACGGCCTGTCGCTGCCGTGCAAGCCGGTGTTGGGCGCGCCGAACCACGAAGACCTCAACTACAACCTGCCCGAGTTCGATCCGCTGTGGGACTGCATCGAGGACGTCGATCTGCCGATCACGTTCCACGTATCGACCGGTCGCGATCCGCGCACCGCGCGCGGCAACGGCGGCGCGATCATCAACTACGCCGTGCACTCGCTGGCGCCGACCATGGAGCCGATCGTCAACATCTGCGCGTCCGGCGTGCTCGAGCGTCATCCCGAAGCTGCGGTTCGGTTCCGATCGAGGCCGGCATCGGCTGGGTGCCGTGGGCGCTGACGGCGATGGACGAGGCGTACCGCAAGCACCACATGTGGGTGCGGCCGAAGCTGGAGCTGCTGCCCAGCGAGTACTTCCACCGCGCGCGGCTTCGCCACCTTCCAGGAGGACACGCCGGGCCTCGATCTCGCTCGGGAGCACGGGCTGGTCGACAACTTCATGTGGGCCAACGACTTACCCGCACCACGAGGGCACCTGGCCGTACTCGGCGCCAGGCGATCGAACGCACGATGGGCGACCTCGACGACGGCGAGCGGGCCAAGATCCTCGGCCTCAACTGCCGCCCGCATCTTCAAGCTCGCCGATCCCCGCGCGCTACCTGAACTTCAGCCGACGCCGCCGCGCTCGCCGGCACGGCGCGGGCACCGTCATGAGCGACCGCACGCTGCGCGGCAAGGTCGCCGTCGTCGGCGTCGCCGAGACCGAGTACTACAAGCGCGGGCCAGTCGCCCGATCCCGAGTTCAAGCTGGCGCATCGAGGCCGTGCTGAAGGCGTGCGCCGAACGCCGGCATCGACCCCGAAGGACGTCGACGGCTTCTCGTCGTACAGCAACGACCGCAGCGACGCGTCGCGGCTGTCGGCCGCGCTCGGCGTGCCAGCGAGCTGAGCTTCGCCTCGCATGCAGTGGGGCGGCGGCGGCGGCGGCGGATCGGGCGCGGTCGCCAACGCCGCCGCCGCGATCGCCACCGGCCAGGCCGAGTGCGTGGTCGTCTTCCGCGCGCTGGCCCAGGGCCAGTTCGGCCGCTTCGGCCAGGGCCCGCGCAGCCAGACGCGTGTCCGGCGCAGTTCGCCCACACGCTGCCGTACGGGCTGATGTCGCCGGCGCAGATGTTCGCCATGAAGGTGCAACCGCTTCATGCACGACCACGGCGTCGAGCAGGAGCGCGCTGCGGGCGATCTCGCTGGCGTCGCTACGCACACGCCCAGAACAACCCGCGCGCCGTGATGTACGGCCGCCCGCTCGACGACGCGACCGTACGACGAGTCGCGCTGGATCGTCGAGCCGTTCCACCTGTTCGACTGCTGCCAGGAGAACGACGGCGCCGCCGCGATGGTGCTGGTCGCCGGCCGAGCGGGCCGAGCGACTTCGACCACCCGCCGTGCTACGTGCTGGCCGCCGTGTCCGGGTCGCAGCACCGGGCCGGCGCGCCGGTGCACAACACGCCCGAGTACGCGTCGTCGAGCTTCACCACCGTCGCGCCGCGGCTGTACGACATGGCCCAGGTCGGCGCCGGCCGACGTCGACGTGCTGCAGAGCTACGAGAACTTCACCGGCGGCGTGATGATGAGCATCGTCGAGCACGGCTTCTGCAAGCCGCGACGAGGTCAACGACTTCTTCACCGTCGAAGAACCTGCTGGCGCCGAGCGGCAAGCTGCCGCTGAACACCAGCGGCGGCAACCTGGCCGAGTGCTACATGCACGGCCTCGGGCTGAACATCGAGGCCGTCCGGCAGATCTGGGGCCAGTCGACCCGCAGGTGCCCGGCGCCGACGTCTCGATGGTGTGCTCCGGGCCCGATGGTGACGCCGGTCAGCTCGTCCATCTTCGGCAGCGAGGCGACGCTGTGACGCGACGCCGTACCTGCAGCCCGGCCTCGCCCGCCCCGTCGCCGACGCCCGACGGCCTCGACGCCCCGTTCTGGGACGGCCTGCGCGCGGAGACAGTTGCTGCTGCAGCGCTGCGACGCGTGCGACGGCTGGCAGTGGGGACCGGAGTGGTGCTGCCACCGCTGCCACTCGTTCGACCTGCGCTACGAGGAGACCGCAGGCCGCGCGGCGTCATCTACAGCCACGAGCGGGTCTGGCACCCGGTGCACCCGGCGCTGGCCGAGCAGGGCCCGTACGTCGTCGTGCTGGTCGAGCTGCCCGCAGGCCGACGACGTGCGGCATCGTCGGCAACCTGCTCGGCGATCCGCGCGCAGCCGCTCGACATCGGCGCGCCGGTCACCGGCGTGTTCGAGCACCACGACGACGCCGAACCGCCGTTCACGCTGTTGCAGTGGACACGCGCAACCTGACACACCGCATCGACGAGGATCTTCCATGGAGTTGAGCTTCACCGCCGCGCACGACCGTTTTCGCGACGAAGTACGCGCGTTCTTCGACAGCGCACTGACCGACGAGCTGCGTGCGGCGCGCCGTTACATGACGAGCGTCTACTGTGACTACGACACCGGCATGAAATGGCAGCGCATTCTGCTCGACAAGGGTTGGCTCGTACCGAGCTGGCCGGTCGAGTACGGCGGCACGAACTGGACGATGACGCAGCGCTACATCTTCAACTGCGAGCGGGCGCGCGCGAATCCGCCGCCGGTTTCGCCGATGGGTCTCGCGATGCTCGGCCCTGCCCTGCTCGGCTGCGGCACGCAGGAACAGCGCGACTACTATCTGCCGCGGATGCTGCGCGGCGACGATTTCTGGTGTCAGGGGTATTCCGAACCGCAAGCGGGCTCGGACCTGGCCGGCCTGCAGACCGCCGCGGTTGCCGACGGCGACGACTACATCGTCAACGGCACCAAGATCTGGACCACGCACGCGCATTATGCGAACCGGATGTTCTGCCTGGTGCGCACCGGACACTTCGAGCGGCCGCAGATGGGCGTGACGTTCCTGCTGCTCGACATGAAAGCGCCGGGCGTCAGCACGCAACCGATCCGGTTCTTTTCGGGCGACTACGAGCAGAGCCAGGTGTTCTTCGACAACGTCCGCGTGCCGCGCACGCAGGTCGTCGGCGAGGAGAACAAGGGCTGGTCGGTCACGAAGTATCTGCTCGAATTCGAACGCGGCGGCGGCAGTGCCGCGCCGAGCCTGATCGAAGCGATCGAAAAGGTCCGCGCGCTGCGCGGCGACGACTCGTCCTTGCCGGGCGAGGCCGCGATGACGTCGCGCCTCGACGCGCTCGAAGCCGAAGTGCAGGCGCTCGAAATGACCGAACTGCGCTGCGTCGCGGAAATGGAAAAGCGCGGCTCGCCGGGCGCCGCGTCGTCGATGCTGAAGATCAAAGCGACCGAACTGTCCCAACAGATCACCGAAGTCGCAGTGGAAGCGGCCGCCTACTATGGCGTACCGTATCAACCAGACGCGATCGAGAGCCTCGGTCGTTCCGGATTCGTCGGGCCCGAAGCGGCGTTGACCGCCACGCCGTTCTACTTCAACAACCGCGCCGCTTCGATCTACGGCGGCTCCAACGAAATACAAAGAAACATCATCGCGAAAGCCGTGCTCGGCCTCTGACGCCGGCACCCTGGGGAAAGCTCATGACACTGAACAAACAGATCGTGCTCGATCGGAAACCGAGCGGGAAACTGACTGCGGATTGTTTCCGAACGCAATCGAGCCCGGTCAGCGATCCTGGTCCCGGCGAAGTGCTGTGCCGAACGCTGTTGCTGTCGCTCGACCCCGCGAATCGCGCGTGGATGCAAGGCGCGACGTATCGCGGCGAAGTGTATGCCGGCACCGTGATGCCCGGCTTCACGCTCGCGGAAGTGGTTGCGTCGAACGACATCAAGTTCAAAGCCGGTGACCTCGTCGAGGGCGACGGCGGTTGGCAACAGTATTTCGTCGCGCCGGGCAAAGCGCTGCAGAAACGCGTGCGCCGCGAGCCGTTGTCGCACCTGATGAGCGTGCTCGGCGTCACCGGCAAAACCGCGTATTGCGGTCTGCTCGACATCGGCAATCCACAGCCGGGCGAAACCGTTGTCGTGTCGGCCGCCGCCGGCGCAACCGGCTCGATTGCCGCACAAATCGCCAAGATCAAGGGTGCCCGCGTGGTCGGCATCGCCGGCGGTCCGGAGAAATGTCGCTGGCTCGTCGACGAACTCGGCCTCGACGACGCGATCGATCATCGTGAGGGCAACGTCTACGCAACGCTGAAGTCGAAGTGCCCGGCCGGCGTGGACGTCTACTTCGACAACACCGGCGGACCGATCCTCGAAGCGGCGGTCTCGCGTATGAATCTGCACGGCCGCATCGTGTGTTGCGGGGTGGTTTCGCAATACGACACCGCAACCCCGGCGTCCGGCCCGCGCGGCGTACCGGGCCTGTTGGTGACGAAGCGGCTGAAGATGCAGGGCTTCATCGTGATGGACTACGTCAAGCTGCTGCCGCAAGCCGAGAAAGATCTGGCGGCGTGGACCGCCGAAGGAAAACTGAAAGTGGCAGAAGACATCATCGACGGGCTCGATCACGCCCCCGCGGGCCTGGTCGGGCTGCTCGCCGGCGAGAACCGCGGCAAACGGATGATCCGCGTCGCGCATTAATGGACGTTCTCATATCGGCCAAAGTGGCCGCGATCTTCCTGCTGATTCTCGGCAACGCGTTCTTCGTCGCCTCCGAGATCGCGTTGACGTCGGCGCGGCGCAGCCGCATCGCGCAACTCGCGTCGGAAGGCGACGGCAGCGCGCGCATCGTGCAGATGCTGCACGCCAACCCCGAGCGCTTCTATTCGGTGACCCAGATCGGCATCACGCTGATGTCGCTGGCACTGGGCGCGATCGGCATCGCGACGTTCACCGAGGTGATCGATCCGCCGATGGTACGCGGCCTCGCGCACTTGAGTTTCCTGGGCGCGGAGTTCACGTCCGAATCGGTGGCGCACACCGTGGCGCAGGTGCTCGCCTTCCTGCTCGTGTCGACGCTGCACATCGTCGGCGGCGAACTCGCGCCGAAGGTGTACGCGTTCCACAAGCCGGAGGCGCTGAGCCTTTCGGTGGCGCGGCTGATCAACCTGCTCTATCGATTGTTCCGGTGGTTCATCTGGCTGTTGAACCACATGTCGAACGGATTGCTGCGGCTGTTCGGCCAGCGCGATCTGACCGGTCCCGGCGGCGGCCATTTCTCGATCTCCGAAGAAGAGTTGCGCACCATACTGGTCGCCAGCGAATCGGCGGGCGTGCTCGGCGCCGCGGAGACGGCGATGATCCGCGGCGTATTCGATCTGGAGAAGCACACCGCCGGTGAAGTGATGACGCCGCGTAACCTGGTCGTTGGCATTCCGGCGGAAGCAACCATCGATCAGGCGCTCGACATCTTCCGCACCGACCGCCACCACCGTTATCCGGTGTACGAAGGCAGCCTGGATCGCGTCGTCGGCATTCTGTCGATCAAGGAACTGCTGAACCACATCGATCTGAGCGACGGCGCATCCGCGCGTCCGCAGTCGATCAAGGACCTGATGCTGCCGGCGTATCCGATTCCGGAAACGATGACGCTGAAGACGCTGCTGAAGGAATTCCGCGCGAAGCGACAGCAGATGGCCACGGTGATCGACGAGTTCGGCGGCAATGCCGGGGCTGGTCACGCTGGAAGACGTGCTGGAAGAAATCGTCGGCGAATTCGAAGACGAGTATTCGCCGCGGGCGAAATCGCTGCGCGTCAGAAGGGTCGGCGATCACCTGCTGATCGACCCGCGCATCCGCATCGACGAATTCACCGAAGCGGTCGGTGCGCAGATTCCGCCCGGCGACTACACCACGCTGTCCGGGTTCATCTATCAGCGGCTCGAGCGCATTCCGGTACCGAAGGACCGCATCGTTCTGCCCGAGTGCGTGCTGACCGTCGACCAGCTCGACGGGCCGCGCATCGTGCAGATCAGCTGCACATTGACGAAACACGCCGATAGGAGCCAAACGCATGAGCACGCCTGACCAGACCGCCAACGCCGAACGCTGCGGCTTCGATGCAAACCGCCTCGCCGCGATCCCCGGCGAAATGCAGCGCTTCGTCGATAGCGGCGATCTGTCCGGCATGGTGACGCTGATCTGGCGCCGTGGCGCGATCGCGCAGGTCGACGCGCTCGGTTCGCGCGACATCGGCGCCGGTCTGCCGATGCAACGCGACACGCTGTTCCGCATCGCCTCGATGACGAAGCCGGTGACATCGGTGGCAGCGCTGATGCTGATGGAAGAAGGACGGTTGCAAGCTCGACGATCCGATCACAACGCTGGATGCCGGAGTTCGCGAACATGCGCGTGCTCGAGAGACCCAACGGGCCCGTTGAGGCGACGGTGCCGGCGGCGCGCGACATCACCGTCGAAGACCTGTTCACGCATCGCGGCGGGTCTCGCCTACGCGTTCACGTCGGTCGGTCCGATCGCGCAGAATGTCAGCATGGAAGGAGACGCTGCCGGCAGCGGGTGACGCCGGACCAGTGGCTGGCGGCGCTCGGTGCGATTCCGCTCAGCTATCAGCCCGGCGAACGTTTCCACTACAGCCATTCGACCGACGTGCTCGGCTTTCTGGTCGGCACGCATCGCCGGCATGGCGTTGCGCGACTTCCTGCGCAGCGCATCTTCGAACCGCTGCAGATGCACGACACCGATTTCTGGACGCCGCCCGAGAAGCGCGACCGCGCCGCCGTGGTCTACCGGCCCGACGCGCAATCCGGACAGCTGCAACCGGTGCCGTTCCCCGAGTACGACCGCGCCGCCGGTGTTCTGCGCGGGCGGCGGCGGTCTGGTCTCCACCGCAGACGACTATCTGCGCTTCGCCCGGCTGCTGCTGAACGGCGGCGACGCTCGACGGCGTGCAGCTGCTGAAAGCGCGACACGGTCGAGTTGATGTCGCGCAACCGGCTGACCGACGCGCAGCGCCAATTCCGTTCATGGGCATTCCGTTCTGGGACGGTCAGGGTTTC
The DNA here is from genome assembly GCA_963787045.1 of uncultured Gammaproteobacteria bacterium. Taxonomy (GTDB): domain Bacteria; phylum Pseudomonadota; class Gammaproteobacteria; order Pseudomonadales; family Azotimanducaceae; genus DATJGR01. The sequence goes on along the minus strand of CAWBBR010000009.1, from coordinate 61,197 downwards.
GGGCTCGGCGTGTCTGTCATCACCGATCCGGAGAAGCAGGCCTGGATGGGGCTCGGCTCAGGCGCGTTCAGCTGGCCCGGTGCGTTCGGCACGTGGTGGCAGGCCGATCCGGCGCTCGACATGGTGCTGATCTATCTGATCCAGAACTCGTTGCCGCTCGGTCCGGAAATGGCGTCGCAACTCGCGACCGGTCAACGGCTCGGTTCGCGCATGGCACTGCCGCAGTTCCAGCGTCTGGTGCACGCCGCGCTTCGGTGATCTCGAGCGCCGGACACGCTTCGGCTCAGCCGGCCTGACGGCCCCCCACTGCCGCGGGATTAGCCGGCAGGTGGTCGAATCGTCCGCTCGGCCGCTGCGCGCGATACGCCTCGACGATCGGCGCGAGATCGGTCGGTGATGCTCCGTGCAGGATGACGCCGTCGGCACCCAGGTCGACCTGGCCTTGCACCGCTGCCGCGCACTGCTGCGGGGAGCCCGTCGCGGAGGGTGCGAGCCACTCGTCGGGGATCAGGGTCGCGACGTGCTCGAGCTCGTCGGTGGTCGCCGTCGCTGTCGAGCGCGCCACGGAAGCCGGCGACGAAGGGATCGGCACGGAACCGGGCGAGCACCGCGGGATCCCAGTCGTTCGTCTCGACCATCAGGTCGCCGTACGCCTGGAGGTACGTCGCGAGCCGGCCCACCGTCTTCTTGAGGCGGATGTCGTCCGGAAGATGGTCACCGATCGTCGCGAGCACCGACCACACCTCGACCGAGGCCGGGTCGCGCCCTGCCATTTCGGCGGCGTCCTTGACCGCAGCGACGCAGCGCACGAGCGTCTCGTCGGTGAAGAAGGTGTGCAGCACGACCTGGTCGAACGCGCGGCCAGCGAGGGCGAGGCTGTTCGGGCCGAACGCCATGAGGCCGAGCGGGATGTCCTCGTCGAACTCGGGGTCGAGGCGGAGAAACGGATAGCGGCCCGCCGGCCCGTCGTGGCCGAGGATCGTCTCGCCCTTCCAGAGCCGACGCATCAGCCCCGCGAAGTCCTCGAGCTCCGCAGTGGTGGACGCTCGCAGGCCGAGCGCTCGCATCATCGGGTCGATGCCGCGGCCGAGCCCGAGCGTGAACCGTCCGTTGGTGAGCCGATGCATCGTGGTCGCGTACGACGCGGTGATGATCGGGTGGCGAGTGTTGATGTTGGTGGCCCCGGTCGCGATCTGGATCCGCGATCGACACCGCGCCGACCGCGCCCGAGAGGGTGGCCGCTTCCTTGATGTTGAAGCGCTCACTGATGAAGACCCAGTCGAGGCCGAGCCGCTCACCATCGTGCACTTCTTCGATCAGGTCATGAGGCGAGCGCGGTGCTCCGGGCAGCGTGTAAAAACCGAGTTCGTTCATCTGCATCGCGCGTCTCCGTGCTCGATCAATCAGAATTCCAGTCGCGCGGCCGCGTGCGAGCAACAGCGGTGCGCGCTCTGCGATACGCGCGAATCGTTCGTCCTTCGTCTGGCCGCGCGCGTAACGGATGTAGATCTGTTGCACCACCACGGCCGTTTTCCACATCGCGAACGCTTCGTACCAGTTGATGCCGCTGGTGTCGAGGCCGGTGACGTCGGCATAGCGGCGCGTGATTTCCGCACGCGTCGGAAATGCATCGCCGGCGCCTGCCGGTCGCGTGCCGCGCGGCGCCGGATCGGTCGACTCGCTCCAGTATCCGCGCAGCGTGCCGAGGTCGATCAACGGATCGCCGAGCGTCGCCATGTCCCAATCGAAGATCGACGTCACGCGATCGGGATTCTCGGGCTGGAACTGGCAGTTGTCGAACTTCAGATCGTTGTGCAGCACGCTGACGCGTTGCGGCGACGGCACCGCTGCTTCGAGCCGGCGGTGCACTTCGTAGAACAACGGCACGTCTTTGTCTTTTGCGAGTTCCCAGCGCGCGGCCCAACCCTCGACCTGCCGCTTTACGAATCCGTCAGGACGACCGAGGTCGCCGAGTCCGTTTGTATACGGATCGACGTTGTGCAGATCGGCCATCGCATCGATCAGCGCGTAACTCGCGCGTTCCGCGAGGCGTGGATGCGGCAACATGGCGTCGGGGAAGCGGTCGCGGATCACCACGCCGGTACGCCGCTGCACGACGATGAACTTCGCGCCGATCACCGACTCGTCGGTACATAGATGGTACGAGCGCGGCGCGATCGAACGCCGCGTACAGCCGCGACAGCACTTTGTGCTCGCGCGCCATGTCGTGCGCGCCCGGCGCAACCGGCCCGAGCGGCGGCCGGCGCAACACGTATTCCTGTGCGCCGAACGAGATCAGGTAAGTGAGGTTGGCGCTGCCGCCCGGAAACTGGCGGACCTGCATCGGCCACGCGCGCCGTCGACGCGCGTCGCCAGATACTCGGCAGCCTTCGGCCAGTCCATCTCCTCATCGGGACGGACCGCCGCGGTTTCCGTATCGATGGTCGCCCGGCTTAGCGCACGGCTTTCAGACGCGACATCGACTCGACTTTTTCGGTGAGCGTTGCGAGTTGCGCGCACACCTGCTCGAGCGTGACATCCGCCATCGCCGGCTTCGAGTTCGCACCACCTTTCAGCGTGTCGTAACAGACCTTCAGGCGTCGCACGGTGTCGCGCTCTTCGCAGATGAAGCGCCCGAGCAGCGCGCCGGTCTGGGGGTCGATCGTGGTGTCTTCGAGCAACCGAAGCAAACCGTCGGTCTGCTCTTCCTTCGCCTTCTTGCCGTAACCCAGGTGCTGAAACTTCTCGAGGTCGCTGCAATCGGACTTCATTACCTTGACGGTCTTCTTGAGCTCGGGATTTTCCTTCTCGCGCAGACTGAAGCCGAGTTCGCACAACCGCTTCTCGAACGCGAGCGCATGCTCCGCCTCGCGAATCGCGACCGTCTGCAAGGTTGGTTTGATGTCTTCGCAGGTCGTCACTTCGGCCCACTTCTTGAAAATCTTCGCACCGCCGCGCTCGCCGTTCGCGATCGCGTTCAACAGGCCGATGTAGCTGGGTTTGTCCGCCATCTCTCTCTCCTCGGGTAAGACGAATCAGTTAAGACGAATCGGGATGCTCGGATCATAGGCGCTGGAATCAGGAACACCAAGCCCGAGGGCAGGATATGATCGCCAAATGATGGATCGCGCACGAAAGCTCCTCTCGGAGGCCTATGGGTATTCCGCGTTCAGAGGCCAGCAACACGACGTAATCGAGGCGGCACTCGCCGGCCGCGATTGCCTCGTGCTGATGCCCACCGGCGGCGGTAAATCACTGTGTTATCAACTGCCGAGTCTGCTGCGCGACGGCACCGGCATCGTTATCTCGCCGCTCATCGCACTGATGCGGGACCAGGTGACCGCGCTGACCCAGATCGGCATCCGCGCCGCCTATCTGAATTCGTCGTTGAGCTGGCACGCGCAGGAACAGGTGCTCGACGACGTCGCGGCCGGCGCGCTCGATCTCGTGTACGTCGCGCCGGAACGATTGCTGCAGCCACGCACGCTGGAACGGCTGGTGGGGTTACCGATTTCGCTGATCGCGATCGACGAAGCGCACTGCGTGTCGCAATGGGGGCACGACTTCCGCCAGGACTACCTCGGGCTCGACGTGCTGCAGAAGCACTTCCCCGGCGTGCCGCGGATGGCATTGACCGCGACCGCAGACGCACGCACGCGCGACGAGATCGTGATGCGCCTCGAGCTGACCGATCCGGTTCGCTTCGTCGGCGGTTTCGATCGGCCGAACATCCGCTACAGCGTCGCGGTGAAAACCGACGCGCGCGCACAGCTGCTCGAATTCCTGGCGTCGCGTCGCGACGAAGCCGGCATCGTGTATTGCCTGTCGCGGCGCAGCGTCGATGCGGTCGCCTCGTGGCTGCGCGACCAGGGGTACGACGCGCTGCCGTATCACGCCGGACTCGCCGCCGAGGTGCGCGCGACGAATCAGGATCGCTTCCTGCGGGAAGACGGCGTGGTGATCGTGGCGACCATCGCGTTCGGCATGGGGATCGACAAACCGGACGTGCGGTACGTAGCGCACCTCGATCTGCCGAAGAGCATGGAATCGTATTACCAGGAGACCGGTCGCGCAGGCCGTGACGGCGAACCATCCGAAGCGTGGATGGTGTACGGACTGCAGGACGTGGTGCGGATGGGACGCATGATCGACCAGTCCGACGGCGACGACCGGTTCAAGCGGAACGAACGCGACAAGCTCGATGCGCTGCTCGGCTGGTGCGAAGTGACGCAGTGCCGGCGCGGCTCGTTGCTCAAGTACTTCGGGGAGAACTCCGCCGCCGAGTGCGGCAACTGCGACGTCTGCTTGAGCCCGCCGGTCACCTGGGACGCAACGGTCGCCGCGCAAAAGCTGCTGTCGTGCGTCGTTCGAACCGGGCAGCGGTTCGGCCCTGGCCACGTCATCGACGTGCTGCTCGGCAAGAACAGCGACAAAGTCGCTAAACACGGTCACGACACGTTGAGCACGTTCGGCATCGGCGGCGAGCTAACGGATGCACAGTGGCGCTCGGTGATCCGCCAACTGCTCGTGCGCGGTTATCTGCGCGCCGACGTCGACCGATACGGCGCGCTGGTGCTCACACAGGCGAGCCGACCCCTGCTGCGCGGCGACGTGATGCTGCGCTTGCGTGAAGATCCGACGGCGCCGGTGCGCTCTCGCAAACGCCGCGGTGCGCAGCCGGTCGCCGAAGAGGACATGGGGTTGTGGGGCGCGCTGCGCGCGTGCCGAAAAGAGCTGGCCGACGCTCAAGGCGTGCCGCCGTATGTGATCTTCCACGACGCGACGCTGGCCGAAATGATTGCCGTGCGGCCGCGCACCGCAGCCGAGCTGCTCGGCGTGACCGGCGTCGGCAGAACCAAACTCGAGAAATACGGCGACGCGTTCCTGCGCGTGATCCGCGCAGCGGACGACGACGCAGAGGCCGCGGCGTTGGCGATCGAAGCCGACGAGCCGTCGACGCCGTGAGCCTCATCGCGCTGAACGACGCCACGCTCGCGTTCGGCCACAAGATGCTGCTCGATCGCGCGAACTTCCAGCTCGAAGAACGCGAACGCGTCTGTCTCGTCGGCCGCAACGGCACCGGGAAGTCGACGTTGCTGAACGTCGTCCGCGGCGCGGTGCTGCCCGACGAAGGCAGCGTGTGGCGGCGCGACACGTTGCGTATCGCTCATCTGGAACAGGACGTGCCTGAAGATCTTTCCGCCACGGTCTATCAGACCGTGGCCGGTGGGCTTCCGGAACTCGGCAAAGTGCTGGCCGACTATCACGACGCGAGCCACGCCATCGCAGACGGCGACGACGCGGCGCTGCAGCGCCTGGCCGCGCTGCAGCAACGCATCGACACGCTGGGCGGATGGAACCTCTCGCAGCGGGTCGAGGAGGTTCTCAGCCGGCTTGCCCTGCCCCCCGACGTCGTCGTCAGCGCCTGCTCGGGCGGTACCCGGCGCCGCGTCATGCTGGCGCGCGCCCTCGTGTCGGATCCGGACGTGCTGCTGCTCGACGAGCCGACCAACCACATGGACATCGACGCCATCACGGCGCTCGAAGAGATGCTCCTCTCGTTTCAGGGTGCGACGGTCTTCATCACGCACGACCGCACACTGATCCGCCGCCTCGCCACGCGCATCGTCGAACTCGACCGCGGCCGGCTCGTGTCGTTTCCCGGCAACTACGACGACTACCTGGTTCGCAAACAACAGATGCTCGATGTCGAAGCGCGCGAGAACGCGAATTTCGACAAGTTCCTCGCCGAGGAAGAGGTCTGGATCCGCAAGGGTATCGAAGCGCGGCGGACCCGCAACGAAGGCCGCGTGCGAAGGCTCGAAGCGCTGCGGGTGGAGCGGCGTCAGCGCGTATCCGTGCAAGGCGCCGTGAATTTCGACCTCGACGGCGGCGCGCGCTCCGGTCAGATCGTCGCCGATCTCGATCGCGTCAGTTTCGGTTACGGCGAGCACATGCTCGTACGCGACCTGACGATGACCATCCGTCGCGGCGATCGCATCGGCATCATCGGCCCGAATGGCTGCGGCAAAAGCACGCTGTTGCGCCTGCTGCTCGGCGACCTGGCGCCCCAAAGCGGACAGGTCAGGCTCGGCACGCAGTTGAAGACCGCCTACTTCGATCAACAGCGCGCGCAACTCGATCCGCGGCTATCGGTGCGCGAGAACGTCAGCGAAGGGTCCGACCACGTGACGATCGGCGGCCGCAGGAAACACATCATCGGCTATCTCGGCGATTTCCTGTTTCCACCGGAACGCGCGAACTCCCCGGTCGCGAGCCTCTCGGGCGGCGAGCGAAACCGCCTGCTGATGGCGAAGCTGTTCACGCAGCCTGCGAACCTGCTCGTTTTCGACGAACCCACCAACGATCTCGACGCCGAAACGCTGGAACTGCTCGAAGAACTGCTCGCCGAATTCACCGGCACGCTGCTGCTCGTCAGCCACGACCGGACATTCATCGACAACGTCGTCACCAGCGTTCTCGCGTTCGAGGGCGACGGTGCGTGGGGCGAGTACGTCGGCGGTTATCAGGACTGGTTGCGGCAGAAGCGCGTTCGCGGCGCGCCGAAACCGCCTGAGGCCGCGCCGCAGCGCGCCGCCGCACCGAAGCCCGGCGCCGCGAAGAAGCGACTCAGCTACAAAGAGCAACGCGAACTCGACGCGATGCCGCAGACGATCGACGCGCTCGAAAGCGAACACAAGGCGCTGCAGCAGCGCATCGCCGATCCCGCGTTCTACCGTCAGGACAAAGCCGCTATCGCCGAAGGTCTCGCCGCGCTCGAGCGCATCAACCAACAGCTCGCGACTGCATACGCGCGTTGGGAGCAACTGGACGCCGGCTCTTGAAAGCCGTTCCACCTGTATCTGCTCGGAACCGGATCGTGGTTCCTGGCGTTCGGCATTCAGTCGGTGATGTTCGCGTGGCTCGTGACGATGGAGCTGCACGAGGTGCCGCAGATGGTCGGCATCGCGCAGATGACGATGCTGATACCGACGATGTTGTTGATACTCATCGGCGGCAGCCTCGCCGACATCATCGGCGGGCGCAGGATCGTCATCGTCGCGCAGAGCATCGCCGCGCTGCCGCCGTTGTTCCTGTTCATCGTCGTGCTGACCGGCAATCTCAGCTACAAGGCGATGATCTATTACGCGATCGTCATGGGTACCGCGCAGGCATTCGTTACCCCGTCCCGCGACGGTCTGTTGAACCAGGTCGCCGAGGGCGGCATTCAGCCGGCGGTGGTGCGCGCCAGCATGATGCAGTTCGGCGTGCAGCTCGCAGGTCTCGGCATCGCATCGCTCGCAGAACGCGTGGGTCCGCTGCCGATACTGCTGGTGCAAGCGCTGGTGCTGGCGATCGGCGTGCGCTTTTTCGCGCAGATTCCCGACCGCCCCACCCCGGTCGCTCAGGAGCACCACCGACTGCGCGACATCGGGCGCGCGATCGCGCAAGGGTATCGAACCATCGCTGCGTCACCGTCGATGCGCATAACGGTGCTGCAGAGCGTCGCGATGGGCATGTGTTTCATGGGCTCGTACATCGTCACGCTGCCGCTGCTGGTGCGCGAGTACTACGCCGGATCGGCCGGCGACCTCGCGCTGATGAACGCGGCGAACGCGCTCGGCCTCGTCACCACGATCTTCATGCTGATCCGCTTCGGCGACATCCGCCGGCAAGGTCGCGCGCTGTTGCTCGCGCAAGGGCTCGGCGCCGTGATGCTCGGCGCCATCGGCATCGGCGTCAGCTTTACGGTGTTGTTGGCGCTGATCTTTCTGTGGGGAATGGGCGGCGGCATCGCCATGAGCATGGCGCGCACGATCATGCAGGAGGAGGCGCCGCCGAACCAACGCAGTCGCGTGATGAGTTTCTACTCGTTCGCGTTCATGGGTTCGGGGCCGATCGGCGCACTGGCAAACGGATACCTCGTGCAGTGGATCGGTCCGCGCGCGGCGCTGGCGCTCGCGTCTGCGGTGATGTTCACCGTGATCGCGCTGATCGCAGCCAAATCGCGTTTGTGGCAGCTCGATCCGCCGCATCGCGTCGATCAGGCAAGGAACGCGGCGACCGCTTCGTCGGAGTAAGGTTCGGGCGGTAAAGCGTCCGGTCCGATGAACGGCGTCAGCGTCGCGAGCGACTCGGGCGCCATCGCACGACGTCGCTCCGCGGCACGATGACGCCGCTCGCGCGCGGGTGCGTCGAACTCGGCTTCGAGAATGGCGGCAATGCGCGCCGCGATCCGCAACCGTCGCATGCGTTCTTTGCGTTCCGCGCCGTACGGAACGAACGCGTCGGTCGTCCAGTTCGAATCGCCGAGCAGAATGTCGCGCACGATTCGTACGTCACGATGCGTGATCGACAAGCCCTGACCTGTGATCGGATCGTTGCGGCCGGCCGCATCGCCGATCAGCACGACGCCTTCGGCGAACGGTTCGTCGATCCAGGTATCGTTGTTCGGATACACGAGGCACGGACCGATGGGTCGACCCGCCGCAATGGCTTCGCTGCCCGGAACCGACTTCAGACGAAACGCCTCGAGAAAGCGCTGCGGTCCTTGCGGCCCGGCAAGCCGCGTCTTCTGTTCGAGTGCGAAGCCGATGTACAGCCGGATGCGGCCGCCGCCCTGCGGAAACGCCAGCACGTTCACGTCGCCCTCGGTCGATATGAACTGCGTGTCGTCACGCCACTCCGGCACGTTGTCGATCAGCATCCCCGAGAAACGATGGTGCGGTTCGTCCTGCTGCAGTCGCGCGCCGATCTGTTCCGCCGTTTTGCCGTGGCGTCCATCCGCCCCAACGACCAGACGCGGGCGCAGCGTAGTGGTCTTGCCTTCGTGGTCGAACGTAACGGTCGGCGGAGAGCCGGGCGTTACGCGGGTATTCGAAACGCCCCTCAGTACGGTCGCTCCGCGCGGCGGTCGCCGCCTGATTCAGCAGATTGCACATCGCCGGATGGCCGATGCACAGCGGACCCGGATTGTCCGGCATCAACGTGGTCAGATCGAATGCGGCTTTCTCTGCGACGCGCGGATGGACGTCTTCGTCGTACGACACGTGACGCGTCACGTGATGCCCGCCGTTGGCGATGTAGATCGGGTATGCGCCGACCGCCTTCGTTTCAGGGATTCCCCACGGTGCGATCCACTCGCCGCGCACCACGTCGGCGTATTCCTGCGTGCGTTCGAGCACCAGTACGGCTACGCCCGCTTCCGCCAGGTTCTTGGCTAGTGCGCCGCCGCCGATTCCGCCGCCGACGATGACGACGTCGGGTGTGGTCACGCCTTGTCGAGCACGTTGTTCCACTTGCCGATCTGGTCGGCCACCTTCGTAAGCAGCGCGTCGGTGTCGCCGTCGATGGTGATCGTTTCGATGGTGTCGCCTTTCGCGATCTTGTCGACCACCGCCTGGTCCTCGGCGCCCTGCACCGCACCGAAGACCGTGTGCTTGCCGTCGAGCCACGGCGTGGGCACGTGCGTGATGAAGAACTGCGATCCGTTCGTGCCGGGACCCGCGTTCGCCATCGAGAGTTTGCCCGGCGCGTCGTGCTTCGCCTTCGATGAGCACTCGTCTTTGAACTTGTAGCCGGGACCACCCCGTGCCGGTGCCGAGCGGACATCCGCCCTGCACCATGAAATCGGGGATCACGCGATGGAACGTCAGCCCGTCGTAGTAACCGCGTTGCGCGAGGTTGACGAAATTCGCCACCGTCAGCGGCGCTACGTCTTCCATCAGATTGACGTGAATGTCTCCCTTGCTGGTCTGAAACGTAGCGACGAGTGACGACATGAACGAACCTCCAATTTGGGCCATGCGGTGTTGCGCGCAGTTTACAGTTCAACGATGCTGGCGCAACCGAAGTGCGAGCAGATCACGCATGTCCAGAGCGCAACTGATCGGCATGGCCAAGGACAACATCGCTCATGCCAAGGCCGGCACGATCAATCAGGTGCCCGACGTCGCGCGCGTGCCGGCCGCCCACTACTACGACCCGCAGCGATGGCGCCTCGAGATGGATCGGGTTTTCAAACGCATGCCGTTGATGCTCGCGCTGAGCGTCGAACTGGCGAAGCCCGGCGACTATCGCGCGATCGAAGCGGCCGGCGTGCCGGTGCTGCTGACCCGCCACCCCGATGGCGCGGTGCGCGCGTTCGTCAACATGTGCAGCCACCGCGGCTCGCAGATCATGCCGGAAGGCGCCGGCAACAGCCGTCGCTTCACGTGCCCGTATCACGCGTGGACTTACGATCAGAGCGGCGCGCTCGTCGCGGTGTACGCGAGCAAGGATTTCGGCGACATCGACAAGTCGTGCAACGGACTCACCGCGCTGCCGGTGGCCGAGCGCGCCGGAATGATCTGGGTCACGCTCGATCCGAATTCGAAACTCTCGATCGATACGTTCCTGTCCGGTTACGACAGCCTGCTGGGACACTTCGGCTTCGAGGATTGGTATCTGTTTTCGCGCCGCACGATCGCCGGTCCGAACTGGAAGATCGCGTACGACGGCTACATGGATCTGTATCACCTGCCGATCCTGCACAAGAACACGTTCGGCGAGAACATGCCGAACCAGGCGCTGTACACCGCCTACGGTCCGCACCAACGCGTCAGTTCACCTGATCCATCGCTGATCGCACTCGAGAGCACGCCGGAAGACGAATGGCCGACGCGCGCCCTGCTCGGCGGCGTGTGGACGATCTTCCCGCACGTATCGATCGCATCGTTCGACGGCGGCGGCGGGCGCGGCGTGATGATCTCGCAACTGTTCCCCGGCGATTCGCCCGGCGCGTCGTTTACGGTGCAGTCGTACCTGATGGCGAAGCAACCCTCGGACGAGCAACGCGTTGCGGCCGACGCGCAGTTCAAGCTGCTCGAGTACGTCGTCAGGGAAGAAGACTATGCGACCGGGCTGCGACAACAGCGTGCGTTGATGACCGGCGCGAAAAGCCACGTAATGTTCGGTCGCAATGAAGGCGGCGGACAACGCTTTCACCGCTGGCTCGAGACGTTGCTGGAAACCGACGACGGCGATCTGCAGGCGCTCTTCGAAAAATCGACCGACGAAATCGCACCGACACCGCCGCAACCCACGCTGGTGCGGCGCCGGGCCAACTAGGAAACATCATGGAAACCGTACTGATCACAGGTGCCAATCGCGGCATCGGTCTCGAACTCGCCGCGCGTTATGCGGCCGCCGGTCATCGCGTGCTGGCGTGTTGCCGCGAACCGGCGAAAGCCGACAAATTGCAGGTGCTCGCCAAGTCGCGCAAAGGACTGACGTTGCACGGCTTGCACGTCGGTGAGGGCAAGTCGATCGCTGCACTCGCAGCCGAAATCCGCACTGCACCGATCGACATCCTGATCAACAACGCCGGCATGGCCGGCCCGAGCGGCGAAAAACAGTCGGTGTCGAACATGGACTTCGACGGCTGGGCGGAAACGTTCGCCGTCAACACGATGGCGCCGTTGCGCATGGTGCAGACGTTCCGCCGCAATCTGAAAGCCGGCAAGAATCCGCGCGCCATCACCATCACCAGCCAGATGGGTGCGCTCGCGCTGAACATGCCGGTGATGTTCGCGTACTGCTCGTCGAAAGCCGCGGTGAACAAGGTCATGCGGATGGCGTCCGTAGAACTCGCCAACGACGGCATCGCGGTCGGGCTGATCCATCCCGGCTGGGTGCGCACCGACATGGGCGGTTCCGGTGCCGACATCAGCGTCGAGGAGAGCGCCGCCGGCATCATGTCGGTGATCGCGAACCTGACGCTGGCCGATACCGGCAGCTTCAAGAAATGGAACGGCGAAACGCACCCCTGGTAGCTATCCGATCGATCCGGGTGGTATAGATGGGCTGACCACCCACCCGGAGACGATGATGCCGAAGCCCACGCCTCTCTCCGGTATTCGCGTACTCGATTTCTCGCGCGTGCTCGCCGGTCCGCACTGCGGACGCATGCTCGTCGACCTCGGCGCCGAAGTGGTCAAGATCGAACCGCCCGAAGGCGACATGACGCGCCAGAGCGCGCCGCGGCTGCACTCGATGGCGTTGTATTTCGCGCAACAGAACTGCGGCAAGCGCAACATCTCGCTCGACGTCACCCAACCCGCAGGCCGCGACATTGCGCGCGCGTTGGCGGCGCGCGCAGACGTGGTGCTCGAGAACTTCCGGCCCGGCGTAATGAACAAGCTGGGGCTCAGTTACGCGGACTTGAGCGCGTCGAATCCGCGCCTCGTCTATGCCTCGATCTCGGGGTATGGACAGGAAGGCAGTTGGTCGCAACGCGGCGCATACGCAATGATGGTGCACGCCGAGATGGGCTACATCGAAGGCGAATCGCGTTATCACGACGAAGCGCCGCAGCAGGAACCTTACTCGCACGGCGACCTCTACACCTCGCTCGAGTGTCTGTCTGCGATTCTGGCCGCGTTGTACCAACGGGAACACACGGGGGAAGGTCAGCACGTCGACGTGTCGATGGCTGAAACGATGCTGTGCGTGAACGAACACAGCGCTACCAATCTCACCGGGCTCACCGAACCGTTGCCGCTTGCGACCAGCGCGTCGCCGTTGCTCAGAACGCAGACCGGCCGCACCGTATCGGTTGCCTTCGATCCAACCGCGCGCGGCCCGTTTACACAGTGGCTGCGCGCGATGAACCGGCCCGACCTGGCCACCGACCCGCGCTTCGCGGAAGAAGATGCACGGCGCGCGAATCGCGAACAGCTCGTGGCGCTGATCCAGAGCTGGGTGCTCGAGTTTCCGGATCTGCAATCGCTCGAAGCGGCGCTCACCAAGGCAAAGCTGGTGATGGGCGTCGTGCGTTCCGTGACCGAAGCCGGCGCCACGACCTGGGCCAAAGAGCGCGGCGCCGTTGTCGAAGTGAGCGATCGCGGCGGCGGCACGCTGAAACTGCCGAACTCGCCGTGGCGTTTCTCGAAAGCCGACACCGGTGTTCGCGGTGAACCCGCCTATCGCGGCGAGCACAATCGCGAGGTGTTGCGCGACTGGCTGCAGTTCGACGACGCGCGGTTCGCCGCGCTCGAACAGCAACAGGTGTTGTCGGCGCGGTTGCCGGGATCCGGCTGACGCGTCACCCCTGCGGGAGCGTTCCGGTCGCGTCCGCATCGGCCGACAGGCGCGCCGGCGGATACCACACGCCCACGTACTGACGCCGCCACCACGCGCCGGTCTGTTCCCGCTGCTCGGGCGTCGTGAACTGATACCGGTAACGCAGTACGCGGATCAGATGCGGCGGCTTCTCGGCGAAGGCCGTCGAATCGAGCAGCGCGTACACGTCGGGCGCACCACTCAACAACCGGACGACGAAATTGTCGAACCACGGTGCCCCTTCGCGGCTCGTTAGCGCGGCGAACCACATCTGCCAGTCGAGCCGCGGCTGAAACGGCGCCGCCCAACGCGGTGCAGCGTCCAAGCGCTGCGGCTTGAATTTGAACGGCACTTCCTGCCACTCCACTCCATCCGCGGATCCTTCGACCACCAGCTCGTCGCGATGCGTCGTCATTACTGCAAACAAGCCATAGCTGTTGACGAGCTGTAGCGGCGCGGCGACGCGCAGCAGCGCCGTCTCCCATCCGCTCACGCCGGTGCGCCCAAGCGTCTGGTGGATCTGCAATGCGCCAAGCAACGCCATCGCCGCGATCACCACGCGCCAGCCGGCGGGTGGTGACGTGCGCGACTGCGGCATCGACGCGGCGCCGAACGCGCGATCGTCCAGCAGTCCAAGGCACAGCACGATCGTCAGCAGATTGAAGAAGTTGTAGTTGCCGGTGAGCAGAATCAGGAACTCCAGCAACAGGAATCCGGCCGGCCGCGATACGCCGCAGGTTGCGCGGCGCGAAGATCAGGAACGGCAGTAGCAGCTCGACCGCGAACGTCGCGACGGTGCCGAAATGCAGCGCCGCGCGCGGCAGGTGATCGGCGTACCAGGCAAACACCGTCGGCAGCGGCTGCGATTCGAAATGGAAGTCGAGCGCGCTGAGGTCGCGCCAGGTCGGATCTCCCGATGCCAGCTTCACGGCGCCGGACAGGAACATGAAGCGAAACACCAGCAATCGCGTCAGCCAGATGCCGACGCGCGGCTGACGGCCGAGCACGGCCGCGACGATCAGCGACTCGACCAGCAGAATGTCCCACTGAAACTCGAGAAACACGCCGCCGCCGTACTCGAGCGACAGGTAACAGGCGTACGCGATCAGCGCCGCCACGCGTCGGCCACACGCGCAGGATCAGCAGAACGGAGGCGGCGGTTCCGACGCCGCACAGCGCCGTCGTCATCCAGTCCGCGCTCGAAAGCCAGTACAACGACGGCAGCAACAGCCAACCGAACGGACCGAGCTGCGCGTGAGCCGCATCGAAATAGTCGCGCACCGGCAGGATACCCTGCGAGCCGATCAGCCCCGCCGCCTGCCACCACCACGACACGAACGCGAACAGCGAAGCGAGCCCGATGCCTCGAATGACGATTCCGGATGTCCTGACGTAATCGGCCGGGAGCAGTCGAGCGCCGAACAGCGGACGCGCCATCCGGAAGACGGCGCCGCGATGGCGCGCCGTGAATCGATACATAACCTCGGCGATGAGCGCAAAAAGAGGCACGAACCGATAGCACCACAGCCAACCGCGCAGTCGAGGGGCCAGCGCCAGTACGCGGAACGCCGCCTGCGCGCCGTGATATCTGGCCGCAGGCGTAATCAGCCGGATCGAAGCCTTGAACTCGTCGACCGAGATGTCCGGATACTGCGCTGCAACCTCTTGATACGGTTCATAGCGAACGCCGCGGTGCGCTTCGACATCCGTAACCGCGCGCGCGTACTCGACGCAGTACCGACAAAAGCCGCAGTCGCCGTCGAACACCAGAACCCACGGGGCGCTTTCGGTCGGTGCGTCGCGCGTCGCCATTGCGCAGCCGTTAGAACCGCTTCAAGGCGAAGGTGGACATGTCGATTCCGGTGGGCGCGCCGGTGACGATGTCGGCCACTGCCCTGCCCGTTCCACAGGCCATCGACCAGCCGAGCGGACCATGACCGGTATTGAGATACAGATTCTCGAGCGGCGATCGGCCCACGATGGGCATGCCGTCCGGCGTGAGCGGTCGCAGCCCGCACCACGGTTGCACGTCGAGGTCGCCGACGCGCTCGGCGAGTTTCGGGTATACGCGCCCAAACAGATTGACGAGATTGGCGATGCGTTTCGGATTCACCGACAGGTCGTAGCCGGTGAATTCCGCGGTGCCGGCAACGCGCAGCACGCCGCCCACCGGCACCAGCGCCGCGTGCAGCGAATCATCCACCACCGGCACGCGCGGCCTCGGTTCCCAGTGATGCATCGGCACCGAAATCGAGTACCCCTTTGCAGGGCGAACCGGAATGTCGAAGCCGAGTTGTTTGCCCCACATCGAACTGAAGCTGCCGGCGGCCAGCACGTACGCATCGGCGGTCAGCGTCTCTTTCGCCGTTCGCATGCCCTCGATGCGCTTTCGCTTGCGGATGATCTCGACCACGCTCTCGGCGAAACGGAACCGCACGCCCGATTCGCTGCACACCCGCCGCATCTCTTCACAGAACATGCGTGCGTTGCCGGTCTCGTCGCCGGGGTAACCGATGCCGCCGACGATCTCGTCCGCCACCGGCGCCAGATTCGGTTCGATTCGAACGACGCCGTCGGTGTCGAGTTGGCGATGCTCTATACCGACCTGTTTCAACCAGTGCGCGATCTTGATGCCGCGATCGAACGAAGCCGCGTCGCGGAAGATCTTCATGGTGCCGTCGTCGACGTAGTCGAACGCGAGCGCGTGCGTCTGCATCAGATCGCGCATGACCTGTTGCGAGTAATGCACCAGCCCGACGTTGCGGAGATAGTTGCGCTCGAAGTGCTTCGACGCGGAATTGCGCAGAAACGAAATGCCCCAACCGAACAGCGACGGAATCGCGCCGGCGCGCAACAGAATCGCCGAATCCTCGCGCCCCAACGAGCGGATCAGAGCGCCGAAGACGCCCGGTGCATTCCACGGGTCTGCGAGACTCGGCGTGATCATCGAGCCGTTTGCAAAGCTGGTCTCGCGTCCCGCGCCGGCGGCGCGATCGACCACGGTGACGTCGCACCCGAGCTTGCTCAGATAATAGGCAGACGTAATGCCCGCCAATCCGCTACCGAGAATCAGTACACGCACGATCCACCTTTCCGCACGTCCATACCTTCAGAACCAACCCTTACCGACGCCCAACAGCCACGCGGCGCCGCTCAGCAGCATTCCCCACAGCGCAGCGCTTTGCAGCTTACGCCAGCCGCGCGGAGCCGGATCGGCAATGTCGAATTCTGTGACGTAGACCGTCTCGCAAGCCCCGTTGCCGGTGTCTTTTCGCGTCGTGCTGGTGCCACGGTGGAAGCCCGACGCGTTCGAGTAGCTGGCGAGATATCCCTCGAAGTGAACCTGGTCGCCGACGGCGACGCTTTCGATCCGCGCGCGCAGCGCCGGATCGGCGGTGAGCAGATGATTGTTCGAGATCTGGTCGAGTCGAAACGCGCGCCAATCCTTCTCGCTGCGCGTGCGGAAGGTGCACGTGAACTCACCATTGGCGAATTCGAAAGCGTGCAGATCGACGCGCCCTGCATCGTCGCCCCACACCACGCAGAGGTCAGCAACATTGAGATGGTCGTTCCACAAGCGGTGCAGCAGATGATCGGCATCGTGTACCCGATACGACACCACCATGCCGTCGAGCGCATAACGGAACGCCGGCTCCACGCGATACGAGACGCCGCCCATTTCGACTTCCATCGGTGGCTGCGCGATTTCCTGCTGACGCGGTTCCGCCGCGAGCGCGCGCGAAAACGACAGTACCTTCGGCAGCGTGTCGGTCTTCAGCCAGGCCACCGGCAACGCGATCAGACAAAGGACGAAGATCGCCTGGAGGAAACGCGCCATTCTGGAATCGTCAGCCCACTTCCCTGCGCAGTCGGTCGTGCAACGCGCCGAAGCTGTCGACCATCGCCGCAACCGTCCGCGCGCCCGATTGAAACAGGTTGGTGCCGTTCAGCGACACCCAGCCGAAACCGAGTTCTGCGATGTCGGCCGCGCGGCGCGCGACGCGCTCGGGATCGGCGAAGAATCCTTTCCCCTTACCGTCGTCGTTCTCACGCGGCGGCGGCGCCAGCATCGTCTGAAACTGAATCGCGTTCGGGTCGCGCCCGAAACGTTGCGCGTGCTCGCGAATGGTCCGCATTTCGTTCGCGACGCGTTCTTTGTTGTTCACGAGCGCGGCCAACCATCCGTCGGCGTATTGCCCGACGCGGCGCAATGCCGCGGGCGAATGGCCACCCACCCAGATCGGCAGCGCCGCGCCCTGCGGCGGCTTCGGCTCCATGCCCATCGCGGTGACCTTGTAGTGGTTGCCCGAGAAATCTACACGCTCGTCGCGCCAACAGGTGCGCAGAACCTGCAGCGCTTCATCCATTCGCTTACCGCGGTCGCCGAACGATTCACCGAGCGCGTCGTATTCCGACGATTGCCAACCGACGCCGACGCCGAGGCGCACCCGTCCACCCGACAACGTGTCGAGCGTGCTGACTTGCTTGGCGACGAGCACCGGCTGCCGTTGCGGCAGCACCAGCACTTCGGTGCCGAGACCGATGCGCGACGTCACCGCCGCGCAGAATCCCAGCGTTACGAGCGCCTCCAGGATTGGCATCTTCGCCGGATATTGCAGATCGGTGCGGCCCTCGATCGGGAACCCCATGACGACGTGGTCGAAGATGTCGAGTTGGTCGTAGCCGATGCGTTCGATTTCGGCGGCGAGCTTTGCAACTGCCGCGGGACCCTCGCGAAATGCGATCGATGGAAAATCAATGGTGAGTTTCAAGGCATCTCTCCTTGTGTTTTCGTCCTAGATTAACAAAGGCAAGCGCAGCGCTTGCGCGCCGGCGAAGCGGTCGCCGTCATCGCTTCCGAGCATCCGCGGTTCCAGTTCATCCGCGCTCGGATCGAGCCGCGCCATGTGCAGCCATTCTTTCTGCTCCACGCCGATCCAGAAGCGCGGCTCGAACAACAGCACCCCTGCGAGGCCGTTGGAGAACTGGTCGCAGTAGTACGCGGCCGTGGCATCGAAGCCGGTCGTTGCGCCTCGCATGTCGACCGCGACGAGTCGCGCGTTCGCCGGTTCCTGCACCGCACATTTGACTTCGAGACTGAGCGCCGCACCGCTCGGCGGCTGAGCTTCGAATTGCAGCTGCGACGCAACCGCTCCGGTGGTGACGCGCACATCGAGCCCCCAGCGACACAACAACGCGACCGCATGCACGGCGCTCCACAAACGCGCCTCAGGCAGCCGTCCATCGCGAACGGAATCGCCGACGTGCAGGCCGAGCGTCTTCGCAACGGGTTTATCGCCCATGAGCCCGAACGGCAACCCGATATCGAAAATGAACGACAGTTCCCTCAATCCCAACCGATCCGGCCGCCAGGCGCTGGCGCCCGGCAACGACAAAAATCCCTCGATCGCCATTTCACCGGCCGGCGACAACTGTCTGGGCAGCGACTCCTGGATGCGCCGCCGCAGCAGGCTGATGTTGTACGTATTGCGCACTGCCTCAATCCGCCGCCAACGGCTGCGTTGAGGCGCTCGCCGCGATTCTCCGCTCTACTCGCGCGCGAATGCGCTTGTGCCTCACTTCGGTGATCGGGTAGTTCCAGATGATCGCGGCGGCGATCAACCAGCAGATGATCGGCAACACGATGTAGAGGAACAGCAGAGCGGGCTTTCCGGCCGCGTCGTGTTCCGCCGGCACGAAGCCCATGATGTCGAGCAGATTCAATGCCACCAGTGCCCCGAGCGCCGCGGCGAACTTCGACGCCAGCGCCCACAACGCCATGAACAACGCGCCGCGTTGCTGGCCGCTGCGCAGCGTGTCGATGTCGATCACGTCCGCCGACATCGACGAACCGAGAATGCCGCCGTTCGCGATCGACAGCCCGGTGAACGACAGGATCAGCGCAAACCACAACTCGTCACCCGGCCCGAGCAGCGTCGCCGGCAGATACGTCACGCACGTGAGGATGATCGTCCACGCCCACATCCGGTGTTTGCCGATCAGATTGCCGCCCTTGGTGCAGAGCGGCGCGCCGATCACGCCCGCGGTGTAGTAGACCAACAACAGCCAACCGGTGGCGGCGAGTCCCGCTTCGAGAATGTAGCGGACGTAGAACACGAACAGCGTGCCGCACACCGTCCACCCCATGCCGTTGAAGATGTTCACGAGAATCAGGCGTTTGAACGGACCGTTGCGCCAGATCACGCGCATGCCGGAGAACCAGTTGACGTGCGAGGTCGGCACGCGCACTTCCGGCAACACCCACAGCAGGCCCGCGAGCGAGACGAACAGCGTGACGACGGTGATCACCGCAACGATGTGCAACAGCGGCGCCATCGAGTCGCCGCGGGTGGCCTCCAGACTCGAAAAACCGTGCACCGCCAGCCACGGCAATGCCACCGGCAGCGCCATCACCAGCAGCTGACCGACGATGCCCAGCATTTCGCGCCAGCCGGTGATCAGGGTGCGCTCGCGATAGTCGAGCGACAGTTCCGCGCCCCACGCGGAATACGGAATCGTCACGATCGTCCACGCGATGTACAGCAGCGAGATCCAGAAGAACGTGTAGAAGAATCCGACCTGACCCTCGGGCGAAAACACCATGTAAATCGCCAGGGCCGTAAGCGGAATGCCGCCGATCATCCACAGCCGGCGACGCCCCCACCGCTCCGGGGTTTTGTCCGAAAGGATGCCGATGATCGGGTCGGTGACGATGTCGGAGATCCGGGCCAGCATCAGAATCCAGCCGATGGCCGCCAGCGACATGCCCAGTTCGGTCGCATAGAAGGACGGGATGTAGATGGCGAGCGGCAGGCCGGCGATCGACAGCGGCACGTTCAGCCAGCCGTAGGCAAACAGGTGCCGGCGGCCGAGCTTGAACTCCGCGGGGTCTTTGGACACGAAAATCATGCTCGCAGGCTACCATCCCCTGTACTGGCGTGCGTCCACACAGGCCGCGCACATTTCCAACACTCTCGCTACAGCGCCCTTCGGTGGGGCGAGGCGAGAATCACACCCGGCCCCGAAAGAGTGATCCGCAACCCCGCGGATCGAAGTACTGGAGAGACCGCCAATGAAGACCACGATTACCATCCAAGACGGCGACGTGCGTTTGCAGCTGAGCCCGGAAACCGACATCGAGAAGATGACGATGCGGGAACTGGGCGATGAAATCAGCGTTTCGCGCAGCCACGAAAGCATGGTGTTGCGCCCGCGCGCGAAAGCGCAAAACGTCCGCAAAATCAGCGACCGGCTGGCTGAGGTCGAAGCTCCGACGGGTTGAAGTCGAGCCGCGGCAGCGCCTCGCGCGCTGCCGCTTTTCTCACGATTCGGCTATCGAGCGTCTACGACGAGCGGGAACTTCTCGCCGCCGAATGGCTGGCCGGGCGTCAGCGTTGCATCGAGCAGCAGGTTGAACGAACCGGGCGCCGGCGCGTAAACCGCGTCGTCGCCGATCCAGCGTGTTGCCAGCGCGCGACGCCGTTGTGTCGCCGAGCCGTTGCCCGACGAGCCGTGAATCGCCAACGAGTGATGCACGAGGCAATCGCCAGGCTCGACATCCCAGCTGAGAAATTCGTACTTCCCGCGCTGCGCATCGATGTCGGGTATCGCCTGCTTCCTGAGAATCGAGTAGCCCCAGCTTGCGCCAGGTTTCCGCGCCGTTGCCCCACACCTCGGGTCGATACCTGCTTGGCCAGTCGATGCGAGCCCTTTATGTACTCGAGCCCGCTCGTCTGTTTCGTCACCGTGTCGAGCGACAGCCAGATCGAGCACACTCTGTTCACCGCGCACCGGCCAGTATGGTTGGTCGTGGTGCCACGGCGTGGTCTCGCGCGTACGCGGCTCCTTGACGAAGAGATGGTCGTAGAAGAAACGGCTGGTGCGCGATCGCATCATCTGACGGGCGATCTCGGCCGCGGGTGACTCGAACACGAACGCGCGAAAATCCGGATCGAAACGCCACATGAACGTCGCGTTGTTGAAGCGACCCGACGAGCCTGGTGCAGTGAGATCGCCGCGCTTGCCCCGATCGGTCTGCAACAGGCGCTCCAGCGCATCCTGTATCCGCGCGACCCAGTTAGGGTCGAACAGCCCTCTCAGGCAGATCGCGCCATCGCGCTCGTATTGGCTGATTTCGTCTTGCGTGATCTCTCTAACCATCGCCGCTCCCCTTCGGCGGCGGCGAGAGTACCACCGCGGCGCGTACGGTCAGAATCGGTCGGGGCGTTCGTGTTCCCACTCTTCGCGCTTTTCGAAGAGCGCCTGCAGTTCTTTGATCACGGACGGTAACTGGGCGGCGGTCAACAGAACGAGATCTTCGTCCCCTTCATCGCCGGTTTGCTTGATCGCGACGTAGCCTTCTTTTTCGGTCGCAAACACTTCCGTCTCGTACGAACGGATCATCCGAAGCGTCATGGTTCCCCTCCTCCCGGACCAATGTCTGTCGGTCACTGGTCGAAACGTACGCTCTTATTTTCGATACGCCAAACTTCCAGCGCTCTACCAGGGGTGCAGTTCTCCGCGCTCGACGCAATCGATGTAGTTCTCGGCCCACAGCTTTGCAGCGGCCGCAGCTTTGGTCTCGTCGTTGAAGTACTCGAACTCCCGAACCAGACCGCTCGCGCGCTTCACTTGCGTTCCGCAATCCTTCTGCAGGCTGACGTTGAACGACCACTGCCCGCCGTCTTCGGGTTGCCAGACGCGCGTCCGATAGACGTAGCCCTTGTATCGCTCTGGCGACGTTTCACTCATGGAGGGCTCCAGCACGAAAAGAGTGGCGGGCCGACCCGTGTCGGCCCGCCGGCGTCACCGCGTCATAAACTCGGTGGCCGCCGTCCGCCCAGAAAGAACACGATCGCCATCACCAGACCGACGACGAACAGAATCCAAGCGATCTGCGTTGCGGTGCCTGCGATCCCGGAAAAGCCGAGTACGCCGGCAACGAGCGCAACGACCAGAAAGATGATTGCCCAATTGAACATGACACACCTCAAGTTGTCGTACAGATACACCATGACATGCGGCGCACATGCGGAAACCTCATGGTGCGCGCCAAAGGCGGTAGGACAGCCCCTACCCCGAGCGACGCTGTAGGAACCCTCTTACGATGCGTCAGGTCGTAACGCCGTCACACGCGTTGCGTCGGTCGTTACAGAATCAGTGAGCCGCTAAGCCGGAGCATGGAATGTCGGACGTGGAGAGAACGCTCGAAGAGTTCGAAGTGTCGTCTGCCGATGGTCAGCGCGTGCGTGTGCGCAAGTCGCTCGTCGTTCACGTGCTGCGCAATCCAGGTGATCCGAACTTGCCGATGGTGAAGCTGAATCGAACCGTCTACTGCGCGTTGGCGCGCGGCGGACTGGAACGACCGGTCGAGCCGCTCGGGGACGATCGCTTCAGAATCGCTGGCCAGGAATTTGCCCGGCTTCGAGCGCGGGCAATTCGGGCGTCGGCGGAGTCCGGGGTTCAGATATAGTCTGCTCCCGAGACGTTCGTCTGCGTCGAAGAGCCGGTTCACAGCGCAGACATTCGATCTCTCTAGTAAACCCAGCGGAGATCATCGGGAAATCTTGTCCACATATGCCACGCGGGCCGTTGGCGTGCCCCTCGTGGACGATTCGCCGTGACCGCGACGCCATTACCGCGCGAGTTCTACGCGCGAAGTACATTGACCGTCGCGCGAGAACTGATCGGCATGCATCTGGTGCGCTCGTATCGCGGGCGGCCACTGGTCGGCCGCATCGTCGAGACCGAAGCGTATCAAGGTCCGAAGGATCTGGCGGCTCATTCCGCGCGCGGACGGACCGAGCGCAACGGAGTGATGTTCGGATCTCCCGGACACGCGTACGTGTATCTCATCTACGGCATCTGGGATTGCCTGAACGTGGTGACGCGCGAAGAAGGCGTGCCGCACGCCGTGCTGATTCGCGCGGTGGAACCCGTTGCCAATCTTGTAAGCAAGACGTGGGGGCCGGGACTTCTCTGCAAGGCCATGCACATCGACCGTCGCCTGACGGGGACAGACTTATGCAGCAGCACGCTGTGGATCGAGAAGCCAACGGAAACGAAACGTCGTCGCATCGCTCGAGCGACGCGGATCGGTGTCGACTATGCGGGGGCGTGGGCCGCTAAACCGTGGCGATTCTTCGATCGCGATTCGCCGTATGTCTCGACGCTCAGCGCGGCGCAGCGGCGGAAGCTCATCGGATTCGGACGCGATCGTTCTCGCTGACGTTTCAATCAATAGTGCAGCCGCGTCAGCTCTTCGCGGCATGCCTCTGCGAACGGCTTGAGCGGATCGTCGTGCATCGACAGCGCGTACTTCTCCATCTCCTCCTGCGTCATCTTGGGCGAGAAATACCGGTGCAGAATGCCGTGAATGACTTCGTCACCGGCATCGACGACGACACGCGACGAGGTGAGCCGAATCCGATTCAGCAGCGCGTACACATCGGCGATCCGCTCGGGTTGTTCGAGCGTGTGATCCAATGCGTCGACCGACAGCTTCGACGCCTCGGAGATGAATTCCGCGTACAGCGTTTCCCGCTTCTGAACCTGGTTGTGAACGTGTTCGCGCCGCCCCTCTGTCCGTTGCGTGACCCAAGATGATGCGATCGATGCGGTGCCGCCGACCAGCGAGCCCAATACGGCGGACAGCGCACTCACGATGTTTGCTTCCATTTCATTTCCCTGTTTTGGATAGCCGAACGCTCTCACGCCCGGGTCACGGCGAACCCCGGTTGGAGGTGATCGATCCCGTAGCAAACGCGAGCGACGACGCAGCCGTGAGCACGCTTGCCCGAGAATCTTCCAACGCCGTCTGCGCCTGAACGAGCTCGTTGGCGTCGTTCTCGAGGCTCGTGTACGTGCCGACGCCATGTTTGTACGAATCGAGACCGGCATCGTGCGCCGTCTGCGCCGCTTCGATCAGCGCCTTCGCGGCATCGTATTCCGCCAACGCCGTCCTCAGCGAATAGTACGCATCCGTAACCTCCTTCGCCGCGGCGTCACGCGCGTGATTCAGCGCCTCGCCCGCGGCGTCGACGTCGGCACGCGCGATGGCGATCTGCGTATCGCGCTTCCCGCCGTCGAAGAGCGGCCAGTCGAATTGCAGGAGAATCGCGCCTCCAGGCTTGTCGACGGTGTCCCATTGGTCACCCTGGGAACTCAACGAGCCCATGTTCTGATAGGCCTGAGCCGTCAGCGCAACGGTCGGCTTATGATCGGCTTGGGCTAGCCAACGCCGCCCGGCCTTGTCTTACGCCACCAACGAAATCAGCCCGAAAACCATCACCACGACGAGGAGTACTGCGACGACTGCTGCAACATGCTTCAGCGTAAATCCATCCTCGAGGCTGAAGGTATCGCCAAAGAGCCGAGTGAAACGGCTACCGGAACTCGAATGTTCGACCAACGTCGCTTCGCGGTCGGGCTCAGGTCCGTCTGGACGATCGCGCCGTTCTGAAGCCATCGCTTGGGCCTCCCTCGCATCTGCGCTGCAATCATTGTTCTGCGATGACCGATCCCGCGCAGTGCGCAATCGCACCGAGAGCTAGCTGTTGTCTGACGTGGCGCGCGGTCCCTGTGAGTTTCACCAACACGACGGAACTTGGTCGGGACGGAGGGATATGAACTGGCAACGACGTTGCGGAGACCACGCATGTGAGGCGCAGGTTCAACGCAAACGGGATTTCCGGCGACGAGATTCAAAGCGTGTGAGTTGGTCGGGACGGCAGGATTTGAACCTGCGACCACTTGACCCCCAGTCAAGTGCGCTACCAGGCTGCGCTACGCCCCGCTCGAAGGTCGCGAATCATACCGAATCGAGGAAGAGGCGCCTACAACGCGGCGCCACCAAAACTCGGAATGCTCAGGCTTTGAGTACGCGGAGTACGTCTTCGAGTTCCGAGATCATCTGTTTGATCAACAGTCGGAACTGGGTCTGATCTTCTTTCGCGTCGTCGCCTTCGAGACGTTGGCGCGCGCCGCCGATCGTGAAGCCCTGATCGTAGAGCAGCGAGCGGATCTGCCGAATGACGATGACGTCCTGGCGCTGGTAATAGCGGCGGTTACCGCGACGCTTCACCGGTTTCAGTTGCGGGAACTCCTGTTCCCAATAGCGCAACACGTGCGGCTTTACGTCGCACAGTTGGCTCACTTCACCGATCGTGAAGTAGCGTTTCCCCGGAATCGGGGGTAGTTCGTTATTCTGGCCGGGGTCCAGCATATGCCTCCACTCGCGCCTTCAACTTCTGTCCCGGACGAAACGTCACCACACGACGTGCGGTGATCGGAATCTCTTCACCGGTCTTCGGATTGCGCCCGGGGCGCTGACCTTTGTCGCGAAGGTCGAAGTTGCCGAACCCGGACAGTTTCACCTGCTCGTTGCGCTCGAGCGATGCGCGCACTTCCTCGAAGAACAACTCGACGACTTCCTTGGCCTCGCGCTTGTTGAGACCGAGTTCCTCGAACAGCCGGTCGGCCATTTGAGCTTTCGTCAGCGCGTTCATATCGGCGTCTCCTCGAATTTCGTGGCCTGCGTCACGCTCTCTAGCGTCGACGTGCTCCGAGATCCTTTTCCAGAGCGCTGACCGCCGCGTCGATCAATGCGTTGATATCAGTGTCGGTGAGCGTGCGGGAATGATCTTGCAACGTCAAGCCTACGGCAACGCTTTTTTTATTAGAATCAATGCCTTCCCCGTGATACACGTCAAATAGTCTGAAGTCACCCATCACATCGCCCAAAGTCCGCTCCACGCAGGTCCGTACCGCGGCCGCCGGGATGTGCGCGTCCAGCTCCAACGAAAGGTCGCGCCGCACGCTCGGATAGCGCGAAATCGGCCGATGCGCGGGGTGTCGGTGGGCGAGCATCTTTTCGCCGTCGAGTTCGAACAGGAACACCGGCGCCTTCGAGATCGAGCCGATGCTCGAGCTCTGGATGCAGGCGTCCGAGTCGCCCCAGCATGGTCTCGCCGCTCCAGACAGTGGCCGACTGACCCGGATGCAGCACGGGATCGTCGGCGTTCTGATAGCGCACCGATGTGAATCCCGCGTGTTCGAGCACGCGCTCTACGTCGCCCTTCAGATCGAAGAAATCAACGGATGCGCGTTCGTTCGCCCAGTTTTCCGGCAAACGCTCGCCCCACAGAATGCCGCCCAGCATGATCGGCTGAGTCAACTCGGCAGCGTCGTGTCGGAAGCAGCGGCCGAGTTCGAACAACCGCACGCGCGTCTGCTGACGACTCGCATTCGCGATCAACGTCTTGATCAGCCCGGGCCACACCGTCGTACGCATCTGCGACATGTCCTGCGACATCGGGTTCGTCAACGACACCGTCGTCGCACCCGGGTCGAGCAGATCCGACAGCGTCGGATCGATGAAGCTGTACGTGATCGCTTCCTGATAGCCGAGGCTCGCGAGCAGTCGCTTCAACGTGCCGCGCGGCGTCTGGTCGAGCGGCAGCCGTCCCAGTTCGAGTCGCGTCGTCGGCATCCGCACCGGGATGCGGTGATATCCGCGCACGCGGCAGACTTCTTCGATGAGGTCCACTTCGCGTTCGATGTCGAAACGGTGGCTCGGCACGTTGATCGACCACACATCGTCGTCGCCGCGTTCGAGCTGCGGTTGAAACTCGAGGCGACGTGAACGTGCCGAGACACTTCATCTATATCAGTCGTTTCGCCAACGTAGAGATCGAGGCGCGCATGGCGCAGCTCGATGGCTCGTGGCATCGGCAGATGTTGCGGCGACGCGGTATCGACGATCGGGCCTGGCGCGCCGCCGACAATGCCGAGCAACAACGCCGTCGCTCGTTCCATGGCCGCGAATTGCAAACCGTGATCCACCCCTCGCTCGAACCGTTGGGACGCATCGGTCTGCAAACCGTACCGGCGCGCGGTCCCGGCAATCGCGCGAGGCGCGAAGAATGCGCATTCCAGGAACACGTCGGTCGTGCCTGCGGAAATGCCGCTGCGCTCGCCGCCCATCACGCCGGCGATTGCGATCGGCCCATTGCCGTCGGTAATCAGCAGCGTTTCGGAGTCGAGCGCCGCCTCTCGACCGTCGAGCAACAGCAGCGTCTCGCCGTTGCGGGCGCGACGTACGACCACCGCATCTTTCAATATCGCGAGGTCGAACGCGTGCATCGGCTGACCGAGTTCCAGCATCACGTAGTTGGTAACGTCGACCACGGGATCGATCGAGCGCAACCCCGCGCGCCGCAATCGTTCTTTCATCCATGTCGGCGTCTGCGCGCCCGGATTCACGCCGCGAATGACGCGGCCGAGATAACGCGGGCAACCCGCGCCGTCCTCGAGACGCACCGGAAACGTATCTGCCGACGGTCGCGGCGACCGGGGCACAGTCCGCCTGCTCGACGCGCATCTGAAACAACACACCGGCTTCCCGCGCGATGCCGCGAAGGCTCAGACAGTCGCCGCGATTGGGGGTCAACTCGATGTCTATGCTGACGTCGTCGAGTTTCAGCGCTTCGCGCAACGGCGTTCCCGGCCGATAGTCGCCGTGCAACTCCATGATGCCGTCGGCGTCGTCGCCGATGCCCGAGTTCCGCCGCGCTGCACAGCATGCCGTTCGACTCTACGCCGCGCAGCTTCGAACGGCCGATCTTCAGACCAGCCGGCAGCGTCGCGCCCACGCGCGCGAACGACGTCTCGAGGCCGGCGCGCACATTCGGCGCACCGCACACCACCTGATGCTCGGCGACGCCGTCCCACACCACGCAAACGGAGAGCTTCTCCGCGTCGGGATGCCGCTTCACGTCCCTCACCTGTGCAACCACGACGTCTGTAAACGCGCCGGCGACGGGTTCGACCGATTCGATCTTCAATCCCGCCATCGTAAGGCGTTGCACGAGTTCGTCGCGGCCAACGGGCGGATCCACCAGTTCCCGAAGCCAGGCTTCACTGATCTTCATGGGTGCGCCCCTTAATTGAACTGTTGAAGGAACCGCAGATCGTTCTCGAAGAACAACCGCAGATCGTCGACGCGATAGAACAGCATGGAAAGCCGATCGACGCCGAAACCGAACGCGAATCCGGTGTATCGCTCCGAATCGATGCCCGACATCTCGAGCACGTTCGGATGGACCATTCCGCAGCCCATGACTTCGAGCCAGCCGCTCTGGCCACACGACTTGCAGCCTGAACCGCGGCAGTGCACGCACTCCACGTCCACTTCGGCAGACGGCTCGGTGAAGGGGAAGTACGAGGGACGAAAGCGCACGCCCAGCGGCTGTTCGAAGAACCGCTGCAGGAACTCGATCACCGTGCCCTTGAGATCGGCAAAGCTGATGCCTTCGTCGATCACGAGCCCTTCGAGCTGGTGGAACATCGGACTGTGCGTAGCGTCGTAGTCGCGTCGGTAGACTCGACCGGGAACGACGACGCGGATCGGCGGCGCCTGGTTTTCCATCACCCGCACTTGCACCGGCGACGTGTGCGTACGCAGCACCAGCCCGTTGTTCAGATAGAACGTATCGTGCATGGCGCGCGCGGGATGGTGCGCCGGAATGTTGAGCGCTTCGAAGTTGTGATAGTCGTCTTCGATCTCCGGACCGTCGACGATCGCATAGCCGGCCGCGGAGAAAATCTGCTCCATCCGCTCCAGCGCCTGGCTGACCGGATGCAGCCCACCGGCCGACTGCCGGCGTCCGGGCAACGTGACGTCGACCTTCTCCTTCTCGAGCGCCGTGTTCAGCTGCTCATTGCGCAACGCCGACTCGCGCGTGTCGAGCCAACCCTGCACCTTCTGTTTCGCGTCGTTGATCGCCGCGCCGGCCGCAGGACGTTCTTCGGCCGGCAGTGCGCCGAGCGACTTCAGCTGCGCCGTCAGCGCGCCTTTCTTACCGAGGAATCGCACGCGCACTTCGTCGAGCGCGCGCGGATCGCGCGCCTGAGCAATGGCGTTCTCGGCGTCGGCGATGATGTCGGTCAGTTTCATGCGCTTGCTCCCCAAATTCCCAACAAGAGCCCCAAACGAAAAGGGGAAGAGACAGTGTGCTGCCCTTCCCCTATGCAAACGTCTCCAGGGAGGGCTCAGTGGTGGCCTCCAGAAGACGGACGATGTCGTTTCGTTTAGCTGTTAAGCCGCGAGCGCGGATTTGGCCTGCTCTGCCAACACACCGAAGGCAACCTTCTGGTGCATCGCGAGGTCAGCCAGCACGCGCCGGTCTACTTCGATCGCCGCCTTCTTGAGGCCGGCGATAAACAAGCTGTACGACAAACCGTGTTCGCGCGCCGCTGCGTTGATCCGGATGATCCACAGCGAACGGAACTGACGCTTGCGTTGGCGTCGGTCGCGATACGCGTACTGTCCCGCTTTGATGACGGCTTGCTTGGCGGTCTTGTACGACCGGCTGCGCGCACCGTAGTAACCCTTTGCGAGCTTCAGAACCTTCTTGTGACGGGCGTGCGCCGTTACACCACGTTTGACTCTAGGCATGGCGTTCTCCCGTCAGCGCGCTTTCTTCGGCAACATGCGGTCCAGCAGACCGACGTCCGAAGGCGATACCTGGCCCAGACCGCGAAGCTGACGTTTCCGCTTCGGACCTTTCTTGGTCAGGATGTGGTTCTTGTACGCGCGGCGATGCTTATAGCCGTTCGCGGTGCGTCTGAAACGCTTCGCCGCGCCGCGATTGGTTTTCAATTTCGGCATTACAAAATACTCCGCATTGATAGATTGGCGGTCCGCGCAGTTGCACGTACCGCTCCATGAGTAGTCGAGCTACTTCTTCTTTTTCTTGGGAGCCAACACCATGGTCACCTGACGTCCTTCGAAGCGGGCTTGTGCTTCCACACTGCCGTGCTCCTCGAGATCGCCCTCGATCCGCTGCATCAGTTGCATTCCGATCTCCGGATGCACCATCTCGCGGCCGCGGAATCGAAGTGACACCTTGGCTTTGTCTCCGTCGCCTAAGAAGCGAATCAGGTTGCGTAGTTTGACCTGATAATCGCCCTCTTCCGTTCCGGGACGGAACTTCATCTCCTTGACCTGGATCTGCTTCTGTTTCTTACGCTGTGCAGACTTCTGCTTCTTCAGCTCGAACAGATGCTTGCCATAGTCCATCACCTTGCACACCGGCGGTTCTGCATCGGGTGCGATCAGCACCAGATCCATCTGCGCCTTGCGCGCTTCGGCGAGCGCTTCGTCCCGGGTCACGATGCCGATCTGTTCACCAGCGGCACCCACCAAGCGTACTGACGGAATCCGAATGTCCTCATTGATCAGAGAACGATCGCCGCCTTTAGCTCCAGGTTTCTTAATAGGCAACACTCCAAAGCGATAAAGCCGCTACCGACCCTTCAAATTCGAAAGGCCAGCCCGGCTCGAACTCGATTGCAATCCCGCTAGGCAAACAACGCCAGCAGCATCGCGGTGGCGGATTCTACAGGGTGCGGGTTCCGCGCTGCAACCGCGATTTGACCGATAACTCGTTGTCACGAAACGACTATTCGATTGCGTGATCCGAGTTTGCATGTGCCCGAGGGCCGATGGTAACTTACGCGACCTTCGGCGGAGCCTTCCGCTCGATCTTTCCGCAGGCGCGTAGCTCAGTTGGTTAGAGCACCACCTTGACATGGTGGGGGTCGGTGGTTCGAACCCACTCGCGCCTACCAACACCCTTGCTGCAAGTCCGCGAATCAACGCTTCGACGGTATCGCGATCAGGTGGTAATCGTGTTTCGGGATGCTGACTATCGGGCGCACTTCCACGCGCTGCACCCCACCGCACTGTTCTATCTGCTCGTTGACGAGCGCCCGCAGCGCCTGGATGTCCACGGCCGCGAGCGATACGAAGATGTTGAAGGGCCCCGTGGTCGTGGCGACGTATTTCGCTTCCGGGAGCTTGCAGAACGCGTCGAGAACATCCTCCACGCACCTCGGTTCGACCGTCAGTAGAACCGTCGCCCCGATCCCGATGCCGAGTTTTATGGGATCGACAACGACCCCCATCCGGATCGCGTTCGCATCTTCGAGCTTTTTCAGCCGCTGGCGGACCGTGCCTTCGGATACATCGAGGCGGCGCGCCACCTCACGATTGCTCAGGCGGCCATCCTCCCGCAGCAGGTTCATGATCGATTCGTCGACAGCGTCAGTTTGCATTGCGGTCTTCCCCGAGCGCCACGTAACTCGATTCGAATTTGCGAATGTCGAGCGCGACGCATGAATCCACGCGTTCGATGCCTGCGACCTTCGCAATCTCGTCGTCGATGATCCGCGACAGGTCTTCGCGATCGCGCGCGCCGAACGTCACCAGGATGTCCGGGCTCCCGAGATAGACCGCGATGGCGAGCACGCCGTCGATCACGCCGATATCCTGCGCAATGTCGTTGACGCTTCTGCCAGCGATGTAAAGGTCCAGGAAGCCATGAAACTGATAGCCGAGGGAATAGATGTCGCGCTGCAGCGTCACGCGCATCACGTTCCGCTCGGTCATCGAGCGGATGCGCGAAGCGATCGTCGTCTCCGAAACGTTGAGCAGCTTGGCAATCGACTTGTTTGGTGTGCGGCCGTCCTGGCGCAGCGTTTCGATGATCTGCAGATCGATCCGGTCAGGAACCTTCGGCATGCAGTACACCCTTCCCCTGGTGATTGGTCTTGGCGCGCGACCGCTCCCCAGCGACGCGCTCCCAATTCCCATCATTACCGAGGGAACCGCGTGCTGCCAACCCCCAAACTGAACGCACTCGTCAGCAGGGTCAGAACGGACGCGGCACGTGTGTCAGGAGTTCTGACTCTACCGATCCCGGCACGCTGATCTCGATGGACCGCCGGACTCGACGTTGGCGCGCAGCGTGAAAGTGAGCGTAACGGTCAACTCGTTTGTTTCTGACGCGGCGCCCACGCGTTCGGCTGCGCGAAACAGCAGCTCCTCGAGCAAATGCTTGCCCCATTCGTCGAGCGGCACCACTTTGCCGCTCATGCCGGCACCTTGCCATCCAGCGCACCCAGATCGTCGATCGCCGTAGTCATTCGATGAATCATTTCACGCGACATTTCAGGCGGCTGCATGTCCGGCATCGTCGGCGGGTGGCACAACGTCGGCGTCCACATCAGCAACGCGGCAAACAGCTGGCAACGATACTGATCGAACGCGAGGTACGTCGGCGTGCTGAGACCGGACGCCTCGCGCATCCGTTCAAGATACCGCGCGAGCAGCTCTCGCTCCCAGGCGCGCCTCTGCTCCACCGTCAGTGTGGTCGAAACGGCGTGTGCGAGCGAATCGTCTGCCGCTATTTTCGCGCGCGTTCGACGAGTTCTTCGGGCGGACGCGCCGACGCAGTCCACCCGCCGTCGACGACGATCGACGCGCCGGTGACGAAACTCGACTCGTCGCTCGCAAGCCACAACGCGGCATGCGCGATGTCGAGAGGCTGTCCGGCGCGGCGAATCGGCTGCACGTACGCCAACTGCGCCTCGACCACCTGCGGATCTAACGGCTCTGCGAAGGCGGGATTCGCATAGACCAGCGGCGTGAGTACGCCACCGGGAAGAATCGCGTTGACACGGATGCCGTGCTCCGCGTATTCGATCGCCGCAACGCGTGTCAGCTGCACCACCCCGCCCTTCGCGGCGCCGTACGCGCCCTGATATTTCATGCCGAGCAACGCCGACACCGACGCCGTGTTGACGATCGCACCGCCGCCCGCCTTCATCATCACCGGCACCGCGTGTTTGATGCCGAGCCACACGGCCTTCAGATCGACCGCGACGATGCGGTCGAAAACCTCTTCCGGCGTTTCATGGATCAGCGCTTCACCGCCGCCGATGCCGGCGTTGTTGAACATCACGTCGAGTCGGCCGAATTCGGACAGCGCGGCGTCGACCAGCGATTTCACGTCATCCGACCGGCTCACATCGACCGCACGCGCGATCGCCCGACCATCGAGGCCGGCGGCGAGCGCTTCAGCTTTGTCTATCTGCATGTCGCCGATCACCACGCGCGCGCCTTCGCGAACGAACAATCGCGTTGCCGCTTCGCCCATGCCCGATGCGCCGCCGGTGATCACCGCCACTCTGCCGTCGAGTCGTCCCATATCCGCTCCTCTCCCGTCGTGAACTACTGGCGATCCGGTGTGGATGCGCCGGATGGATCCGAACCGTAGCTGTTGTCGATGACGATCATTCCGTCGTCGTTGAACGTCAGGAAGACGCACGCCTTGCTGCGCATCTCGCCCCACAGCGCGTCCGCTTGCACGGCAACGACGTCGCCGCTGGCAACGATGTTCGTGATCTCCATGCGCCGCGCGCCGTCGAATTGCAGCATCGCGTGTTCGATCGCGCGCAGCTCTTCGCGGCCGTGCATCGTGTAGCCGGTCATCATGTTGACCACTTCGCAATCCTCCGCGTAACACTCGTCCACCATCCGATCGACGGCGTTGTTCCACGTCCACGACCAGTGCTTGACGCGTTCGATGTTGCGCTGTTCCCGTTCAGTCAGTGCCATTGCCGTTTCTCCTAGTGCCGTTGCGCGATATGGTCCGCGCGTCGCTCTCGGGCAGCATCATCGTTATTCCGCAAGGAACCGCGACAGCAGTTTCGCCGTGGCCTCGGGTCGCTCTTCGATGAAGAAGTGCCCGCCGTCGACGGGTATCGCTTCGAGGTTCGGGAAGTGCCGCGGAAATGCTTCGAACGCCGGATCGCCACGCGGTATGCCACGCGCGTCGATCGTCGAACCGGACGCCGCGGCAACGCTCTTCGTGTACAGCCACAGCGTTTTACCAGCATACGTCTTGTGGCGATCTTCCGGCGCGTAGTCGAGATACTCGGCCGGAATCTGCTGACGATTCCACATCTGCCCCATCTCCGCCGCCGGCACCCGCACGTATCGTTCGCCGTGCGGCGCCGATGCGTCCGGGATCACTCTGTGAAACCGCATGCTGCGGTAATACGCGCAACTCACGCCCGCGTCGTCCGCGCGCAGGTACGGCTCGGCATAGGCAGCGAGGTCCGCTTCCGAAGCCCACGGATCGGGTGCGGTCATCGCAAACAGATCGATTGGAAACGGACTTTCCGGCGGCACAGGAAAACCGTTGGGGAGTCGTCCGCCAATGAGAAAGTCGATGAACGATCGCGCGTGCTTCGCGAAGAACCGCTCGGCGCGATCGCCATCCATGAACCAGTAGTAGTACTGCACGAACACCGGCCAGCCGGTGCAGATCGTGTCCATCATGCACAACCGCTCGACGCGGTCTGGATGATCGAGCGCGAGCTTGCACGCGATGATGCCGCCCCAGTCGTGCGCGATCACCGGACACTTGTCGATGTGCAGCGCGTCCATGAAGCGGACGATGTCGAGCGCGAGCTGGGCACGGTCGTAACCGGAGGCCGGGGCCGACGTCTTGCCGTGGCCGCGCGTGTCGGGCGCGAGCAGACGGATGCCGCGGCCGAGGTGTGGCGCGACGCGCACCCATTCCCGGCTGGTCTCGGGCCAACCATGGATGGCGATGACCGGTCGGCCCGAGCCACCTTCCAGGTAGTGCATGCGCAAACCCGCCGCGTCGACGAAACGACTCTCCATACCACCCCCGTAAATGCGACCGCCGACTGCCATATTACGCAATAGAATCGAAACTCAGAAACGCATTTCACGACTTTTCGCCACTTTGATCGATGGATTGCGCCACCATCGTGTTGACGCACCGGAATGATCGCCGCATGATCCGGCCAATCGATTTCGGGGAGAGAAACGATGCGTGATCTGCTGATCAGGAACGGCCGGATCGTCGACGGCACCGGCGTCGCCGCGTACGAAGCCGATCTCGCGGTCGACGGCGGACGCATCAGCGCCATCGAACGAACCCTCAACGAGAAGGCGCGGCGCGTCATCGACGCGAAAGGCGCGATCGTTACGCCGGGTTTCGTCGACATTCACACGCACTACGATGGCCAAGCGACCTGGGACGACCGGCTCGAACCGTCGGCGAGCCACGGCGTTACCACGGTAATCGCTGGCAATTGCGGCGTCGGCTTCGCGCCGGTGCGACCAGGTGGGCAAGCCGAACTGGTCGAGTTGATGGAGGGCGTCGAAGACATACCCGGCATCGCCCTCTACGAAGGCATCAAGTGGAACTGGGAAACGTTCCCGCAATACCTCGACCTGCTCGATCAGAAACGCTGGTCGATGGACGTCGGCACGCAGGTGCCGCACGGTGCGGTTCGCGTCTACGTCATGGGTGAGCGCGGCGTGCAGAACGAAGCGTCCACCGCGCAGGACATCGCGCAGATGGCGGCGATCACGCGCGACGCAATCTCGGCCGGCGCGTTGGGGTTCTCGACGTCGCGCATCCTCGGGCCATCAATCGATCAAAGGGCTGCCGGTGCCGGGAACGTTCGCCGGCGAAGACGAAGTGTTTGCGATCGGCGAAGCGATGGCGGCGTCCGGCGCGGTGTTCGAACTCGTGCCCGGCGGTTCGGTCGGCCAGGGCGGTATGCGCCTCGGCTCGAACGAAGCGCGCCTCGACGACGAACTCGAGTGGATGGCGCGTCTGTCGAAGAAGACGCAACTGCCGATCACGTTCCTGATCGTCGAGTTCCAGGAGAATCCCGACGCGTGGAAACGCGTGCTCGCGTTCGTGGAGAAAGCGAACGCCGCCGGCGCGCGGCTGTTTCCGCAAACGGCCGCCCGTCCCGGCGGGCTACTGCTCGGCCTGCAATCGAATCATCTGTTCCAGCGCCGCCCGACGTATCTCGAAATCGCCGATCTGCCGTTGGCACGACGCGTTGCTGCGCTGCGCACGCCTGAGATCCGCAATGCGATTCTCTCGGAGAAAGATCTGCCGCCGCTCTCCGCATCGATCAACGACGCGATCCACCTCGTCATCGGACAATCGCTCGAAGACATCTTCCCGCTGGGCTCACCGATCGACTACGAACCGCCCCTCGACACAGCCGTGGCGGTGCAGGCGCGCCGCGACGGCGTGGATCCGCAAGCGCGCATTTACGACCTGATGCTGCAGGACGACGGACGTGCCATGTTGCTGCTGCCCACGCTGAATTTCGCGCGCCGCAATCAGGACGCGCTGTTCGGCATGCTTAGCAACGATCACACCGTGGTCGGCCTCGGCGACGGCGGCGCGCACTGCAGCCTGATCTGCGACGCATCGAGCACGACGTACATGTTGACGCACTGGGTGCGCGATCGCCGCGGCGACAAGTTGTCGTTGGAACGCGCGATCAAGAAACAATGCGGCGACAACGCTGCGCTATATGGATTGTCCGATCGAGGCACGCTGGCCGTCGGCAAGCGCGCCGACATCAACGTCATCGACTTCGACCGCCTGAGTCTCGGCCAACCGTACATGGCGAACGATCTGCCCGCGGGTGGCCAGCGGTTTCTGCAGAACTGCTCCGGTTATCTCGCCACCGTAGTGAATGGCGAAGTGACGCGCGAGCACGATGAGGACACCGGCGCGCGCCCCGGCAGACTGATCCGCGGCCGGCGTTGATCTCGTGACCAGGGTGATCGTCATCGGCGCCGGCATCGCCGGACTTTCCAGCGCGCTGGCGATGCAGGCGAACGGCTTCGAGGTCGACGTGCTCGAACGCGACCCCGCACCGCCGGATCGCTTCGACCCCACAGAAATCTCGGCGTGGCGCCGTCGCGGCGCACCGCAGGTGCCGCATCCGCACTTCCTGATGGGTGGCCTGCGTAACCTCATCTACGCGCATCATCCGAAACTCGTCGACGCGTTGCTTGAAGCCGGCGTCTGGGAACTGCCGTTCATCGATACGCTGCATCCGGTGGCGCGTTCGAACTATCGGGCGCGTCCCGGCGATGCGCAGCTCACCGCGTTCGTCAGCCGCCGGTCCACGCTCGAAACGGTGATGCGCCGCTACGTCGACGCGCTGCCCGGCGTACGCGTGCATCCCACCTGCGAAGCGGAAGCGCTGCTGATAGCGCCTCAATCTCGGCCGTTGAAGGTAATCGGCGTGCGCATGCGACGCGATCATGCCGACACGGAAGAACTGAGCGGCGACGTGGTCATCGATGCCTCCGGCCGCTCCGGCCGGCTCGACAAACAGCTGCGCGACCTCGGCGCCGACATCCGCGACGAGCACTACGAATCCGGCGACGTGTACTTCACTCGACAATACCGGCTGCAGGCCGGCCAGACGTACGCGCCGCTGCACGGCCTGCCCGCCATCATCACGTCGGACTACACCATCGGCATGCTGCCGGCCGACAACGGCTACTTCACGATCACGATCGCGGTGTGGAAAGACGATCCGGTCCTGTACGAAGCCGTGAAAGATCCGCGGAAGTTCGAAGCGTTCTGCCGACTGATTCCTCGCGCCGCGGGCTGGATCGATCCTGCGTTTGCGTCGCCGGTGAACGACATCGTGTATGGATTCGGCGCACTCGATTCGTTCTGGCGCACCACGGTCGTCGACGGCAAGGCGCAGGTGCACGGTCTCTTCTTCATCGGCGACACCGCGGTGCGGACCAATCCGAAATATGGCCGCGGCTGCACGTGGGGTTTCACGCAAGCGCACATGCTGGCCGACATTCTGCAACGCAGCGCGGACGCGGAAGCACGCATCGTCGAATACGAACGCACATTGCGCAGCACCTTCCGGACGAACTGGAGCACCACGCTCACGATGGATCGCGATCGCTACAAACAGTACCGGGCGAAACTGTTCGGCCAACCATTGTCGTTACGCGATCGCGTGTCGGCTGCGCTCGACGAGATCATCATCCAGCGAGGCATGCGCGCCGATTCGCATCTGCACCGCGCGATCATGACCGGTTACCACGGGCTGGCCGGCCTTTCCGATTGGGCCAGGAGCCCGTCCGTGTGGACGCGCGCCTTCAGAATCCTGTTGTCGCCGAGAACCAAGGCCCTGCCCGATCCGATTCCGCCGCGTGCGCATGTCGTGGCGTCGATCGGTCCAAGCTAACGAGACGCATCATGACGAAAACCGAACAACGCAATCTCGAAATGGTCGACCGCTGGGAAGACACCTACAACAATGCGGTCGATCGCATGGTGGACGAGTGCTACGCAGAGAACTGCGAGGTGCACAACATGTTCGCGGGCACCGTCTATCACGGCCGCGCCGGATTGCGGGCCATCGAGCACGAGATCCAGAAACATCAGGTCGATCGCAAACTGCGCGTGCTGAAGAAATTCGCGAGCGGCGACTCGGTGGCGGTGGAATGCGAAGGCATCTTCGGAGCGCTGGCGTTCAAGGCGTGTGTGATCCTCACGTTCAACGCCGATGGACAGATCATCAGCGATCACACGTACAGCCCCGACCCGACCGGCGTCACCTCGACGTAGCCGTCAGGTCCTGCGCTTGCTCGACGGCTTTGCAGGTTCGAGGCTGGGACGCACCACTACCTCGTGGATGTCGTGCTTCACGGTTTGCGCGATGATGCGCACGTCCACCTGACTCACGCCGCGGCAACTTTCGATTTTCGCGTTGACGAGACGCATCAGCTCCAACTGGTTCGAAGCGGTAAGCACGACGAGCACGTTGTAGCGGCCGATCACCGCAGCCACGTACTGCACTTCCTTCACACCCGAGAGCGTCGTCAGCGCATGGTCGGTGTGCTCGGGCGACACTGCGACGCGCACCCACGCCGAGACTGCAAAGCCAACCCGATTGGCGTCGGTTACCACGCCGATGCGAATGGCCCCGGCATCCTGCAGTTTCTTCAGGCGCTGTCGCACCGTGCCTTCCGAAACGTCGAGCCGGCGCGCGACTTCGCGGTTACTCAGCCGGCCATCTTCGCGAAGGATCGCCATGATGCCTTCGTCGACCGAGTCGGTCTTGATCGTGTCTCGCGTCATAGATGCGCCAGGTTGCCGAACCACGATTCGTACTTGCGGATGTCGAGTGCGACATACGTTTCGATGCGATCGATGCCTTTCACGCGCGCCAGCTGTCCGTCGATGATCTTCACGACGTCGCTGCGGTCGCGCGCGTTGAACGCAATGAAGATCTCGGGACTGCCGAGCGTCAGCGTCACGATCGTTACGTTCGCCAGCGCGGCAAGGTCGCGCGCAACGGCATCGACATGCCGGTCGCCGACGTAAACGTCGCCGAGGCACTGCAGGTCGAATCCATGGCTGTAGAAGTCGCGTTGCAAGGTCACCAGCATGACCTTGCGCTCTCGCAACGAGCGGATCCGAATCGCTATCGTAGTTTCGGATACGCCCAGCTGTGCCGCCAACAGCTTGTTCGGGGCGCGACCGTCTTCGCGCAGCAGGTCGATGATCTTGCGGTCGAGATCATCGATCGGTTTCGCGGGCATGGTGCGCCGGCCGTTTGCTTCAGGTTCTCGTTACTTTTCGCCGCCCATCTGCATCGACACGCGTATGCCGTATTGCCGCGGCGACGAGTATTGCGACATGACCGCTCCGGTCGTGCCCACCGCCTGGCTCGAGTTCGCGTACAACTCGTCGGTGATGTTCTGGCAGAACAGCTGACCGGAGTATTTCGCGTCTGTGCTTTCCCACGCGATGTGCGCATTCGTGACCGTGTACGAGTCCTGCTCCATCTGACTCTGGTTCGGCAACGACGCCTGGAAGACGTCGAAATAGAAGCTGTCGGAGTACGTCACGTCGGCGCGAAAGATGAAGCGGCCGAGACCGGTGTCCCATTCGTACTGCGCGCCGAGGTAGGTCTTCCACGGCGGCGAACGCAACGTGTCGTTGCCGTCGACGCTGATCGGCGGGCCGCCGAGGATCGGGTTGCTGAAGCTCGCGCCGCCGCCGTACTCGGTATTCAGATACGTTACGCCGCCGTCGAACTCGAAGCCGCCGCCCACCAGCGCCACGAACTCGAGCTCGGCACCGTAGATGTCCGCCTCGGCGGCGTTGGTGATCGACGATGCGTTGTTGACGAACCGGTTGACCTGAATGTCGTCGTACTTGTACACGAAGGTGGCGCCGTTCAGCTGCAGACGGTTGTCGAACAGCTTGGCCTTCGCGCCAAATTCATATGCCCAGATCGTTTCGGGGTCGAACGGGCCTTCGCACTCCGAGACGTTGAATCCGCCGGCCTTGAAGCCTTTCGATGCACTCAGATAGACCATCACGTTGTCGGAGAAGTCGTAGTTGATGATTCCGGTGCCGGTCGTCTCGTTCCACTCCTGGTTGATGTGCTGGTTGCACGGCGCCCCACCCAAGTTGTTAGACAGCTCGCGATGCATGTCCTTCGTGTCGTCGGTGTAGCGCGCGCCCAGGGTCAGGTGCAGGTTGTCGACGATGTCGACGGTGGTCTGCCCGAAGTAGGCCCACGATTTGCTGTTCTGGTTGCCGCGGAAATCGAGGAACGGTGCGGTATCCGTTTGGACCGTGGCTAGACGCGTGCCGAAGAAGGCGAGGCTGCCCGGCGGCAACGGCCGGGCGCCGGCCGGTCCAAGATCCCGAACAACGCCTCATACGTCTGCTGCAGCGCCGGCAGGTCGTAGTAGAAGTGCGTGTAGCCGTCTTCCTGGAAGTAGAACGCACCGACCATCCACGTCGCCCGGTCGTTCCAGTAGTTGCCGGAGAAGTTCAGTTCCGCGGTGTTCTGCCGGTTCGACTGCTGGCCGGCCTGAAACAGCATGGTGATGTCGGTGCCGTCGGTATCCGTGTCACCCACCCACTTCGCATCCTGGCGCCCGAGAATCAGCTTCGACGTCACGTCGCCCAGTTGCATCGACAGTGTCGCGCTGCCGCCGTACTGCTTGACGTTGTTCTTCGTTGCATCGTTCGAATATGACTTGTGATCGTCCGGATCGACGACGACCGGTTGGCCGGCTTGCGGGAATGTCAGTCCGAACGCGTCCGCGAGACTCAGCCCCGGACCCGCGAGGCCCGGAACGGTCAGAACTCCGCCGAGGTTGTCCGGCGAGATGCCGAGCGCATGTCGGCGAAATCTCCCGCACCATGAACACACCGGTGTTGCCGTGGTTGCGCGTGTAGTTACCGCGCAGCACCAGTTCTGCGGTTTCACTCAGGTCGAATTGCAGCGCGGCGTGCCCGCCCTTCAGGCTGTCGTCGCCTTCCGAATCTCCCAACGTTTTGTTGTCGTTGAATCCGGAGTGACTGTCGGTGATGAAGCTGGCACGGCCGAGAATGCCGTCGGTGATCGGACCCGACGCACCGAGTTCCACTCGCATTCGATTGTAGTCGCCGCCGGTGAACGACGCGTTGAACTCCGGGGTTGCCGACGGCATGCGCGTAACGATGTTGATCGCGCCGCCAGTGGCGTTGCGGCCGTACAACGTCCCTTGCGGGCCGCGCAGCACTTCGATGCGCTCCATGTCGAACTGCGGCACCGTTTGCGAGAACGTGGCGCCGCGATACACGCCGTCTTCGTACATCGCGATCGCGGTTTCGTTGGCGAGGTTGGTGAGGTCGGTGCCGACGCCGCGGATCGATGCTTGCGAGAAGCCCTGCAGTTCCGTGTAGCTCATGCTCGGCGTGTGCAGCGCAATGTCGGCGAAGTCTTCGATCCGGTTCAGCTGGATCTGTTCTTGCGTGATCGCGGTGATCGCAATCGGCGTCTGCTGCAGATTCGTTTCGCGCTTCTGCGCGGTCACCACGATTTCTTCGATCTCGGTCGAGGCCGCGTACGACACCGCGCTCGTTCCGACGGACAATCCGGCCACAACGAGACTCGCGCCGAGGCGCGCATGGACATGCTTCACGGTGTTCCCCCCTTGAAGGACTCTATCGACCCCTGATGTAGGAGTGGCGCGTCACCCCGACGTCCACCCACACTGCTGCCCGCATCCTACAAAACGCGCTCCTGCTACGCAATATCCATGTTGAACCGGCTCCGATCACGCGATGAGCGAGAAGTACTGGCATTTTCTGACGAGATATACGATTTCGATCGTCGTCGCGTGGGGTGGCTTGCGGCTGGCACCGCGCCGGATGCGGGTGTCTAATCGGGCGACGCGCTGTGCGCAATACGAGGAGCTTTTGTCATGAAGAGGCACTACTTCATCGGCGATGATCTCGATGTCGTTGCTGCGGTCGAACGGGCCTTGATGGCCAGGGGCATCGCTGCAGAACAGATCCACGTGCTGTGTCTCAATGATGCCGACGCCGAGCATCGCCAGCTCCACGATGTGCAGTCGCTGATGAAGAAAGACGTGATTCGTTCCGCCCAGATCGGTGCGCTGCTCGGTCTCGTTGCATGCATCGCCACGATTGCCATCGCGCAGCTCACCGGCCTCGCCGCGAAAGTGGGTTGGGTCCCGTTCGTGTTTCTCGCCATCGTGTTGCTCGGGTTCTTCACGTGGGAAGGCGGCTTGATCGGCATCCAGTTGCCGAACTCGCGCTTCCGCCGCTTCGAGAAAGCACTGCGCGCAGGCGAGCACGTATTCTTCGTCGATGTCGACGCTGGGGAAGAGCAGCACGTGCAGCAGGTTCTGGCGGCGCATCCACACCTGCGGCCTGCAGGTACCGGCTCGTCGTCGCCGAGATGGTTGGTCGGCCTGCAGCAGAACGCGCGCCGTTTTTCGCAATGGGCTCCGTAGTTCCCCTCACGCCATAAGTACGCCATAAGGAAATTGTTGGATGGCCATATCGCTCGATGAAGCGGTTCGCACCGGTATGACCGTTGCGTACCACGCGCAACAGCAACCGCACGTACCGGCGCTGATCACGAACTACGGCAACCGCACTTTTTCAGAGCTCAACCAACAGGCCAACCGGCTCGTTCGCGCGCTGCGCGACGTCGGCATCGGAAACGGCGACGCCATTGCGGTTGTCATCCGCAACCGACCGGAATTCGTCGAAGCACTCATGGCGGCGAGTCGCGGGGGCATCCGCTTCACGCCGATCAACTTCCACCTCAAAGGCGAAGAAATCGGCTATATCGTCGACAACTGCGAGGCGAGAGCCTTCATAGCGGAGGCGGCACTCGGCGGCGCGCCAACGGAAGCATTGAGGAGCGCGCCGAACGTGCGACTCGCGCTGTCGATCGGCGGTGCCATCGAAGGATTCCAGGACTACGACGCCGTCATCGATCGCTACAGCGCCGCCGACATCGAAGACCCGAGCCTCGGCGGGCTGATGCTTTACACCTCGGGCACAACCGGCCGCCCGAAAGGCGTCTACCGGGAGCAGCGCGAACCCGCCACGCCGCAATGGGAAGGCACACTCGCCGGCTACAAGCCTGGTAACGACGCGGACCTGTGCACCGGCCCCGCGTACCACGCCGCTCCGCTGCTGATCAACGTCATCCTTCCGCTCGTGTCGGGCGTCACCGTGGTGATGATGGAACGTTGGGATGCCGAAGACACGCTGCGCCTCATCGAAGAGCACCGCGTCACGCACACGCACATGGTCGCCACGATGTTTCACCGGCTGTTGCAGTTGCCGCCGGAAACGCGCGCCAGATACGACACGTCGAGCTTGCGGCACATCATTCACGGCGCGGCGCCGTGCCCGGTGCACGTAAAGAGCGCCATCATCGAATGGTTTGGGCCGATCGTGTGGGAGTACTACGCGGCGACCGAAGGCGGCGGCGGGTTCATCGTCGGCTCGGAAGAATGGCTGAAGAAGCCCGGCACCGTTGGTCGCCCGGGTCCCGAGTTCGACAACCTCATTCTCGACGACGAAGGCAAGCCGGTGCCGACCGGAGCCATTGGCACTATCTATATGCGCGCCCCTGCGCAAGGTCGTTTCCAATACTTCAAGGACGAGAAAAAGACCGCAAGTTCGTATCGCGGCGAACACTTCACGCTCGGCGACATGGGTTATTTCGACGAAGACGGCTATCTGTTCCTGACCGGCCGCTCCGCGGAACTGATCATCTCCGGTGGCGTCAACATTTATCCGCAGGAAGTGGACAACGAGTTGATGAAGCATCCCGCCGTGCTCGACGTGTGTACGATCGGCGCGCCGAACGACGAATGGGGTGAAGAAGTGAAATCGGTGGTGCAGCTTCGGCCCGGGTTCTCACCGTCGCCCGAGCTGACAGCCGAGTTGATGGGGTGGGCGCGCGAACGGCTCGCGAACTTCAAGTGTCCGCGTTCGATCGACTATTCGAGCGATCTGCCGCGATTGCCGTCGGGCAAGATTCAGCGCCGTGTGGTACGCGAACCGTACTGGCAAGGTCGCGGTTCCCGCTGATGTCATACCGATTCTCGCTGATCATCCTGATCGGGATGACCGCCGGCGTATTCGTCGGCTGGATCTGCCATCTGCAACTGACCTCCGACCAGGCCGCCGGCGTCGCTGCGAACCTGAGCATCATCACCGATGTGTTCCTGCGTCTCATCAA
Source organism: uncultured Gammaproteobacteria bacterium (assembly GCA_963787045.1). GTDB lineage: Bacteria > Pseudomonadota > Gammaproteobacteria > Pseudomonadales > Azotimanducaceae > DATJGR01. The sequence continues at coordinate 16,845 of CAWBBR010000009.1, read as the reverse complement.
GATGATCATCGCCCCGTTGGTGTTCGCGAACGCTGGTCGCGGGTATCGCGAACATGGGCGCCGGCGCGCAGCTCGGACGCATCGGCGCGCGCACCATCGCCTGGTTCCTCGGCGCCTCGGTGATCTCGCTGGTGCTCGGCCTGATCATCGTCACCGCGCTGCAACCCGGCGCCGGGCTCGGGCTGCCGTTGCCGCCGGAAGGCGCGCACAGCGGCGTCGAGGCCGGCGCACTGACGTTGAAGGATTTCGTCACGCACGTCTTTCCGCGCTCGATCATCGAGGCGATGGCGAACAACGAAATCCTGCAGATCGTCGTGTTTTCGGTATTCGTCGGCGTCGCGCTCGCGAGCCTCGGCGACCGCGGTGCGGGCCATCGTCCTGCTGGCCGAAGCAGCTCGTCGAGGTGATGCTCAAAATCACCGATTACGTGATGCGGTTGCGCCCTTCGCGGTGTTCGCGGCCATCGCCGCGACGATCGCGCAGAACGGTCTCGGCATCCTCGTGACCTATTCGAAGTTCATCGGCAGCTTCTACTTCGCGCTGGCCGTGTTGTGGCTGGTCATCGCGGCGTTCGGGGGGCTCGTCATCGGCAAGCGCGTCGTTCCGCTGATGTCGTCGATGCGCGATCCGATTCTGGTCGCGTTCTCCACCGCCAGTTCCGAAGCCGCGTTCCCGCGCATTCTCGAAGCAGCTCGAGAGGTTCGGCGTGCCGCGCCGCATCTCCGGCTTCGTGCTGCCGCTCGGCTATTCGTTCAACCTCGACGGCTCGATGATGTACTGCACCTTCGCGACGCTGTTCATCGCCCAGGTGTACGGCATCGAGCTGACGCTGGGTCAGCAGGTCGACGATGCTGCTGATCCTGCTGATCACGTCGAAAGGGCATCGCCGGCGTGCCGCGCGCGTCGCTCGTGGTGATCGCCGCGACGCTGGCGTATTTCAAGCTGCCGGAAGCGGGACTCGTGCTGATCCTCGCGGTCGATCATTTCCTCGACATGGGCCGCAGTGCGACGAACGTGGTCGGCAATGCCGTCGCGAGTGCGGTTCAGGCGAAGTGGGAAGGAGAGCTTACGAACGGGTCGGCCGCATCACCCGGCCAATAAACTCCGCGCGCGGATCTCCATGACCTGGTCGCGCACCAGCGCGGCTTCCTCGAACTCCAGGTCGCGCGCGTGCTGCAGCATCTTTTCTTCCATCTTGCGCAGCAGCTTGCCGAGCGCGATCGGCTCGGTGGGCAGCTCGGCGCGGAATTTCTTGCCGAGATCCCCGTCCTTCCGCTTCGGCAACTGACCCGGCATAGGTGCGCGCGCGCCCTCCATGACGTCGGAGACCGATTTCAGAATGCTCGTCGGCGTGATGCCATGCAGCGTGTTGAACTCGATCTGCTTGTTGCGACGTCGATCGGTCTCGCCGATGGCCCGCTGCATCGAACCGGTCATCTGATCCGCGTACAGGATCGCGCGACCGCGTAGATTGCGCGCCGCGCGACCGATCGTCTGAATCAACGAGCCGCCCGATCGCAGGAAGCCTTCCTTGTCCGCATCGAGCACCGCGACGAGCGACACCTCCGGCATATCCAACCCTTCACGCAACAGGTTGATGCCGACCAGCACGTCGAACTCGCCCATCCGCAGATCGCGGATGATCTCCATCCGCTCGATCGTGTCGATGTCGGAGTGCAGGTAGCGGACGCGAATGCCGTGTTCGTCGAGATACTCAGTCAGGTCTTCGGCCATCCGCTTCGTCAGCACCGTCACGAGTACGCGATCGCCGAGCGCCACCGTTTCCTGAATCTGCTTGAACAGATCGTCGACCTGCGTCGATGCGGGCCGTACTTCGATCATCGGATCGATCAGACCGGTGGGCCGCACCACCTGCTCGACCACCTGCCCGGCATGACTCGCCTCGTACGGCCCGGGCGTGGCCGACACGAAGATCATCTGCGGCGCGAGTTGTTCCCACTCGTCGAACCGCAGCGGCCGGTTGTCGAGCGCGGACGGCAAACGGAAACCGTATTCCACCAGCGTTTCTTTGCGCGACCGATCGCCTTTGAACATGCCGCCGATCTGCGGAACCGTCACGTGCGATTCGTCGACCACGAGCAGCGCGTCTTTCGGCAGATAGTCGAACAGCGTCGGCGGCGCCTCGCCCGCCTTCCGCCCCGACAGATAGCGCGAATAGTTTTCGATGCCGCTGCAATAGCCGAGCTCGCGAATCATCTCGAGATCGAAGCGCGTGCGCTGCTCGAGCCGTTGCGCCTCAACGAGCTTGTTGTGCGCGTTGAGGTACGCCAGCCGATCGGACAACTCGTCTTTGATGTCGTCGAGCACCGCGATGATCCGCTCGCGCGGCGTCACGTAGTGCGTCTTCGGGAAGATCGTGAAACGCGGCACGCGGTTGATCACTTCGCCGGTCAGCGGATCGAACACGGCGAGGTTGTCGATGACGTCGTCGAACAGCTCGATGCGCACCGCTTCCTTCTCGGACTCCGCCGGGAACACGTCGATGACGTCGCCGCGCACCCGGTAGCTGCCGCGCTGGAACGCCATGTCGTTGCGCGTGTATTGCAGTTCCGCGAGCCGCACCAGGATGTAGCGCTGGTCGACGCGGTCGCCGCGGTCGAGGTGCAGCACCATCTTGAGGTACGAACCGGGATCGCCCAGACCGTAGATCGCCGAAACGGACGCCACGATGATGGTGTCGCGGCGCTCGATGATCGCCTTCGTGGCGGACAGGCGCATCTGCTCGATGTGCGCGTTCACCGACGAGTCCTTCTCTATATAGGTGTCGGACGACGGGACGTACGCTTCGGGCTGGTAGTAGTCGTAGTAAGAGACGAAGTACTCGACCGCGTTGTTCGGGAAGAAGTCCTTGAACTCGCCGTAGAGCTGGGCGGCGAGGGTCTTGTTCGGCGCCAGCACCAGCGTGGGACGATTGACGCTCTCGATGACGTTCGCAATCGCGAAGGTCTTGCCGCTTCCCGTCACGCCGAGCAGCGTCTGCGACGCGAGGCCCGACTCCAACCCGTCGATCATCTTGGCGATCGCCTCCGGCTGGTCGCCGGCGGGTTTGTACTTCGCGACGACTTTGAATTCGTTGACTGCTTGCGGCATGACGGCAACTTGGTGGGCTGACCCGATTGTACCCTCGCCGCACGGCGCGTCCGCAGTTCCGCGAAACACTACTGACAGGCCGGGACCTCCCGCGGCGGCCCGAGCACTTGCAAATCGAAACTCGCCGATTAAACTGACGCGCTCCCGTATTCCGCCTTAGCTCAGTTGGTAGAGCAGCTGACTGTTAATCAGCGGGTCGTTGGTTCGAGTCCAACAGGCGGAGCCAGGGACACGAGCGCGACGACAATCGCCGCTGACCTCGCCTGAGACACACCGTTCCTGCCGGCCGGCCTAAGCAGGCCTCTAGTCCGCCGCCATTCCGGACTGACCGCCCACTCTTCCTCGCTCGAGTAGCCTTCGGTTTTCGAACGCGCTTCGATTTCGCCTTGCGCTTCGCCTTGGGATGCAGCCGCTCCGGCAACTCTGCCTTCCCGGCTGCGCGATTCCATTCCTCGAAGGTCTCGGGCGAGATCTTGCCCTCAACCAATAACTCCGCGAACTTCCTGCGCTGCGCTTTGCTCTTGATGGGCATCAGTACTCCCGGCTGCGTGTCCCGACCGGAACGGTCTCAAGTGTCCTGCCTGCTGCCTACTCACGCGGGCTCGAGTTGACGTAGGGCGAGGACCACGCCTGTACCACTTCCGGTCAGACATTCGAGTCACGGCGAAACGGGTCGCCATTCGTAGGAAATATCCGGCCCAAGTTCGGGCGATTCATCCCTACCGGCCTGAATCCACCGGCGCGACACTGCAATCGCGTGTTGGGGTCCAATGAAAAGCAAAGGTAGTAGAAATACTTCCATTGCTTTTGGGACCCCGCACGTCTTTCGACTTCCCGGACTGGAGCGAAACGATGAAGCCATCCTCGAAGAACACCTGCGCTCACGAAGACTGCGAATGCAAGGTGTCCGCCTCTTCAATCACGCGGGACGGAAATCGCTACTGCAGCTTGGCATGTGCCGATGGCAGAGGCTGTGAGCACCCCGATTGTGGGTGCCGCGCCGAGTCCGAGGTGGAGACGCCGACGCGCCGCACCACCCACTGAACGGTGCGCCTGGGTCCGGGTTGATCCCGGACCGGCTAAGAAGTCGAGCGATCCGACCCCGATTCTTCCGACTCCGCACGGGCGGCTCTGGCCTTGGCCAGTTCGGCCCGCAAGCGACGAATCTCGATGTCGAGCATCGGCAGCGACTTCGACAACGTCAGGGCCGCTTCGATCTCTCTTTCGGTCGGCAAACGGGACTCGGTCAGCTGTTTCAGCCGACGTTCGGACTCTTCATGCGTTTCCTCGAGCCGGCGCAGTTCCAGCTCAATGTCTTCCGGTGCGCTTTCCATCGCCACCAACCCACACCCACACCTCGATTCGGGCGAGTGTAGGTGCGGTGAGGCACGCCGGTCTTGCCTACTGTTGTAAGCGCCTGTTGTGAGCGCCTGCCAGGTCGTCGGGTAATCCGACAGCCGGTAAACCGTCACCACGTTCCGCGCTCTCATCTCCAACGGCCCTGCGCAGGGGCACCGAGGCGATGTTCGCGGCGATCCGGCCGGTATTTTGTACATATTTCCTGTAATCGATCCGCAGTCGGGCCTGCCCGAAGAGCCTAAGGCCAGTGATTGCGCAGGCTGCATGCGTGGCACAGATATTGTGTATACAGCGGACCGACCGGCACGATGCCGGCCGCCTTTGGAGTACTGAGCCATGAAACGAGCAAATCTGGTAGCGATTGGAGTCGCGTGTCTAATGAGCGCGAGCGCAGCGATGGCAACGGAGCCGAGTCCGGACCCGAGCGCCACGTCCTCGACGCAGCGTGACAAGGCCGCGTTCAGCGCGATGGATGCGAATCACGACGGCTACGTCAGCAAGTCCGAGGCGCAACAGGCGGGGCTGGGTGACTACAGCGTCGCAGACAAAAATGGCGACGGGCGCCTCGACTCGAACGAATTTGCCACCGCGATGAATTCGAGCCATTCGACGCAAGGCTCCAGTTCCTCGATGAACAAACAGACGCAACATTCGAACTCGACCACGAGTCAGCAGTAACGCCGCCAGCGATGCCTGGCACCGCGTGCCAGGCCATCGCGTCACCAGCTGTGATATACGTTGTCGCCGCCACGATCAGACCGGTGGGACGATGAGCGCGAACAAATCAGGGACGTAAGGCAGGTTCTGCGTCAGGCGACGACTTCATGCGATTCGTCGGCGCGCTGGTCAGGGCGTATCACGAGCTTCCTCCAGACGATCAAGCAGACGATCAAGACCGCAACGGCAGTCGCCAATCGCAACTGTCCCCGAAGCGCGCACCACGACATTTCGCCGCGGAACCAGATGTCGCGGACGCCGTGAAGAAGAATTCGCCGCAATAGCCGGCTTTGAAACATCCCCAACACGCGAATTGAGGCGCGGTCTCGGCATAGGACGCGTCCTACTTTCCATCGCGACCGAGTAGGACTACTGCGCACGTTTCCGGCCTGAGATTCTCGATCGCGCATCGCTTCGATGCATCACAGGAGAATCGGAAATGTCGCAACTGCAGATCGCTGAAAGTTCAACGCTTCTCGATGGCTCGGACCTCATCACCGCGACCGTCTCGGAGATCGAAGAGACTCGATCGGAGTCGCAACGGAAAGCACTGTACGAGAGCCTGCGGCAACGCGATGCGTGGCTGCGCAAGGCGTGGGGCCGCGCGAGCCACACCGTCGTCGAAATGCAATGAACGCGGAGCACGCCATGACTGATCACACCTACAAGACCATCGAGATCACCGGCTCGTCGGGCAAGTCGATCGAGGCAGCGGTGGAATCGGCGCTCACGCGCACCGGCGAAACCGTGCAAAACTTGCGCTGGTTCGAAGTCGACAGCATCCGCGGACACCTCGAAGACGGCCGCATCGATCATTGGCAGGTGACGCTGAAGATCGGCTTCGCGATCAATTCGAAGTAACGCTCAATCGCGAGGCGTCCATGTCGGTCATTCGGATCACGCGCAACCACCGGCTGCCTCGCGCCGATCTGCGCGCGCAGATCGAGAACCTCGCCCACGAGATCGAGGACAAGCTGAAGGCGCGGTGCCGCTGGGAAGGCGACACCGCACACTTCTCGCGCAGCGGCGCCAGCGGCTCCATCAAACTGGACGACGACCACATCGCGGTCGAGATCGCGCTCGGCCTCGCGCTCACGCCGCTGAAGTCGCGCGTCGAGAAAACGGTGAACGAACGGCTCGACGAGATACTCGCGTAACCGTCGCGCTCAACCGCCCGACTTGTTCGGCGCGCGCCACGCCCGCTCGAACGGTAACCGCCATGCGCGCGGCGCGATCAGCTGGTGGATCGCCGTCGGACCCCACGAACCCGGTGCATACGAACGAACCGGCGGCGGCGATTCCAGCAACGGCGCCGACACCTGCCACAGCCGTTCGATGCCGTCGGCCGTGGTGAACAGCGTGTGGTCGCCGCGCATCGCATCGAGGATCAGTCGTTCGTACGCTTCGAGCACGTCGCCGATCATGCCGGTGTCGTGCATCGCGAACTGCATGCTCAGCTTGTCGAGACGCATGCCCGGACCGGGACGCTTGCCGTAGAACGACAGCGATACCTTCGAGGCATCGGCCAGATCGAACGTCAGATGATCCGGACCGTGCGCGCCGACGCCGGACCCCGCAGGAAACATGCTCTTCGGCGGCTCGCGAAACGCGATCGAGATGATGCGTTGACCCTCTGCGAGCCGCTTACCGGTGCGCAGAAAGAACGGCACGTCGGCCCAGCGCCAGTTGTCGATCGAACACTTCAGCGCGATGAACGTTTCCGTTTCGGACTCGGGATCGACACCGGCTTCCCCGCGATAACCGCTGTATTGCGCGCGCACCACGTCGCCCGGTTCGATCGGCAGCATGCTGCGGAACACCTTGTTCTTCTCCTCGGTGATCGACGCCGGCTCCAGCGCGGTCGGCGGCTCCATCGCGGTGAACGCGAGAATCTGGAACAAGTGCGTCACCACCATGTCGCGGTACGCGCCGGTGGTTTCGTAGAACGCCGCGCGCCGATCGAGCCCGAGCGTCTCCGGTACGTCGATCTGAATGTGGTCGATGAAATTGCGATTCCAGATCGGCTCGAACAATCCGTTGGCGAAACGGAAAGCGAGGATGTTCTGCGCCGGTTCCTTGCCGAGGAAATGGTCGATCCGGAAGATCTGCGACTCCTGGAACACCTCGTGCAGCTTCGCGTTCAGCGAAACCGCGCTCGCGAGGTCGGTGCCGAACGGTTTCTCCATCACGATGCGCGAACGTTCGACCAGCCCCGCCTCGCCCAACATTCTTACCGCCGATAGCGCGGCCGCGGGCGGTACGCTCAGATAGTGGAGCCGCTGACTTTCGCTGTTGAACGTCCGCTCAGCCGCCTCCACCGCCGCCCTCACGGCGGCGGCACCCGCGGTCAGCGGCACGTAATCGAGCGCCGCGGCAAAGCACTCCCAGTCCGTCTCCGAGACCTTGCGGGTGGAAAACTCGTCGAGCGCCGTGCGCGCGCATTTGCGGAAGCCGTCGGCATCGAACTCGTCGAGCGATACGCCGATGATCCGGCAGCTCGGAATGAATCCCGCGGTCAGCAGATGGAACAAACCCGGCAACAGCTTGCGTCGCGCAAGATCACCCGTCGCGCCAACGAGCACGATCACTTGTGGATGCCGCGGACCGACGCCAGGCGCTACCCTTGCCATCCCCTCATCACCTTCGCGGAGTTGTCCGGCATGGATCGTCGAAGCAAGAGCCACGCCAGCGCGCAGGCGCACAGAATCGGCCTGCGGCCAGTCGCGTGTGCCACTTGCCGGTGCACATTGCGCGACGCGAAGCGGTTGGGCGTCCAAAACGATGCAGGCGACGCCGGCACATGACCGACTTCTCCGATCAGGCACCGATCACGTTTCGCGATCCGCTGCCGCCCGCCGTCGACGTGGTGGTGATCGGTGCCGGCGTCATTGGCATTTCTACGGCATGGTTCCTGCGACAAGCCGGTTCATCGGTGCTCGTCTGCGACAAAGGCCGCGTCGCCGGCGAACAATCGAGCCGCAACTGGGGCTGGATTCGCCAACAGGGCCGCGATGCCGCAGAAGTGCCGATCGCGATGGATAGCGTGAACCTGTGGGAATCCATTTCGCGGGAGATCGGCGAAGACACCGGATTCACCCGCTGCGGCATTCTGTACACCGCGCGCACCGAGCGTGAACTCGCCCGGCTGGAACGCTGGCTGCGGATCGCGGAACGCCATCAACTCGACACGCGCATGCTCACCGGCGCGGAGGTCGACGCACTGGTGGACGACAAGCCGGGCCAATGGGCCGGTGGTATGTTCACTCCGAGCGACAGTCGCGCCGAACCCTTCAAAGCGGTGCCGGCGCTCGCGCGGGCATTGCAGGCACGCGGCGGCGCGGTTCGCGAACACTGCGCGGTGCGCGCGATCGACACGGCGGCGGGACGCGTCGCCGGCGTCGTCACCGAACACGGTCGCGTGCGGGCCAACGCGGTCGTTTGCGCGGCCGGCGCGTGGTCGACGCGCTTTCTCGGCAATCTCGGCGTGGAACTGCCGCAACTGAGTGCACGCGCAACGGTCGCGCGCACCGCACCGTCGCCGAACTTCTACGAAGGCGGCGCGATACTCGGCGAGGTCGCGATCCGGCGGCGGCAGGACGGCGGCTACACGGTTGCCTCGAGCAGCACGAACGAACACTTCGTCGGTGCAGACACGCTGCGCTACTTCTCCGAGTTCCTGCCCGCCTTGCGCTCCAGCACCCGCTTCCTCGACGTGCGCTTCGGCGGTGATCTGTTCGCGCGCTTGTTCCCGACGCGCCACTGGCACGCCGACGAGATCACGCCGTTCGAGAAAGTGCGCGTGCTGAATCCGGAACCGTCACGCGAAGCGTTGCGCGAGATGCGGGCCGGTTTGATCAAACGGTTGCCGAAGCTCGCCGACGTACCGTTCGAAGAAGCCTGGGCCGGCATGATCGACGTGATGCCGGACGTCGTGCCAGTGATCGACCATGTCGCGAAGTACCCCGGCTTGTATCTCGCGACGGGTTTCAGCGGTCACGGTTTCGGGATCGGCCCCGGCGCCGGACGTGTGGTCGCAGAGATGGTGCTCGGTAAGCCCGCGCGTCACGACCTCTCGCGTTTTCGCTTGTCGCGCTTCACCGACGGCGGCAAGGCGGAGCTCGGGCCGGGTCTGTAAAGGCGCGCTCAATCTACCTGTGCGACCCGTCGCCAAGTGGCATAAGCTGTGTGGCGCTGTATCGATCTGCTGGGCGTCGAGCCCCTGAGTTCGACCGATGTTTGGATGTCGCATTACCGCGTTAGTCCGATCAATCACCGAGGTCATCATGCATACAGTTCCGCACACCCTCCTCAACGCTCGTTTCGCCATTACCGTCGCAATTGCGATGTTCGCCTTCGCTTGCGGCACCGCATCCGCAGCGCCCATCAAAGCAACATTGACCGGCGCGCAGGAAGTTCCGCCGGTTGAAACGAAGGCTACCGGCACCGCGCAGTTCCAACTGAAAGCAGACAGATCCATCAGCGGTAGCGTCAAAACGAAGGACATCGACGGCACCGCTGCACACATCCACGAAGGCGCGCCGGGTGTGAACGGCGGCGTCGCGGTGACGCTGAACAAGAAGAGCGATCACGAGTGGACCGTTCCCGTAGGTGCCAAACTCACCGCCGCGCAAATCGAATCGCTAAAGGCCGGCACGCTCTATGTAAATGTGCACACCGACGCGCACAAAGGCGGAGAAATCCGCGGGCAGCTGAAGCAGTAGTCGTTCGCGCCGGTTCCAACCGGCGCGAGATTCTATCCGCCGTTCAGGACGCGCTGGCCAGCGCGCTCTCGAGCGCTTTCCACTGCCGTTCGTCCAGGGAAATGTCGTGCAGAATCGCGACGATTTCGCGGGCGACTTCGGGCTGTACACCACGACTGAATAACGCCTGAACGCGCGAATCGCGGCTTTCGATTCGACTGCTCAGCGACTTCAGGTCCGGTGACCCACTGTGGGCGACCAGTGTCGCGAGCGCCGAATCTCTGAACGCGCCCGGTGGCAGCGAATCGATCCACTCCGCCAGATCGTTGGGCGACCGACTGCTCCAGAACGCAACCAACCTGTCCATGCTGGCGAACCGCATGTGGTCGTCCGAGATCTGCGAGAGCCAACCGGCCGCGCGCTTCGGATCGTAATCCGAAACCTGCTCGATCAACTTCTGAAGAGGTTCGTTGCGGATCGCCGGATCGAGCGCCAGCACATAGCTGATCGCGGCCTCCGGGTTGTCGCGCTCCATCGGCCATACCTCCTGCGTGAGCAACAGCGGGTACCAAGGTTCGGCACGGAACTGCTCGATCCACTGCAGATACTTTTCGGTGTCTTCGTACATGAACCCCTGAGTTACCGAGATGATCCAGCTGTTGCGATAGCGCATGTCCAGTTTGTTGGTGAACGCGGCGGCGGCATCGATGTCGTCATGCGCCCAGTTGTTCGCCACGGATTGCAGCGCTTCGGCAACGTCGATATTCGTGTCGCTCAACGACGCCACCCATTGGGCGGCGGCCGCGCCATCGCTCGCTCCCCAGCCGCGGGCAATGTACGACGCCATAGAGCGTTTCTCGTTCACGTCATCCGTCTTGTCGAAGATCGCGATCGCGCTCATGGGATCTGTGTGCGCCAGCGCTTCGAGCGCGCCGATCTCGATGGCGCTGCGATCTCGAGTACCTTCACCGGCCAGCGCGAGCGCACGCGTGGGATCGGATTGGGCAATCGAGCGCAACGCCCAGCTCTGCAGCTCCGCCGCCTCCGCCGGTGTCAGCGATGCCGCCCACGCCAACGCGAATTCGGGGTTCTTCTGAGCAAACTCACTGCCGACGTTCCGCACGATCCACTGTCGATCGCGCACCGGCAGCGTCATCAGCGCATGCGCGAGCCTTGGCAGTTCATCGGCATCTATTCCGTAGCACAGGCTGACGAACAGGGAGTTCCTGAGCTGGCGATCTTCGAGCGCCATGATCGGTCCGAGCGCTTCGAACGGCCGCTCGGTGGCCGCCACCGCGAAGACGGGTCGGTAGAAGCGCTTCAGCTCGTCGTACGCGTTTTCTTTGACGAGTGTGGCGATGATCGACGCACCGTCTCTTTCGAACCACGCGAGCGCAATCGCGCTGAGCGCTTCAGATTCGAGGGGTTCGTAAAGACCGGCGCTCATGACCATTCGCGCAGTTTCGACCGGCGCCTGCCTCGCCATCATCCGTACCAGATCCATGAGTCCTGGCATGTCCTCGATGCGGCCAGACGCCGCAGCCGGGTCCTTCGCGAGTTGCGTCAACGAGCGCGCCAACGCGGCGCGCGTGTTCTCCAAGCGGTGCTTGCCGTCCATGGCGATCGGACAGGCAGCGCCGGCGGCCGTCGTGAATGAACCGAACATCGATGCGCCGGTAGGGTGTACGTACCTTCCCACGGCAGCGCCGATCAGCACGCCACACGCGATACCCAGGACAACGCGGTTCATGATCCACCCCCGTTGCGTCCGCTGACGTATTACCGCAGGTTATTCCAGAGCCGATTCGTCCGCACCTTGATTTGTTTGTTGGGACGCCAGGTGTCACATGACGGCCAGCAAGCTGTCGAGGCTCGTTCGGAAGCGTGCTTGCTGCCAGAATGCGTCACATGATGTCCAGCCGAATTCACTCGCCCCTCGCTGTAGCGGTCAGCGGCCTGGCCGCACTCGCCGTCGCGATCGGCATCGGGCGGTTCGCCTTCACGCCGATCCTTCCGATGATGCAGACGGACCACGGCATTACCGTCGCCCAGGGCGGCTGGCTCGCGTCCGCGAACTACCTCGGATACCTGGCTGGAAGTCTGCTGGCCATGCATCCGGGCATTTCCACTCGCACCGCGATCCGTTGCGGCCTCGGCTTGATCGCCATCTGCACGCTCGCAATGGGCGCGGATCATCACTTTGCGGCGTGGCTGATCCTGCGCGGCGTCGCGGGCCTCGCGAGCGCGCTGGTCATGATCGCCGTGTCCGCGTGGATCCTGCCGCGGCTGACGAATGTGGCGCGAGAGAACCTGAGCGGCACGGTCTACGCGGGTGTCGGCGCCGGCATCATGTATGCGGGCGCGGCATGTCTGGTGCTGTTACGACTGAACGCGTCCGCGGACACGGCCTGGGTTCTGTTGGGAGCGACCGCCGCGATCGTCACCCTCGCCGTGTGGCGCGTTCTCGGCGACGGACCCTCGCCGCCGGCGCCGCGTGCCCCTGACGATTCACATAGCGCAAGGACCCACTTCCGGTTGGTGTTCTGCTACGGCGCATACGGGCTGGGGTACATCATCCCGGCGACGTTCCTGCCGGTGATGGCGAAGCAGGTGATCACAGACCCGGCCTGGTTCGGTTGGGCCTGGCCGTTCTTCGGCGCCGCCGCAATGCTCTCCACGATCGTTTCTGCGCCGCTCGCGCGTCGCTTCAGCAACCGCGTCGTCTGGATGGCAGGCAATCTCATCATGGCGATCGGCGTACTGATTCCGATCGCGCTTCCAGGACTCACCGGCATCGCAATTGCGGCGTTGTGTGTCGGCGGCACCGTCATGGTGAACACGATGACGGGTATTCAGGAAGCGCGTCGCGTAGCGGGTGTGCACGCACGCTCGCTGATCGGCGCAATGACGGCGGCGTTCGCGATCGGGCAGATCATCGGACCGCTGCTCGTTGCAGGTCTGGTGCATGTTCCCGGCGGCTTCTCGTGGGCGCTCGCCATTTCGGCGCTGCCGTTGCTCGTCGCCGCGTATGTGCTGGGGACGCTGAGTGACAAGCCTTGAAGCAATCACCCGATACCGTGTTCCGCCTTGAAGCGACCGATCTCTTCCCAAACGTCCTTCGGGACATTCTGTTCGTTTAGACGAGCGAACATGCGACCGAGGATCTCGCGCTCCCGATCGTCGACTACACCGTCCCTCAGCGCCAATTGCTCGATCATCGCCAGTTCCTCGGCATCCATCCCGGGGTTGTTGGCAAAGACGCGCAACAGCGAGTAACGCAGTATCGCGGTTCCGGTATTTCTCCAGTTCTCCGTCACGCGTCCTCCATTCGATCAAGTGCTCGTTCGCCGCCGCGCTGGCGGTGCCGAGGGCTTGCCGCGCCCTTTCGTGTGCTCTCCGCTCGAGCTGCGCTTCGCCGCCCTTGCCGCGAGGGCTGCCGCGCTTGCCTTTGGATGATGCCGCGTTCGCTGCCTTGCCGGTAATGCTGTCCTTCAGATATTTCATCAGGTCGACGATTTCTGCGCCGCCGGCTTCGGGTTCTTCCGGCGTAGGCGGCGCCGCGACCACGTCCTTTCCCGCGCGCCGCTTCGCTTCGATCAATTTCACCAACCGCTGCGTCTGCTGGTCTTCGAGTTCGCTCGCGTCCAGGCCGTCCGCGCGCAGCGCTTCGATGCGTTGCGCGAACTCGTTCACCCTCTCGGCGCCCGGAACGCTCGCCTTGCCCAGCCCGACGTCGGCGGCGCTGCGCAGTTCGTCCGCGAAGCGAAGCGTTTCCGCGCGCAGCAGCCCGCCGCGCGCGGTGATCGCCACCAGATATTGTTTGCCGCGCATGACGAACGTGGCGATGCCGGCGCGGCCGCGCTCTTCCATGATCCGCGCCAGCAGGCGATATGCCTTGCCGGATCGTTTGCCCGGCACGAGGAAGTAGCCATGTTCGAAGTACATCGGATCGATGTCTTCGAGCGGCACGAAGCGGCGCAGGTCGATCTCCTGCGACAGCTTCGGCGCGATGGCCTCGAGCTCGTCGTCCGAGACCACCACGAACAGGTCCTTCTCCACTTCGTAGCCGCGCACGATATCGCCTGCCTCCAGCGCGACGTCCTCTTTCGGACAGAAGAACCGCCGCCGTAGCGGCGTGCCGCTCGGTGAGAGCATCCGTAGCGCGACACGACTCGGCCGTTGGGCGGTGATCAGACTCACCGGAATGCTGACGAGTCCGAACGACAGATTTCCGGACCAGAAGCCGCGTACCGCCGCATTCTCGGCGTCGGGTTGGGCTACCTCTGCCTCTTCGCGGCGCGGCGCGCGCTTACGCGGAGGCACGGGATTTCTCCGCCGACTTGCGTTTGCCTTTTGCTTTTGGCCCGGCAGCGATGGGTTTGTGGGCGCGAAGACTTGCGCTCAATGCCGCCGTGAGATCGTCGGTGCGCGCGGTCGGCGTCACCACTTTCAGCTTCGGCTTTCGGCCGCGCTTCTTCGAATCGATCAGTGCGCGCACCTGGTCGCGGTATTCGTCGCGGTACTCGTTCGGATCGAAGTCGGCTTCGAGCATACCCATCAGCTGTTTCGCCATGTCGAGTTCCTTTTGATCGAGCGCGGGTCCGGACGGAAGGTCGAGCGATTCGAGCGGCACCACCTCGCCCGCGTGCCTGAGCGTCACCAGCACGAGATTGTCGTCGCGAACGCGCAGCGCGCCGACATACGCCTTCTTGCGCATGACCCAGCGCGCGATGCCTTCGAGATCGCTGCGACCCAACGCCGCCGTTAGCGCGTAGTACGACTTCTCCGACCCGTCGGGACCGAGATAGTACGGACGGTCGTACCACTGCGGGTCGATCGCGCTGGTGGGAACGAACCGGCTGAGCTGGATATCGCGCGACTCACCGGGGCTCAGCGCCGCGAGTTCGTCGGGTTTCAGGATCACCAGCTCACCCTCGGCCCCCGCGTAACCGCGCTGGATCTGTTTCGTATGGCACGACTTCGTCGTTGCTCGGATCGACGAACACCTGCGCGACGGGTGTCAGGTCCTTCGCATGCAGCAGGCGAAAGTGGATGTCCTGGCTTTCCACCGCCGAATAGAGTTTCACCGCCACGCTCGCGTCGCCGAGCCGCAGCACGCCTTTCCACATCGCACGCGCGGTCATTTCGCAGCCTTCCGCTTGGCGCGCGATGTCGTCGGTTTCGCGCGAGTCTTGGGTTTCGCTTTCGGGGCCTTGGTCGCCTTCTCTCCGGTGACGCGTTACCTGCACCCAGTACACGTCGGATCTCCGCACCCAGCGGCCGCCGCGCGTCGTCGAAGTCGGCCCACGGATCGCTCCGCAGCGACTTCAGGCGCCGCACAGCGTTGCCGATGTTGTATCGATCCGGCGTCATCGCCGCCGACAGTTCCTCCCACCGCACCGGCATCGCCACCGGCGCCCCTTCGCGCGCACGTGTGGAGTACGACGCGATCGCCGTGGCGCCGCGACCGTTGCGCAGGTAGTCGAGAAAGATCCTGCCTTCCCGCTTCGACTTCGCCATGTTGGTGGTGAACTGCGTTGGCGCATCGCGCGCGATCAGCTGTGCGACTGCAAGACTGAACGACTTCACCGTGTCCCAGTCCGCCGACGGTTTGAGCGGCACGACGACGTGCAGCCCTTTGCCGCCGGTCACGCGCGCGAACGACGCGAACTTCATTTCGGCTAGAACGTCGCGCACCGTCTCCGCCGCGCTGATCACCTGACCCCAGCCGACCTTCGGACCGGGGTCCAGATCGAACACGATCAGGTCGGGGCGCTCGAGATCGTCTACGCGACTGCCCCACACGTGCAGTTCGAGCACGCCCATCTGCACCAGGCGCACCACGTCGGCAATCGTCTCGACATACATGTACGACGCCACACCGTCTTTCTCGCGGATCGGAATGCGCGGAATCGCTTCGCTCATCGACTCACCTGGATGCTTCTGGAAAAAGCACGCCTTCGCGCGCCCTTCGGGGCATCGCAGCAGCGCGAGCGGTCGGCGGCTCAGCAACGGCAGCAACCATGGCTCGATCGCCTCGTAATACCGCGCCAGGTCCGCTTTGGTCGTGCCCTGCTCCGGCCACAACACGCGCTCGGGGTGCGTCAGCTTCACTCCGGCGACGACCGCATCGTCCGGCTCGGCGCGATCGGCGCGCCCCTTTGTGAGGTCGTTCGCCGGTTTGGACCGGCGGCGAGCTTTCGCCGGCGCCGGTTTGCTCGTCGATTCAGCCATGTCTACCACGCGCACCTCCTTCGGACTCTTGTCTTCACGCAAGCCGCGAAACGACGGATGCCGCAGCATCCCCTCTCGGGTGCGCTCGGTAAACTCCACTTCGGCGACCAGGATCGGGCGTACCCAGTGCACACCACGCATCGGCACGCGGCGTGGCGAACGGACTCTTCGCGACGGTGATCGCGTGCAGTTTCGACGCGAGCTCCTGCAACTGCCGCGTGTCGAAGCCGGTGCCCACCTTGCCGGCGTACGCGAGCTTGCCGTGCTCGTCGAACATCCCGAGCAGCAATGCGCCGAAGCCGGTACGCGTGCCGCTCGGCTCGGTGTATCCACCCACCACCAGCTCGTCGTGCTGGTTGCACTTCGTCTTCAACCAGCTTCGAGTACGACCGGTCCGATACGTCGCGTCGGCGCTCTTCGAGACGATGCCCTCGAGGCCGAGCGTGCACGACTGGCGATAGAACTCCTCGCCGTTGCCTTCGATGTGATCCGTGTACCGCACCCGTCCGTCACCGATGAACCCCGCTGCGGCGAGCACCTCCGCGAGCACGCGCTTGCGCTCGCTCTGCGCGACGCCGGTGAGGTCGTATCCGTCGAGGTGCAGCAGATCGAATACCTGATACACCAACCCGTCGGTGCGCTGCGTCGACAGCGCTTCCTGCAGACGCCTGAAACTGGTCGCGCCGTTACCCGAGATGGCAACCACTTCGCCATCGAGGTACGC
>CAWBBR010000008.1:0-396563 GCA_963787045.1 uncultured Gammaproteobacteria bacterium | reverse complement strand
CGCGATGAAGATGCAAGTGCCGTTCATGCAGCTGCCGCTCGCGTTCGATGCGGCGGCGTTGCGGGCCGAAGTGGACGCAATCGATGCATCGGCGTGGCGTCCGCATCCACAGGGATACGCCGGCAACGATGCGCTGACGCTGATCGCGACCGATGGCGATCCGGCCAGCGATGCGGCGTACGGCGCGATGCGCCCCACCGAATCTCTCCAGCGCAGCCCCTATCTGATGCGGGTACTGGAGAGCATCGGCGGGACGTGGGGGCGCACCCGTCTCATGCGGCTCTCGGGACATGCCGAGGTGATGCCGCACGTCGACGTGAACTACTACTGGCGCGAGCGCATCCGCGTGCATGTTCCGATCGTCACGCAGCCTACCGTCCGGTTCGTCTGCGGCGGCGAGCAGGTCAACATGCGCGAGGGCGAGTGCTGGATCTTCGATACCTGGCGGATGCATCACGTCGTGAACGATCACGTGCTGCCGCGCATCCACCTGGTGGCCGACACGGTCGGGGGCGCGGCGTTCTGGGAACACGTCCGCAACGCGCGACCGAACGGGCGCGAACTGCCGGGCTGGTCGCCGCGCCTGATCGGACCGGGGGGTGCGGCGTCGCAACTCGATTTCGAATCGCAGAACGTGCCGCTCGTGATGACGCCGTGGGAGATCCGGTCGCACATCGCGTTCATGCAGTCGGAAGCGGTGCCGCACCCGAAGATCGGGCCCGTCATCGATGGGTTGGCGACCTTCGTCCGCGAATGGCATGCGCTGTGGTCTTGTTACGGTGAAGATCGAAACGGCTGGCCCCGCTATCGGGCGCTGCTCGATGCGACCCGGCCCGACATCGCAGCGCGAGGCGGCAACGAGATCGCACTGCGCAACGGCGTGCGTGTGATGGAGGCGCTCGATGCGTGGGTGTTCGTCGCGGCGCTGGCGGATCGGCGCGATTCGGCGGATCCCGAAGCGCGCGAGAATCCGGTCGAACAGCCGCGGAAGGCACCCGCCGCGGTGCGCGAGGTCGGCGACCCGGTATTCGATCGTCCGGTTTTCATCGTGTCGCCGCCGCGCACCGGCTCGACCTTCCTGTTCGAAACGCTGGCGCAATCGCCGTCGGTGTTCACGATCGGCGACGAGAGCCACCAGCTGATCGAAGGCGTACGGGGACTCGCGCCGGAGTCCAGAGGATTCGCCTCGAACCGGCTGCTCGCCGAAGACGCGACGCCGGCAGTCGTCAGCGAGCTGCGCGCGCGATTCTTCGCCGCCCTACGCGATCGAGACCGGAATCCGCCGACACCGGCGACGCGCGTGCGGATGCTCGAGAAGACGCCGAAGAATGCGCTGCGGGTGCCGTTCCTGGCGGCGGTGTTCCCCGAAGCCCGTTTCCTGTATCTGCATCGCGACCCGCGGCAGGTACTGTCGAGCATGATCGAGGCGTGGACGTCGGGACGCTTCCGGACCTATCCGAATCTGCCGAACTGGACCGGACTGCCGTGGTCGCTGCTGCTCGTGCCGGGTTGGGAGCAACTCGCCAGGCAACCGCTGCATCGCATCGTCGCGGCGCAATGGCACACTACGACGCGGTTACTGCTCGACGATCTCGAGCGCCTGCCGGCCGAACGCTGGTCGATCGTGAGGTATGCATCGCTGGTCGCGGAGCCGGAACCGGAAATCCGTCGGGTCTGCGCATCGGTGTCGCTCGAGTGGGATCGCGTGTTGGCTCGTGAATTGCCGCTGTCGCGGTACACGGTGTCGCCGCCGCATCCGCAGAAGTGGCAGCGCCACGCAGACGAAATCGAATCGGTATTGCCGTCGATCCAGGACCAGATCAGTCGCGCTGAACGCCTCGCCGCGCGCTAGCCGTCGCGCGGTCGCTCAAACGGCGACCGCCGCGCAGCGCGCGATGTTACGCACGTGCACTTCGCGCATCTCGGTGAGATCGTCGCGCAGCGCCGCGTCGGCGATACGCGGCATCGTCTCGTCGATCATCCGCACCACGGCGGACTGACCCCGGTCGAGCAGCTTCAGTTGCGCCGCCAGTCCGTCGCGCGCCATCAGCTTTTCGTAGAACACGCCGGTAACGTCGGTCGGCGTTCCGCCGAGCCGCTGCACGTGCGATCGCAGCATCACGCAGTAGCGACCCTCGTCGCGCGCCACATCGAGCAGGAGTTGCTTCAACGCGGCGTCGGTGCAGGTTTTCGACATGTCGATGAGACCTTGTGCGCCGGCGCGCTCGCCTTCGAGCAATCCGTTCAGGAACGCGACGATGTCGGAGTTCTGCAGCGGGTTGGTTTCGAACTCGTGCGCGTAGCACACCGGTGACGCGTACGGTCGGACCTCGTCTCGATCGTCCGTTGCCATGACTGCATTCCTCCTACTGCGTTCGACTGTAGTTGAGCCATGGTAACCCGGGACATCGGCTATGCCGCGTCGCGTTAACTCGCTACGCTGCCGCGAAACCTCGATCAGTGGGAAGTCAGATGCAGCGCGAGTATTGCGCCGAAGTGGCGCAAGCAGAAGCAGAGCCGATGGGCGGCACCGCCGATGTCGTCGACGTGTGGATCATGCTCGAGTACGTGCCGGCGTGGACGGCGAAAGCCACTTCCGACAACGCGCTCGCTCCGACGACGAAGGCATGGCTGAAACGGCTGTCGGACGAGATCGCCGCGCGCAAATTGAAACCGCGGCTCCAGCTGATCCGGCGCCCCGAGATCGACCGGACCGGTGTGACGCTGATGCTCGCCACGCCGCACGGACTCCATCGCGTGGAGGTTCGCGACTACGACTCGCTCGCCGTGCTGTCGCTCGACGCGATCGAGACGATGCCGCTCGAAACTGCGCCGCAGTATTTCGTCTGTACAAATGGCCAGCGCGACGTGTGCTGCGCGCGCTTCGGCCTGCCGACTTACGCTGCGTTGCGCGAGCGTGTGGAGGGTCGGGCGTGGCAAACAACGCATGTCGGCGGACACCGGTTCGCGCCTAACGTTCTTACGCTGCCGCAAGCGGCGCTATACGGTCGAGTGCAACCCGGCGACGTAGCCGAGTTCGTCGACACGGTCGAACGGAACCACGTTGGCGCAAAGTGGCTGCGCGGACGCACTCGTCACGCGCCCGAAGTACAGGCGGCCGAAGCGGCGCTCGCCGCGCGCGGCATCGATACTTCAGGCGCGTTGGATCGGCAACCGCTCGAGGGCGGCGGCTATCGCATTTCGTTCGGTTCGCACGCGGTCGCGGTAAGACCCGGCGCGGTCAGGCAAGTGCTGACGAGCTGCGGCGACGAGCGTAAGCCCGTGACGCCGTGGCACGTCAGCGTGATTGCTGGGTGACGAAATCGATCAACGCCTGATTGAATCCGTCCGCGTCTTCCATATTGACGCCGTGGCCCACCGCGAGATCGACGATCGACAGCTTCGGCATCTGCGTTCGCGCGAATTCCCGGTGCGGCGCGAAGCGCTTTTCCTCGCGCCCGCACACCAGTAGCGCGGGTACGGTGTTCTCGTGGACGCGCGCCCTGACGGTCGCGTTGGGGTTGGTGTGACGCAACGTGTTTGCGATGCCGAGCGGGCTCAGACGCGCGGCGTCGATCATCAACGCATCGTATAGATCGCGGGGTAGACGCTTTGCGTGGCGCGGATGCACCGGCATGCGTTCGATGGCGTCGAGTCCACCGGCTTCCAGCTTCGCTGCGGCGTCGGCCGAACCGTTTTTCCACGCGTCGGTCTGTTCGGTGTCGGCGAACGCCGACGTCGAGTTCGTGAACGCATGACCGAACACTCGATCCGGCTGCGTCAACGCGTAGCGGATCGTCAAACCGGCGCCCAACGAATAACCGCACAGCCACCAGCGTTCGACGCCGAGCGAGCGACGGATGTCGTCGAACGCGGCGACGTATGCGTCGGGATGGTATGAGGTTGCGTTCGACGGCGCGTCGGAACGACCGTGCCCCAACAACTCGACCACGACCGGACGACACACCTGCGAAAGCGCGCTCAGGTTCGGCAGCCATTGCGCGCGCGACATGAGAAAGCCGTGCACCAGCAACAGGTGCGGGCCGACGCTGCCGTGCGTTTCGAAGTGCAGTTGTTGCATCGAACCTGAACTCGCGTGAGCTTCTTGACGGAATCGCCATCCTAGAGCAGTGTGCCGAATCCGCAAATCGCACGAATACGCGCATGGCAAAGGCTCCGCGCACGACATTGTCTGCCCCCGACATCCGACGTCAGCCGGTTTCGGTGACGCGGCAGATGGCCGCATCGCTTCCGAACCTGCGTGCGATCGCTGAATCGCACGGGCTGAAGATTCATCACCTGGGCGCCGGTTACCCGCACCCCGAGGCCACCGACCCGCGCGGATTTCTGCTGCACAAGTCCGCGTATTACGAACATCTTCGCGTGCGTGAAGGGCTGAACGATCCGGAAGCGCTGCCGGAGTATCTGCGCGAATCGTACGCCTATACGGATACGCTCGGACCGCGCAGGCCGCGCGAGGCGTTCGCAGAAGTATATGGCGCCGACTGGAGTCTCGACATCGATCCGGCGCGCCTCATTCCAACTGTTGGCGCTACCGGCGGCATCAGTCTCGTTTGCTCGTTGTTCGAGCGGCCCGGCAAGCCGATCGCGTATATCACCGACGCCCCGACGTACGCCGGCTTTCTTGCCCGCGCCATGCTGAACCGCCATGCAGCGGTGTTCAGTGTGGAAATGGATCGCGAAGGCCCGATCGTGGCGCGCGTACGAGAGCAGATTCGTGCGGCGCGCGCGGCCGGCTATTTCGTGCCGTTCTACTATTCGATTCCCGACGGCCACAATCCGGCCGGCTTTTCGTTCAGCGACACGCGAAGGCTGGCGCTGCTCGAAGTGGCGGAGGAAGAGGGCATCCTGATTCTCGAGGATGCGCCGTACCTATATATCAACTACGCGCAGGCCGATGCGCGCCCGAAGCCGTTCGTAACGCTCGCGCCCGACCGCACGATCCATCTGTTCACCGGATCGAAGATCGGTTTCCCGGGGCCGCGGGTCGGTTTCATCCTGTCCGATGCGGTGCTCGAGATCGAAGGCGGTAAGCAGGTACCGATCTGCGATCTGCTGCTCACCGAGGCGAGCGCCGACCTGCTGTTCCAGAATCCCGAAGCGCTGCACGGCTTCGGCGCGCTGTTGCACGACGATGCGATGCAGTTGCGCAAATCGCTGTGGCCGGTGGCGAACGAGAAGCTCGCGATCTATCGCGAGAACCGCCGCATCGTGCTCGACGGACTGCAGAACGAACTGGGCGCGTATCCGGAATCGTTCCGCTGGACGCATCCTGAGGCAGGGTTCTTCACCGTGTTCACGTTCCTGAATCCGAACGTGACCACCGACGATGCGTTCATCTCGCGACTCGTGTCGGAATACGGCGTGGTCGCGATTCCGATGTACGACTTCTATCCGGCCGATGCCCGCCGTCGCAACCCGCGCGCAGGACTCGATCAATTGCGCCTGTCGTTCTGCTTCAGCGAGAGCGTCGGCGCTCAGCGCCGCACCGATCTGCGCGAAGCGGTGGCCGCGTTCGCGCATGCGGCGCGCGTCGAATCCGGCGTCGCGAAGTCCTAGTACTGCGATCGTGAAGCGTATTTGCGTATTTGCCGGTTCGAGTCCCGGCGCCAACGACGCCTATCGCAAAGCCGCGGTCGAACTCGGCGAGGCGCTGGCCGAACGCGGTGTCGAACTGGTCTACGGCGGCGGTTGTGTCGGGTTGATGGGCGTGCTCGCCGATGCGGCGCTCGCGCGCGGCGGTCGCGTGATCGGCGTCATTCCGCACACGCTGATGGTGCGTGAAGTGGGGCATCGCGCGCTCACCGAACTTCGCGTGGTCGAATCGATGCACGAACGCAAAGCGATGATGGCGGAATTGTCCGATGGTTTCGTCGCGTTGCCGGGCGGCTTCGGCACGCTCGAGGAAACGTTCGAGATTCTGACGTGGGCGCAACTCGGACTGCACGGCCATCCCTGCGGACTGCTGAACGTCGACGGCTATTTCAGATGCGTTGCTCGCGTTTCTCGATCACTCGGTGCGGGAAGCGTTCGTGCGCGACGCGCATAGGGCGATGCTGCTGGTCGACGATTCGCCGCGCCGCTTGCTCGACCGGTTCGCGGCGTATCGAGCGCCTTCCGTCGAGAAGTGGCTGCAACGCGGCGCGCAGACATGACCGGAAAGGGAATGGACATGATTCTCGTGGTGACCACCGGGGGCACCATCGACAAGGTCTACTTCGATGCGCAGAGCGAATTCGAAGTGGGACGATCGATGGTCGGCGATCTGCTGCGCGAAGCGCACGTGCACGTGCCGTTCGAAACGCTCGAGGTCGTGCGCAAGGACAGCCTCGATCTGACCGACGACGATCGTGACGCGATCCGGCGCGCGATCGCAGCGGCACCGAACGCGCGCGTCGTCGTCACGCACGGCACCGACACGATGACGAAAACCGCGCGCGTGTTGGGTTCGATCCGCGACAAGACCATCGTGTTGACCGGCGCGTTGTCGCCCGCGCGGTTCGCGAACACCGACGCCGGCGTTCAACGTCGGGATGGCGTTCGGCGCGGTGCAGACGTTGCCTGCCGGCGTCTACATCGCCATGAACGGTCAGGTATTCGACGCAGCAAGAGTACGCAAGGATCGTGCGACGAACCGTTTCGTCGCGATCTGATTCCTACGGCGTCAGTTTGAAGTCCACTTTCGCCCGCGCGCCGGCGGTATCGACCGGCGCTTCATCGGCGAATCGCGGCGCGTAGCGCCAGGCTCTGACGGCCGCGAGTCCCGGTTCGCCGAACGCGTCGCTGCCTTGAGTTTCGATCAGCTTGGCGTCGCGCACGAATCCCGACGCATCGATGGTGAACTCGATCGATGCGAAACCTTCGCGGCCCTTCGCTTCGGCCGGATACTCGGGGTCGGGTTGATACAACGGCGGAGGCGGAGTGGCGTCTTTCCACGGATCGAGCTTGCCGACTGCCACGCAGTGTGTGGTCGCCTTTTCAGAATCGCCGAGTTGTTCGTACACCGTTACCAGCAGCACGTGCGACGCGAGCACTAACGGATTAGTCGTGCCGTCATCCGGCGCGGCGAGAACCTGAGTGAGATACGGTTCGGCGGCGCGCGGTTTCGAGATGGCCATCTGATACTTGCCCATCCAAAGCGAGGCGATCAGCAGACGCGGATCGTTGGCCGCGACCTGTTTGTGGTATTGCGAATACGCTGCGTTCAGATACGACTCCGATTCGGCGACGTTGCCGTCGCGCAGCAGATGGATGCCGGCTTCGAGATTCAGATGCGCCAGCAGAAGGTCGTCAGACTTGACGTATTTGCGTGCGATGTCGAGCGCCTGATCGTACATTGCGTCGCGCGCCTTGCCGTCCCATGCGCCCGTTGCGTCGGCGCGCGCCATCAGCGGATCGATGAGTTCGCGTGACTGTTTGCCGTAGGTGCGCTGGTACAACTCGATGGCCTTGTCGAGCGTCTTTACTGCTTCTTTGCGATGGCCGGTCTTGTCGTACGTTTCGCCCAGGTTCAGCGCGAGCGCGGCGCTGTTCGTGTGGCCTTCGCCGTAGATCTGCAGACCCAACTGGTAGGCGCGTTCTGCGTAAGGCAGCGCCTCCTCGTTCTTACCTTCGTCGATCAATCGCTTGTACGTTTTGTAGGCGTCGGCGAATTCCGCCTTTGCGGCACCGGGGTCGGTCGTCGACTCCTGCGGCGTATGCGTGAGCGCCTGCGAAAAGCGCGACTCCCAGGCAGATGGCGCGAAACATCGTCGGACTCGTCCACTGAAAGGCATCTAGTCTAGTGCGGAACGGGAAGGGTGGTAGACTCCGGCGGAGCGGCCGCTGCGGAGGGAGAAATGAGCTACGACCTCGTCATCAAGAACGGTTTCGTGATCGATGGTTCGGGTGCGCCGCGGTATCGCGCCGATGTCGCAGTGGCCGATGGACGCATCGCCGCGATCGGTCGCGTCGACGGCAAAGCCAAACAGACGATCGATGCCGATGGGCATGTCGTGACGCCCGGTTTCGTCGACGGCCACACGCACATGGATGCCCAGGTGTTCTGGGATCCGATCGGTTCGTGCTCCTGCTATCACGGCGTCACCACGGCGGTGATGGGCAACTGCGGGTTCACGCTTGCGCCGTGCAAATCGGAAGACGCCGATCTCGTGTTCCGCAACCTCGAACGTGCCGAAGACATTTCGCGCGAATCGATGCTCGCCGGCATCAAGTGGAGTTGGGAGTCGTTCCCGCAATTCCTCGACACCGTCGAGCGGTTGCCGAAAGGCATCAACTACGCCGGCTACATGGGTCACTCGGCGTTGCGCACCTACGTGATGGGCGAGCGCGCGTTCAGCGAAACGGCGAACGACGACGATCTGAAGAAAATGTGCGCGTTGACGAAGGACGCGCTGAAAGCCGGTGCCATCGGCTTCTCGACGTCGCGCACGCACAATCACATCACCACCGACGAGCGCCCCGTGGCGAGCCGCGTCGCCGACTGGCGCGAAGTGCGCGCCATCGTCAACGCGATGGGCGAACTGAACGCCGGCATCTTCGAGATCGCCGGCGAGACGGTGGGACGCGATCCGGAGCGCGTGCGCGAGTACTTCGACCGGTTGAAGAATCTCGCCGTCGAATCGCGCGTGCCGATCACGTTCGGCATGTTCTCGGTGCGCGTTGCACCGGAACTGTGGCGCCCGTACTACGACCTCGCCGACGAGACGGTTGCGGCGGGCGGCCGCATGGCGATCCAGGCGCATTCGCGTGCGTTGAACGTGCTGTTGACGTTCGAGGGCAATACGCCGTTCGACAAGTGGGACGTATGGAAAGACATCCGCTCTCTGCCGCTCGCGCAGCAGAAAGCGAAACTGCGCGATCCGTCGATCAAGCGCGCGCTCGTCGACGTGGCGAAAGCGCCGTACAAGGGTCCCCGCATCGTCGGCGCGGAAGCGCGTCCGCCGGATTGGGACTGGGTGTACCTGATGGACACGATGTCGAACGATCCGCGCCGCATGTCGGATGTCGCGCGCGAGCGCGGCGTGCATCCGGTGGAAGCGATGATCGACATCGCGCTGGAGAAGGACTTCAAAGTGTTCTTCCGCCAACCGATCGCAAACGAAAATCAGGACCACGTGCTCGAGATGATGAAGCATCCGCGTTCGCTGGTGACGTTCTCCGACTCCGGCGCGCACGTGTCGCAGATCATGGACAGCTCGCTGCAGACGCACCTGCTGTCGCACTGGGTGCGCGAGAAACAGGCGTTCACGCTGGAAGAAGCGGTGCGCCTGATCACGTACGACACGGCGACGCAGTGGGGCTTGCACGACCGCGGTCTGTTGCGCGTGGGCCTCGCCGCAGACTTCGCGGTATTCGATCCCGACTCGGTCGCGCCGCGGATGCCGGATGTCGTGCACGACCTGCCCGGCGGTGCCAAGCGGCTGAAGCAGACGGCCGACGGCATGCTGGCGACGATCGTCGGCGGAGAAGTATTGCTGAAGAACAACGAACACACCGGCGCGTTGCCGGGACGCTTGATTCGCGGTCCGCTGGCGCAATAGCCCGCCGCTTTTGGAAGATGTTGGAGGAACGACATGACGCATGACCTGGTGATTCGAGGCGGACGCGTGATCGACGGCACCGGTGCGCCGGCGCGCGACGCCGATGTGGCGGTGGAGAACGGCAAGATCGTTGCGGTCGGTTCCGTAGCGGGTTCGCGGGCGACGCGAGATTTCGGCCGCGGGCGCCATCGTCACGCCGGGCTTCGTCGACATTCACACGCACTACGACGGGCAGGCAACCTGGGCATCGCGCATGTCGCCGTCGAACCACCACGGCGTTACGACCGTGGTGATGGGCAACTGCGGCGTCGGTTTCGCGCCGGTGAAGCGCGCCGACCACGACCTGTTGATCGAATTGATGGAAGGCGTGGAAGACATTCCGGGCGCCGCGTTGCACGAAGGCCTGTCGTGGGACTGGGAGACGTTTCCGCAGTATCTCGACTTTCTGTCGAAGCGCGCGCTTCGACATGGACATCGCGGCGCAGCTTCCGCACGCGGCGCTGCGCGTGTACGTGATGGGTGAGCGCGGTGCGAAGCGCGAACCCGCGACCGCGGAAGACATCGCGCAGATGCGCGTTCTCGCGCGCGAAGCGGCCGCCGCCGGCGCAATCGGTTTCTCGACGTCGCGCACGCTCAATCACCGCAGCAGCAAAGGCGACCCCACGCCGTCGCTCACCGCCGAGGTCGACGAGCTGGTCGGCATTGCGCTCGGGCTGAAGGACGCCGGACACGGCGTACTCGAACTCATCTCCGACTTCGGCGACCTCGAGGAAGAGTTCGGTATCGTCGAGCGGATGTCGGCCGAAAGCCTCCGCCCCATCTCGATCTCGTTGGCGCAAGGTCTCTCGCCCAACGGCTGGAAGAAAATCCTCGGCCGAATCCAGAGCAATGTCGCAGCAGGTCGCGTAATGCGCGGTCAGGTCGCGCCGCGTCCGATCGGGATCGTGCTGGGACTTTCGACCACGTTGAACCCGCTGCTGATGCGGCCGTCGTACTCCGCGATCGCGAAGTTGCCGCTCGCCGAACGGCTGGCAAAGCTGAGAGATCCGGCGGTCAAGGCGAAGATCCTCGCCGAGGAACCCGCACCGGCGTTCGAACGCATGAAGCGACTGGTGGCCGATTTCGACCGGATCTGGATGATGAACGATCCGCCGGATTACGAACCGGCACCCGAAGACGCCATCGGTCCGCGCGCTCGCGCGCTGGGTCGCGCGCCGCTCGAGTACGCGTACGACCTGCTGTTGCAACGCGACGGCCGCCAGTTGCTGTTCACGCCGTTCGCGAACTACGCCGAGTTCAATCTCGACTGCTGCCGCGAAATGATCCTGAGCAACGACTGCGTGATGGGGCTGGGCGACGGCGGCGCACACGTCGGTACGATCTGCGACGCGAGCTTCTCGACGTATCTGCTCGCGCACTGGGGTCGCGATCGCACCCGCGGCGAACGCATCGATCTCGCGACGCTGGTGAAGCGCCAGACGCACGACACCGCGCGTGCGGTGAATCTGTTCGACCGCGGCGTGTTGGCGGCCGGCATGAAAGCCGACCTCAACATCATCGACTTCGACAATCTGCGCGTTCGCGCACCCGAGATGATCAAAGACCTGCCGGCGGGTGGTTCGCGTTTGGAACAGCGCGCCGACGGCTATCTCGCGACGATCGTCAGCGGCGAAGTGACTTATCAGAACGGCGAGCCGACGGATGCGCTGCCGGGCCGGCTGGTGCGTTGATCGCACCCGAGTAATGCTGTTAGCGAGTGTCCTGCGCCCGTAGCTCAGTTGGATAGAGCACCTGGCTTCGAACCAGGTGGCCGGCGGTTCGAGCCCGTCCGGGCGCGCCAACTAAATCACTAGGTCAGGCTTTAGGTCTTGCCATACCTGCGCGGTGTGTCTAGCCGGTCGCTCGCGCGACGGCCTCGGCGGGTCCGTCGTTCGGAACCGAGGTAGCCGAAACCTGCGATGCCCGCATCCGAGTCGCGACGAGCGTCCTGTCGTCGGTCATCGTGATGCTGGAAGACGCATCGGCAGGTCTTTGCACCGCATCCCCTCAATGGCAACTGCGGTGCGTCAGTACACAGGAATCGAACGCCTTCGATCTGCGCGACTGCCGAGCATCCGATGCCTTTCGACACCACAGAAACAGCGCGGAATGGTGATTTCTTCATCGCTGCGGCGGTCGACGCGCGATTTGCAACGCCAAGCCGGGAAGGAACATGCCTCGCGGCTCCGCTGGCATCGGTGCCTGCACGTCGATTCGATGCTCGATCGTCCGTCCGGCGCGAGTGGTCACGACCATGACGCGACGGGGTTGGTCGTATCTCCACGCCAACTCCGGGCACAACGCCTTAGGGTCCCACCAGCAACCGCCGCTCGATCCATCTTCGGTAACTGTGTATCGGTGTTCCACAACGGGCCTCAACTGCAGACCGTAGACCATCGTGGCGGATTCGGTGCCGCGCAGTGAATGAGCAGGTGGAAAGCGAATTGTTCGGAGTTCACGAGAGTGATTCCGTGGTTCGAGCAAGGTCCACGCGAGTTTTGGCCAGAGAGGGCCGCGAACCATTCACCTCGAGCGAACGCGCTGCAGCACGTCGACGAAGGCAGGCGTCAGCTTCGTTGCGCCGTGGAACGAAAGATGACTCCGGTCGAAATAGTTGGGCCAGCCGTCCATTGTCGCGGGGCAATACGATCCGTCGACGCAAAGGTACTTCACGAGCGAGACTTGCTCGAAACGCGCTCCCACCAGCGCTTTTCTGAAGGGTTGCATGCGAGCTTCGTACTCGGCGACTGTTGTTCCAGGTTCGACGACAGTGCGTCCCCACCACAGGGCCCTAGCGAGTTGTTCGGGTCGAAAGCTCGGCGTGTTCGGTACCTGGTCGACCACGAAGACGGTGATCCCCTTAGCCGAGAGGCGCTGGATCGAAGCCACCAATTGCGTTTGAAAGAACTCGCCCGCACCTCCCGTGAATCCGTCAGGGACGTGCACCTTGGTCGGTCCAAGGTAGCTCGACCAATACGCGTCGAGGATGACCGCATCGAACGATTCGGAATCGATCAGATGTGATACGCGCCGGTTGAAACCCGAGCAGTCGATGCCCTCAACGTTGATGTCTACGCCTGGTACGGGTGGACATTGGAACAGTGACGCATGCAGGCCGGCGATGCCGGTTTCCCTTGCGGCGGCATCAACGGCGGGGAACAACGCCAGCGCATGGCTGTCGCCCCACAGCAGGAATCGCGGCGTAGTGCCGTCCTTCGGACCAAAACGACATAGATCGTCCGGCGCGATGTCTCGATCGAACGTCTTGCTGCAGCGGTCCCAGTCGTCCGTTCGGTCGTCCGCGGCTGCTGCCATTCGCAGCGCGGCCTCAGGCAGTCGACTCGGTAGGCCGCGCTCGAGTACGGCGGTCAACCCGATGGTCGCTAGCAGAACTGCACTTGTACCCAAGGTTGCGAACAGCAAGCGTCTCTTCGGTAGGACGCTTCGTACTCGAATTGGATTTTCTACAAACACGAACGACAGCCATGCGCATATGAATGTGGCAGCCAGTACCGCGAGCGTCTGCGTTCCGCTGAGCGTCGACGACGCGTGGCGGCGAAGCATGCTGGCGAACAGGATGAGGGGCCAGTGCCACAGGTAGAGTGAATACGACAGGTAACCGATGTAAACCATCGGCCGATTGTCCAGAAGTCGTGTAACGCGGCCTTGGTCGCCGAACCAGATCACGAGCGTTGTGCCGAGGCACGGCACGAGCGCGGCGAATCCGGGGAAGGGCGTATCCGAGTCATACAGGAACACAGGAATGGCGATAAGGCAGAGTCCGATCAGAATCAGCGCGTCGGTGACGAACGGTGAAAAGGAGACGCGACGCGAGGAGCGCATCAGTGCCAGCGAAGCGCCCAGCATCAGTTCCCACGCGCGTGACGGAAGCAGGTAGTAAGCGGCGCCGGGGTATGCATACGTCCACCACACGCTGATAGCAAATGAAGCTGCTCCAATCACCATCACAACCGCGATGGGACGGAGGCGCTTCGACCGCGACGTGGCGATCAAAACTGCGGGGAAGAGCAGATAGAACTGCTCTTCGACGGCGAGCGACCAGGTGTGAAGTAGAGGCATGGTCTGCACGGCATCGAAGTAGTCGGTGTGCTGCCAGAAATAGAAGTTTGACGAGAAGATAACGATCGATATGACGGACTTGCCGAACGCTTCCAATTCGCTCGGGACCAAAATCCAATAAGCGGCGAACGCAGTCGCGGCAACGACGAGGAACATGGCGGGCAGCAATCGGCGCGCGCGGCGTTCCCAAAACGAGAGATAGCTGAACCGCGCTTGCGCAATCTCAGGTGCTATGAGGCCCGTAATCAGATATCCGGAAACGACGAAGAAGACGTCGACGCCGAGGTAGCCACCGCCGAATGTCGTGACGTGCGCGTGAAACAGCATGACTGGAACGATCGCGATGGCGCGAAGCCCATCGATGTCGCGCCGGTGACCTTCCGATGGCATGCGAATGGATCTCCACCTCGACAGGAAATCTGAATTGACCACTCCCGTCGTCGTCGGTCGCGCTTCGGCGAAGCCGACCGATATGAAGATCCGCAATCCAGAAGTGTGGCCGAGTACGAAACGACATTGAAGCAATGATCTGTGAGACGTCAAGCACGAGGATGTGCCCATGTTGTCCGAGTTCTTCAGCGCAACAGTGGTACGCCACTGCATCGCGCCGCGCACTTGAGACCGCTTCTGCTCCAGTCCAGACTCGATAGCGTTACCTATCTCACTCATCCGCACGCCATCCAGCCTTATGCAAATCAACAGAATCAGCGCCCTGAACCATCTCGTCGCGCTCGCGGCCGTCTGCGTTGCCGTTGCGTTGCGATGGATGCTCGATCCGTGGCTCGGGCCGGCGCTCCCCTTCGTGACATTGTTTGGCGCCGTCGCCATCGCGGTATGGTACGGCGGATACGGCGCGGGTATCACGGCGGCGATCGTCGGTGGGTTGGCTTGTAGTCTATCTCTTCATCGAGCCGTTGGGCGGCGGAGCACTGCGCGATCCCGCCGTCGTCGTCGGCCTCGTCGCGTATCTCGTATCCTCCTGCGTCATCATTGGCTTCGGCGGTGCACTTCGTCACGGCCAACGGCAGGCGCGAGCGGGACTCGAGTTCCTTCGAATCACGTTCGAGAGCATCGGCGACGCGGTCATTGCGACCGACGCCCAAGGGCGCATCACGTATCTGAATCCGCACGCCGAACAGCTTACCGGCTGGAATCTGGCCACCGCGCGCGGAAGGCCGCTGCCGAAGTCTTCCAAATAATCGACGAAGCGACGCGGCAGCCGGTCGACGGACCGGTTGAGAAGGTGATGCGAACTCGGCGAAGTCGTAGGACTCGCGAACCACACCGTGCTTGATCGACAGAAGCGGCCGCGAACACAGCATCGACGACAGCGCCGCGCCGATCCGGGATGGCAACGGCGTCATCCAGGGCGTGATCCTGATCTTTCGCGACAACACCGAACAGCGCGAGGCGCAGCGACACCTGCAACGGAGCGAAAGCGAGCTGGCGGATTTCTTCGACAACGCGTCCGTCGGCCTTCACTGGGCCGGTCCGGACGGAACGGTCTTGCGTGTGAATCGCGCGGAACTCGAGATGCTCGGCTACTCGAGGGACGAATACGTGGGACGAAACGTCGTCGACTTTCATGTCGACCGCGAGCTGATCGGCGACATCCTGCGGCGACTCGCCAGCCGGTGAAACGATCGTCGACCAGGAAGCGCAGTTGCGTTGCAAGGACGGATCGACGCGCGACGTGCTGATCAGTTCCAACGTGCTCTGGGACGGCGACCGATTCGTGCATACGCGATGTTTCACGAAGGACATCACCGAGCAGCGCCAAGCCGAGGCCGCCGGCCGGCGGCTCGCCGCCCTCGTCGAGTCGTCGGAAGACGCGATCATTGCGAAGGATCTGAACGGCACCGTTACGGACTGGAACCTCGGTGCCGAACGCGTCTTCGGCTACACCGCGCAGGAGATGGTCGGGCAGCCGATCGCGCGATTGATCCCCGACGAACTCGCGTACGAGGAACGCGACATTCTGAATCGCATTGCGCGCGGCGAACGCATCGCCGCGTTCCAGTCGATGCGTCGGCGCAAAGACGGCTCGATGGTACCGGTGTCGCTGTCCATTTCACCGATCAGGGATGCCGCTGGACGGGTGGTGGGCGCGTCGAAGATTGCGCGCGACATCACCGACATGAAGACGGTCGAAAGGGAGCTGCGCGAAGCCGATCGGCGCAAAGACGAATTCCTTGCGACGCTCGCACACGAGCTGCGCAATCCGCTCGCACCGATTCGAAACGCGGTAGAGATACTCAAGCGACGCGCCACCGCGTCCGATGGCGACGCGTGGACCCGCGACGTCATCGATCGCCAACTGGGCGTGATGTCGCGACTGCTCGACGACCTGCTCGACGTTTCGAGGATTTCGCGCAATCGCATGGAGTTGCGTCGCGAGTTCGCGACGTTGCGGTCCGTGCTGGATGTGGCGTTGGAGACCAGCCGGCCGCTGATCGAAGCGGGCGGCCATTCGCTGCAGCTCGACGTGCCGGACGATCCGATCCATCTGGACGCCGATCCGGTCCGTCTCAGCCAGGTGTTCTCCAACCTGCTCAACAATGCCGCGAAGTTCAGTCGCGCGGGCGACCCCATCCACCTCAAGGTAGAACAAACCGGGCACGATGAGGTTCGCGTGACGGTCACCGACCACGGCGTCGGAATCGATCCGCAGACGCTGCCGCGCGTCTTCGATCTGTTCGTACAGGCGCCCACGATCGAGAAAGGCGGCCTCGGTATCGGCCTCGCGCTGACCAAGAGCGTGGTCGAATTGCATGGTGGCCGTATCGCGGCGCGCAGCGAAGGCGCGAATCGCGGCGCCGAGTTGATCGTGCACCTTCCGACGGTCGATCCGCCGACGCTAGCGGCGTCGCTGCCCGCGACGCTCGTCGCTGCATTCGAACCACGGCGTGTACTGATCGTCGATGACCATCACGACAACGCCGACACGCTCGCTCTGGTGTTGCGGGCGCTGGGACACCAGACCTCGGTTGCGTACAGCGGTGATGACGCGTTACGCGCGGCCGAGGATCTTCGTCCCCACCTGATCCTGCTGGATCTCGGCATGCCGGGACTCGGCGGCATCGACGTCTGCCGTGAGATCCGCACAAAGTCGTGGGGACGCGACGTGGTGATCGTTGCGGTGACGGGTTGGGGACAGCAGGCAGATCGGACGCGCACGCGCGAAGCGGGTTTCGACTCGCACCTCGTAAAGCCGGTCCATCCGTCGCAATTGGAACGCTGGGTCGGGCCGGTCAGCGACGGCTGAGTCGGCGACACCTCGCACCGAACGACCGGCACAAACGACTCCGCAATGGCGCGATGAGCTACCGGTACAACTCGGCGCTCGAAAGAGCGGAACCGTTCGATCCGCCGATCACCAGGACCTGAGCTGTCGACAGTGGGGTTGCAGTATGTCCATCGCGAGGCGACGTCATGCCGCCTACCGGCGTGAAGTCGCCGCTCGTCGGGTCGTAGAGCTCGGCGTCGGCAATCAGATGCGATTTGTCGTCGCCGGCGCCGGTGACGAGAACCGTCCCGTCGGGGAGTAGCGTTGCGGTCGGGGCGGAGTGAGCCGTGCGCATGTCGCCGGTCTGGGTGAACGCGCCGGTCGATTCGTTGTATGTCTCAGCCGATGCAATCGCGTTGTCGGCGATTCCGCCGGCGATCAGCACTTCGCCATTCTGCAAGAGAGTGGCCGATGCGTGCGCGCGTGCAGCGACCATGCTGCCGGTCGCGTTGAAGCGCCCGGTCCTGGTGCTGTAGATCTCCGCCGTTTGCAACGTGGTACCGGCCGTGTCGTTGGTACCGCCGGCGATCAACACGTCGCCGCTTGCGAGCAGTGTGGCGGTGTGGCCGGACCGCGCTGCGGTCATCGTACCGACGGTGGTGAAGCGTCCCGTGCCCGGATCGTACAGTTCCGCACTGGCGAGCGGTGCGCCGCCAGTACCGATTCCACCGGTAACGAGCACGGTGCCGTTATCCAGCAGCGTTGCGGTGTGCGCATGACGCGCCACCGACAGGTCGTCGGTGATGAAGAACTGGTTGTTCGACGGCGAGAACAGCAGCGCCGTTGCGACCGGCTCCGCAGCGGGATCGGTCAAGCCGCCGACCACCAGCACAGTGCCGTTCGCAAGCTGCGTCGCCGTGTGATCGAAGCGGGCTCCGACCATGCTTGGGCCGGCAGAGAACGTTGCGCTGCCGGGGTCGTAGACTTCGACCGAACTCAGCCCCGTCGTACCGTCGAAGCCACCCACGACGAGTACGTCGCCGCTGGTCAGCAACGTCGCGGTGTGCAGAGTGCGCTGCGACGTCATCGCCCCCGTCGGCCGCGAAGCCGTGTTCGAGTACGTCGATCGTCGTGTCCTGTGGCGCAGCGGATTGCGCGTCGGCGGCTTCGACGGACAACGTCATCGGAAATGCGCCGAGCGCGGTCGGCGTGCCGGAAAGCGTTCCATCGGCGGCGAAATCGAGCCCGGGCGGCAATTCGCCGGTCTCGCTCCATGTCAGCGGTTCAGTTCCGTCGGTAGCAACGAAAACGTTCAGATATGGCTGGTCGATTGCACCCTTCGACGGCGCCGGCGATGTCGCGATAGTGGGCGGCAACGGTGGAGCGATGACGATGGTGGCGGTGTTCGTGGTACTGCGGGCCGGGAAAGACGAGTCCGTTACGGTGACCACCGTCGCGTAAGTTCCCGCGGTGGTCGGCGTGCCGTCGATCGAACCGTTGCTCGCCAGCGTGAGTCCTGGAGGCAGCGACGTCGCGGCCCAGAAGAACGGCGGCAGACCGTCGGTTGCGGTGAACACGAAGCTGTTCCGGTATTGCCAGTTCGCCGGACACGCGCGGATCGAGCCGCCGACGAAACACGGCGAGCACGTCGTTCCGGAGGGTGCGCAGGTGATGCCGTCACCGAGGTTGTATGGCGAGCCGACCGCGCCATCGGGCGGGACAGGCGGAGCGACGATCGACGGGTCTCCGCCGCCGCCGCAGCCGCTGCACAGAACGGCGAAGGCCACCAGCAGCAGGCCGCGCCTCATCGAATGCTCCTAGCTTGTCCTCGCTGAAGTCGATCTTATCAGTGTTACAGAACGACTAAGGCGCGCCGCTTACCGCACTCGATGAGGTTGTCGGTCACTCCATCATTCAACCGCGAGTTGGCCGCGGATTTCTCCGTCCTTGTGCGCGTCGCTGTGAACGTTGACATACAGGTTGCCGGCTTTGAGCTTGTCGATCTGTGCCGCCGTGAGCTTGGCATCCTTCGGCACGGACCATTCGTTAGCGCCGGTCGCGGTCAGCGGCACGACCACACCACCGTTCTGACCCATCGCACCATCGTGAATGTGGGCAGCGACGCCCTTGATGCCTTCGGTTTTCACGCTGCCCGTGATGGACATGTCGTCTTTCACGATGAAGTGTGCTGAACCGGTTGCCATCGTCTTCACCGGCGGCACTTCCTGCGTACCGCCGAGTTTGGCACTGACGTCGGCGGCCGAAGCGCACATCGTCGCGGATGCCACCAACGCGACCGTGATGGCAAGCGCGGACCTTCTGAAGGTCGATTTCATGTTGTCTCCTGCTCGTCGTAACTCGATCGAAGAAGCTGGTTCGGCGCGCGGCGAAGGTCAGTCGAGGGGCGCGCCGAGCCGAGAGCAATTCAACGCCGGTCGGTTACCCGCCGTTTCAACGCGCGTCGATCCGTGGCTACGAATCGGTTGGGTAATCCGATATCTGATTCGCGGCGTCGGTCTGTCCTGCGGTCAGTGAAGTGTTGATAGACACATCTGCAGTCGCGAGGAGTATCGCAGTCGGGCAGCGGGAGCGCCGGTGCTTCCTCGGACAGGTAACGTTGCCCCGCGATCGCGGCGGCGGCGGGACACATGCGACTCGCCGAGTGGCGTTTGCACCGCGACGCCGTGAAACAGATTTCTCACGCCGAGGCGGCCGTGGCGTCCCTTGAGATCGCCTTTCTTTCGTCGAAGCATGCTGCTGGATAGGCCTTCGACGGCGTCTATCGAACGCTTCTGCGTCGGAACAGATTGACGATCGCCAACAGCACGACCGCGCCGAGGAACGACACGAGCAGGCTCGCCATACTGAAGTCGTTTGCGTTGATCGTACCCGTACCGAACATCGGTGCGATGACGACGCCCGCGATGAACGCACCGACGATGCCGACCACTATGTTCAGGATGATGCCCTGCTGCGCGTTCGTCTTCATCACGATGCTGGCAAGCCAGCCAAGCACGCCTCCGACGATGATCCAGGCGAGGAAATTCATGGACGTTCTCCCAGGCAAATGAAGTCCGCTGCAGGATTGCCGAAACTGTCCCCGGGCAGGCAGTCCCGGGCCGGCCGATCGACCGTAGGCGGATGACTACACGGTGCGTCGCGCGAATCCGACGGGCGTGCCGCGTGTAGGGACAATTCCTACGGACGCTGTCGGAAGCGGACCACTGCATCCGGCGCGATTGTTCGCAAGACTGATCCTGAACACACCGCGAGGACAAGGGAATGGCACGCAGCAAGAACAAACCGCAAGCGAAGAAATCAACTGGCACCAATCAGGGTGAAGGCGACCGGGAATCGGCACGACGGTTCAACGACGCGGAACGCGCGTTCGTCGATTCGGAACGCGGCCGTGCGGCGATCCGCACCGGTGGCAAAGCGCACGATGCCGACGAGGAGGATGCGCTGCGCGATGCAGAGTCAGATGCGGCGAGTCGAGCGCGCGAGAACGATCCGGAAGAGAAACGCGATCATCGGAAGCCCGCGCGCTGAAGCAGTAGTACTTCGAACCGTAAAATGTGCGCGGGCTATTGCAATTCTTGGCGCGCCGATTTCCGTGGCTGGCGCCATTTCAGCGGCGCGCAGCAGCGGCACACTACTTGCACTCGATACCTTCGCGTCATCACGACGCAGTAGTAACGACAAGGAGGATCCATGAAGACGTCAACCCTGAGTGCCGGAGCGATACCGGCGAAACGCGTCAACGGAACGGAGGTCTACAACTCGGCCGGAGAACATCTCGGTGAGATCGAAGACATCATGATCGACAAACCGAGCGGCGAGGTGGTCTACGCGATCATGTCGTTCGGCGGCTTCCTCGGTATCGGAGAGAAGTTTCATCCGCTGCCCTGGCAGGTGCTGCACTACGACACGACGAAAGACGGCTATGTCGTCGATCTGAGCAAGGACCAGCTGAAGAAAGCACCGGCATACGAGCGCGAGGAGTTGAGCGACAACGATACCGTCTGGCGCGGCAAGGTATTCGACTACTACAAGCAGCCGCCGTATTGGGGCTGACGGTTCCGTAGGGCTGCGCTTACAGCGATCGTGGAATCGTCCGATAGGCAGGACGAACCATTCGCTTCAAGCTGATCGTGCGCGGTGATGACCGTGGCAGTGTGCGATTCCTGTGGTCGCAGTCTGTCTCGGTCTTCACCGCGCGCCATTTGGTGCCGCGCGTTCGCTGAAGGGCGATCAGTCGCTCTGGGAACTCGAGTGACTGTCGTGCAGCCACTTGCGGACGGCTTCGATGCCGGCGCCTTCCGGGTTGGCACCGCGATCCATCACCGCGCACGCGCGTGCGTATCTGTAATGGCTGACGTGCTCGGAGAAGTGGGTGGGGATCGCGCCATCCTCCATCTGCTCGAGCCGTTGTGACTGCGCGTGGCAGTCGGCTCGCCATTGAAGGAACTGTTTGAACTCTGCATCCGCGGTCGGAAAGAGCTCGGCTCGTTGCGTACTGGCCATCCTTTCGCCATCCATCTTGTATGGGGACACACTAACTGTCGGGCCACGCCGCGTCCGTGTTGGAGCGCAAAGTTGAGCGCCGTGGCTATCGTGCGTAGGAACGTCAATCAACTTCCGTGCCACCACATCGATATTAAGTAATAACAAAGAGTTGGCGCAGATAGCCAAAGCTCGGTGTAAAGACGGGTGACGCTTTCGCGCGGCTTGCCGCGCGGCGTGTAAGCCGCGTCGACGGGCTATCATCCACGCTCGTTCATTCGGAGTCTTCGACATGGCGGCCATTGCGCATCGCACGATTTCGACCAACGGCATCTCGATGCATGTCGCGGAAGCAGGCACCGGCTTCCCGGTCGTGATGTGCCACGGCTGGCCCGAGCTCTGGTACTCCTGGCGTCACCAGCTGCACGCGCTCGGCGACAACGGTCTGCGCGCGATCGCACCGGACATGCGGGGTTACGGCCGTACCGATGCGCCGCGCGATCCGGCCCAGTACACGATGAAGATCCTGTGCGCCGACATGCTCGGGCTGCTCGATGCGCTCGATATCGAGAAAGCGGTGTTCGTCGGCCACGATTGGGGCGGCGCCGTGCTGTGGCAGATGGGGCTGCGGTATCCGGAGCGCGTCGAACGACTCATCGGCCTGAATACACCGTATGCCCCGCCGGTACCGGGCGCGCGTCCCACGATCGCGGCGCGCGACGCGTTCGGGCTGACCGACGCAACCTTCTACATGCGCTACTTCCAGAAACCGGGCGTTGCCGAAGCGGAGTTCGAAGCCGATGTGCGCGGCAACCTCGCGAAAATATTCATGCCGTACACACGCGCCGAAGATCTATGGACGTTCGCGACGGTGGGCGGCGACGGCAGCGGCGCACTGACGCGAGTGCCGCCAGGCAACACTTTTCTCACCGCGGCGGAACTCGACGTGTACGTCAGCGAATTCTCGCGCACCGGTTTCACCGGCGGCTTCAACTGGTATCGCGCCACCGATCTGAACGGCGACGAGGTGGGCATGCCGACCGGCCCGGGGCTGAACATCCCGAGCATGATGATCACCGCCGAGAACGATCTGATCCTGCGTCCCGAAATGGCGGCGCACATGCCGGCGCTCATTCCGGGCATCCGGATGGAGAACATCCGCAACTGCGCGCACTGGACGCAGCAGGAACGCGCTCCGGAAGTGAACGCGTTGATGCTCGATTTTCTGAAGGACCTGGCCCAATGACGGACGCACCGGAACGCAAGCCGCGCAAAGCCGAAAAACATGCGGATGGACGCGTGCGGTGCGCGTGGTGCGAGGGTGACCCGTTGATGGTCGCGTACCACGACGAGGAATGGGGGCGCCCGCTGCACGACGATCAGCGGTTGTTCGAGTTGCTGTGTCTGGAAGGTGCTCAAGCAGGCTTGTCGTGGCGCACGATCCTCCACAAACGCGAGCACTACCGGAAGGCATTCGACGGGTTCGATCCCAAGCGAATGGCGCGCTACAACGATGCCAAGAAGGCGCGTCTGCTCGCGAACCCCGGGATCGTGCGCAATCGCCTGAAGGTGGATGCGTTCATCAGCAACGCGCGCGCATATCTGGAACTGCTCGATACCGGCCGCAGCTTCGATGACTACCTCTGGCAGTTCACCGATGGGAAGGTGATCCGTAACCGCTTCCGCACGCTGTCCGAGTTCCCGGTATCGACACCGCAGAGCGATGCGATGAGCAAAGACCTGAAGAAGAAGGGCTTCA
Source organism: uncultured Gammaproteobacteria bacterium (assembly GCA_963787045.1). Lineage (GTDB taxonomy): Bacteria > Pseudomonadota > Gammaproteobacteria > Pseudomonadales > Azotimanducaceae > DATJGR01. Next base: position 373,393 of record CAWBBR010000008.1, on the reverse strand, counting down.
AATTCATCGGCACCACGATCTGTTACGCCTTCATGCAGGCGTCCGGTCGCGTCGACGATCACCAACGAGGTTGCTGGGTGGCGGACGCTCAGTAGGGCGCAACGCGATCAGGCGGCGACGCGGACGAAGCGTTCGAGCTCCTTCAATTTGTCGGCCACGGCCTCCGGTTTCTGCGCACCGAGTTGCGGCACGACCCTGTCCACGCCCAGGTCCGCGAAGCCGCGCAACATGTCGTCGCTGACGCGATACGGCGGCGTGATCACGATCTCGAACCCGTTGCGCGACCGCCCTTCGGCGGCGAGCGCCTTGTCGAGACGTTGCAACACCGGCGCGGTCTGCTCCGGACCGATTGCAAAGCCGTACCAACCCGATCCGTAACGCGCGGCGCGACGCAACGCCGCGGCGCTGTGGCCGCCAACGAGAATCGGAAGGTGCGGCTTCTGGACCGGTTTCGGGTCGAGCCGGCAATCCGCGAGCTGGAAGTGTCGACCCGCGTAGTTGGCCACCGGTTGCGTCCACAGCCGGGTGATCAGTTCCAGGAACTCGTCGCTGCGCGCGCCGCGGTCTTCCCAGCCATAGCCGCTCGCCAGAACCTCTTCTTTGCACCAGCCGACGCCGATGCCGAAGTCGATGCGTCCGCCGGAAAGCCAGTCGAGCGTGGTGAATTCCTTCGCGGTGTAGATCGGGTTGCGTTGCGAAATCAGCGCGATGCCGGTGCCGAAGCGGATCGTCTTCGTGACCGACGCGAGGAAGCCGAACGTCGCGACGGTATCGAGCATGCCGCCGCCTTCGGGCACCGGGAGTTTGCCGTCGCGCGAACCGGGATACGGAAACTCGGTGCGGTCGAACAGCACCACGTGTTCGCCCATCCAGATCGAGTCGAGTCCCGCCGCTTCGGCGCGACGGCCGAAGTCGACGATGAACTGCGGCGTGCATTGCGGCGACATGAACGTGGCGAATACACCGATCTTCATTTGCTGACTCCTGTTTTCAAAGTGCGTTGTTCAGACGTGCGTTGCCCGTCAACGCGCGGCCAATACCTTGCCGTCGATTTCACGGATCGCCGGACGAGTGACGCCGACCAGCAGCGTCACGATCAGAAATGCGCTTGCGCCGAAGGCGACCGCCGCAACGAGCGTGGTCTCGTGCGCGATGGCGCCGAGCAGCAATCCGCCGAGCGGCATCAGACTATACGTGATCGAATGAACGCCCATCACGCGGCCGCGCAGCGTGTCGGGTACCTCGAGCTGCATCACGCTCATCGAGCAGATCATGAACACCGACGCGCACACGGATGAGGCGAACGCGCTGAACAACGCAAAACCGTACCACCCGTATTGCACGGCGACCGCGAATCCGTAGAGCGAAACGCTGGCGAGCAGCGCGCCCGCGAGCAGCACGAAGCCGAGCGAACGCGAGTTCTGCATTCCGCCTACCGCCAACGTACCGACCACCGAACCGACGCCGGTTGCCGATAGCAGGAAACCGTAGCCGGTCTCGCCCGCGTCGAGATGCAGCGCAAACGCCGGCATGAGCTGCATGTACGAACTGACGAAGAACATTCCCGCGTACGACAACACGATCAGCCAGCGGAACAGTTCGTGCGCGACGATGAAGCCGAGCCCTTGCTGGATCTGTTGCAGCGTCGACCCGCCTCGCGTACCGGGGAGGGCGAGTGGAATCGCGAACATCACGAAGAACATCACCACGAAGCCCAGTCCCGAGATCGCGAACAGAAACGCGGTGCTCGTTGCCGCGATCAGCACGCCGCCGAGCGCCGGCATGATCATCCGCGTGGACTGCCACAGCACCGAATTGAGCGCCACCGCCGACATCAGCCCCGGCCGTTCGATCAGGTGCGGGAATAGTGCCTGGCGCGTGGGCCACTCGACGCCGGAGATCAGCGACGTCAGCGCCGCGATCGTCATCACGTGCCACACCTGCACGTGACCGGTGGCGTCGAGCGCGGCCAGCAGGAACAACAACGTCGCCGTCAACGTGGACGTGACGAGAATGATCTTGCGCTTGTCGAATCGATCCGCGACGACGCCGCCGAACAGCGACATCAGGATGTTCGGTATCGCCGCGGCCGCGCCGAGCAGACCGAGATCGAGCGCCGAGCCGGTGAGTTTGAACACCAGCCATCCTTGCGCGAGCGTGACCAGTTGCGTGCCGCCGACCGACGCGAACGATGCAAACCAGTAGCGGCGATACAGCGGATACCCGAATGCCGGATAGCGGGTGAGGAGCGCGGTTTTCACTGACAGCCCGACATGATGCCAGCGCGCAGTTAACGGTGGAACGCCGGTGCGACGCAAGGGTAGCCTACGTCGATTCCACCATCGTAATGCTCGGATGAAAGTGATCGGCTCCGGCTTCGGACGAACCGGTACGTTGTCGTTGCAAGCTGCGCTGCAGCTGCTCGGGTTCGGGCCGTGCTACCACATGGTCGAAGTAATCAAACACCGCGGTCATCCGCAGAAGTGGCTCCGCGTCGCGCGAGGCGAGCGTCCCGATTGGCGCGCGCTGTTTCAGGAGTTCGAGGCGACCGTGGATTTCCCGGCCTGCGTTTACTACGCCGAACTGTTGCGCGAATTCCCCGATGCGAAGGTCGTGCATTCGGTGCGCAACAAGACGGACTGGTACCGCAGCTCGCATGAAACGATCTTCCAGTCGCGCACGGTGTTTCCAGCGTGGTTGCGTCGCGCGAGCGGTTTGATCGACGGACTGCTCGAGATGACGGAACGCATCGTATGGAACGGCGTGTTCGAGGGGCGTTTCGAAGATGCCGGGCGCGCGCAACAGATCTTCGATGAACACACGGCCCGCGTCCGTGCGACCGTTCCGGCGGAACGGCTGCTCGTGTTCGACGTGCGCGAAGGTTGGGCGCCGCTGTGTCGCTTCCTCGGCGTAGCCGTGCCGAACACGCCGTTCCCGAACGTGAACGATCGCGCCTCGATGCTGCGACAGATCCGGGTGCTGCGTTGGACGACGCGTGCCGTGCCCTGGCTCCTGGTGGTCGCGATCGTCGGAGTGCTGCTCGCGTTGGTGTAGGCGAATCGGCATTGAGCACGCTCAGCGCCGCACGGGCTCCCCGATGCTCCTATGATGAACGGGCACGACGAGGTGACTGGATGTCGTCTGAAGCCCACTTCGAAGCACATCAACTGCTCGGGACTTCGATACGCGATCTCGGGCTCGCGATCGAGGGGACCGACCTAGAGCCGCTCGTGGCGGAGTTCAGAAAGGAACTTGCACGAGCCGGCATCACGCGACTGAAACCCCACGTCTACCTGTCCGATGAATGGGGCGTTCCGTTCGAAACGATCGCGATCGGCATTCCGTTCTATCTGGCGCGAGCGGATCTGACCGCGTTGCACGCGGAGCGCGCAGGGCACATAGAGGGCGCGGGACGCGCCGAATTTCTGCGTTACCTGCGCCACGAGATGGGACATGTCGTCAACTACGCTTACCGACTCTACGAAATGCCGGACTGGGTCGCGCAGTTCGGAGCGATGACGCAGCCGTATCTCGAGGAATATCACCCTGAGCCGTTCAGTCGTCGTTTCGTTCGCCACCTGCCGGGCTGGTACGCACAGAAGCATCCCGACGAGGATTGGGCCGAAACGTTTGCAGTGTGGCTCACGCCCGGGCTCGACTGGCGGGCCGAATACGGCGCTTTCCCGGCGGTGCTCGCGAAGCTCGAGTTCTGCGACAGCACCATGACCGCGCTGCGTTCGCGCGATCCGATCGTGGTTGCGATCGAACGCGACGACGACGTCAGCCAGCTCGAGGATTCGCTGGCGATTCACTACGAAGACGAAACGGAAGACGAGCCGCTGCCGCCCGGGCTCGACGGCGCGCTGCGTACCATCTTCGACGACGCGACCGTAGATGACCCGACGCGGCCAGTCGCACGTTTACCGGCGCACGGTCTGATCCTGCTGATGGAGCCCGATCTCGTCGCGAACGTGTTCCGCTGGACCGGCCACTTTCCCGACCGGACGCGGCGGCTGTTACGACATCTCGCGGAACGAGCGCGCGTGTTGAATCAGGTGTATTCGGTCGATCGTGAAATCGCCACCACGGTGGCGGTCACCACGCTGGTGACCGCACTCGCGATGAACCACGTGCACCGGGGCACCTACCTGTCCTGACGTGTTTGCCAAGGGGCGCAATGGTTCTTCAACTGCGACCACACCGGCCGCCTTGCGAGGTAGTGCCGTCGTCGCGCCAGCCAGACGTTGCGCTGCTGCTGAATCGGATCGTTGGGGTCGGCGCCAGGCGCGTCCAGCGCCTTCCACAGCAGCGGGTGGATCCGATGCCGATGCCATTCCATCGGATCGGATCGCGCCATCGGTCGCGGGTCCATCGATGCGGCCTGATGAACCCGTTCCATGAAGCCGCCGACCGCTTCGCGTGCGATCGCGTGTTGCTCGCCCGGCGGAAGCACGTGCCAGGCCGCCCAGAACAGCGGTTCGGGCTCGATGCGGTCCGAGCGGATGCGTCCGTCCGATGCCTCGAAATTTGCCAGGCGCGCCTGCGCATGCAGCCGGTCGAGCACCGCGTTTGCACCGTAGCGCGCCAACGTGGCTTCCGCGTCGCCCAGAATCTGATCCTGCTGCAACGACGCGGTGATGCGGACGCGCGGGTGAGCCTGCAGATAGCGCGCGTGATGCACATCCAGCAACAGCGCTTCGACGAAGTCGCGCGCGCTGGTGCGGCACATCTGCGCGCGGTTCTCCCAGCTCGCCTCGGTGGTCAACAGCGCGAAGTCGAGCAGACATTCGAGTTCCGGCCCGCGCTGCGCGTCGAGGACCTTGCCGCTCTTCACGTGCAGTTCGCCGGCGATCTGCAGGCGATTCAGGTTGCCTTCGCTGTAGCGCATCACCTGTTCGGGCTTGTAGCCATCTTCATTGGGGGGCGATTGCCAGTAGCCGGGGTCGATGCTCTGCGCGGCGAGCCGCACGGTTCGGCCGAATGCGAAATTCGTCTGGAAGACCTCGCGCGAAGTCCCGGTGGGACCGGATTGCGGATCCATCAGAGATGCGTCCCGATGCGATGCGGGGCCGAAGCCGCGATCGAGATACGCATTCTCGGCGGTCAGCATGCCGTTCAATCGCGGATGAAAGCGGCCATCCCAATACGCGTCGCGTGACGATTCTGAAATGCCGATAGCCGGCGCCGGGTCGCGCGAAAGGTGCGATCGTCCGGATTCGGCCAGTCCATGATCCAGGTGGCGAGTTCCGGGTGACTCGCCTTATAGGCAATGTCATCCGCCAGAAGGCTGCCCGTCAGGAACGTTTTCGCCGACAGCGAGAATTGACCGCCGCCGTGCGCGATCGAGCACGACAGTCCGAGTTTCTGCGGAACCTGCCAGATGAAATGCTGCAGGAAGGCGACGAACCGTTCGTCGTAAAACCAGACGAGCGGCACCGGCTTGATGCTGTACTCGAACGTTTCCGGATCGAGCGCAACGCGTACCTCGAACGGCTCCAGCGCGGCGTCCGGCCAATGGAACACCAGCGTCTGACGGCGCACCTGCCACTGATCGAGATCGTCGTCGCGCTCGACGCTTTCGAACATGCAATACGGTCGGCCGGCGGCGCGGTGTTTGTCGTACTTGTGCTTGATCGCCTTCGCGATGCGCTTTTGCGTCTCGAGCATGTAGCGATCGAGGAAGTAGGCGTCTTCGCCGCCGGGCCGCTCCGCCATGGCTTGCCACTTCGCAATCGATTTGCGGCTCTGGAACGTCGGTTCCATGCCGACCCAGGCCGCTTCGAAACCGGTCGCCTCGGGATCGCGGAAGCACGTCAGCACTTCCGTCATTGGATCGGTCTTGCTCTTACTCCGCCGCTTCACGCGCAATGCTCACCGACAACGAACGTAGTCGAACGATGAGGGCAACGCGTGACAACGGTCCGTACGTCGCCGTACACAGGTCCTCAGACGCCGGCGTCGTGTACCGCCACGCGCTTTCCGATCCAGCGCATCGACGCGAACAGCAGCAGATACATCGCCGCGGCAACGGCGTACGGCAGCGCGCCGTTGATCTGATACAGCGCTCCACCCAACAGCGGACCGAGCGTGAAACCGAGCGGCCCGCACGAACCCGCGACGCCGGCGACCGAGCCTTGTTCCTGCGGCGAGACCGCGAGCGATGCGCCGGCCATGAACCCAGGGCCGGCCATACCCATGCCGAATCCCAGGATCATCATCGCAACCGACAGCATCAGCTGCGTTTCGGCGAGCGCCATGATCGTGAAGGCGACTATCAACAACGGCATCGCGAGTCGAAGCAGCGTAAACGGCGACACGCTGATGCGTTGCACGATGGCGAACTGCGCGATGAGCGAACACGCCGCCGACAACATCATCGCGAAGCCGAATTTCTGCGCCGTTTCGCGCGCCGAAAGCCCGAGGATGTCCTGAAACCGGAAGCCCATCGTCTGCTGCACGAGCGCGGTGCCGGTGAACATCAGCACGCCGACGATGACGAACGGCAGGATGCGCGGATCGGTGTACTTCATGCGCGCGGGGCGCACGTCGAACCGGTGGTGGCGCGGTGGTTCCGGCAGGAAGCGCCACACGAACAGTCCGTTCAGGAACGCCACGCCGGCCATCACCCACAACGGCATCAGCAGCGACGCCATCGTGAATGTCGCAACGGCCGGACCGAGGATGGAGCCGACGTTGTTGGCCGCGCCGGCCGCGCCCATCCCCTTAGTACGGTGTCGTTGGATCGGTGATGTCGGCCATGTATGCGTTCGCGGCCGGCATCGAGGCCGACATCACGCTCGCGTGCATCATCCGCGCGACGATCAGCGCGCCGAACAGCAGCGTTCCGGTCAACATCCGGGACAGTCCGGCGTACAGAACCGAATTGAACAGCAGCGTACCGGCGCTGAAACCGAAGAGGCCGACGAGGATGACGCGCTTGCGCCCCCACACGTCGCTAACGCGGCCCCAGAGGGGGCTCGACAGAAACACGGTGAGCGACGAAGCTGCAATGATGCTGGTGATCTGTATCTCGGTGAGGCCGATTTCTCGACCGAGCGGCGCGAGTACCGGGAACAGCACGGTGAAGCCCATGCCGATGCAGACCAGCGAAAACAGCAGTGTGCGTCGCGCCTGTGTCGGCGAGAACGAATCCATCGGAGAGTTTCCGGGGGCGAAGCGAGCGAGTCTACCTCAGTGGGCCGGCGCGACGCGCGTACAGGCCCGCGCGCTTTTGCGATGTCTGTACGGGCCGGGTTCGTGCGTCATGAAGCAACAATCGCAATCGAGGGCGCTGCAATGGCACGGGTGAAGACGTTGATGACCGGTCTCGCGTTCGGCGAGTCGCCGCGTTGGCACGATGGACGCCTCTGGTTCTCGAACTGGGTCGGCCAGCAGATCGTGGCGGTGGACCCACGCGGCAACAGCGAGATCGTCGCGCGCGTACCGTTCGATTCGTTTCCGTTCTCGATCGACTGGTTGCCGGACGGCCGGCTGTTGATGGCGTCGATCAGCGATCAACCGTTGCTGGTCCAGGAACGCGGCGGCGCGTGGAGTGCGTATGCGGATACGTCACGCCTTTCCAAGGCCGGTTGGAACGAAATCGTCGTCGACGGTCGCGGCAACGCGTACATCAACGGCAGCGGCTTCGACGCGCGCGCCGGCGATCCGTTCGCGCCCGGCATCATCGCGATGGTCACTCCGCAGGGCGTCGCCCGGCAGGTGGCGGACGACATCCACTTTCCGAACGGCATGGCGATTGCGCCCGACAATTCCACGCTGGTGATCGCCGAATCGTTTGCGCGGCGGCTGAGCGCGTTCGACATCGGCGCCGACGGCAGTCTCTCGAACCGGCGCGTATGGGCCGATCTCGGCAACGGCGCGCCGGACGGCATCTGTTTCGACGCGGAAGGCGCGATCTGGTACGCCGATGTGCCGAACAAACGCTGCGTGCGCGTGCGCGAAGGCGGCGAAGTGCTGCAGACGGTGGACGTCGACCGCGGCTGTTTTGCCTGCATGCTCGGCGGCGACGACGGCAAGACGCTGTTCATCACGGCGGCGCAATGGCGCGGCTTCGAACACATGACCGACGGATCGCGGAGCGGCGTGGTGTTGTCGGTACCCGCGCCCGCTCCACACGCAGGACGACCGTGAGGGTCAGCCCGGCGGAATGTTGTTGTTCATCCGGAAGAAGTTCGTGGGGTCGTACTTCGACTTGAGTTCGGCGAGCCGGTCGTAGTTCGCGCCGTAAGCGGACCGGATACGCGCGCGCGGATCGTCCGCGTCGAGGTGGTTGATGTACACGCCGCGACTGAACGGCTCCACGGCGTTCCAGAGCTTGCGTGCCCAAGCGATGTGGCCGTCTGCCGTTGCAGGATCGGTCCATTGGGCGATGACGTCGAAGTCCCAACACGCTTCGCGCAGGCTGAACGCGGTCGCTGACGGATCTTTGCGGGTGCACGCACCGTCGACGCGGAACAGCAGAATCGCGCTCATCGGCGACGTCGTTTCCGCGGCGTGCTCGATGACGCGGTCGATCAACTCGTCGCCAAGCTCGGCGAAGTAGCCGGATTTCCAGTACCGGTGCACGCCGAACGGATTGCCGCCGTCGAACAGCGTGTTCAACGCGGTGTACGGAATCGGCCCCATCATGTCGGCGATCGGCGCCGCGAAGTTCCTGATCGGCGCGAGTCGGGCTTCGGCTTCCGCCATGTCGCCGAGCCACGCGGCGATCAGTGCAACGACGTGGTGACCATCGGGCGTGTAGATGATGCCGGCGTTGATCGCGAGATCGTCCGGGCAATCGCGACAGATCTCGCCGTAGAACTTCAGCACGTCGCGCGCCGCTTCGAACGGCCACGCCACCATACCGCCGTAGACGATCGGCGCGACCGGATGCAGTTGGAACTCGAACGACGTGACCACGCCGAAGTTGCCGCCGCCGCCGCGCAACGCCCACAGCAGATCCGGATTCTGCTCGGCGCTGGCCCGCACGAGGTTGCCGTCGGCCGTCACCACGTCCGCCGCGATCAGGTTGTCGCACGTGTAGCCGTGTTTGCCCGCCAACCAGCCGAGCCCGCCGCCCAACGTGAGGCCCGCAATACCCGTATGCGACACGACGCCGCCGGTGGTCGCGAGACCGAACGCCTGCGTTTCGTGATTGATTTCGGCCCACGTTACGCCGGGTTCTGCACGTGCAATCCGCTTGATCGGATCGACGTGCACGCTCTTCATACCGGCGCAATCGAGCATCAGGCCGTCGTCGCACACGGCGTTGCCCGCGACGTTGTGCCCGCCGCCGCGCACTGCCAGCGTCAGGTCGTGACGCCGCGCGAACCGAACGCCGGCGATGACGTCGGCGACGCCTTTGCAGCGAACGATCAACGCGGGGCGCTTGTCGACCATCTCGTTCCACACCTTGCGCGTGGTGTCGTACGCAGCGTCGCCGGGCTGCAGCAGGTCGCCGCGCAACGTCAGGCGGAATTCATCGACAACGGCACTCTCGAGTTGAACGGCGAGCTGCATGACGAGCGACTCTTCGGTAGTGGGGTGCGCGCGATGTTACGCGGGCGAGCGCGCAGACACACGCGCGCAGTAGACTCGCGCGGAACTACACGCGGAGATCGTCATGCAGACCGGATTCCTCGACCGCAGCATCGAGCACGGTGGAACGCGCTATCCGTATCAGGTTTACGTGCCGTCGAACTACGATGAGTCGCGCGCCTGGCCGGTGGTGTTGTTTCTGCACGGCGCCGGCGAACGCGGCGCTGACGGACTGTTGCAGACGGAGGTGGGCATCGCCGCGGCGATCAGGCGTTTCCCGCAACGCTATCCTGCGATCGTGGTCATGCCGCAAGCGCCGCGCGACAGTTTCTGGGCCGGTCCGCCCGGCGACGTGGCGATGGCCGCGCTCGATCAGTCGTGCAAAGAGTTCAACGCCGATGTGCGCCGCATCTATCTCACCGGGTTGTCGATGGGCGGCCACGGCAGCTGGATGCTGGCGTATCGCCACGTCGATCGCTTCGCGGCGGCGATCGTGATCTGCGGTTTCGTCGGCGATCGGCCCAATCGCGCGTCGACGGTGCCTGCGGGCGACGGCACGCCGCATCAACGGATGGCCGCGCGAGTCAAATCGCTGCCGATCTGGATCGTGCACGGCGAGGCCGATTCGTTGGTGCCGGTCGCCGAGTCGCGGTTGATGCACCAAGCGTTGCTCGCGGTAAATGCGAACGTGCGCTACACCGAACTTCCCGGCACCGATCACGATTCGTGGACGCCGACGTATGCGTCCGAGGCGATCATCGCCTGGTTGTTCGACCAGCAACGCAAATGAGCGACGGAAACGCGCGCGTCACTCGTCTAAGGGTGAAACCTCCGACGAGATGATCACCATGGCCCGAACGTTTCTTCCTGCGTTGTGTTGCGTGCTGGTGTGCGGCGCCGCGCTTGCCGCGCCGCCGGCCGATCGACCGTGCAAAGCCGACATCGACAAATACTGCGGCGACGCACGTGGCGATCGCGACAAGATGGGGCAGTGCATGCATGCGCACTTCACCGACTTCTCGCAGGCGTGCCAGGACAAGATGAAGGAACACGCTCAGGCGCACGGCGGTGCGGGTCAGCAACACGCGCCGACCACTCAGGGAACCGTAACGCCGCCGCCTTCGGGAACGTGATCAGGCACTGACGACCACGCCCATCCGCGCCGAGATCGCTTCCGCCTGATCGAGCCAGTTCGATACGCTCGCTTCGATGCCGCGGCGCCAGAACGACGGGTCGCGCGGATCGAGTCCGAACGGTGCCATCAGCTCCACCGCGCTCTGGCTGCCGCCGGCGCGCAGCAGGTCGAGGTACAGCGGCTCGAAGTCTTTGCCGAAATCGTCGCGCCGCGCGAACAACGACTGTGTGAACAGTTCGCCGAACGCGTATGCGTACACGTAGAACGGTCGCAGAAAGTGCCCGACGTAGCTCCACAGATTGTCGACGTTCTCGTACGTGAACAGCGCGCCCGGTTCGCCGTAGAACGCGCGTGTCACCTCCATCCACGCCGCGTTGAAATCGGCTACGGTGAGCTTCGCGCTGCGCCGCGCTTCGTGCACTTTGCGTTCGAAGTTCGAGAACGAGATCTGCCTGACGACCGTGTTGATGTGGTCGGCGGATTTCTCCATCAACAGCGTCAGTTTGTCTTCGTCGCTGGCGGTGTTCTGCAACAGATACCTGAACGTGGTCATCTCGCCGAAGATCGACGCCGTCTCGGCGTACGCCATCGGTGCGCGGAACATCAGCGCACCCTGTTTCGATGCCGCGAGCATGCCATGCACGCCGTGCCCGGCTTCGTGCGCCACCGTCATGATGTCGCGCGGCGAGCCGAGGTAGTTCAGAAAGTTGTACGCGCGCGCTTCGCCGTTCGGCAGCAGCACGGCGTAGTTGAATGCGCCGCCGGTCTTGCCGGCGTAAGGCGGTGCGTCTACCCATTTGCGTTCCAGCATCCGCGCAACCAGATCGCGCAACGTCGGGCTGAACGATTCGTATGCCGACAGAACCGTGTCGACGCAGTCGTCCCACGGCACGACGCGCTCAGATGCGTACGGCAGCGGTGCATTGCGGTCCGACCACTTGAGCGTGCCTTTGCCGAGGTGCGCGGCGAGTAACCTGTAGTAGCGCTGACCCTGTACCGCACCGTGTTCGGCGACGGCCGCGTGCAGCGCCTCTACGGTGTCGTCGTCGACGCGGTTCGAGATGTTCGCGTAGCTCATCGGATTCGAGTAACCGCGTTCCCGATCCTCGACGTACTTCGCGCCGAGGGTCACATTCAATGCGCGCGCCATCATCCGGTCGAAACGTTGCGTCGTGAGGCCATTGCTGAATGCAGCCAGCGCGGTTGCGCGCCGATCGGCATCGCGGTCGTTCGACACGACGTGCAGGATTTCCGGAAGCGTCAGCGGACGGTGATCGAAATCGAACCGTAGTTCCGCTTCCATCTCGTCGATGTAGTCGGACCACTCGGACGGCCCGAACGGCGAGCGCAGCGTCAGCGCGCGTTCCACCGGTTCCGTCAGCAGAAAACGCCGATTCGCGCGGATGTGATCGAGCAGCGGACGGTGTCGAGCCGCGACCGGGTCGCGCGCGAGGATCGCCGCATACGTTGCATCGTCGATCGCGACCAGTTCGTGTTCGAAGAACGTCTGGTAGTCGGCGCTGGCGCGGCTCCAGGCCTCTTGCACCGCGCCAAGGCGCTGCTGGATGCGCTCGTTGGTCGCGTCGGTACTGCGACGCAGGTACAGATAGACGAACAGTTTGTCGGCGAGCGATGTGATCTCCGCTTGCGCCTCGAGCGCGGCTCCGAGCGTCTCGGTCAACTTACCCGCGTGCGTGTCGAAGAAGCGCTGCGCGAGCGCGAGAAGCCGCGCGAGATCGGCGTCGAGGGCAGGGTCGTCGATGTCGCGATAGAGGTCGTTCAGATCCCAGCGGACCGATTCGGCGCCGGTGGCTTGCTGCATGGTCACGTGTCGGACGTCCCGTCGATGGTGTAAGCGCGACTCTAGCCTGCCGGGTCGTCTGCGCCAAATCCGCCACGACGTTGACGTCGCGGCGCGTCGCCGCCAACCTGCGGCGTGATCCATCGAGGAGTTCGCGATGAGCGCAGGTGACGAAACGGTTGCCGAGCACTACCTCTCCGCACTGCGCGCGCGCGGTATCGAGCGGTTGTTCTTCAACGCCGGCACCGATTTCGCGCCGCTGGTCGAAGCGTATGCGCGCGGCGATGAGTCGAACGCGCCGCCGTTTCCCGAACCGATCCTCGCCACGCACGAAAACCTCGCCATCGGCATGGCGCACGGCGCCCATCTCGTCACCGGGCGCGCGCAGGCCGTGATGGTGCACGTCAGCGTCGGCACCGCGAACACGATCTGCGGGCTGATGAATGCGGCGCGCGACCGCATTCCGATCCTGCTGACGGCGGGGCGCTCGCCGATCCTCGAGGTCGGGGCTTTGGGCGCGCGCGATCTGCGCATCCACTGGGGCCAGGAAATGTTCGACCAGGCCGGCATGGTGCGCGAACTGGTGAAGTGGGACTACGAGCTGCGCGACGCGCGCCAGGTCGACGACGTGGTCGATCGCGCGATCGGGATCGCGACTGGCCGAACCGAAAGGGCCGATCTACCTGACGTTGCCGCGCGAAGTGCTCGCGTCTCCGGCAATGCCCTCTGCGTCGCGACCGCTGTCCGTTCCGTCGCAACCGGCGCCGGATCGCGCGGCGGTGGAACAACTCGCCGATCGTCTTGCCGCCGCGGCATTGCCGGTGATCGTTGCCACAGCGAGCGGGGCCGATCGCCACAGCGTGGCGTCGTTGGTGACGCTGTGCGAGCGTTACGGCCTCGGCTACGTCGAGGAGCAGGCGCGATACCTGAACTTCCCGGCCGGACATCCGCACCACTTGGGCTATCAATTGGCGCCGGTGTTCGCGGAAGCGGACGCGCTGTGTTTTCTCGAGTGCGACGTGCCGTGGGTTCCCGGCGGAACGACACCGCGCGACGATGCATTCGTCGCGCATGCGGGTGTCGAACCGTCGTTTGCGCGGTATCCGATGCGCGGCCATCGCGCCGACCTGTCGATCACGTCGGCGGCGGGTGCGTTCATCGCGGCGCTCGACGAAGCGCTGGCAGCCCGCATCGCGCACATCGATCCGGTGCGCGGCCGGCGGGTCGTCTCGCTCGCGACCCGATTGAGGGGCGCGGCATCCGTGCCACAAACAGATGATGCGATCACGCGCGATGCGGTGGCCGCCGCGGTCGCTGAAGCGCTCGGCGACGATGCGATCCTTTTCAACGAATACTGGGCGCCGCCGGCGCGTCTGGCGCGGACGCGCCCGCAAACGTACTTCTATCTGTCGTCGGCCGGTGGGCTGGGTTGGGCGCTGCCGGCGGCGCTCGGTGCACAACTCGCGGCGCCGGACCGAACGGTAGCAGCGCTGATCGGCGACGGTGCGTATCTGTTCGCCAATCCGGCCGCCTGTCATCACGTCGCGGCCCGATACGAGCTGCCGCTATTGACGGTCGTCTACAACAACTCGCGTTGGGGTGCGGTGGACGGTGCGACGCAATCGGTTTACCCGAACGGGCGCTGGCGCGAACGCCGCGGACCCACGCTTTCCGATCTCGCGCCGATGCCGGCGCTCGAGAAGTACATCGAAGCATCGGGCGGATTCGGAGAGCGCGTTTCCTCGGTTGGCGAACTGGCGCCGGCGCTCGGTCGCGCGTTGCATGCGATTCGCGTGGAACGGCGTCAGGCGCTGCTGAATGTCATCGGCGCCTGACGCGGACACGCTGCGGTGATTACTGGCCCGGTTGCGGCGTCGGCCCGGTGAACGACCAGCCGTTGATCTTCCAGCCGGAATCGCCTTTGCGCAGCGCGAACGTCATCTGCGCCGCTTCCTTCATTGCGACGCCTTTCTGTTTGAAGGTGTACGCAGACGGGTAGACGACATAGGCGCGATTTTCTTCGATCTCGACGCGCGTGACCGAACCGAGCGTCACTTTGCCGTCGGTGATGCCGCGCGCGCTGTCGTGCTTGCCGAGATCGTCCAGCCAGGTCTTGAACGAATCTTTTCCCTGCCACAGATACGGAGCGACTTCATCGATGATCACCACGCCGTTCTCGGTATGGGTGGCACGGGCGGCCTTGATGTCGCCCTTGTTGAAACTGTCGATGAACTTCGTCACCTGCGCCGTGACCTCGTCGTTGGGTGATGCGGCGCCCGCGTTCACGGACCAGACGAGAGCGCAGATCAGGAGCACGATGAAGCGTTGCATGAACTATCCCCGGTGATTGGCGACGCCGATACTACTCCGAACGCGGAAACGGCGTCGGGTCATTCTCGCCGGTCGGTATGTTGAATGCGTTCAAAGTCATCGAGACGAATGTATAGAAGCCGATCGTTTGAATGATGTCCATGAGCCCTTGTTCGCCCCACGTCGCAATGGCGCGATCGTACAGAGGTCTGGGCAAATCCTGCGTTTCGTGCAGCGCGCGACACAGTTCGATCGTTAGTTTCTCGTCGGCGGGTGCGTGCTGCGGCATGCGCTTTCTCGAAAACGGCCTGGATGGTGTCGTCCGACACGCCTTGCTCCTTTGCCATTCGCGCGTGCGCCACCCACTCGACGTTGCTGCGCCAGTGACGCCCGGTGACGATGATGGCGAGTTCGACGATGCGACGCCCGACCGACGTGCGCTCCCAGATGTAGTTGCCGAGGCTCATCGCGCGTTGCGCAACCTCGGGACTGCGAATCCACGGATCGAACGGACCGCCGAACTGGCCGTCGGCCCTCGGTGGCCTCGCGCGCTTGATGCGCTCGTACTGCTCCTGTTGCTGCGGCGTGAGTTCGGCGAACGGTTTTGCTTTCAGTCTGCTGGCCATGAATGGACCCCCGGTTCCAGTGATCGTTGTCTATGTTCTGTTCCAGATTGCGCTTTCGGACAGACCGATCTGCGCCAGTTCGGCGGCGCGCAGGTGTGCTTCGTTGGCGCAGAAGAATTCGTCGAGCTGCGGCGGTGCGACGGGCGTGCCCGCGAGCATCGCGTGCGCTTGCCCGCGGTGATGGATCTGGTGCTGGAACAGGTGCGCCAGCAGACGCGTGAGCGATTCGTTCTCCACGCCTGCGCGCCGCATGACGCCGATCGGCCGTGTGAGGTCGGCCTCGGTCAACGAGGCGCACGCATTCACCAGACGCTTGTCCACGGCCCGCTGCGCGGCGGCGAGCTCGACGCAGGTGTCGAACGGATCCTGCGGTTCGAAGAAGCGATCGACGTCGCGTGTTGGCGGCTCGCCGCGCAGACCGTGCTCGATCGCGTCGACGTAATACCAGTCCACCGTCAGGTTGTGATTGAGCGTCGACTTGATCGACGGAAAGAAACTGGTGCGCGTTGCAACGAAGTCGGCCTGCGACAGTTGCTCGCACGCGTTGAGCAGGCGATGGTTCGACCACGCGTTGTTGCAGGCTTGTGTGTAGAGATGGTGTGCCAGCGCAGAGGCGGTCATAGCGAGTCCCCCAACGGCCATTGCGTCATGGAATCCGATCGTCCGGATGATGTCCATCACGCTTTCGCGCGGCGACGTTTCAGCCGCGCGAGCCCACGTGTGCGAAAGTATCTGCCCGCGAGGAAGGAATCCGATGAAAGCTCTATTCGCTGCATTGAGTCTCGTCCTGTTTGCACTGCCGGTTGCTGCGAGCGACGCACCAGCGCCGATAACGCCGATCTACCTGCAGGCCTGGATCGGCGCGCTCGATACCGATTCGGGTTCGTGGAAGGTATCCGACCCGCAGAGCGGAACAGACGTGCTCGGCGATCTGGGCACGCTGCCGTATGGCGGCGGCGCGGGACAACAGCTGTGGGGCGATGGCGCGTGGCAGATCGGCTATGAGGGCGGCGGTCTGGTCACGTGGAAGAACGGCCGCACCGAATTTCGCGGCAACAGCAATGCCGTGCTGGTGAGAATCGACAATACGTTCGGCGCCGTCGGCGTATTCATGGGTGGCGTCGTCAGCGTGAGACCGTTCCAACCGATGCGCCTGTATGTCGCCGCGGGTCCGTCCATCACGTGGGCCTGGTTGTTCGACGACAACAACGACGACCAAGTCAGTTCGCCAGGCAGCACCGTCACGATCAATCTCGACGATACCAAGAGCGATGTGTCGGTGGTGCCGTATGCGCGAGCGGGAATCGAGTTCGAGTTGAGCAACGGTTTCACGTTCGGCGTCAGTGCGCGCTACGCCGACGACGAATTTCATTTCGGCAACGCCGGCGAACTCGAATTCGACCAGGTGTTGTGGATGCTGACGCTCGGCGGGCGCGTCTGATTCCGACGCTCGCAGCGCCGCTTCAACGCTTCTTCAATTCCACCAGCACCGCCCGATACTCCTCGCCGCGGTTGTGCGCGGTCTCAACGTGCCCCTTGCGGACGTAGTCCGCGGTGCCGGGCCGCGGCGTGAACGACGCGTGCTCGCCGAATTTCCCGCCGGTGCCGTCGTGAAACGTGATGTCGAACGGCCCCTCACCGGCGACGTTCAGCAGAAAGTAATCGAGCGTGTGGGCGTGCTTTTCGATGGTGCCGCCCGCGGGCACTATCTGTTGCCAGACTCTGACGTAGTCGTCTTCGAACACCAGCTTCGTTGCGATCGGTGCGAGTTGCTCGGGCATTTAGCTCACCTCGAAAGTTAGGTCGTTACGCATTCGCCGCTGCGGCGAACAATACAGGAAGATGACAGCGCCGTTCGACGTTGCAACGGCGAACGCTGGACGAGCGCGGGCGGCGCAAGGTACGTTCGCCGTCCGCATCTTCGAGGGAATACTGCCGCCATGTCTGATCCGCACGCGTCGTCTGCATCGCTCGATCCGGTTGCGTTCGTCGGCTCACTGGCCACCACCGCACTGCGTCTCGGCGCCGGCGTCTCGACTCGGCCACGCGACGCGCGTCCGAAATTGCTGTTCGAACTCTACGAGTTCGAAGGCTGTCCGTTCTGCCGCATCGTGCGCGAGGCGCTGACCGAGCTCGATCTCGACGCAATGGTGCGGCCGTGTCCGAAGGGCGGTACACGGTTCAGACCGCAGCTGATCGAAACGGGCGGCAAGGCGCAGTTCCCGTATCTGCGCGATCCGAATACCGGCACCGATCTGTACGAGTCGGCCGATATCATCGCCTACCTTTTCGAAACGTACGGCGGTGGCAAGGTGCCGTTGCGCTGGCAGGCCGCCGGTTTTCAGCAACTGTGGTCGGCGCTTGCAGGAGTCTGGCGGTTCGGTGCGGGCCGCGACGCGCGGCCTTCGAACGCACCCGCGCACCCGCTCGAGCTCTTCAGTTTCGAATCCAGCCCCTTTGCGCGGCTGGTGAGGGAACGGTTGTGCGAACTCGAATTGCCGTACGTGTTGCGGTCGGTGGGCCGCAGCACCGCGAGCGATTGGCTGCCGCCCGGTGTGCGCGACGCGTTCGGCATTCAGGCGACGCCGCAAACGCTGAATCGACAGGTGTTGCTGCAGCGCGCCGGCCGAATAACCGTGCCGTACCTGGTCGATCCGAACTGCGGCATCGAGATGGGAGAATCGGCCGCGATCATCGAGCATCTGCAATCGCAATACGGCGCGTGACCCGTGTCATGACGATCCGGATCGTCCGTCTCGGCAGCGAGCGCAGTCCGAAGGAGGGCGTCCGGATCGGCACGGTGCGCCGTCCGCCGCGCGGCGTACCGAAAACCGATCATGCGAAGCGGAACTTCTACGACGTGTGGTTACCGACGCTCGCACCGAGCGAGCCGCTGCTGAAGGCGGCGCAGGCCGTTCCGGCCGACGACGAACGGGCGTGGAAGTCGTTCGTCCGCAAGTACCGCGCCGAAATGAAGTCACCCGACAATCGCGCACTGCTTGCAACGCTCGCGGCGTTGTCGCATCACACCGACTTTTCCGTCGGCTGCTATTGCGCCGACGAGGCCCGCTGCCATCGTTCGGTGCTGCGTGAACTGCTCGCCGGGTGCGGTGCCGACGTCGAGGCGTCGTGAATTTCGACCGCGTACGCGCGTATCTGCTGAAGCGCCCCGAGGCGGTGGAGGACTTTCCGTTCGACCCCGACGTGTACGTCTACAAGATCGCTAGCAAGATGTTCGCGTTGCTGGTCGAAGACGACGACGGTGCGCGCATGACCCTGAAGTGCGATCCCGATGAAGCACTGTTTCTGCGCGATACGTTCGCGGCGGTCGTTCCGGGGTATCACATGAACAAGACGCACTGGAACACCGTGATGCTCGACGGCTCGATCCCGCGTGGCGAACTGGAGCGGATGATCGACCGATCCTACGGGCTGGTCGTCAAGCGCCTCAAGAAGGCGGAACGCACCGCGCTCGAAGTGCGGCACGGTCGCTCAGCGATCTACCGCTGACGCGCCGTTGACCTTGGAAGCCGCGTGACGTTCGTCGAGCGCGCGACGGATCTCGGCGTGCGCCTGTCGGGTGATCTTGTAGCGCGTGATCAGGCTGAGCGGGATCAGGTGCAGCAGCGGAATGCAGATGCCAACGATCAGGCCGAGCCGCGTGATCGTTTCCGCCGGAACGTCGGCGGGTGCGACGCCGCGAGGCAGATCGATCGCGCTGAGGATGAGGCCGCCGATCACGATGCCGACGCTCGATATGGCCTTGCCGGAGAACGACAGCGCCGCGTTGAACATGGCTTCCTGTCGGTAGTGGGTGCGAAGCTCGTGATCGTCGAGCACGTCGGCGATGACGGATGCGCCGATGATGCCCTGAATGACCAGGATAGAAGAGCCGAAGATGGCCATGCCGACGAGAATCACGAGCAGCATCGGGTCGCCGTTCTGCGGCAGCACGTCGAGGAACCGCAAGCCTACGGCGATGATGCCGTCGAACAGGCTGATCGTAGCGCACACCAACATCACGCGCTTCTTGTCCCAACGACGCTGCGTTGCCGCGACGAGCGGAAACGCGATGAGGGCGCCGACCGACGCCAGCGCGAACCAGCGCAGATCCTCGGTGGTCAAGCCCCAGAAGAACGTGGCCATGTAGATGCCGATGTTGGCGGTGGTGCCGCTGATCGCGGACGACAACAGCACGATCACGAATACCAGCGCGAACTGCCGGTTCTGCAGCGCGCGCCACAGCTCTTTCAAGGTGCCGATGAGGCTGAACCCCGGAGGCGTGGCCGCGTGCTGGCGCAGATAGGGGATCTCGCGCCACGTCAGCAACGTGGTTGCAAGCGCCGCCGCCGACAGCAGAAATCCGCCGCACAAGGCCATCGTCGGATAGTGGGTCGGATCGAGTTGGCCGACCGGATGCGCCGGCGTGCTCGGCATCAGCACCGTCAGCACGAACAACGGGAACGAAATGCCGATCAACCAGCCGATGGCGAACCGAAACGACATCACGCTGGTGCGCTCCGCGTAGTCGTCGGTGAGTTCGGCCGCGATGGCGGCCCACGGCATGAAGAACAGCGCCATCAATCCGCGCGTCAGCATCACGAAGCCGGTGAGCCAGAAAAACAGACCGGTCTCGCCGAGACCGGCGGGTGGTACGAACACGAAGTAGAACGCGACGCCGAGCGGCAACGCGCCGATCAGCATCAACGGGTGGCGACGTCCCCAACGGGTCTGCAGATTGTCGGAGAGCGACGCGACCAGCGGATCGATGACGGCATCGAAGATGATCGCGATCGCGAGCGCGATCGAAACGCGCGTCGGCTCCACGCCGAGGATCTGGTTGTAGTACAGCAGGATGAAGGTGCTGAACGCATAGTTCTTCACCGTGTCGGGAATCGAGCCGATCGCCTGATACAGTTTCGTCGAGAAGGGGAGCGGACCGACCCGTTCGCGCCGAACGTACGTGGGGATCACGTCTGCTGTCTGATTGATCGGCGGTACTCTTTCGGTTCTTTGGTCAGTTCGGCGGACGATGCGCTTCCTGATACGCGTCGAATTCCTGCGGCTCGATTACACCGTTGGCGTTGGTGTCGATCTTCGAGTAGCTGTCTTTCGGCGAAATCACCTGCGCGAATTCGGAACGATTGAGCACGCCGTCGCCGTCTTTGTCGAGATGGTCGAATTGGGTCAGCGGCGGCGGGCGCGCAGCGGTCGTGGTCGGTTTGGTCGCCGTGGCCGGTTTCGCCGGTGCCGGCGGCGGAGCGGTATCGGTGATGACCCGTTCGCTCGCGGAGAGTTTGGCGGTTTTCGAACGACTCTCGATCGTTGCGGTGCCGGTGGTCGGCGCGTTGGGCGCGGCTACCGCTGGTTCCGACGTGTCGGTGGCGGCAACGGTCGCCGGCGCTTCGCTACGAATCACGTCGGCTTTCTTGGGCCATTGGCCATCGCTCGCGAATCGCGTCGCGTCTTTGAGTCCGTTCGGGTCGGCGAGCAGCAGATAGGTGCCGTCGTCCGTTCCGGCGGGCACGAGTGCTTCCGGGGCGACTGCGATGAGGTTGTTTTCGATCAGGAAGCTGCCGACCGAGACCACCAGATAAATGACTTTGCCGGAGTGTTCGTCGATGGCCAGGTCGCGCACCGTGCCGAGTTCCTTGCCGTCGCGCGTGATCACCGAGTGTCCGAGCCAACCGCTCGCTCGCGCCGGACCGGATGCCGCGCCGGCGTCGGCCACGAACAATCCGAGACCGACGATGACGAGCGCGCGCTTCAGGGTGTACCGCAACATAGACCCACCGATCGGCGAATGACGTAACCCCCAGATTGTGCCTGTTCGCGGCAAAGTTTCGAGATGTCGTTCAAAGGTTCTACATGCCCCCTTAACGCGCTCAATGCAGCGTGGCGTCGAACAACCCGAGCAGTTCCTGCCAATGCCGCTCGGCGGCGGCCTCGTTGTAGATCGGGATGTCTTTCATCGTCCAGCCGTGGGCTGCACCCGACCAGATTTCGACGCGGTGGTTCACCTTCGCGGCGCCGAGCGCTTCGCGCAGCAACTCGGCCTGTTCGGGCGGAAATCCGGCGTCCTGGTCGGCGCCGATCACGACCACGCGCGCCTTGATCTTCGGCGCGAGTCGATGCGGGCTGTTTTCCGAATCGGTGGCGAGCCGACCGCCGTGAAAGCTCGCGGCGGCGGCGATGCGATCGGGATATGTCGCGGCGGCGGTCAACACCATGCCGCCGCCCATGCAGTAACCGGTAACGCCGACGCGTTTGCCGGCAACGTCGGAGCGCGTGTCGAGGTAATCGAGAAACGCGCGCGTGTCGGCGGCCGCTTTCGCGTTGCTGGTGCTGGTGAAGAACTTGCCGTGCGCCGCGCGTTTGTCGGGATCGGCGAACAGTTCCGCGGGATTGATCGGAGCGTAAGGCCCCGCGCGATAGAAGAGGTCGGGCAGCAGCACGACGTATCCGGCCGACGCGAGCCGCTCGCCCATTTCGAACAGCAGCGGCCGGATGCCCGGCCCGTCCATGTAGAAGATGACGCCCGGCCACGAACCGGTGCCGTTCGGAGTGAACACCGACGTTGGACAGATTCCGTCGGCAGTTTTGATGTCGACCTGCGTGCGGCTCATTCGTACGTTCTCCTCGATGGCGAGCGGCCGATTGTGCCACGCGCGGTCGCTTCGGATGACTCCGTCGCGATTCTGTGCAACAGTCCGACCCCATCGCGGTTCCAGCAGTCGAGGTATCTGATGAGCCAAGCCATCACGGACAACACGCACGCATCCGACGCGTGGTCGACCCCGCTTGCCGACATCGACGTGAGCCGTTCCGAATACTACGGCGACGACAGTTGGCGGCCGTATTTCGCGCGCCTGCGCCAGGAAGATCCGGTGCACTACTGTCGCGACAGTCTCAACGGTCCGTACTGGTCGGTAACGCGCCACGCCGACATCAAGGAAGTGGACACGAACCACCTGATCTATTCGTCCGAAAAAGGCGGCATCACGATCGGTGAAGAGTCGACCGAAGACGTTCCGCTCGACAACTTCATCGCGATGGACGAACCGCGCCACAGCATTCAGCGCAAAACGGTTGCGCCGTCAGTGGCGCCACGCAACCTGAGCCTGCTCGAATCGCTGATCCGCGAACGTGTAATCGACATCGTCGACAACCTGCCCATTGGCGAGACGTTCAACTGGGTCGACGAGGTTTCGGTCGAACTCACCGCCCGTATGCTCGCGGTGTTGTTCGATTTCCCGTACGAAGACCGTCACAAGCTCGTCTACTGGTCGGACATCACCACGGCGTCGCCGCAGCTGATGGGCGATGCGGGGCTGACCGCCGAGGTTCGCCAGCGCGACCTGCAGGACTGCGCGAATACGTTTGCGCAATTGTGGATCGAACGGGCGGCGCGCGAACCGGGCAACGACCTGATTTCGATGCTCGCCCACGGCGAATCGACGCGCGACATGATGTCGCGACCGCAGGAATTCCTCGGCAATATCCTGCTGCTGATCGTCGGCGGCAACGACACGACGCGCAACACGATGAGCGGCGGGGTGCTGGCGCTGAACGAATCGCCGGATCAGTACCAGAAGCTGCGCGAGAACCTCACACTGATTCCGAACATGGTCTCCGAAATGGTGCGCTGGCAAACCTCGGTGATCCACATGCGCCGCACCGCGCTGCGCGACACCGAACTCGCCGGCAAACGGATCCGCGAAGGGGACAAGGTGATCATGTGGTACCTGTCTGGCAATCGTGACGAGGCCGTATTCGACGATGCGGACAAGCTGATCATCGATCGGCCGAACGCACGGTCGCACGTGTCGTTCGGTTTCGGCGTGCACCGCTGCATGGGCAATCGGCTGGCCGAGATGCAACTTCGCGTGTTGTGGGAAGAAATCATGAAGCGCTTCCACACGATCGAGGTGGTCGGCGAGGTGAAGCGACACCCGAACAACTTCATCCGGGGCATCGCCGAGCTGCCGGTGAGAATCCGCGCCGCGTGACTACTGCCACGACCTGGCAGGAGTGATCCGGCCGCGGGATTCACAGCGGAACGAGGGGCGCGCAGTATGTGACCACCGATTGCTTCGGAGTCACATACCATGGCGGACACCATCGTTTTCTATACCAATCCGATGTCGCGCGGCCGCATCGTGCATTGGATGCTCGAAGAAGTCGGAGCTCCCTATCGAATGGAGCTCCTCAGCTTCGACAAGAACGAACACAAGACACCCGCATTTCTCGCGATCAACCCGATGGGTAAGGTGCCGACGATCGTGCATCGCGGTGTCGTCGTTACCGAAGCGGCGGCGATCTGCGCGTATCTCGCCGATGCGTTTCCAAAAGCAGAACTCGCGCCGGCGCTCGACGATCCGGCACGCGGCACCTACCTGCGCTGGATGTTCTTTGGCGCCGGATGCGTTGAACCCGCAATCATCGATCGGATGTTGGAGCGACCGACGCCGTCGCGGCCGATGGCGCTCGGTTACGGCAGCTACGACGCGACGTTGAATGCGCTCGAGAAAGCCGTGAGCCCGGGTCCGTTCGTGCTGGGCGAACGCTTCAGCGCGGTCGATGTGTATCTCGCGTCGCAGATCGGTTGGGGTATGGGAACGAAGGCGCTCGAAGCGCGTCCGGCGTTCGAGCGCTATTCGGCGCGTTGCACGGACCGGCCGGCATTCAAGCGCTTCAGCGCCGCGTCGCCGATGCCTGCATAGACAGGTCGCTCGGCAACCTGCGCTGCGCCGCAGGAGGACTGTGATTGGCGGCCCGTTCGCGGACGGTCGCAGCGTCTACTATTCCGGGTGGTCCCAACGGATGCAGGAGAATCCGATGCGGCTCCGCTTTTGGATGTCTTTGGTCGTCGTCGCAGCGTTGCTGTTCACGCTTATCGGCTGCTCGAGCAACTCGGTGAGCGAGAGCCAGTGCATCGCTGGCGATTGGCAGACCATCGGTTATCGCGACGGCGCCAATGGCTATCGCAGCACGCAACTGCTCAATCACCAGAACGCATGCGTCAAGCACGGCGTGATTCCCGATCGCGCGTCGTACATGGCCGGCTGGGAGCAGGGCGTGCGCGAGTACTGTGAAGCGAACAACGGCTACGACGTCGGCGAGCGCGGCGAAGGCTACGACAACGTGTGCCCCGACGATATGCGCGATGCGTTCCTCGCGGCCTATCACTCGGGACGCGGACTCTACCTGGCGCGCAGCGAAGTGAGCGATCTGGAAAACGCCATCAGCCAACGCGAGTATCGGCTCGACGAGATCAAGACGGAGCTCGTTGCGAGTGCTACGCAGCAGTTCGACCCGACGCTGTTGCCGGCCGCCCGAGTAGAACTGTTAGCGTCGATGCAACGACTCGCCGAAGAGCAGGGTCGCATCAACGCAGAGCTGCCGCACATGCGCCAGGAGCTCGCGAACAAGTCGCAACAGCTGGCGGCGCTGGAACACTAGCCGTTCCAATTCCAACCGGTCACGCGATCGGCGGCGGTCGATAGCCGCCGCATTGCGCGGCAATGTGCCCGGCGAGACGGATGGTGCGCAGATCGCCGCCGTACGGTCCTACCACCTGCATTCCAATCGGCAGCTTCGAGGCGCCCAGTCCGATGGGCGGCACCGTGGCCGGCAGGTACGCCATGCCGGTGAGAGATCGTCCAGCGAACCAGGTCGATGTACATGCGCTGGCCGCCGTCGCACGTCAGCGTTCGCTGGCCGAGTTCTCCGGTCTGTAAGTGCGGGAACGGCGGAACGAAGCACACCGGCATCAGCACCGCATCGTAACGCGTGAAGAAGTCCGCCCATTTGGCCCGGATCGTTTCGCGCGCCATGTGCGCGTCGAGCCATGCGCGGTGGCTGTTCGTGACGCGCCCCTCGATTTGGGTGTTGGGCGTCGACTGCGTCATCGCTTCGAACACCAGCCACAAGCCGAGATTCGACGCCGCATCGGGATCGATGTCCGGACGCGCGGTTCGGTCCACCGATACGCCCGTAGGCCTCGAGCTGGTCTACGGCGGCGGCGAGAGCGTCGCGCACTTCGCCGGCCACCGGGCAGAACGAATCGTCGAGCCACGCCGCGACGCGCATTGAACGTACGTCGTCGGGCGGCGGCGCGAGATCGGCGATCAGCGGCCGATCTTTGCGCAGCAGAATCTTCAGCAGCAGTTCCAGATCGTCGGCGGATCGCGCCAGCGGCCCGAGCACATTGATGTCTGCTTCCGTGGTGCCGCCGGCGAGGTGATCGAGATAACCGGTGCTCGGCACGATTCCCCAGCTGGGTTTGTGGCCGAAAATTCCGTTGAACGCCGCCGGGATGCGGATCGAGCCGCCGATATCGGTACCGATTTCGAACGACGTCAGACCAGCGGCGACCGCCGCTCCGGCGCCGCCTGACGAGCCGCCTGGGACGCGTTCGGCATTCCACGGATTCACCGTCGTGCCGAACATCTCGTTGAACGTCTGCGCGTCGCCCGACCAGCGCGGCAAGTTGGTCTTGCCGATGACGATGGCGCCAGCGGCTTTGACCGCGCTTACCACCGGTGCATCGCGCGTCGGGATGTTGTTGTGCAGTTCGATCGCACCGCCTGTGGAACGAATGCCCTTCGTCTCGAGCGCGTCTTTGATCGTGATCGGCAATCCGTGCAGTGGGCCGACTGCGTCGCCGCGCGCCAACGCCGAATCGGCGAGATCGGCGGCCGCGCGCGCGGCGGCGAAGTCGGTCGTGACGATCGCATTCAACGCCGGGTTGATCCGTTCGATCCGCATGATGGTGTGTTCGAGCAGACCGCGGCTGCTGATTTCGCGGCGCCGGATGGCCTCGGCCTGTCGCGTGGTGGACCAAAGGGCGATGTCGTTGCTCATGGGACTGACTCACGGATCGATGTGCGCAGATTAACCGGTCCGGCATCTGCGCACGCAAGCAGAGAGAGACAAGCAGCGTGCATGCGCCCGTCGTAGGTTGAAATCGCGGCGCCGAACGCTGAACCTCGATATTACTTGAGGTTACGGAGCGGCTCGAATCATGGTCGGTCGAACAGCGTCGAAACGTCCCGGCAGCGAACTCACCGTGGGTGAGGTGTCGCAGCGCAGCGGCGTAGCGGTATCTGCGTTGCGATTCTACGAAGCGAAAGGACTGATCAGCAGTCGCCGTAACAGCGGCAATCAACGACGCTATCCGCGCAGCGTCTTGCGAAGGGTCGCGGTCATCCGCGTGGCGCAGCGCACCGGTGTGCCGCTCGAGTCGATCCGACAGGCGCTCGGCGCGCTGCCGGAAGATCGCGTGCCCACGACGGCGGACTGGAACAGGCTGTCGGCTCGGTGGAAAGCGGAGCTCAACGCGCGCATCGCCCGCCTGACAGAACTGCGCGATCAACTCGGCGGGTGCATCGGTTGCGGCTGCATGTCGCTGAAAGTGTGCCCGCTGCGCAACCCGCTCGACGAACTCGCGCGTCAAGGTGCGGGTCCGCGGCTGCTGAAACAGCGTTAAAGCGAGGCGATTAGCTGGAACGCGACTCCGCGAACGATGGCGTTGCGACCAGCGCCACATCCTCGTGAATCCCTGCATTGCGCGTCGATCCGGGGCGGTTATGTTGTTTCCGCTCAATACCTTGGAGTGAAGAATGAGTCAGACAGTCTCGATTTGGACACGTCGTGCCGGCCTCGCCGCGGCGATGCTGGTGGTGGCCGGATCGGCCGTTGCCGAAGGCCCTCGCTATACGTTCGGGGAGATCGGCTACTCGCAGGTCGATTTCGACAACTTCAACAAAGACGCGGAAATGTTCGGTGCAAACGGGTCGCTGGCGATCTCCGATCGCGTCTACCTGATTGCGTCGTACGCCGAAGGCAGCATCGACGGGTCGGACGTTGATCTGAAAGCCGCAGAAGCGGGCGCAGGAATGCACTTTCCGCTGAATGGCACGATCGATTTCATCGTCGATGCCTCCTACGTCTGGAACGAGGTCGACGCCAACGGCTTTGGCTCACAGGACGACGACGGCTATGGCGTGCGCGCGGGCCTGCGCGCAATGCTGACCCCGCAGTTCGAACTGAACGGCGGCGGCACGTACGTCGACGTGACGGACTCCGATACCGCGCTGTACGTTGGCGGTGTCTACAACTTCACCGACGTATTCGCGCTCTCCGGTGACGTTTCGGTCGGCGACAACGCGACGGCGTACGGCGTCGGCATGCACATGTACTTCTGACGTCCTCGGCTGGGAACGGTCACGGCGTCTGCCGGACCGTTCCCGCCACTTCGAGCAGAATCGCGTAAGCAGCGTCGTGGCGCCCTTCGTGATTCGCCATCCCCGATTTCGTCAACGTGCCTTTCGGTGCGATGTAGCTGTCGATGCGACGCTGTGGGCGTTCGTGCCAGCTGATGTTGAACGCGCCGAGCTTCGGATAGAACTCGGCCACCGAATACGGTAGCTGGTCGTGAATCCACCACGCGAGCGAGCGCCAGTCGCCGCCACGCGACACGAAGTCGGCGAAGCTCGGAACGGCCACGCAGGCCATTGCGCCTTTGTGGCCCGCTGCGTTGCGCCGATCCCAGATATGCGCGCCATAGTTGGTTTCGTTGCGCGCGCAGCTGTGACCGTGCTCGTTGCCGAACTGATTGACGCTGCATGAGCGAAACGCCGATCTGATGGCGACGCGACCGAACTGTTGTTGCAGCGGTTCGAGGATTTCGACGCACAGGTGCGTGCCGACGTCGATTGCCAGATCCGGATCGTCCGGAATGTTCGGCATGCCGTACAGATTGGCGATCTCGCTGTGCAGAAAGTCGCGCATGAAGAAGCTCGGCGACAGCCGTACGCGGCCGAGGTCTTCGAGCGCTTTTACGGTGGTGGGTTTCTTCATCGGGACACCGCGCGAGTGATCTCGGACATGAGTGTAAGGGCATTCGCTTTCCGGTAACCCTCGGTGCATATTTGGCCGGTAACGGGCATCGAGGGGCAGAGAAGCATGAAGATCAAAGCGCTGGGCCATGTCGTGTTGCGGGTGACCGATCGCGACAGGTCCGAACGTTTCTACAACGGCGTACTCGGGCTGCCGGTTTGCGCGCGGCTCGATGAGGGCGGCATGAAGATGGCGTTCTTCTCGCTCGGCAATCACCACGATTTTGCGGTGATGGAGGTGAAGGACGACCCGGATGGGCGACCGCGGCGCGGCGCGGGGCTCGATCACGTCGCGTTCAACATCGGCACGTCGATGGACGAGCTGCGCGACGCGCGCGCCACGCTCGAAGCGGCCGGCGTTTCGACGACACCGATCGATCACGAGGTCAGCAAGTCGCTGTATTTCCAGGATCCCGACGGCAACGGCGTCGAGGTGTATGTCGATGCCTCGCAAGTGTGGCGTACCGAGCCGCAGCGCGTTGCGCAGGTCAAGCCGCTGCAGCTGTAACGGTCCGCCGCTCCGTCCGCACACATATATATAGGTACACATCGTGACTGACTTTCCGGTGCACGGTACGGTTGCGCCCGGTTTCGAGACCGTCCGTTCGGTGTTCGAGCGGAACTTCAGCGACGACATCGAGGTGGGCGCGAGCTTTTGCGCGATCGTCGACGGCGAGACGGTCGCCGATCTGTGGGGCGGCTTTCAGGATCGCGCGTGCACGCGGCCCTGGTTGGAAGACACGCTGGTGAACGTGTACTCCACGACCAAGGGCATCGGATCGATCGCATTCGCAACGCTCGTCGAGGACGGCGTGATCGACTACGACGCGCCCGTTGCGGTGTATTGGCCGGAGTTCCGCGCCGGCCGCAACGGCCTCACGGTGGGCCAACTGCTGTCGCATCAGTCAGGCGTGTGCGGCTTGCGCGAGAAGATCGCAGTCACCGATCTGTACGACTGGTCAGCGATGGTGAAGCGAATGGCCGCCGAAGAGCCTTTCTGGGAGCCGGGCACCGCCGCCGGCTACCACGCGGTGCTGTGGGGTTATCTGCCCGGCGAGCTCGCGCTGCGCACCACCGGAAAAACGTTGGGAACGGTTCTCGCGGAACGAATCGCCCGCCCGCTCGGCGCGGACGTTCATCTGGGATTGCCAACGTCCGAACACGGGCGCGTAGCCGATCTCGTCGGCCCCAATCACGCGCGCATCCAGCCCGATCTCACCGCACTACTCGCGATGAAGATGCCGCCGCTGTACCGATACGCGCTGCAGAATCCGTCGATCCGTCCGTGGCAGGACGCGTGCAGCGCACCGTGGCGCAGCGCCGAGATCGCGGCCGCGAATGCACAGGCAAATGCACGCGGCATCGCACGCATCTATGGCGCGCTGGCGCGCGGCGGCGAACTCGACGGCGCGCGCGTTCTGAACGAAAGCAGCATCGCCGCGATGTGTCGCGAAGAGGTTGGCGAACAGGATGATCTGGTGTTGGGCCGGCCGCTGCGGCGCGGCCGCGGGGTCATCCTGAACACGCAGAGTATGTACGGGCCGAATCGCGACGCGTACGGCCATTCCGGCGCAGGCGGCAGCGTCGGCTTTGCAGACCCTGCGCTGAAACTCGGCATCGGCTATGCGATGAATCAGATGCAGCCCGGCATCGAAACCGATACCCGCGGTAATCGTCTGATCAACGCGGTGTACCAGGCGCTGGCATGACGGAGAGCGATTCATGAGCACGTTCGTTCTGGTTCACGGGGCGTGGCACGGCGGTTGGTGCTGGTACAAGGTGGTGTCGTTGCTTCGCCAGAAAGGCCACACGGTGCTGGCGCCGGATCTTCCGGGACACGGCCGCGACCCGACGCCGATCAACGCGGTGTCGATGCAGAGTTATGCGCAGCGCGTGGCCGATGTGATGCGAACGGCAAACGAACCGGTAATTCTCGTCGGGCACAGCATGGGCGGATTCGTGATCTCCGCGGCCGCCGAGCAACAACCGCAAACGGTCGCGAAGCTGGTTTATCTCGCGGCCTTTCTGCTCGAAGACGGCCAGACGTTCGGCGACGCCGCGTCGCGCGACGGCGGCTCAACCGTGTCGTCAGGACTCGTGCCGTCGGCGGACGGCGCCTCGCTGACCGTGGCGCCGGATCGGCTCAAGGACATTTTCTACGGCGACTGTTCCGACGCAGACGTCGCACTCGCCCAATTGGCGCTTGGGCCCGAGTCGGGTGCCGCGCTCGGCGCGCAGATGCGCGTGACCGCGCAACGCTGGGGACGGATTCCGCGCGTATACATCGAGTGCACCAAAGATCGCGCCGTGTCGATCGCATCGCAGCGCGCGATGGTCGAGCGGCTGCCGTGCCAAAAGGTGATCACGCTGGAAACCGATCACTCGCCGTTCTTCTCGATGCCCGAGCAACTGGCGGAACATCTGGCGTCGCTGTAGTCGACTGCAACGCGTCGGAGCTATCACGTTCCGCAACGCGATTCCGCATTGAATTCGGCCCGGAATCCGCGCTACAAGGACCTCGTCCAAAAAAAGCGATGCGGAGAAATAAATGAGACGCACAGTTTCAGTGCTGCGATATGTCCGGGCGGCAATCATCGTCGTGATGTCGCTTACGTTGCCCGGAATGGCGTTGGCAGCCGAGGCTTCCGCCAAGCCGAACATCCTCGTCATCTTCGGCGACGACGTCGGCATCACCAACGTCAGCGCATACAGCGACGGACTGATGGGCTACGAAACACCGAACATCGATCGCATCTCGAAAGAAGGCCTTCGTTTTCTGCAGTACTACGGCGAGCAGAGCTGCACCGCGGGTCGCGCCGCATTCCTCACCGGACAACACGGCATCCGCACGGGTCTGACCAAGGTCGGCTACCCGGGCGCACCGATGGGCATGAGCCAGCTCGACCCTTCCATCGGCGGTTTGCTGAAGAACCTCGGCTACGCGACCGGACAGTTCGGCAAGAATCACGTCGGCGACCGCAACCCGTCGCTGCCGACGGTGAACGGCTTCGACGAATTCTTCGGCAACCTCTACCACCTGAATGCGGAAGAGGAACCGGAGCTGCCGGACTATCCGAAGGATCCCGCCTATCTCGCCAAGTTCGGGCCGCGCGGCGTGCTACACTGCAAAGCGACCAACGTCGACGATGCCACCGTCGACCCGCGCTTCGGCAAAGTCGGCAAGCAGACCATCGAAGACACCGGCGCGCTCACGAAGAAGCGCATGGAAACGATCGACGACGAAACGTCGGCCGCCGCGATCGACTTCATGAAGCGCCAACACGCCGCCGGCGAAACCGTTCTTCGTCTGGTTCAACGCGACGCGCATGCACCTTCGCACGCACGTTAGGGCCGAGCACCGCGGCATGCTACAAGCACGGCGACAGCGAATACATCGACGGCATGATCGAGCACGACGACACGATCGGCTCGCTGCTGCAAGGCGCTGGACGACATGGGCATCGCGAACGACACGATCGTGGTCTACACGAGCGACAACGGTCCGCACATGAACACCTGGCCCGACGGCGCCATGACGCCGTTCCGCTCCGAGAAGAACACCAACTGGGAAGGCGCGTTCCGCGTGCCGTGCGTCGTGCGCTGGCCCGGCGTCATCAAACCCGGCACGGTCACCAACGAACTGATGAGCCACAACGACTGGCTGCCGACGCTCTGTCGCCGTCGCCGGCGAGCCCGACATCGTCAACAAGCTGCTGAAGGGCTACAAGGCCAACGGCAACACCTACAAGGTGCACCTCGACGGCTACGACCAATCGCATTCCTGCGTTCGGTGAGCGGCACGCGCGGCGAACAACAACGGCGTGAAGAGTGCGCGCAACACGTTCTTCTACTCGGACGACGACGGCCTGCTCGTCGGTTTCCGCCAGGGCGACTACAAGTACGTGTTCGCGGAGCAGCGCAGGGAGGGCACGATGGCCGTCTGGGCCGAGCCGTTCACGCAGCTGCGGCTGCAGAAGATCTTCAACCTGATGCAGGATCCGTTCGAGCGGGCCGACATCACGTCCAACACGTTCTGGGACTGGCAACTGAATCACGTCGGATCCGCCTACGGCATGATCGAAGCGGTCGGCAATTTCGCGGCGACGTTCAAGGAGTTCCCGCCGCGCTCGATTCCGCCGAGCTTCAACCCGACGACGATCATGGAAGAGACGATCGACGACATTCGCGACGCGCGTAAGGCGGCCGCTGCGAAAGGCGAGGCGAAGGAATGAGCTGAGAGGCGATCAGGTCGCGCCGAGCGCGACCTGCTCCAGCTGCCGATGGTTCAGCAGCCCGGGTTGTTGCCACGCGAGCTTACCGTCGCGGAACAGCGCGAAGTTCGGAATGCTCCGCACGTTGTAGCGCTGCGCAAGTGGCGCATGCGCTTCGGTGTCGACTTTCAGCACGATGGCGCGCCCCGCCAGATTGGCCGCTGCCTTCGCCACTTCAGGCGCCGCCATCTTGCACGGCCCGCACCATGCCGCCCAGAAATCGACCAGCACTGGAACCGATGCTTCGCGCGTGATTTCGTCGAACTGGGCCGTATCGACTTCGACCGGCTCACTCAGTGGCGGCAGCGGTTGCTTGCATGCACCGCAGCGGCCGCGGCTGGCGAGATGTCGCGGCGGAATGCGGTTCGGGGTTCCGCACTCGGCACAGTTTCGGATCATCTCGGGTCTCTCGATGGCTGCGGCTGCTGGCTCCATAATGCGGACGTGATTCAGGAAGGCAAGGCCGATGAAGACCCTATTCGCGAGGACGATGTGCGCGCTGCTGCTCAGTGCGTTGACGCCGGTCAGTATCGCCGCCGAGGCGCCGCGGCCGACCGCCGCAGACGTGCGTGATGCGTACGACACCGGTGCCGTGTTCGTCGACGTACGCACCGATGCGGAATGGTCCGAAGGCCACTTGAAGGGCGCGGTCCACCTGCCGGTCGATCAGGTCGACGCGCGCGCGGTATCGCTGCTACCCGATAAGGACGCCGCGTTGGTGTTGTATTGTCGTACCGGCCGCCGCGCGCAGAGCGCGGCCGAGCAACTTCGTCAGCTGGGCTACACGCACGTGTCCGCCATGACCGGCGGCTACGTCGATCTGGAGGCCGCGGGTTATCCAGTGGTCGAGTGAGCGGAACGTCCGCTCGCGGCGATCGATCTTCCGGTTCGGCGGCACATAGTGATCGGGTTCAATCATCGAGCGAAATGCGATGGCGCAGACATACGGCAAGATCCTCGTTCCCGTCGACGGTAGTGCAGCGTCCGCCAGAGGACTGCAGGAAGCGATCAAGATCGCGAAAGCGCTCGGAAGTACGCTTCGCGTCGTGCACGTGGTCGACGAACTGGTCGTCGACTACTCCGGTGTGGGCGGCACCAACTACTACACCGGCGACATCATCGAGGGCTGCGTGAAGCCGGTAAGAAGATCCTCGCCGACGCCGAAGCAGCATACGCAGAACGGGCTCGAAGCGGAGGCCGTATTGCTGGAAGCATCGGCGGTCCGTCGTCGCGGCTGATCGTCGCCCAGGCGCAGGAGTGGCCGGCCGATCTGATCGTGATGGGTACGCACGGTCGCCGCGGCATCCGGCGTATCGCGCTCGGCAGCGACGCCGAGCACGTGCTGCGCTCGCCGATGCCGGTGTTGCTGGTGCGCAGCGCGCCCGAATGATCTACGGCACGAGCACCGCGGCGCCCTCGAAGCGGCCGTTGCGCAAATCGTCGAGCGCTTGATTCGCGCGCGTCAGTGGGTACGGTGTCGTTTGCGTGACGACTCCGGCGCGCGGTGCGAGCTTCAGGAAATCGACGGCGTCCTGGCGCGTCAGGTTTGCCACGGACACGAGTTGTCGCTCTTCCCAAAGCAGCTTGTACGGGAAGCTCGGGATGTCGCTCATGTGAATTCCGGCGCACACGACGCGGCCGCCCTTACGCACGGCACGTAGCGCGACCGGCACGAGCGCGCCCACTGCGGCGAAGATGATGGCCGCGTCGAGCGGTTCCGGCGGCGGAGCGGTCGAATCGCCGGCCCACACCGCACCGAGTCGCCGCGCGAAATGCCTGCGCCGCCGATGTCTCCGGGTTCGGGTGAAGGCATAGACCGCTCGTCCTTGCCATGTGGCAACCTGCGCGAGGATGTGTGCCGCGGCGCCGAAGCCGTACAAGCCGACGCGACGTGCGTCGCCCGCCATGACCAGGGCGCGCCAGCCGATGAGCCCGGCGCACAGCAGCGGTGCAACGGCCACGTCGGTGCCGGCCTCGTCGAGCGCGAATGCGTACCGCGCATCGGCGATCGTCGCTGTCGCGAAGCCGCCGTGACGCGTATAGCCGGTGAACTCGGGCGAATCGCACAGGTTCTCGTGACCGCTCTCGCAGTACTCACACGCGCCGCACGTGTAGCCGAGCCATGGCACGCCAACGCGTTCACCGAGGCGCAATCCATCGACGCCGGCGCCGATGGCGTCGACGCGGCCGACGATCTCGTGTCCGGGAATGATCGGCACGCGTGGTTCGGCAAGCTCCGATCGACTACGTGCAGATCCGTACGGCAAACGCCGCAGGCCGCGATCGCTGATGCGGATCTGCCCCGGTCCGGGTTCCGGGTCCGGCAGCTCCGTCCACTCGAGGGGCGCGCCGAAGCGCTTCAACATCATCGCGTGCATGTTCGATCCTGTTCGATACGACCTACGGTCGGACCGTTCTGTGGCGTGCACGCCGCACGTGCGACTAGCCTGCGAGACGCCACGACGCAGTACACGAGAAACGATCATGCCCACGAAGATTGCCATCAACGGTTTCGGCCGCGTCGGACGTTGCATATTGCGCACGCTCAGCGAAGTGAGACGCGACGACATCGAACTGGTCGCCATCAACGATCTCGCCGACGCGCGGACGCTGGCGCACCTCTATAACTATGACACGGTGCATGGTCGCGCCAAAGTTCGAGCCGAGGTCCGCGATCGCGCGTTGGACATCGCCGGTCACACGATCCAGACGTTCGCGACGAAGGACCCGGTGGAGTTACCGTGGCGCGCGCTGGGCGTCGACATCGTGCTCGAGTGCACGGGCGTATTCACGGACAGAACGAAACTGCAGCCGCACTTCGACGCGGGTGCCCGTAAGGTGGTTTTGTCCGCGCCGGCGAAAGACCACGAGGCGATGATCGTGATCGGCGTGAACGAGGCCGACTACGATCCCGCGAATCACAACATCGTCTCGTGCGGGTCCTGCACGACGAACGCGCTCGCGCCGATGGCGAAGGTGCTGGATGAGAACTTCGGCATCCGTTTTGCGTTGATGACGACGATTCACGCCTATACCAACGATCAACCGGTGCTCGACATACCGCACCGTAAGGGCGACCTGCGTCGCGCCCGCGCGGCGGCGATGAACATGATTCCCACGTCGACGGGCGCGGCGAAGGCGATCGGCGACGTGTTGCCGCGGCTCAAGGGAAAAATCGACGGACAGGCGGTGCGCGTGCCGACGATGGACGTGAGCCTGGTCGACCTCACCGTGCAAACGGAGCGGCCGCTGACGAAGGACGCAATCGATGCGGCAATGAAACTCGCGAGCGATGGCGCGCTGCGCGGCATTCTCGGCTTCAGCGACGAACCGCTCGTCTCTACGGACTATCTCGGCGATCCGCGTTCGTCGATCTACGACGCGACGCTGACGCAGGTCATCGGCTCGAACTTCGCGAAGGTGATGAGCTGGTACGACAACGAAATGGGTTTCGCCCATCGCATGGTAGAACTGACGCAGCTGGTGGCCGCGAAGGCAGCATGATCCGTCGCGCCCTAACGCGCGCGAAGAGGTGCGATGTCGAGTTGGCGGGCTACCGCCCGTCGGGTGCGGCGTTCACCCGCGCCTCGGCGGCGATCCAGTCTTCGACTTCGTGCCCCGGTTCGAAGCCGCGCTGCTCCGCCAGATAGTAGGCCGCTTTGGCGATCGCTTCGCGGCGCTCTTCTTCGGTCATCGGCGCTTTGCGCTGCTGCGGCATTTCGACAAGGGTCTTGCGGGATTTCATCGTCACGCTCCTTCTTCCGAGATCCCCTCGGGGTTGGTGTCCGTTCGCGCGGATTAGTTCCGTGTCGGTGATAGGTAGAAGCCATGGTTTACTGGCGTTCCAAACGCATGCCAACGTCGTGCCATGACGCGCAACTGCATCCTCGTACTGAACGCCGGATCCGCAACGCTGAAGTACGCGGTGTATGGACCGGTCCACGGTATTGTCGCGGGTGAATGTCTGGCCCGCGGCCAGGTAGATCTCGAGCCCGGTAGCCGCGACGAGTCGGTGCAACGGGCGCTGCGCACTTTCGCGCGCGAGCTCGATGCCTTTGAGATTGCTGCCGTCGGCCACCGGATCGTGCACGGCGGTGCGCAATTCGTCGCGCCGGCGATCATCGACGACGCGATCGTTGATGATCTGGAAGCATTGCAGCCGCTGGCCCCATTGCACCAGGCGCTCGGCCTCGCAGTCGGTGCGCGCCGCGCGGACGCAACAGCCAGACGTGCCGCACGTGGCAGCGTTCGATACCGCGTTTCACGCGTCGATGCCCGAGGTTGCGCAGCGCTTCGCGTTGCCGCAGGCATGGTTCGAGCGCGGCGTGCGGCGGTTCGGGTTCCACGGACTGTCTTACGAGTTCATTGCGTCCAAACTCGCGCAACTGAGCGCTGGCGAACCGACAGGGCGCGTCGTCGTCGCGCATCTTGGAAGCGGTGCGAGTCTGTGCGCGATGCGCGATGGCCGCAGCGTTGCGACCACCATGAGTTTCACCCCCACCGATGGTCTGATGATGGCGACCCGTAGTGGTGCGGTGGATCCGGGCGCGGTGCTGTATCTGGTGCGTGAACATCGGATGGACGTCGATGCGGTGGAGCATCTGTTGAACCTGGAATCGGGACTGCTCGGTGTGTCGGGCATCAGCGGCGACATCCGCGCGTTGCTCGCGAGCAGCGAACCCGGTGCGCGGCTCGCCGTAGATCTGTTCGTGCACAGAACCGTGGTCGAGATCGGTGCGATGGCCGCGGCGCTCGGTGGTGTCGACGCCATCGTGTTCACCGGCGGCATCGGTGCGCACCAGCCGCGAATCAGATCGCGAGTCGCCGGCGCGCTGGCGTGGCTCGGCGTCGACTGCGACGAAACGCTCAACGACAGCGGACAGACGCGGTTCGACGGCAACCGCAGCACGGTCGGTTTGTGGAACATCCCGACGGACGAGGAAGCCGTCATCGCACGGCACACGGCACGACTCTTACAGGGACAGAACGATGCGTGATCCGATGGGCGACGACGAGGTTGCGGCGATCGATGCGTACTGGCGCGCCGCCAACTACCTCAGCGTCGGGCAGATCTATCTGCTCGACAATCCGCTGCTGACCCAACCGCTCTCCATCGAACACGTCAAACCGCGTCTGCTCGGTCATTGGGGCACCACGCCGGGTCTCAACTTCGTGTATGCGCACTTGAACCGGGCGATCAAGCAACGCGAACTGTCGATGCTGCTGATCACCGGTCCGGGTCACGGCGGACCCGGTATCGTCGCCAACGCATATCTAGAGGGGACGTACAGCGAGGTGTATCCGTCGATCACGCGCGACGCCGCTGGAATGAAGAAGCTGTTCAAGCAGTTCTCGTTCCCGGGCGGCATCCCGAGTCACGTCGCGGCCGAAACGCCGGGATCCATTCACGAAGGCGGCGAACTCGGCTATTCGCTGTCGCACGCGTACGGCGCGGCGTTCGACAATCCGAACCTGGTGGTCGTGTGCGTGATCGGCGACGGCGAAGCGGAGACCGGGCCGCTCGCTACGTCGTGGCACTCCAACAAGTTCCTGAATCCGCGCAGCGACGGTGCGGTGCTGCCGGTGTTGCATCTGAATGGCTACAAGATCGCGAACCCCACGCTGCTGGCGCGGATGGACGAAGCCGAACTGGATCAGCTGCTGAAAGGTTACGGATACCTGCCGTACT
The DNA here is from genome assembly GCA_963787045.1 of uncultured Gammaproteobacteria bacterium. GTDB lineage: Bacteria > Pseudomonadota > Gammaproteobacteria > Pseudomonadales > Azotimanducaceae > DATJGR01. Next base: position 335,119 of record CAWBBR010000008.1, on the reverse strand, counting down.
ACGTAGAAGGTTCGGAACCCGTCGCCATGCATCGCCGGATGGCGGAAGTGCTCGGCGACGCGCTCGACGAGATTCACCGCATTCAGAACGACGCGCGCACGCGCGATGCGAAAGGCCGGCCGCGCTGGCCGGTGATCGTGCTGCGTTCGCCGAAAGGCTGGACCGGGCCGGTATCGGTCGACGGCCTGCCGACCGAAGGCCACTGGCGTTCGCACCAGGTGCCGCTGTCGAAGCTGGCCGAGAATCCCGCGCACCTGGCGCAGCTCGAACAGTGGCTCAAGAGCTATCGCCCCGAAGAGTTGTTCGACGAACACGGCACGCTGCGCACGTCGCTGTCGGTGCTCGCGCCGCACGGCGCGCTGTCGTCTCGGCGCCACGCCGTATGCGAACGGCGGATTGCTGCTGCGCGATCTGCACCTTCCGGACATTCGCGATCACGCGGTCGCCGTCGAGAAGCCGGGCGTTCTGGTTGCAGAGTCGACGCGCGTGATGGGGCATTACCTGCGCGACGTGCTGAACCTGAACGCGGAGGCGCGCAATTTCCGCATCGTGGGGCCGGACGAAACGGCGTCGAACCGGTTGAGTGCCGTGTTCGAGGTGACCTCTCGCGTGTGGATGGAGCGGATCGAGCCGACGGATACGAACCTCGCCGAGCACGGACGCGTGATGGAGATCCTGAGCGAACACACGTGCGAAGGCTGGCTCGAAGGCTATCTGCTAACAGGCCGACACGGTCTCTTCTCGTGCTACGAAGCGTTCATCCACATCGTCGATTCGATGTTCAACCAGCACGCGAAGTGGCTGAAGGTGAGCGCCGCGATTCCGTGGCGCCGGTCCATCGCGTCGCTCAACTATCTGCTGACGTCGCACGTGTGGCGACAGGACCACAACGGTTTCTCGCACCAGGATCCGGGCTTCATCGATCACGTCGCGAACAAGAGTGCGAGCGTCGTCAGCGTGTACCTGCCGCCCGACGCGAACACGCTGCTGTGGGTGATCGACGAGTGTTTGCGCAGTCGCAACCGCGTCAACGTCATCGTCGCCGGCAAGCAGCCCGAGTTGCAGTGGCTGACGATGGACGAGGCGCGCAAGCAGTGTCCGGCCGGCATCGGCATCTGGGAGTGGGCGAGCAACGACGCCGGCGTCGAGCCCGACGTAGTGATGGCATGCGCGGGCGACGTTCCGACCCTCGAGACGCTCGCGGCGGTGCAGCTGTTGTGGGAGCACGTGCCGGACATCCGGATTCGCGTCGTCAACGTGATCGATCTGATGACGCTGCAACCGAGCGAGGAGCATCCGCACGGTTTGTCGAACCACGACTTCGATCGGTTGTTCACCGTCGACCGGCCGATCATCTTCGCGTACCACGGCTATCCATGGCTGATCCACCGGCTCGCATATCGGCGCACCAACCACGACAACCTGCACGTGCGCGGCTACAAGGAAGAGGGCACCACCACCACGCCGTTCGACATGGCGGTGCGCAATCAGATCGATCGCTTCAACCTGATGTTCGACGCCGTGGATCGCGTGCCGCGATTCGCGCATCTGGCGCCGCACATCAAACAGGTCGTGCGCGACAAGCTGATCGACCATCGCGAGTACATCGAACGCGTCGGTGACGACATGAAGGAGATCAGCGACTGGACGTGGCGTGGCGAACGTCCGAGCAGTTGACGCGACGGTCTCGCTACGGTCCACTGCGCTCTTCTCACGACCGATGGATTCCCGATGATCGAATTCCTTCTCAACGGCGAGAGCATCCGCGTCGATGTCGAAGACGACACGCCGCTGCTATGGGTGCTGCGCGACAACCTGAAGCTCACCGGCACCAAGTTCGGCTGCGGCATGGGGCTGTGCGGCGCGTGCACGGTGCATCTGGCGGGCGTCGCGGTGCGGTCGTGCCAAACGCCGGTCGCCAGCGTGCAAGGGCAGGCGATCACCACGATCGAAGGCATTGGCGCCAAAGGTCTGACGCCGGTGCAACAGGCGTGGGTAGAAGGCAACGTGCCGCAGTGCGGTTACTGCCAGAGCGGCCAGATCATGTCGGCCTCTGCGCTGCTCGCGCAGTCGCCGCACCCGACCGATGACGAAATCACCGCGGCGATGAGCGGCAACCTGTGTCGCTGCGGCTGCTACAACCGCATCCGCTCTGCGATCCATCGCGCCGCCGAATTGAACGATGCCGCTGCGTCGAAAGTGGCGGTGCGCATGTTCGATCCGAACGCGTTGCTGGCGGAGCGCGTGTCATGAGCGAACTCAACATCAATCGCCGGGCGTTTCTTGCCGGCACCGCGGTCGTAGCCGGCGGGCTCGTGCTCGGCGTGTTCCCGGCGCAGCGCGCCGCGGCGATGCCGAACGCGCGCGCCGGATCGTTTCAGGCCGAACGCGTGGCTGCAGATCACTCCGGCGGACGAAGTGATCTTCCAGCTCGACAAAACGGAAATGGGGCAGGGCGTACTGACGGCGTTGCCGACGATCCTCGCCGAAGAACTGGAGATCGATCCGCGCCGGATCATCGTAGAACTCGCGCCGGTGAACAAAGCGTTTCAGGATCCGATCCAGATCACCGGCGGATCCGCATCGGTGACCTCGCGTTGGGACGTGCTGCGCACCACCGGCGCGCAGGCGCGGGAGATGCTCGTTGCGGCAGCCGCTACTCGTTGGGCGGTCAAACCGGACCAGTGCAAAGCCGACAACGGTCGCGTGCTCCGTGTCGGCTCCGATGAATCGTTCAGCTACGGCGAACTCGCCAACGACGCCGCAAAGCTGCCGATACCGAAGAAGCCGGCCTTGAAATCGCCCGAAGAGTACAAGTACATCGGCAAGCCGTTGCGGCGCTTCGACGGTCCGGAGAAGAGCAATGGCACTGCCATATTCGGCATCGATGTGAATGTTCCTGATGCCGCCGTCGCGGTGCTGATCCGCAATCCGCATTTCGGCGGCTCGTTGCAATCGTTCGATGCGGCTGCCGCACGCGCCGCGCCGGGCGTTATCGACATCTTCGACGTAAATGGTGCGGTCGCGGTCGTGGCCGATACGTATTGGCACGCCGCGAAAGCCGCGCGCGCAGTCAACGTGACGTGGGACAAGGGACCGCTCGGAACGCTCGACAGCGCCGGCATCCGCGCTGCCTGGGTGGAGATGGCGAAGCAAGACGGCCACACGATCCGCGACGACGGTGACACCAAGGGCGCTATCGCGAAAGCGGCGTCAGTGTACGACGCGGTGTACGAAGTTCCGTACCTCGCGCACGCGACGATGGAGCCGCAGAACACGACGGCATCGTTCCGCGACGGCGCGTGTGAAATCTGGTCGCCGAATCAGGGGCCCGATGTGGCGCAGGCACTCGCGGCCGATGCGCTCGGCATTCCGCGCGACAAGGTGACCGTGCACACCACGTTGATGGGTGGCGGGTTCGGCCGTCGCGGCATTCCGGACTTCGTACCGGAAGCAGCGCTGGTATCGCGCCAGGTGAAGCGACCGGTAAAGCTGATCTGGTCGCGCGAAGACGACATGCGCCACGACTTCTATCGACCCGCCACGTACAACGTCATGTCGGCCGCGTTGAACGATCAGGGCCAGGTGCAGAGCTGGTCGCACAAGATCGTCGCGCCCAGCATGTTCCGTTCGCTGTTGCCGGTGCTCGGCAAAGTGGCGCCGGAATGGATGCCGCACTGGTTGACGAATTCGCTGTCGGCGGCGGCCGGTACGCTGGTGAAGACCCGCGATCCGACGTCGCACGAAGGCGCGGTGGATCATCCGTATGCGATCCCGAACGTCGACATCGCGCACGTGTTCTACGATCCCGGCGTGCCGCTCGGTTTCTGGCGCAGCGTCGGCCACTCGCAGAATGCATTCGTGGTGGAGAGTTTCGTCGACGAGCTGGCGCACAAGGCGGGCGAAGACCCGTACAAGTTCCGCCGCAGGCTGCTCGAGAACAATCCGCGACATCTGGCCGTGCTCGATCTGGTTGCAGAGAAAGCGAACTGGGGCAAGCCCACGCCCGGCACCCATCAAGGCATTGCGGTGCACGAATCGTTCGGCAGCGTGGTCGCCGAAGTGGTGGAGGTGCGCGTCACCGGCAACGACATCAAAGTCGAGCGCGTGGTCTGCGCCGCGGACTGCGGCCTGGTCGTGAACCCCGATCAAGTGCAGGCGCAGGTGGAGAGTGCCGTCATATTCGGTCTGACGGCTGCGCTAAGGGGCAAGATCACCATCAAGGATGGCGCCGTGGAGCAGTCGAACTTCCACGACTATCCGTTGTTGCGGATGAACGAGATTCCAGTGGTCGAGGTGCACGTGGTGCCGAGCACCAACAAGCCGACCGGCATCGGCGAGCCGGGAACACCGCCGATTGCGCCGGCGGTTGCGAATGCGGTGTTTGCGGCCACCGGATCCAGGTTGCGCAGCCTGCCGCTTACGCTCGGTGCGTGATCAGCCATCGCCGCGAGATGACCGTCGGAACACCTGATCGACCCGTTCTGGTCGTCGGCGGCGGCATTGGCGGGCTGACGACCGCGCTCGCGTTCGGGCGCCGCGGGTTCGACGTGCACGTGTTCGAACAGGCGTCGCACTTCGGCGAGGTCGGCGCCGGTATCCAGCTCAGCCCGAATTGTGTTCGCGTGCTGTTCGAACTCGGGCTGGAGCAACGGTTGCGCAACATCGCGTTCGTGCCGGAAGGCACCGAGATGCGCGACTGGAAGAACGGCAACGTCATTTCGACCACCGTGCTCGGCGCGGCCTCCGTCGCGACCTACGGCTTTCCATACTTGCACGTGCACCGCGCCGATCTGATGGACGCGCTCGTGGCCCGCGCGCGCGAACTGCCGAGCGTGCATCTGCATCCGAACGCCCGCTGTGCGTCGTTCCAACAGATTCGCGATGGCGTAGAGGTGAGGATCGGTCGCGAATGGGTGGCCGGTGCGATGTTGGTCGGCGCCGACGGCATTCACTCGTCGATACGCACCGGGTTGTTCGGCGAAGAGTCGCCTCGATTCACCGGCAACGTCGCGTGGCGCGGCATGGTGCCGGTGGAACGGCTACCGCGCGGTCTCGTGCGTCCCGTTGCTACGATCTGGATGGGTCCCGGCAAACATTTCGTTCACTACTACGTGCGATCCGGCCGGTTGGTGAATTGCGTCTGCGTCATCGAGCGGCGTGGCTGGGAAGTGGAGTCGTGGACAGAACGCGGCGAACTCGCCGACCTGAAGCGCGATTTCTCGGGTTGGCACGAAACGGTGCAGGAACTGATCCGCAACATGGACGACGAAGCGTGCTACCGGTGGGCGCTGTTCGACCGCAACCCGATGCGGACCTGGGGAGAAGGGCGGGTCACGTTGCTGGGCGACGCGTGCCACCCGACGCTGCCGTTCATGGCGCAGGGTGCGGCGATGGCGATCGAAGACGCCGCGGTGCTGGTCGACTGCGTCGTAGACGCTGACGACACTACCGAGGCGCTGATGCGATACGAGTCGTTACGTAGATCGCGTACGGCGAGGGTGCAGCTCGGCTCGCGCGGCAACGCCAAACTGTTTCACCTGCGGCCGCCATACGCGTGGATACGCAATCGCGCGTTGAGCAAAGCGAAAGGCAATCCGATGGACTGGGTATTCCGGTACGACGCCTTGAGCGCCGCGCGCGCGACCGGGTAGTGGTCCGTCGAGGCGTGTTGCCTCGACGGAGTCACCGCAAACTCAGAGAGGCTTGTACGAGTACTTCTGCCCGCCGAGCGCAGCGGCATACATCAGGCCGCCTTTGGCGACGGTGAAGATAGCCATTCCCTTCTTGTATTCGCCGGCGGTTGCGGCGTCTTTCTGGCCGCCGCTCGCGGTCGCGGTATTGCCTTCGGTCGTCGCCGACGCCGATGCGCTGGCTGTGATGGCCACCGCGCTCGCTTCCGCGCCGAACTCGAAGTTGCCGCTGGTGAATTCGTCGAACGCGCGCTTGTCTTCGAAGAAGATGATCTGGCTGAACACCTGGCCGCCGAGTTGCAGTCCGACGCTGACCTGCGTCATCGAGCTCTTGCCGACCGCTTTGCCGCCGACGAACACCTTGCCGTCGCCGTGCGCAGCGCCGACGCCGATTCCGCCTTTGCCGATCGACGGGAACACGGCGTAACCGTACGCGGTTTTGAAGAACTTGCCGCTTTCGCCCGCACCCTTGAACACCGAGATGGCGTCAGCGGTTTCGTTTTTGTCGTCGGCCCACACCGCGGCAGCCGGGAGCAGAAGCAGGGCGAGCAATGCGAATGGGTGGATGATCGATTTCATTGCTGTGTCCTCTCAGTGATTTTGTTTAGTGATCTGTCGTTGATGCGTCAATGCGATGCCGAGTGTCGGCGGGAAATCTTTCAGGATGGCTGCTACGGCCTTGTTGATCAGCGCCTCGGCGTTCTTCTGATCGGAACTCGAGATGCTCTTGGTGGCGTGGCCGTGCCACACCGGTTGCTTCTGCTTCACGTCGAAGATGTCGATCGCGAGGCGGCCTTGCGTGAATTCCCGTACGTCGATGTTCTGATAGTACGAGCCGCCCCACATGTACGGACCCGTGCCGTAACCGGCGGCGTATGGGTTGCTCGTCACGCGAACCTGCTGGCGGGCACCCAACGTGAACGCGAGGACGAAATCCGCATTCGCGGGATCGTCGACGAAACGGAATCCTTTCTGGCTCAGCACGGATTTCACCGCGTTCTCGATGCGCCCCTCCGCCAGCGGGCTGACTTCCGGTGACTTGCTGACGAGCGGCGACGTCGAGATCCACGAAAACGTGTGATAGCCGCTGAAGTTGAACGACTTGTCGTAGTCGGTCTTCGTGCTGATCGATTCGCAGCCGGTGGTGAACGCGCACACCATTGCAACCATTACCGACCATCTGAACGCGTCCAGCAATCTCATGAATCGAGTCCCCCGCTTATTGTTTGATTCGTTCTTCGGTTGGATCGTGCAGCGGCCGCTTAGCATACGTCAATCGTCGCACGCCACCAACGCGCAATGCCTTGCCGGCTTTACCGCGCGGGCGGGCTGCGTCTACCATCCGCGGCTCCAACAAAGCGGAAGAACAGAATGAATCGAATGAACATGGGCATCGTCTGGTGCGTCGCGGCCGCGCTGTTTGCAGCGTCGTTTCCGGCCGCCGCTGCGACTGCCGATGAACTGACCGTCGACCAGCAGATCCAGATGGCACGCTCGCTGACCGAAGCACAACGGCAGGCGACGATGGCCGCGAACGTGGTACTCACCGAGGCCGAGGCGACGAAGTTCTGGCCGCTCTATCGCGAGTATCGTTTAGAGGTCGGCAAGATCAACGACCAACTGGTTGCATTGATCAAGGACTACTCCGAGAACTTCGAAGCGATGACCGACGCCAAGGCGAAGACGTATACCACCGGGTATCTCGATGTGCAGAAACAGCGCATCGATCTGAAGTCGAAGTACGTCGGCAAGTTCGACAAAGTGCTTTCGCCGGTCAATACGGCGCGCGTGTTGCAGATCGAAACGAAACTCGACGCGATGATCGACGCCGGTCTGGCAAGGACCATCCCGCTGGTAACACCGCCGTCGCAACTTCAACCGAAGACGCCCTAACGGCACAGTAGAGGCGCGGCGGCGGTCTCGCGCGAGGCCGCGTCGAGCGCGTAGCCGTCGTGGTCGGCGGAGCAGGACGGAGAGTCGTGCTGCGGCATCGCAAGATGCCGCACTCGAGCCTCGCCAACATGTGTAGGCGTGTCAGCTCCGGGATATGAAGATGGCGATCGCCGCCCGTTTCTCATTCATGCAAGGGGTGCTGCCGATCACGGCCGCGCGGATCCCCGCTGAAGTCGTCGCCGGAATCACGCTGGCCGCCATCGCAATTCCCGAGGTGATGGGTTACACGAAGATCTCCGGCACGCCGGTGATCACCGGTCTCTACACGATGCTGATCCCTACGGCGCTGTTCGCGCTGTTCGGTTCGTCGCGGCACCTGGTGGTGGGGGCCGATTCGGCTACGGCGGCAATCCTCGCAGCGGGTCTCGTTGGGATCGCGTCCGTCGGTTCGGAGCAATACCTGGCGTTCGCTGGCGTGCTGGCGCTGATGGCCGCGGTGTTCCTGATTCTGGCGCGCGTCCTGGGCCTCGGATTCCTGGCCGACTTTCTGTCGCGCACCGTGTTGATCGGGTTCCTGACCGGAGTCGGCGCTCAGGTCGCGCTGGGTCAGTTGGGCGGGATGCTCGGCGTGGAAGGGGGTGGTCACGGCACGCTGGGCAAGGTTTGGCACACGTTGCAGCATCTCGGACAGGTCAACCGCTACGAAACGATGGTCGCGCTCGCCGTGCTCGTGATCATCGTGGTCTTCAAGAAGATCTCGAGGAAAATCCCGGCGGAATTGATCGCGGTGATCGGTGCGTTGGTCGCGAGCGCTGCGTTCGGACTCGACTCAAAGGTGCATGTGCTGGGAGCCGTTCCGAGTGGTCTGCCTCAACTTGGTCTGCCCTCGATCGACTGGAACTGGCAAATCATCACGACTTTGACTCCAACGGCGTTTGCGATGTTCGTGGTCATCCTGGCCCAAAGCGCGGCGACCTCGATCGCCTATGCCACGCGCTATGGCGAGCGCTTCAGCGAGAACACCGATCTGGTCGGTCTGGCGCTTGCCAATATCGGCGCCGGCCTCTCCGGTACCTTCGTCGTCAACGGCAGTCCCACCAAGACGCAAATCGTCGACACGGCGGGCGGCCGCAGCCAACTGTCGCTGCTGGTGATGGCGGGGATCGTTCTGCTCGTCCTGCTCTTTCTCACCGGACCCTTGGCGTTCATGCCCGAGTCGGCCTTGTCGGCCATCGTGTTTCTCATCGGCGTCGGGCTGATTGATGTCGCTGGGATGCAGAAGATATTCACGGAACGGCGATCGGAGTTCTGGGTGGCGCTGATCACCGCGTCGACGGTCGTGATAGTGGGTGTCGAAGAGGGCATCCTGCTCGCCATCGCGTTGTCGCTCATCGATCACACCCGTCACGGGTATCGGCCAAAGAACGCAGTGCTCGTACCAGGCGTCGCGGGCCGCGAACCACACCCGGTGGCGACGGCCGCGCAAGCCGCGCCCGGCCTCGTCATCTACCGGTTCACGCACAGCTTGTATTACGCGAATTGTCATCAACTCGCGGCTGAGATCTCGTTTCTCGCGAACACCACGCCGCCCGTGCGCTGGCTCTGCCTCGACGCGTCCGCGATCGACGACGTGGACTACTCGGCGGCCGAAACGATCCGGTCGGTTCACGCGATGTTGAAGGCGAAGGGGATCCGCCTGATCGTGGGGGAGGTCATGCAGGACCTCAAGGGTAAGACACGCTACCAGCTAACGGAGCTGCTTGGTGCGGATGCTTTCTACGACCATCTGGAAGACGTCGTAAAGCAGTATCGGCAGCATTTCGACATCGTAGCGCCGTCCCAGTCGTCCGACGCAATGCCCGCGGGAGGCGTGGAAACCGCGCCCAAGTGAGATTGGCAGGCAGTCTTGCGCCAGCCGTGAAGAAAATCTAACGACCCGCCGTTGGCGCGTCGTTCAGCCTGCAGCGTGCATCGCGGCGCGCCGTCGATCGATGAGATAGACCATGGCGCAGGCGTAGAGCGTGACCGCCGTGAAGAGACCCATGCGCACCGCGAAAGCCTTATACACATCTTTACCCGCGGCACTGTCCGCCACCGACTGCCCAAGTAGAAGGATCATCGTCACCAGCGTGTTCAGACAAAGACCCGGCGAAAGCCGTGTGCTGCCCAACCCGTAGAGCTTGCGTGCGAACACCAGAGTGAACAGAAGCGTCCACAGGAAGAACATCCACAGATCCGGAAATACCGTCAGCGCGCTCCAGAACACGACCGCAAGCAGGCCGCCGAGCAACGTAGCGCCGAGGATCTCGCGCATGGCGTTTTGCGCATGCATGGCACAGGCCTGCTGACCGAGTCCTACGGACTTCCAGATCAGCGGGATGAACGATGCGGGGTCGGACAGCGCGAGCAGGAACGATGGCAGCACGACGAGCGCCGCGCGCAAGCCGATCCAGCCGGCGTCGACATCTATTGCGACCGGTGGTGGCGCTGCCACCGGCGCATTCGGCGGCTCGGGAAACAACCAGTGGCTGAGCCCGATAATCAGTCCGGCCAGGAACACACCCTTGGTCAGCGCCTCGACAACCGTCTTCGCGAGATCGAAGCTGGTCGTGCCGGCGGCGCCAATCAGCGTCACACCGGCGACGAGAAACGTCGCCGGCAGTGCATTGCCGCCGCGCTGCATGTGGCGAAAGCACAGAAACAACACGAGGCCGACCAGCAACACGCCGCTGAAGGTTGCGTACCGAAGCACGGGAACCAACAGCAGGCCCGTGCTGGTCGTTAGCGCGATCAAAACGGTGATCCCAACGATACCCTTGAGGGGCAGTGGCTGCGGGCTTTTGGCCAGCAGCATCAACGTCAGAATCGGTGCGACGTAAGGCATCGGCAGCGCAAATCCATAGCTCACCGCAGTGGTCAGCGCGACACCCGCCGCCATGCGCAACGCGCGTTGTGGACGGGGATCGGTTGCGTTCGACATCGCTTTCAGTACGCCAACGACAGCCAGCTCATCACCCATAGGAATACGCGGCCGAGCGGGTTGAGCGGATTACCGGTGGTGGGAAATGCCATGATCTCGGCCTGACCGCCGACGCGAAACGCGCGCGTATCGACGTTCTGGCCGGGGTTGAATTCCACTATTACCGGGAAACGCTGCGCGTCGCGCAGCCAATCGCGACTGTTCTGCATCGTTGGCAGGCTGCCCGGTTTCGTTCCCATACCGACGCTGATGCCGTAACCGATGCTGCGCACGCGGCCTTCGAGGATCTGCCCGGGCAGCGCATCGAGCACGATCCCGACGGGGGTTCCGGGCTTCACGTGGCCGAGGTTGTTCTCGGTCAGATCGGCGCTGATCCACACGTCGTTGATCGTAATGAGCGTCAGCACCGGATTGCCGGCGGCGGCGAACTGACCGACTTCTGCGGTCAGGTCGGTAACCAACCCCTTCGACCGCGCACGGATTTCCGTGTTGGCGAGGTCCAGTTCTGCCTTCTTCAGCGTGGCGTCCGCGCTGCGCAATTTGGCGTTGTCCTCGTCGTTGCCGCCTTCCTGTTCGCGGGCGCGCTGCACCTCGGCTTGCGCGGCGGCCACCTGGCTGATGGCCTGTTCGAGTGAGGCGCGCGACATTTCCAGACGGCGCAGCGAGATCGTGCCGGGGTCGTCGCGGTACAACCGCTCGAGCCGGTCGCGGTCCTGCCGGCTCTCCAGTTCCTTTGCCTGCGCGGCGCGGACGTTCGCAAGTGCGGAGTCGATGCCGGCGGTACTGGCGCCGATCTGACGACGCATCGAGTCCAGATCGGCGCGCGCCCGATCGACCGCGATCTTGAACGGACCTTTGTCCACCTCGAACAGCAGATCTCCCGCTTCGACCATCTGGTTGTTGCGCGCGTCCACGCGCGTGATCTTGCCGGCGACCTCGGACGCCACCGGGACAACGAGCGCTTGTACGCGCGCCTGCTGGGTATATGGCGTGTAGCGATCGGCCAGCAGATACCACACCAGGCTCACCACGATCACCCCGGCGACGATGCGGACGCCGCGCTTGGACGGATCGGCAGGTGCGGGCGCTTCCGGTTCTTGGGGTGGCGCGTCTTGGGGCTGTGCGTCGGTCATTTTGGGCGGTGGCCTGTTCCTTTCAATTCACTAACGGGGCAATCGAGTTGCGGTCTACTGCAACAGGTCGCCCCAGTTGGTACGTTCCTGCATCTGGTCTCGCGTCTGCTGATCGATCAACGGCTGCGTGCTGGTCCACCCGCCGCCGAGCGCTCTGTACAATGCGATCACGCTGTCGACGACGTCACTGCGGCTGTCGAGATACGCCTCCTGCTGTGCGAACAGATCTCGCTGCGCATCGAGTACGCGCTGGAAATCCGAGAAGCCTTCGCGGTATTGGCTGGTCGCGATCGACAACGAACGAGTCGCAGCACCGGAGGCTTCGTTCAATATCCGTTCGCGCTCGAGCGCTTTGATCAGGTCCGTCGCCGCATCGTCCGCTTCGCGCGCCGCCTGCCGCACCCGATCTCTATACGCTTCGATGAGCTGCTGCAGGCGCGCGTCCTGCACGCGCACGTTGTTTCTGATCCGCCCGTAATCGAAAACGTTCCACTTCAAACTGGGTCCGCCCCCGAATTCCAGCGCATCGGAGGCGCCATCGAGCGAACTCGCCGTCCAGCCGATGGTGCCGAGCAACGTCACGGCCGGATACAGATCCGTGACGGCTACGCCGACGAGCGCCGATTGCGATGCGACCTGCCATTCTGCCGCGCGCACGTCGGGACGCCGCAACAGTAGTTCCGCCGGCACGTCATTCAACAGCGCGGCGTCGACCAGCGGCACCAGATCCTCGGTTTCGGTGATTTGCTCCAGTGGACCCGGGGGCCGGCCGAGCAAAATTGCAACCGCGTTACGGGTTCGATGCAACAGGCCTTCGAATTGCGGAATGGTGCTGAGCGTGCCGAGGTATTGCGTTTTGGCCTGCTGCACGTCGAGTTCTGCGTTGTTGCCGCTGTCGTAGAGCTGTTGGGTGATCTCCAGGCTGCGCTTCTGAAGTGCGGCATTTTCACGGGCGATGCGCAAGTGTGCTTCCGTCGTCCGCAGCGCCATATACGCTTCGGCAATCTGCGCATGCAGCAACACGAGCACGTCTTCGTAGTTGGCGCCGGCGGCGAAGTACGCCGCATCGGCCGACTCGATCGCGCGGCTGAAACGGCCCCAGAAATCGAGCTCCCAGCCGACGTCGAAGCCGGTGGAGTACTGCCACAGGTGATTGTCGAGCGGATTGCGTCCGCCGGACTGGCTGCGATCGATGTACAGGGCCTCCGCGCTGATCTGCTGCGACTGCGGATACCGGCCGCTTTCCGCGATCCCCAACTGGGCCCGCGCTTCGATGACGCGCAGGCCGGCGATCTTGATGTCGGTGTTGTTCGCGTCCGCGTCGGCGATCAGTTGATCCAGGACCGGATCATTGAATACCGACCACCACTGGCGCAGATCGGGCTGGTCGCTGCTGCGGGTGGCCTGGTCGAGCGACGGACTGTTCCATGTGTCTATCCACGTCGGGTGCTCGGGTTCGAAGTTCGGACCGAGTTGAACGCAACCGGCTACCGTCATCGCGACAACGAGCGCACCAAGCCGCAAAAGCAGCCCGTATGGAAACGTTGCCCCTCTGCGCATCAGGTGGGCGGTTGCACGTCGGCCGCGGCAGAGGACGGTTGTTGGTCGACCCATTGCCAGAACAGCTGATAACTCACCGCGAGAACCACCGGGCCGATGAACAGGCCGATGATGCCGCCGGTGATCATGCCGCCGATCGCGCCGATCAGGATCACCGGCATCGGTACGTCGAGACCGCGGCCGAGCAGCAGCGGCTTCAGCACGTTGTCCGCGAGCCCCGCGACGAACGTATAGATGCCGAACACGATGGTGGCGACCGTCGCTCCTTCGGTGGCGAACACGTACGCGATCACCGGTATCGTGATCAGCGTGGCCGGCAACTGCACGATGCCGAGCAACAGTACCGCGAGCGAGAGTAGGCCGGCGCCGGGAACGCCTTTCGCGAGAAACGCGACGCCGATCAGCAGCATCTGAATGAACGCGATGCCCACCACGCCCTGCGCGACGGCCCGAATCGTAGCGGTACACAGTTCCGCGATTCCTGGTCCCCGTTCCGGCCCGGTTACGCGTGAGGAGATGCGCACCGCGCTGCGGGTGCCGTTCTCGCCGAACGCCATGACGATGCCGGCGATGATCAGCGCGGCGATGAACATCAGGAATCCCACGCCGACGCCGGCGACGGCACCCAACAGCGACAAGCCCGTGCTTTTCAGTTGAGGCGCGAACTGCTGCGCCAGCGCCGTGAGATCGGTGGAAGCCTGCAGCCAGATGCCGTGCAGGCGTTCCCCGATCACCGGCCAGCTCGAAACGGAATCCGGCGGCGGCGGAACGTGATACTCGCCGCTCTTGATCACCTCCAACGCATGCTCCGCCGACTCGGCCACCGAAATGCCCAGCAGATAGAGCGGCACGAGCATGATCGCAATGCCGATCAATACGATCACGGTCGCCGTGCGGCCGTCGCTGCCCAATCGAGGTCTGAGCATCGTCTGCAACGGATACAGCGTGACGGCCAGGATCACCGACGTGAGCATCAGGTCGAGGAACGGGTGGAACACGTCGTAACAGAAGATCGCCAGCACGGCGATCAGACCCGCTCTGATCAGGACATCGAGCAAGTTGCGGGACGAGAGACCTTCAACTGCGTTTGGCGACATCATGATTTTTCACGACGGTTGCGAGGGCGCCCCAAATTGACATCTCCGACTCCAATTATCAAATGCCGGTGTCGCCGCGCGTAAACGAAACTCGTCGAGAACTCTTCGAGAATTCGTTGCGCACCGCCATCGCGTTGCTGTTCAACTCCGGCTTCAGCAGTGTCGATCGCATCTGGCTTCGCCGGCCAACGATCCTGTTGAGGGCCCACACGAATGGAGTGAATGAATGACCAGACTCTTTACACGGAACGTTCTCCTGATCACGGCCTTCGCGCTGCTCAACCACGGGTGTTTGTCGGCGCCGAAGCGCCTGAACGCCGTGCCGCACGAGTTGACCGCGAAAGCGGAGATCCCGGGAATGCCGGACGTGCGATTCGTTCCCGGTGACGGCGTGGCGGCCTACGTCAAAGTCGCCGTCGAGCTGACCCGAACGCGAACAGGCGTACCGGGCGAGCCAAGGTCTCACCGGTGCCACTGCCACCCGCCGTCTTTCTGGCGATCTCCGGCGGCGGCGACAACGGTGCGTTCACGGCCGGACTGCTGAACGGTTGGACGGAAGCTGGAACGCGCCCCGAAACGAAACTCGTCACGGGTATCAGCACCGGTGCGCTCATCGCGCCGTTCGCATTCCTCGGGCCGAAGTACGACGCGACGTTGAAGGAGGTCTACACGACGATCTCGCCGAAGGATGTGATCAGCGCTCGCAATCTGTTCAGCGGCGTCTTCGGCGACGCGATGGCCGACAACGCGCCGCTATGGAAACTCACGCGCAAGACCGTCAACGCCGATCTGCTGAAAGCGGTCGCGGCCGAATACGCGAAGGGGCGCGGTCTGCTGGTCGCCACAGCCGATATCGACGCGCGGCGCCCGATCATCTGGGACATGGGCAAGATCGCGAGCTACGGAACGCCGAAGGCGCTCGAGTTGTTCATCAGCGTGATGATTGCGTCGGCCTCGATCCCGGGCGGCTTGCCGCCGGTGATGATCGACGTGGAGGTCGACGGTAAGCACTACCAGGAGATGCACGTCGACGGCGGCACGATGGCGCAGGTGTTCGCGTATCCGGCCGCCGTTTCGATGGAGCAGATGACCGTCGAAACCGGACTCACCCGCGACCGCGTTGCCTACGTCATCCGCAACGCCCGGCTCGATCCGGACTGGGCGCAAGTGTCGCGCAGTACGATGAGCATCGCCGGGCGCGCGGTGGCGTCGCTCATTCACACCCAAGGCATCGGCGATCTGTACCGAATCTATGCAACGACGCAGCGCGACGACGTGGACTTCAATCTCGGCTTCATTCCGTCGACCTTCGATGCACCGCATCCGGAAGAATTCGACAACGCCTACATGCGAGCGTTGTACGCCGTGGGTTACGACATGGCGGTAAAAGGTTACCCGTGGCAGAAGACACCACCCGGCTTCGTTCCAGTGACGAACGCGGTGCCGGCGGACTAATGGCGCTCAACGGGCTGACCACCGTGACATGAAGACTGAACACGCACCGCAAACCGCAGCACGATGTTGCCGCAATGCACGGAAGTTCAGTCACGGAGCTTCGAGCGTCCACAGCGGAACATCTGACGTTTCTGCCGTCAGCGGCGTGAAAGTGTATTGATCGGCCAGCCCGTCTCGCACGGTGCGCGTCACGACGATTTGGTCGATACCACCGCAATCCATCGCGTGGTCGGCGTCGATCACCGCGGCGCCCCATAGCTGGAACAGAAACTGGCCCTGGCTCATCACGTCGGCCACTACAGGGCCGGACCCGATCCCAACGGTCAAGCCAAGGTGCGCACCCTTGTCCCGATTGAAAGCGGTGACGATCGCGCGGCCGCCGCGCGAACTCGACCGTGCGGCGCATGTGATCGAGCAGTGGTTGGGACAGTCCCGTAACCGCGAGATAGGTATCGCCGACGGTTTTGATCCGCTCGACGCCGTGGTGAACAGCGACCTCGTCGAACGCGGAGATCAACCGCTTCAACGTCTCCACCGATTCGTTGTCGGACGTCGCCCGCGTGTACTGGGCGAGCCCCTTCAACTCTGCAAACACCACGCTGACGTCCTCGACCCGCTCCGTGATCTGGCCTTGGCCGACGCGGATGCGCTGGGCCATCCCTTTCGGCATGACGTTTTCCAGCAACTGCTGATTCTCACTCGTAGCTGCCTCGAGCAGCCGAGTCTGCTTCTGCACGCTGCCGATCAACTCCCGGAACGATCGCGCCAGATCGCCAATTTCGTCGGTTGAGTCAGCTGCAAAGGTCATGTCCGTCTTGCCTGTGCGCGCAAGTTGCACGCGTGCAATCAACTCGTTGACAGGCCGGACAAACGAGCTCGCAAGAAACATCACGACCAGTGTGATGACAAGAAGAATCACGAGTGTCTGAATCAGTGTGTCCCGCGCGATGTGACGCATCGGTGCGAAGGCTTCTTCGCGGTCCATCTTCGCGAGGATTCCCCAATCGAGACCGGCGATGTGTAACGGTGCCCACGAATCCAATACCTCGATCCCGCGATAGTCAGTGCGCACGCCGGTGCCCTCGTTGCCGTGCAGTGCGTCGTCGGCGGCAGTGCTGCGCACCTTCGTATACATGATCGACGAGTTCTCGCGCAGCATCGCCGCAATGTCAGTGGCCGGCATGCCGCTCTTCGTCAGCTGCTTCGCGTAGGCTTCAGGCGCCTCGATCAGGAAGCGGGAATCCGACCGCATCAGGTAGTCCTGCCCAACCAGATACGCCTCGCCGGTCTTGCCGAGACCGTCGCGTTCCCATCGGTGTCCAGACGTCATGATTCGATTGATCGAATCCGACGACATGCGAAGTACCAATACCGCGATTGCGTGATTACCGTCGAAGATCGGCGCGCCGATAAACGCGCGGGGTGCGTCGAGGCTCGGCAGATAGCGCTCAAAATCCTCGATCTCCGCCGCGGCTCGATTAGGCGCTCGTTGCACCTGCCTGAACAGATCTCCGAGATGCGAGTGTGCGTAGTGACCATCCGACAGGCGCGTTGCGAAGTCCGGGCGCTTACCTTCGGTATAAACGATCGCGCCGGTCTCGATGTCGATGATATAGAGCCCGAGGAAACCCAAGGTCTGCATCAGACGCCGCAACTGGGGATGGAATGTCTCGTGCACGCGGCTGTAGTCCGACCCGTCGTCGGCATGCGACATGCGGCCTTTCTCGTCGATCGGGAAAGGATTCTTCACCGCGTAATAAAACTGTAGATACCGTGTGGCAGGGGCCTCTGGCAGCAACGTATCGACTTCGACCGTGCGTCCTGTCGCCTTTTCGAACGCCGGTGCGAATGTCTCGTGATAGTACTGACGCAGAGCCTCATCCATCTGAGGCTCGATCCGCACATCATCGAGCTTGCGGTACGCAGCGGTAAACTCGCGAGCGGCGTCGATCGTCACACCGCTGGCTGCGACCGCGACGGTCTCCAGGCGCAGCCGCTCGAAGTACTGCTCGATCTGATCGGCGCGCGAGGTGCGCACGCTCGTGAGGTGAGAGAACACCGCATCCTGCAGCGACTTGTAGTAGGTGTAGTAGTTGAGCAACGCAACTACGGCGATCGAAAACAAGCTCACCGCCAACAGCATCACCAGGAGCTTCGATTTGATGCTTAGATTGGCCATGACATGTCGCTTGTGTTTAACGGTTTCAATTTGTGCACGCGTAACGCGATCGACACTACCCACATTCTGGTACCACAACGCTCTGCATAACTAACCCCTTTGCGTGAATCGGCTGAAATTAAGCTCGATGTCCATGGCGCGGTCACCTCAGATAGTAGTTCAGTTCGTTCGGCGTGAACTCGCGCGGATCGGCGGTCGTCGTGAAATGCCACGGCGCCCGTCCATTGTCGAGTCCGTCGACGAGATAACGTCCGCTGTGAAGATCGTAGTAGGTGTGTAGCGTCGCAAACAGCACGGGCACTTCATAGTAATTCACGGCATGTGCCTCCGCCGTGCGCCACAGCTTGCCCGTCAGGTCGTAGCTGTCGCTCGCCGCTGCCTGCCAGCTGTCTTCGTCCAGATAGAACACGCGCCGGCTGTAAATGTGCTTCGCATCGGGCTTCAGCCGCGCCTCCACGACCCAGACGCGGTGCAACTCGTAACGCAGCAGATCCGGATTGACGGTGTGTTCGCGGACGATATCGCCCACCTCCACTGCGTCGCTGTGCACTCGATACGCGTTGTACGGAATGACCATCTCGCGCTTGCCAATGAGCGTCCAGTCGAATCGGTCGGTCGGTCCGGAAAACAGATCGAAATCGTCGATCGTACGGAGCGCGTCGGTGTATGGCGCGGGCGACGCGTAGCCGTAATTCGGTGCGCGCAACATGCGGCGCGACGACGGCAGATACAGCCACACTTTGCGCGGATCGTTCGTCTGGTCGATCGTCTCGAGCGCCAGCGTGCCCTGGCCGGTGAGCTGCGCCGGCAATACCACGCGCGCCTTGATGCCGAACAACACGTTGGCAAAACTGCCGGGTCTCCGCGAGGCCGGCGGCCAGCCGTACGCGAACGCCAGATCCTGAAGCGACAGCACCACCTGATAGCGACCGCGCGCGGTCACCGCCGCCGAACCTTCGGCGCGCTCGATCCGTTGGCCGCGCCACCGCAGAATGTGATTCCAGATCGCCTCGAGGCCGTTCTTCGGCCGTGGAAACGGCGAACTGACGTGTGAATTGCGAACGCCGCCGCTGCCTTCGGCCAACTGCGCCGTCGCCGGCGTTCTCGGTCACCGCTGCATAGACGAAGTCCGGGTACGCCGCGCTGCGCCGGGTTGGATAGACGTTCATCCGCCAGCTGTCCGGATATGCGCGCAGCAACGCCAGTTGCCCCTCACTCAGCACGTTGGCGTATTGCTGTGCGTTGGCGGCGTCGATCGTGTACAGGATCGCGTCGTCCGGGTAGGGATCGACGTCGTGGCGCGTCGGATCGTAATTCGCCGGCGGTACCGTGATTCCGCCGGTCCACTGCGGAATCGTTCCGGCCTCGTTGCCGGCTCGCTCGGCGCCCAACGGCGTCAAATCCTCCGCGGCCACTCGCGACAACCACAAGGCCGATACGACGCAACACGCGATGAGCAGATTCCGTTGCATCAGAGCGAATACGTCAGGCGGAACTGCACGTAGTCGCGATCGCGCAGTTGGTTGGCGGCGCCAGCGCCGAAGAAACGCGAGTACACGACGTCGCCTTCGAGACGCTGCAGATAGTCTCCGGTCAGACCGACGGAAAAGATGCGGCGGCCTTCGAGAAACGTCGCGCTTGGCGCAGGCGTGGTGCCGTTGACGTCCTCCGTGAAGAGCAGTCGCGGGCTGAGGTTCAATCCGCCGAAAACGCTGTTGAAGGTCATTTGCGCGATGGCCCGATAACCCCACGCATTGTTCGACTGCGGCGCGGTCGATGCGAATTGCGCTTCGTTGCGACCCGGCACTTCGTCGACGTGAACCCAACCGAGGTCGATTCCCAACAACGTCTGTTGGGCGCCGAGCCGCGGTCCCATCACCCACGTGATCCCGAACGCCGCCTGCGTGCGACCGGAACGCCGATAACCTCGAACGACCTGGCTCGGGCCATATTCACCGAGCGGCGTAGCGCCGACGTTGGGGTTGAACAGGATCGGCGACAGCGACGCGTTGAGCACGGTGCCGATCGCGATCTGATTCGGGAAGCCGAAGTAGTGGACGATGTCGCCGCTGAGCAGCGTTCCGCTCTGGATGAGCGACAGGCTGAATGAGCCGCCGATTGCGTCGATATCCTCCGGGTACTGCTCCAACAGCCCGGCCTGGTTCGCGTACTGACTGATCGTGACTGCCTCGGCGGTACTACGCGCCGAACTCAACGCCTGCGCCGGCGTGAGGCCGGTCGTCAGATACGGTGCGACGAGAGTGCTCGCGAGCGCGGCGACCTGCGCATCGGACGTCTCTGCAACCGCGGCGGCATCGGCGGTGATTGCAGAGAGCAGCGGCAAGCGACTGTGATAACGCATGAAGTGCAGCCCGATCTGCGTGGCGCGCCCGTCGAGCAACCGCGCGAACAGACTGATGCCGAACTGGCCGGAATCTTTCGGTCTTTCCACGGCGCGACCGGGCATGCGATCGAAGTCGACATCGAATCCCAGAGTGCCCGCCGGCAGCGCAAATGCCTGATCGAGGTCCGTGCCGAGATCGGAGTATTGACCCGCGCCGAGGAACGCCGCGTTCAAACCGCCACCGCCGAAAATGTCGATCGTGCTGAAGTACGAACCCACCGGCGGCAACACCAGCGGCTTCCACTTGTACTGGTAGAAACCTTCGACGGCGATGATTTCCGACAGGCTTGCCGCTGCCCACAGCATGCCCTGCGGTGAGCGGCGATCGATCGCCTCGCTCGCCGGCTGAAATCCCGTCGCGAGATCGAGCGGATTCACCAGGTCCAGACCGTCGCGCAGAAACGACGTGGCGCTCCAGTTGATGACCTGATCGCCGAGGCGAAAATGCACCGGCGTACCCGCGATCGTCACGGTCGTCGTGAGGTAATGATCGAGCAGCGTCGCATCCGACCCGACGAGCCGTTCGCCGCCCGACGACAGCCGCGTTCGGTCCAGACGCTCGTCCTGTACCCAATCGTGAAAGGCCGCGCCACGTACATAGAGCCCGACGTTTTCGAACGCCACGATCAACTCGGCCGTGCCGCGAACCATGTTCGAGACGAGGCCCGCGTTGTAGTTCAACTCGCCGTCGTCGCCATTGACGTTCGGACCGTCGCCGCCATTCGCGAACGCGATCAGGCGTTCGTCTGCGTCATCGAGTCGGTAGGTGGCCCCATAAGACAGATCGAGATTGAGCAGACCCTGGACGCGATGGGTTTCGAACTCGATTGCCGAGGCGGGCGCGGCCGCGATCGACGCGAACAGGGTCAGCGGTATGAAGAGCTGACGACTGCGGCTCACCCGCCGAGCGGAATCGCAATCGCGACCAGCGCGACCGAGATGGCGACCAGGACCAGCCCCGCGTACCAGGGCCGAATGTTCGTGTAGCCGGCCCATTTGTAGCCAACCCAGAACAGGATGCCGATCAGCAGCGCGTTCGACGCGCGCAACGCGACCCACGGGTCGTCGATCACCAGGAACGGCAGCGCGGCGGGGAAGCTCGACGCGAACACCAGCCAGAATATGCCGATCGCCGCATAGAAATCCGCGCGCGTCAGCCGCGGCTGCCTCCGCTCCGACCCGCGCACCTGCCCGATGACATCGCGATACAGCGCGGTGCGTTGCGCAGGCGTCGTGACCGGCACCAGCGTTTCGTCGAGTTCGCTTGCCACGATCGCGATCGCGGCATCGTCGTTCGATGTCTCGGCGATCGCCTTGCCCAGGCGCGCGAGCCGGCTGCGATCGAACTTCGTACCGAAGAGCATCAACGCCGCATCGATGATGCCCCATGCGATATTGCAGCCGATCGTTGCGTACAACAGGCTCTTCGAGGCGCCTTCCTCTCCGCCGAAGAACGCACCGGCGCCGAGCGTGAACGTGAGCGTCATGATGAGGCCGAACAGCATCTCACCGAGTCGCACGCCGGGCGCCAGGTTGTCGTCAATGAACTTGAATGCCATGGTCTTCAGAACTCCTTGGGTCCGACTGAGGTACGCAGCGTATCGACCTGATGGAACTTAGCCCACCCGACGATCAACACGTCGCACCTCCTGTCGTAGACTCTACCGCATGGACAAAGCAAACACGCGCTCGTACGAACTCGTCGTCATCGGTGGAGGTCCTGCCGGCACGTCGGGCGCAGTGGCCGCAGGACTGTTCGGTCATCGCGTCGCGCTGGTCGAAAAAGCCGCAACGATCGGCGGTGCCGGGCTCAACTCCGGAACCGTTCCGAGCAAGACGCTGCGCGAGACTGCGCTCGCGCTTTCCGGCTGGCAATCGCGCCGCCTGTTCGGGGTCGACCTTTCGCTGCGCCGTGAGACCACCGTTAGCGACTTTACGCGCCATAAGGACGCCGTGTCGGAGGCCGAACGGCGTCGTGTGGAGACGAACCTCGCTCGGGTCGGCGTGCAGCGTTATCACGGAACGGCCAGTTTCATCGACTCGCATACGATCAGGGTAACGAGCGCTGACGGCAGCGAGGTACAGCTGCATGGCGACCGTGTTCTGATCGCAACCGGCTCGCTGCCATGGCAGCCGCCCGAATTTCCGTTCGACGACCCGCGCGTGCACGACTCGGACGAGTTGTTGGCGATCGCGACGCTGCCGAAACGGCTGGTGGTCGTCGGTGCCGGCGTGATCGGCAGCGAATACGCCAGCACGTTTGCGGTACTCGGCGCCGAAGTGCATCTGGTGGACGGTCGCGACACGCTGCTGCCGTTCCTCGACGCCGAAATTTCCAAAGCACTGGCGGATGCGATGACGGCCGGCGGCGTGCACTTCCACTGGAACGAACGCGTCGTCGCGCTGCGACGTCTCCAATCCGAATGACGTGCTGCTGACGTTGAGCAGCGGCGCGACGCTCGCGGCAGACGGCGTACTCGTGTGTGCCGGCCGGTCGAGCAACACCGGCGAGCTGAACCTCGCGGCCGCTGGGATCACCGCCGGCAAGCGCGGTTTGCTGACGGTGGATTCGCAATATCGAACCGCGGTGGAGCATATCTACGCGGCCGGCGATGTCATCGGTCCGCCGGCGCTCGCCGCCACCGGGATGGAGCAGGCGCGCTGGGCGGTGACACACGCCTTCGGTATCACGTTCAAGGCGGAACTCGCGTCGTTGCAACCGACCGGCATCTACACGATTCCCGAAGCGAGCATGGTCGGCGAAACCGAAGCCTCGCTGACGACACAGGGGATTGCGTACCTGGTCGGCCGGGCGCGCTATTGCGACACCGCGCGCGGCCACATCATCGGCGACGAGCGCGGCTTCCTGAAACTGTTGTTCCGGAAGAGCGACATGCGGTTGCTCGGCGTGCACGTGATGGGCGAGCATGCGACGGACGTCGTGCACATCGGACTGATCGCGATGCTTCAAGGTGCCGACGCCGACCTGTTCAACCGGGCGTGCTTCAACTATCCGACGCTCGGTGATCTCTACAAGTTCGCCACGTACGATGCGATGCTGCAGCGTAGCGCGATCGAAATGCCCCACTACCACCCGGAATCGACATGACAACGCAGACATCAGACACCGTTGCACCACACTCCGCCGGATGGCGGTTCAACGTCGGCATCATCATCATCGTGTTCATCTTCCTGTTCCTGTTGCTGATTCCACTGGCGGCGGCCATGGATCTGCCGGCCAAAACGGTCGCGACAATCACGGGCGTCGTATTCATCGGTAACAAGGTGCTGCTGCTCGTCGCGATCGGCGTCATGGGCAAGGCCGGCTTTCAGGAACTGAAGCGGCGCATGTTCAGCAAGCTCGCGCCGGACCACATGCCCGGCCCCGCACGTTATCGGATCGGTCTGGTGATGTTCTGCCTGCCGCTCCTGACCGCGATAATGGAACCGTACATCGACAGATTCTTTCCGGGACTTCGGCCGAATTCGTTTACAGCACAGTCGTTGGGCGACGCGATGCTGATCGCGCAGCTTCTTCGTCCTCGGCGGCAACTTCTGGGACAAGTTGCGCGCGCTGTTCGTGCGGACGACGACCGTCGTCGATAGCGCCACAGACGCAGACCTAACTGCAACCTGAACCGAATAGCGACGAGCCCCGACGAGAGGGGAGAGGCGCGTATCAGATCTTCTGGCGAGTTGTCGGCGCCGGTCGCGCAATGCGCACCGGCACGATCACGGCGCGCAGGTTTGGTCCGATCCACAGTTCGTTCAGACGCAGTTCCGCGGCGGTCTCGCGCGACGCTGCATCGAGCTTGTAACCGGTGTGGCTCACGCGCAGATCGATGGTATCCATGCCGAGATACTGCGCAGGTTCGCCAATACCGCCTCGATCTGCTCGAAACTGTGGTCGAGCGTGGCGAGGCTCGCCTTGATCTCCCTGTGGTCCTTTGTAGCGGCTTCGAGTTCGCGCTCCAGCGCGGCGATTTCCGCCGTCGGATCCTGCTCACCGGTTGCCATCGGCTGAAGGCCACCGTGGCGCAGGGTGAGCATGCGGAGCCTGGTGGCCGCCACGCTCTTGCGCATTTCCAACTCGGTCGCACGGTCGCGCACGGCGACGATGCGCTCCAGCGCGAGACCCGCGACGCGCTTCAGAATCGCTTCGCCCAGCAGACCGCGCGTTACCGACGGCTCTCCCGCGATGCCGAACAGGGTATGCGTCGTGAACCCGACGGTCGTTTGCGCCACGTCACCGCGCAACTCGCCGTCCACCAGCGCGCTCGCGAGCACATTGCGTTCCTCACGGCGCATCGCGAGCACGCAATGGGCCGCATCGCAGCGGATGTTCGCAGGGTCGTTGAAGAACTCATCCAACGCGGTACTGCGATCGAGCAGCGTCTGCACGTCGGCGCCGGTCGCGAAGAAGGCGTTGATGTACGGATCGGCGCCCCAGGCTGCGCGCGACAGTTCGATCGGGCCAGACAGTCGCGGCGCCAACGAGCGCAGGAAGCGGATACTGCGGGTCGTCGCTGGCGCCAGCTTCTGGCGATAGCGCGGCATCAGCCGAAGGCGCGGATCGACGGCCTCGACGATGGCGTCCACAGCCTGTTCGACGAGCCGGACATCCACGTCGTCGGCGGGATCGGCGGCGGGTCCGCCGAACAGTGCGTTGCCGAGGTGGGCGAAGAGGTCCGCGAGTGCGATGTGCATTCGGTCACCGCTATGTCGATCTGCGCGAGTGCATTCCGAGCGTACTTGGTCGTCATGCGAGTGTAACGGGTCACTCCCAGGATCGGCTGATTCTGACTGATGGTCTGGTTCGTTCGGACAGGCGTGTGGTCGCTCGACCGCAGAGCATCGGTCGATTCGTAGCGGCAGGAGAGGAGTCGTCATGCTCGAAGGAAAGTTGGCCCCGTTGCGCCTGCGCGTGCTGGTTGTCGACGACGAGTTGACTCACGACACCGCAGAGGGCCGCGCGGCCAGGACGCTGGTGTCCGACATCGAACGGCGTAACGTCGACGTCGTTCAAGCCATCTCCGCAGCCGACGGCATGGCGGTTGTGACGTCGGATGCCGCCATTCACGCGGTGCTGATGGACTGGACGCTCGACGACGACGACGCGAAAACCCATGAGAAAGCGCGCGGCCTGTTGAATTACATCCGCGGACGCAACGACCGGATCCCGGTCTTCCTCATGGCCGAGCGCCGCGATTCGACGCAGCTCCCGATCGAAGTCATGCAGATCGTCGACGAGTTCATCTGGACGCTCGAAGACACCGCGTCGTTCGTCAGCGGCCGCGTCGAAGCCGCCGCCCGCCGCTACATCGAGGAGCTGTTACCGCCGTTCATCGCTGCGCTCGGTCGCTTTGCGCGCGTCCACGAATATTCGTGGCACACGCCGGGCCATACCGGTGGGACGGCGTTCCTGAAGTCTCCGGTCGGGCGCGTCTTCTACGACTACTTCGGCGAGAACATGCTGCGTTCCGATCTGTCGATCAGCGTCGGCGAGCTGGGTTCGCTGCTCGACCACTCCGGGCCGATCGGCGAGTCGGAGCGATACGCCGCGCGGGTGTTCGGTGCCCATCGTAGCTATTGCGTCACCAACGGAACGTCGACGGCGAACCGGCTGATCTTCACGGCGGCGGTCACGCGCGACCAGATCGCGTTGTGCGATCGCAACTGCCACAAGTCGATCGAGCACGGGCTGACGCTGACCGGCGCGATACCGACTTACTACGTGCCGCTGCGCAATCGCTACGGGATCATCGGTCCGATCCATCCCGACCAGTTCAAGAAGGCGTCCATCGACAAGGCGATCGCGTCGAACCCGCTGGTGCACGACGGCGTCGACCGCACGCCGGTCTACAGCGTCGTCACGAATTCGACCTACGACGGGCTCTGCTACAACGCGGTCGCGGTCGAGAAGCTGCTCGACGGCACGGTCGACCGCGTGCATTGGGACGAAGCGTGGTACGGCTACGCGCGCTTCAATCCGATCTATCGCAACCGCCACGGCATGCGCGGCGATCCGAAGATCACACCGGACCGACGGTGTTCGCGACGCATTCGACGCACAAACTGCTGGTGGCGTTGTCGCAGGCGTCGTTCCTGCACATCCGCGACGGACGCGGCGCGATTCCGCATGGGCGCTTCAACGAATCGTTCATGATGCACGCCTCGACGTCGCCGCTGTATACGATCATCGCGTCGAACGACATCACGTCGGCGATGATGGACGGACTCGGCGGCCAGACGCTGACGAACGAGACCATCGACGAGGCGGTCGCGTTCCGGCAGACCATGGGTCGCCTGCACGCGCACTTCGGCAAGGCGCGCGACTGGTTCTTCAATACGTGGAACGCGACCGAGGTCGCGGTGCCGGGCAGCAAGAACGCGTCGCGTTCCACGAGGCGCCTGCCGAGGTCCTGACGAGCGACCCGAACGCGTGGGTCATGCATCCGGGCGACGACTGGCACGGCTTCGACACGTTGCCAGACGACTACTGCATGCTCGATCCGATCAAGGTGTCGATCGTCACGCCCGGCGTCAGCAAGACCGGCGAGCTCGAGAAAACCGGCATTCCGGCGACGCTCGTCACCGCATACCTCGATCGGCTCGGCATTCAGGTCGAGAAGACGACCGACTTCACCGTGCTGTTTCTGTTCTCGTTCGGCATCACGAAAGGCAAGTGGGGCACGCTCGTGACCGCGCTGCTCGACCTCAAGAACGACTACGACGCGAACGCGCCGCTCGAGCAGACCATGCCGCGGCTGACGGCGTCGAATCCGGAGCGTTACCGCGCGATGGGTCTGCGCGATCTCGCGGACGAGATGTTCGATCAGCTGAAGTCGGCGAAGCAGACGCAGTGGCTCTCGCAAAGCGTTCTCGACGCTGCCGGAAGCGAACATGACGCCGGCAGACGCGTACCGCGAACTCGTGCTCGACAACATCGAGCACGTGCCGCTCGAGAAGCTCGCCGATCGCGTGCTGGCCACGAGCGTCGTGCCGTATCCGCCCGGCATTCCGATGCTGATGCCCGGCGAGAACACCGGGCCCGACGATGGACCGTACCTGAGTTACCTGCGAGCGCTGCAGGGATGGGATGCGCGCTTCCCCGGTTTCGGCCACGACACGCACGGTGTCGAGAACCGTGACGGCAAGCTGTACATGCAGGTTCTGAAGAAGGACGCCGCGCCGGCGAAGGCGGCGCGCAAGCGGAGGTAGTCATGATTCCGCGCTCAGTGAAGGCGCCAACGATTCCGATTCCGTTCCACCGGCTGCTCAAGGTCGTTGCGATCGTCGACCGCGGCGAACGTGCAGACGAAGGAGCTGCTCGAGCTGATCCGCGCGGAGAACTTCGAGGTCGAGGTCACCGATCGACTTCGAGCGCGACGTGTCCGAGGATGCGTCGGTCGGCGCGTACATCGCCGTGCATCGACGGCGATCGGCGCGACAGGCGCGAGCGCCTCGCGGCAGAGCGTGCGCGCGCTCGGATTCGACACGCCGCTGTGGGCGCTCGCCGATTCGCACCGGATCTCCGACCTCGCGGTGGTCGGCGTGACTGGGCGAGGTCGACGGCTACATCTATCTCGGCCAGCAGACGCCGGCGTTCTACGCGAAGCAGGTCGTCGCGAGCCTCGTCAAATACGGGACTCGGCCTGCTGCCGCCGTTCTTCGGCGGGCTGATGGCCTACGACGCCGAAGCGAACATCGCGTTCGACTGTCCGGGTCATCAGGGCGGCCAGTTCTACCGAAAGTCGCCCGCCGGCCAGCTCTTCTTCAAGCACTTCGGCGAGAGCATCTTCCGCAACGACCTGTGCAACGCCGACGTCGATCTCGGCGACCTGCTGATCCACGAAGGCGCGGCCGCGGAGGCGCAGAAGCACGCGGCGCAGGTGTTCGGCGCCGACCGCACGTACTTCGTGCTGAACGGCACGAGCACGTCGAACAAGGTCGTCACCGACGCGCTGCTGCAGCGCGGCGACCTCGTGCTGTTCGACCGCAACAACCACAAGTCGCTGCACCAGGGCGCGCTGGTGCAGGCCGGCGCGATCCCGATCTTCCTGCCGACCGCGCGCAACCCGTTCGGCATGATCGGCGCGGTCGACTGGGACGCGTGGGACGAGAAGTCCCTGCGCGAGCAGATCCGCACCAACCCGCTCGTCACGGACCAGACGCGCGCCGACGCGCGAGCGGCCGTTCCGGCTCGCGTGCATCCAGCTCGCGACCTACGACGGCACCGTCTACAACGTCCGCAAGGTGCTGGAGAAGATCGGCCACCTCTGCGACTACGTGCTGTGGGACGAGGCCTGGATCGGCTACAACGCGTTCCACCCGCTGTTCGACGACCACAGCCCGATGCGCCTCGAGGGTCTCGACGCCGGACATGCCGGGACTGTTCTCGACGCAGTCGGTGCACAAGCAGGGCGCGGGCTTCTCGCAGGCGTCGCAGATCCACAAGCGCGACGAGCACATCCGCGGGCAGCGGCGCTACGTCGAGCACAAGCGCTTCAACGAAGTCGTTCCTGATGCAACGCCTCGACCTCGCCGTTCTATCCGCTGTTCGCGTCGCTCGACGTCAACGCGAAGATCCACGAAGGCAAGGCCGGCGAGATGCTGTGGGATCGCTGCATCGAGCTCGGCATCGAGGCGCGCAAGAAGCTGCGCGAGTTCGGCCGCTACTACGCGGAGACGGCGAAGGACGCCGAGGAGCAGTGGTTCTTCGATCCGTTCGTGCCCGATGTCGTGACGATTCGCGGCTCGACGCTCACCGACGATGCCACCGACGTCGCCTGGGAGAGACCTGCCGACCGACGTGCTCAAGCGCGAGCAGCAGTGCTGGACCTTCGACCCGAAGAGCGCGTGGCACGGCTATGCCGGCTACTCCGACGGCTACGCGATGGTCGACCCCAACAAGCTCACGCTGCTGACGCCGGGCATCGACCGCAAGACCGGCGAGTACCTCGACTTCGGCGTGCCGGCGACCGTCGTCGCCAACTACCTGCGCGAGCAGCGCGTCGTGCCGGAGAAGTGCGACCTGAACAGCATCCTGTTCCTGATGACGCCGGCCGAAGACGAAAGCAAGCTCAACACGCTGATCGCGCAAGCTCGTCAAGTTCAAGAACCTGTGGGACCGCGACGCGCCGCTCGGCGAGGTGCTGCCGACGCTCTACGCGGCGCACAGCGAACGCTACGCCGGCTACACGCTGCGGCAGATCTGCAACGAGATGCACGACTTCTACCGCAGGCGAACGTCAAGGAGCTGCAGCGCCTCTGTTTCCGCGCGACGAGCTTTCCCGAGACTGGCGATGCCGCCGAAGGACGCCTACGAGGCGCTCGTCGCCAACGACGTCGACTACGTGCCGCTCGACGCAGATCGAGGGGCGCATCTCGGCGACGCTCGCGCTGATCTACCCGCCGGGCATCGGCGTCGTCGTCCCGGCGAACGCTGGGATGAGCGGGCGCAGCCGATGCTCGACTACTTCCTCGCGTTCGAGGAAGTCGTTCAACCGCTTCCCCGGCTTCAACTACGAAGTGCAGGGCGTCTATCAGGAGCGCGAGGACGGCCGGATCCGGTTCTACACCTACGTCGTTCGAGAGTAAGCTGCACCGGCACCAACGGTTGCGTGCTGGCGCGGCAACAAACAGGAGGGGGTTCGATGGCTGATACGCGCAGAAGAAGATGAACGTCGTGCAGCTGACGTTCATCGTGACCGTCAACATGATGGGCTCCGGCATCATCATGCTGCCGACGAACATGGCGAAGGTCGGCGCGATCTCGCTGCTGTCGTGGATCGTGACCGCGCTCGGCTCGATGGCGATCGCCTACGGCTTCGCGCAGGCCGGGATCTTCAACCAGCGTCCCGGGGGGCTGGCGGCGTATGCCGAAGACGCGTACGGCAAGGCCGGCTACTTCCAGATGTTCTTCCTGTACTTCCTCTCGCTCGCGATCGCCAACGTCGCGGTCGCGATTTCGGCGCTCGGCTACCTCGCCGCGTTCTTTCCGAGGCTCACGGCGTCGCCCGGTGCGACCTGCGTCGGCGTGATCGCGCTGCTGTGGCTGACGACGGTCGCGAACTTCGGCGGTCCCAAGATCACCGGCCGGATCGGCTCGATCACGGTGTGGGGCGTCATCCTGCCGGTCGGCTTCATGTCGCTCTTCGGCTGGTTCTGGTTCAAGCAGCTCGACGTTCGCAGAGGCGTGGAACCCCAAGGGCTTGAGCATCGCGCAGGGCATGGGCTCGAGCATCTCGCTCACGCTGTGGGCGTTCCTCGGCATGGAATCGGCGTCGCAGAACGCCTCCGCCGTCGAGAACCCGAAGCGCGACGTGCCGCTCGCGTGCATGTTCGGCACGCTCGGCGCCGCCGTGATCTACATCCTGTCGACGACGGTGATCCAGGGCATCGTGCCGAACGCGGACCTGCGGCGTCGACCGGTCCGTTCGGTACTCGCGTTCGCGCAGATGTTCAATCCGACGATCGGCTCGATCGTCATGGGACTCGCGGCGATGGCGTGCGTCGGCTCGCTGCTCGGCTGGCAGTTCACGATCGCGTCCGTTGCGAAGGACGCGGCCGACACGCAGATGTTCCCGAGCATCTTCGGCCGCGCCAACTCGATGGGCGCGCCGATCACCGGCATGATCGATCATGGGCGTCGTGCAGACGCTGCTCGCGCTGATGACGATCTCGCCCGACCTCAGCGACGCAGTTCGGCGCACTGGTCAACCTCGCGGTCGTCACGAACGTCGTGCCGTACATCATCGCGTTGTCGGCGCTGACCGTAATTCTGCAGAGCGCCGGCATCATCGGCGGCGCGTACACGCGCACGATCGTCGATCACGGTGATCGGGATCGTATACAGCGTATACGCGCTGTACGCGGCCGGTGTGGAAGCGGTGATGGGCGGGATGCTCGTGATGGGACTCGGCTGGCTCATCTGGCTGTTCATGGCGCCGCGCTTCATGACGACCCGCGGCACCGTGACTACGCCCGCTGCTGCCTCGACTCGCGCGGCTTGAAGGGGAGGATGAACATGCGCAAGTCAGTATCACAGTCTCGTCGTACCGATTTCCGAATCGCGTTCGTGGCCGCGTGCGTCATGGCGACACTCGCGTTCGCGCCGGCGTTCGCCGCGACGAAGGAGAAACCGGCGCCCGCCGCGGCACCTGCTCCGAGTGAAGCGGAAGCGCAGCCGGTGTCACTGGCGCCAACGACGACGCTCGAGCGCATCAGGAGCACCGGCAAGATCGTGCTTGGCTATCGTCCCGATGCCGCGCCGATGTCGTACCGCGATGCATCGGGGCAGCCGGCCGGCTTTTCGGTCGCGTTGTGCAACAAGGTTGCAGAGGCGTTGAAACGCGACTTGTCGCTGTCGTCGGCGGCGGTCGAGTGGGTTGCGGTCGGCGCGAACTTCGCGGATCTCGAACAGAATCGCGTCGATCTCGTCTGCGCCGGTGACGAAGTCACGCTGGCGAACCGCGCAAAAGCGTCGTTCTCGATACCGATCTTCCCGGGCGGCGTCTCCGCGCTCGTTCGCGCCGATGCTGCGCAGCCGCTGCAACGCGCGCTCGAAGAGCGGCGGCCCGCGTACGCTCCGTTGTGGCGCGGCACGCCACCGCCCACGCTCGACCACCGAACGTACTCAGCGCTCGTCGGTTCGACGACGATGGACGCGCTGAAGGCGCGCATCGCCAGCATGCGGCTGACCGCCAACGTCGAACCGGTCGACAACTACGACGCCGGTCTCGCGGCCGTCGTCAAAGGTCACACAGACGTTCTGTTCGGAGACCGGGCGCAGCTTTTACAGGCCGTGCAGCGAAGCGCGGCGGCGAAGGACCTGCGTGTGCTCTCGCGACGGTACACGTTCGCGGCGCTGGCGCTCGCGCTCGCGCGCAACAACGACGACTTCCGCCTAGCGGTCGATCGCGCGCTGACCAGCGTGTACGAAAACCCGCAGTTCGGCGAGTTGTACACGGCGACCTTCGGTCCGCCGGACGCGGACACCATTGCGTTCGTCAGAAGCGTGGCGGTGCCGAAGTAGTTTTCCCGGGGAAAAGTCAGCGTGGGGCAAGGAGAAAATGGGATGGCGGGACGCATGACGAGAGGTTTGGCAGGACGAATCGGCGTGCTGGTCGTGGCGAATCTTCTAACGGCGAGCGCGCTCGCCGACTACGAGCTGTACAACGAGAACGACACGAAGCTCGATCTGCAGCTGATGGTCATCGGTAACCAGTTCGGTCAGGACGCGTCGTGGTTCGGCGAATCGCACACTCTCCTGAACGTGAGCGAGAGCCATTGGACCGAGTTCGGCACCGAGTTCGGCGCGAAGGGAGAAACGAAACTCTGGGACGGCACGTTCTTCGCGGAAGCGAGCGGTGTGTACACGCGCAGTTCAGGCGACGACGCCTCAGGCGTTACCACCGGCCTCTCCGAGGAGAGCAAGACGACGCTCGAGCAAGGCCACATCGGCTGGAAGACGGCCGATACGTTCACCGGACTCGAAGATAGCACGCTGACGATGAAGCTCGGCCGGTTCGACTATTCGATCGGTACCGGGATGTTGATCGTCGACGGCGGCAGCGACGGCGGCGATCGCGGCGGCTGGTATCTCGGTCTGCGCAAGGCGTTCCAGAACGCAGCGATCGTAAGTCTCGACAGCAAGACGCTGGATGTTCAGGTGTTCCGCATCAAGAACAATCCGCGGCGCGGCGGTGCGCAAGGTGAGGCGCGCGGCGCGAACCTCGATTACACGTTCGGGGAAGAGGGTTCGGTGACGCTCGGCGGCAGTTACATGCGCATCTATCCGCAGGGCAGCAACGCAGAGGCCGACGTCTACGACGGCCGCGCGTCGTGGACCGTGCTGCCGGGTCTCACGTTCTCCGGCGAATACGCGAAAGAGGACGGCGACGACATCAGCGGTGAGGGGTACTACGCACAGGCGCTATACGAATTCAGCGACGTCGCGTGGAAGCCGACGTTGTCGTACCGCTACGCGAAGTTCAACGACGAATTCAACGGGCTCGCGTACGGCTACACCGACTGGGGGTTCTGGTTCCAGGGCGAGATCGCCGGCAACTACCCGCTCTCCAACACGAACCTGGAATCCAACATGCTCCGCCTGAAGGTCACGCCGCACGACAAGGTCACCGTGAATCTCTTCTACTACAAGTTCACGTTCGACAACCCACAGGCGTTCGGAGTGACGAGCGAAGACTACGGCGACGAAGTCGATCTGATGGTCGACTGGCAGGCAACGGACAGAGTCTTTGTGACCGCCGTGCTTGCTCAGTTGAATCCCGACAACGCAGCGGAGGAACTGACGGGCGGTGACAAGGACTGGAAGTACGCGATGTTGTCGGTCTCGTTCACGCTCTGATCGGAGCGCGTCAAGAACCGTCAAGAAAACATAGGGGCAAAGCGATGAGCACGTTCGGCGTTCATTCGGAAGTCGGCAAGCTGCGGACCGTGATGGTCTGTCGTCCCGGGCTGGCGCATCAGCGGCTGACGCCCGGCAACTGCAAGGATCTGCTGTTCGACGATGTGCTCTGGGTGCAGGAAGCGCAGAAGGACCACTACGACTTCGTGCTGAAGATGCAGGAGCGCGGCGTCGAGGTGCTGGATCTGCACGAGCTGCTCGCCGAGACGCTCGAGACACGAAGGACGCGCGCAAGTTCGTGCTCGACCGGCGTATCACGGACAACGCCGTCGGGCCATCGGCACCGCCGACGTGATCCGGCCGTGGCTCGACGAGATGCCGGCGCAGAAGCTCGCCGAATCATCTGATCGGCGGCATCGCGATCTCGGACCTGCCGGAGAGCGAAGTCAGTCACGATGCTGCTCGAGGCGTTCGGCGGCACCGACTTCGTGATGCCGCCGATTCCCAACACGCTGTTCCAGCGCGATCCGTCGTGCTGGATCTACAACGGCGTCACCGTGCAACCCGATGTTCTGGCCGGCGCGCAAGCCCGAGACGCTGCTGCAGCGCGCGGTCTACAAGTTCCATCCGCGCTTCGCCGGCGGCGACTTCAAGATCTGGTGGGGCGATTCCGACGAAGACTTCCGGCGCGTCTCGCTCGAAGGCGGCGACGTCATGCCGATCGGCAAGGGCGTCGTGCTGATCGGCATGGGCGAGCGCACCACCCGCCAGGCGGTGTTGCAGGTCGCCGCAGCGCTCTTCAAGCAGAAGGCGGCGACGCGCGTGATCGCCTGCCTCATGCCGAAGAGCCGCGCGGCGATGCACCTCGACACGGTGTTCACCTTCTGCGATCGCGACGTCGTCACCGCGTTCCGCGAGGTCGTCGATCAGATCCGCTGCTACAGCGTGTACCCGACCGGCGACGATGGACGCGTATCGAGGTCCGCGCCGGACGACAAGCCGTCTGCTCGATGTGGTCAAGGAAGCGCTCGGCCTCGACGAAGCTGCGCGTCGTCGAGACCGGCGGCAACGCCTACGAGGCGCAGCGCGAGCAATGGGACGACGGCAACAACGTCGTCGCGCTCGAGCCCGGCGTCGTCGTCGCCTACGACCGCAACACCCACACCAACACGCTGCTGCGCAAGGCGGGCATCGAGGTGATCACCGTGCGCGGCGCCGAACTCGGCCGCGGCCGCGGCGGCGGCCACTGCATGACCTGTCCGATCTCGCGCGACCCGGCGTACTGAACGAACCCCAAACGCGAGGAGACGACATCATGAGCTTCAATCTGCGCAACCGATCGCTGCTGACCGTGCAGGACTACACGCAGCGCGAGTTCCGCTACCTGCTCGACCTGGCGCGCGACCTGAAGCGCGCCAAATACGCGCGCACCGAGCAGAAGCATCTCGACGGCAAGGAGATCTGCCTGATCTTCGAGAAGACCTCGACGCGCACGCGCTGCGCCTTCGAGGTGGCCTGCTACGACCAGGGCGCCAACGTCACCTATCTCGATCCGGCGGGCTCGCAGATCGGCCACAAGGAGTCGTTCAAGGACACCGCGCGCGTGCTCGGGCGCATGTTCGACGCGCATCGAGTATCGCGGCGCGTCGCCAGGCCGGCGTCGAGACGCTGGCCAAGTATGCCGGCGTGCCGGTCTACAACGGCCTCACCGACGAGTACCACCCGACCCAGATGCTGGCCGACGTGATGACGATGCGCGAGCACAGCGACAAGCCGATCCCCGAGATCAAATACGCCTACATCGGCGACACGCGCATCAACATGGGCCATTCGCTGATGATCGTCGGCTGCCTGATGGGCATGGACGTGCGCATCTGCGGGCCGAAGTAGCTGTGGCCGTCCGACGAGTACACGAAGATCGCGCGCGAGCTGGAGAAGAAGTACGGCGCCACGCTGACGATCACCGACGACCCGAAGGCGGCGGTCAAGGGCGTCGACTTCATTCACACCGACGTCTGGGTGTCGATGGGCGAGCCGAAGGAAGTGTGGAAGGAGCGCATCGAGCTGCTGATGCCGTACCAGGTCAACAAGGAGCTGATGAAGGCGAGCGGCAACCCGCAGGTGAAGTTCATGCACTGCCTGCCGGCGTTCCACGACACCGAGACGACGATCGGCAAGCAGATCGCCGAAGACCTACGGCATGACGCGACGGCCTCGAAGTCACCAACGACGTGTTCGAGTCGGAGGCGAACGTCGCGTTCGAGCAGGCCGAGAACCGCCTGCACACGATCAAGGCGATGCTCGTCGCGACGCTGGGAGACTGACGCATGCGGATCGTCGTCGCCCTCGGGCGGCAACGCGCTGCTGAGGCGCGGCGAGCCGATGACCGCGGAAGTCCAGCGCGCGCAACGTCCGCGATCGCGGCGCAGGCGCTGGCGCCGCGTCGCCGCAGGAGCACCAGCTGGTCATCAGCCACGGCAACGGCCCGCAGGTCGGCCTGCTGGCGCTGCAGGGCGCCGCGTACAAGCCGGACGAGGCCTATCCGCTCGACGTGCTCGGCGCGGAGACCGAGGGCATGATCGGCTACATGATCGAGCAGGAGCTCGGCAACCTGCTGCCGTTCGAGGTGCCGTTCGCCACGCTGCTGACGATGGTCGAGGTCGATCCGGACGATCCCGGCTTCAAGAATCCGACCAAGTTCGTCGGTCCGGTCTACGACGAAGGCCGAGGCCGATCGCATCGCCGCAGGAGAAGGGCTGGGTGTTCAAGCAGGACGGCGACAAGTGGCGCCGCGTCGTGGCGTCGCCGCAGCCGAAGCGCATCTTCGAGATGCGCCCGATCAAGTGGCTGCTCGAGCACGGCACGATCGTGATCTGCCGCCGGCGGCGGCGGCATTCCGACGATGTACGAGACGGGCAACGATCGCCAGCTCGTCGGCGTCGAGGCGTCATCGACAAGGATCTGGCTTCGGAGCTGCTGGCGCGCGAGCTCGACGCCGACCTGTTCGTCATGCTGACCGACGCCGACGCGGTCTACGTCGACTGGGGCAAACCGACGCAGAAGGCGATCCGGCGCGCCTCGCCGGCGGCGCTTGGCGACCTACGACGTTCGCCGCCGGGTCGATGGGACCGAAGGTTCAGGCGGCGTGCCGCTTTGCCGTCCGCGACCGGCAAGAGCGCCGCGATCGGCGCGCTGGCGGACTTGAGCCGGATCATCGCCGGCGAGGCTGGCACGACGGTCGTCCCGAGAGGACAGACAGTCTTCGCATGAGCGCACGCGCCGCCGAGCAAGTCGGCCGGCCTCGGCGTTGCGGCGTGCACTGCGATCGTCGTCGGCAACATGGTCGGCTCGGGCTTCTATCTGTCGCCGGCGGCGGTCGCGCCGTATGGGCTGCTCGCGATCCTCACGTGGATCGTGATGGGCGCGGCGCGATCTGTCTCGGGCTGACGTTCGCGCGGCTCGCCGCGCGGTCGCCGGCGACCGGCGGTCCGTATGCGTACACGCGGATGGGCGTACGGCGACTTCGCCGGCTTCCTCGTCGCCTGGGGCTACTGGATCTCGATCTGGGCGTCGCTGCCGGTGATCGCGCTCGCGTTCACCGGCGCAGTCGTGAAGCTCGTGCCGGCGCTGCAGGGCAACCGGCCGGTCGGCGTCGTGCTCACGCTCGGCGCGATCTGGTTGGTCGCGCTCGTCAACCTGCGCGGCGTCAAGGCAGCCGGCGTCTTCGCCGCAGCTCACCACGTACGCGAAGCTCGTACCGTTCGCGGCAATCGCGATGATCGGCCTGTTCTTCATCCATCCGACGCACGCTCACCGAGTTCAACCCGAGCGGCGAAGTCGCTGCTCGACGTCGACCGCGGCGCTGGCGCCGCTCACGATGTTCGCGTACCTCGGCCTCGAGTCGGCGACGGTGCCGGCCGGCGACGTGCGCGATCCCGATCGCACCATTCCGCGCTCGACGATCCTCGGCATCAGCATCGCCGCGCTGCTCTACGTGCTGGGCACGATCGTCGTCATGGGCGTCGTGCCGCGCGACCAGCTGGTCCGTTCGATCGCGCCGTTCGCGGACGCGGCGCGACTGATGTGGGGACCGTGGGCCGCGTACGTCGTATCGCGTCGCGGTCATCATGTCGTCGATCGGCGCGCTGAACGGCTGGACGCTGATGATGGGCCAGGTGCCGATGGCGGCGGCGCAGGACGGCCTGTTCCCGACCGTTGTTCGGTCGCCTGTCGCCGCGCGGCGTGCCGGCGATCGGCATCGTCGATCTCGGCCGGCGCTCGCGACCGCGCTGGTGCTGGTGCAGGTGTCGGGCGCGCCCGGGTTCGCCGCCATCTACAACCTGATCGTCAGCCTGAGCACGATGGCCGCGGTCATTCCGTACGTGTTCTGCGCGCTGCGCCGGTGGACTGATCGGTGCCCGCGCGAAGGCAGGCGGACCTCAGATCGGATCGGCGGCGTCGAGGTCGTCGCGTTTCTGTTTTCGGTGTTCACGTTCTACGGCTGCGGCGCAACCGCCGTGCTGTACGGCTTGATGCTGCTGCTCTTCGGGATTCCGGTATACGTCTGGCAACAGCGCCGGCGCGCTCGATGACCGCAATTTCGCTACGGTGTTGCAGCCGGGGCCACAGAGGGGTGCGATACGGATACGGAATGCCGCAGGCGGTTCGCGTACGCGCTCGGAGAATGTCCTGTCCAGCGGCGGAATGCGCGACTGAAGTTGCTCGTGTCGGAAAAGCCGAGCAGGAAGGCGATCTCGGTGATCGACATGGCCGAGCTCTCGATGTATCCGCACGCGAGCGCCCGGCGCGTTTCGTTGACGACGTCCTGAAACGTCGTGCTGCTCTTCAACAGCTTGACCTGCAGCGTGCGCGGGCTCATGAACATCCGCCTGGCGACGTCCTCCTTCGTCAGTCTGCCTGAAGGCAACTGCTCTAACAGGATCGCGCGTACGCGCGCTTGAATGTCGCTTCGATCGAGCTTCGCAAGATATCCGACCACAAGCCGTTCGTTCTGCTCGGCGAGTTCGCGGCTGGCGCCCGGTAAAGGCGCGTCGAGCGCGTCGGCACTGAAGATCAATGACGTATGTGGCGCATCGAAAGTCACCGGGCAGCCGAACGCGCGGCAGTGGCGTCGGCCACCGTCCGGAGGCACGTTGCGATGCTGTTCGATCCGCAGAGGGCGGATCGCTCCGTCGGAAAGGTCGACGATCTGATCGACGAGAAACAGGCCGAACACATCGTCGGTCAGCGGCGGCGATTCGGCAACCAGTGGAAACTCGAGCCGCGCTTCGTCGCCGCAAACGTTCAACTCCGGCCTGGAGGTGCCCGACAGCAGACGGAAGTGGCGGGTCAGTCGCTCACAGAACTCCCGCAAGCTGCCGCTCGCAAGCAGGGCATGACCCAACGCGTGCAGGTTGGACGCGTGCAGGAAGCTCGCCGCGTACAGACCTATGTAAGGGTCGCCGGTGAGGTCGACGGCGGCACCCAGCAGCTGCCGCACCGACGTCAACGGTATGCGGGTCAACGGATCGTTCGACGGCACGTGCTCGATACCCGTGGCAGCGAGAATGTCCTCCGTCGCAACACCGCGCGCTTCGAGCGCGCGGACGATCGCTGCGACATAGCCGCCGATGACGGTGATACTGGCGGTGTCTACCGGGACGGTAGGCACAGCCAACCGATCTAGTCGTCCTGACAGGTCTTGCATGGCTGCGATCCCCATATCCAGCTTGTGTGCTATATGCTGGACCCCATCGACCATACCCGAACCGGTCGTCAGGGTCGCGCTTTCTTTGGGAGTTGTGCCATGAGCAAACAGTCCGACAGCGATGCGGGGACCATCCAGGCAGTTCTGGAGCGCCTGGAGAAGTTCCGCCTGCCGCGTGCGTTGGCCATCAAGGCTCGCGTGGATGCCGGCGAACTGCTGAACGACAGCGATATTCAGTTCCTGAAGCAGGCGCTCGAAGATGCCCACGGTGGGCAGGCGATTGCCGGGCGCCATCCCGAGTACCAGGCGCTTGCCGCGAAGATGGTAGGGCTCTACGACGAGATTACGCGCAAGGCGCTCGAGAACGAGCAGCAGCGCAAACCGGGTCGTTAGTGCGGCGGCAATTTTCATTGAGGGTTGAAACGTGAGCAAGCATGACAAGCACGGCAAGCGCGACAAGAGCGAGAAGCGCGACGGCGAAGACCGGTCGCGAGAATCGGGTACCGCGTCCTGGCGAACCGATGAAGGGGAAGGTGTACGCGAAAGAAATGGAACGGCTGCACGGCGAACTGGTGAAGCTGCAGCAGTGGGTCGTTCACGCGGGGCTCAAGGTCTGCGTCGTCTTCGAGGGTCGCGACGGCGCCGGCAAGGGCGGCACGATCAAGGCGATCACCGAACGAGTCAGTCCGCGTATCTTCCGCGTCGTCGCGCTGCCTGCGCCGACCGAGCGCGAGAAGACTCAGATGTACATCCAGCGCTACCTGCCGCACCTGCCGGCCGCCGGCGAAGTCGTGATCTTCGACCGCAGCTGGTACAACCGCGCCGGCGTCGAGCGCGTGATGGGCTTTTGCACCGAAGAGCACACGTCGAGACGTTTCTGCGGATCGTGCCGGCTTTCGAAAAGGTGATGGTCGAGTCCGGCATCATCCTGCTCAAGTACTGGCTCGAAGTGAGCGAGGAGGAGCAGACGCGGCGGCTCGAATCGCGCATCGACGACGGCCGCAAGATCTGGAAGCTGTCGCCGATGGACCTGAAGTCGTACAGCCGCTGGTACGACTATTCGCGCGCGCGCGACGACATGTTCGTCGCGACCGACACCGCCTGGGCACCGTGGTACGTGGCGCGCTCCGACGACAAGAAGCGCGGCTCGGCTGAACATCATCACGCACCTGCTGAGCAAGATTCCGTACAAGGAACTGCCGCGCGAGAAGGTCGAGCTGCCGAAGCGGCAGAAAGCCGGCGACTATCGCGACCCGAACTACGGGTACAAGTACGTCGAAGAGGTGTTCTGAGCTGCGGCGCTTGGACTACTGCGACATCGTAGGCTCGTTGGCGGCGCTCGGCTAGAAGGAACACGGCATGAACGGCTGGACGCGCTGGCTGCCCGGGCTGCAGATGCTGCGGCATTACGAAGCCGCCTGGCTCCCGCACGACCTGGTGGCCGGCCTCGTGCTGACGACGATGCTGGTGCCGGTCGGCATCGCCTACGCCGTGGCGTCGGGCGTGCCCGGCATCTACGGCCTCTACGCGACGATCGTCCCGCTGCTGGCCTACGCGCTGTTCGGCCCGAGCCGCATCCTGGTGCTCGGGCCGGATTCGTCGCTGGCCGCGCTCATTCTCGCCGTCGTGCTGCCGCTGTCCGCGCGGCGATCCGATGCGCGCGGTCGCGCTGGCCGGCATGATGGCGATCGTCTCCGGGCTGGTCTGCATCCTGGCGGGCGTGCTGCGGCTGGGCTTCGTCACCGAGCTGCTCTCCAAGCCGATCCGCTACGGCTACATGAACGGCATCGCGCTGACCGTGCTGATCAGCCAGCTGCCCGAAGCTCTTCGGCTTTTCGATCGAGAGCGACGGGCCGCTGCGCGACCTGTGGGCGATCGGCCAGGCGGTCGT
This sequence comes from uncultured Gammaproteobacteria bacterium, assembly GCA_963787045.1. GTDB lineage: Bacteria > Pseudomonadota > Gammaproteobacteria > Pseudomonadales > Azotimanducaceae > DATJGR01. The sequence continues at coordinate 293,755 of CAWBBR010000008.1, read as the reverse complement.
GGACGGGCAAGACCAACTGGACCGCGTTCGCCGTCGGCGCCGGCACGCTCGCGGTCGATCCTGCTGCTCAAGCGCAGCAGGCGCATCCCGGGCATCCTGATCGCGGTGGTCGGCGCCACGATCGCGGTCGGCGTGTTCGACCTCGGCCGAGCGCCGGCGTGTCGGTGCTCGGTCCGCTGCCGCAGGGCTTGCCGGCTTCGCCATCCCGTGGATCGGCTCGCCGACCTCGGCCCGGTCCTGATCGGCGGCTGCGCCGTCGCGCTGGTGTCGTTCGCCGACACCAGCGTGCTGTCGCGCGCCTATGCGGCGCAGACCGGCAGCGTACGTCGATCCCAACCAGGAGATGGTCGGCCTCGGCGCCGCCAACCTGGCCGCCGGCTTCTTCCAGGGCTTTCCGATCAGCAGCAGCTCGTCGCGCACGCCGGTCGCCGAAGCCGCGGGCGCGCAGACGCAGCTGACCGGCGTCGTCGGCGCGCTCGCGGTCGCGCTGCTGCTGGTGGTCGCGCCGAACCTGCTGCAGAACCTGCCCACCAGCGCGCTGGCCGCGGTGGTGATCGCGTCGGCGATCGGCCTGTTCGAGATCGCCGACCTGCGCCGCATCTACCGCATCCAGCGCTGGGAGTTCTGGCTGTCGATCGTCTGCTTCGTCGGCGTCGCCGTGTTCGGCGCGATTCCGGGCATCGGCCTGGCGATCGTCATCGCGGTCATCGAATTCCTGTGGGACGGCTGGCGGCCGCATTCCGCGGTGCTGGGCCGCGTCGACGGCGTCCGCGGCTACCACGACATCACGCGCTATCCCGAGGCGCGGCTGCGTCCCGGGCCTGGTGCTGTTCCGCTGGGATGCGCCGCTGTTCTTCGCCAATGCCGAGCTGTTCCAGGAGCGCGTGCTGGAGGCAGTGGCGCAGCTCGCCGACGCCGGTGCGCCGGGTCGTCGTCGCCGCCGAACCGGTCACCAGCGTCGACGTGACGTCGGCGCGACATGCTCGCCGAGCTCGACCAGACCCTGCGCGCGGCGGGCATCGAGCTGTGCTTCGCCGAGATGAAGGACCCGGTCAAGGACAAGCTGAAGCGCTTCGGGCTGCTCGAGCGCTTCGGCCCCGAGACCTTCTACTCCGACCGTCGGCGCGGCCGTCGACGCCTACCTGGCAGAGCATTCGGTGGACTGGAAACCGTGAAGCCGTCGGCGCGCAACTGTCTTACCTGTGAGGCGCGTGCGCGAAATGCGGCGGCGTCACGCGCGCCCGTCCACCCCCAACGACCGCGCGCTGTTTCCGCTCGAGCACCGAACTGAGTTTTTCGATGTCGGTGGCTGCATCAGCGGTGAAAATCGAGCGTCGGAAAATCGGTCGGCTGCGTGCCGATTCACCGAGGAGTGCCCGGCGTTCGCGGCGGCCGCGCGCCGTTCGGCCGCCGCGATGTCCGGCCGGCGTTCGGCGCGATGCCGCCGCCAGTACAGCGGGATGTCGAGGCACTGGTGGTGCTTGCAGCTTGCGAATCGGGCAGGTCGAACGAAGTAGGATTGTCGCCGCTCAACACCGCGATCGCGTGTTCCAGCGCGGCGATCTGATTGTCGACATCGGCGGCGTTCGCGAGCGCGTTGCGCAACGACGTTTCTGCTTGCAGCACGTCGGCTTTCGACACCGAACCGGCGTTGTAGAGATTGGTGGTGATGTCGAGCGCCTTGGCGTAGGCGGCGATCGTATCTGTAGATATCGTCTTCTGGGTTTGCAGTCCGCGATAGGTGACGTCGTCCAGTGCGAGCTCGGTTTGCACCGCCGACGTGCCTGGCGTTGCCGAGGTCGGCCATGCTCGCCTCCGCCTGGTGGGTGGCACCTGGGCGACCAGTCCCTGACGCCCCCGGAAATGTTCCGGCAGCCAGGTGGCTCCGAGCGTGAGCGGTTTGGTTGTCGTACCCAGGTCCAGAGACTGGTTCGAGCTTCGTCCCTCCACCGTTCACGATCGTTCTCCCGCTGTCGATGCGGGCGTTGCTGAATCGCTCCGTCCGCCGAGGCGCCGGTGGTCAGATCCACCGACGGAAACAGCAGTGCGCGTTGTCCCCCGACCAATGCGACCGCGCTGTGGTACGCCGCGGCCGCGGCCGCAACGTTCTGGTTGGCAATCAGCGCCTTGTCCTCCAGCGCGTCGAGCTGCGGGTCCTCGAACAGCGTCCATGTGCCATGCGAAGTATCGGGATGCGATGGCGTCGCCGGTCGCCAGCCAGGCGCCTCCTTGAAGCCGTCCGGAATCTCGCCGATGTCGGGTCGGCGATAGTCCGGTGCGAAGTTGCACGCGGCAAGCAACAGTGCCAACGAGGTCACCAGGGCGCGTGTCATACGTGAGGCGTTCAAGGTGTCGGGACTCGTTCGATGCGCTCGCCATGTCGCGCGAACAGCCGTTCGTTCGGCGCCGCGGCGACGGAAACGGTCGAGCGCGAGATAAACAACCGGCGTGCTGAGCAGCGTCAGGAACTGGCTTGCGATCAGCCCGCCGATGATGGCGATGCCGAGCGGGCGGCGCAGTTCCGAGCCGTCGCCGAAACCGATCGCGAGCGGCAGCGCCCCGAATGCGGCGGCCAGTGTGGTCATCAGAATCGGACGGAAGCGCCGCAGCGCGGCCTCGCGAATGGCTTCCATCGGCTGGCAGCCCGCGCGAGCGCTCTGCCTCCAGCGCGAAATCGATGATCATGATCGCGTTTTTCTTCACGATCCCGATCAGCAGGATCAACCCGATCAACCCGATCAGATCCAGCTGTGATCCCGTGAACATCAGCGCGAGCATCGCGCCGATGCCGGCCGCTCGGCAGTGTCGAGAGCACCGTCAACGGATGAATGGCGCTTTCGTAGAGGATGCCGAGCACGATGTAGATCACCGCCAGTGCCGCGAGGATCAGCAGCGGCGTGTCGGCCTGCGATTGGCGTAGAGCTTCGCGGTGCCGGCGAACGCGCCGTGCACCGTGGCGGGCAATCCGGCGGAGGTCTGCAGCTTCGATGACGCGCTCGGCCGCCTCGCCCAATGAATAGCCGTTCGCGAGGTTGAACGTGATCGTTGTCGCGGCTGAGCGTCCTGAGTGATTGACCTGTGCCGGCGTCGAATCCGCGTGCCAGCGCGCGATCGCCCGACAGCGGCACGACGGTCGCGCGGCGTCGCGCTGCCGGCGCTGCCGCGGCTCGCTTGCACCGGCGCGGTACCGTACACCCGCGCGAGCGACGCCGGCGGCAGAATACGCTGAACGCCTGGGCGGCATATTCGGGCCCCCATGACGACGTGATACTGGTTGAGACCGGAATAGATCGTGGCCACTTGCCGTTGGCCGAAGCCGTCGTAGAGCGACGCATCGACCGACTGCGCACTGATGCCGAGTTGCGTGGCGCTGCGTCGCGATCGACGTCGACGTCGACCTCGGCGCCGCCGTCCTGCTGGTCCACGTCCACGTCGGTGAACGCCGGATCCGCCTTCATCGCAGCCGCGAGTTGCCTGGCCGCGCCTGTGCAGCGTGTTCTGGTCGTCGGCCTTCGAGCGTGTATTGGTAGGTGCTGTTCGAGACGCGACCGCCCGAGCGGCACGTCCTGCACCGGATTCATCGAACACGCTGATACCGGTGACCCGTGCGAGCTGCGGCCGCAGTCGTGTGATGATCGACGCGGCTGGAATCGCGCTCGGCCTTGGGCTTCAGCGTTGCGAACAGGAACCCGCCACCGGCGCGTTGTGCCGCCGGTGAACACGACGACGTCGGCGACGTCGTGATCGCTGCGGACGATGCTGTTCGATCTGCTGCAGTTTCTGCTCCATCTCGGTGAACGAAATGCTCTGGTCGGCCTTCAGGTTGCCCTGCAGCGATCCGGTGTCCTGCTCCGGGAAGAAGTCCCTTCGGCAGCGATCACCGTCAGAAACAGGTTCAGCGCGACGGCGCCGCCCAACAACAGCAACATCGCGCCGCGATTGTCTCAGCGCCCAGTCGAGGCTGCGCGCGCATAGTTGGCGATGCAGCCGGTTGAACTGGCGCTCGGCGAAATCGCTGACACGGCTTGCGGCTGCTCGGCGCCGCGCAGATAGTGCCGCTGCGAGCATCGGCGTCGTCGTCAGTGAGATCACCAGACGTGATCGTCACCGCCATCGTCATCGTCACGGCGAATTCCTTGAAGAGCCGTCCTACGATGCCCGCCCATGAACAGCAGCGGTATGAAGACTGCGACCAGACTGATCGATATCGACAGCACGGTGAAGCCGACCTCGCGCGTGCCGAGCAGTGCCGCCTGTAGCGGGACTCATACCCTGCTCGACGTGGCGCGAGATGTTCTCGAGCACCACGATCGCGTCGTCGACGACGAAGCCGGTGGCGATGGTCAGCGCCATCAGTGAGAGGTTGTTCAACGTAAAGCCGCAGCAGGTACATGCCGCCCAGCGTGCCGAGCAGCGAAACGACCACCGCGACCGCGGGCACCACCGTCGCGCGCAGCGAGCGCAGGAAGACGCTGACCACGAGCGACGACGAGCAGCGTTGCGATCACCAACGTGATTTCGACCTCGCGCAGCGACGCACGGATGGTGGTCGTGCGGTCTGCCGCGACGTGAACGACGATGTCGGCCGGCAGCGCGGCCCGCAGTCGCGGGCAGCTGCGCCTTCACCGCCATCGACGGTGCGAATGACGTTGGCGCCGGGCTGCCCGGCTGATCACGACGATCACCGCGGGCTCGCCGTTGAACCGCCCCATCGTGCGGACGTCCTCTGGCCCGTCGTATACGTTCGCGACGTCCGACAGACGCACCGCCGCTCCGTTGCGCCAAGCGACGAGAATCGTCGCGGAAGTCCGCTGCGTGCAGGCCAGGTGTGTTGCTGTAGATCTGCCAGGCGAGATCTCTGGATCCTCGAGCACACCGCGTGGCCGGTTCGCGTTGGTCGACGCGAGCACCGTGCGAACGTCCTCCAGACCGATGCCGAAGCGTGCGAGCTGCGACCGCATTCAGATCGATCGCGAACCGCAGGCAGCGCTGCGCCGCCGAGTTCGACGTCGCCGACGCCGTTCACCTCCAGCAGGCGTTCCTGCACGACGTTCACCACGGTGTCGTAGATCTCGGTCGGCGTTCTGCGTTTGCGACGTCAGCGCGAGAATCACGATCGGTGCGTCCGCGGGGTTCGCCTTGCGGTACGTCGGATTGGTCTGTCGAGCGTCTGCCGGCAGATCGACACGCGCGGCGTTGATCGCGGCTTGCACGTCGCGCGCGGCGCCGTCGATGTTGCGGATCAGATCGAACTGCAGCGTGATGCGCGTGATGCCGACGCCTGAGCTGCGACGTCATTTCGGTGACGCCGGCGATCGTGCCGAGGTGTTTGCTCGAGCGGTGCGGCGACGCTGGTGGCCATGGTCGTCGGGACTGGCGCCGGGCACCTTGGCCTGCACACTGATCGTCGGGATGTCCGACTTGCGGCAGCGACGCGACCGGCAGCAACGAAGAATGCCGCGATGCCGGTCAGCGCGACGCCGATCGTCAGCAGCAGCGTGCCGATCGGCCTGCGGATCGATTGGGCGGAAAGGTTCACGGTGCGACCTGCAGCTGCATCGTTCGACGTCGCGTCTCGCGCCGGCCGCGCAGCTGCGCGGCGAGATCGCTCGAATGCGAGGATAGATCACCGGCGTAGTGAACAATGTCAGTGCCTGGCTGACGATCAGTCCGCCCGCGATCGCGAGACCGAGCGGCCGGCGTAGTTCCGCACCCATGCCCGTGCCGAAGATCAGCGGCAGCGTCGCGAACAGCGCCGCGAACGTGGTCATCATGATCGGCCGAAATCGCAGCAGCGCCGCCTGGCTGATCGCGTCCGCCGGCGTCATCGCCTGTGTGCGCTGCGAATCGATCGCGAAGTCGATCATCATGATCGCGTTCTTCTTTACGATGCCGATCAACAGCACGATGCCGATGATGGCGATCACGCCCAGGTCGTGGCCGGTCACCAGCAAGGCGAGCAACGCGCCGACGCCGGCCGACGGAAGCGTCGACAGAATGGTCAGCGGATGGATGAAGCTCTCGTACAGCACGCCGAGAACGATGTAGACACGACGATCGCCGCGACGATCAGCCACACTTCGTTGATCAGCGACGCACGGAACGTATCGGTCGCACCGAGGAAGCTTCAGTGCTGATCGCCGCTGGCATGTCGATGCCTTTCCTCGGTTTTCGCTGATCGCGGCCACCGCGTCGCCGAGCGATACGCCGCGCGCGAGGTCGAACCCGATCGTCGCGGCCGGGAAGTGTGCGACGCGCGCGATCAACAGCGGCGCGCTGCCCACGGTGAACGTGGCCACGCGTGCCTAACGGCATCGCCTTGCCGCTGCCGGGCACGTACAGCCGACTCAGCGCGGCCGGAGTCGGTGATCATCTCGGGCTTGGCTCTCGAGGATCACGCGGTATTGACTGGCCTGGGTGAAGATCGTCGAGACGATGCGTTGGCCGAACGCGTCGTAGAGTGCGCTGTCGACCGTCGGCGACGCTGATGCCGAGCCGCGCGGCCGTATCGCGGTCGACCTTTACCGTCACCGCTCGTCCCTCGCCTGAGTACGTCGGAGACGACGTGGCGAAGTCTGGCGGTCGCCCTGGAGCTCGTGCGACCAGCTTGCCGGCCCACTGGTGACCAACGGATTCGCGTCGGTGCCCTGCAGTGCAAAACGATATTGCGGTCGGTCCGCCCTCGGCATCGATGGTCAGGTCCTGCACCGGGCGGACATACAGCGTCGACGCCGGCGACGCCGGCAGCGCGCTCGCGCAGGCGTGTGATCGATCGTCGGTCTGGCTCGACCGCGCTCCGCCTTCGGCTCCAGGTTGATCAGCATCCGGCCGCTGTTGAGTGTCGGGTTCTGGCCGTCGACGCCGATGTTGGAGCTGAGGCTCTCGACATCGCGGATCCGCGAGAATCGCACCGGCGACCTGCTGCTGGAATCTGCGCCATGCGCGCGAATGACACGCCCTGGTCGGCCGCGACGACTGCCTGGAGCTGGCCGGTGTCCTGCTCCGGGAACAGTCCCTTCGGGATGGCGACGAACAACAGGCCGGTCAGCAACAGCGTGCCGAGGAACACCACCAGCACCTGCCCGCTGCCGCGCCAGCACCCAATCGAGCGCGCGCGCCGTAGGCTCGGCTCACCTGCGTCGAAACCAGGCGGCGTGCCGCTGAGGCGCGACGCGCGCCTCTGCCACATCGTTGGTCCTCAGACGCATCCGCGCGCCGACAGCATCGGTACCAGGGTCAGCGCGACCACCGCGGAGATCAGAATCGTGATCGCCAGCGTCACCGCGAACTCGCGGAACAGCCGGCCGACGACGTCGCCCATGAACAGCAGCGGGATCAGCACCGCGATCAGACTGACGGTCAGCGACATGATCGTGAAGCCGATCTCGCTGCGTGCCTTTCGAGCGCCGCCTGCGATCGGCGTGCTCGCCTTCCTCGATATGCCGCTCGATGTTCTCGATCACGACGATCGCATCGTCGACGACGAATCCGGACGCGATCGTCAGCGCCATCAGCGTCAGATTGTTGAGCGAGAAGCCGAGCAGATAGGTCGCGGCAAAGCTGCCGACCAGCGACAACGGCACCGCGACCGAGGCGATGACCGTCGCCCGCGGGCTGCCGAGGAACAGGAAGATCGCCAGCGTCACCAGCAGCCACGGCGAACACCAGCTCGATCTGGACGTCGTGGACCGAGGCGCGGATGCCGGCGGTGCGGTCGGTCAGCAGGGTGGTGTGGACGTCCGTCGGGCAGGCTCGCCTCGAGATCGGGCAGCGCCGCCTTGATCGCATCGACCGTCGCGATGACGTTGGCGCCGGGCTGCCGGCGGACGTCGACGATGATCGCCGGCGTCCGGTTCATCCAGGCGCCGATGCGGACATTCTCCGAGCCGTCGATCACCTTGGCGACGTCGCGCAGGCGCACCGGCGCGCCGTTCTGAAAGGCGACGGTCGAGATCGGCATAGTCCTCGGCGGTCGCGAGCTGGTCGTTGGACATCGATCGTCCACGACCGCGTCGGCCCGTCGAAGCTGCCCTTGGCGCTGTTGGCGTTGGCCGCCGCGATCGCCGCGCGCAGCGTGTCCATCGACAGGCCGCGCGCCGCCAGCGCGTCGGAGTCCGCCTGGATCCTGCACCGCCGGACGCTGGCCGCCGGACAGCGAGACCTGGCCGACGCCGGAGACCTGGGCGATCTTGTTGGCGATGCGCTGGTCGACCATGTTCTGGACTTCGGCGAGCGGCCGGGTCTGCGAGCTGATGCCGAGCGTCAGCACCGGCGCGTCGGCCGGATTGACTTTGGAATAGATCGGCGGCGCCGGCAGATCGGACGGGAGCAGGGTGTTGGCGGCGTTGATCGCCGCCTGGACTTCCTGCTCGGCGACGTCGAGCGACAGATCGAGATTGAACTGCAGGGTGATCGACCGAGGCGCCGGCCGAGGAGGTCGACGACATGCGCTGCAAGCCCGGCCATATCGCCGAACTGGCGTTCGAGCGGACCGGTCACCGTCACCGCCATCACGTCCGGGCTGGCGCCGGGATAGAGCGTCGATACCTGGATCGTCGGATAATCGACCTCGGGCAGCGCCGAGAGCGGCAGGAAGCGGTAGCCGACCAGCCCGGCGAGCAGGATCGCGACCATCAGCAGCGTCGTCGCGACCGGCCGCAGGATGAAGGGTCGCGACGGGTTGGGACCTTCGGCCGCCGGCGCGAGGTCCTCCGTCGCTCACGGCGCTGTCGCCGCCGCCGGCTGGACTGTGTCGCCGTGCGCATTGCCGACGCCTTGCGACGCTGCACCGCCTTTGCCGCTGCCGCGTTCACCGGCTGGCGCGCTTCGTCGCCGGGCAGCGACCCTCGAGCCGTCGTCGACCCGTCGGCGCCTTCGGTGATCACCGTATCGCCGAGCTTCACGCCCGGACAGGATCGCGATCTTGCCGCCGACCGATGGACCGGTCTTGACCACGCTGCAGCTTGGCCGTGCGGTCGGGCGTCAGCAGGAAGACGAAATCGCCCTGCGCGCCATGGCGGACCGCGTCACCGGGACCGTCACCGCGCCGTGCAGCGTGTCGACCAGCACGAGCACATTGACGAACTGGTTGGGGAACAGCCGTGCCGTCCCCGTTGGCGAAGCGCGCCTTGGCCTTCACCGTGCCGGTGGTCGCGTCGATCTGATTGTCGAAGGTGAGGAAGCGCCCTGTCGCCAGCACCGTCGTCCCGGCCTGGTCGATCGCCGTGACCGGCAGGCTGCCGGCCTGCGACAGCCGCGCCTGGACCTTGGGAAACTGGTCCTGCGGCAGGGCGAAGGAGACGTCGATCGGATCGGTCTCGGTGATGACGACGATGCCGTTGGCGTCGCTCGGCGTGACGTAATTGCCGATATCGGCCTGGCGCAGGCCGATGCGGCCCGACCGGCGCCGAGATCGAGGTATAGTCGAGGTTGAGCCTTGCGGTGCCGACCGCGGCCTGATCCGCCTCGACCGTGCCTTCGAGCTGGTTCGCACCGTCGCCGCCTGGGTGTCGACCTGCTGGCGGGCGATCGAATCTTCTGCGAGCAGGGTGCGATATCGCGACAGGCGATCAGCCGGGCATCCGCAGCTGCGCCTGGTCGCGCGCCAATTGCCCTGCGCCTGGTCGAGCGCGAGGCGGTAGGGGCGCGGATCGATCTGGGCGATCTTCTGGCCCTTGCGGACGACCTGCCCCTCGCGGAAATCGAGGCTGAACAGCAGTCGCCGGCGAGCTGGGTGCGCACGGTCGCGGCGACGATCGGCTGCACCGTCCCGATCGCCGACAGCGTGACCGGCATGTCGGCCAGTTGCACTTGCGCGATGCCGACGGTCGTCGTCGGACGATTGCGTCCGGCGCTTTTGCCTTCATTGCTGCCGGCGTGGGTAACGACCCAAGCGAGTGCGCCGACCGCGATCAGCGCGGCCAGCACGATCATCGCGTTGCGCTTGGGCGCCCAACGTCCCACTGATTCCTGGTTCACGATGTTTCGCCTCTACTCGGCGAATTCGGCTGCCGGCAGGCGTTTTAGTTCACCGATTGTTTGATCGCGCGCGCAGTTCGACGGTGGGTTCGACGCCACGTTCGTCGATGAGCTAGGATCCTGCGCATGAACCAGTCAGTCTTCTTGAGGCTCGAATTTTTCGGACTGGTCGCATCTTCGATTGGGGCACCGGCTGTGATCTTCGGCGTGATGCTCTGGAAACGCGCGATGTCGCGCGTCACGGTGCTCCTGCTCGGACTGCTTCTGATCGCGCTGACCTTCATCGACGTGATTCTGTTGGTGGTCCTCGAGGGGGAATCGAAGCTCACAGCGTCACTCGCCGACGACCAGATCTTCGCGTCAGAGGTGTCCATCGCGTTGTACGTGCTTCCGGCCGTGCTCGCCGGAATTGGCACCAATATCGTGGCCGATCTGCTGACGCATCACCTCGAGCAGGTGGAGAAGCAGTTCGACCGCGACCATCGTGACGAGACGTCCACGCATCAGGAGAGCTAACGAACCCGTTGTGTCGCCCTGCCTGAGATCTGCTTGGCAAGCGCCATCATCGCGGATCGTTCGGTAGATCTCGCCGCGTGAAGCCGACGCGCATGCCGAACGCCTGGTCAGCCGCCAACGCGATCGTATCGGGGCCGTCCGCTTCTTCCCGATGCTGCTTCGCACGCAGGAAGTCCCGTGCGCGTTCCAGATCGTTCGTCTTGAAGATCAGCGAATAGATTCCCTCGCCGTACTTCGCAAGTTCACGCCCCTCTACGCTATCGGGTGACAGCGGCTGGGCAAGCTCCACGACCGTGTCGTCGCCCACGGCCACGAACGCGCAGTCCTTCCGGTCCGCCACGCGCTCCTCGTGGATCAGCGTCCCGCCGAGCACGTCGCAGTAGAGGCGTTTTGCTTTCGTCATGTCGCTCACCACGATGCCGATCGAGGAAGCGCGTTCGATCCCCAGCGGGTGACGGCGCCAACGCTCGCTCGACCAACCGTTCTTCATGCGCGGATCGAGCAGGTAGTCGCCATAGACCGCGAACTCCAGCTGGCCCGGCGTTTCCCGCGGGTGTGTCCACACGGCGCTCGCCTTGTGCGGTGGTTTCACCTGTTTGCCGACGAGGTTGAAGAGTCGAAAGCCGGCGTCGTCCAGCTTCGCCGAGATCGCGTGGACGTCGTCCACGTACCACGCGATGGAATGCGCGTGCTGCCCGAACCGGTCGTGGAAGCGCTTCACCGACGGGTTCCGGAGCGGCTCCACTCGCGCGGGCGTCATCGGCTCGAGAACTACGTCGCCGATCGCGACGAGCGACGCGTCTCGCCCCGCCAATTCCTCGTAGCCGTGGTAGAAGCGTTCCGCCGCGAAGACGTCGTCGTGCCAGCGATCGACGCGCTCCAGGTCGTCGACGACTTGAGTGAGGTGGAATAGCTTTCCGATTCTGAACATCTTCCCTCCGACTTGACCGGTGCCGATCGAAACTACTGCGACGGCGTAGGCTCGTCAGCGACCGAGGGCGAAAGCCAGCCCCCATCCTCCGGTTGGGGTGCCATCAGACTCGCTTGATCGATCCAGCCGCCGCCGGTGGCCTTGTAGATATCGGTCACCGAATTCAGCAGCGCCGCGTGCACCCGCGCCAGTTCGAGCTCTGCAGGGAACAGTTGCTGCTCTGCGTCCAGTACCGTCAGGTACGACGTATAGCCGCCGTTGTATTGCAGCAGCGCCAACCGTGCGTAGCCTTGCAGTGCGGTTACCAGTCGTTCGCCGGCGGCCAGCTCGTCGCCGAGTTTCTGTCGCGCGGACAGCGCGCTGTCGACATCCGCAAAGGCGTTCTGAATCGTCGCCTCATAGTTGTACAGAGCCGCTTTCTGCGACGCGCGCGCCTGTGCAACCTGCCCGGAGATGCCGCCGCCGGTGAAGATCGGGCCGATCGCCGAACCCGCGTAGTTCCAGGTTCGCGCAGAGCCTTTGAACAGGTCCGAGAGATCGGTGCTTGCGCCCCCGAATAACCCCGTCAGCGATATCGTCGGAAAATAGAGTGCTTTTGCCGCGCCGATCTGCGCGTTTGCCGCAATCAGATTCTGTTCGGCCTGCGCGATGTCGGGACGACGTTCGAGCAGTTGCGACGGTAGACCTGCGGGAATCGGCGGTGCCAGGACTTCAGCGATCGGCTTGCCGCGTGGAACCGGTCCGGGGTTGCGGCCCAGGAGAATCGACAGCGCGTTTTCGGTGAGCACGATCTGCTGCTCGATCTGCGCAATCCTGGCAACGGCCGTTTCGTATTGCGAACGCGCCTGGTCGACCGTCATTTCGGACACGACGCCATGTTTGAACTGCAGCTCGAAGAGCTTCACTGATTCGCCGTAGGCGTCGCGCGTGCGTTGCGCGATGACGAGCTGCTCGTCGAACGCGCGGAGATTCAGGTAGGTCGTCGCAACCGACGACACCAACGATAGTAATACGCCGCGCCGCGCCTGCTGCGTGGCGAGTAGGTTCGCGCGCGCCGACTCGGTCTGGCGGCGGATGCGACCCCATAGATCGATCTCCCAGCTGGCCGTGGCGAATGCCTGATACGAACTGTCGGGGTTCTGTGCGCCAGGCGTGACGAGCGCGTCGGGCACGCGTTGCCGCATGCCGTCGGCCTGATAGCCGACCTGCGGGAACAACGGCGATCGCACTGTGGTCACCACGCCAGCCGCTTGCTCGACGTTCGCTGCGGCAATCCAGACGTTCTTGTTGCCCGCGAGCGCGTCGGAGATGAGCTGATCGAGAATCGGATCGCCGAATTGGTTCCACCATTGCGTGTTCGCGGTCTCGGCGACGTCGTCGGTCTGATAGAGGTACTTCACCGGAACCACGACGTCGGGTCTGCGGTAATCGGGTCCGACGGCGCAACCGGCGAGCACGCCGAGCAACACTGCTGTAAGGCGGCGCCACATCAGTGTGGCCCCGGCGTTTCGGCTGGCGGTTCCGGTGTGCTGGGCGCATCGTCGGCGCTCTGCTTCGCGCCGAACAACTTCGCGCTCCCGGTCTCGAGCGCCCAGTAGAACATCGGGATGAAGAAGATCGCGATGACGGTAGCGGCCAGAGGTGCCGCCAATAACGCCGGTGCCGATTGAATGACGACTGTTCGCCGACGCGCCGGATGCGATCGCGAGCGGCACCGTGCCGAGTACGAACGCGAATGACGTCATCACGATCGGACGCAGACGCAGACGAGCCGCTTCGGCCGCCGCATCGAAGAACGATTTGCCTTCTTTCTGATGCAACTCCACCGCGAACTCGACGATCAGGATCGCATTCTTCGCCGCGAGGCCGACCAGCGTCAGCAGGCCGATCTGGAAGTACACGTCGTTCGGAATGCCGCGCATCGCGATGGCGACGAGCGCGCCGAGGATCGCGAACGGCACGGCCAGCATCACGCCGACCGGCAATGACCAACTCTCGTACTGTGCCGCGAGAATCAGGAAAACGAAAACCAACCCGAACACGAACGCGATGGTCGACGTGGAACCCGAACTGACTTCCTCGCGCGCCTCGCCGGACCAGTCGTAACCGTAACTCGCCGGCAACGTCTGTTCGACGACTTCGCGGATCGCCTCCAGCGCCTCGCCGGAGCTGACGCCCGGCGCCGGCGTGCCATTGACGGAAATGGCCGGGTAGTTGTTGAAGCGCGTGACCAGATCCGGCCCGACGACGTACTTCGTGTTGACCAGCGCCGACAGCGGAATCATGTCGCCTCGGATGCTCCTCACATAAAAGCGGCCGATGTCCTCCGGCGTCAGCCGATATTTCGGTTCCGCCTGAAGAACGACCTGATAGAGGCGCGAGTCCTTTGGAAACTGGCCGACGTACAGCGACCCGAACATCGTTTGAAGCGTGCTGTAAGCGTCCTGCACCGGTACGCCGAGAATCTCGGCCTTCTCGCGGTCGACATCAGCCAGCAACTGCTGGCCGTTGGCGCGAATGGTCGTACTCACGCCCGTCAACTCCGGTCGGGTGCGCGCTTTCGCGATTACCTTCTCGACGATGTCGGAGAGTTGACCGTAGCTACCACCGCCTTTCTGTTCGATCCAGATCTGAAAGCCGGCTGCCACGCCCAGGCCCGGAATCGCTGGCGGGTTGACCGGTACCACCAGGCCGCCGCGGATGTCGGCGAAGGCCGCCTTCGCATCCTTGATCACCGCGTCCGCCGACATCGCCGCAGAGGTGCGCTCTTCGTAGTCTTTCAACGAAACGAACAGCACGCCGAAGTTGGTCTTCATCTGCGAATCGATCAGGCTGAAGCCATCGACTTGAGAGACGTTCGCGACGGCGGGGTTCTTGCGCATCGCTTCGCTCGCTTTTCTTCCGACCTCGGCGGTACGGTCGAGACTCGCGGAGTCCGGCAGGAAATACGGCACGAACAGATAGCCTTGGTCTTCCTGCGGCACGAACGCGGTCGGGAGAAAGCTAAACAACCCGACGCAGGCGACGATCACCAGCGCGAGTGCGGCCAAGCTCAAAACCCAACGGTGCATTGCGGTCTTTACACCGCTCACATAGCTCGTCGTGATCCGTTCGAACGTGTCGTCGAACCATTTGAAGAAGCCGGTATTGGGACCGTGTTTCGTCTGGATGAGAATCGCCGCGAGCGCAGGCGAGAGCGTCAGTGCGACGATGCCGGAGAACACGATCGACACGGCAATCGTGACGGCAAACTGTTTGTACAGCGCGCCGGTGATACCACCGAGAAACGCAACCGGAATGAACACGGCGTTCAGCACCAGCACTACCGCGATGACCGGCGCGCTGACTTCGTCCATCGCGCGCTTCGCAGCCGCGTTCGCCGACAATTTGAACTGCACCATGTTGCGCTCGGTGTTCTCGACGACGACGATCGCGTCATCGACGACCAGACCGATCGCGAGAATCATGCCGAACAGCGTCAGCATGTTGATCGAGAAACCAAACAGCAGCATGCCGACCATCGCGCCGAGGATCGATACCGGCACAGCGAGCGTCGGGATGACGGTCAGGCGCAAGCTGTGCAGGAAGATGAACACGACCAGCACGACGAGGATCACTGCCTCATAGAACGTCTTGATGACTTCGTCGATTGATGCCTGCACGAACAGCGTCGTGTCGAGCGCCACCTCGTAGTCGAGCCCGGCAGGAAAACTCTTCGACAGATCGGCCAGCGTTTCGCGAACGTTCTTGGAGACCTGAATCGCGTTCGCGCCGGGCTGTTGGTACACGGCGATCAGCGTTGCGGGTTTGCCCTGATAACTGGTGCGCAGTGAGTAGCTCTGTGCGCCGAGATCGGCGTAGCCGACGTCCTTCACGCGCACCAGCGACGCATCCTGATTCTGCGCGCGCAGGATCATGTTCTCGAACTGTTCCGGCTCGGTGATGGTGTTGGTCGTCACCGGGAACGTCTGTTGCACCGGGAACGGCGTCGGTGCCGCACCGATGCGACCGACCGCGAACTGCTGGTTCTGCGCGCTGACGGCATTCGCGACGTCGCTGGTCGAGATTTTCAGCTGCGCCATCCGATCCGGCTTCAGCCAGATCCGCATGGCGTATTGCGGAACGCCGAAGATCGCCGCCTGGTTCGCGCCGGGGATGCGGTTGATCGTGCCGAGGATCTGAACGTTCGTGTAGTTCGAGATGAAGTTCGCATCGTAGCGGCCGTCGGGCGAATAGAACGCGAGCACCATCAGAAACGTGGACGTCTTCTGTTGTACCGAAACACCCTGCGCCTGCACCGACTGCGGCAGCTGCGCCATCGCCTGATTGACGCGGTTCTGCACGTCGACCTGAGCGAGCGCCGGATCGGTGTCGATGGTGAAGTAGACGGTCAGCGTGTAGTTGCCGGTCGACGAACTCGTCGATGACATGTAGATCATGTTGTTGGCGCCGTTGACCTGCTGCTCGATCGGCGCGCCGATGTTCTGCGCCACAAGCGTTCCGTTAGCGCCAGGGTAGGTCGCGGACACCTGAATCTGAACCGGCGTCACCTGCGGATACTGCGCGATCGGCAACTCGACCATCGCAACGCCACCGGCGATGCAGATCGTCAGTGCGATGACGATCGAGAAGATCGGCCGGTCGATGAAGAAGTGCGACAGCATCGGCCGCGACTAACTCGGAGACGAAGGAGCTGGCGGCGGTTTCTGCAGACGGAACGATCTTCACCACCGCACCGGGCGACAGTCGCGTCACGCCCTCGACCACCACCACGTCGCCCGCTTCGAGGCCATGAGTAATGAACCACAACTGGCCGTACCATGGTCCGACTTGAACGGGACGGATCTGCGCCTTGCTGTCCTTGTCGACGAGAATGACGAAATGTCCCTGCGCGCCCTGCAGTACAGATTGCTGCGGGACGGTGATGGCATTGGGGCGAATTGCGCCCATCACCTGCGCCCGCACGAATTGACCGGGTCGCAGCACGCCCGTCGGATTCGGAAACGTCGCGCGCACGAGGAATGTACCGGTGTCCTGGTTGAAGTCGGCGTCGGCGAATGTAATTCGCCCGGTCTGATCGAACGTAGTGCCGTTTGCGAGCACTACGTGAACGTCGTACTGCGCGCCTTGCGGCATCTGCAGTTCGCCGGTGGACCGCAACGATTCCAGACGCAGCATGTCGTTCTCGGAGATGCTGAAGTTCACATACATCGGATCGAGCGGCGAGACGTACGTCAGCAGACTGTGCTGTTGATCGAGATAAGAGCCGACGTTGACGCGTGAGTAGCTGGAAACGCCGGCGACCGGCGACCTGATCGTGGTGTAGCCGAGGTTGTACTGCGCCTGCTCGACGGCGGCCTTCGCCATGTCGACCGCCGCGGCAGCCGCCTTCTCGCTGCCGGTCGCATCGTCGAGGTCTTTCTGCGCCAGGGCATTCAGTGCCACCAAGGGTTGCACTCTGGCGAGGTTGTCGCGCGCGACCTGCAGACGAGCCTCCTGTGCGGCCAGCGCGCCCTTGGCCGAATCCAGTTGCGCGAGAAACGGTTTCTGATCCTGCCGAAACATGACCTCGCCCGGCTTGACCATGCTCCCTTCGGTGTAGACCTGTTCGTCGAGGAATCCGTTGACGCGAGCGACGATCTGCACCTGGTTGGCGCTCTCGGTCTGTCCGACGAACTCATACGTGATCGGCGTGTCGGTCGGAACGACCTTCGTGACGGTCACTTCGATTGGTGCGAGCGCCTCCGGCCCGTCGGCTTTCTTGCCGCAGCCGAAGAGCAACACCGTTGCCGCGACAACCACCGAAATCCAACGCATCCGTCTGCCCCGCGTGAACCACCAGACTCACAATAGTTTGCCCGCGTCTTCGAGTGCGCGGCTACCTCGGCGTGACCGCGTACGGATTGCCATTCAACGCGTTCGAAATGTCGGTGATCGCTTTCTGCGCACGCAAGCTGTTGCCGGCTGCATCGAGGGGCGGTGAGATCACCGCGATGCCGAATTTGCCCGGCGACACCGCGATGATGCCGCCGCCCACGCCGCTCTTCGCCGGCAGTCCCGTCGCGTACAACCACTTGCCGGACTCATCGTAGAGACCTGCGGTCGCCATTACTGCGAGGACCTGCGGAACATGGTCGGCATGCATGACCTGTTTCTTCGTCAGCGGATTGCGACCCGCGTCGGCCAGCGTCGCCGCCATGACGGCGAGATCCTTCGCGTTGACGCTGACGGCGCATTGCTTCGTATAGAGATCGGTGGCCTGCGCCGGATTCGATTTGATGTGACCGTACGCGAACATCAATTCGGCGATCGCCTGGTTGCGTTGATTCGTGGCGGCTTCCGATTCGTACACGGCCTGATCGACCGACAACGATCGGCCGGCGAACTCGCCGTAGTAGGTGATGATCGAGTTCCAGATCTCGTCATAGGTCGCGCCCTTTACCATGCTCGTCGTCGTGATCGCGCCCGCGTTGACCAGGGGGTTCATCTCCGCGCCTTTGTGTTGTTCGATGGCGACGATCGAGTTGAACGCCTGACCCGTTGCATCGACGCCGATGTTGTCGACCAGCGATTCGGGTCCTGATTCCTCGATCACCTTCGCCATCGTGAACACTTTGGAGATCGACTGCATCGAGACTTGCGATGTGACGTCGCCAGCCGCATACACCTTGCCGTCGGTCGTCACCAGCGCGATGCCGTAGATGTTCGGATCGACTTTGGCCAGGGCCGGAATGTAGTCGGCGTTCTTGCCGTCCGTCAGATGCACGTAGTCGGCGTACGCCGCGTTGAGCGCCGCATCGACGGCTTTCTTCGCGAGCGGGTCGGCTGCGCTTGAGCTGCCCGCAGCCAGCAACGGCAGCATGAAGGCGATCATTCTGAGAGGTGTTCGTCGCAACGCCATGAAGTGTTCTCCTATCGCACCGGCGCATGTTAACAGGCCCGCTGAGGTGACCCTGCGCGACGGCGCGAGTAGCATGCGATTGCTGAATGCGTGTCTCCACCAACGTCTTCACCAAACGGATGTGTCGATGGTCGAACGAACGACGCTGACCGGGCGCGGCGCGGAGGTCGCGATCCGGATCGGGCTGATCGTCCTTCTGGTCGGCTGGTGTTTCGTCATCGTGCGGCCGTTCATCGGCATCATCGGTTGGGCAGTCGTGATGTCGGTGGCGCTGTATCCCACCTTCGACCGTTTTCGAACGCTGCTGGGCGGCCGCACGAAATCGGCGGCCGCTTTGATGACGGTCGTGTTTCTGCTGGTGTTCATCGTTCCAGCGGTGGTGTTGTCGGAGACGCTGGTAAGCGGCGTGCGGACGCTGGCATCGAATCTTCAAAACGGATCCATTTCGATTCCGATGCCGTCGGAATCGGTGCGCGACTGGCCCGTGATCGGCGATCGCGTCGCCGACCTGTGGACGCTGGCCGCAACCAATCTGGACGCGCTTGCGACGCAGTTCAAAGAGGAGATCGCCGACATGGGGCGATGGCTGCTGGGCCAGGCGGCATCGACCGGATTGGGTCTGCTGCAATTCGTGGCAGCGGTGGTGCTGAGCGGATTTCTACTGGCGACTGCGAAAGCCAGCAGCGACATCAGTCAACGCGTTGCGCAACGCGTAGTCGGCGCGAACGGTGAGCGGTTCGCTGAACTCGCCGTTGCCACGACACGCAGTGTCGCGCGCGGCGTGCTCGGCGTCGCATTGATCCAGGCGACGCTGGCAGGACTTGCGTTTCTCGTCGTCGGAATTCCCGGTGCGGGATTGTGGGCCATCATCGCCCTGATGCTGTGCATCATTCAGATCGGACCCGGCCTGGTGCTGATACCGGCCGCGATCTACGTGTTCTCGACCCACGGCACCGTCACCTCGATCGCGTTCGCCGTGTGGTGCGTCTTCGTCATGCTGATCGACAACGTCCTGAAACCGATGCTGCTCGGTCGCGGTGTCGATGTGCCGATGATCGTGGTGGTGATCGGCGCCATCGGCGGACTTCTGTCGATGGGCGTGATTGGGCTGTTCGTCGGCGCGATCGTGCTGGTGCTCGGCTACTCCGCGCTCGCCGCGTGGCTCGGCAGCGAGCGCGTCGAACCGACGGTGCCTTAGGCCAGCAGATCGGTGTTGGTATCGGCGAAGCCGAGCGACGGATCGACGATCTGGTAGCCGACGATGCGCCGCAGCTCCGGCGACAATGTGCGCGCGACCTCGGGCGGCACGTTCAGATACTGGTTTTCTTCCTGCCGCAGCCAGCCGAGCGAGTACGACGCGAACGTGCCGAAGCGCCACTCGTTCGTTGCATTCGGTCCGGCGCCGTGCAGCGTTCCGCCCATCCACAGCAGCAGCGATCCAGCGGGCATTTCACCGGCAGCGATTTCGTCCGGCGTCGGAACGCGTTCTTTCGGCCAGCGATGGCTCCCCGGCACCAGCCGGGTTGCGCCGTTGGCGAACGTGAAGTCGGAAATCGCGAGCATCGACGCAACGACCATGTCCGGCCGCGGTATTTTGAAGAACGGGTAGCCGTCTTCCTCGCGATGCAGCACCTGTCGCTTCGCGCCGGGGCCGATCACGAACGCTGCGGTCGCCTGCAGTTGGTACTTCGAACAGTTCGGCTTCAGGACGGCGTCGCAGGCCGCGAGGATGATCGGATGCATCACCTGTTCGCGAAACGTCGGCGACTTCGTGACGAGACCGACCGCGCGCTTTGTGTTCTCCGCCAGGAACGCTTCGTCCAGTTCGAGTGCGTCGTACATCTCCTGCGGCGTGTGCATAGCCTCCGGGCGCTCGATGTAGGGCCGCAACTCTGCTTCGATCGAGTCGCGTTTGGCGCGATCGAATACACCCGTGACGACGACCGCACCGTCGCGCTTGAGAATTCCGACGATATCGTCGTGGGGCGTGTCGAACCGGACTTGTGCAACGGAAACCATCGTCTCCTCCGCGAGCTATTTCGAGTTGTTGGGTGGCCCGACGTGATCTTGCATCCGCTGTGAGACGAATGCACTCACCAGCAGTGCAACGATCACCGCGACGTAGAACTGACCGATGACGGCCTCCAGAATCGTAACGCTGCGGGTCAGATTCGTGTCCGGAACGATGTCGCCATAGCCGAGCGTCGCCAGCGTTACGAAGCTGAAGTAGATCATTTCCACCTGGAAGTTCTCGGTGTTCGGCGCCACGCTTTCGGGCAGATGCAGGCTGCTCGGATCGACCACGATGGCCAGCGTGTAGATCTGCGCGAAGAACATTCCGATCAATTGATACGCGACGACGGACGCGAGGATTCCATCCAACGTAATGACCCTGGCGCGCAACACGACGCCGAGGATGCTCGCGGCACACAGCAGAAAGAGCAGCGTGTGCGAAGTGATCGCGATGTACTTCGTCGCAAACGTCAGCGCCTCGGTCAGGTGAAACTCTTCGACGACGTTGCAGATCGCGGCGATTCCCCAAAGGCGACCAGGCGATCCAGCGCAGTACGCGTACGTTCGGGCTGCTCGAATCCGCCACCAGAAGCGAATTCAGAACGAACAGCGTGGTGATGGATTTGACCAGCAGGCCGTGGTGCAGCAGCGGCAATATCAACAGCAGTAGAAAGAAGAACACCGCGAGCTGCGCGAACTGCCAACTCGATAGCGCGGATCGCGCCTTAGTGATTTCGTCTACCAGTTGTCGCGTCGTCATCGGTCGACCTGCCTCAGATGCGTCCGTTCACGATGTCGCTCACTGCGCCGACGACCGCTTCCGGCGCCTGTATCGGAATCGCGTGGCCGCTGTGTTGCACAACGCGGTGCGAAGAATGCGAGGACAGCGCGGCGAGTTCGTTCTGCAGCGTGGTCCAGTTCTGATCGAGTTGCTCGAGCTGGGCCTGCGACACCGGTGTCGGATAATCCTTCGGCGAACTGGCGCGACCGCGCGTCAAAACCACCAGCGGCAAATCGCCGAGCGAGGCGGGCGGGTCGGCCTGCGAGACGTCGTGTTCGAACCCCTGCATCTCGTGCGCGACGCCGCTGCAATAGTTCGTGCGGTTCTCCATAGCGACCATTGTGCTTTCGAGATCCTCCGGCATGTGCAGCGGTGCCGCCATCTGCTGCATCACGCCCAATGCGCGCACCAATCCGGTCCATGCCAACGCCCGACACGCTCCGAGCTGAAATTCGGCCTCGCGCCGGTGCGCTTCGGTATTTCCGGGTTCGGCGAGACGCTGGCGTTGCTGTTCCTGCGAAGAGTCGACGAACACCATGCCGATGATCCCATCGGGATAGTCGGCATAGTAGCGACGCGCGAAGACGCCGCCGGCGGACCAGCCGACCAGTACGAACGGCGGCTTCAACCCTGCCGTGTTCACCAGCCGGTGCAGGTCGTCGGACACGAACTCGGCTTGCGCGGCGCGATCCGATGGATCGCTCCAGCCCATCCCGGCGCGGTCGTAATTGCAGACGCGGGCGAATTTCGCGATCTCCGGCTGCACCAAACCCCAAGCGGCGTAGTTGCCGCCGAGTCCGTTTTCCAGCAGGACGGTCACCGGTCCGTTTCCCGAACAATACAGATGCAACGACCGGCCGCCGATGTCGACGCGTTCACCCGGCATCGGGAAGCGTTTGGCGTCGCTCGCCGACGCGCGCCATTGATACGCGGCGCCGCCCACGCCGAGCACGACGAGCAGCACCGCGAGATATCGCAGCACCTTGGCGATGACCTTCATTTCGATGGGGAAACCGTGTCCGGGCGCCCGACAACGTTACCAACATGAGGTCGCGCGTGCACTCTTAGCGTTCCGTCGTCGCGTCGCACGCACCAGCGGAGTGCCGGTCGTGGCGCAACGCGGCTTAGTCATGCTGTCAGAAGTGCCTCCGCCGTGCTCGCGTTCGGTTGGCCCGTTCCGTGCATAGACGGGTCAGGCTCTTCAGCAAACGGATCGAAGAGCACCATCGCCGAGGAACGATCATGCCCACGTATGCCGCCGCACAACCCATCGCCCCATCTGCAACCGAGCCCGAATACGCGGGTCCGCATCGATGGCAGATCAACCGTCCAGCGCGACTCGTCCGACGACTGATGCGCAGCTATGCGTACACGCGATGGGTCGACCGCTACTGCGATCCGCTCACGGTGCGCGGTGTCGAACATCTGCGCGAACTCGACGGACCCGCGATCTTCGTCGCGAATCATCAGAGTCACATGGACACGCTCGTGCTGTTCGAAGCGATGCCCGAGAACGTCAAGCGCAATCTCTATTTCGGCGCCGCGGCCGATCGCTGGTTCGTCAAAGGCAAGAAGAAGCTGGTGTTGCAGCCGTGGTATCAGTCGATGGTGCTCGGCAACTTTCCGATCGTGCGCGGTGGTGGAGCGAAGGCGCTGGGTTACGCGCGCTGGCTGCTGCAGCAGGGATGCAACGTCTGCATCTTTCCGGAAGGCACGCGCACCACGAAGGACGAACTCGGGCGGTTCAAACCCGGCGTTGCAATCCTCGCGCTGGAACTCGGAGTGCCGGTGGTTCCGATCTATCTCTCGGGGTTGCGCGAGATGCGACCCAAAGGCGCGCTGCATGCCAAGGCGGGTCCAGCCGGCGTCGACGTGTTCGCGCCGGTGAAATTCGCGGCGGGCGCGTCGGTCGATGAAGCGTACAGCGACGCTGCGAGCGATTCTGGCGCGGCGCCACAGCGAGGAACGCGTCGCAATCGCCGCGAACGAGTCCGCCGGATCGTTCGACTACGCCGCCTAGCGAGCCGCGCGCTATCATGGCGGCCTCGTTGGAATGAGAGGCCGCACATGAGTCGTATCGATGCGTTGAGGGTGGAACTCGGCGGTGCGCACCCGGTCGCCGCGAAGAAGGTCAAAGACTTCCTCGAACCGTACGTGCGTGCGTTCATCGAGCGTTCGCCGTTCGCGGTGATGTCGAGCAGCAATGCGAACGGCGATTGCGACGCGTCGCCGAAGGGCGGTGAGCCCGGCTTCGTGAAGGTGATCGACGATCGCACGCTGCTGATCCCCGACATCGGCGGCAACCGGTTGTTCCAGAGTTATCAGAACTTCGAATCGAACCCGAAAGCCGGCTTCCTGTTCCTGATTCCAGGTATGGACGTCACCGTTCGCGTGAACGGCCGCGTACGCGTCGTCGAGGGCGACGAGCTGAAGACGCAAGGTATCGTTCCGCAGGTCCACAATCCCGACGGCAACTCGGGCTTGATACAGGGTCTGGTGCTCGACATCGACGAAGCGTACTTCCACTGTCCGCGTTCGTTTCAGTTCGCGGACCTGTGGGACGCCGAGACGATCGCGGCGAATCGCGCGCGATCGCTCAAGGATCTCAAGTCCGCTTAGATCTTCACCTCGATACCGCCTTGCTCCGCAGAGCGGTATAGCGCGTCGATCATTTTCTGGACCGTCAAGCCGTCGCGGCCGGGTGCGAGCGTTGGCGAGTCGTACAGAACGTGATCGACGAAGTTGTTCATCTTGCGGCGGAACATCCGGTCGGTGTGCTCGTCGGCGTGCCAGGCCGGCGACTTGTCGACCATGTGGCCGTCTTCGTCGCGGAAGATCCGCGGCGGATCCCACGTCGCGCCGCCGTTCTCGCCCATCAACTGGAAGCTCCAGAAGTCTTTCTCGATGTGCGCCGCGAAGCAGGTTTCGATGTGCATCACGGTGCCGTTGGCAAAACGCACGCGACCAACGGCGAGGTCTTCGACGTTGTACGTCTCGAAGTCCCAGCCTTTCCACTGTGACTGAATGCGGTCGGACGGCTTGTTGCCTATATAGGTGAACATGTCGGCGCTGGCGCTGACTGGCGTCGGCGAGCCGAGCGTGTAGTGACACATTTCGAGCACGTGCACGCCGATGTCGATCAAGGGGCCGCCGCCCTGCAACTCTTTCCTGCCGAACACGCCCCAATTGGGAATGCCGCGCCGGCGCAGCGCCTGCACCCGGGCATAAAGGATGCGGCCGAACTGGCCGCCGTCGGCCGCGCTCTTGAGAAACTGCGTGCGGGAATTGAACCGGTACTGGAAGCCGATGACGAGTTTGCGTCCCAGCCGTTCGGCCGCCGCGATCATCTGTTCGCCTTCTTCGGCACTGCCCGCGAGCGGTTTCTCGCACAGCACCGCGCAACCGGCCTCCATCGCGCCGATCGCGCATTCGGCGTGCAACTTGTTCGGCGTACAGATGCTCACCGCATCGAGCTGAACCTTCGACAGCATCTCTTTCCAGTCGCTGAACGTCTGCTTGACGCCGAATTTGGCGGCGTGCCGCGCCATCATCTGGTCGTTAGGGTCCGCCAACGCGACGATCTCGACGTCGCGCCGGTCGGCGAGATGGGTGAGGTGTTCGCCGGCGATGCCGCCGGCTCCGATGAAGCCGTAGCGCAGTTTCTTGTCGCCGCGCTTGGGTCGCTGTGCCATGTGTTTTCCCCTCAGGCCTGCAGTTTGTTGAAGTCGACGGTGCGTCGTTCCGCGTGCGAACGGTAAGCGGCGTGCATCACCTCGGACAGTTGCACCGCTTCTTCTATGCCCATTCCGAAATCGACCGGACCGGTCCCGCGGATGCTCGCGATCCAGCGCGGAATCGGCATCGGTTCGTCCGGCGGCAGGTCGGCGGCGCGCCATGCTTTGTCGTCGCCGCTGCGCGTGCGCACGTTGCGCGGGCTCGACATCTGGAAGCCGCCGCGCGTGCCGTCGATCTCGACGCTGTACGAGCCGCCCCAGCTGACGAACGACGTTTCATTGATCGCCACGCCGTTGTTTTCGAACTCGATGATGCTGACGGCATTGTCTTCGACGGCGCGGCCGGTGACGGAGTTGAAGATCGAGGTACAGCGTCGCGGCGTTCCGAGCAGCCAGCACGACAGATACATGCCGTGCGCGCCGAGATCGATCATCGCGCCGCCGCCGCACGCCACCGGGTCGAAGAAGTGTTCGGGCAGCCAATTGCGCAGCGCGCCGTCGTGCGAAATACGGATCCGCACGAGCGTGATATCGCCAAACGCGCCCGAATCGAGCATTGCTCTGGCATGCACGAGCGGCCCGATGGTCCGCCGTGGAAACGAGATCGTGAAGCGGATCGACGAATCGCGCACGGCGGCGGCAATCGCGTAGGCGTCTTCGAGCCGCGTGGCGAGCACCTTCTCCGTGAACACGTGTTTGCCCGCTTTTGCGGCGCCCACGATCAACTCGCGATGTCGATCCGTCGGCGACGTGACCACCACGCCGTCGATGTCGCTTCGCGCGAGTAACGTTGCGTAGTCCGCGACGAAATCCACGCCGAGTTCTCCAGCCCATTTGCGGCCGCGCGCCGGATCCTCGTCCCAGACCGCGGCGACCCGCGCATCCGGATGATCGTTCACCGCCTTTGCATACTCGTCTGCGTGCACGTGCCAGCGGCTCAGCACGGCGATTCGGAGAGGTTCAGCCATGGGACACCTGATGTTTGTGATCGTGAGTGATCAATGTCTTGTCTACACCATTCGCGCGCGCAGCTCATGCAGCAGCGCGTCGGCGCCTTCGATGCGGATGAAGCCGGCGCGCGGATATTCGAGATCGAGTATGACGAAGATCGCGAGCGACGATATACCGGCGAACATCAGCGGCATCACTAGCGGGTGCTTCGCGCTCGGTGATGCATGGTGGCCGGCCAGGCTCGCGCAGATCAGCGCGAGGCTGATCAGCAGGACATAGATGGCGAGCGGCGGGTGGGTCTGCAGCGCCATCTTGCGGGTGGTGGCGACGTCGAACATCCGGTTGATCGCCGGCAGCAGTATCGTGGCGGCGCTGCTCAACGTGGCGCGCGATACCGCGTCGACCGCGTGCGTCCATAGCGCAGCTTCGAGTTGCTCGGCGCGTTCGTTTTCCGGCGCGGCCGCCGCTTCGTCGGGCAGTTTGGCGTAGAACCTCAAGCGCGCGTCGACGTAGTTGCGAAAGTCGTCGCGCAGCGTCGCCCGATCGGCGGCGGTGAGCAGATCGAGGCGTTTCCACGCGGTGTCGATCGCGTTCGCTTCCTCGGTGATCAGCGTGCGTCGAGCCTCGAACCGGTCCGACGCGCCGTCGAACGTGAATGCGATGAGGAGGCCGAGCAAGCCGAAGATCGACGCTTCGACCGCGCCGCTGATGGTGCGCGCGCCGGCCGGATCGACGTGGTGATGTTTGATGCCGGCACGGCGGCCGAGCGTGAACGTCAGCATCATGCCGGCCATCAACGCGATGCACGTGAACCCCGCGATGGCCTCGGTGTATTGCGTGACTTCCATGCGGATCAGGGCGTCAGCAGGATCGAACCGACGGTGCCGCGCGCCTGCAATGTGCGATGCGCTTCCTGTGCCTCACCAAGTTTGTAATGGCGCGTGATGTCCGGAGTGATGGCGCCTTTCGCGACCAGGTCGAACAGTTCGGCGGCTGCCGATTGCAGCATCTCGGGCGTGGCGGTGTAGGTAGCGAGCGTGGGCCGCGTGACGTACAGCGATCCCTTGGCCGACAGAATGCCGAGGTCGACACCGGTGACGGCGCCGGACGAGTTGCCGAACGACACCAGCAGGCCGCGCGGCGCGAGGCTGTCGAGCGACCCGATGAACGTGTCTTTGCCGACGCCGTCGTACACGACCGGCACCTTCTTACCGCCGGTCAGTGCGGCTACCCGTGCGGCGACGTCTTCGGTGGTGTAGTCGATGATGTGATTGCAACCGCGCGCGGTGGCGAGCTTGGCTTTTTCCGCGGAGCTGACGGTGCCGATCATCGTGACGCCGAGGTGACGCGCCCATTGGCAGGCGATCAACCCGACGCCACCGGCCGCGGCGTGGAACAGGATCGTCTCGCCGCGGCTCAGTTTGTACGTCTGCCGGAACAGGTATTGGACGGTGAGGCCTTTCAGCAGCATTGCGGCCGCCGCATCGAAGCTGACGCCCTCCGGCAGTTTGATGAGCCGCGCGGCAGGCACGTTGGACGCTTGCGCGTATGCGCCGATCGGTCCGCCGCAGTAGCCGACGCGATCGCCGCGCGCCAGCGTCGTGACGCCGGCACCGAGTTCGTCGACCACACCGGCCGCTTCCACACCGATGCCGCTCGGCATCGGCAGTTTGTACAGGCCGGACCGATGATACGTATCGATGTAGTTGACGCCGATCGCTTCGTGACGAACGCGCACTTCGCCCGGTTTCGGCGGCGCGAGTTCGACCGACTCGAGCCGCATTTGTTCTACACCGCCTTGTTCAGCGATGCGTATCGCGTTGATCTTCATGCGCCGTTCCGTTGTCATGCGAGGGTGAGTGGAAGCGGGCAACGATAATCGCGTTCAAAGGTGAGGCACAAGGTGCGTACCACGCGTAGTTCTGCGGTGCGCCGGGTCGCCTCCGCAATGTGGCTGTGGGCGATCTGCATGCCCGCGTTCGCCGATGCGCCGGCCGTCGATGCCGGCGGCTGGACCGAACTGGAGAAGGCGAACGGGATCGCGGTCTACACGCGCCCATATGACGGTTCGACCTACCCGGAAGTGCGCGCGAGCAGCGACGTCTGCGCGACGCTGCCGCAGCTGGTCGCGTTCGTCGAAGACGTGGCGGCGTTCGAACAATGGATCCCGGATACGGCGGAGGCGCGGCTGCTCGAACAACCGGCACCCCGCATGCAGATCTACTACATCCGCACGTCGATGCCGTGGCCGATCAAAGACCGCGACATGATCTACCGGTTGTCCGAAACCGCAGACTCGTCGTTGACCACCAACGTCTCGGTCGGCATCGAGGGTTTGCCGGACTATCTGCCGACCGACGAGCGCGCAGTGCGGATGAAGAACGTGTCCGGTCGCTGGAGCTTCGTTCAGACCGGCGCGCGAACGCGCATCGACCTCGACATGCACATCGAACCCGGCGGTGGCGTTCCGGCATGGCTCGCGCGACAACGCATCGTCGGCACCCCGACCAAGATGCTGACGAATCTGCGCGAGCACTTCGAAAAGGGCTGTCGCGCACCGTGACGGAGTGAGGCGCAGGTCACAAGATCCAGCTTTCGCTACGCCGGCGCCGCATCGCACCCGGCCGGAGGACTTTGCAGCGCGCGCGATGTTGATACACTCGCTGCTCCCACCAAGTCGAAAGGAGCCGACGCTAATGGCACTCTGGAAAGAAACCGATAAACCCGGCGCCGCGCCGGTTCCGAACATAACGACTCCGACCTTCAAGGAGCCCGAACGTCAACCACCCCCACCCCCGGCACGACCCATGGCCGATACCTCGGTGAGAGCACCCCGTATGGAGCAGAAAGAATCGGTCATCGCGGCCGGGCTCGCGATTGAAGGCAAGATCGAAGGCGCCGGCCACGTTCGCATCGCAGGTAACTTCAAAGGCGATGTACACGTCGAAGGCAATCTGACGATCGAGCCCGGCGCCAAGCTCACCGGCGGCGTGAAGGCGAAAACCGTCACCGTCGGCGGCGAGCTCGAAGGCAACATCGATGCCGCATCGGCCGTCGAACTGGCCTCGACCGGCGTCATGAACGGCGACCTCAAGGCCGGCACGCTGACCGTATCGGCTGGTTCGCGCATGCGCGGCCGGGTCGAATTCGGTTGGGATCCCACCGGCCAATCCAGTCCGAAGTCCGGGAAGGATGGCGCTGCGGCATGAGTACGACTCGCTCGGTTTCGCCGGGCAAGAGTCGTAGATGTCCTCACTGTCGTTCCGAGATCCTCGAAAGCGCGAGCATCTGTCCTGTCTGTCGCCATCACCTGAAACACGGGCTGGCGGCCGAACAGGCGGGCGAGCGCTTTTCCGCGCTTCACGTCGAAGGCACGATCCGACATCCCGCCGGCAATACGCCGTGGGAATATTCGGTGACGATCACGATCCGCAACCAGAAGGGCGAGGAAGTGGCGCGCCAGATGGTGGGGATCGGTTCGATGTCGGGCAACGATCTGCGCACGTTCGATCTGAGCGTCGACGTCTTTGCGCCCGAGGTCGTGGCCGTGACGCCGCCGGCCCCGAAAGCCGGCGCCGCTCCGTTGGCGCCCCCGACATCGACCGTTAGCGCGCCGAGGGTGATTCAGGCGAAGCAAGGATCCATCGTCAGTCCGTCGCGGCCGGTGCCGCCGTCTGCGCGCCAGACGTCCACCGTGAGCGCGGCGCGGATCATCTCATCGCCGAGGACTCAGGCTGCGTCGGAGAAATCCGCCAGCGACGAACCGCCGCGTTCGCCGCCAGATACCCCGCCGAAGAAACCGTCGGGCCGCTAACGGCCCGACAGAGCCGCGATCCATGGATGGTTCGGATGAGCGCGCGACAGCGCCTCCGCCGAGCCATGCCCGCGCCGCGTCGTCGAGACCGGGCAAACAGACCGCGAAATCCGCCTCGTCCTTCGGCCGCGTCGCTTTTGCCTTGTACAGCAGCGCGCCTTCCGGCTTCAGGAAACGCACGCCGTCACGCGTTCCGATCATCCGGCTGCGCGGTGCGCGAATCGACGGATCGCGTCGAAACACCCACGTCTGCGCGTCGCCGGATTCCATCATGATGTCCATCCGCCACGCGTTCGCTGCCGGATCGAGCACCCAGTTCTGATGTTTGTCCGCCGGCGGCGTGTCGTGCGGCGCGAGTCTGCGCACTTCGCCGTCGCCGACGCTGTGCAGCTCGAAACCGTTCAGGTGCGCGCGAATTGCCGCGAAATCGTCGCGCAAGATCGCGATTTCCAGATCGTCGTGCGGGCGCGTCTCGCGACCGAGCCACAGATCGATCGACCAACCGCCGACCACGCACCAGTCGATGCCGACGCCGGCGAGCTGTTCAGCGGCCTGTTCCGGCCGCCACGCGCGCCACGCGTCGAGCGGCGGACCGTCCCAGTGCCTGATCGTCAGCGCGTCAGCCAATCGACGATCGCACTGGTGAACTGCGGTGTAGAGACCGCGCCCAGGTGATCGCCCGGCACTTGCACGAACGATGCGCCCGGAATCGCGTCGGCGAGCCGCTTCGCGCTCGCCGGATCGTCCTTGTCGCCGATCAGCACCAGCACCGGAATTTTCACGGCGGCGAGCTTGGCCGGGTCGAAGCCGGTGCGCCGCGTCTTGTGCATCGCCGCGAGCGCGCGCAGATCGTTGCCGCTCGCCTGCGCGAACTGGCGGAACGCGCGTCCACGGGCGTCTTTGATCGAAGCCGCGTCGGGCGCCTCCATCGCTGCGACCAGCGTGTCGAACTGTTGCGACGGCAGATTTCCCTTCAGCAGGACGTCGCCCATGCCGGAGATGATGACGCTGCGCCACCGTTCCGGACGATTGACCAGCAAGCGTCGCCGATAGGAAGCCGCCCATCGAATAGCCGGCCAGATCGGCTTTGTCGATGTGCAGATGATCGAGCACCGCGACGGCGTCGTCGGCCATGGCCGATCCCGCATAGGCATCGGGATCGTGCGGTTTGCCGCTGCGGCCGTGGCCGCGGCAATCGATCGCGATCACCTGACGACCAGCCTTCACGATGGCGTCGACGATTCCCGGTGCACGCCAGTTGCCCTGCAGGCTGCTCGCGAATCCGTGGATCAGCATCACAGGATCGCCGGTCCCCTCGACGATGTAGTTGATCTCGCAACCGTTGACGTTCAGCGACGGCATGACAGACCTCCGAGTGGTTCGCGGCACGATAACCGGCGCACGCTCGGCGCCGCAATTCTGCGACGCAATCTCTGCCAGAATGACCGACCTTCAGTCGACGGGGCAGCGCGTTGGAAACCACCCATGTCTTCGCCGGCAATCCATTCGACCGTGGCGACGCGCAACGTCGCGATCCGGAATGGCTTGCCGCTGCCGAACGCAATCCCGGCCAGCCGGTTCCTGCCGTTGGCGCGCTTGAACGTGCTCGTGCACGACGCAGGCGACCTGCGGCTCGGCTGGTTGAGTCGCGCGGACGTCACCCGCCTCGACATCGCCGTTGCGCCGATATTTCTCGGATCTGCTCGACGGCATCGCCCATTTCGCGATCGACGTTTCCGAACTCGGCGATCCGGTGCACGAGTTGAACCTGGACGATGCGTGGCGTTTCGAAGACGCGCGCGGCGGCCGCGATGCGACTCGCGGTGGAAGAGACCGGCATCGTCGCGCAGAGCCGCGCGCAGGTCGGCTGGCACCGCAGCCATCGCCACTGCAGCGCGTGCGGAGCGCCGAGCGAACCCTCGCGCGGCGGCCACGTGCGCATCTGCACCGCGTGCAAGACCGAACATTTCCCGCGCACCGATCCGGTGGCGATCATGCTGATCCTCGACGGCGATCGCTGCCTGCTCGGTCAGTCGCAGGGCCGGCTCGCGAGTACCGGCATGTATTCGGCGCTGGCCGGTTTCATCGATCAGGGCGAGTCGATCGAAGAAGCGGTGCGGCGCGAAATCCGCGAAGAGTCGGGCGTGATCGTCGGTGCCGTGCGCTATCACTCGTCGCAACCGTGGCCGTTTCCGTCGTCGTTGATGATCGGCTGCCATGGCCGCGCGCTGACCACGAAAATCTCGATCGATCCCACCGAGATGGCGGACGTGCGGTGGTTTGCGCGCGACGCCGTTCGGGCCGCGCTCGCGAACGAAAATCGCGAACTGCGCGTGCCGGGGCCGATCGCGATTGCGCACCACCTGATCAAAGCGTGGGCGGAAGGCGACGTGGACGTCTGACGGCCGGCGTACATCGGCTGCCAACGGATCTGATGGGGGGCTAACCGGACTTGTCGGCGCCGGGAAACCGGTCCATCGTGCGCAGCGTCGGAAACAAGCGCATCCACAAGCCCGTCACCGCGATCGTCGCGGCGCCGCCGAGCACCACCGAGGGCACCAGCCCGAACCACACCGCGGCAACGCCCGATTCGAACTCGCCGAGTTCGTTCGACGCGCCGATGAACACGGCGTTCACGGCGCTGACGCGGCCGCGGATCTCGTCCGGCGTCTCGAGCTGCACCAACATGTGCCGGATGTAGACGCTGACCATGTCGCCGGCGCCGAGCGTTACCAGCGCGACCAGCGACAGCGCGAAGCTGTTGGACAGCCCGAACACCATGATCGCGACGCCGAACAGAGCAACGCCGGCGAACATCCAGCGCCCGACGGACCGCGTGATCGGGAAGACCGTCAGCAGCGCTGCCGTCGCCGCGGCGCCGATCGCCGGCGCGGTGCGCAGCAGGCCGAGCCCTTCCGGGCCGGTCGCGAGAATGTCTTTGGCGAACACCGGCAGCATCGCCGTCGCGCCGCCAAACAGCACCGCGAACAGGTCGAGCGAGATCGCGCCGAGCACGACCGGCCGCGACCGCACGAAGCGCAGCCCTTCGAGCACCGTGTGCCAGCTCGCCGGCTCGGTGCTGCGTATCGTCGCCGGCATCCGCACCGACAGCATGAAGGCGACCGAGACGATCAGCAGCACGGTGACCACCGTGTAGACGGTGGCCGGTCCGGCCACGTACATCAGCCCGCCCAGCGACGGACCGACGATCGTCGCAACGTGGAAAGTCGACGAGTTCAGCGCAACCGCGTTGCCGAAGATCTCGCGTGGCACCAGATTCGGCGTGATCGCCTGCGACGTGGGCATCGCGAACGCGCGCGCGGCGCCGAACAGCACCAGCACCAGGAACACCGGCCACACCGAGCTCAGTCCGTACATCGTGAAGCTGAGCAGCAGCGCGGCGCAGACGACGTCGACCACATAGCACGTCGCGAGAATCGCTTTTCGATCGTAGCGGTCCGCGATCTGCCCGGCCGGCAGGACCAGCACGATGAACGGCAGGAACTGCGCGAGCCCGATCAGGCCGAGATCGAGCGGATCGTTCGTGATGGCGTAGACCTGCCAGCCCACCGCGACGCTCTGCATCTGAATCGCGAGCGTCGCGATGAACCGCGCGACGAGATACAGCGTGAAGTTGCGATGCTTCAGCGCACCCAGAACCGCCGGTGACGCGCCGCTCACGTGTGCAGTGTTCCGGTGCGGTGTCGCGTCATCCGTTCGATCACTCGTGAGTCTCGAGGGGCGGAGATGGTACAGGATCGAATGGACGCTCCCAAAGGCGCCAAGCTAGGCTACCGCTCCCAATCGACGGCCGCGCGCAACGATGGACATGCAGCACGTACTCGCCTATCACGACCCCGATCACGCGTGCAATCAAGGCAGCCTGATCAAACTCGCCAACGGCGAACTGCTGTTGGGGTACAACCAGGAGCGTGGGCGCGTGCACGCCGACAGCGGCCAGTCGTGCCTCATCAAGTCGAGCGACGGCGGCAAAACATGGGATTCCGCCACGCGCCGCACCGTGTGGCCGTGGAGCGAGCACGTCGGCAACTGGGACTGCGCGTTCGCGCAGATCTCCACCGGCGAGATTCTGATGCATACGCGCGTGTGCAGCTTCATGGCGCCAACGGCACTGAAGGGGGGCGCCGACCAGATCATGGGCGGACCGCCGCCGGGTCGTCGCGAGCGTTTGAAGCGACAGACCGGCTACGCCTTGTGTCGTTCGAAAGACAACGGCGCAACGTGGTCGGCGCCGATTCCGGTGAACACGTCGCCGGTTGCCGACTCCGGGCTCGGTCCGTACATCGTCGGCGGTTCCGGCGCCGGCCACATCATCGAACTCGCCGACGGCGGTCTGCTGATGCCGCTGCACGGCACGTTCACGCGCGAGTGGTTCGCGCAGGGCGGCGAAACGCCGCGGGTATTCGTGCTGCGGTCCGACGACGGCGGCAACAACTGGGAGTATTGGGCGACGGTCGCATACGATCCGGCGCACATCCTCGAATGGGCAGAGGCCGGCATGACCCGGCTCGCGTCGGGGCGCCTGATCTGCCTGTTGCGCACCCAGGCGCGGCCGTTGCGCTTCGACAACATGTGGTTCTGCTATTCGGACGACGACGGCGCGAGCTGGAGCAGGCCGGTGCGCACGCCGTTGTGGGGCTACCCGGCCGATGTCATTCAGCTGCACGACGGTCGCGTGCTCGCCGTATACGGCTATCGCCGCGATCCGTGGGGCGTGCGGGCGTGCGTGTCGAATGACGGAGTGACGTGGTCGCTTGCGAACGAGTTCGTCGTGCGCGAAGGCGGCGCGGCCGATCCGTCGGTGCGGCAGTACTGGCACATCGGCTACCCGAGCGTCGCGCAGCTCGACGACGGCACGATCGTCGCCGCGTATCACGAGTACACGAAAGACGCGCGGCCGATGCAGTGCATGTGGGTCACCCGGTTCACGCTGTGACTGACGTCGAGATCGTTCCGCTGAAGGCCGCCGAGTGGATGGACCTGAAGCGGTTGCGGATCACGGCGCTGACGGAATCGCCCGATTCGTTTTCGCCAACGGCCGCGTCGGCGCGCGCGCACGACGACGACTATTGGCGGCGCGGCGCGGAGCGCGCGGCGGAGGCGGCGAACTTCGAGATGTTCATCGTGCGACGGAACGGCGACGGCCTTGGACTGGCGTCGGCCCACCGTGCCGACGACGGCATCGGTCACATAGGCGCGATGTGGGTCGACCCGGTGTTGCGCGGGCACGGTGTCGGCGCGCGGCTGTTCGATACGGTGGTCGCGCATCTGCGCAAGCTCGGCTGCGCCACGATCGAACTGTCAGTGACCGAGACCAACGCGGCCGCGATCGCGTTGTATCAGTCGCGCGGCTTCGTGTTGACGGGAACCTACGAACCGTTGCGCGAAGGATCGCCGCTCAAGAATCTGTTCATGCGCTGGACGCAGGACGGCGCACCGCGCGCGTCAGACCGAAAAGGCTGACCGCAACCCAGGCCGCTTCGACGACGAATGCCGACAGGTTGAAGTCGAACAGCAGCGACACCGTGATCGAGCCGGCGCCGAGTGCGTTCAGCGCCGAATACGCGACCGACTTCGAGTCCAGGCGACCGAGCTGCAGCGCGAAATAAGTGCCGAGAATCATCGCGACGCCGACGTTGCCGACCAGATCGTGCCACGCATATCCCGACATTCCGTTTCCCTCGCGGTTT
This sequence comes from uncultured Gammaproteobacteria bacterium, assembly GCA_963787045.1. Taxonomy (GTDB): domain Bacteria; phylum Pseudomonadota; class Gammaproteobacteria; order Pseudomonadales; family Azotimanducaceae; genus DATJGR01. Next base: position 258,425 of record CAWBBR010000008.1, on the reverse strand, counting down.
CGCTTCGCGGCGCATCTTGTCATCATTCGATCTCGCTCGCATGGGCCAAGCTCGTGATCAAACCCTTGTTGCCGGCTTTCTCGTTGCGCGACGCGTCCGGTGCGGACCGCTCGTTTCCGAGCGGGCGGCGATCGGTGATCGCGATCGTGAAGGAGGACTGCCCGACGTGCGGCGTAGTGATGCCGTTGCTCGAGGCGTTCCATCGCAGCTATGGCGCGTCGCTCGACGTTCTGATCGTCGGCCAGACGCAGGACGGCAACGCGACGTTGATCGACCGGCACGGATTGACGTGCCCGATGCTCGATGATTCCCGGCTCAAGGTTTCGTTCGCATACGACATCGACATGGTGCCGTCGGTGTTCGTCGCCGACGCAGACGGGCACGAGATCAGCCGGATAGAAGGCTTCGATCGGGCGGAGTGGCAGACGCTCGATAGCGAACTCGCGGCAATGGCCGGCGCGCGTGCCGCCGCCATCGACTGGGCTGCGCTGCCGGCGTGGCGACCGGGCTGCGGTTCGCTGTCGGTCGATCCGCGCTTTGCCGATCGCTTGCGCGCCGAAGCCGAGAACAGTCCGTTGCGCGCGCGCAAGATCGAGATCGCGCCGGCCGACGACGAATTCGAGTTCATGTTCGACCAGGGTTTCACCGACGGACTGCCGGTGGTACCGCCGACACCGGAACGGGTGATCCGGATGCTGTCCGGTACGCGCCGCGATCCGCAGTCGCTGGTTGCCGTGGTGCCGCCGAACATGGGTGAAGCGACGGTGGAGAAGGTGGCGATCAATGCCGTGTTGGCCGGTTGCAAGCCCGAGTACCTGCCCGTCGTCATCGCGGCGCTCGAAGCGGTGTGCACCGACGAGTTCAACGTGCACGGCGTGATGGCAACGACCATGGGCGCGAGTCCGGTGCTCGTCGTGAACGGACCGATTCGGCAACGCATCGGCATGAACATGAAGATCGGCGCGTTGGGGCAGGGCAATCGCGCGAATACGTCGATCGGCCGCGCCGTGCGGCTCGCGATCCGCAACATCGGCGGCGCGAGACCCGGCGGCACGGAACGATCGACGCTCGGCAATCCGATGAAGATCACCATGTGTTTTGCGGAGTGGGAAGAGCGCAGCCCGTGGACGCCGTTGCACGTCGAACGCGGCTTTGCGCCGACCGACTCGGTGGTTACCGCGTACGCGATGTCGGGTGGACCGTCGTTGATCGTCGATCAGACGTCGCGCAGTCCGGCGCAACTCGCCGGCAGCTTCGGCATGTGTCTCGAATCGATTCACCATCCGAAAGCGCACATGATGTTCGATACGCTGGTGGTGGTGTCTCCGGAACACGTCGATACGCTGCAGACCGACGGCCATTACTCGAAGGCAGATCTGCGCAGCGCAATACAGAAGATCACCAGCCGCCCCTTACGTGAACTCGTTAGCGACGAGCGATCGGGTGTGGGAATGAACGCCGACAAGGCGAAGACGCTGTCGAACGAGGCGCTGGACCGGGTGATGCCGAAGTTTCTGTCGGAGGATATGATCCACATCGTCGTGGCTGGATCTGAAGCCGGAAAGTTCTCCGGCATGTTTCATGGCTGGGTTGGCGGCGAAATCGGCTCGATGCCCGTTTCGCGTCTGATCGATCCGAACTAGGAGACCTTGATGACGACCATTCTCGATCCCACCAACGAGAAGACGCCGATCGCGCGGCAACTGACGCCGCGCTCCGGTGTGATCTCGGGAACGGTGGCGTTTCTCGACATTTCGAAGCCGCGCGGCGACGTGCTGCTCGACCGGCTCGAAGAGCAGCTGAAAGTGCGCGCGCCGGGCATCGACATCCGTCGGTACGCCAAACCGACGTTCACGAAGCCCGCACCCGACGCGTTGCGTCAGGAGATCAGGGCCAACAGCAACTTCGTCGTCGAGGCGCTCGCCGACTGAGGTTCGTGTACCACGTGCAGTTTGCATGACACGGTGCACTTCGAGATCCACGGCATTCCTTCCGTGGCGATCGTTTCATCGGAGTTCGAGGAAGCCGCCGCCGTACAGGGCAAGGCGCTCGGGCTCGAGGCAAGATGCTGTTTCGTGCAGCATCCGATACAGGACAGAACCGACGCGGAAATGCGTCAACTCGCGGATCAGATCGTCGATCAGGTAGTGGCGGCACTCACTGTGCCGGTCTGACATGAGAAGGGTGGTATTCGACGATGCGACGAGTCGGCGCGGCGCTGCTCCTGGTGTTGATCGCCGCTTGCGCGTCGGACGGCGACATATCCGAGCGGATCGAGTTCTGCTGCGGCCCGAAAGATGCGCCGCTCGCGACCTACTCGTTGTCGATGCCCACCGTGCCTGCGTTCCTGTTGCCGGCGCTGCGCCCGCAGCTGGTCGCGGCGCTTTCCGCTAAGGGAATGCGTGAGGTCGACCGGCATCCCGACGCGCTGGTGACGATGGTTTACAGCGCGTTTTATCCAGACTCGGAACGCCCGTATGCAAACGACGGGTTCAGCGATCCATTGGCGGTGGGCGGCCCGCGCAAGTTCGATGCGCGCATCACGCTCGAGATCAGGCGCGCGACGGACAACGCGGAGGTATTGCGCGGCACGATGTCGCGCGAGCATCGCGAGTCGGTCGGTGAGTACGGTCACGAACGTGCGCGCGACGAAATCCGCGCCGCGTTCAACCAGTTGGTCAAGCGGCTGCCGTCGGCAAGCAAAACCGGATGAGTCAGCAACCGCTCGCGGGCATCACCGTTCTCGACTTCGGACAGATCTACAACGGTCCGTACTGCGGCTTCCTGCTCGCAATGGCCGGCGCGCGGGTGATCAAGATCGAGTCGCCGCAAGGCGAGAGCCTGCGCGGCCGCAGCGAGACGAGTTCGGCGAGCTACCCGTTCGCGATGCTGAATTCGAACAAGGATGCGATCACGCTGAATCTCAAATCGGAGCGCGGCCGCGAGTTGCTGCGCCAGCTCGTGCGGAAAGCCGATGTGCTGCTCGAGAATTTCTCGCCGGGCACGATGGATCGCCACGGCGTGGGCAGCGACGCGCTGCGGGCGATCAACCCGCGGCTCGTCTACGCGGCAGCGACCGGCTTCGGCCGCACCGGCATTCACCGCGACTACCTCGCGATGGACATCACCGTGCAGGCGATGACCGGCGTGATGTCGGTCACCGGCGACGGCGACGGTCCGCCGCTGAAAGCGGGGCCGGCGCTGTGCGATTTCCTCGGCGGCATCCATCTATACGGCGCCATCGTCACCGCGCTGTTCCAACGGGAGCGCACAGGGGCGGGACTGGTGGTCGACGTGGCGATGCAGGATGCGGTATTCCCCACGCTCGCGTCGCAGATCGGTGCGTTGCATTTCCTCGGCAAGCATCCGACGCGCAACGGCAACCGGCACGCGGCATTGAGCCTCGCGCCGTACAACGTGTATCGCGCGCGCGACGGCTACGTCGCCATCATCTGCATCCGCGAAGGACACTGGCGCAATCTGGTCGATGCGATGCAGCGGCCTGAACTGGCGAACGATCCGCGCTTGGCCGATATGACGACGCGCGCCACCAACATGGAACTGGTCGATGCCATCGTCGAAGCGTGGACCAGCACGCTCGACAAGGCAGAGGTGTTCCGGATCGCGCAAGCGCACGACATCATCTGCGCCCCGGTGCAGGATCTGGTCGACGTACTCGACGATCCGCATCTGCTCGCGCGCGGCATGCTGTCGAAACACGCGCATCCGTTGCTCGGCGAAGCGGTGCTGCCGAGCACGCCGCTGCGCTTCGAAGGCATCGTTCCGCCGCCGCTGCGCATGAGCCGCGCTCTGGGTGCGGACAACGAGGCCGTTTATGGCGAGCTGCTCGGCCTGTCTCCCAACGAAGTCGCGCAGTTGCGCGCCGCCGACGCGATCTGATGCAACATGAGCGGCGTGCATCCGCCGCATGAGCAGCGCTTTGTCTGACGGCGCGAGCGGCGTGGTAATCTAGCGCCCTTTTTCGACGGAGCCATTCATGTCCACGCAGTTCGATCCCATCGAAGACGTCATTGCCGGTATTGCCGCCGGCGAAATCGTCATCGTGGTCGATGACGATGACCGGGAGAACGAAGGGGACCTGATCATGGCGGCGTCGCGCGCGACGCCCGAGAAAGTCGCGTTCATGATCCGCCACACCAGCGGCATTCTGTGTACGCCGATCCTCGAGGAAGACGCGAAGCGGTTGCACCTCGACCCGATGGTGGCCCGCAACGACGCGCCGATGAGCACCGCGTTCACCGTCTCGATCGACTATCGGCACGGATTGACCACCGGCATTTCGGCAGAAGAACGCGCAAATACGATTCAGGCGCTCGCGAACGGCAATGTCGGCGCCGGCGATTTCGTTCGGCCCGGACACATTTTCCCGCTCGTCGCGCGCACCGGCGGCGTGCTGGTGCGTTCGGGCCACACCGAAGCCGGCGTCGATCTCGCAGCGCTGGCCGGACTCGCGCCGGTCGGATTGCTGGCGGAGATCGTCAACGACGACGGCACCGTGAAACGATTGCCGCAGTTGCTCGAATTTGCCGCGCAACACAAATTGAAGATCACATCGATCGCCGATCTGATCACGTACCGGCAACGGCGCGAGCATCTCGTGGAGCGCGTCCGCGAGTTCTCGGTGAAGACATCGATCGGCGTCGCCAGGGCTTTTGCATACAAAACGAAATTCGAGGACGCCGAACACCTGGCGCTGGTGTTCGGCCGCATCGACGGCACTCGCGCCGCCGCCGTGCGCATCCACCGGGAAAAGCTGATCGAGGACATCTTCGGGCCGCAGGACGATCACCCGTCGCGGATCCTCGAAGTGGCGTTGAAGCGGATCCACGACCTCGGCGGCGGTGTGTTCATTTATCTGCGCAGCGGATTCGTCGGCGTGCCGCTCGATACGCTGACCAATCCCGCCACGCCGAGTCGGGCCGACGCGCGTCGCGCCGAGTGGCTCGAAATCGGCGTCGGTGCGCAGATTCTTCGCGACCTCGGCGTCGGTCGCATTCGGATCATCGCCGGTCGCGAGGTCGACTATGTCGGCGTATCGGGTTTCGGACTCACGCTGGAAGGCAGCGAACTGCTCGGCGACTGAGCCGCCGGCGCGCCTTTGTGAGATTGGTGAGCGCGGTAATGGAAACCGCGCGCGTTGCCGTTGGTGCCGACATACACGATGCGGATGTCGCGCGTTCGGCGGCGGCAACCCCGACATCGCACTCGATCGCGCACTTCCTCTACAGTGCGAGTCTCCGGGAAACGATGCATCAGTTCGGTCAGATCGATCCGCTCCATGCGCCGGCAATGAATGCACACGGCATGGAGTTCGAATCGCGCGACGAGATCGGCCAATGTCACCATACTGTATGAATATACAGTTTTCGGATGAGGCATGCGATGAGTGTTGACGTTCCGGTGATCGCGATCAGCGCCGGCGATCCGGCGGGCATCGGCGCGGAAGTGTTGGCAAAGACGCTCGCGAGCGGCGCGCTCGAGGGACTCTGTCGACCGTTGATCGTCGGTGCGCGTTGGGCGCTCGATGCGGGCGCCGAGGCGGCTCGGGTCACGCTGCCGCCGCTGCAGTTCGTCGACGTCGACGTGCCGCGTCCCGCTGCGTTCCGCTTCGGTGAAATCTCGGCCGCGTGCGGCAGCGCCGCGGTGCGCGCGGTGGAACAGGCGGCCGGCATCACGGCGCGCGGCGAGGCCGCGGCGATGGTGACGTGTCCGATCAACAAAGAAGCGGTGCATGCGGCCGGCTACGTCGCCGACATCGGCCATCAGGAAATCCTGGCGCGTCTCACCGGTTCCAAATGGACCGCGACGATGCTGATGACGCCGGGATTGCGCGTGGTGCATCTGTCCACCCACAAGTCGCTGATCGAAGCGGCGCGCTTCGTCACGAAAGCGACCGTCGTCGAGAAGCTGCAGCTCACGCGCGACACGCTCGCGCGCTGGGGCATGACCAATCCGCGCATCGCCGTCGCCGCGCTGAATCCGCACGGCGGAGAAGGCGGCTTGCTCGGACGCGAAGAGATCGAAGAGATCGCGCCGGCCGTGGAGCAGGCGCGCAAGCTCGGCATCGACGTGCGCGGGCCGATCCCGGCCGACTCGGTGTTCAATCGCGCGATCGCCGGCGAATTCGATCTGGTGCTCGCGATGTATCACGACCAGGGACACATCGCGATCAAGGTGCACAACTTCGCCGAGAGCGTCACCGCGACGCTCGGCATTCCCTTCATCCGCACGTCGGTCGATCACGGCACCGCGTTCGACATCGCCGGCCGCGGCGTTGCCGATCACACGAGTCTGATCGCGGCGATTCGCGCTGCCGTGACGCTCGCGGAGGGACGCCTGGGCCGCGATGGATTCTGATGCGATAGCTGGGGCACACTCGGCACCCGGCAACAGCAGACAAGGGGAGAGCGCAAATGAAAGCGGCCGTATTCCGTGAAGTGAACAAGCCGATGGAAGTGGAGGAGGTGCAGATCTCCAAACCGGGTCCGCGCGAAGTGCTGGTGCGCTCGCATGCGGTCGGCGTGTGTCACTCGGATCTGCACTTCTTCAACGGCACGTATCCCGGACAGATGCCGATCATCCTCGGTCACGAGGCGGCCGGTGTCGTCGAACAGGTAGGCTCGGCGGTGAACTACGTGAAGCCCGGTGATCACGTGATCACTTGTCTGTCGGTGTTCTGCGGCACCTGCGAATACTGTCTCACCGGACACATGTCGCTGTGTCAGGAACCGGCGCTGCGACGCGGGCAGAACGAAGAGCCGCGCTTGTCGAAAGGCGGCTCGAAGCTGAATCAGTTCGCGAACCTCGGCTCGTTTGCCGAATACATGCTGGTGCACGAACACGCCGTGGCGAAGATCCGCCCGGAAATGCCGCTCGATCGCGCCGCGTTGATCGGCTGCGGCGTAACCACCGGCGTCGGTGCCGTCATCCACACCGCAAAAGTCGAACCGGGCAGCGACTGTGGTGGTGATCGGCTGCGGCGGTATCGGCTTGTCGTGCATCAACGGTGCTGCGATCGCCGGTGCGGGTCGCATCATCGCGGTCGACACGGTTCCGTCGAAACTCGACCTGGCGCTGAAGTTCGGCGCGACCGACGTCGTCAACGCGAAGCAGACCGACCCGGTGGAGGCGGTGAAGGAACTCACCGGTGGCGGCGCGCATTACACGTTCGAAGCCATTGGCCTGAAGGCCACTGCGGAACAGGCGTTCAAGATGCTGCGCCGCGGCGGCACCGCGACCGTCATCGGGATGATTCCGCCGGGACAGATGGTGGAAGTGCACGGCCCCGACCTGCTGAGTGAAAAGAAACTGCAGGGTTCGTTCATGGGTTCGAACCGGTTTCGCGTCGACATGCCGCGGTTCGTCGATTTCTATCTGCAGGGCAAGCTGCACCTCGACGACATGATCTCGCGGCGCATCAAGCTGAAAGACGTCAACGACGCATTTACGGCACTCGGGACCGGCGAGGTCGCGCGCAGTGTCATCATGTTCAACTGAGCGAGGCATTTGACCAGTGCGGTGGATATCGTTCGAGAAAGCGGGACGCGCGTCATATGGCGTAGTAGTGGGCGACGGCATCGTCGACGTCGGCGCTCGCCGGCCAAACGAGCGCACCCTGAAGGATCTGTTGGCGACCGGTGAGCTGGCGAAAGCGGGTGCCGACGCGGCGAAACAGAAGGCCGACCACGCGCTCGCCGACGTGAAGTATCTGCCGGTGATCACCAATCCCGACAAGATCCTGTGCGTCGGCATCAACTACAAAGCCCACCAGGAAGAGACCGGCCGCGATCCGACCAGTCATCCGACCATCTTCGTGCGGTTCGCCGCGGCGCAGATCGGCCACGAGCAGCAGATGATCCGGCCGGAAGAGTCGGACCGGCTCGATTTCGAAGGCGAGATCGCGCTGGTGATCGGCAAGCACGGTCGCCGCATTCCAAAGGCGAAAGCGCTCGACTACGTGGCCGGCTTCAGTTGCTACAACGACGGCAGCGTGCGCGACTATCAGCGCCACACCACGCAGTTCACGCCGGGCAAGAACTTCACCGGCACCGGCGGTTTCGGACCGTGGCTGATGACCAAAGACGAATGCGGCGACCTCGGCGCGATGGAACTGACGACGCGGCTGAACGGCGAAACGATGCAGAACGCGACGGCGTCGCTGCTGATCTTCGGTTTCGAAGACATCATCGCGTACTGCTCGACGTTCACCGATCTCGTACCGGGCGACGTGATCGTCACCGGCACGCCGGGCGGCGTCGGCGCGGCGCGTACGCCGCCGCTGTTCATGAAAGCGGGCGACATCATCGAAGTCGAGGTGAAACCGATCGGCGTACTGCGCAACCGGGTCGTCGTCGGCTAGCGGCGATCGATACGCAAATGAAAAGGGCCACCGCGGTGGCCCTTTTCGTTTCCGGCAATCTTCAGCCGAGCGATTCGGCGCTCGGTCGTCCTACGGTGCCGGACACCATGTTGCGCGTCTCCTTGGTCGACGTTTGCGTCGGCTTGCCGCGCGCGGCGAAGTTGTACGGTTCGGTGTCGATGTCTTCGAGTTCGATCTCGCCCGCCAGCACCTTCGCTTTCCACTGCTGATGCTCGGGTTCGCGCGCGTGGAACTCCGGCATCACCTCGCGCGCGAACAGTTCGAGACTGCTGCAGATGTCGGCGTGCGTGTTCTTGCCGGCCTGGTTCAGCAGGATGACCTGATCGACGTTGGCCGCTTCGAGTTCGAGCAGCCGCGTGCGAATCGTCTCGGGCGATCCGATCAGCTCGCTGCCGGTGCGCTTCTGTCCGGCCGGCGTCTGCTTCCATTCCTGGTAACGCTCCCAGATGTTCACGCTGCCGGGTTCGAACGGACCTTCCTTGTTGTACAGCTGCAGCGCGAATTGAAAGAACGTCCAGCCATCGGCCTTCTGCCACGCTTCTTCGTCGGTAGCGGCGCACATGAAGCCCGACACCACCGCGATGTTCGGGTTGGTCTGATAGTCACAGAGCTTCTCGAGGTCGCGCAGGTACGTGTTGTAGTACGCGTTGACCCACGCCTGTGCCGATTTGAGATCCGCGAACTTGAAGCACAGCGATCCCATGCCGCGATGCGCCGCGTATCGGATCGTGTCGAGTTGCGAACACGCTACCCACAACGGTGGGTGCGGCTTCTGCAACGGCTTCGGCACCACCGCGCGCATCGGAAACTTGAAGTACTCGCCGTCGTACTCCCAGCCGTGGTTCCAGAACATCGGCAGCACGCACCGCACGCCGTCTTCCCACACGTCGCGCTTGTCGCGGAAGCGCAGGTTGAACGGATGCAGTTCGGTGACGGATGCGCCTTCGCCGAGGCCGAGTTCGACGCGGCCGTCGGAAACGAGATCGAGCGTCGCCACTTTCTCCGCGACGCGCGCAGGATGATTCGTGGTGAGTTGAATGATGCCGTGACCCAGCCGGATGTTCTTGGTGCGCTGGCTCGCGGCGGCGAGGAACACTTCCGGCGCGGAGGAGTGCGAATACTCTTCGAGGAAGTGGTGTTCCACCTCCCAGGCGTAGTCGAAGCCCAGTTTGTCGGCGAGTTCGACCTGGTCGAGCGCCTGCTTGAACAGCCGGTGTTCGCTGTCCTTGTCCCAGTTCCGAGGTATCTGATGTTCGTAGAAAATGCCGAATTTCATGCGCTTGCTCCCCCGATGACTACGCAAAAACGAACCGGGTGGATGGTCGCACCCGGTTCCCGAAACTGCAAACCAGCGGCCATCGCCGGTCGAAAACGGCCCCAGCGCCGTCGATTTCGAGAGCGGTTTAGCAAATTCCTGAATTAGTTCAGGTAGTCTCTTGATTTCCTCCATTTTTGTAGGCTTAATCGCGAGCAGTAGATCTCTAGGGTCCAGGCAGCTGGACGAAAGCCCGCTTCAAAAGCGGGCTTTTTTTTGCCTGCGCGGTGGCGGCTCAGGTCGGCAACGTTGTGACGTGCAGGTCGCGTTGCGGGAACGGGATCTCGATGCCGGCGGCGTCGAGCGATTTGGAGATCGCCGTGTTGATGCGGTCGATCACCTTGAGGCCGATGTCGAGATCCTGGATCCAGAGATACAACCGGAAGTTCATCGCGCTGTCGCCGAACGATTCCAACACGACGAGCGGTTCCGGATCGCGCATCACCTCGCTCTCGGCGTCGAGCACGCCACGAAGAATCGAATGGACCTGATCGAGATCGCTGCCGTAGGCAACGCCGACCGTGATCTCGAGTCGGCGGCGCCGATCGGACAACGTCCAGTTGATCAGCCGGTTCGAGATCAGTTCGCCGTTCGGCACGATCACTTCCGATCCGTTGAACGTGCGCAGTCGGCTGGCGCGCAAACCGATCTGCGTGACCTTGCCCTGCAGATCGGCGACCTGCACCGTGTCGCCGATCTGCACCGAGCGCTCGAAAATGAGAATGAAGCCCGACACCAGATTGTTGACGACGTTCTGCAGGCCGAAGCCGATGCCGACGCCCAGCGCGCCGACGATCAACGTCAGGTTCGACAACCCGATGCCGAGGATGCCGGCGCCGATCATCAGACCGATGAGCACCATCACGTAGTTGGCGACGGTCGATATCGCGTTCGGCACGCCGCGCGGCAGCGCAAAGCGCGGCAGCACGTCGTCGCGCAACAGCACCTGGGTGACACGCGACGCAAAGATCGCGATCCACACCGCCACCGCGAATCCGAGCATTCGGCCGAGCGAGATCGTGACTTGACCGATGGTCCAGTGCGCTGCGAGCAGTGTGTCGATGGCATCGCTGACAGGTCCGAGCACCCGCAACGAATTCAGCATGTAGACGAACCACAACACGACCGCGCCGATCACCGCGATGCGCCGCGCGTTGTTCATGATCGTGTATTCGAACGTCGCCACCGAGCGTATCCCGCGGGTCTTCAGCGAATGCACGACGAGGTGGGCGATTTCGTCGAGCACCAGCACCGCCGCGTACTCCGCCGCCGCGAGTACCGCGCCGCGCACGACCGTGGTCTGCAGCAACAGACCGAGATCGACGTTACCGAGCACCACGAACAACAGACTCAACCCGGAGAGGACGATCGCTGCGACGATCAGGCGACGCAATATCGGCGCCAGATACCGTCCGAGACCGAGACGGCTGTCGAGGGTCAGCGAACGCAGCCAGGTGAACAGCGCGATGGCGACGATGCTCAATAGCAGCAGCAACAGGCGCTGCAACACGATGTCGCGGGCGAATGCGCTGGTGACCCGCTCGAGCAGCAGCGTGCCGGTGAGGGCATACACCGCGGGTCGCAACGCCGGGTCGAGATAGACCAACAGGATGCGCACCATCGGCACGATCGTGAGCAGACCCAGGATCTGCAGCACGCCGGAGGGCGCGTCCGGATAGACGATCGGCGCCACCAGCAGCATCAGCAGGAGTCCGGCCGAAATCGGCCGGGTAGCGGCGCGGGAGGTTCTACCGCCGCGCGGTTCGGAACCGAACCGTCGGCGCAGGTACGACAAGAGCGCAAAGGCGGCGAGGAACCCCACTACGTGCAGGATCACGCGCGTCACATTGTCCTGGGCGAACCGCCATGCGCTCGGAAGCGCATTTCCGATGAAGCGCGTCGATCCGGCGCTGGATGCGCCGATTTCGTCGAACGTCATCTGCCACAACGGCGGTTGTTGGGCGCGGATCAATGCCCGCAATCGTTCGGCGGAAACCTCGGTCAGGTCCGCGCGGGCCGTACGGGCGCGGTCCTGCAGCACCAGAATCTTGTTCTGCAGTTGCGCGGCGCGGTCGAGGCGCTGCTGCGCGATGCGCAAAAGGCGATTCGCTTCGCTGATGATCGTGTCGAGACGCGTGCGAATCGCTTCCGGCAGTGGCGCTTCCGACGGCGCGCGCATCGACTCGGCGCGCTTGATCATTTCGCCGATCTCGCGGCTCAGCGCCTCCATCGCTTTGGTACGTTGTGCCAACACGTCGCTGATGCCAGTCGCGCCGCTCGTCACCGCGTCGAGTTCCGACGTTGCATCGCGAATCGCTGCCTCAGTCAGCACGTGCGCGGCGTCGGGATGCGCAACGACGTCGCCGAGATTCTCGTCGAATCTCTTCTCGAGGCCGGCCAGCGATTTTTCGAGCTTCTCGAGTTCCGACGGGCCGGACAGCCGCTCGCGGATTTCCGAAAGGCGCTGCGTGGCTTCGATCGACCACTCGCCGACGGCATCGTTGGGGGGCGCCGGCGCTGCGGCTGGTTTTTCAGTAGCGGCAGCGGCCGCCGGTGGTTCGGCGCCGGCCGCTGCCGGCAGTTGCAGCGCGAACCACAGCGTTGCGAATGCCGCGAGCGCGCGGAACACGATGTTTCCGCTGCCGCTCAACGATGCTGCGCCAGAAAACCGCGCACGATGGCGTTGAATTCAAGAGGCTTCTCGAAGTACGTAGAGTGACCCGCGCCATCGACCATCGTGATCGTTGCGCCGATCAGCGCCGCAGTTGCTTGCAGCAATCCGGGTGGGAAGGTGACGTCGAGATCGCTCGCGATGAGATGCACCGGTACCGGAAACGGGCGCAACCGATCGGCGGCGACGAACGCGTCGCGCGCCATCAGAGCGGCGATCGGCATCGGCGTGGTGTTGAAAGCGGTGATCGCGGTGTACAGATAGGCGCCTGCCGGGTCCGCTTGGCGGAACGGCGCGCCTAGCGTCATGACGGTGAGGTCGCTGCCCGGTGGCCGCGCGACCAGCGTGCGCATCTGATCGCGCAACGCGTCGCTGTAGACGGCACCGGGCGTGTTGCCGAGCACGAGCGCACGAACGCGCTTGGGATGATTCACGGCCAGGCGCACACCGGTCCATCCACCCATTGACTGGCAGACGACGGCCGCGCGGTCGATTTTCTCCGCGTCGAGGATTGCCAGTGCATCGGCTTCGAACGCGCTCGCGGAAAAAGCCGTTGGCGCGCACTTGGAACGACCGAATCCGCGGTGATCGAACGTGATTACGCGGTGATCGCGGCTGAATTCCGGCACCTGCTGCCACCAGCTCGCGGCGTTGCCGCCGGCACCGTGCGCAAACAGCAGCGCTGGACCCGCGCCAGTCGCTTCGTAGTAGATCTCTGCGTCCGCTGTCTTGACCGTCGGCATGATGCATCCTCGAAGAGGGGATGGCATTGTGCCATGGCCGGATCGAAGCGCCACACACCGCGGCGCGGGGAGGAGACGATGCCGTACAACCGTTTTGTCGAGGTGCGCGCCGCCATCGTCGACATCGCGCGGGATTTCGCCGCGCATCGGTCCGAACGGCTCGGGCGCAGATCGCTCGGCCCGGACGACTTCGCGCGGCTCGAACGCGCCGGCTTTCTGCTGACCGGCGTACCGGCGCAGGAAGGCGGCTTGTGGCGGGGCCTGGCAAAGTCGGTGCGTGAGTACACGGAACTCGTGAGATTGCTGGCCGAGGGCGACGCCTGCGTCGCGCTGGTCGCGGCGATGCACCCGTCGGTACTGTCGTTCTGGCTTGCGGCGGCGGAACCCCAGAGCGATTCCGCGGCGTGGCGTTCTCAACGCTCACGTTTCGTCGAGACGGCCAAGGACGGCCAGTGGTGGGGCACGATGATCTCGGAGCCCGGGAGCGGCGGCGACATCCTGCAGACCCGGGCGAAGGCAGAGCCGGACGGCGACCATTTCGTGCTGAGCGGCGACAAACACTTCGCATCCGGCGCGGGAAATGCGGCGTTCATGATCACCACCGCGTGCGTGTCCGGCGCGCCACCGGATCTGTTCGTCGTGGACATGCGCGGTCGGGATTGGGACGGCAGCAGCGGCATTACGCTGCTCACGCCATGGAACGGCCACGGCATGATCGCGACGCAGAGCCACGCTTTCACGCTGAGTCGTTGCCGCGCCGAACGGGCCGCATCGCGCGAAGCGTTTTCCAGTGCGGTGCCCGCGGTGTCGCAGCTGACGCCGATGCTCTTTTCGGCCGTCATCATCGGCATTCTGCGCAACGCGGTCGGCATGGCGCGCGAGCGACTGGTCGCGCGCGCGGCCACTCTGAAAGCCTACGAGCAGGTGGTCTGGGTGGAGGTCACGAACGCCGCGTGGCTTGCCGAACAGGCCTACGAAGGGGCGCTGCGCGCCATCGAAAGCGAATCGGGCGGTCTTCTCGCCGCGTCGCGCGCGAAAGCGACCATCGCGACGCTGGCCGAACGATGTCTGGCCGATCTCGGCAAAGTGCTGGGCGGTGCGAGCTACGCGCGCGAGGCGCCGTTCGGGCAATGGGCCGAAGACGTCCGGGCGCTCGGTTATCTACGTCCGCCGTGGGGTCTCGCGTTCGAACAGCTGCTGAAGCTCGACCTCGCGTCGCCTTAGCGTTCCGTGAATTTCGGTTTGCGCTTCTCCACGTGCGACGCGACGCCTTCGCGGTGGTCTTCGGTGCGCCACAGCTCGTCGGACAGCATGCGACCGTATTCTTCGAGTTCCTGCCAGTGCATCGCGAGACCTTTCTGTACCGTGCGTTTGATCGCGCGTTGCGCGAGCGGTGCGCCCCACGACAGCTTGTCGATCAACTCGTCGACGGCTTTGCCGAGCGTCTCGTGCGGCACGACGCGCGACACGATGCCGAGGCGCAACGCTTCGTCTGCGCTCACCAGTTCGCCGGACAACAGCAACTCCATGGCGCGCGACACGCCGATGATCCGCGGCAGCAGGTAGGTGCCCCCGACGCTGCCGACCACGCCGCGGCGGACGAAATACGAGCCGAGCTTCGCGTGGTCCGACGCAATGCGGATGTCGCACAGCAACGCGAGATCCATGCCCATGCCGACAGCGGCACCGTTGATCGCCGCAATGGTCGGTTTCGTACAGTTCAGTATCGAACTGACGATCGGCGTGGCCGCGCCGAGGCTCGAACGGTACCGCGCCAGCATGCCGTCGCTGCGCTTGCTCGGGTGGTTCTTCTCGGAAAGGAAGATCTCGTTGAAATCGTCGCCGGCGCAGAAGCCGCGGCCCGCGCCGGTCAGCACTATGAAACGCGTCGCGCGGTCTGCATCCGCCTGTTCGAAGGCCGCCGCGAGTTCTACGTAGGTCTTCGGTCGCACGGCATTCATGGCTTCCGGCCGCGACAGCGTGATCCAACTGGTCTCGCCGCGGGTTTCGAGTTTGATGTCTTCGAACGTCACGATGGTTTCTCCTCGAGTGTTGTGTGTCAGGTGCGCGTGCCGGTCACCAGGAACTGCGGGAGGCACGCCATGTACGTTCCGTCTTCGATGCCGCGCTCCGCTTGCGCCAGCAGCGCATCGACTTCGGCGTCGGGCATCGTCGCGAACGTGCGGATGTAGCTGCGCATGTTGCGCAATACCGAAAGCAGCGAGCCGCTCCGATCGACGATCGGTACGATGCGCACGTCGATGTCGCGCAACCCGACGGCGTGAAACGCGGCGGGCAACTTGCGGCCGATGTGCGGTTCGCGGAACGCCGGCGCCGCTGCCGCGAAGAATCGGTCGACGGTCTGCTTGCCCCACGGCTCCACGATCACGAAGCCCCAGTCGCTGTCGATCGCGTGCAGCTTGCCGCCCGGTGCGAGCACCCTGACGGCTTCGCTAAGTGTCGCGTGCAGATCGGGCACGTATTCGAGCACGTTCTTCGCGATCACCCGGTCGACCGCGCCGTCGCCGATCGGCAACGTCGCGCCGTCGAGATGGTGGAACTGCACGTGCGACAAACCGCGCTGCACGGCGCGAGCGCGCGCGTCGGCAACGAAGCGGGCGTTGATGTCGACGCCGTGCACCGCGCCGGTTCGACCGACCATCTCGGCGAGCGCGAGGCTCAGAAAACCGGGGCCGGAACCGAGATCGAGCACGCGCTGCCCCGACGAAATGCCGGCCGGTTCGAGCAGGCGCGCCTGCTCGGGTCGCCAGACGAACATCTGCTCGTACCGCGCCAGCCGTTCCGCTTCGATGACCTTCCAGTGGTCGGTGTAGAAGGTGGCGGTGTTCGCGGCGACGGTCATGCCGATCAGCCGAGCTCTTCGAGCACCTTAGCGGGGTGATCTTCGGCTTTGGGTACGCGCTTCCAGTGTTTGCGCACTTTGCCGTCGGGTCCGATCAGAACGGTGGATCGGATGACGCCGATGGTCTTCTTGCCGTACATCATCTTTTCGCCGTACGCGTCGTACGCGGTCATGACGCTGCGGTCCGGATCCGACAGCAACGTGAACGGAAGTTTGTATTTCGCGGCGAATTTCTTGTGCGACTCGCCGTTGTCAGCGGAGACGCCGAGCACAACGGTGCCGGTCTTCTGGATGTCTTTCCAGAGGTCGCGGAAGCCGCAGGCTTCTTTCGTGCAGCCCGGCGTGTCGTCTTTCGGATAGAAATAGACGACGACGTTCTTGCCCTTGAAGTCCTTGAGCGCCACTGTTTTGCCGTTAGCGTCCTGCAGACTGAACGCCGGTGCCGCTTTGCCTTCTTCGATTGCCACGAGTAGCTCCTCTTGTTTTGATTTCAGCGATAGCCTTCAGTGACCGGCCGGCGCGGCAACTGCCACCACAACGCGTCGCAGCCTTTCACCAGTTCGTCGTCCCATGCCACTTCCAGCGCTGCGACGTTGGCGTCGAGCTGGTCTGCGCGGCTCACGCCGATGATCGCCGACGTGATGCCCGGTTGGCGGATCACCCAGCTCACGGCGACGCCGACCATCGAGAGATTCCTGTCGCGCAACAGTGCGCCGAGGCCGTCCACCGCCGCGAAGTACGGGTCTTGCCAGTAGCGGTTCTGATACGTGTTCGCGGCCGAACCGAGCGTGAAACGCGTTTGCGGCTGCAGGCTGGTGTCGCCGCGATATTTGCCCGACAACATGCCGCCGGCGAGCGGGTTGTAAGTCAGCATGCCGAGACCCTCGGCTCGCACCAACGGCAGCACTTCCGTTTCGATTTCGCGATACAGCAGGTTGTAGCGCGGTTGCAGCGATGCATAACGCGCCACGCCTAGACGATCGGCGGCCGCGAGCGCCTGGCCGAGGCGCCAAGCCGGATAGTTCGAGCAGCCGACGTAACGCACTTTGCCGGCCCTCACCAGATCGTCGAAGGCGCGCAGCGACTCTTCGATCGGTACGCGAGGGTCGAAAGCGTGCGACTGATACAGATCGACGTAGTCGGTCTGCAGACGCTTCAGGCTCGCGTCGATCGATTCGACGATGTGTTGTCGCGACAGGCCGGAAGCGTTGGGGCCGCGCCGCATCGGCGCAAAGCACTTGGTCGCCAGAATGATCCGGTCGCGATTGCCGCGCGCTTTCATCCAGCGCCCGATGATCGACTCGGTGGCGCCGACCGTCTCGATCGAGCCGCCGAGCGGATACGCATCTGCTGTGTCGAGGAATGTCAGGCCTCGCTCGAACGCGGCGTCGAGAATTTCGACGCTGCGCGGCTCGTCTACCTGAAAGCCGAACGTCATGGTGCCGAGGCACAGCGCCGGCACCTCGAGTCCATTGCGACCCAGCCGTCGCATTTCCATCGTTACGCTCCGATTCACTGCTGCCGGGCGAGCTTGTGACGATCCTTTTGCTAAAGCAACGGGGCTGTAGGGCGTCGAGGTGAAGCAGCTTGACTCGCCTTCGGTCGGTGCTGAATAGTCGGTCCTCCGCACATCGAATAACCATCACAGAAGGGCATGAGAGGCGCGCCATGAGCTACCCGGTCATTTCCGCCGATTCGCACATCACCGAACACCCCGATACCTATACCGCTCACATCGACCGCGCTTTCCGCGACCGTGCACCGCACATCGTCTCGACGTCCGACCGCGGCGACGTGTTCGTGATCGACGGCATGGATCGGCCGATCGCGCTCGGGCTCGTAGCGGCGGCGGGGAAGAAGCCGGAGGAAATCACTGAGGCCGGCGTGAAGTTCGAGGAGCTGCACCGCGGTGGTTGGGATCCGGTGGCGCGGCTTGCCGATCAGGACCGCGACGGCGTATCCGCCGAGGTCATCTATCCGACGGTCGGCATGATGCTGTGTAACCATCCGGACTTCGATTACAAGCACGCCTGCTTCGACGCGTACAACCGGTGGATCGCCGAGTACTGCTCGTCGCAACCGAAGCGCCTGCTGGGTTGCGGGCAGACGGCGATGCGCTCCCCGGCGGAGGGCATCCAGGACATCAAGAACATCAAAGCGCTCGGCCTGCGCGGCGTGATGATGACGGGCGACCCGGCGCTGGAGGACTACGACAGCGCCATCTACGACCCGCTCTGGGAAACGGCCGTCGACCTCGACCTGCCGCTGTCGTTCCACATCCTGACGACGCGCGGCACCAGCAAGCACCGCGGTCCTCGTATCAACAGCTTCCTGTCGATCATCCGCGGCAACCAGGACATCCTCGGCACGATGATCTTCGGCGGCGTATTCGAACGTCATCCGAAACTGAAGATCGTCTGCGTCGAAGCTGACGCCGGTTGGGTGCCGCACTACATGTACCGCATGGACCACGCGTACAACCGTCACCGCAACTGGCTCGGCAAAGGCGTGAATCTGTCGAAGGCGCCGTCGGAGTATTTCCGCGAACACATCTACACGACGTTCCAGGACGACTGGGTCGCATTCCGCAGCGCCGACCAGATGAACTGGCGCCGCTTGATGTGGGCGAACGACTTCCCGCACAGCGATTCGACGTGGCCGTGGTCGCAGGAGATGCTGGCCGAGCAATCGAAGCATCTGACGACCGAACAACGCCGCGCGATCCTGTGCGACAACGTGGCCGATCTGTATCACATCGATCTGTCGTCGCTGAAAGCCGCGGCATGAGCCGAACCGGTTCCGGAACCGGAGCCGATCTCGTCGCGAGCGCGCTGAAAGCGCTCGGCGTCAGGCATGCGTTCGCGATCGTCAGCATCCACAACATGCCGATCCTGGATGCCATCAACAGGCTGGGCTTCACGAAGCTGATCGACGTACGACACGAACAGGCGGGCACGCACGCGGCAGACGGCTATGCGCGGGCCACCGGCGAAATCGGCGTGATGATCGCGAGCACCGGTCCCGGTACGACGAATACCGTGACGGGACTGTACGAAGCCGCGTATGCATCGAGTCGAGTGCTCGTGATCACGGGGCAGGCGGAAACCGGGTTCTACGGCCGCGGCCTCGGGTACGTGCACGAAGCAGACAAGCAGCTGGCGATGTTGCGCAGCGTAGTGTCTGCGGTGGAAAGCCCGCGCGAGGCGCGCGACATTGCGCCGCTGTTGGCGCACGTCGTCTCGCAGATGTCGCGCGGGCGCCGCCAGCCGGGCGCGATCGAGATACCGATCGATCTGCAGTACGCGGAGGTGGGCGATCAATCGTTCACGGTTCCGGCCTACCAACCGAGCAGTCCGGACCCGGCCGCGCTGACGGCGGCGGTCGAGTTGCTGAAACAGGCGCGGCGCCGCGTGATCATCGCGGGCGGCGGAGTGATTGCGGCGGAAGCGGGCGCCGCGCTGGTCGAGCTGGCCGAACGGCTCGGTGCGCCGATCGTCACCACCGTGAACGGCCGCGGTGCAATTCAGGAACGGCATCCGCTGGCGGTTGGCAATCTGTATCAGAGCCGCGCGATGGCGGGTGCATTGGAGCAGGCCGACGTCACCCTGGCGATCGGCACGCGATTCCAGGCCGGCGTGGACGGCGCGAACCATCGGCTGAAGCCGCCGGGACAACTGGTGCACATCGACGTCGATCCGGGCGTCATCGGGCGCGCGCACCCGACGGCGGTGTCGGTGGTCGGCGACGCCGGTCTCGCGATCGCGGCATTGAACGACCGGCTGCACGACGTGTCGCCCAACGACGCGCAGTTCAACGCGGCGGTGTTCGAAGTGCGCGACGGTGTGCGCGCTTCGTTACGCGGCCGGATCGGCAACGACTACGCCGCGATCATGGATCTGATGCGCGCGGGTCTTCCCGACGACGGTAATGTGGTGCGCGACACGACCGTGCCCGCGTACAACTTCGGCAATCAGTTGTTGCCGATTCTGAGGCCGCGCACCTCTATGAGCCCGACCTCCGGCGCCATTGGCCCCGGTTTGCCGATGGCGATCGGTGCGGCGATCGGCAGCGGACGCCGCACCGTGGTGATCCATGGCGACGGCGGGTTCATGTTCCACGCCACCGAACTTGCCACAGCCGCGCAATATCGAGTGCCGGTCATCGTCTGCGTGTTCAACGATCGCGGTTACGGCGTGCTGCGCGGCTTGCAGGCCAACCGATTCGAGGGGCGGATCAACGAGACCGATCTCGGCGTGGTCGATTTCGTAGCGATGGCCAAAAGCATGGGTGTGCCCGGACGCGTCGTCAGATCGGTTGGGGATTTCGATGCGGGGTACCGCGATGCGCTCGCCACCAACGGGCCGTATCTGCTCGAACTCGACATGCTCGCCCTCGAGCCGATGAAAGGCAGCATTCTCCCGCGCTGACGTTCGGCGCGGAAAACACCGGAGTACACGCATGGATCTCGGATTGAAAGGGAAGGGCGTCGTCGTCACGGGCGCGAGCCGCGGCATCGGGCGGGCGATTGCGCTCGAGTTCGCGGCGGAGGGCGCGAACGTGGCGATCTGTGCGCGCGGCAGAGAAGCGCTCGACTCGACGCGTGCGGAACTCGATGCGATGAAGATAAAGACGCACGCGCAGGTGTGCGACGTCGCCGATCCGAAAGCGCTGACGGATTTCCTGAACCAGAGCCGCGAGCGGCTCGGCGCGGTGGACGTGCTCGTGAACAACTCGTCCGGATTCGGCACATCGGACGACGAAGCCGGCTGGCGGATGAGCTACGACGTGGACGTGATGGCGAGCGTGCGCGCGACGTGGCAAGTGGCGCCGTGGATGGCAGCGCAGGGAAGCGGCGTGGTGATCCACATCGCATCGACGTCCGGCCTCGAAGCGGGTTCGCCGCCGTCGTATGCAGCCGCGAAAGCCGCGTTGATCAGCCACTCGAAAACGCTGGCGGCCGCGCTCGCGCCTCAAGGCATTCGCGTCAATTGCGTCGCACCCGGCTCGATCGAGTTCCCGGGCGGCATGTGGCAGCAGATCAAGCAGGGCATGCCGGCGATGTACGAACGGATTCGCGACAGCATTCCGTTCGGTCGTCTCGGTACGGCCGAAGAGGTCGCCGCCGCGGTGGTGTTCCTCGCCTCCAAACGCGCGTCGTGGATCTCCGGGGTCACGCTGTCGGTGGACGGCGTACAGCACAAAGGCAATCTGTAATCGCGCTCAACCGAGCGCGTGCCCGATCACCGATCCGAACTGCGACTGCACGCCGAACAACGCGGCCATCCACGACATCAGGCCGGTGACCGCGGCCAGGAGCGGTTGTTGTAGCTGCGGCGCGAACAGCAGCAGGGCGACGATGATCAGCAGGCCGAACTGTTCGAGGCGCCGGTACACCGCGAGCGCGGCCGGTGGAAGGAAATACTGGACGACTCTCGACCCGTCGAGCGGCGGAATCGGGATCAGATTGAACACGGCGAGCAGCGCGTTGATGAAGATGCCGATCGCGAGCATCTGCAGCCAATCGGACGTCGCCGGGGTGCCGGTTCCTTTGGTGATCGCGAAGATCGCCATCAGTCCCAGCGCGATCGCCACGTTGGCGCCCGGCCCAGCCGCACCGACCAGCGCCGCGTCGCGGCGCGGCTGATGCAATCGCCGCGTGTCGATCGGCACCGGTTTCGCGCCGCCGAAAATGAACGGCGCACCGGTCAGCAACAGCGTCAGCGGAAGCAGAATCGTAAAGAACAGGTCGATGTGCGGAATCGGGTTCAGCGTCAGGCGGCCGTGCTCGCGCGCGGTCGCGTCGCCCAGGCGGTCCGCTGCGAATCCGTGCGCGGCTTCGTGACTCGTGATCGAGAACACCGCGATCACGATCACGCCGATGAGCGTCAACGTATTCACGGGCAATCAGACTCTGGCGGCCGTTTGTGATCCGGGCGGCGGAGGCATCGGCAGATCCTCCGGCAGCTGATCGACGATCTCCTCGCTGATACCGACCTCGTCGACGAGGAAGCGCTTGCGTGCCTCACCCGCGATCGGCGTGCCGGTCGCATTGCCGTTCTCGTCGACGACGATCCGGTTGCCGAGACCGGCGCCGATGCGGCGGTCGCCGCGCACGAGGTTCAGGTTCAGGTTGAAGTTGAACGGGCTCCACGCGCGCGTCGCCTCGTGGAAGCGGCTGAAATCCGCGGCGCCGAGCCCGTAGAGATTGAAACGACAGTCGAGCAGATCGGGCCGCTGCAGTGCGTTCCAACGGATCGTGAACGCGTCGTCGACGAAGCGCGCGTCTACGCCCCACGCCGGATGCGCGACGCGAGCTCCTTCGCGAATCGGCAGCGGTTCGACGAACAGGATCGATGCATCGGTAACGTACCGATCGTCGTCGAAATGCACGACGACGGACCCGTGGTTCGGAGGGATCCCCGGTGCAACCATCATCGTCGCCGCGGCGCGGCGCGCGTCGAATCCGAGCGCCGCCAGCAAGTCGCACAAGGCACCGTTGCCGGCCCAGCACGTTGCGCCAGTGCCGTGCGCGAGCCACGCCTCGAAGAATTCGTTGGGCGCGTCGCCTGGAAGCGTTGCGGGGTTACCGGTGCGTACGTGGATCAACTTTCGGATGTTGTCGAATGGAACGCGACGACACCACGCACCGTATAGATCGGCCAATCCCGCGAGCGACACTTCCGGCCTGGAAGACAGTCCCAAGCGATCGAGTATGCGTTCGACGAGTTCGGTCTTGAGCTTGCTGGTCACGCGTGCGTCTCATGCTTCGAGGGAGCGGAAGCATAAACGCAAACGAACGACGAGGATCAACCCTCGATGGGTTGGAGCCGGGCCAGGCGCTCGCGCAACACGTCAGGGGTTGCGTGGTCGCCCAGCCAATCCTCGTAGGCGTCCACAACAGCCGAGAACTTCACGTGCCGCAGATTGGTGGTTCCCGGCTGGCCATGCGAACCGGGTTGCCCCGTGGCACCCTCGTTGCCGGCCGACTGTGCGGGCTGCGAGCCGCGCACGCCTTTGCAACCGGCGCCGCCGCGACCGCCCGGACCGCCGCGTCCCGCGGTGCCGGGAAGTCCCGGCGCGGCAGCAATACGCGGCGCGGCCGCGCCGTACCACGTGGTGATCAGGCCGGCCGATCCACCTCGACCGGCATCGCCGCCGGCGCCGCCGCTCTTGCCGCGCTCGGCGAGTCCGAATCCGCGCGGTCCACAAAATCCGTTGCGCCCGGCCGCGCCCGCGTAGCCGCGTTGGCCATCGCCGCCGGCGCCACCGTTGGCAGAGATCGTGACGTCGGTGAATTCGCCTGCGGCGATGTAGGCCGAGCCGCCGTTGCCGCCGTCGTGCCCCGCGCCGCCGGCTGCAGGCCCGTCGCGGCCATCGGCGCCCGAGACATCGATTATGCCGTTCGCAATGTGCGGCGCGATGACCACGAGTTCTCCGGACGGCGCCCAAATGCGGCTGTTGGGCGCAAACACGATTTCGTTCGCGACCAGAACCGCGGGACCGGCCAGCAGTACGTGGCCTACCACGCGAATGCGTTTTGCGGTAATGACACCGTCAGTCGGTAACTCATCGTGCTTCGATGCGTCGAGCACGCGTTCGTCGGCCGTCCCTTCGGCGATGTGTTCGCTAACGAGATCGATCTGTGAGTCGGGCGTGTTCGACCCCGGCAGGAGAATCAGCAGCCACAGGACGCACAGCAACCCGAGACCAACCGGCCATGGGTGCTCCAGCGCCAGATCGCGCCATTGCTCGAGGGTCGTCAGTCTGTCCTGATGGTCCATGCTGCTCGACGGATCAGTCCTTCTCACCCATTTGACCTGTTCCGTCACCATGTTACCGCGATTGAGCGCACAGACGGATGGCCGACGCCGCCGCGTATCGCCGTCGCGGCCGCTGCCTTATAGTCGGGCGGAGAGGGAAACATGCAGATTCGCTGTACCAAACCGTGGTTGCCGATCGACGCCGCAGCGCTCGATGCGCTGCCGGGGCAGTTGGGCATTTTCGAACTGGCCGACGCCTCCGGACGGGTGATCTACATCGGCCGCGCCGATGCGCGCAGCCTGTTCGGGCTGCGCAGCGAGTTGGCGCGACGCGCGCGCGCGATTCCAGCCGCGACCGCATTCCGATACGAAGTGACCACCGCGTATCACACGCGGCATCTCGAGCTGCTGATGGTGCATCAGGCGGACTACGCGACGCTGCCGAAGTACAACGATCCGATGCCCAGCCTCGGCAGGCTGTCCCCTGGTTGATGCGATGAAGAGGACCGAAGCATGGATCTGACGTTGACCGCGGAGCAGGACCTGATCGTATCGATGGTGCGTCGGTTCGTGCGCGAAGAAATCGTGCCGCTCGAGCTCGGGCTCGATCCCGACGCCGACGAACTGCCGGCCGCCGATCGAGATCGCCTGGTCGCAAAAGTGAAGGAGATGGGGCTCTACGGCCTCGACATTCCGCCCGAGTACGGCGGCCCGGAGATCGACCTGCCGACGCGAACGCTGATCGCCATCGAAATGTCGCAGCATCGCGCGGGTCTGTATGCGCCCTGCTATGGCGTGTTCGGCGGCGCCGGTCTTGCCCAGTTGTTCGAAGCCAACGAAGACCAGAAGACGCGTTACCTGCAGCCGATGCTACGGGGAGAGAAGCGCGGCTTCTTCGGTCTAACAGAACCGTCGGGGGGCAGCGATCCGGCGCGCGCGATCCGCACCCGCGCGGTGCGCGACGGCGACGACTGGATCATCAACGGTTCGAAGATCTTCATCTCGGGCGCCGATCGCGCGCATTTCGGCCTGGTCTTTGCCCGCACCGATCCGGAGAAAGGGCGGGGCGGCGTGACGTGCTTCATCGTCGATACCGACACGCCCGGTTTTCACGTCAGGCGCGTGGTGCACACCCTGCGCGCCGCGCGCTACGCAACGGAGCTTTCGTTCGTCGATATGCGCGTACCGAACGCCAATGTGCTCGGTAAGCTGAACGGGGGATTCGCGATCGCCAACGACCGTTTGTCGCGCCAGCGCATTCCGTATGCGGCCGGCTGTATCGGCGTCGCCGTGCTCGCGCACGAAATGGCGGTGCAATACGCCGGGCAACGCGAGACGTTCGGCGCGACGTTGGCGAGTCGTCAGGCGATACAGTGGATGCTGGTCGACAACGAGATCGACATCGAGAACGCGCGTTGGCTGACGTTGGCCGCGGCCGACCGCGCCGAGCGCGGCGAGGAGTTCCGCAAACAGGCCGCGATGGCGAAGCTGGTCGCCACCGAAGCCGGGGGCCGCGTCGTCGATCGGTGCATGCAGATCTACGGCGGCTACGGTGTGACGAAGGATTTCCCGTTCGAACGCTGGTATCGCGAGATGCGGATACGCCGCATCGGCGAAGGTCCGAGCGAAGTGCAACGGCACATCATCGCGCGGGACATTCTGGGTGCATCGTTGCGCTAGTGGATCGGCTTCGCGAAGAAGTCGAAGAACAGCCAGAAGATCAGCGTCGACGTTGCGAGGGTCAGCAACATCGCCGGCGTTCCTTTGCGGATCCAGATGCCGGGTGTGATCGCCAGGCTCGGATCGTTCTGCTCGCGTGCGAGTCGTTCGGAAATGGTCACGACGTAGACGTTTGCGGTGGAGCCGATGTGCGTGCCGTTGCCGCCCAGCCCCACGCCGACGGCCAGCGCCCAGTACAGCGGCGTCACGTTCAAGCCTTGTGATTCGAGGCCTTGAATCACCGGAATCATCGCGGCGGTGAACGGAATGTTGTCGATGGCCGCAGAGAGGATCGCGGCGACCCACATCAACACCAGCGTTGCCGTCAGTAGATCGTGTTGCACGAACGGCCCGATGAACTGGCCGACAAACTGCAGAAAGTGGCTCTGCTGAACGCCGCCGACGACGATGAACAGCGAGATGAAGAACGTCAGCAGGCCGATCTCGACGCGTTCGAACGTCGCGTCGAGCCGCACTTTCCGGGTGAGAAACAGCAACAGCGTCAGACCGAACGCGGCGACTATCCACGGTTCCCAGTGCAGGGCGCCGTGCAGCACGAACAGCACAAGCGTGATTCCAAGCGCAATCAACGCCGCTCGCCACGTATGTGGGTCCGTCACCTTGCCGGCGCCTTCGAACGATGCGGCGGCGGCGCTGCCGGTCAGTTCGGCGCGAAACACGACGCGCATCGCGAGCAACGTTGCGAGCCACGCGACGAAGACGATGCCGCCCATGCGAATCGCGAACGTGTTGAAGTCGATGCCCGCGGCTGAGCCGATCATCAAATTCGGCGGATCGCCGACGAGCGTGGCGACGCCACCGGTGTTCGACAGCATCGCCGCTGCGATCAGATACGGCACCGGCGTCGTCTTCAGCGCGCGCGTGATCAGGATGATCAACGGCCCGAAGATGACGACGGTCGTGACGTTGTCGAGCAGCAGCGACAACACCGTGACGGCGGTGCCGAGCAGGACGAGCAGCAGGAACAGTCGGCCGCGGCTCAACCGGGCGAGCCGATACGCGAGGTCCTCGAAGCCTCCAGTGGGGGCCATGATGGCAACGATGGTCATCATGCAACCGAGCAGGAACACGACGTTCCAGTCGATCGCGGCCAAAGCGGCGGCGGGTCCATAGAAGCCGAACAGTTGCCCGGCGATGATCATCGCGCCGGCGCCGGCCATCGCGATTCGAACGCGGTCGAACAGATGCAGTTGCTCGGTGAAGATCGCGAGAAACGTCAAACCGAGAATGCTCGCGGAGACGAGCATCTGCGTGTTCCAAACGATGGGAACTGCGGCTTCCACTACGGCTGCACTCCGCAGTCGGTGCGCCACTTTGCGAACCGCCCCTCTGTTTCGTCGGTGGAGAGAGCCGGCTCGAACGTGCGATCGATACGACGTAATGCCGCGCCGTGGTCGATGGGCCATAGCCCGGCGCCTACACCGGCGCCGACAGCGGCGCCGAGCGCGCTGGCTTCGGCGATCGCCAGGCGTTCGACCGGCGTTCCCAGCACGTCTGCCTGAATCTGCATCAGCGGGTCGCTGCGCGACGCACCCCCGTCGGCGCGCAAAGCGCCGATCGGCGCCATCGCAGCGGCGGTTGCATCGCGCACTTCCCGCAACCGGAACGCGATGCCTTCGAGCACGGCGCGTGCGATGTGCGCGCGCGTCGTTGCACGCGTTAGACCTCCGATGGCAGCGTGGCGCGTTGCATCGCCGTGCGGCGCGCCCAGGCCCTGAAGCGCCGGCAGCACGAAAACGCCGCCGCTATCCGGTACGGATGCCGCGATACGCGACAACTCCGCCGCCGAAGTCGCGATGCCGAGTTCCGCCACGGCCCAGTCGATCATCGCACCGGCGGTGTTCACCATGCCTTCGATGCAGAACGACCGCACGCCGTCGCGCGTCCACAGCACCATCGGATAAGTGCCGTCCGCGATCTTGAGTTCGGTGCCGGTATTGACCTCGAGCGCCGCCGCGGTGCCGAACGTCGCCTTCGCTTCGCCGGGATGCAGGCATCCTTCCGCGATCGAGGCGCTCTGTTGGTCGGCGACGAGCGCGGTGATGGGACACTGCGCGCCGAACACCGCCGTCGCCGTATAGCCGAAATGCCGCATCGTTTCGCTCAACGCGGGCAACGCCGACGGATCGAGACCTTGCGCTTCGATCAATGCCGAGTTCCAGACGCCCGTGAAATAGTCGTAGTAACCGGTCGCGCACGCTTGGCCGTGATCCATCGCGTGTATCGCGCCGCCCGACAGTCGCCAGGCGAGATAGGTATCGATGTTGCCCCACAGCAGCGCGCGCGAACGCATGCGTTCGCGTCCGCGTTCGATCGAGTCGAGCACCGCTTCGATCTTTGCCACGGCCATCTGGTGGCTGACGAGATAGCCCTGCGCGATCAGTTCCGCCGCGCGCGCCGTGCCGCGCGTGTCCTGCCAACTCACCAGAGGGGCGGCGGGATCGCCTGTCTTCGCGTCCCACACCACCACGTTGCCGCGCTGCGCGGTGATGCCGATCGCCGCGATGGCGTTGCGCGCGAGGCCGGCGTCGGACAGCGCACGGCCGATCACCGTTTCGGTGGCCGACCACAGCTGTACGGCGTCTTGTTCGACGCGTCCCGGAGCGGGGTAGTGGACGTCGGCGCGCACCTGCGCGCGGCCCAGCACGTTCAGGTCTGCGTCTACGACGAGGGCGCGAACGCTCGTTGAGCCCGCATCGATGGCGAGGACCGGGGCCGCCATCTCAGCTGGGAGGGCCGTCGGTATCGGGTAGCAACACGCCGGGATTCATGATGCCGGTCGGGTCGAGCGCTGCTTTCACCCGACGCAATGCGGCAATGCCTGCGTTTCCGAGATCGTGATGCAGATACGGCGCCCGCACGCGGCCGATGCCGTGATGGTGTGCGATGCCGCCACCCAGCGCAGCCGTTGTATCGAGGATGCGCTGCCAGCACGTCCGATAACGATCCGCCATCGCTGCGGGATCCTCCGGCCGTACCGCGAACGAGAAGTAGAGATTCAAACCGGAGCGATACGCGTGCGAACTGTGCGCCGACGCGTTCAGAATGTCCGGCACGTCCGACAACGCGGCGACGACGCCGGTGTAGATCGCCTCGATGCGATCCCACGGCGCCGATACTTCGACGGTATCGACGACGATGCGCTTCGCCAGGAAGTCGCGCCAGTGCGGCACCGTGTTGCGATGGTCCAGCCAGCCGGTGGTGGCGGTGGCCGCAACGCCGTGCAGACCCATCGACCGCGCGAGCTGGTCGCTCGCCTCGAGTTCCGCCGCAACGCGTTCGCTCGGACCTTCGTGAACCATGATCAGCAGACCGTGGTCGGCGCGCGCATTCGCTGCGAACGAACGTTGCGCTTCGATCGGGTCGTACTGGCGCATCACCGGCGGTTGCCAGCCGCGCTGGATCAGCTCGCGTTGAAAATCGAATCCCTGCTGCATCGAGTTGGTCAGCAGCGCGCTGTAGTCCTGTGCTTCCGGTTTCCGTCGGAGACTCAGCGTTACGCCGGTGATGACGCCGAGCGTGCCCTCGCTGCCGAGCAGGAGATGGCGCAGGTCCGGCCCGGCCGAGGCGCGCGGCGCTTTGCCTGCATGAATGACGCTGCCGTCGGCCAGCACGGCTTCGATCGAGTACACGATGTCTTCGATGTTGCCGTTCGCGGTGCTGAACTGGCCGGACGCGCGCGTGGCGATCCATCCGCCCACGCTGCTGACGCCAATGGACTGGGGCCAATGGCCGATCGTCAGGCCCTTTGCTGCAACTTCGTCTTCGGCGTCGCTGCCGCGCTTGCCGGCGTCGAAACTCGCCAACAGATTCACCGGGTCGATGTGACGCGTCTGATGCATCGACGAGAGATCGAGCAGCACGCGTTCCGGATGCGCGACCACGCCGCCGCACACGCCGCTGCCCAGGCCGAACGGCACGATCGCGACGCCGGCGTTACGGCACGCGTTCACCGTCGTCACCACGTCGTCGACCGTGTGCGGCCGAACGACGCAGCGCGGCCGCGGCGCGGCGCGATTCTGCAGATCGTCGAGGTGGCTCAGCACCCAGTAGTCGTGGCGGCGTTCGTCGAGCGTCGCGGCGTCTGTCAGCACCTTCGCGGCACCGAGTTGTCGCGCCAGCGACTCGACGAAGGCGCTCACGCGGCGTTACCGTCGCTCATTGCGGCTCCTTCGAGCGGGGCGCGTTCCATTGCTCTAAGGGCTTTGCAGGCGTCGATCTGACGATCGGCTTCCGCCTGCGACCAACCCAGCAGCGGCGCCATTGCATCGGCGGCCGGGCGCAGCGACGCGAGGCCGCTGTCGAGATCGAAACGGGCGCGCGCGCTGCGCCGCACCCAATAGTCTTCGAGCGTCATCGCGCCCTCTTTCAATACCGCGTGGCGCGCTTCGGCGTGGATGCCGCCGTTCACCAGCGCCACCGATTCGGTGCCGTAGAGCATCGTCAGCCGCTCTGCCTCTGGCGTTTTGAGTCCGGCATCGACGAGTTGCTGAGTGAGCACGGTCGGCGAACCGGTCAACGCCCCGCCGGGCAGCGCCTCGTCGGCGGTGGTGCTGGCCGGACCATTGCGGCCGAGGCGCTTCACGCACAGATCGACGATCCGCTCCGCCATCCGGCGATAAGCGGTCAGTTTGCCGCCCGCAATCGTGATGACGCCGGCGGGGCTTTCCATCACTTCGTCGCGGCGGGAGATTTCCGACGGCGACTTCTTGCCGGACTCCGCGATCAACGGGCGAATGCCCGACCACAGTGCGATGACGTCGCTGCGTTGCAGCGGTTGCGTACGGAACACCCGATTCGCCGCCGTCAGCAGATAGTCGACGTCGTCGCCGGTGATCGTCGGCCAGTATTCGCTGTCGGCATAAAACGTGTCGGTGGTGCCGAGATACGCGACGCCACCGCGCGGCACCACGAAAACGCCGCGTTTGTCTGCGGCGGTCATCGTGACGGTGTGCCTGATCGGCAGCCGCTCTCGAGACAGCACCAGATGCACGCCCTTGGTGAGCGCGAGTCGATTGCCGGCGTCCGCGCGTTCGAGTTTGCGGATGTGGTCGGCCCAGGGTCCCGTTGCATTGACGATCACTTTCGCGCGCAGCTGCGCAGAGAGACCCTGACCGAGCGCATCGGTGATCGTCAGCGCCTTCGCGGTACCGTTAGCACACTCGATGGCGGTGACTTCGGCGTAGTTCGCGACAACGGCTCCATGGCGGGAAGCGCTGCGGACGTTGCCGAGCGTCAATCTGCCGTCGTCGGTGACGTACTCCGGATACACGATTGCGCCGGACAATTCGTCGGTAACCAGCGCCGGTTCCTCCTGCGCCAGTCGTTCGGTGGTCCACAACTGGTGGCGGTCGTCGGCTTCGACGCTGCCGAGCTTTTCATACGTCCACAGACCGGTTCGGAACGTCGCCACCGCCGCGCGATTGCGCGCCGGCACGATGAACAGCGTGCGCCGCGCCAGGTGAGGGGCGATCTCGCGCACCGTCTTGCGCTCGAGCGCCGCTTCGCGCACCAGCGCCATGTCGCCTTGCGCCAGGTAGCGGATGCCGCCGTGCACGAGCTTCGACGAGCGGCTCGACGTTCCGGCCGCGAAATCGCGCGCTTCGACCAGTGCAACCGACAGCCCGCGCATCGCCGCATCGCGCGCGATGCCGGCGCCGGTGATGCCGCCGCCGATCACTGCAACGTCGAAATTCACGGCGCCGAGTTCCGCGAACAACGCGGCGCGGTCGCGTAGATCCAGATCAGATGACTTCATTTTTGCTTCAGTCGACTCCCTTCGACGTAATAACGTTGATGCCAGATGCCGTCGCCGGGCTCGTCGCCCAACGGCATGCGCCAGCCGCGCACGTTGGCGCGCGCGAATGCCACGCGAAACAGCGCTCTCGGTTGATCGATGGTGGTGTGGATGTAGGCCTCGGCCGCGTCGGCCGGGACGTAGCGGCGCGCGATGCGACGATAACGGTCGCGCCAGACGTCGTCGGCGCCGAGGTCGTGGATCAGCTCGGCTTCGCCTTCCACCGTGACTTTGCGATACGGCAGCGGTTGTTCGTCGATGCACAGCGCCACGCGCGGATCTCGTTTCAGGCAGCCGTACCACTCGGAGTGAGCGCGCGGCGTGAAGTAGATGGCGTCGTCTTCGTGGATGAACCACAACGGCGTTACCAGCGGGCTGCCGTCTGCGCGCACCACGGCGATGCGCATCAGTACGCCGGGCTCGGCGAGAAAAGCGGCCCGTTCGGCGGTGGTCAGGCGGGGCATGGCAATCGGGACAGCAGCGAAGGCGCGATTATACCGACACGGCGGCGCCGCGCTTCAGGCGATTCTGTCTCGTTTCCAGCAAGCGCTGCAGTTTCTGGTGTTTCGAGCGGGTCAGCGGCCAGGTCCAGCACAGATACAGACCGAACATGAAGGCGATCGTTGGGACGATGGCGTACAACACCGCGAGCCAATGGAGCGCAGCGGCGTCGTGAACTGCGCCTTTACCGGTGTCGTAGCCGACCCACGACAGCGCAATCAGCGCGACACCGCCGACCGACAACGCCAGCTTGCTCATGAAGCCGAGGATCGCAAAGTAGCCGCCGGTGCGTGCGTCGCCGGACTTCAACGTGTCGAGATCGATGACGTCGGCCATCATCGCGCGCGGCAGATACGCGAACGATCCGAAGCAGAATCCTTTCAACGCGAACAGCACGTAGAACGCGGTCAGCTGACCGTGCTGCAGGTTGAAAATCGCGATGCTGACCGCGCTCACGAAGACGATCGCGGCGGCAAGCGATCGGTGCTTGCCGAACTCCCGCGCGAGATAACTCCAGAACGGAATCGCGACGAGCCCCATGCCGAAGTAGACGAGATACAGCTGACCCGCGCGCGGCACGCCGATGTAGTCCTGCATGAAGAACAGCGACAACGCGTTGCGGAACGCTTCGCCGCCGGCGATGCACAGCTCGATCGCGATCAGTCGCATGAACAGCTTGTTGCGATACATCAGGGCCAACGAGGCCGCGAAGGGTACGCGTCCCTCGCGCGCGCTGGGCGGCGGTTCCGGTACGCGCGTCACCACCAGAATCGTCAGCAGCGGCAACAGAATCACGACCGGCCAGGTGTACGCATTCAACACCTGTACCGCGGTGGTATCGGCGCCATGCACCCATTCGACGAGGGCGGGCACGAGCGCCGCCCCGATCAGACCCAGCAGCACGAACACTTCGCGCACCGACACGATGCGCGTGCGCGTGTGGTACTCACCCGATAGCTCGGCGCCCCATGCACCGTACGGCGTACCGACCATGGTGGTGCCGATGCGCAGGAAGACGAACCAGCCGCCGAGATAGAACACACCGTCGCCTACCGACGGGTTCAGCAGGTAGACGAGCGCGGCCAGCAGAAACGGCGCGCCGATGAATACCCACACGCGCCGGCGTCCCCAGCGCGTACGGAACCGGTCCGACGCAAATCCCATCACCGGATCGGTGATCGCGTCGAAGATCGACGCGAGGATCATGATCGTGCCGACGTTCTCGGTGGCGATGCCGATGTAGGTGGCGTAAGCGCGCGGCAGCCAGATGCCGAGCGGATAACCGAGCAGAGCGAGCGGAAAACCGAGTGAACCGTAGATCCAGATTTTGGTCGTAGACAGGGCGGGCGTGGTGCGCGCCTCGGGATTCGTCAATTCCGTCTCTCCCCCGGATTTACGATATCGTGCGTCCCGATCGTTATACGGGCTGGCATGCTGTCCGGCAATCCGCAACGTCATGGAAGGAAGGCTGCAATGGCCGATGTGTTCGAACGGATCGATGCGCAGTTGCGCGGCTGGATCGAGCGCCAACACGTGTTCTTCGTCGCCACCGCGCCGCGCGCCGACGACGGACTCGTCAACTGTTCCCCGAAGGGGCTCGATTCGCTGCGCGTGCTCGACGACCGCACCGTCGCGTATCTCGACCTCACCGGCAGTGGCGTGGAGACGATCGCCCACCTCAAAGAGAACGGCCGCATCATTCTCATGCTGTGCGCGTTCGACGGACCACCGCGCATCGTCCGCCTGCAGGGACGCGGCACCGTCGTGCATCCGGGCGAGGCGGAATTCGATGCGTTGGTCGCCAAATTTCCGCCGCAACTGGGCGTGCGCAGCGTCATCAGGATCGATCTGATCCGGTTGAGCGATTCGTGCGGCTACGCGGTGCCGCGGATGGATTTCGTCGCCGAACGCGAAGCGCTGACGAAGTGGGCCGAGAAGAAAGGACCCGCCGGCGTCGTCGAGTATCAGCGCGACACCAACGCGCAGAGCCTCGATGGTCTGACAGGGGTCGACTGGCTCGCCCGCATTTGACTTGATTCCGAGCCGCTCCAAGAATTCATCGCAGTCCAAATCGAGGTAAGTCCAGTGAAACTCGTCTACACCGAAGCCGAACTGATGAGCAATCACGACTACGCGAAGCCGCACGTGATCGACGGACGCCGCATGCACGGCGGGTTCGACGCGAACGGCGTCTACGTTCCGCCGCGCGCCAGGCTGCGCAACGAAGCGCTCGACGCGTGGACCGCGGCATTGCGTCAGCGCGGCGGCGATCTGTTCGGCGCCGATGCGTCGTTGCTCACCGGCGCACGCATGCCGAACGTCGATCAGCAACGGCTGCTGATCCGCAGCGGTTTACCGCAGACGTTCTGGAACGGTCTCACCACCACCGGCAAGATCGAGGGGCGCGGCCGGGCCATCGCCGACATCAAATTCCCGGACCTGCAGAAGGTCATCAAGGAAGACATTTCGCAGATGTCGATCGGTCACCTGAACAAGGGTCTGTTGACCGCGCACGGGCTCGACGAAGGCGGCGAACCGGAGAAGTCGATTGGCGGCCACGACGTGATGTGGTTCGTCGCGCGCGATCTGGTATTCGAAAACGGCGCGTTTCCGGACATCGAGCCGCCGGCCAGTATCAGTCGTCCCGAAGCAGGGCGGCGCTGGATGCCGGAACTGCCGCCGGAATACGAAGGGATGCTCTCGTTCCTGATGAATCTGCTGCTGATCGAGTTCCGCGCCGAGATCGGCTTCGCCATCACGCAGAAGGTGTTTCGCACGGCCGATCTGTTCGCCGATCGACGACCCGCGGCAGAAGAGGCGGCCGAAATCATCGAGCGGATCCGCACCGACGAAGAGATTCACGTGCGGTCGCTACGGCTGTATCTCGGCGAGCTTCGAACGGTGACGTTCAAGACCGTCGACGGCGGCGAACTGCGAGGCGCGGCCGTGATCGATCGGTTCTGGAGCGGTCTGATCAACTGGGCGACCGTCGAGCAACCGCGATTGGCGGCGATGCAGCAGTACGAATTGATCAAGGCGCGCATTCTCAATCATCCGCACGGCGAACGGATACTGCGCGAGTTCGATGCAATTTCGGATCTGAACCCGGCGGTGGCGGCGGCGGGCTGAACGGTCGATCAGCTACTGCGCGAGCACGCGCTGATAGACCTGCAGGTCGGCGGAGGAGAAGCAGCAGAAGATGACCTCGGCGACGCAGGTCGACTGCTTCGTCGAGCGTCGCACCGTTGCTACCGCGATCTCTGCGGCACGTTCGACCGGATAACCGTAAATGCCCGTGCTGATGCTCGGTATCGCGATGGTAGCGACGTCGTGTGACGCAGCCAGTTCGAGCGCGCGCTGGTAGCACGACGCCAACAGTTCGGGTTCGCCTTGCCGGCCGCCGCGCCAGACCGGTCCCACCGTGTGGATGACGTATCTGGCCGGCAGGCGGTAACCGCTGCGTGAGTTTGGCGTCGCCGGTCTCGCAGCCGCCGAGCTGCCGGCATTCGCGCAGCAGTTCCGGTCCTGCAGCGCGATGTATCGCGCCATCGACTCCGCCGCCCCCGAGCAGCGACGAGTTTGCGGCGTTGACGATTGCGTCCACCACGAGTGTAGTGATGTCGGCCTGCAATGCCCTTAGAGATGCGGCCATCCCAACGGTCTCGCTAAGGTGCGCTACGCTGAAGCCGGTTTGCGATCGGAATAGCTGACTCCCATCCCGGCGCGTGCGTCGCTGTTCACGCCATAAGGCGCAATCGGATAGCGCAGTCCGTTGCGCGACAGCGCGTCGAGCCCCGCGACCACTTTCGGCAGAAATGCCGGCGGCAACGCCATCAACAGCTCGTCTTCCATCACGCCGCCGTAGCGCCGTTCGGCGAAACACGGAATGGAAAGGCTCGGCTCGCCGGTTGCCAGTGCGCGCCCCCACGAATCCGCGCACGCCGATTCGCCGACGCAGCCCCAGTTCAGCTTCTTGTAACCAGTCCACTGTAAACCATTGATAAACAGGATCATCTGCGCCGGTGTTGCGTAGATCAGACAGATGTCCGGCGGGTTCAGTCGGCCCGCTGCGAGCGGACTCACCGCCATTGCCTCGTAACGGCCGAACGGCACCACGTCCATCGCGTGCTGGTGCGCGCTCGACTCTTCGCGATTGGAAAACCACACACCGGCCATGTTCTTACCGGTGAGCCATTCGTCGCTGCGCGGATGCAGGCCGATCACCGTCGAGCATTGCGCGCCGACGAGATCCTCCGCGGTGATGCCGACGGTCCAGCCGTTGCGCGCCGCTTGCCCGACGATCTGGTCGGTGGTGTGAATCGCGGTAGGTCTGCGGATCTTCGGAATCGCTTCCATGTCGGCGCGGTGTTCGAACAGTTTCATGCCGATCGGCGTGGTGCGTAAGCGCAGCAGCCGGTTGAGATCGTCGACGAGATCGCCCCATGCGAAATGCGTCTGATCGGTAGCGATGACGGAAGTGGCCATGGGTGCGCTCCGCAGGAGATGGGCCTCGACCTTAGCCCAGCGCGTTGGTGACGCGCCAGCGTCCGCCAGCGCGCTACGGGCGGCGGGCTCTCGACGGTCCGACGACGCGTTGCAGGAAACGCTCGATCGCGTCCACCAGCATCTCGGGCGCGTCGAAATGCACCATGTGACCGGCGTTGGCGATGCGCACGTGCGCGGCGTTGCGAAAGCTGCGCAGCCGTTCCGCCAGATCGCCTTCGGTGAAGCGTCCGTCCCAGCCGGCGCTCGGCATCTGCGCGGTCCAGTATTCGTGTGCGAGATCGGCGGTGACGATCAACGTGGCGCACTGCACCTGGCGCCAGCGCTGACGATTGAGCGCAGGGTCGGTCGACAGCCAGATCTGCGTGACGCGTTGATCGAACTTCCAGTATCGGTTGCCGTCGGCCGCAACCGCGGTGCCGTGTTCCGCGAGCCAGTGGGCGCGCTCTTCGGTGAGGCGCGGATTGTTTGCGCGCAGTCGCTGCGCGGCGAACTCGATGCTCGGCAGCGGCCGTGAGTGTTCCGACATTTCCATGGTGGCGAGCAGTTGCTGGCGTTGCGCGATCAGCCGCGCATCCGCATCGAACTCTTGCGGTCGGTCCGGCGGACCGAGGCCTTCCACGATCACGAGCGCGCGCACTTCCTCGGGGAACATCGCGGCATGGTGCGCGGCGATCTGCCCGCCGAGGCTGTGACCGACGACGATCGGCTTCTCGAGCTCGAGCGCCTCGATCACGCGATGCAGGTCGTAGATGAACTGCCAGATCGCGTAGTAGTTCGAGTTGTCGCTGTCGCCGTGGCCGCGCAGTTCCGGCATCACGACGTACCACCGATCGGCCAACGGTTCCGCGATCACCAGCAGGCTCGCGGCCACGTCGCGTATGCCGTGCACGAAGACGAGCGGCGGATTGGCCGGATCGCCGAGCGTCAGCACATTGAGGCTGACGCCCGACGAGCGGACGGTGTGGCGTACGGGTTCGGTCACCGTTTCTGCTGTGTGGTTCGCCTGCTGCGGCGTTGGCGAGCCGTTGGCGAGCCGTTAGCGGCCGACCTTCAACGGCTTGAACTGCGGCGGCCTGCGTTCCATGAACGAACGAACGCCCTCGCGGAAGTCGTCGCGCTTCAGGCTTTCGGCCATCAGCTTGTTGGTGTCGCGCATCGACTCGCCGAGCGGCATGTTCAGGTGCCGGTACACCTGCTGCTTCATCACCATCAGCGACATCGGCGCCGCGCTGGCGGCGAGCTGCTTGATGTAACCGGCCGCTTCCGTAGCGGACGTGCCGGTCTCGCAGAGGCGCTCCGCCAGGCCGAGCTGCTGGGCTTCGATGCCGTCGAACTTGCGCGCGCTCCACAGCAGATCGAGCGCGCGGCCAGGCCCGATGAGGCGCGGCAGCATCCAGCTCACGCCGTGTTCCGCGACGAGACCGCGTTGCGAGAACGCCGTGGTGAATTTCGCCGTCTTCTCGACGAAGCGCATGTCGCACAGCAATGCAAAGCAGAAGCCGAGACCGGCGCACGCACCGTTGATCGCTGCGATCAGCGGCTTACGGATCGACAGCAGGTACGCGTATGTCACCTGGAAATCGTCGCCCATCGACGGATCGCCGCGGGTTCGCCTCGAGCGAACTCAGGTCGTCTTCCGCGCGGCCGCCGCCGGCCGACATGCTGTTCAGCGCATTCATGTCCATGCCGGCGCAGAAACCGCGCCCTGCGCCGGTGAGCACGATGCCCACCACTTTCTCGTCGCTCTCGGCCTGCGCCAGTGCATGGCGGATCTCCGCGAGCATGCGGGTAGTGAAGGCGTTCAGGTTGTCGGGCCGATTCATCGTGATCGTCGCCACGGGTGAATCGACCGAATACAGAATGTGCTGATACATGAGCTCTCTCCGGGAGTGTCGGTCCGCAGCGTAGCCAATTCCACGGTGCCAGGCGAGCCGAGCCGGCCATCAACGGTTTTCGAGCGCGCGTTTTTCTGTAGCGGCTTTTCTGTAACATCGCGCCGCCGTCTTATGGGGTTAGACATCCGGATGAGTCGTGGCCTGATCGGTTTTCTCGGGTTTCTCGTGGTGCTCACGCTCCTGCTGGGGCTGGTGGCATATGTGCTCGGGCCGAATGTGCTCGCGTTCATCTTCCATGCCGAACGTCGCACCGAGCCGGTGGTGATCGTCAATCTGCTCGACTTCGCCGATGCCGAACACGCCGAAGCGTATCGCACGCAATTCGAACGTCCGGCCGCCGCATTGATCGGTGCGCTGGGCGGCAAAGAAATCTGGCAGGCGAGCGCGAGCGACCTGATCCACGGCGGCGTGCTCGACGGGTGGTCGTCGCTGCAACTCGTGCTGTATCCATCGCGCGCGACATTCATCGAACTCGTCACGAGCAGCGACTATCGGGCGCTGCTCGACGCGCGCCGCGATGCGTTGAAGCGCTACACCACGCTCTCCGCCACGCCCGCGCTCGATTTCGATCTGCAGGGGACCGAGGCACAAGCGGTGCGTTTGCTCATCGGCGCACACGACGACTCGATCGACGCGTACGACGCGAAATGGCTCGCCGAAGACGATCAGCTGCTTGCACGCCACGAGGGCAAGCTCATCTGGCGCGCCCGATTGAATCCGTTAGTGGCCGAGCCCGAGCAGCGCTTCGGTGCAATGCTGGTGTACGGTTTTGTCGACGCCGCGCACCGGAGCGAATGGGCGGCGGATGCGGAGCGCGAGACGTTGCAGACGCTGCAGCGGCGGCTGTTTCGTCGCGACGTCATCGTTGCGTCGGTTACGCGCGTCGACCCCGATGCGATGGCGGTGACACCGCCGGCCGAGTCGCAAACGTCCGAGGCGGCAACCGAAGCGGTGCCGGAGCAACCTCAGACCGCGCCGTAGGCAAACACCCGCACGGTACGGAATTCGTCGAACTCGTTCAGATTGGGCAACGTCAGCGCTTCCACCTGCGCGATCTGCCGGAATCCCGCGGCCGGTATTTCCGCGACGCGTGAATCGGCCACGATGATGGTCGGCGCGACGCGCTGCAGTGCGTCGAGCAACGGCAGGTTGGTGCGGTCGTACAGCACGTCGGCCATCAGCACGAGATCGAACCGGCCGGCGTCGGCGAGTTCGGCGCATACGTCGATGTCGACGCGATTCAATCGCGCGTTCGCGAGCGTGGCCAGGCGCGCATCGGCGTCGTTGTCGCACGCGGTGACCGATGCGGCGCCGTTGCGAAGCGCGGCGATGCCGACCACGCCGGAACCCGAACCGAAGTCGAGCACGCGGCGGCCGCGCACCCAGTGCGGATTGCGATAGAGCAATTGCGAGAGGCCCAGACCGCTGCCCCAGCACAATGCCCAGTAAGCGGGCGCGCGGATGACCTCGTGCATGACCTCCGGCGGCAGCGGACCCGTTGGGAAGTCCGCATTGATCAAGCCGAGGACCAGACCTGGGCAACCGGGCAACGGCTGCACCACGATGCGTCCCATCGGCAAGGTGGCGCGGAGTGCGTCGGTGAGCGAGCGAACCGCATGCTCGACACCCTGCTCGACAAGCGGAATTGACTCTGTTTTCATCGACGCCTTCGACGGGGGATCCACGTTTGGTCGGACGACCAGGGCTCGAGCCCGGTCCTGCTACGGCTTACCCCCGCATTTTCCAACGAATTGGATAAGGGGACACAGATGCCGATGATTCTCAATGAAGAGCAGAACATGCTCAAGGACACTGCGAAGGCGTTCTGCGGCACGAACGCGCCGATCTCGCAGTTGCGGAAACTGCGCGACGAAGACAGCGCAGACGGATTCGATCGCGGCACGTGGTCGAAGATGGTTGAACTCGGCTGGTCCGGCATTCCGTGGCCCGAGGAATACGGCGGTCTGGCGTTCGGCTACAAAGGTCTCGGCGTGGTCACCGAAGAAACCGGCCGTACGCTGGCGGCCAGCCCGTTGATCAGCACCGTCTGGGCGTGCGGTACCGCCATCAATCTCGCCGGTTCGCAGGATCAGAAGCAGGAACTGCTCGGACGCATCGCGAGCGGTGAACTCATCGTCGCGCTGGCGCTGGAAGAGTCGCACCGCCACGACCCGTATCACATCGAAACGAAAGCGCGCGAGAAAGAAGGCGTCTACAAGATCAGCGGCAAGAAGACGTTCGTGCTCGACGGCCACGTGGCAGACAAACTGATCGTCGTCACGCGTACGTCCGGCAAGAAAGACAGCCGCGAAGGACTCACGTTGTTCCTGATCGATCGCAAGACGAAAGGCGTGAAGGTCACCCGCACGAAGATGGCGGACAGCCGCAACGCCGCAAACATTCAGTTCCGCGGTGTAACCGCAACGCGCGACCAGGTGCTCGGTCCGATCGGCGGCGCCGCCGACATTCTCGAGCGTACGCTCGACGTCGCGCGCATCGGTCTGGCCGCCGAGATGCTCGGTTCCACCGAAGAGTGTTTCGACCGCACGATCAAGTATCTGAAGGAGCGCGAGCAGTTCGGCGTGCCGATCGGTTCGTTCCAGGCCCTGAAGCATCGCGCCGCCGACATGTTCTGCGAGGTGGAGTTGTCGAAGTCGGTGGTGCTCGAAGCGCTGAGCGCGCTCGACGAAGGTCGCGATCCCACCGAGATCGCGAAACTCGCGAGCCTCGCCAAGACGAAAGTCGGCGAAACGTTCACGCGTGTTTCACGCGAAGGCATCCAGATGCACGGCGGCATCGGCATGACCGACGAGTTCGACATCGGCTTCTTCATCAAGCGATCGGCCGTAGCCGAGCAGACGTTCGGCGACGCGAACTACCACCGCAACCGATACGGCGAACTCGAAGGCTATTGATTACCCGGCCCGCTTCGAGCGAGCCGCGGGAATCTTCATCACGTGTCCTACCTGATCCGGCGTCGCGAGACGCCGGTGCTGCTGCATCAGTGTGGCGATGCGTTGTTGCGCGTGCGACGGCAGTGGTCCGGCTTTGCGCGACGCCATGTCGACGTGCAGCGACATCTGCTCCGACGTCGCGGCCAGATAACCGTCTTCGGCGTGATGCATCTCGCCGAAGAAATGCAACCGCTTCTCGTCCCAGTCGAGTAGCTGGAACGTCACGCGGAGCGGGTCGTCGAGTTTCAGTTCCTGCACATACGTCACGTGAATCTCCACGGTGAAGCACGAGCCGCCGCCGTCGCGCACGTAAGCCGCACCGATGCCGAGTTCGTCGAACACCTGATCGAGCGCCTGATCGAACACGAGGTTGTAGTACGCCATGTTCATGTGGCCGTTGTAGTCGATCCAGGCGCGTTCGACGCGACGCGGGGCGCACAGGTACGGTGTTGCCATCGACGAGGTGTCCGTGACGAAGAGTCGTGCGATGGTAGCGACGCGAGCCGTCGTAGGCGAACGACGCATTGCGACGCCGGGCCTTCGTCCGGCATGATCGATCGGCTGCAACACACGGGGGCGGGGAACAGCAGTGGAAGGCGTGGACGGAGGTTCGATCACGGCGCGCGGTAGCGGTCGCATTCCCGTTTCGACGAAGATCGTCTACGGCTTGGGCCAGGCGGCCGAGGGGCTGAAGAACACCGCATTCGGGTTGTTCCTGCTCTTCTACTACAACCAGGTACTCGGACTGCCCGGCACGCTCGCCGGTCTCGCGCTCGGCATCTCGCTCGTATTCGATGCGTTCTTCGATCCGCTGGTCGGCTCGATCTCCGACAATTTCCGTTCGAAGTACGGCCGCCGCCATCCGTTCATGTACGCGGCAATTCTGCCGATGGCGATCGGCTTCTATCTGCTCTTCTCGCCGCCGGTGCACGGCGACTGGGCGCTGTTCGGGTGGCTGTTCATGTTCGCCACGCTGACGCGCGGCGGCATGGCGCTGTTCCACGTCCCGCACATCGCACTCGGCGCCGAGCTCTCCGACGACTTCGAAGAACGCACGGCGATCGTTGGTGTCCGCCAGTTCCTCGCGACATTCGGCGGCCTGCTCGCAATCATCATCGGTTTCGGCGTGTACTTCAGAAGCACGGCCCAGTACGCGCAAGGACAGTTCAACGTCGCGGCTTATTCGCCGTACGCGCTCACGCTCGCCCTCATGATGGCCGTCGCGATGTTCGTCTGCACGTGGGGCACGCGCTCGCAGATCGCGCGACTGCGGCAACCGGACCAGGCTGCCGCGGGCAACGCGTGGTTGGTGGTCGTACGTATGTGGCGTGAGACGCTTGGTGCGCTCAAAAACGCGTCGTTTCGTTGGCTCTTCCTCGGCGTGCTGGTCGTGTTCCTGATGGTCGGCGCGGACGCGGCGCTGTCGCTGTACATGAATACGTTCTTCTGGGAACTGCGTTCGACCGATCTCATCTTCTTCAACGTGGCAGCGCCGATCGGGATCATGATCGGCGCGCTGTTCACGCGCCGCTTGAACCGTCTGTTCGACAAGAAGCCTGCGGTCGTCTGGGGGACGTCGTTCTGGGCGTTCTGCCAGTTAGTGCCGGTGGTCCTACGTTTCGCAGATATGTTTCCCGCGAACGGCACGCCTGCGCTCGTGTGGACACTCGTCGCGATCAAGTTCCTGCAGGGCGCGGGCGTGGCGCAGGCGCTCGTCAGCTTCAACTCGATGGTGGCCGACATCGCGGACGAGAACGAACTCGCAACCGGCAAGCGGCAGGAAGGCATCTTCTTCGCGGCGGTGTCGTTCGCGAACAAATCGACGGTCGGTCTCGGCAACATTCTGGCCGGCGTCGCGCTCGACGTGATTCATTGGCCGCGCGGCGCTCACATCCAGAGCGCGGCCGACATTCCGACGCACACCATCAATCTGCTCGGCATTCTATCGGGGCCGATCGTCGCAGCGTTCTGCGTGATCTGCGTGTGGTGCTATGGCCACTACCATCTGACGCGCGAGCGGCACGAACAGATTCAGGCTGCGCTCGGCGACGCGCGGCGCCAACGAGCGGAGGCAGTCGCGTGAGCGCATCCATGACGAACACCGGCGCCGATCTCGCTTATCGCGCACTGCGCGCGCTCGACGTGGAGCACGTGTTCGGCATCGTCAGCGTGCACAACATTCCGATTTACGACGCCATTCTGCGGCACGGCGGCATCACGCCGATCGACATGCGTCACGAGCAGGCGGCGGTGCACGCGGCGGACGGTTATGCGCGCAGCGGCGGCAAGCTCGGCGTTGCGATCACCAGCACCGGACCCGGTGCGTGCAACGCGGTGCCGGGTTTGTTCGAGGCGGGCTTTGCGTCGTCGCCGGTATTGATGCTCACCGGGCAGATCGACACGCCGTATCTGGGCAAAGGCAAAGGCTTCCTGCACGAAGCGGAACGGCAGCTCGAAATGCTGCGCACCGTAACGCGCCGCGCCGAGCAGGTGCGCGCCGCTTCGCGAGATCGCCGAGGTGCTGGTGCGGGTCGCGA
The DNA here is from genome assembly GCA_963787045.1 of uncultured Gammaproteobacteria bacterium. GTDB lineage: Bacteria > Pseudomonadota > Gammaproteobacteria > Pseudomonadales > Azotimanducaceae > DATJGR01. The sequence goes on along the minus strand of CAWBBR010000008.1, from coordinate 214,742 downwards.
CCGACGTGCAAACCGCGCGGCCGCAACCGGGTGCCGTGGAAATTCCGATCGACTTCCAATATCAGACGATCGACGACGTGGCGGTTGCGGTGCCGGCGCGACGCGCATCCGCACCGAGCGCGGGTTCGATCGCGGACGCCGCGCGATTGATCGGCGAAACGTCGCGGCGCGTGATCTGGGCCGGCGGCGGCGTGGTGAGCGGCAATGCCGCCGCGTTGCTGCAGCGTCTGGCCGAAGCGTTGGACGCGCCGGTGTTCACGTCCGGGAACGGCCGCGGTTCGATCCCGGAAGACCATGCGCTGGCGATGGGGCCGCTCACCGCACAACCGGAACTGCGCGAAACGTTGACCGGCGCGGAACTGGTGATTGCCGTGGGCGCGCGTTTTCAGGGCGGCGCCACCGGCAACTGGACGCTGAAGCTGCCGCGGCTGATTCACATCGATGCCGACGCGAGCGTCGTCAATCGCAACTACCCGGCCGATGTCGCGGTGATCGGCGACGCGCGAAGCGGCGTTGTCGGCGTTGCTCGCGGCACAGAACGCGCAACCGGGCGATCCCGATTTCCTGCGTCAGGCGCAACAGCGGCGCGACGACGCGCGCGCGGCGATTCGAGTGCAGATGGGGCCGGATCATCAGCGCATCATGGACGCGATCCGTCGAGGCCTCCCGCGGCATGGCAACATCGTTAGAGACGCGACGGTACCTGCATACATCTGGGGCAACCGGCTGCTTCCGGTGCTGACGCCGCGCACGTCGCTCAGCACCACGTCGGCGGCGATCGGGCCGGGTTTGCCGCTGGCGATCGGCGCGGCCGTTGCAACGGGTGAAAAGACCGTGGTGATCCAGGGTGACGGCGGCTTCATGCTGCACATCGGCGAGCTTGCGACCGCTGCCCAATATCAGCTGCCGGTGATCGTGTGCGTGTTCAACGACCGTGGTTACGGCGTGCTGCGCGCGATTCAGCGGATGCGCTTCGACGGCCGTACCGCCGGGGTAGACATCAAAACGCCCGATTTCGTGCAGGTTGCGGAAGGCATGGGCGTTCACGCCGAAGCGGTGCGCAGCGCGGCGGAATTCGAAGCGGCGTTCGAGCGCGCGATGGCGAATGCTGGTCCGGTGCTGCTCGACATCGACATGAACGCGCTCGCGCCGATGGGCGATCTGTTTGGTCGTCCGCGTCGCGCGTGACCTGACGCGGCGGACGTCTGCGAGAACGAAATGAGCGACGAACCGGAGGCGTGCCCGATCAGGAACCGATTCCGGAACCGGTTCCGGAACCGATTCGCCGGCGCAGTCGCCGCAAGGGGCGCGCGAAACGCCGGCCATGGTTCCAACGCCGCATCAGGAAATCCGTGAAGACGGTGCGCGGCGTTGTCGCGGAACCGCACAAAGTGCCATCGCAGGTCCGCGCCGCGTTGTTGAAGATCTGGCGTACTCGCGGCGGCGGTTTCTACGGATTCGGCTACGTCGTCGCGTTCGTGGTGCTCGAAGTGCGGGCATTCGTCGGCAACTTCGAGGGCGACGGCGACATTGCGACGATGATCGTGCAGGAAGTGCTGCAGTTCGTCTTTCGTTTTGCCGCGCAGTCGTTCCTCAACAGTTTCATCGCGTTCGGCTGGCCGGTGTTCGTGCTCGACTATCTCGGCGGTTGGGGGCTGTTGGCGTTGGGCGCCGGATGGCTCGCGTTCGAGTATCTGGCAAAGCCGTTGATCAACTCGCGACTGCCGGAACTGGCGCCGGAAAAGAAACCGTCGTAGGCCGGCACGCCATGACGTCGATCCTCATACCGATACTGGAGATCCGATAGTGGCGCGCACGGTGTTCGCGGTGATCGTCGGTTACGCGGTGTGGACGGTGGTGTGGCTCGGCGGCAACGCGATCTTGTTCGGATCGATTTCCGCCGAAGTGGCGAACGGCGAGCGTTCTGCGCTAGGGCCGCTCCTGGGCGTCATCGTTCAGCATCGCGTGTTCCGTCGCGGCGGGACTGAGCGCTGCCGCAATCGCGAAGGAGCGCGCCAGCGTGGCGGTGTTGGTTACCGCGGTTCTGTTGTTGCTTACCGGCATCGGCGTTCAGAGCACCGTGTGGCATCTGATGCCGCTGTGGTATCACGCGACGTTTCTCGTTCTGATCGTCCCCGTGTGCGTGCTGGCGGGTCGGCTGTGGCGTCAGCCGGTGGGGAAGGCGTCGTGACGCGCCGCGTCGCCATGAATGGTTTCCCAGTCCGCTTTCGACGCGACGTGGATGTGCATCTGCACCGTGGTGCGTAGCGGTACGTCCATCAATCCGGCCGGAACCCAGACGCGCTTCCCGTCGTGACTCTCCGGCAGCGGACTGCCGCACGTCGTACAGCGGGTCGTGCCCCAGTCGTTGCGCAATACGAAGCGTTGCTGCAGAGACTCGCCGCGCGTCCATCTGAAGCGTCGCTTGCCGACGATGAACACGGCGTTGCTCGCGGTACCGGATACCTTGCGGCACAGCGAGCAGTGACATTGCCCGACGCCGGCAATCGGTCCGTCGACCGCGAACGCAACGGCGCCACAGAGGCAACTGCCGGTAAGCACCGCGGTGGGTTCGATTTCGCTCATCGTCATACTCCCGAAGGTTCAACGCCATTGACCCAGTTTAACGCCCGGGTTCGAATGCGCGGCTGAAGTTGGCAGGCGGGACCGCATCGATGTCGGAGACGCGCCACTACGACGTGATCGTCATCGGACTCGGCGCGATGGGATCGGCCGCGCTCGATCAACTCGCGCGACGCGGTGCCGCGGTGCTCGGCCTGGAACGCTATGGCATCCCGCACGACCAGGGATCGAGCGGCGGCGACACGCGTTTGATCCGCAAAGCGTATTTCGAGCACCCGGACTACGTGCCGCTGTTGCAGCGGGCGTATTCGAACTGGGACGACCTCGAGGCGCGCAGCGGCGAACGCGTGCTGTTTCGTACCGGCGCGGTGTACATCGGTCGCGCCGATTCCGAGTTGATATCGGGTACGCGCGAGTCTGCGCGGCGCTATGAGCTTGCGTGCGACGAATTGACCGGCCAGGCGGTGACGCGGCGCTGGGGGCCGCTGCAGGTACCGCACGGCTACGACGCGCTGCACGAGCCGGACGGCGGCTTCGTGCTCGCCGGCAAGTCGATCCGGCTGCACTGCGAATCGGCGTTGCGACACGGCGCGCGCGTGCAGGCCGCGGAGGCGGTGCTCGAATGGCGCGAGACGACGGCGGGCGTAGACGTCGTCACCGGCGCCGGTACCTACCACGCCGCGCGCCTCATCGTGACCGTTGGCAGTTGGGCGAGCGCGCTGCTGCCGCGAGTGCGGACGCCGCTCGAAGTGACGCGACAGGCGCTGTTCTGGGTCTGGCCGGAAGACATCGATGCGTTCGATCTGGAAGCGTTCACGTGCTGGGCTGCACAGATCGACGGGTATGAAGGCCTGTTCTACGGTTTCCCGATGCTGCCGGCGAGCATGGGCGGGCAGCTCGGCCTCAAGATCGCGCACCACGCGAAGAGGCATGCCCACCGAACCCGGCAAGGTCACGCCGATCGACGCCGCGGAGTTCGTGCCGATACGCGCGGCGTTGCAATCCATATTTGTCTCCGATCCCGGCCCGGTCGTGGCAACGAAAGCGTGCATGTACACGTCGACGACCGATGGCCATTTCATCGTCGATCGATATCCGGAAAGCGATCGCGTCACGATCGCGTGCGGATTCAGCGGCCACGGCTTCAAGTTCGCATCCGTCATCGGCGAAGCGCTTGCCGATCTCGCGATGGAGGGCCGCACGGCGTTGCCGATCGGATTCCTGGGACTCGATCGATTTCAGAACCAACGACTCACATGAGGGGATGGCGGTGTCCGACCGACTTGAAATCAGATTGCTCGGTGCCGGCGACGAGCGCGTACTGGAGCGCGTCGGCGAAGACGTGTTCGACGATCCGATCGACGCGGGAGGCGCGCGCGAGTTCCTGAGCGATCCGCGCCATCACATCGCGGTGGCGATCGACGACGGTGTAGTGGTCGGTTTCGCGTCCGGCGTGCACTACGTGCATCCGGACAAGCCCGTGGAGCTGTGGGTCAACGAACTCGGCGTCGCCTCCACGCATCGCCAGCGCGGCATCGGCAAGGCCGTGCTCAATTGCCTGCTCGATGCCGGGCGCGCGCTTGGATGCGAACAAGCGTGGGTGCTGACCGAGCGCGACAACGTGGCGGCGATGCGCACATACGCGTCGATCGCCGGCGCGCAGACGCCGAGCGACCACGTGATGATCACGTTCCTGCTCGGCGATCCGGCGTCGTGAGCCGCCACGATTTCATTCTGTTCGACCTCGACGGCACGCTCAGCGATCCGCTGGTCGGCATCGGCCGTTCGATCAACCACGCGCTCGCGCACTTCGGCTTATCCGACGCACGAACTCGATGCGCTCGCGCCGTACATCGGTCCGCCGCTCGACGAATCGTTCGCCATCCTCACCGGCGTGGCTTCGAAGCCCGACCTCGCCGCACTGGTTGCGAAATACCGCGAGCGCTACGGCGACGTCGGCTACGCCGAGAACGTCCTGTACCCCGGCATTCCCGAAGCCGTGGACGCATTGCGGCGCGCGGGTATTCCGCTCGGCGTGTGCACGTCGAAGCGGCAGGATTTCGCCGAACAGATCCTCGAGATGTTCGGATTGCGGCGGCACTTCGAGTTCGTCAGCGGCGGCGAGATCGGCACCCCGAAATGGCGCCAGATCGAAGCGCTGCTTGCGAGCGGGCAGGTGAGCGAAGTCAGCGTAATGGTCGGTGACCGCGCCGTCGACGTGGAGGCGGCGCATCGCAACGGTCTTCACGCCGCCGGCGTGTTGTGGGGTTACGGCAGCGCCGCCGAACTCGCGCAGGTGCGCCCGCGGTATTCGTTCGCATCGCCCGCCGACCTGCACGAACTGGCCACCGGCCCTGCTACGATGCCGTCCATCGCACCAGGAGAATCGCCATGAACGGCGCGGAATCGTTGATCAGATCGTTCGTCGATGCCGGAGTGACGTGCTGTTTCGCGAATCCCGGTACGTCCGAGATGCACCTGGTGCAGGCGATCGATGCCGTGCCGCAGATGCGCGCAGTGCTCGCGCTGTTCGAAGGCGTCTGCAGCGGCGCGGCGGATGGCTACGGGCGGATGCGCGGCGTGCCGGCGTTGACGTTGCTGCACCTCGGCGCCGGCCTCGGCAACGCGGTTGCAAATCTGCACAACGCGCGCCGCGCGAGCACGCCCCTCATCAACGTAGTTGGGGATCACGCGATCCATCACGTTGCGTACGATGCGCCGCTCACGTCGGACATCGAAGGCGTGGCGAAACCGGTGTCGGCGTGGATCCGCACCGCCACGTCGGCGACGATTCTGGCCGAGAAAGGGCGGGCTGCGGTGCGCGCCGCGATGGCGGCCAGCCCGAATCCGATCGGCAACGTGGCGACGCTGATCGTTCCGGCCGATTGCGCGTGGGGCGAAGGTCGCTATTCCGCACAAGGTCCGATCAGCGCGGGCGCGCGGCCGCACGTACCGGAAGAAGTGATCGACGCGATGGCGGGGCGCTTGAACGCGCAGAGCGTGCTGCTGCTCGACGGCGTCGGATTGAGCGAAGCCGGCGTGCGCGCGGCCGGTCGCATCGCCGCGGTCACCGGATGCAGATTGTTTTCCAGCACGTTTCCGGCGCGCGTCGAATCGGGTCCTGGGTTGCCGCCAGTGGCGCGCATGCCGTACTTCCCGGAGCAAGTGCTCGAGACGCTGAAGGACGTGCCGCTGTTGATGCTCGCCGGCGCCGAAGCGCCGGTCAGTTTCTTCGCCTACCGGAACCTGCCGAGCAGCCTGGTGCCGCCAGGCTGCGAAGTGGCGTGCCTCGCGCACCGTCACGACGACATCGTTGCCGCGCTGGAAGGCATGGCAGATGCGCTCGACGCGCCGCACAGCGCGAATGGCCACGAGGCCGCGCGACCCAGTCTGCCGCAGGGCGCGCTCAACACCGGCAACGTCGCGCGGATTCTCGCGGCGATGGTGCCCGAGAACTGCATCGTCGCTACCGATTCAGGCGGTGGCGGCGCGGCGTATCCGGTCATGCAACGCGCGGTGCGCAACAGCTGGTTGAACATCACCGGTGGTGCGATCGGGCAGGGTGGGCCGGTGGCCACCGGTGCGGCGGTGGCGTGTCCCGATCGGCAGGTGCTCGCACTGCTCGGCGACGGCGGCGCGATGTACACCATTCAATGTCTTTGGACGCAGGCGCGCGAGAGCACCAAGGTGGTCACGGTGATCTTCTCGAACCGCGCCTACAACATTCTGGAGGTCGAGTACCGGCGGCTCGGCATCAACGACATCGGTAAGACCGCCGCAAGCCTGTTCGATCTTTCCCGGCCGAACATCGACTGGGTCGGGCTCGCCGCGAGCCTGGGCGTGCCGGGCTCCAGAGCGGCAACCTGCGATGCGTTCGTACTGGCGCTGCAGCGCGGCCTCGAATCGGACGGCCCGTATCTGATCCAGGCCGACGTCGCCTAACGAGCGCGCAGTGGCGCAGCTGCTATCCCGAGATCGAGCCGTTCTCGCGCGGCATGCTGGCTGTGGGGGACGGCCACGAGATCTATTGGGAGACGTGCGGCGATCCATTGGGAAAACCCGCTCTCGTTCTGCACGGCGGGCCGGGGTCGGGATGCGGTTCGTGGCATCGCCGTCTGTTCGATCCGGCGCGCTACCGCATCGTGCTGTTCGATCAGCGCAACTGCGGACGCAGTACACGTCCCCGGATCGATCTCGTCCATCGGCGTGCCCGCTGCTGTGTCGGGGGATCGTGAGGCGTGCGCTGCGTCGCGACGCCGAGCGTTTCGCGACTCGCCGTCTGGGTTTTCGCGATGGACTGGCGCCGCTGTTTCCGGAGGCGTGGCAGCAACGCCGCGATGCGATCCCGCCGCGCGAGCGAATCGGCGACATCGTCGAAGCGTATTCGCGTCTGCTGCACGATCCGGACGCCGCGGTGCGCGAAGGCGCCGCGCATGCCTGGTGTCTGTGGGAATCGGCGACGCCGGACTGGCCGCCGCAACCGCGTCTCGCGCCGCGATTCCGCGATCCGCGCTTTGCACTCGCGTTCGCGCGCATCGTCACGCACTACGTCCGGCACGATGCGTGGCTCGGCGACGGGGTGGTGTTGCGCAACGTCGACCGGCTCGCGGACATTCCCGGCGTGCTGATCAACGGTCGCTACGACCTGCAGGCACCGCTCGCTACGGCGTGGGAGCTCAACCGGCGCTGGCCGCGTTCCGAACTGGTGGTGATCGGCGATGCCGGCCACTCGGCAGGCGACGCCCGTCTGACGGAAGCGATCGTCTCCGCGACCGATCGCTTCGCAAACCGGTAGTTCTTACGCCTGACGCGCGGCGGCCATCAGCTTCTGGGTGTCGGTCGCCTGCACGCTCGGACGTGCGCGCATCCGATCGAGCCACCCGAGCAGCGACGACCCTTTCATGATCGTGGCGCCTTCAGGCGTGGCCGGGAACATGTCGAGCTGCGCGATCAACATAAGATCCGCGAGCGAAACCGAATTGCCCGCGATGTACGGCTGGTTTCCCAACAGTTTCTCGAGGGCGCGAACGCAGACCGTTGCCGGCTCTACGCCTTTGGCGATCGTTTCCTCGTCTACCGGGAGACCGAACATCGGCGCCACGATGCGGTTGAAGCCGATGCCGAGCACCGGTGGCGCGAGGTAGCAGTCGACGATGCCCATGACCTGGTTCATGCGCGCTTGCGCTTTCGGATCGGACGGCGTGAGCGACGGTCCGGGAAACACCTGATCGATATACCGAATGATCGCGTCGGATTCGTACAGCCAGAATCCGTCGTGTTCGATGACCGGAATGCGGCCGAACGGATGGCGCGCGAGGTGCTCGGGCGCTCTTGGTTGTTCCGAACGGCATTGCGGCGAGCTTATAAGGCGCGCCCTTCTCTTCGCACGCGAGCAGCGGCATGCGAACGTAGGGACTTCCAGGTACGCCGTGAACGATGATCGGTGACATGTGCTTCTCCCTTTTCGTGAGATTGTCGTGAGTTCGATGAATCAGCCGGCGCGCACGACGTCGGCATAGTTTTGAAGAATCGACGTCCAACCGCCGGGACCGTCGATTGCTTCGCGCATCGCAGCGGCGGCATCGCCCATGTTCTCCAGCAACCGGTGTTCGAAGTCCACCCGTGTCTGACCGCCGCCTCTGCGCAGTGAATGTGACCTCGACTTCGGTCAGCAGATTCGCATGGTATTGCCAGTCCGCGCCGATTCGCCACGCCAGTACCAGACGGCCCGGCGGTTCCCACACCAGCACGTCGCCCCATTCCGTTTCGCTGCCGTCGTCGTCGACGCCGTACCAGCGTCCGCCGGCGCGGGGTTCGAGTATCGCTTCCTTGAGCGCCGATTTGCCGATGGTGTGCGAGCGCGGCCACCAACGGTCGAACCCGGCCGTGAACACTTCGAACGCGCGCTGCGGCGTGGCGGGCACGGTGAGAACTTTGCGGACGGGTGCGGGTTGAATGGTGCGGCTCACTTCTTCTTGCTCCTTCGCTCGTGCTTGGATTCGGGTTTGGCGGTGCGGATCACTTCGGCTTGAAATGCATCGAGCGCGGTATCCCAGAACTGGTCGAGCCACGCACGCATCTGACCGAGTCCGGCCGGATCGATCTGGTAGACGCGGCGCGTTCCCTCGCGACGCTCGGTGACCAATCCGGCCGTTTTCAGCGCCTTGAGGTGTTGCGACACCGCGGGCCGCGTAACCGGCAACTCTTCGGCGAGTTCGCCGACCGCTTTCGGTCCGGCCGCGAGTCGTTCGAAGACTTCGCGCCGAGTCGCGTCGGCCAGTGCTTTGAATGCGAGGTGTCGGTCAGCCATGACTTACGGTAAGTCAACACTTACGGATGTGTCAACCCCGTCGATCGAAGAAGCTGCGAACGCATGTGTCTCGCGAAGAATTCCGCGGCGATGCATTCTGCGGCTATGCAAAGAGGGGAGACACCGCATGACCGACACGTATCTGCTCGACGGCATTCGCGTCGTCGAACTCGCGACGTTCGTTTTCGGGCCGGCTGCCGGCACCATCCTCGGCGACTTCGGCGCGGACGTCGTGCACATCGAACATCCGCAGATCGGCGATGCGTATCGTCATCTGCCGCAACTGCGACCGTTGCCGGAGTGCGCCGACAACTACTGCTGGATTCTCACGGCGCGCGGCAAGAAGTCGATCGCGCTCGACGTTCGCAGCAGGGAAGGGCACGACGTCGCGCTCGATCTGGTGCGCGGCGCCGACGTCTTCATTACGAATCTGCATCCATCGGTGCTCGAGAAACTCGGCATGCGCTACGAAGACGTGTCGGCGTCGAATCCGCGGCTGATCTACGCGCACGCAACCGGCTACGGCGATCAGGGCGCTGAAGCGGAGAAGCCCGGCTACGACGCCACCGCGTGGTGGGCTCGCTCCGGGTTGATGGACGCCATTCGTCCGCACGGCGCCGACTTTCCGCTCGCAACCGCTGCGATGGGCGATCATCCGAGCTCGATTGCGTTGTTCGGTGCAATTGCGCTGGCGCTGTTCGACCGCGAGCGGACGGGGAAGGGCAGACGCGTCCGTTCGTCGTTGCTCGCTAACGGCGCGTGGGCGAACTCGATTCTGCTGCAGGCTGCGCCTGTGCGGCGGCTCGACCTACGCCGTGCCGCCGCGGACGAACTCGATGAATGCACTCGTGTGCCCGTACGTGTGCGCGGACGGTCGCGGTTTGTATCTCGCGATGGTGCAGGAAGCGGTGGAATGGGAGCGTTTCACCAGCGCGATCGGGCGCATCGAGCTGCGTGCCGATCCGCGTTTCAAGGATCTGCCGTCACGTCGCGCCAACGCGCCGTCGTTGGTGAAGATCCTCGATTCGGTATTCGCAAGCAAGCCGCTCGCGCACTGGCGCGCCGAGCTCGACCGTCACACGGTGACGTTCGGCGTCATCGCGCGCATCGACGAACTGCCCGACGATCCGCAGCTGAATGCCAATGGCGTGTTCCGCGCGGTCGAAGGCACTCCAGGGCTGCGCACGATCGACAGTCCGCTGCATCTCGACGGCGCGCCAAAGCGTCCGGCCGGTCGCGCACCGGAACTAGGCGAACACGGCAGGGAAATACTGCGCGGCCTCGGCTATGCGGAAGCGCGCATCGACGCGCTGGTGCGTGACGGTGTGCTGCGCGAACCCGCATCTGCATCGTGAAGAAAGATGCGCGATCGTGTCGCCTCAACGCCTCCGTTGGCGAACAAAGCGGCTAAAGGAAGGTTGCGACCGCATCCAGAAACGCATCGGGCTTGTCGAGCGGCACCGGGTGTCCCGATCCCGCTACTTCGACCAGCCGGCAGTTCGGGATCGCTTTCGCCATTCGGTCCGCCACCGGTTTCGACAGGATGTCGCTGACCTCGCCGCGCACCAGCAGCGTCGGCACGTCGATGTTCCCGACCAGCCGCCAGCCTTCGTCCGGCGGAATGCCTTTGCGCGGATTTGCCGGATCGCGCAACGCCCGGTCGTAGCGGTATGTGAACTTGCCGTCGTCGCGCCGCATCATCGAGTACTCGACGCGGTGGCGCAGCTGATCGTCGGGCGGAATCGGATTGTCGGTGCGCGCTCGCGCATACGCTTCGTCGATCGATTCGAATACGTCGCTGCGCACCACGCCGGCCTGAATCCGCTTCAGGCCCTCAACGTCGATTTCGGGCGCGATGTCGACGATCACCAGCTTCGCGAGCCCGGCAGGACGTTTGCCCGCATAGCCGATCGAGACGAGACCGCCCATCGACAATCCGAGCAGCGCGAAGTGGTCGAGCTCGAGTGCTTTCACGAAGGCGTCGACGTCGGCGACCATTTCGCTGGTGTCGTACGCCGTGGGTGGCGCCCACTGCGTTTGCCCGTGTCCGCGCTGGTCGAGCGCGAGCACCCGATAGCGCGGCGACATCGCTTGCGCGAACGCGTCCCACGATCGGGCGTGACCTGTGTAGCCGTGCAGCAACAACAGCGTCGGCGCGTTCGGCCTGGCCGATGCCCAGTCGCGATAGTAGAAACGCAGGCCGCGCAGCTCGATCAGTTCATCGCGGATCGCCGGCATGACGTTACAGCCGCTCGATGATGGTGCCGGTGCCGAGACCGCCGCCGCAGCACATCGAGATCAGACCGTAACGACCGTTGGTGCGTTCGAGCGTGTGCAATGCGGTGGTGATCAGCCGCGCACCGGTTGAACCGGTCGGGTGGCCGATTGCGATCGCACCGCCGTTCGGGTTGACGCGATCGGGGTCGGGCTTGTGCACGCGTTGCCACGCGAGCACCACCGAAGCGAACGCTTCGTTCACTTCGAACGTATCGATGTCGCCGATCTTCAAACCGGCTTGCGCCAACACTTTCGTAGTGGCGGGAATCGGGCCTTTCAGCATCGTCACCGGATCCACGCCGACCAGCGTCGTCGCGACGATGCGGGCGCGCGGCTTCAGTCCCAGCGACTTGACGGCTTTTTCCGACGCCAGGATCACCGCGGAAGCGCCGTCGGACACCTGCGAGCTGCTGCCGGCCGTATGAATGCTCTGCCCGGGAACCGGCTCGAGCGCGCGCAGCGCCTCGATCGTGGTCGCGCGCAGACCTTCGTCGCGTGCCACCGTATGCGTCGCACCGGTCGGCTTACCTTCCTTGTCGACCACCGGCGCGGTGATCGGCGTCACCTCGCGGGTGAAGTGGCCCGCGTCCCAAGCGGCGATGGCGCGCTGCTGGCTGCGCAATCCGAACGCGTCGGTGTCTTCTCGGGTGATCTGGTATTCCTCGGCGATCATCGCCGCGCCCATGAACTGGCTCGTCGGTTGATAGTGGGCCGCATAGCTCGCGCCCATCGGCACGCCGCCTTTCATGTTCGAACCGAGCGGCACGCGCGTCATCATCTCGACGCCGCAGCTCATCACGATGTCTTCGAGACCGGCGCCGACCATCGCCGCGCCGAGCGACGTCGCCTGTTGGCTCGATCCGCATTGCGAATCGACGGTGGTGGAAGCGACTTCCAGCGGCAGTCCGGCCGACAGCCAAGCGACGCGCGCGATGTTGAACGACTGTTCGCCGACCTGCGAAACGCAACCGCCGATCACCTGGCCGATCTGTTTGCCGTCGAGGCCGCTGCGCTTCAGGGCAGCGAGCTGTACGGCGCCGAGCAGGTCCGCCGGCATCAGTCCGGCCAGACCCTTGCCGCGTTTGCCGATGGGGCTACGGACCGCTTCGATAATGTAGACGTCTTGCATGCTCTTGCTCTCCAACAGGCGGATTAGAAATGACAGGGCGGAATGTTACCGCACCTCGGATCGCGCTGCCCTTCGCATGCGTCTCGCTGCGTCTTCAGGGTGCGCTGGCGAACTGAATGAGTGCGTCGCAGCGAGGAAGATGACTGCGTTCCCAAACGAGGATTGATGATGAAGAAGCGTTACTCGATTGCCGGCCTCATGGTCGAGCCTTACTCGGATCCGGCGCGGCAATGGCCGTCACGGATTCCGATACCGACCGCTCGAATCCGGAAGCCTTCGTAAAGGATTCCGCGATTACGACCGAAGTGAAAGCCAAACTGACGGCCGACCATATGAGCAGCCTCGCGCGCATCCATGTCGACACCGACAAGGAAGGCGTCGTCTGGCTGAGCGGCACGGTCGAGTCGCAGACCGTTGCGGCGAACGCAGTCCAGATCGCAAAGTCGACCGAAGGCGTCCGATCGGTGCACAGCGACATCAAGGTCGAGAAGGAAGACTGATACTCCGGAGCTTCGATCAGAGGTGGGCCGAGTCGCTCGGCCTTTCTGTTTGTTCCGCTTCAAGCGATGCACGGTATCGCGACAACGCTTCAATGAGCCAATCGTGGCTGCTCACGACGTCGCAGCCGTTCATAGTTCCTTTCCAACTGGTAATAGCGACAGGAGTTGAAGCTCGATTCGCTGCCACGTGCCTCTCGCCGGCTCGTGTGTGTATTCCACGTCCTTGCCGTCCTCTTCGGTCAGCCAGACGAGGTGCGTCCCATGGCCTGTAGCGTCCGCGCGCAACACCAGCGTGTACGAGTTCTGTGGATTCACCATGGCATCGAAGCGCGCCGCGGTCTGGCGCGCCAGTTCCGGGCTGTCGATGATCAGGCCGACTTCGGTATTGAGTCGCTTGGATCGCTGGTCGAAATTCATCGAGCCAATGAACAACCGTTGGCGATCGAACACGAACAACTTCGCGTGCAACGAGTAGTTGCCGTAGCGCGAGACGACGGCTGTCTGCCCGCTGCCTCTGGCGCTGCCGAGCAGCGAGCGAACTTCGTACAACTCGACGCCTTCCTCGAGAAGCGGAACGCGATAGTGGAGGTAGCCCGATTGCGCCGATAACTCGGTGGTCGACTCGAGCGAGTTGGTCAGTACGCGGACGCGCACATTGCGTTGACGCAGATCCTTCAGCAGCTGCAGATCCTCGCCCGCAGGGACGAAATACGGAGTGACCATCAATAGTTCGGATTGCACGCGCGGCGACTGCGGCGTCAACGCGCCTCGTCATGAGTCGGCCGCGCGATTCCCCGTCTTCGACATCCTTCTTGTCCGGACTGTCGCAGATCACTTGCGCAGGTGCCCAGACCAGCGGCAGTCGACCCGAGAGGATTCCGGCATACGGCTCCCCCGTGGCGATCAACTTCGCGTAGTCGATTCCGTCGGTCTGCAGCGACCGCAACTGTTGCCGAGGCGGTGCGCGCGCGTGTTCGAGCGTGTCTACCGATGCGGCGCGCGTAGATGGATCGCGCGCGAATGCCGCCGCCGGAATTGCAAAGGCGCTGTTCCAGTACTCGTCGAACGTCGTGGATAGCTGCTCGGCCATTGGACCGGCGACGAAGACATCGTCGTCGGCGACTTGTGACTCGGGATCCATCTGAAAGTATTGATTGCCGATGTTGCGACCACCGATGAGCGCCACCGCGTTGTCGGCGACCATCAGCTTGTTGTGCATTCGATAGTCGAGTCGCGACGAGTTGAAGATCCATTCCGAGTTCCGCATCGCCGTCCAGTGTCCACGGTATCGAAATGGATTGAAGATCCGGACTTCCACCGACGGATTCGACGCCAGCGCGTTGACTTGCTCGTCGCCCTGCATCGTGTCGCCGTCGTCGACCAACACGCGCACTCTCACTCCGCGATCTGCGGCTCGCAGCAATGCGCCGCTCAGCATCCGCCCGGTTTCGTCACCGCGGAAAATGTAGTACTGAAGATCGAGCGTCTTCTCCGCCGCACCGATCAATTGCATGCGCGTCAGAAATCCATCCACGCCGACGCTGATGATACGAAAACCCGAATTTCCGCCGTGCTCGCGCGCGGCAGTGTCGAACTGTTTTCCGAGGCGCGTTTCCTCCGGATGCGGCAGCGCAACCGAAGCGACCTTCGGGTAGTCCGCGCCCGGTGGAACTGTCGTGCAGGCGGTTAGGACGACAGCCGCGGCGACGGACAGGAAGGTTCCGATCGAACGTGGCACGCGCGTGCACCGTCGCGGTAGTCCGCAAATCTCAGGTGGTCCGGCACTGGAACGTCACCGTCTTGGTACCGTTGCCGTTCGACTACCGGCTGTGGAACGCTCTGATAACGATCGCAGAATGTCGCGGCGAGTTGATTGGTCTGAATCAGTTCGTCGTCGCTGTTTTCGAAGTCTTCATTCAATAGTTCCCTCGTATTCCATGCTCCTGACGCTACGCCGCGTGTTCGATAGCTTCTGTGCGCGAGCACACGCACGTCCCCTGCGCCAACACCTAAGCGCGCCAACGAACCGACCTTCCGTTCCCAACGGACTATCGTGCGTCGGTTCCAACATCCTGGCCACGTCGCACACTTGGGCGTCGCGGGATTCATTCAGAGGTTCATATGGACAAACCAGTCATGCCCAGCGTCGACGAGATGAAGGGCAAATGGAAACAGCAGGTCGGCGCCGCGAAGATCGCGTGGGGAAAATTGACCGACGATGAATTGATGAGACTCGACGGCCACCACGATCGACTCATCGGCCTCGTTCAGGAACGCTACGCCATCACGCGCGACGAAGCGGACCGACAGGTCAAGTCGTTCTTCGAAGCGAATACGCTGTGACGCGTTCATTGACTACTTCATTTTCCGACCGGAGAAACACTATGTTTCCGCAATCCCGAAAACTGTTACTGGCATCGAGCATTGCCATTGCAATCGCTTCTATGAGCGGTCCCGCTTCGGCGGCGCCGGTTTCGCAAGACGTCACCGATGCGCGGCAGGAGACCCAGATCTGGACAACGTACGCGTTGAGCCCCTATCTGCGCGCCAACGACCTCAAGGTGTCGGTGCACGACGGCAAGGCAACGCTGAGCGGGAAGGTCGAAGAGGGCGTCGACAAGGATCTGGCCAAGCAGATTGCGTTGGGTGTTCCCGGGGTCAAGGACGTCGACAACCAGATCGTGGTCCAAGCCGACTACGTCCCCCCAGCTCGCTCGTCCGAGCGTAGCTACGGCGAAGAGATCGACGACGCTACGATTACCGCGACTGTGAAGTCGAAACTCCTGTGGAGCACGTATACGGATGGTCTAGCGACCGAAGTGGATACGAAGCGGGGTCACGTCACCCTGACGGGTTCCGCCGACAGCGCAGCCGCAAAGGACCTGGCCGGGCGTCTGGCGAGTAATACCCGAGGTGTCGTGGCCGTGGACAACCGGCTGACGTTCAAGGCCGACAAAGCTGCAGTAACCGATTCACCCAAGGGTGCTGTCCACGAAGAGGGGCATGTCGTCTCGGACAGCTGGATTACCACGAAAGTGAAATCGACCCTGATGTACTCGAGCAACGTCGATGGATCCGACATCGACGTGACGACGAAGAAAGGCGTGGTCACGTTGAGCGGCAAACTCGACAGTGGCGCCGAGCGCGCGCTTGCTATCGAACTCGCGAAGAACGTTCGCGGCGTGTCGGATGTCGAGTCGAAGGGGCTGACCGTCATTTGACGCAGTAGCTGTCGAGCCGTTCGATCGAAAGGACCGCTTGCGGTCCTTTCGTTTGTTTTGAATTCGACCCGCTAAGTGTTCGGTTCCGTACAGATTCGAGGTGTCGTTAGAGCGCACCGTAACCGAGGTCGTTAGCTACGTTTTGGGTATCTGGAGAACATCGATGTTGGAAACGGTTGCAGTAGTGCTGATTGTCCTTTGGGCGCTGGGATTGGTGACGTCGTACACCCTCGGCGGACTCATTCACATCCTGTTGGTGCTGGCGGTCGTGGTGATCGCGATCCGGCTGATTCAAGGCCGGCGGATCTAGCAGGCGTCCCGCGTTACGCCGCGACGGGGAGTTCGTCGGTCCAAACCCTGAAGCTCACCAGCGTATTGACGCCAAACGCGTTGCTGATGGCCACATCCGCCGCGTCGCGGCCGCGCGCAATCAGCACGCGACCGATGCGCGGTGTGTTGTTGCGTGCGTCGAACGTGTACCAGTGACCATCGAGGTACGCTTCGAACCATGCGGCGAAGTCCATCGGCGCGGTCGATTTGGGTACGCCGATGTCGCCGAGATAACCGGTGCAGTAACGGGCCGGGATGTTCATGCATCTGCAGAACGCGACGGCCAGGTGCGCGTAGTCGCGGCAAACGCCCGTCTTATCGAAGTACGCTTCCAGCGCCGTGCGCGTCATGCGTGCGTGCTCGTAACCGAACGCGATGTGGTGATGCACGTAGTCACAGATCGCCTGGACGCGAGCCCATCCCGTCGGTCCATTGCCGAAGAGACTCCACGCCGTTTCCGACAGCCGATCCGTTTCGCAATAGCGACTTCCCAAGAGGAACAGTAGCGTTTCCTCCGGTAGATCCTGAACGGCAATCTGTCGCGCGTCGGGGACGTGCGCGTCCACCAAGCCAGTGTCGTTGACGACCGCGTTGGCGGTGAGGCGCGTGCGTCCCGTAGGGGCGACGATGCGAGTGCACCAGTTGCCGAAGCTGTCGCGATACGCCGCCATCGGCACGCCTGGTTCGAACACCAGATCGTCGCGACCGATGAGGTCCGAGACGCGTGTGAAGTGAACATTCAGATTCAGAATCATCGGCGTTGGCTGCGGGCAGTCGTACACGATTTCGAAGCCGACACGAATTTGCATGGAGATTTACCTGTCTGGGCGAGCACTGTGCACCTTCGAGCACGGAGAGTCATGTCGAATCGGTCGGCCAAAGTGGTGCATCGGCTGTGCGGATTCGACCGACGATTGCCTACGTTTGGTGTTCCGATCTAACGGTGCAAATGAGGGGAGAGTAAGCGTCCTGCCGAACGGAGCGCCAGGCGTTGGAAGCGTAGTGTCTGTTCTGGTCAGTGAACATGCGTTTCCAAAGGCGAATCAAATGAATACGTTTCAGAGAACGACGGCTGCAGCAATTGTCACCACCTTGCTGCTCGGGCTCGGCGCCTGCGCCGGAATGTCGCGCCAGGACAAGAACACGGCGATCGGTGCGGGCGCGGGTGCGGTTGGCGGCGCGGTGCTCACCGGTAGAAGTGCCGCCGGCACAGCTGCGGGCGCGGTGGTCGGCGGCGTCATCGGTCACGAAGTGAAGAAAGATTGATCGAGAATTGACTCCGAAACCATACGTGCGCTATGGCACATAGCGCGTATGCTGGGTGCACATGCAAGGTTCACTCTTGCGGAGACAGCGTGGCAGACGATGAATCGGACAATGCAAGACCTAGATCGAAGAAAGCGCCGCAGCCGCGGTGAAGCGCAGCGAGCAGGCAGTATCTTCCGCAAACCATACGCCGCGCCAGAATCACCTGCTCGATGCGCTTCCGTCGAGTGACTTCGACCGGCTGCTTCCGCACCTGGAACTCGTCGTTATGAAGCTCGGCGACGTTCTTTACGAGCCGGGCGTCAAGTTGCGATATGTCTACCTGCCGACGTCGTCGATCGTCTCGCTGTTGTACGTGATGGAAGACGGCGCGTCGGCGGAGATCGCCATCGTCGGCAACGAGGGCATTCTTGGAATATCGCTTTTCATGGGTGGCGACACGACTCCGAGCCGCGCCGTGGTGCAGAGCGCGGGACACGCTTATCGCCTGAAGGCGGAGCGACTCAAGAGCGAATTCGATCGGTTTGGTCCGACGATGCATTTGTTGCTGCGGTACACGCAGGCGCTCATTACGCAGATGGCGCAGACGGCGGTGTGCAATCGGCACCACTCGGTAGATCAGCAGCTCTGTCGCTGGTTGCTCTTGAGTCTCGACCGGCTGGCGTCTAACGAACTCACTATGACGCAGGAATTGATCGCCAACATGCTGGGGGTACGTCGCGAAGGCGTGACCGAGGCGGCGGGCAAACTGCAGGACGCGGGTTTGATTCAGTACACGCAGAGGCCGCATCAAGGTGCTCGACCGCGCCGGCCTCGAAGCCCGGTCTTGCGAGTGTTATCAGGTCGTGAAGACCGAGTTCGACCGTCTGCTCCCTTACGTCGGGCATTAACGGTCTAGAGACGACCTCCGCGTATGTTCGGTAACGCCCAGACCGCGCATCGGTACCCTCGTACCGTCCTTCGATGCGCACCGTCGAAACGACCTGCCACAAATCTCCTGCTGGACGCGTTGCCCGCGGCTGAGCGGAAACGCGTGCTCGCCCGGTGCGAAACCGTCGAACTCACATTCGGTGACATCGTCTACGAACCCGGCGACGGGTTGAGTCACGTCTACTTTCCGCTGGAGGGGCTCATTTCATTGATCGTGCCGATCGAGGGGTCGGTGGGTCTCGAGGTGGGACTGATCGGAAACGAAGGTATGTTCGGAATCCCGTTGGTACTCGGTGTAGGTGTGTCGTCATTGCGCGCCGTCGTTCAAGGCAGCGGTGCCGCGCTGCAGATGGACGCCGCACCGTTTGGTGTCGAGATCCAGCGCAACGAGACATTGCATCGCGTGATCGATCGCTATGCGTTCGTTCACCTGAGCGAACTCGCGCAGACGGCCGGCTGTACCCGCTACCACGTCGTCGAAGCGCGGCTTGCGCGGTGGCTGCTCATGACTCAGGACCGCGTCCATTCCGGCGTGTTCAACGTGACGCAGGAATTCCTCGCGTTGATGCTCGGTGTGCGCAGGGTCGGCGTGACTCGCGCCGCCGGTTCGCTTCAGCAACTCGGATTGATTCACTACAGCCGCGGCAAGATCACCGTTCTCGATCGACGAGGGCTGAAGGCCGCTGCATGTGCGTGTTACGGCGCCGATCGCGACGTCTACGCAAGCATCCTGGGCTGATCGGCGTCAAATGTAGTCGTTGCCTGACCGGCATTCGTCACCATGACGTACAGAGTGCGGACGACACGCACTATACGGTTGTACCCAAGTGCTTAGCAGGAAGGGTATGACGATGAATTCCAAACAGAAATTGCTCATGAGTGCGTTTGCCGTAGTCGATGCTGCTCGGCATCGGCGGATGCGACAGCATGTCGCGGCAGGACCGGAACACGGCGATCGGCGCCGGCGTAGGTGCAGCAGGCGGCGCTGTCCTGACGAATGGCAGCGCGGCAGGAACCCTGGGCGGCGCGGCAGTCGGCGGCGTAATCGGCCACGAGGTCGACAAAAAAGACAAAGACTGATGCTGAACGGACGCGCCCAATTCTATTAAGGGGCGCGTCCGTCAGGCGCGGTTCTGCAAGCGCCGTGACGGCGCGTGACGGAGTCGACGGGGTCGATGACAATCTCGGCGTCGCGGCAGGATGCGAAAGCGCCCGCCGCGACCTATCCTCTACACCGAGAACGCGTCGCCGATCACGGAGAGCCCATGAGTCGAGAATCACGCCTCCACATTCCGCGTCCACCCGCGCGCCCTGGGGCGAAACCGGACTTCAGCTATCTCGCGACGTCGCCCGCCGGTGCGGTGAAGCGTCCCGACGTCAACGCGAATACCAGCGACATCGAATTCCTGTCTACCGAAATGGTGCGCGTGCTCGACGAACAGCACACCGCGATCGGGCCATGGAATCCGCATCTCGATGCGCCGGATCTGCAGATCGGCCTGCGGCACATGGTGCTCACGCGGATCTTCGACGATCGGATGTTGCGGATTCAGCGACAGGGCAAGATCTCCTTCTACATGAAATGCACCGGCGAAGAAGCAGTCGCCGTGGCGCAGTGCATGGCGTTGCGGCCGGCCGACATGCTGTTTCCGTCTTACCGCGTGCAAGGGCTGCAGATCGCGCGCGGACGCAGTCTCGTCGACCTGATGTGCCAGTGTCTGTCGAACACGCGCGACATGTGCAAAGGCCGCCAGATGCCGGTCATGTATCACTGGGGTTCGGGCAATATCTTCTCGGTCGGCGGCAATCTGACGACGCAGTTTCCGCAAGCGGTCGGTTGGGCGATGGCGGCGGCGATCAAAGGGGAAGACCACATCGCCGCTGCGTGGATCGGTGAAGGTTCCAGCGCGGAGCCGGATTTCCACCATGCACTGACGTTTGCCGCCGTGTATCAGGCGCCGGTGATTCTGAACGTCGTCAACAATCAATGGGCCATTTCGACGTTCCAGGGATTCGCCGGCGGCGAGCGCAAGACGTTCGCTGCGCGCGGACCCGGTTACGGCATTCCGGGTATCCGCGTCGACGGCAACGACTATCTCGCGGTGCACGCGGTCACGGACTGGGCGGCCGAGCGCGCTCGTCAGGGCGCCGGGCCGACCTTGATCGAACTCGTCACGTATCGCGCGGCCGCGCACTCCACCAGCGACGACCCATCGCGTTATCGTCCGAAAGAAGACGCGGCGCAGTGGCCGTTGGGCGATCCGGTAGACCGCTTGAAGAATCACCTCATCGCGATTGGCGAATGGTCGGAAGCGCGGCAGCGCGCCATGGAATCGGAGCTCACCGATCTCGTGAATGCATCGTGGCAGGAAGCGATCACGTACGGGACCATGACCGAAGCACCCACGCTCGATCGCGACTTGATGTTCGAAGACGTGTTCAAAGAGGTGCCGCCGCATCTGAAGAAGCAGCGCGAGCAGATGAAGGCGCTGTTGCCGAAAGGGGAGAAGCGCTGATGGCACAGATGAACATGGTGCAGGCGATCAACTCGGCGATGGACATCATGCTGAGTCGCGATCCCGACGTGGTGTTGATGGGCGAAGACATCGGCTACTTCGGCGGCGTGTTCCGCTGCACGGACGGGTTGCAGCGCAAGTACGGCGACCATCGGGTGCTCGACACGCCGGTCGCCGAAGGCGGCATTCTCGGCGCCGCCATCGGCATGGGCGTGAACGGTCTGCGGCCCGTCGTCGAGATCCAGTTCGCCGACTACATCTATCCGGCGTTCGACCAGCTGACGAGCACGCTCGCGCGCATACGCTATCGCAGCGGCGGCGACTTCTGGTCGCCGGTGACGATCCGCACGCCGTGCGGCGGCGGCATTCGCGGCGGGCAAACGCACTCGCAGAGTCCGGAAGGCATCTTCACGCACGTGTGCGGAATAAAAGTAGTGATGCCGTCGAATCCCTACGACGCGAAAGGACTGCTGATCAGTTCGATCGAAGACGACGACCCGGTGGTGTTCTTCGAACCGAAGCGCCTCTACAACGGGCCGTTCGACGGCGACCCCAACAAACCCGCAGTGCCGTGGAGCACGCGGCCGAAAGGCGAGGTGCCCGACGGCTACTACACCGTACCGATCGGCAAGGCGGAGATCGTGCGCAAAGGCGCGGACGTGACGGTGCTGACCTACGGCACGCTGGTGCACGTGGCGGAAGCGGCGGCGCAGAAAGCGAAGGTGGATGCCGAGATCATCGACATCCGCACGATGGTGCCGCTGGATGTCGACACGATCTGCACGTCGGTGAAGAAGACCGGGCGTTGCGTGATCGCGCATGAAGCGACCGGCTTCAGCGGTTTCGGCGCAGAGTTGTCGGCGACCATTCAGGAGCAGTGTTTCTGGTCGTTGCTCGCGCCGATCGAACGCGTCACCGGTTGGGATACACCGTATCCGCACGTGTTCGAATGGGATTACTTTCCGGGCCAGGCGCGCATCATCGCGGCGTTCACGGCGGTGATGGAAGCATCGGCATGAACCGATTGGAGGTATCGGCATGAGCCGATTCGAGTTCAAGCTGCCCGATCTCGGTGAGGGCACCGTCGACGCCGAGATCGTCGAGTGGAAGGTGAAAGCCGGCGATCAGGTGAAGGAAGACGACGTGATCGTCGACGTGATGACCGAAAAGGCGAACATCGAGGTGCCGGCGCCGGTGAGCGGAACGGTGGTGTCGACCACCGGAGAGCCGGGCGACCGCGTGCCGGTCGGCGCGACGCTGATCGTGTTCGAAGTCGCCTCTGCTGCGAAGGTCGCGGTCAAACCCGTTGCGGCTGCGGAGGTTGCCGCTGTGGAGGTGGAGGCGGCGCCTGTCGCGACGACGACGGCACCGCTGCGAGCGGCGAAGTCCGCGCAACGCGCAACGCCGGCGGCGGAACGAGCGCCTGCACCGGCGAAGCCGTCACCGCACGCGGTGCTGACGTCGCCGTCGATCCGCCGCCGCGCGCGCGAAGCGGGCATCGATCTCATGGACATTCACGGTTCCGGCGCTGACGGCCGCATTACCGCGGCCGACTTCGACGCGCACGTTGCAGCGCCGCGGGCGAAATCGGCAAAGCCGACGAAGCCGGTCGCGACCGGCGACGTCGAAGAGATCAAGGTGATCGGCGTACGCCGCGTGATTGCGCAGCGCCTGAGCGAATCGAAACGCAACATTCCGCATTTCGCATATGTCGAGGAAGTGGACATCACCGAACTCGAATCGCTGCGTGCACACCTGAACGAGAAGCGCGATGCGAAGCTGACGTACTTACCGTTCCTGGCGTTGGCGCTGGTGCGGGTGTTGCCCGAGTTCCCGCAATGCAACGCGCACTACGACGCGGAGCGGGGTGTGTTGCAGCGACACCGGCGCGTGCACCTCGGCGTGGCGACTCAGACGCCGGATGGATTGAAGGTGCCGGTGGTTCACAACGCGCAGGAACTGTCGCTGTGGGATCTCTCGAACGAGATCCGCCGCGTCAGCGACGCAGCGCGCAACAACAAGGCGACCAAAGACGAATTGAGCGGCTCGACCATCACGATCACCAGCCTCGGCCGTCTCGGCGGCATCGCGTCGACGCCGATCATCAACGCGCCCGAAGTCGGCATCATCGGCGTGAACAAAGCGGTGCAACGTCCGATGGTCGTGGCCGGCTCGGTCGCGATCCGGCTGATGATGAATCTGTCGTCGTCGTTCGATCATCGCTTCGTCGACGGCTACGACGCCGCGGCGCTGATACAGGCGCTGAAGGAACGCCTCGAGCATCCCGCCGCGATCTTCATCGACGCCTAACGGTGTAGCTGAGTGGCAGCGCGCGTACGCGGCCGCTATATGGCTTCGGAAGATCCCCGCGAACGATTCGAATAGAGCGCCTCGAACCCGGTTCGCCATGAAGGGAAAGCCGGCTGCCAATCCAGCTCGCGCTTCGCTTTCGCGTTCGAAGCCCCGCGCTGTTCATTCATGTAATAAACCCGAAGGTCACCGAGCTTCTGCCGGGCCAACACCTCCTCCATGTGACCCGGAACGGGCGCATCGAGGAGTTTTGCGGCGAACGGCAACCACTCGCTGAAACGAGCGGGCGAGTCATCGACTATGTTGTAGATACCGCGCGTTTCGATGTTAAGAGCCTTCAGTGTTGCGGCTGCCGCATCAGGCAGATTGATGAACGAATAGGTCCCCGCGCCGTCGCCCACGATCGGCATAGTGCCCTTGCGGATGGCCGTCGGAATGGTGCCCTCGGGGTCGTAGCTGGTGCCGGGGCCGTAGAACCATCCGTATCGCAGGACGGTGCCGGATAGGCCGTTTGTTTCCAGCGTCTGACGTTCCAGCGATGCAACGGCTTCGGCAGGTGCCCGAACCGGCGGAGAAGCATCGAGATACAGCGGAGTCTGTTCGTCTGTAAGTCCGCCACCGAACGGCGAGCACGCGAACGAAATGCTCTGCGCGATGAATCGACGCACTCCGGCTGCACGCGCCGCCGCTACGAGATTGCGCGTTCCATCGATACGCACGCGGAACGTCTCCGCATAGGGATCACCGTCCCTGGTGCCGAACGCCGTCAGCTGATGCATGACGACCTCCGCTTCGGACTCCGCGATCACGCGAGCGAGCCGCACTTCGTCGTACACGTCGCCAATCACCGGCACCGCGCCCACTCGTTCCAGTTGTGAGACGTGATCTGTGGAGCGCGTGAGCACGATGACGTTGTGTCCTGCACGCACGAGCAGCGGTACGAGAACGCGCCCGATTGCACCCGTACCACCGGCCATGAATATGTTCATGTCTGCCTCAGACTCTCGCTAACGACCCCGATAGTGCGGCTTGCGTCGCTCCGCGAACGCGCGCGCGGATTCTTCCGCATCCTGCCGCGCGCGGCGTGCGATGCCGCCATATCGCGTCTCATTGGCGGAAGCTTCCGCGAAGCTCGCTTCGAGCCCGGCCTGTATCGCGCGCTTCGTGACGCGCACGGCGGCCGGCGGCAGATAGCAGATCCGCTCTGCGAGTTCGTTCGCGGTGCTCAGCAGCTGATCGCTCGGTACCAGTCGGTCGAGCAAGCCGATCCGATACGCTTCGTCTGCCTCGACGCGGCGACTGGTGAGCGACAGATCCATTGCGCGGCTCAACCCGACGATGCGCGCGAGCAGAAACGACATGCCACCTTCCGGTGGCAGAGAGCGTTCCTGAAATACGGTGACGAAGCGGCTGTCGGGACAGCCCACCCGCATGTCGCACGCGAGCGCGAGCGAGAAGCCGGCGCCGGCGGCCACGCCGTTGACGGCGGCGATCATCGGTTTGTCCACGCCGTACAGCGCCTTGCCTTGTTTGCTGATCCACGACTCCTCATCCAGCAGTTCGTTGAGGGGCTTGTCGCCGTCGTCGGGTGGCGGACCCTGCAGGTCCGCGCCGCTGCAGAAGCCGCGCCCGGCGCCGGTCCAGATGGCCACCCAGATATCGTCGTCCGCCTGAATGCGCGCGATTGCATCGAGCAGATCGACCTTGTCGCGCTGGTCGATGGCGTTCAAACGCTCGGGCTTGTTCAACGTCACTGTCGCAACGTGGCGGGAATGGTCGAGGTCGAGGATCAGATGGCGATAGGTCATGGCTTCGCTCCGGCGTGGATCGGTTGCCATTATGTGCAGCGCGATCGATCGTCACCAGCGCCTCGCTGGGCCGATCGCGCTGCTAAGATCGGCATCGACGTTGTCCGGAGCACGCACATGCAAGCATCGACGCTGACGGCAAAACACTGGGGATTGATGCTCGAGAGCAAAGCCGCGGCGGCCGGCAAGGTCACCGTAGTGGCGCCATACGACGGCGCGTCGATCGCGACAGTCGACACGGCCGGACCGAAGCAGGCGGAAGACGCATTGGCGGCGGCTCATGCGCTGTATCGCAACCGCGCCGGTTGGCTGCGGCTGCATCAACGCGTCGCCATTCTGGAACGTCTGGCGGTATTGATGAGCGAACATCAGGACGTGCTGGCACTGGAAGCGGCGCGTGAAGGCGGCAAACCGCTGGTCGACTCGCGTGTCGAAATCACGCGCGCCATCGATGGCGTGCGATTGTGCATCGAACACATTCGCGGACATGCCGGCGAGGTGATTCCGATGGGTACCACGGCGGCGGCCGCGGGACGTGTCGCGTTCACGCAGAAGGAACCGATCGGCGTCGTCGTCGCAGTGAGCGCGTTCAACCATCCCCTCAACTTGATCGTTCATCAGGTGCTCGCCGGAGTCGCGGCGGGTTGCCCGGTGATCGTCAAACCGGCGAGCACCACGCCGCTGTCGTGTCTGCGCCTCGTTGCGTTGCTGCGCGAAGCCGGCTTGCCTGACGGCTGGTGCCAGGTGGCCGTTAGCGGTCGCGCGGTCGCCGAGCAACTCGTCACCGATCGTCGCGTTGCGTTCTTCAGTTTCATCGGCAGCGGCGAAGTGGGGTGGTCGCTGCGTTCGAAGCTCGCGCCCGGCACGCGTTGTGCGCTCGAACACGGCGGCGTTGCCCCGGTGATCATCGGGCCGAACGCGGATCAGGACCTGTCGGTCAACGCGGTGCTGAAAGGCGGTTTCTATCACGCCGGGCAGGTGTGCGTGTCTGTGCAGCGCGTGTACGTACCACGCACGCAGGCGCGCGGCTGGGCACAGGCGTTGGCGGACCGCGCGCGTCGCTTGAAGATCGGCGATCCCACGGACGCCGCCACCGAAGTCGGTCCGCTGATCCAGCACAGCGAGACCCAACGCATCCACGCGTGGGTGATGGCCGCGGTCGAGGCGGGTGCGGAGCGGTTGTGTGGGGGCGATCCGCTGAGCCCGAGCACGTATCCAGCAACGGTGTTGCTCGATCCGCCGCTCGATGCCGACGTCAGCCGCAAGGAGATTTTCGGGCCGGTCGTGTGTGTCTACAGCTACGACGACATCGATCAGGCGTTCGCCCAGGCAAACGATCTGCCGTTTTCGTTCCAGGCGGCGATATTCACGCGCGATCTCGATGCGGCATTACGCGGCTTCAAACAGCTCGATGCGTCCGCGGTGATGGTCAACGACCACACGGCGTTTCGCGTCGACGGCATGCCGTTCGCCGGCCTGCGCGAGTCGGGCCTCGGCATAGGCGGCATTCCGCACACGATCGACGACATGCAGATCGACAAGATGCTGGTGATCAAATCCGCGGTTTTGTGATGCCCAATTCATCCAAAATGAGTTGTTAAAATCATTTATAAACATAATCTTACGACATGTATTCTGCGGAGTAATTTAGCTTCGATGTAAGCGCACCCGATGGGCGCTCGCCGTTGCGCGACCGCGTGCGTAAAGGAAACGACGTCGAAATGGTGCGCGCGGCTTCGCGCTTGCCCCATCGAGTCTCGATATGCAGAGTAGGCCGCTCATTCAAATGCGCGGTCGACATGAAGAAAGACAACGGCGGTTTGCCCGACACGCAGGAGCTTGCGTCGCACTATCGGGCGCTGATCGAGGGCCTGGGTGAAGATCCCGATCGTGAAGGTCTGCGCGATACGCCGAAGCGCGCGGCGAAAGCGATGCAGTTCCTCACCCGCGGCTACGCACAGAGTCTCGAAGACATCGTGAACGGCGCGTTGTTCGAATCGAAGATCGACGAGATCGTGATGGTGAAGGACATCGAGATGTATTCGCTATGCGAACACCATCTGCTGCCATTCATCGGACGCTGCCATGTCGGCTACCTGCCGAACGGCCGCGTGCTCGGACTATCGAAGGTGGCGCGCATCGTCGACATGTTCGCGCGTCGCCTGCAGATTCAGGAGCAGCTCACGCAACAGATCGCGGAAGCGATCATGAACAGCGCCGGCGCGCGCGGCGTCGGCGTGATCATCGAGGCGCGCCACCTGTGCATGGCGATGCGCGGCGTCGAGAAACAGAACTCGGTGATGAAGACGTCGGTGATGCTCGGCAGCTTCCGCGACAACGCACCGACCCGTTCGGAATTCCTGCAGCTCATTGGCTGATCTATCCGACCTCGAACTGATGCGCATCCATCTCGATGCGCTGTACACCTACGACGCGAAGGGGCGGATGTCGCACGTGAACGAACCGCGCGGTCCCCGAGCGCCGCGGATCTTCATCGGACGCACCGCGGTGGGCCACGAGCTGCGGTGGCGGCCCGACGTGCCGGAATCGACGCTCGCTGCAATCAGCGACCTGCTGAACCGCGAACCGTCGGCGGTGCCGCTCTCCCAACGGCCGCACTGTGGCGACGCGATCGTGTCGTTGCTGGCGCGCGACAGTCCGGTGGTGCGCATCTGGTCCGGACCTGCGTACTGCATCGACGTTGATGCGCTGCCCGCCGCGCCGCTGGCGGCGCGCGCGAACGCCGATCTGCTGCGCACGTTCCCCGATTGGCGCGACGAAGTGGACGAACGGCAACCGTTCATCGTGTCGGTCGAAGACGGAGCCGCGGTGGCGTTGTGCTGCAGCGTGCGGATCACCGCGACGGCGCACGCGGCCGGCGTCGAAACATTGCCCGCCGCGCGACGCAGAGGCATGGCCTCGCAGGCCGTAGCGGCGTGGGCGAGGGCGGTCGACGATCTGGGCGCTCATCGCGTTGTACAGCACGTCGTGGGACAACGTCGCGTCGCAAGCGGTCGCGCGGCGACTCGGCATGAAACTGATCGGCGTCGATTTTCACGTGACCTGAAGGAGAACGATGGATCACCTCGAACACAATCGACGCGCGTGGAATCGCGACTCCATCGCCGGCGAGCGCTGGTCCGTGCCGGTGAGCGAGGACGTGATCGAACGCGCTCGCCGCGGTGATTGGCAGGTCATTCTCACGCCGGACAAGCCCGTTCCAACGGAATGGTTCGGCGCACTGCATGGCGCGCAGGTGTTGTGTCTCGCGTCATCCGGCGGTCAGCAGGCGCCGATCCTCGCGGCGGCAGGCGCCAATGTCGTCAGCTTCGACCTGTCCGAGGAGCAACTCGCGCGGGACATGGAGGTCGCCATGCGCGACGGTCTCGCCTTGCGCTACGTGCGCGGCGACATGGCCGACCTGTCGGCGTTTCGCGATGCGGCGTTCGATCTGATCTTCCACGCGGTATCGAACGTCTTCGTACCGGATCTGCAGCCGGTGTGGCGCGAATGCCACCGGGTGCTGCGACCCGGTGGCGCGCTGCTCGCGGGTTTCATGAATCCGGCGTTCTTTCTCTTCGATCACGACGAGGCGGAACGCACCGGAACGCTGGTGGCGCAACATCGCCTGCCATACAGCGAGTTGGGTTCAGCGTCGTCGCCGCTGTCCGATGCGCGGCGCGAACAGATTGCGAAGGGCGATGCGTTGCAGTTCGGCCACAGCCTGCAGGCGCAGATCGGCGACCTGCTGGCCGCCGGATTTCATCTCACCGCGTTGTACGAAGACCATTGGCAGGGCGCGTCGACGCCGCTCGACGCGCTGATGCCCACTTCGATTGCGATTCGCGCCGTCAGACAACCGTGAGGTTCGGTCAGGCCGCGAATTTCTGCAGGTGATGGTCGGAGTTGCCGAATTGCGCGTCGATCACGAGCAGGCGCTTGAAGTAGTGACCGATGCGCAGCTCTTCGGTCATGCCCATGCCGCCGTGCAACTGCACCGCGTTCTCGCCGATGAAGGTGCCGGCCTTGCCGACCAGGTGCTTCAACGCGTGGATGGTGCGCTGCGCGGTCGGTATGCCTTGTGCCGATTCCAGCGTGGCGCGGAACAGCAGCGACTTGCACTGTTCGTATTCCATGAACATCTCGACCATGCGGTGTTGCAGCACCTGGAACTCGGACAACGCGTGGCCGAACTGTTGCCGCTGCTGCGTGTACTCGACCGTATCCTTGTACAGCACTTCCATCGCCCCGATGGCTTCGGCCGATAGCGCCAGAATGGCGTCGTTGGCGACCGCTTCGAGAATCGCGTAGCCCTTGCCGACTTCGCCGATCAGTCGATCGCGATCGACTGTCACGTTCGTCAGTTTCACTTCGGACGCGCGCAGCCCGTCGACGGTGGGATAGTTGTCGCGTTGCACGCCGTCTGCTTTCGCATCGACCAGGAACAGCGAGATGCCGTTGCGATCGACCTGGCCGCCGGAGGTGCGCGCCGAGACGACGATGTAGTCGGCGGTCGCCGCGTTCTGCACGACCGATTTCGTACCGTTCAGGACGAAGCCGTTGGTTTCGGCGCGGGCGGTGGTAACCACGTCTTCCAGATCGAAGCGCGCCTGTTCCTCCGCGTAGCCGAACGCGAGTTGTCTGGTGCCGTCGATGACGCCGGGGAGGATCGCGTCTTTCACGGCTTTCGAGGCGCCGCGTCGCAGCGCGCCGCCGCCGAGCACGACGCTCGCGAGGTACGGTTCTACGACCAGACCTTTACCGAATGCCTCCATCAGCAGCATCGTCTCGATCGGCCCACCGCCGAAACCGCCGTCTGCTTCCGCGAACGGCAGCGCGAGCCAGCCGAGATCGGCGAACGACTTCCAGTGCGCCTTGGAGAAGCCCGGCTCCGCATCGGTGATCTTGATGCGCGCCTCGAGAGAATAGTTGTCGGCGACGAAGCGCTCGACGCTGTCTTTCAACAGTTGCTGCTCGGAACTCAAATCGAAATTCATGTGTTGTCTCTCTGCTGCTTTGTCTGGCGTTACTTCTTGCCGCTCTTGATGCCGAGCACGTTCTTCGCGATGACGTCTTTCTGCACTTCGCTGGCGCCGCCATAAATGGTGTACGCGCGGCTGCTGAGGTAACTCGCCATGCCGTTGCGCGCGAACTTCGGTCCTACCGGATGACCCCAGCCGGCCGAATAGATGCCGCCGGCTTCGACCGTCAGCTTCGCGATGCGCTGCTGAATCTCGGTGCCCTTCAGCTTCATGATCGACGACTCGGGTCCGAGCGCGCCGCCGGCCGACGCGGCCGCGAGGCTGCGCAGTTCGGTGAATTCGAGCGCCATCAGATCCACTTCGAGCGCGGCGACTTTCGCGCGGAACGCCGGTTCATCCATCAGCGAACCGTTGCCGCGCTTCACGCCGCGCGCCTGTTCTTTCAGTTTTTCCAGCGCAACGATCGATCGCGACACGCCGGCGAGGCCGGTGCGCTCGTGCTGCAGCAGACCCTTCGCGTAGGTCCAGCCTTTGCCTTCTTCGCCGATGCGATTCTCGACCGGCACTTTCACATCGTTGATGTGCACCATGTTCACGGTGTGGCTGCCGCCGAGCGTGATGATCGGCTTCACTTCGATGCCGGGCTTGCTTCATCGGGAACAGCAGGAACGTGATGCCTTCCTGGCGTTTGCCGGTGTCTTCGGTGCGCGTGAGACAGAAGATCCAGTCGGCCATGTGCGCGGCCGTCGTCCAGATTTTGGTGCCGTTGACGGTGTACGTCTTGCCGTCGGCGGAAAGCTCCGCCTTCGTCTTCAGTGCGGCGAGGTCGGAACCGGCGCCCGGTTCGGAGTAGCCCTGACACCAGTTCACTTTGCGCGCGCGGATATCGGGCAAGAAGCGTTCTTGTTGTTCTTTCGAGCCGTAGCCCATGAGGATCGGCGCCAGCATGCCGACGCCGAACGGCATGTCGAACGGCAACATCGCGGTCGACGTTTCCTGTTCCCAGATGTAGTGCTGCGTCGGCGTCCAACCCGGGCCGCCGAACTGCTTCGGCCACTTCGGCACGTCCCAGCCGCCTTTCGCTTTGGCTTTTGCAAACCAGCCGTCGCGCCATTCGGTGTAGTCGGCGCCGGGTTTGTATGCATTGGTGCGGAGGAAGTCGCGCACTTCGTCGCGGAACGCGAGGTCGGTTGCGGAGAGGTCGATATCCATCGATGGGCTCCATTCCGGGAATGAGGATTGGCCAACTTTAGCGAATCATCGAATCTTTTACTAGAACATGATTCTAGATTAGGATTCCCGTCGATGGCCAAACAACCGAAGCCCAGAGCAACCACGCAGGCGCGCCGCGCATCGATCCTCGAGGCCGCGCTCGACTGCTTCATCGGGCAAGGCGTCGAAGCGACGACGATCGACGACATCCGTCGCGCGTCGGGCAGCAGCATCGGCAGCCTTTATCACCACTTCGGCAACAAAGAAGGCATCGCGGCGGGTCTCTTCATCGACGGCATTCAACGGCTGAACGCGGATCTGTTGCGCAAACTGAAGCGATGCAAGACCGCCGAGGAAAGCGTGCGCACGGTCGTTACGCAGTACTCCGACTGGGTCACAGCCCATCGAGATATCGCACGTTACTTATTGAATTCAAGAGATATTGCGTTCCCTCCTGAGACGAAGGATCAACTGCGCGACATCCACCGCGGCCACATCACCGAAGTGTTCCGCTGGTTCGGCCCGTACGTGCGCGACGGTGAGATGAAGGCGCTGCCGATCGACACGTACGTGCCGATCATCAGCGGACCGATCCAGGACTACACGCGTTACTGGCTGGCCGGCCAGGTGAAGGAATCGCCGGCGAAGGTAAAGGCGGTGTTCGCCGACGCGGCGTGGAACGCGGTGCGCGGTCGCGTGGCCCGCGCCTGAACTCTGGCTCGGTCGCTCGCCCTCGGCGACGGTGAACGGTACGTCGAAATTCCGACCGGCGTCTCGCCATCGCGCCTTTGGTGAACTCGTTGGTGCGACCGAGTCGATTGAGCCGCAGCCGAGGTGACTTCGGTCAGATTCGAGCTCTTTCGAGCGCTGTGTGTCCGGTTCCTGCGGCCTGCGCTTCGTCGAGACCGATGCCAGAACGACCTGGGTCTACTAGGTCCGTTTGATACGGTCAGCCGTTTTGCCTACGCTGCGATCCGATCAGCCGAAGGAAACGCGCCATGCTGCCTGCCCCCGTCGACAAACGATTCGAGTTCGTTTCGCCCGGCTGGATCGAATCGGCGCGCTCGTTCATGACGCAATTCGTTGCGCAGCACTCCGAACTGCGCAGCGAGAGTTACTCGATGTGCGAAGCGTTCGACGACGCGCCGCCCGCGTTCGACGTACCGAATCGTCGCGCGGCGTGGTACTGGCGCCTGACGCAACGGCGTGCTCGACGTCGGCGCAGGCGAGATCGCCGATGCCGTTCTGAACATCCGCGGCGACTACCAGCACGTGCTGAGCATGGCGCAAGGCGTGAATGCAGCCGGAGAAGAGGCGCAGCGTCGGGCGCGGCGCGAATTCAGACACCGCGCCGGGCGTGACGGGTTGCGTATCACCGGCCCGATGCCCACCGCCGCCGCGTTGCTGCAGATGATCGGCGAACTGCACGACCACATGGCGTCGGTCACGATCGAGAATCCCGACTACGCGCATCGCGTCGGGCGACTTGGGCTGGCGCGGCAACTCGTAGAACTGCGCGAACGCGGCTACACAGTGATCGAGCGCGCGGTGACCGATGCATTTGCCGACGAACTGCGCGAGCGCGTGGCCGACGAGGTGCGCAAGCACCATCCGTTCACGACTAACGGTTTGATGATGCGGCACCGCATGTTCGAGGAGGTCGCGCTGCATCCGCTCGTCTGCACGGTCGCCGAAAGCGCGGTGGGCCGCGGCATGGTGCTCGGCGCGATGTCGGGCACCTATAAGGAAGCGGGGCCCGGCGCCATCGACATTCACGCCGACTACCCGCTGGTGCGCGAACCGTATCCGGAATTCGGCCTGATCTGCGTCGCGTGCTGGGCGCTCGACGACTGGACCGTGGATGCCGGACCGACGTGGGTGATTCCCGGCAGTCATCTGCGGCGTCGCGCGCCGAAGCGCGGCGATTCGCGCGAAGGCGCGGTGCCGATCGAGATGCCGAAAGGCTCGGTTGCGTTGTGGGCGAACGGTGTCTGGCACTGGCAGGGCGATCGCAGCGCGCCCGGTGCGCGCGTGGCGATCCACGTGACGTACAACCGCGTGTTCGTGCGCCAGCTGGACGATTTCCGTTCGGTCGACGAAACGATGTACGCGCGCAACCCGCCGGCGTTCTCGACGCTGATGGGCCAGGACGACCCGTTCGGCAAGAGCAGTTTTCGCGGCCACGACGGCAAACGCTTCGCGCACGCCGCGCGCACGATGAATACCTGAGACTCGGGAGACTCGATGACGTTGTCGGCGAAGGAACACCCGAAGAAATACCTGAACGTGCTCGGGCAGCGCATGGCGTACGTCGAAATGGGCAGCGGCGACCCGATCGTGTTCCAGCACGGCAACCCGACGTCGTCGTATCTGTGGCGCAACATCATGCCGGCGCTCGCGAAACAGGGACGCTGCGTCGCGCTCGATCTGATCGGCATGGGCGATTCCGACAAGCTGACGCCGTCCGGCCCCGATCGCTACACGCTCGCCGAACATCAGCGCTTCTTCGATGCGGCGCTGGACGCGCTCGGGATCGCCAACAATGTCACGCTGGTGCTGCACGATTGGGGCTCGTCGCTCGGCTTCGACTGGGCGCGCCGTCACCCGGACGCGCTAAAGGGCATCTGCTACATGGAAGCGATCGTCTGTCCGATGGATTGGGCGCAATGGCCCGCGGCTGCAACGCAGGTGTTCAAAGGATTTCGTTCGACCGCCGGCGAAGACATGGCGTTGGCGAAGAACGTATTCGTCGAGCGCGTCTTGCCTGGATCGATCCTGCGCAAACTCACCGACGAAGAAATGGCGGTGTATCGGCGGCCGTTCGCCGAACCGGGTGAAAGCCGGCGGCCGACGCTGACGTGGCCGCGACAGATTCCGCTCGGTGGCGAACCGGCGAACGTGGTCGCGTTGGTGCAGAAGTACGCCGACTGGCTGGCCGAGAGTCCGGTGCCGAAGCTGTTCGTCAACGCCGAACCGGGCGCAATCCTGGTTGGTGCGCAACGCGAATTCTGTCGCGGCTTTCCGAATCAGCAGGAAGTGACCGTGAAGGGCAACCACTTTTTGCAGGAAGACTCGCCGGACGAAATTGCGGCTGCCGTTTCGAACTGGCTCGCAAAGATCGCACGCTGATACGGCATTTGCGCCAGCTATCGCCACCGCAGCGGTTCGAAAGTGCTCTACGGAACCTCAGCGAGATCGATCAGCCCATGCCGACGCCAGCCGATCTGCAATAGCCAGGTCCGAGCGACGGCTACCTCGCAGACATCGGCAGCGCTCGGAGGCGCGGTGGCGCTGCGCCAGCCGTCGAACCAGCGCCCCGAACTCGCCGGATCCGGCGCCGCGGCTACGGAATGAACGGATGGTTGCGGCGCCGCGCGGCGTGGTGTCGGTGGTTGAGCAGCACGTAACGCAGTGCGCGGCGTACCTCGAGCGGCGTGCGCAGCGGCCGCAGGTGATAACGACCGTCGAGAACCTTGCCACTGCGCTGAAAGAGCCGATTCACCAGCTTGCCGATTCGCGCACCGACACTCTTCATCCCGCAGGCGATCGACCGGTTGTTCTGAGCTTCGATCAGGAAATGCACGTGATCGCGCTGGATCGAGTAGTGCGCCACCCGGAAGCCGTGCCGGATGCAGGCCTCACTCAACGAGGTGCGGAACCTTCGCACGAACCGCGGCCGACGCAAGGTGGGGATGCCGCGTCTCAACCGGATCGTCACATGAACCGGCACACGGGCGACGATGCGCTCGCGCGGCCGGTGCACTACGCGCGGTCGAGTTCCTCGCGGCCGACCCGCACCGTGTCGCGGTCCCCCGCGCCCTGTGTGATAGCGCATCGCATCGAGCGTGAGCTGTTCGGAGGCTTTGTTTGCTGACCGCGCCATGGATCAAAGAATAGGGCCATGTTCGAAAAGCCGCTGCCGGGCAACGTCCCGACCTGCGGTGCGAGATCTCGCACAAGGCCGCCGCTGATCGCGCCTCAGTGCACGTGTTCAGCGACATCGTTTGATTCGGGCCATGTTCGGCCATGGTCGGCGGCATCGACGTCCGAACAGGTGACAGGCGTGAAGCGACTCGCGATCGCCCGATCTCCAACACCGTCTTCCCTTGTCAAACCTGCCTTTACTCACCCGAATCTCGAACCCTTGTGCAGTGCTCCTTAAGCCGCCCGCGGCCGACCCGCGATCAGCAACCCGGCGACGATTCCAGCGAGCCCGACAAGCGAACTCGCGTGCACGTGCTCGCCGAGCACCCGGTCGATCAGCAGCAGCGAGATGAACGGCGATAGAAAGATCAGCTGCGCCACGCGGCCCGCATGGGCCGTTCGCCGCAACGCCTGCTGCCACAGCAGGAACGTCACGCCCATCTCGACGAGGCCGACCCACGCGCCGAAGCCGAGCCGGCGCAAGCTCAGCGACGGCAATCCGAGCGTAAACCCGCACGCCACACCGATGGCGATCGCGCCCACGGCGAAACTCGCCGTCATCATCACCAACGGATCGTCGCTGGCGCGGACCGTCGCGAGCCAATACGTTGCCCAGATCAGCGTGCTGCCGAGTGCGAGCGCCACGCCCACGCCGTCCACTGCGGCAAATCCGTCGACGCGGCCTTGCGACAACAGCACGACTACGCCGCAGTAGCTGACGAGCATGCCGGCGGCCATGCGCCACGACATGCGCTGACCGAGCGCCGGAATCGCCAGCAGCGCCAGCGTAATCGCCCAGGTGTAGTTCAGCGGTTGTGCGATCTGCGCCGGCAGCCGGGCGTACGCCTCGAACAGGATCAGGTAGTACAGGAACGGGTTCAGCAGGCCGAGCGCGCCGAGGCGCAGCCAATCGCGGCCCGACAACCGCAGGATCGCCGGCCACCGGCCCGTGGCGAGGCTCGCCGCGGCGAAGAACGCGAACGACGTGGCGGCACCGAGCCACAACAATTCCAGCGGCGCGAGTTCCTTCAGACCCAGTTTGAAGCCGGTTGCGACGGTGGACCACAACAGCACGGCGCCGATGCCGTAGAGCAGGGCGCGGCGTTCGTCGTGTTCGGCTGGATTGATCAGTGCCTCCACGGCGCGGTCGGACGCGGCGAGAACGTTTGAGCCGTCATGATGTCTTTGGCATGCTGGCGCGCTGCAGAGAAGGTAGATCATCGTGGAGTGTGACGAAGGGCTCAAGCAACGGATCCGCGACAACCTCGCGCGATTCGCCGTCGAGGAACGCGGCGATCACCGACACCGCTCGGCCGCGGTCGCAATCACGGTGGCGGATGAAGGTTACGGGGCGGACCTTTCGGGATTGCCGGTACATACGCAATGGCAGTCGCGCGCGGCGCTGATCCTCACGCGCCGCTCTTCGCAGCTGCGCGATCACGCGGGGCAGTGGGCATTGCCCGGCGGTCGCATCGACGAAGGCGAAACGCCGGAACAGACCGCATTGCGCGAGATGTCCGAAGAAGTGGGGCTGCTGCTCGACACCGATTCCATTATGGGGCGCCTCGACGACTTCGTTACCCGCTCCGGTTACGCGATCACGCCGGTGGTGGTGTGGGCCGGTCCGGGGCGCGAGTTGCGTCGCAACCCGACGGAAGTCGAGACGATTCACCGCATTCCGATCGACGAATTCATGCGCGCCGATGCGCCGGTGCTGGAGGACATTCCCGAAAGCGACCGACCGGTGTTGCGGATGCCGGTCGGAGACAGCTGGATTGCGGCGCCGACCGCCGCGATGCTGTTTCAGTTCCGCGAGGTGTGCATCGCCGGCCGCGCGACGCGCGTGCACCACTACGAACAACCGTATTTCGCATGGCGCTGACGCTCGACGATCCGCATCCGCTGGCGCGCGAAACCATCGAAGCGTTCCGCCGCGACGGTCACG
Organism: uncultured Gammaproteobacteria bacterium; assembly: GCA_963787045.1. Classification (GTDB taxonomy): domain Bacteria; phylum Pseudomonadota; class Gammaproteobacteria; order Pseudomonadales; family Azotimanducaceae; genus DATJGR01. Next base: position 177,499 of record CAWBBR010000008.1, on the reverse strand, counting down.
CGTGCGTGCGCGAGCTCGCGAGCGCCGACGAGGTGGCGGCGTATCGTCCGCTGATCGACGCGGCGACGATGGCGCACCGTTACGACAAACGTCCGCTCGACGAACGCGACACGTACGGCAAAGCGTTCGTGCAGTCGCCGAATCTGTGGCGGCGCGAGTCGCCGATTGCCGGATTCACGCTGGCGAAGCGATTTGCCCGGGCGGCCGCCGAGTTGATGGGCGTGGACGGCGTGCGCCTGTATCACGATCAGGCGCTGTACAAGGAACCGGGCGGCGGCTTCACGCCGTGGCATCAGGATCAGACGTACTGGCCGCTCGATACCACGCACACGATCACGCTGTGGATGCCGTTGCTCGACATCCCGCCGAACGTCGGCTCGATGCGCTTTGCGTCCGGTTCGCACGCCTTCGGCAATCTCGGCTTCGAGGGCATCGGTGACGATTCGCAGAGCTACTTCGATGCGTTGATCGCGAAGCGCGGCTTTCCGGTGAACACGCACGGCGCATTGCGCGCCGGTGACGCGACGTTCCATGCCGGTTGGACGATTCACGGCGCGGCCGGCAATCCGTCGACCACCATGCGCAGCGTGATGACGATCATCTATTTCGCCGACGGCGTGCGAGTGGCGCGACCGACCGATTTCCAGCGCGGCGATCTGAAGTACTGGCTCGCCGATCTGCCACCGGGCGAGCTCGCGAACGGCCCGAAGAATCCGTTGGTTTGGTCACGCAGTAATCTCGAGACAACGACATGACGACACACGAAGCCACCACGCGCCGCATCGACAAAGACGCGCTGCGGCAAAAGTATCTGGAAGAACGCGACAAGCGATTGCGGCCCGACGGCAACGAACAGTATCTGCGGATCGCCGGGCAGCTCGCGCACTACCTCGAAGATCCGTACACGCCGTTCGTCGAACGGGCGCCGAAGACGGATCACGTCACGTTCGCGTTCGTCGGTGGCGGTTTCGCCGGCCTCGTAACCGGCGCGCGGTTGGTGGAAGCGGGTGTTACCGACGTGCGCATCGTCGAGAAAGGCGGCGATTTCGGCGGCACCTGGTACTGGAACCGCTATCCCGGCGCGCAATGCGACACCGCGTCGATGGTGTACATGCCGCTGCTCGAAGAGACCGGTCATCGCCCGACCGAGAAATACGCGCACGCGCCGGAGATACTCGAACAGTGCCGCAGGATCGGAACGCAGTTCGGTCTCTACGACAATGCGCTGTTCCACACCGAAGTGACCGATCTGACGTGGGAAGCCGCGCACTCGCGTTGGCGCATTCGCACGAATCGCGGCGATTCGTTCACCGCGCAGTTCATCGGCATGGGCACCGGACCGTTGCACGTGCCGAAGCTGCCGGGCATTCCCGGCATCGAATCGTTCAAAGGTCACTCGTTCCATACCAGCCGCTGGGACTACGCGTACACCGGCGGCGATCCGTCCGGCGCGCCGCTCGACAAACTCGCCGACAAACGCGTCGCGATCATCGGCACCGGCGCCACCGCAGTGCAGTGCGTGCCTCATCTCGCACGCGCCTGCAGGGAACTGTTGGTGTTTCAGCGCACGCCGTCGTCCGTGGACGTGCGCGCCAACGTGCCGATCGATCCCGAGTGGTTCGCACAGATCGCAACGCCCGGCTGGCAGCAGCGCTGGCTCGAGAACTTCACCGCCAATCAGGCGGGCTTCGGCATGGCGGAGGAAGACCTGGTGCAGGACGGCTGGACCGACCTGTCGCGGCGCATCCGCAGCAAGATCATGCGAACTGCCGCGCGACAAGATGACGCCGCAGCACATGCTGGCGGCGTACGAAGATTCGGACTACGAGAAGATGGACGAGATTCGCGCGCGGGTCGACGCGATCGTCAGCGACCGCGAGACGGCGCAACGACTGAAGGCGTGGTATCGCCAGTTGTGCAAGCGGCCGTGTTTTCACGACGCTTATCTCGACGCGTTCAATTCACCCGGCGCGCGTCTGGTGGACACCGACGGCAAGGGCGTCGAGCGGATCACCGAGCGCGGCGTCGTGGTGGCCGGCGTCGAGTACGAAGTGGACTGCATCATCTATGCGTCGGGCTTCGAAGTGGGCACGCCGTACACGCGTCGCGCCGGATTCGACCCGACCGGGCGCGACGGTCTCAAACTGTCGCAACACTGGTCCGAGGGCATGCGCACCAAGCACGGCATTCACGTGCACGGCTTTCCGAATGCGTTCATCGTGCAGCCGACGCAAGGCGCCAATCTGATTTCGAACGTGCCGCACAACCTGACCGAGGCGGGAAAGACCATCGCGATGGTGATCCGTCACGCGCTCGATACGGGCGCCAACGAAGTAGAAGTCACGCGACGAGGCCGAAAACGCGTGGCTGGAACTGTTGCTGACGGGTGCCGGCCGCATGATCGGTTCTCCCGACTGCACGCCCGGCTACTACAACAACGAAGGCCAGACCCCGGGGCCGGGCGCGCGCCTTGCGGTCGGCCATCCCGGCGGCGCGATGGCGTACTTCAAGTACATCGACGCGTGGCGCAACTCCGGCGAATTCGAAGGTCTCGAATTCCGCGACTGAGTGTGCCCAACGGTGCGATTGAGGGGCGAGCCGCTCAGAGCGCGGGTTTGCGCAGGTGCCACTCGGTTGCCTGTTCGTACGCGTGACCCGCGCGCAGCACGGTGGCTTCGTCGAACGATCGTCCGACGATCTGCAGGCCGATCGGTAATCCGGCGGCGGTGAATCCGCACGGTACCGACAGCGCAGGAAGCCCTGTCGCGTTGAACGGCGCGGTGCAGCGGATCATCGCCGACAGGATCGACTCCTCGATCCCACCGTACCGGATGGTCTCCTGGCCGATGCGCGCCGCGACGATCGGCGTTGTCGGCGTAACGAGCAGATCGACCGACTCCAATGCGTTGCGCATCGACACGCATAGCGCGTCGCGCGCCCGTAACCCGAGCATCAACGCCGCGCCGTCCGGCCGCGGATTGGTCAGCAGCGCGCGTACGTCTGCACCGAAGTCCCCGAGTCGCGTCCGCATCGCATCCGCGTGAATCTCCTGCGCCTCCGCGAGCACCAGCGCGAACAACGCGCCGACACCTTCGGCGACGCCCGGAATCGCCACGTTGCGCACGTCCGCGCCGAGACCGTCGCAGCGTCGCGATCGCCTGCTCGACCGGACCGGCGATGCCGTCTTCCAGGTGATCGTAGAAATACGCGCGCGGAATGCCGATGCGCAGTCCTCGCAAATCGCCGCGCAGCGCCGCGGTGTAGTCCTCGGTCGGCGTGCGTACCGTCGTTGGATCGAGCGGGTCGTATCCCGCAACGGCGTTCAGCATCAGCGCGGCGTCTTCGACCGTGCGCGTGAGCGGGCCGGCGTGATCGAACAGGTACGACAGCGGCAGCACGCCGGACTTGCTCACGCGTCCGTAAGTCGGCTTCAGCCCGACCACGCCACACACGGACGCCGGCATGCGGATGCTGCCGCCGGTGTCGGTGCCCATCGTTGCGGTCGCGAGTCCCGCCGCTATGGCCGCACCGGAGCCGCCGCTGGAACCGCCGGGAATGTGCTCGAGGTTCCATGGATTGCGAGTGGGACCGTAGTGCGGATTGTTCGTGGTGACGCCGTACGCGTACTCGTGCGTGTTGAGTTTCCCGAGCAGAATCGTGCCGGCGTCGCGAAGCCGTCGTGCCGCGGTGCAGTCGGCGGCCGGAACGTGGTCCGCGTGAATCTTGCCGCCGCCGGTCGTGCGGATGCCCGCGGTCTCGTACAGGTCCTTCAATGCGATCGGGACGCCGTGCAACGGACCGCGTGACCGTCCGGCGGCGATTTCCTCGGTTGCGCGCTTCGCGTCGGCGCGCGCGCGTTCGGCCGTCACCGTGATGTACGCGTTGATCCGCGGATTCAGTTGTTCGATCCGGCGCAGGTATGCATCGGTCAGTTCGACCGGCGATAGTTCGCGTGCCTGAATCGCATACGATGCGCGCGCCACGCTGAGGCCGCACAGTTCCAGGTCTGCCATGAAACTTCCTCTGTTCTTCGTTCGACGGTCGCGACAGTATGCAACACAACCTCAGGAAGTCCGCTGACGGTTTTACACTGGCGGCGAAACCGAATTGCCTCAGGAGGACCCATTGATGTTGCCGATCGCCGACCGTTGGTTCGAACGCCGCACCGTGAGCCCGGGTCTGACGCTGCTGACGGAGCCGCACGTCGATCCGTTCCTTCGCTGCAACATCTGGCATGTGCGCGGTCGCGATCGCGACCTCGTGATCGATACGGGTCTGGGCATCGCGAGCCTGCGCGACGCGGCGCGGGATCTGTTCGAAAGACCGCTCGCGGCCGTCGCAACGCATGCACATGGACCACACCGGCGGTATGCATGAATTCGAAGAACGTTGGGTGCACGAGCGCGAGGCGAAGGTGCTGGCGCGCGGCAGCAATCGAATCCGCTCGACCTGCGCGATTACGACGCCGAAACGCTCGCGATTTGCCGCGACCGGATACGAAATTGCCGGCGGAATCCTCACTGCGATCCCGCATGCCGGATACGACCGCGCGCGCACGAACCGTGCCGTCCGACGCGACGCCTCTCGGGAGGCGACGTCGTCGATCTCGGCAACCGAGCTTCGAGGTGCTGCATCTGCCGGGACATTCGCCCGGCAGCATCGGGTTGTGGGATGCCCGCGAACGCGTGTTGTTTTCGGGCGACGCGATCTACGACGGACCGCTGTTGGACGAATTGCCCGGCTCCGATATTCCCGATTACGTCGCCACGATGAAGCGACTGCGTGATTTGCCGGTCGACGTCGTTCACGGCGGGCACGAGCCGAGTTTCGGCCGCGCGCGCCTGATCGAACTGTGCGACGCGTACCTGGCGAAGCGCGACGTAACGAACGTCGCATGCGATTGACGCTCGGCGGGCGTTTCACCACACTCTGCGGTCCTCTAAAACCAAGCCAGGGAGTGATCATGTCGATCAAAGAAGGTGACAAATTACCGGCCGCGAAATTCAACATGATGAAGGACGGTAAGCCCGCGGCGGTGACCACCGACGATCTGTTTGCCGGCAAGAAAGTAGTCGTGTTTGCCGTGCCCGGCGCGTTCACGCCGACGTGTTCGATGGCGCACCTGCCGGGCTTCGTCGTCAACGCCGACAAGATCAAGGCGAAGGGCGTCGACAGCATCATCTGTCTGTCCGTCAACGACGCGTTCGTGATGGACGCGTGGGGCAAGGACAAGAACGCCGAGAATCTGCTGATGGTCGGCGACGGCAACGGCGACTTCACCAAAGCCGTCGGCCTCGAAATGGACGGCAGCGGCTTCGGTCTCGGCAAGCGCTCGCAGCGCTACGCGATGATCGTGGAGAACGGCGTCGTGAAGAAACTGAACGTCGAAGCGCCCGGCAAGTTCGAAGTGTCGAGCGCCGAAGCGATCATGAAGGCGCTGTAACCGTTCAAGTTCCGTTGATGAGAAAAGACGGTGCGCGCACCGTCTTTTCATTTGCGGGTCAGTCGCGAATCCGGATGAGACATTCCTGCGCCGCGGTCGCGACCAGTTCGCCGCGCGCGTTGAAGAACTGACCTCGTACGAAGCCCCGCGCGCCGGACGCGCTCGGGCTCGACTTCGCGAACAACAGCCATTCGTCCGCGCGGAACGGGCGGTGAAACCACAGCGCGTGGTCGAGGCTCGCTCCCTGGAAGTTGCCTTCGCCGGGGCTGCGGCCGTGCGGCAACATCGACGTGCTCATGAAGTCGAGATCGGACATGTACGCCAGCATGCACAGATGCACTTCCGGGTTGTCGGGCAGCGGGTCGCGCGTTTTCAGCCACCGTGTGCTTGTACGGCGGATGCACCTGGCTGTTGTTGCCCATCAGGATGTTCTCGACCTGGCGGCTGTCGATCGCATCGAAACGGTAGGCGAAGCGCTTCACCTCGGGCCGCGTCTTGGCGATCTGCGCGAACGCCTCTTTGTCCGAACGCAACGACTCTGGTGACGGTACGTCCGGCATCGGCGCCGAATGCTCCAGCCCCGGCTCGTCTCTCTGCCACGACGACGACATGCTGAATATCGCGCGGCCGTGCTGAATCGCGGCGATGCGTCGCGTGGTGAAGCTCTTGCCGTCGCGGATGCGGTCCACTTCGTAGAGGATCGGCGCGTTCCAGTCGCCCGGCCGCAGAAAGTACGCGTGGATCGAATGCAGTTGCCGCTGCTCGTCGATCGTTCGATACGCGGCCGCGATCGCCTGCGCCAGCACCTGGCCGCCGAAGACGTGTTCCGACTCGGCGGCGTTGCGGCCGCGATACAGATTTTCCTCGATGCGCTCCACGTCGAGCAGATCGATGATGTCGCGCAGGATCGGATTCATGGCGGCGGCGCTTACCCGGATGGAGCGGCGATTGTATGATCCCGCGCCGATAGCAACCACAGACGAGACTGCCGATGAGCAAGCTGAAGGTTTATGGCGTTCCGCAGAGCCGCGCCGCGCGAACGCTCTGGATGGCGGAAGAGTGCGGCGTGCCGTACGAGCACGTCGCAACGAGTTCGCCAAAGACGCGAAATCCGACGCGTACAAGGCGATCAACCCGAACCAGCGCATACCGGCCATCGACGACGACGGTGTGATCGTGTGGGAATCGATGGCGATCAACCTCTATCTCAGCGAAGAAATACGGCGGTGACCTGGCGCCGAAGAATCCCGCCGAAGAAGCGCACGCCACTCAGTCGGAGCTTCTGGGTGATGACCGGAAGTCGAAAGCCGCTGCTCAACGCGCTGTTCGCGCGCACCGGCATGATGGGCATGACCAAGGACGAAGCGGTGGCGACGAAGTACTTCGACGAAATCCGCAAGCCGCTCGATGTGCTGAACGGCCATCTGTCGAAGAACGACTTACGTGCTGGGAACTCGCTTCACGGTGGCCGACTTGAACGTCGCGTGCGTGCTCAACTGGGCGACGGCAGGCCGCTTCAGCCTGGCGGAGTGGCCGAAGGTCGAAGCGTGGCTCGGCAAGTGCGCGGCGCGCCCGGCGGCGCAGAAAGCGCGCGCGATTCGATAGTCTCGTTCTCCTAACGACTTTGCGCTGGTGCGATCGTTGCGAAGACGATCGACAGCGCAAGGGTCAGCGCGGCCACCGCGGCGAATGCCGCACTGAACGACCAGACCTGCGCGATTCCGCCGATATAGAGCAGAAACACGGGTTCGCACGCGTGCTGTGCCATCTTCGCGAGCGACGTCACCGTCGCGCGCGCGGTGCCTTCGATCTGCTGCTGCAATTGCGTCTGCAGCAGCACTTCCGATGCGGCGGTCAACGCGAAATACAGGCCGATCGCGACGGCGATGGCAAAACCCGTCACCACGGTGCTGGCGGCGAGCCCGAGCGTGCCCACGCCAAGCACTATCGCGGTCGCCCGCAACGAACGCGCCGGCAATCGGTGCGCCGCTTCCATGCCGATCGTTCGCATCGCGTACAACGACGCGTAGATCACGCCGATGGCGCCGAGGGAGAACGCGTGCGTCTCGGTCAGGAACGGACCGATGTACTCGTCGAGCACGCCGTATGCCGTCACCAGACCCGCGAACATCGCGACGGTCCACAGCATCGCGCGATTGCCGCGCACTTCCTTCAGACCGGCGACGAGCGTATCGGTGACGCGCGTGTGCGCGTGCGGTGAACCGGATCGCGGCGGTTCCACAAAGGTGAGCGCAACGATCAGCGACGCCAGCATCGGCAGCATCGCCGACTCGACCAGCGGCACCGCGTAGCCGGCTTGCGCCGCGTAACCGCCGCAGGCGAGCGCCGTTGCGACGCCGAGACTGTTCGCCATCAGGCCGCGCCCGTAGATGCGCGCGAACGCGTCGGTCTGCCCGCGCTGCTTCAGCGTGTCGAACAGGAACGACTCCGACGTGCCTGAGACGAGGCTCGACCCGAAGCCCCACACGATGAAGCCGCAGAGGTAGCCCCAGAAGTTCGGCGCGAACCACCAGACGACGAACACGCTGCCCTTGATGAGGCCGGATGCGGCGAGCAGGCGCTTGCGGGAGTAGCGATCGGCGAGCACGCCCGACGGCACCTCGAACACCAGCGCGCTGCTCGACCACACGATGAACAGCGCCGACAGTTCCAGCGGCGAAATTCCGTTGGCGCCCATCATGATGGCGTACACGGGGTACATCAGGACGACTTCGCGCAGGTAGCCGAACGCGTACCAGCGCGCGGCGATGTGTCGTGTCGAGGTCATGCCGTGCCGGATCTGTAGGCGTGCCGGGAGGTTGCAGAAAGGAGGAGACGCGGTGGTATGGTAACGCCTTCCAGGGGGAGCGTTTGAAGGGCACTGCCATGCAGATCGTGCGCGTCTATACCGGGGCCGACGGCGAATCGCATTTCGACGACATCGACGTCGAATTCGATGAGAGCGGTGCGTTCGGCCGGATCTCGAAGATGGTGAAGGCCCGAGGGGTGCTGTTCCGCGAAGTCGACGGCAACTACGACCTCGACTTCCACAACGCACCGCGACGCCAGTACGTCGTCAATCTCACCGGTTCGGTCGACCTCGAAGTGGGCGACGGCACCCGCCGCCGGCTGGGTCCCGGAAGCATTCTGCTGGCCGAAGACACGACCGGTCGCGGCCACAAGAGCCAGGCGGTGGCGGGAGAGGCCAGAACGTGTCTGTTCATACCGCTCGAATGAGGCCGGGTACAACCGTTAGCAATTCGTAGTAGAAATCGGGAGGGGCGATGCGAGGTGTGATCGCGATCTGTGCGTTGTTGATGGTGTCGACGGCATTCGCCGAGCCGGTGCCGTATGCACCAACCGCCGCCGACGCAGTGCCGGCTGCCATTCTCGGTAAGGGCAGTAAGCCCGTTGGAACGTCGGTCGGCTATTTCCCGGCCAACCCGAAGACGCAGGGATATCTGACGGTTCCGGCCGGCAGCGGCAAGCATGGCGCCGTGATTCTGATCCACGAATGGGATGGACTCGGCGAACGCGTGCGGCAGGTGGCCGACGCGTTTGCGGCGGAAGGCTATGTCGCGCTCGCGGCCGATCTCTATTCGGGACGCACCGGCGCGACTCCTGAACAGAACATGGCGCTGGTGAAGGAGACGCTCGCCGATCCGAAACAGATCATCGCGAATCTCGATGCGGCCGTGAAATTCCTGAAGGCGCGCAAAGACGTGTCCGGAAAAGTGGCGGCGATCGGCTGGTGCTACGGCGGCGGCGTCGCGCTGAGTTTCGGCCTCGACGGCGTGAACCACGACGGCACCGCGATGTTCTACGGCAAGCTCGTCGACGATCCGGAGAAGCTGAAACACCTGCATCACGAGCTGTACGGAACGTTTGCCGGACTCGACCAGAACATCAAACCGGACGACGTGCGGCACTTCGTCGACGCGCTGCGCGGCGCCGGGATCGAGAACGACGTGCACATTTACGACGACGTGAACCACGGCTTCTGGCTGTACGTCGATCGCGATCCCAAGGCGAACACGGCGCCGGCACTCGATGCGTGGCAGCGCCTGAAGGCATATCTCGCGCGGACGCTCAATGACGCAACAATTGGGGCAGCACTTGCTCAACAGCGGCGCAACGTACTGCTGATAACGGCCGACCAATGGCGCGGCGATTGCCTTTCGGCGGTCGACCATCCGGTGGTGCGTTCGCCGCACCTCGACGCGCTCGCGGCGGAAGGCGTTTTGTTCGAGCGTCACTTTGCGAATGCCGTTCCGTGCGGACCCAGCCGCGCGTGTCTGCATACCGGCATGTATCTGCACAATCACCGGTCCGGCACGAACGGCACGCCGCTCGATCGGCGCTTCACGAACTGGGCGCTCGAGTTGCGTCGGCGCCGGCTACGATCCCGCGCTGTTCGGCTACACGCACACCGCGCCGGATCCGCGTTACATGACGTCGGACGATCCGCGGCTCGGCACCGACGAGGGCATCCTTCCCGGCATCACGCCGGTGGTCGACATGGCGACGCACTGCGGTCCGTGGCGCGACTGGCTGAAGCAGTTCGGCTATCGCCTGCCGGACGACCACGGCGCCACGTATGGGCAGCGCGTAGCGGAGCACGACGACGCGGCGGTGCCGCGGCCGTCGCTCTATTCCGCCGATCACACCGACACGCGATTCCTCGTGCAGAGCGCGATGGACTACATCGCGACGCACGCCCGGAGCGAACCCGGTTGGGCCGTGCATCTGTCGGTGCGCGCGCCGCATCCGCCGTGGGTCGCCGCGGAACCGTACAACGCGCGCTATCCGCTGCGCGCGTTGCCGCCGGCGGTGCGTCGCGACGACGTCGAAGCCGAGAGTGCGTTGCACCCGTGGCTCGCCGCGCAGCTGCACGCGGAACGCCACGCCTCGCACAGCCGACGACATGCGGCATCGCATGCTGCAAGCGAGTTACTACGGCCTGATGGCGGAGGTGGACGACAACATGGGCCGGCTCTTCGCGCACCTGAAAGCGCTCGGTCAATGGGACGACACGCTGATCGTCTTCACGTCGGACCATGGCGAGCAGATGGGCGACCACTGGCAATACGGTAAAGCCGGCTTCTTCGACCAGTCGTACCACATTCCGATGATCGTCAAGGACCCCAACGGCGTGAAGCAGGGGCGCGTTGCCGCATTCACCGAGCACGTGGACGTGATGCCGACGATTCTCGAATGGCTCGGGCTCGAGGTGCCGAGGCAGTGCGACGGCCGCAGCCTGCAGCACTTCCTGCACGGTCGCGCCGCGCCGCGCGACTGGCGCACCGAGGCGCACTGGGAATACGACTTTCGCGACTCCGGTTTCGAAGACGCATTGGGCCTGACGCTCGAAACGTGCACGCTGAACGTGGTGCGAGGGCTCGATACGAAATACGTCCACTTCGCCGATCTGCCGCCGCTGCTGTTCGATCTGCGCAACGACCCCGGCGAGCTGGTCGATCTGGCGCAGGACGAGCGTCACCAGCTGCGGATGGCGGACTATTCGCGCCGTTTGCTGTCGTGGCGCATGCGACACACCGACAAGACGCTGAGCCACTTGCGCGTGACGCCGCGGACCGGATTGATGGATCTCAACGCACGTGGAGCAAGGGCATGAGTGATCTGAAAGGCAAAGTAGCGTTCATAACGGGCGCGGGATCCGGCATCGGGCGCGGCATCGCGGAACGGCTCGCGCGCGACGGCGCGGACATCTTCATCGCCGACATCGACAGCGATGGCGCAGAAATGACCGCGAATCTCGTGACTCAGCTGGGCCGGCGCGCCGTGGTCACGAAGGCCAACGTCGCCGCTAAGGCGCAGATGCAGGCGGCGGCAGCGCTATGCGTGGCGGAGTTCGGCCGGCTCGACATTGCGGTGGCGAATGCCGGAATCGGTCGTGCCGGTTCGGTGCTGGAGATGGATCTGAAAGACTGGAACGACCAGCTCGACATCAACCTCACCGGTGTGTTCCTGACTGTGCAGGCGGCCGCGCAACAGATGGTCAAACTCGGCAACGGCGGCCGCATCATCTGCATCTCGTCGCTCGCGGCGGAGAACACCAGCGGTCCGATGTTCGCGTACTCCGCGACGAAAGCGGGCGTGCGCATCATGGTGCGCGGCTGGTCGCAGGACCTCGGCCCGCACGGCATCACGGTGAATGCGATCGGTCCCGGCGTGATCGAGACACCGCTCGCGCAGGGGCTTGCCGGCGACCCGGGCGGCGTCATCCGCACGCGCCTCGAAGCGCGCACGCCGGTCGGTCGCGTCGGCCGACCATCCGACATCGCCGGCCTCGCCAGTTTCATGGCCGGCGCGGACGGTGCGTTCATGAGCGGCGCGTACGTGCTGATGGACGGCGGTATCCGCGATGCGCGCGCCGGCTGGGAGCCGGACGAAAGCGCGGTAGACGAAATGCAGCGGCACATGGCCGCGGCGCAAGCGCGGCGCGCGAAACTGCAGCCGCTGATCGACGAGCGTTGATTTCAGGAGCGCGACCATGAGCTATCAGCAACTGTTGTTCGATGTGAAAGACGGCGTAGCGCAGATCACGCTGAATCGCCCGGAAGCGATGAACACCTGGACGGCGATCATGTCGGAGGAACTCACCGAGGCGATGCACCGCTGCAACGACGACAACGCCATACGCGCGGTGGTGATCACCGGCGCCGGCGATCGGGCATTCTGTGCCGGAGCGGATCTCGGCCGCGGCGGCGGCACGTTCAGCGGCAGAGACCGACCCGCGCCGCGCAAGCCCGCGTTGCCGACGCTGTATCCGTACGAAATCTCGAAGCCGGTCATCGCCGCGTTGAACGGCCATGCGGTGGGCGTGGGCATCACGTATCCGATGCTCGCGGACGTTCGCCTGGTTGCCGAGAACGCGAAGATCTCGTTTGCGTTCGTGCGTCGCGGCGTGCTGCCGGAACTCGCATCGCACATCACGTTGACGCGCGTGATCGGTCTGTCGCGCGCGGCCGAGTTGTTGCTGTCCGGCAAAACGATCACCGGTACAGAAGCGGCGGCCATGGGGCTCGCCAGCCGCGCGCTGCCGCAGGCGCAGGTGTTGCCGGCCGCGCTCGAAATGGCCCGCGACATCGCCGCGAACACGGCGCCGGCCTCGGTTGCGGTCGCGAAACGATTTCTGTGGGACGGCATGGGATTGTCCGTGCCCGAAATGATGAAACGGGAAAATCCGGCGTTCGCCTGGTTCGGCAACCAGCCCGACGCGCGCGAGGGCGTTCAATCGTTCGTCGAAAAGCGCGCGCCGAAGTGGTCATTGACGCCGTCCGACGTTCCGAAGAATCTCATCGAATGACATTCGATACGCGTTAGTTCACACACGACGAGGGAAGTAAAAATGCAAGTAGGCATGGCAACGATCTTTCAGAATCCGGAAAACCAGATCAGCGACGGCGAGGTGTATCGCAACGAGTTGCGGCTCGCGAACCTGGCCGAACCGCTGGGCTTCGATTCGATCTGGGGTGTGGAGCATCACTTCACCGACTACACGATGTGTCCCGACGTGATGCAGTTCCTGACGTACATGGCCGGCCGCACGAAGCGGATCAAGCTCGGCTCGATGGTGGTGGTGCTGCCGTGGCACGATCCGATGCGCGTCGCCGAAGAAGTGTCGATGCTGGATCACATTTCAGAAGGGCGGCTGATTCTCGGAATGGGACGCGGCGCCGGCCGCGTCGAGTTCGAAGGGTTCCGCGTCCCGATGGACGAGTCGCGCGAACGTTTCGTCGAAGCGGCGCAGATGGTTCTCGCCGGGCTCGAGCAGGGCTATTGCGAGTTCAACGGCAAGCACTACAAGCAACCGCGCGCAGACATTCGTCCGAAGCCCGAGAAGACGTTCAAGGGTCGCACGTATGCGGCCGCGGTCTCTCCCGAGTCGGTCGAGATCATGGCGCGCCTCGGCATCGGCATCCTCGTGATTCCGCAGAAGCCGTGGCCGATGGTCGATCAGGAACTCGCGGCGTACCGCGACGTGTACCAGAAAGTGAACAACGCACCGGCACCGGCGCCGATCATCGCCGGCTGGTGTTTCTGCGACGAAGACGAGAAGACGGCGCGCGAAAAAGCGGTGCGCTGGATCGGCGGCTACTGGGAGACGGCCCGCAAGCACTATGAATTCGGCGGCGAACACTTCGCGAAGACGAAAGGCTACGAGTTCTACGCCGCCATGTCGGAAGCGCAGCGCGCCAGCGCGAACCAGATGACCGAGATGTATCTCGATCTGCAGGTGTGGGGCACGCCGAAGATGTGCATCGACCGTATCCGCGAAACCTGCGAGAAGACGCAGGCGAATGCGTTCACCACGGTGTTCAGCTACGCCGGCATGCCGTACGACGAAGCTGAACGGAACCTGCGTCTGTTTGCCGCCAAGGTTCTGCCGGTGTTGCAGAACGACGTGGAGTCCGCTGCGGCAGGCTGATCGAGCATCGCCGACGGGCGGCCTCGGCCGCTCGTTGGCGAGTTGCCCTCGTCTGACCGCCGTCTGACGTTTCGACGGCGTCGCGCTTTGCGTTTGCGCACACTACACGCGGACAAGCCGCGTGGACTCATACGGCGTGTTTGCGTCGCCTCCATACTTTGTTCATGATTAGCCGCCCCGATTGGTTTCGTGGTGGTGGGAACCGCCACTAGACGTCAAACGCAGAGGTAGTTCGTGCTCGCGACATTGGCAGACTTCGAACGAGCGCCGCGCATCTTGCGGCTCAACGTGGCCGGTCAACCGGTGGAATGGTTGAGCTGGCAGGACGCCGTTTGTTTGTACGCGCGCGAACTGGTGGTGTGGACGCTCGGCGATGCGGTTCTGGAAATCCGCGGCGGCCAGTCGCGGTTCGACGGCACCCAATCGCACATGGACATCCACAGCATCATCGCGTGCGAGGGCAGGGTGGTTCCGCCGGTGAGGCACGTTCCGCCGCTCACCAACCAGGCGCTGTTCCGTCGCGACCGCAACATCTGCCTGTACTGCGGCGACGAACATCTCGATCGCGAACTGACCCGCGACCACGTGGTGCCGCGGTCGCGCGGCGGCAGCGACGATTGGGAGAACGTCGTCGCCGCGTGCCGGCGCTGCAATCACCGAAAAGGCGATCGGCTGCTGCACGAGCGGCGCATGGAGTTGCTCGCGCTGCCGTACGTGCCGAACTTCGCCGAGTATCTGGCGCTGATCAACAGCGGCCGCATCCTGGGCGATCAGATGGATTTCCTGAAGGCGCAGTTCGGCGCCGACAGCCGCCTGCTCGCTCGCCTAGCCGCGTAGCGGCGTTCTTCAACAGACTCTTAAGCGCGTAGCGGCGTTCTTCAACAGACTCTTCAGCTTCCCGCGTACTTCGCCAGCACGTGTGCCACGCACGCGGTCACGCGTTTGCCGGTTTCGATGTCGAGAAACTCGTTCGGCCCGTGCGCGTTGGAATGCGGACCCAGCACGCCGGTCACCATGAACTGCGCATCGGGGAAGCGATCGCCCAACATTTTCAGGAAGGGGATGGTGCCGCCCATGCCCATGTACTGCACCGGCGTTTCGAAGTAGCTTTCTGACGCCTCCGCGAATGCCCTGGTCAGCATTGCGTTGACCGCGGGCGCCGCCCAACCGGGTTGACCGCCGTCGGAGTCGAACGTCACGTGCGCCCCGTAAGGCGGGTTCGCCTCGAGTAACGACTTGACCGTTTGCGCGGCGTGCTTCGCATCGAGCGTCGGCGGCAGCCGGATCGACAGCTTCGCCGAAGTGGATGGACGCAGTGTGTTGCCTGCCGCCGTTACCGGCGGCGCGCCCGACAGGCCGGTGACGCTGAGCGTAGGACGCCACGTGTTGTTCAGCACGAGCTCCACCATGTCCTGCGCCATCGGCGACATGCCGGGTTGCCACGGATACCGCTCGGTGATCACGTCGCCGAGCGACTCGACCAGCGAGCGCGCGTTGGCGCGCGTCTGCGCATCGATCGGCACGTGCAGCGCGTCGATCATGCGGCCGGACGTGGCGTCTTCGATTCGATCGAGCAGCGTGCGCAGGATGCGAAAGCTCGACGGCACGATGCCGCTCGCGGCGCCCGAATGCACGCCTTCGGTCAGCACCGACACTTCGAGCGTGCCGAGTCAGCAAGCCGCGCAACGACGACGACAGCCACAGGTGCTCGTAGTCGCCGCACTCCGCATCGAGACACACGACCAGATCGGGCGTGCCGATGCGTGGACCGAGGTGATCGAGATATGCGGGCAGGTCGAAGCTGCCGCTTTCTTCGCATCCTTCGATCAGCAGCACGCAGCGCGGCAACGGTTGCCCTTCGTGCTGAACCGCCGCAATGGCGGCAAGGCTCGCGAACGTGGCGTAACCGTCGTCGGCACCGCCGCGGCCGAACAGGCGACCGTCGCGGATCACCGGCGTCCACGGTCCGAGCCCGTCCTGCCAACCGGTGAACTCGGGTTGCTTGTCGTAGTGGCCGTACAACAGGACGGTCGGCGCATCCGCCGACGTTCCGGCGATTTCGCCGAACAGCACCGGCGTGCGCCCCGGCAGTTCGACGACTTCGAGGGCAAGTCCTTTCACGGGACTGCGCCGACACCAGTCTTCCAACAGCTTCACCGCGTCGCGCATGTAACCGTGCGCGTGCCAGTCGGCGTCGAACATCGGCGACTTGTTCGGGATCTCGATGTAGCGGCACAGCGTCGGTACGATGCTGTCGTCCCAAACCTCGTCGATCATGCCCTCGAACGGTTTCATCACAGCCTCATGTTGACCCCGAGATACGCGCTACGGCCCGGCGTCGCGTAGCCAAAGACGTCCTGATAGTGCTCGTCGGCTGCGTTCTCGATGCGGCCGGTGATTTCGAACACGTCGGTGATGCGATAGCGCGCGGTGCAGTGTAGCAGCGTGTACCCGTCGAGGTTGACGCGGCGCGCCGGAAACGTCCCGAAGTCGTCGTCATCGTGTTCGCCGACGAAGGCGGCGCCGACCTGCAACGACAGTCGCTCAGGCAATGCCGCGTAGTCCACGACGATGCGGCCGCTGTTGCGCGGCCGGCGCAATTCGTCTTCGTGCTTGCCGTTGCCGGGCTGGGTCGCGTCGAGATAGGTGTAGTCGACCTGCAATTGCAGCGATTCGTTGAGCTGCGCCTGCAGCGACAGTTCGCCGCCGTCGCGCCGGCTTTCGCCGTTCGTGTTGACCGCGGTGAAACCGCCGGCGTTCACGTCGAAGAAGAAGCCGTTGATCTCGTCTTCGAGCCGATCGCGGAAACCGGTGACGCGAAGGTGCACCGCGTCGCCGAACGCGTGCTCCAACGACACCGAAACGCTGCGCGATCGTTCGGGACGCAGATCGGGGTTGCCGATGAACGTGTCGGGGGTGAAGCCGAAACGCTCCACGAAAGTCGGATCCTTCGTGCCGGTGCCGGCGCTGACGAACAGCGTCGTCGCGGGATTCACGATCGGGATCCGCACCGCGACGCGATAGTCGTTCGAATCGTCGAAGTCGCTGTTGTCGTCGTGGCGGGCCGACAGCGAAGCGCTCGCCCAATCCAGATCGATGACGTATTCGCCGATCACGCTCTTCGTGTCCATGTGCTGATCCTGATTCGGATCGCCGAACGGACTCGCAGCGCCGCGCTGATTGAAGCCTTCGGTGGCGTACTCGTATGCCCACGTGATCAGGTTGCTGGCCGTCCCCAGGTCGAACGCGTAGTCGCCCTGGTACGAGGCTTGAACTTTGTCGCCGTCCGACGAGCTGTCGCGCACGCCGTCGGTGAGGTTGTCGTTGCGCGACTCGTAGCGTTTGACCGCGAAGCGATGGCTCCATCCCGGCGGCGCGTCGAGCGTCGCGGTGAGACCGAACAGGCGTTGCCGGACGTTGAGCTCCAGATTGCCGTCCGCCGGAACGAAATCCGGAAACGGCGTTGGGTCGTACTCGCTTTGCGCCGTGACTTGTCGTGCAACCAGGGCGACGCTGCCGCGCTCGCCGGTGTAACCGGTGTTCAGATGCAGGGTGGTGTTGCGGTAGCCGTCGTCTTCGCCGCCCTGTTCCGCGATGTTGGTGCCGGCCGTTTCGGTATGACGCGCATTCAGCGCGTAGTACCACTCGTCGTTCCGTTGGGCGAGCTGGATTGATTCGCGCGACGTGTCGTTCGAACCCCCTTCGAGCCATATGTTGTGCAGCGTGGCGCCAGGCGCCGGCGTCGTCTCGAAATTCATGACGCCGGCCAGCGCGTCGCTGCCCCAGAGCGCGCTCTGCGCGCCCGGCAGGATCTCGATGCGCGTCGCACCGATCAGGTCGAGGTTCGCAAAGTCCACTGAAGAGCCCAATGCCGGGTCGTTGATCGCGACGCCATCGACCATGACCAGCAGATGATTCGCCTCGGCGCCGCGGAATCGCACCTCGGTGATGCTGCCGATGCCGCCGGATTGGCTCACGGAGAATCCCGGCGCGCCCCTCAACAGGTCCGCTGGAACGCCCGATTGCCGGGCATCGATCGCGGTTTGGTCGACGATCTCGACCGGCGCGGGCGCAATGTCGACCGGAGTCGCCGTGCGCGTGGCAAGCACGGTGATTTCTTCGGTTGCGGTCGGCGCTTCTGCCGCGACGACGTGCACCGGTTGGAATGAGAGAGCAACGACGGCAGCCGCCGTTCGCAGTCGGAACGAAATGGACATGGAATACCTCTCGATCTGCCGCTACGCCCCGAGCGACGGTGTCGATTCCGCGAAACGTCAATGACGCTCGCGCCCCGTTCGGGCCGGTCTCCGGGCTTGTCGCGGTGATCTGCGCGTGCAGACCACGTGAGGGTCGCCTTCCCATCGTTGCCGATAGTGGCGTGAGACCTTCGTCGCGGACTTACCGTTGCGGGGGCAGCATCGGAATTGCGCCGCCAGACGGCGCGCACCGATTTCCCGATTCTCCGAAACGCATCCGATCGAAACGATCGACGCGCGTCGGCACCTGAACGCGGCGGCAGTATAACCAGCATCATTTGAGCGCGGACAATGAAGTCGGCGCGTCTGCGCGATGAGTTGCGCTCACGCCGGGCGAGAGGGACAGTGTTCGTCCGTGGAGAGGCGCGGGAGTGCGACATGACTACCGATCTGACGTGGGACGACTTTACGTACGAGGCATCTGCGATCGCGGAGGCGGGCATGCAGTTGCTGCATCAATTCGGCATCGGCCTGGCGTTCATCGCGACGACGCGGAAGGACGGTGGGCCACGCCTGCATCCGTGCTGTCCGCTGGTCGCCGATGGACATCTGTACGTCTTCATCACCGGTGCTTCGCCCAAACGGTACGACCTGATGCGCGACGGGCGCTTCGCGCTGCATTCGTTCCCGCCGGCGCAGAATGACGACGAGTTCTTCTGCTCGGGTTCGGCGCACGAGGTCGGCGACGCGACGATCCGGCGCGTCGTTGCGGCGAAGGCGAAGCACAACGTGCGCGACGACGAAGTGCTGTTCGAGCTTCGGCTGGACCGCGCGTTGCACACGACGTGGGTGCACCCGCGTCAACCGAACACGTACCCGGTTCATACGAAATGGAGGCGCGATGCCTGACGCGATATCTCCGATCGAGCTGGCCCGGAAGCTGGAACAAAGCATCAGCCTCGCGCCAATGCCTACGTCGAGCGGCACCGAGTCGGTGGTGAGCGGCGCGTTTCGCGTGTGGTTCACGTCGTATACCGACAATCCGCAGGCGAACTACGCGATGCCCGTCACGCCGACCGACCCGGCTGCGTTCGGTGCCGCGGTCGATGCGCTGCGTTCGCTGTTCGCGTCTCGTGCGCGGACGGTGAGAGTCGAATTCACCGAGGAGCTCTGGCCGGGTCTCGCCGATGCGTTGCAGCAGATCCGGATTGCATCTTCAGGCGCGCGAGCCGCTGATGGCCTGCATGAAGAGCGAGTTCACGCCGGTCGATGCATCCGGGGTGAGCGTGCGGCTGCTCGATGCCGATGCGAGCCGTACCGATCTGGCGACGTACCTTCACATCGCCGATCAACGTCCGGCGGATGGATCGGCTCCGGTATCCGACAAAGCGGTCGCCGCACTGCGTGAGACGCTGCGTACCGGCGGCGAGACCTGCGCGATGGCAGACGTCGATGGCCGGCCTGCTTCTGTGGGGCGTTGCATCGCGCAGCGCGACGGCTTGGGTGAAATCACGTCGATCGTGACGTTGCCGGAATTTCGAAGGCGCGGCGCGGCGGCGACGGTCGTCAGCGTCCTGCTGCGCGGGTTGTTCGACAGCGGGCGCAACATCGGCTGGCTGAATGCGGCGAACGAGCAGGCGCGCTCCGTCTACGCGAGCTTGGGATTCCGCACCATCGGCAGCCTGCTCAACTACGAGGAGTGACTCAGCCGCGCGTGCGCCAACGGGTGCCGTCGCGCGTGTCTTCCAGCTCGATGCCTTGAGCCAGCAATTCGTCCCTGATCTGGTCGGCCAGCTTGAAGTCGCGTGACGCCCTTGCCGCATTGCGCGCGGCAATGCGTTCCTCGATGTGCGCGGCGTCGACGTTGCTGCCCGCCTTGAAGTGGGCTTCCGGCGATTCGGTCAGGAGGCCCAGCAACCATGCGCCGGCAACCAGCTGATCGCGCAGAACGCGCGCTCGAGTCGGGTCGTTGGCGCGATGCATGTCGCTGACGATGCCGTGCATCGCGGCGAGCGCTTCGGTGGTGTTCAGATCGTCGGCCAGCGCTTCGATCACGGCGGCCGGAAACGCTTCGACCGGCGCGTGGCGGAACTGCTCCGGACTCGTGGCATTGCCCGGTGGTACGTCGAGCAGCGCCTGATACATGCGATCGAGGCTCGCTTGCGCCTGCTTCAGCAGGTCGTCGGACCAGGCGAGCGGCGAGCGGTAGTTGCCCGACAGCAACGCATAGCGCAGCACCTCGCCGCCGTGACGCGCCAGCAGATCGCGCAACGTGATGATGTTGCCGACCGACTTCGACATCTTCTCGTCGCCGAGCGTCAGCATGCCGTTGTGCAGCCAGTAGCGGACGTAGGTTTCGCCGCCTTCGACGCAGCGCCCCTGCGCGAGCTCGTTTTCATGGTGCGGGAACGTCAGATCGGAGCCGCCGCCGTGTATGTCGATGGTGTGCCCGAGGTGCTTGCGGATCATCGCGGAACACTCGATGTGCCAGCCGGGGCGGCCGCGACCCCACGGGCTGTCCCAACCGGGCAACTCGGGCGTGGACGGCTTCCACAACACGAAATCCTTCGGGTCGCGCTTGTACGGGGCCACTTCGACGCGCGCGCCGTCCAGCATGTCTTCGAGCGAGCGGTGCGACAGCATTCCGTAGCTCGGGTCCGACGGCACGTTGAAGAGCACGTGGCCTTGCGACGCGTAGGCGTGACCGCGCTCGATCAACCGCTCGATCATCGCGACGATTTCGGGGATGTGATGCGTGGCGCGCGGCTCCACCGTAGGCAGCAGGTTGCCGAGCGCACGAACGTCCTCGTTGTACGCCACGGTAAAGCGTTCGGCGAAGTCGGCGATCGACTCGCCCGCTTCGAGCGCCGCTTTGTTGATCTTGTCGTCGATGTCGGTGATGTTGCTGGCGTACCGCACCTTCGGATACACGGCCGACAACAGCCGGTACAGCACGTCGAATACCACCGCCGGCCGGCCGTTGCCGATGTGCACCAGGTTGTAGACCGTAGGACCGCAGACGTACATCGTCACGCAGGCCGGGTCGAGCGGCTCGAACGGTTCTTTACGCCCGGAGAGGGTGTTGTGCAGCGTGATGTTCATGCGGAAGGTTCCCAGTGATTGCGCGACGCGGACGTTTCGTGAAGCCGAACGGAATCAGCAACAACAACAGCGTCGCGGCGGGGTGGGACTGTCTGCATGCGGGGTGAACATGCGCGGCATTATAGGTTCACTCGGGGGACCGGTACATCTGTTCCGGGCTGCGTTCCGGCGCATCGGTCACCGTGACGCGATCGCCGTCGACCTTCAGGTAGAAACACCGGCGCTGACCGGTGTGGCAGGCCGGGCCGGTCTGCTCGACGATCAGCAGCAACGCGTCGCCGTCGCAGTCGATCCGCAGCTCGCGCAATGTCTGGATGTTTCCGGACTCTTCGCCTTTGCGCCAGACGCGCTTGCGGCTGCGTGAGTAGTAGCAGACCC
This sequence comes from uncultured Gammaproteobacteria bacterium, assembly GCA_963787045.1. Classification (GTDB taxonomy): domain Bacteria; phylum Pseudomonadota; class Gammaproteobacteria; order Pseudomonadales; family Azotimanducaceae; genus DATJGR01. Next base: position 155,928 of record CAWBBR010000008.1, on the reverse strand, counting down.
GACCGGTATTCAGCGTCTCTTCCAGCGTGGCGCGGTTCATGTAGCCGACCATCACGACCTCGCCGGTGTCGTGCCGTTGCGCGATCGCGGGAATCAGACCGTCGTCGGTGAACTGCAGTGCATCGAGCACTTCAGCCAAGTCGACCGACTCGCCCGGTGGCGCGCGTTCGAGGCGCTTGAACAGCGGCGCGGACATTGCGCTACAGAACCGACTCGAACGTTTCGAGTTCCGGGTGACCGAGGTAGGTGCCTTTGCGCGGATTCGCCTGGCCGTGCGCTTTTCGAAACGCGTCGGACTGCGTCCACGCGACGAACGCCGCGCGCGATTGCCAGACCGAGTGCGAGGCATAGAGCGTGTGCGCGTCGGTGGTTGCGCCTTTCAGCAGGTGGAACGTTTCGAAGCCCGGCACGCCGTCGAGAAAACTCTCGCGATTGCGCCACACGGCCTCGAAATCCTCTTCGTGCCCCAACGCAATTCGGAAGCGATTCATCGCGATGAACATCGTCTGCTCCTGATCGGCTAGCGGCTGAATCGATTGACGAGGTGAGCATACACCGCGCGTAGTCCCATCGCTTCGCCGCCTTCCGGCCGGCCCGCGCTGGTCGACAGATTCCACGCCATCAGATCGAAATGCGCCCACGGCGTTCCGGCTTTTACGAATGCTTCGAGGAACAATGCGGCGGTGATCGCGCCCGCGTACGGCGACGCAGAACTGTTCGCCACGTCGGCCACTTTGCTGTCGAGCATCTTTCGATACGGCTGGTGCAACGGCATGCGCCACACCGGATCGGCCACGCGACGGCCGGCCTCGATGATGCCGTCGGCCAGCGCGTCGTCGTTGCTGAAGAGCGCAGGCAGATCGGTGCCGAGCGCGGTGCGCGCTGCGCCGGTGAGGGTCGCGAAGTCGATGATCAGGCCGGGGTCGGTTTCGCACGCGAGCGCGAGCGCGTCGCACAGCACCAACCGCCCCTCAGCATCGGTGTTGTCGATCTCGATCGTGGTGCCTTTGCGCGAGCGCACGACGTCGCCGGGACGGAACGCGTTGCCGGAGATCGCGTTTTCGACGGCGGGCACCAGCACGCGCAGACGCACCGGCAACTTCTGCGACATCACCAGTCGCGCGATGCCCAGCACGTGCGCGGCGCCGCCCATGTCTTTCTTCATGAGCCGCATGCCGTTGGACGGTTTGATGTCGAGCCCGCCCGAATCGAAGCACACACCTTTGCCGATGAGCGTTACGCGCGGATCGCTCTCGTTGCCCCAGTTCAGATCGATCAGGCGCGGTGCATTTGCGCTGGCACGGCCGACCGCGTGGATCGTCGGGAAATTCTGCGCGAGCAGATCGTCGCCGACGATGACCTTGCAACCGGCGCCGAACTCTTTCGCGAGCGTTATTGCTGCGTCGGCGAGTTGTTCCGGCAGCATGTCGGAGGCGGGCGTGTTGATCAGATCCCTGACGAGCGCGGTTGCGTCGAGCTGATCGCGCAGTAGCGCCGCATTGCATGCTTTCGGCACCAGCAATCGTGCGGGCGCCGCGATCCGCGGCTTTGTAGCGCGTATAGCGATACGCACCGAGGCCCCAACCGAGCACGGTGAGATCAGCCGACGATTCGGACAGCGTGACGGCGCGATAGTCGCCCGGCGGCAGCCGGAACGGCAGATCGCCGGCGGCGTAAAGCGCGTCGTTGCCGAGCACCGCGAGAACCGCGCTGCCCGTTCCGTCGACCGGCAACCAGGCAATCGTGCCCGCGTCGCCGCGATGGTGCGTGGATGAGAGCCATTGGCGGACCTGCTCGGATTGCTCCGCGATCCACGCCGCGTAGTCGGCGGCGCGCACGAGGTGCAAGCGCGTTGCATTTGGAGCGTCGGCGAAACACAACGCGGTATCGGCAAAACTGGCCATGATTAAAGCGTCTTGATCGGAATGGTTGAGGGATTCTTCGGCGTGAGGCCGAGGTTGTTCTTCTCGAGAATGCGATCGGCGCGATAGCTCGAACGCACCAGCGGCCCCGATGCGACTTCGGTGAAACCGCGCTCGAGTCCCCATTCGCGATAGCGCGCGAACTCGTCGGGATGCACCCAACGCTCCACCGCGAGATGGTTCAGCGTGGGCCGCAGGTATTGGCCCAACGTCAGTATGTCCACGCCGCGGGAGCGCAGATCGTCCATCGTCGCGCGGATCTCCGCGTCGGTCTCGCCGAGACCGAGCATCAGGCTCGATTTCGTCAGCACGTCGCCGCGATGACGCTTCGCGTGCTGCAACACGCCGAGCGTGCGCTCGTAGCCGGCGCGCGGGTCGCGTACCGGATGGGTGAGGCGCTCCACGGTCTCGATGTTCTGCGCGAACACCTGCAATCCGGAATCGACCACCACTTCGATGGCGGCCTGATCGCCGTTGAAGTCCGGCGTCAACGCTTCGACCGCCGTGGACGGATTCACCGCTTTGATCGCGCGCACGCACGCCGCGTAGTGCGCGGCGCCGCCGTCGGGCAGATCGTCGCGGTCGACCGACGTCAGCACGATGTAGCGCAGCGCCATCAGACGCACCGCCTCGGCGGCGTTGCGCGGGTTCATCGGGATCGAGCCAGCCGTTCGGGTTGCCGGTGTCCACCGCGCAGAAGCGGCACGCGCGCGTGCACACCGACCCCATCAACATGATCGTGGCGGTGCCGTTGTCCCAGCACTCGCCGATGTTCGGACAGTGCGACTCTTCGCAGACGGTGCTCAGGCGATTGTCGCGGACGGTGCGGCGCACCGCGTCGTAGTTCTTGCCGCTGCCGATGCGCGCCCGCAACCACGGCGGCTTGCGTTCGCTGACGCGTGTTGCGTCGGGATCGCGTTTGATGCCGTTCTTGATGGCCGTAAAGCCGAGCGGCGTCCGGAATTTCTCGCCGCTCTTCGGTTGGTCGCTCATGCGTTCATTCTAGCCGTTTGGCGACTTCGATTGAGCAGTTGGAGCGGCGGAGGTCGGGCGCACGACACCTCCACCGGGATTCAGCGCATCACGGCCGGGGACGACCGTCGGTTTCGTGCTGGATGACCTCGTCGATTTCGTCGTCGGTGACGGCCTGGAACTGCAGCGTGTGAAGCGTGTAGTAGAGGCCGCGCCGTGCCAGCAGCTCTTCGTGCGTGCCGAGTTCTTCGACGCGGCCGTGGTGCAGCACCAGCACGCGGTCGGCTTCCTGGATCGTCTGCAGCCGGTGCGCGATCAGGATCGACGTGCGGCCGGCCGTGAGTTTGCGCAGCGCGTCCTGAATCAGCAGTTCCGTTTCGGTGTCGATGCTCGCGGTCGCTTCGTCCAGCACGCAGGACTTCCGGATTCGGATCGCGAGCACGCGCGCGAACGCGAGCAGTTGGCGCTGGCCGTGCGACAGATTCTGGCCGCGCTCGGACAACACCGTGTCGTAGCCGTCGGGCAGCGAGCGGATGAACTGGTCGGCGTTGACGGTGCGCGCCGCCATTACGGCGCGCTCGCGCGAGATCGCGGGATCGCCGAGCGCGATGTTGTCGTAGATCGTGCCGGAGAAGATGTGGAAGTCCTGCAGCACCACGCCGACGCGGCGGCGCAGGTCGCGCGTGTGGATGCGATTCAGGTCGATGCCGTCGAGGAAGATCTGGCCGTCCGCGAAGTCGTAGAAGCGCCCGAACAGCCGGATCAGGGTGCTCTTGCCGGATCCGGTGGGACCGACGATCGCCAGTTTCTCTCCCGGACGGATGTCGAACGAGACATCGCGCAGCACCGGCGTGTTCGGGATCGTAGCCGAAGTCGACATGACGAAATTCGACTTCGCCGCGCAACCGCGGCGGCAGCGACGTCGGCGTTGCCGGCTCGTGAATCTTCTCGTCCCAGTCGAGCGCCTGAAAGATCCGCTCGCCGCTCGCCATCGCGCGAAACAGGATGTTCGTCTGTTCGCCGAGCACCACGATCGGATGGAACAGCATGTCGATGAAGCGCGTGAACAGAATCACGCCGCCGAGCGAGACGTGCTCCTGCAACACCGCGCCGGCGCCGATACCAGACCACCAGCGCGAGCGCGATCGACGAAACGCTGTCGGTGAACGCACCGTACAGCGTCTCGATCCGCATCGAACGCATCTCTACGTCGCGATTGCGCGCGTTGATCGCGCCGTACCGTTCCTCGTTGTATTCCTGCCGCTGCGACAGCTGCACTACCTGCAGGCCCGCGAGGTTCTCCTGCAGGTTCTGGTTCAGAGCCGACACCGACTGGCGCACCAGCCGGAACAACTGCCGCGTAATGCGTTGGAACGTGTAGGTGACGCCGCCCATGATCGGCATCACCAGCAGCATGATCACGGTCAGCTTCACGTCGACCGCGAGCATGATCACGAGGGCCACGAAGAACGGCACGAACTCGCCGATCAGGGTGCCGATGCCGCGCAGCAGTTCGTACAACGCTTCGACGTCGTTGGTAACGCGCGTCATGATGCGGCCGACTGCGACGCGGTCGTAAAACGACGACGGGCGCGTTTCGAGATGCCGGAACAGGTCGATGCGCAGATCGCGCAGACCGTTGATCACCGAGCGGATCAACGTGAGCCGGTGATAGTGCCCGGTGATGGCCCAGCCGAGCTGCAACACGGCGAACAGACGCGCACGCCGCGGCGAGCGGCGAAAGGCCGAGCGTTCGCTGGATCCACTCCGTGACGTCGATCATGCCCATGTCGGGCGTCACGTGCTGCGTCGATCCCATGATGACGTGATCGACGACGACCACGCTGATCACCACCGGCAACATCACCTGCAACGCGGACGAGACGAGAATCAGCACCGAACTCAGCGCGACGGTGGCGCGATACGGCCGAATCCACTGCAGCAGGCGCCGCAACAGCGCGAGATTCAACGCCTGTCCCGACAGTTCGGCGTCGAACATCGCATGGTCGCGACGCGGCGGTTCGGGGCGAGCGCTGCCGAGTGTCGAGTTCGCTCATTTCGAGGGCCTTGCTCATGCGTGCTCCTCGGACGTCGCATAGTCGGATGCGTCGGCGCCTTCGCGCTGGATGCGTTCGAGTTCCGCATACGAACCGCCGCGCGCCAGCAATTCGGCGTGCGTGCCTTCTTCGATGATGCGCCCGTCGTCGAGCACGACGATGCGATCGGAGTGACGCGCGGTGGATACGCGGTGCGACATCAACAGCGTCGTGCTGGCCGCGGCGCAGCCGCTTCAATTCGCGACAGGATGTGTTCTTCCGTTTCGGTGTCCACGCTCGAGAAGCAATCGTCGAGCACCAGCACCGGCGCCTGACGGATCAATCCGCGCGCGAGCGTTGCGCGCTGCTTCTGCCCGCCGGACAGCGTCACGCCGCGCTCGCCGACGATCGTCTCGAGCTGATCGGCGAATCCTTCGACGGTGTCTTTGAAATCGGCCGACGCGGCGGCTTCCCAGATGAGGTCCAGCGCGCGCACCGGATCGTCGTACGTCAGGTTGTCGCGCAACGGCTCGCCGAACAGGAACGGGTCCTGCGGAACGAACGCGATCTGCGAACGCAGCTGCGACAGCGGATAGTCGCGCACGTCGTGCCCGTCGACGAAGACGGTATGCGGCGGCGGGTCGAGCAGGCGAATCAGCAGCTTCAGCAGCGTCGTCTTGCCGGCGCCCACGCGCCCCATGATCGTGATCGACTCGCCGGGCGAACCGTCAGCGAGACGTCGTTCAAGGCAGGTTCGCGCTTGGTGTCGTACGCGAAGCTGAGGTGCTTGAACTCGATGGCGCCGCGAATCTGCGCCGGCGTGTCGCCGGTCGGTGCGTCGTCGATTTCCGGCGCGAGGTCGAATACTTCGAACAGGCGATCCGATGCGACCCCGGCGCGCTGGAACAGATTGACGATGAAACCGGCGACCCGGAACGGTTGCACCACCATGTTCACATACATGAAAAAAGCGGTGAACGTGCCGACCGTGATGGCGCCTGACAACACCAGACTGCCGCCGTAACCGAGAATGACGATCGAGCAGACGGCGGCGAGCGATGGCATCCACGCCCCCATCAGCGAGTTGATCTGCGCTTGCCGGTAGAACGATTCGGAGTAGCGCTGATTCGTCACCGCAAAGCGACGGATCTCGTTTTCCTCCTGCACCATCGCCTGAATGGTCCGAATGCCGGACAGGTTTTCCTGAACGTGAGTGCCGAGATCGGACATGCGATCTTGTACGTCGCGCGACGAAACGCCCATTTCGCGCGACACGTACCACGCGTAGAAGAACACGAACGGCAGCGGCGGCAGGATCAGCGCGGTCAGCTTCGGCGACAGATACAGCATGAAGCTGAAGCCGACGACCGTGGCGAATACCAGCACCACCAGCAGGATGCTGCCCATGGAAATGAGCCGCTGCACGAGGCTGATGTCGGCGATGGCGCGAGTCATCATGTCGCCGATGGTGAACTGCGAGAAGAATTTCGCCCCTTGACGCTGCAGTTGGGCATACAGCTGCGCGCGCAGGTCGAATGCCACGTTCAGGCCGACGCGGCGGACCTGAATGCGCGCCTGGGTCACTACCAGGAAACGGGCTATCACTGCCGCGATGATGCCCAGCACCGGGATCAGCACTTCACCGGAACCGGTGGCGATCGAATCGATGCCCTTCTTCAGGAACAGCGGAATGGCGGCTTCGAAGATGCGCGCGACGAGGAACGCGAAGATACCGAGCGCGAGCAGCCCACGGTAGGGAACGAGAAACGACTTGAGTCGGAACAGCGAACGTAACATTGACGAATCGTTTCTCCTTCAGGCTGAATCAGCTCCGCGCCGCGTCCGAATGGCCTCGTCAGAAGCTCGCGTTGTGCGGCACCCTTGGAAATGGAATGACGTCGCGGATGTTCTCCATACCGGTCATGTACAGAACCAGCCGTTCGAGGCCGAGCCCGAAACCGGCGTGAGGCACTGAGCCGTATCGACGCAGATCGCGGTACCACCACAGCTCGTCGCCGAGACCATGCTCTGCCATGCGCGCGTCGAGCATCGACAGACGCTCCTCGCGCTGGCTGCCGCCGATGATCTCGCCGACGCCCGGCACCAGAACGTCCATCGCGGCGACCGTTCTGCCGTCGTCGTTGAGGCGCATGTAGAACGCTTTGATGTCTTTCGGATAGTTCACGACGACGATCGGACCGCCGACGTGTTTCTCGGTCAGATAGCGTTCGTGCTCCGATTGCAGATCGAGCCCCCAGTCCACCGGGAACTCGAACCGCTCGCCGCATTTCTTCAGGATGTCGACCGCTTCGGTGTAGTCCATCCGCACGAACGGCGTCTTGATCAGATGCTCGAGGCGCGTGATCGCCTGTTTGTCGATGCGATCGGCGAAGAACGCCATGTCGTCGGGCCGTTCCTCGAGCACCTGCTTGAAGACGGTCTTCAGGAAATCTTCGGCCAGGTCGGCGTTGGCGGAGAGATCGGCAAACGCGACCTCCGGCTCGATCATCCAGAACTCGGCGAGGTGTCGGCTGGTGTTCGAATCTTCCGCGCGGAAGGTCGGACCAAACGTGTACACCTTGGACAGCGCGAGGCAGTAGCTCTCGACGTTCAGCTGACCGGATACCGTCAGATATGTCTGCTGACCGAAGAAATCCTGTGCGAAGTCGACCCCGTCGCCGGCGCGCGGCGGATTCAGCGCGTCGAGCGTGCTGACGCGAAACAACTGGCCGGCGCCTTCGCAATCGCTCGCGGTGATGATCGGCGTGTTGACCCACACGAAGCCGTTGCGGTGAAAGTAACTATGCACCGCCTGTGCGATCGAGTTGCGCAGCCGCGCGATGGCGCCGAACGTGTTCGTGCGCGGGCGCAGATGCGCGACGGTGCGCAGATATTCGAACGTGTGGCGTTTCTTCGCGATCGGATACGTCTCCGGATCGTCGACCGCGCCGATGAGCGTTACGCGCTTTGCCTGAATCTCGCGTTCCTGGTTCTTGCCCTGCGATGCGACGACGGTGCCCTCGACTTCGACTGCGCAACCGGTCGTCAGCTTGACGATTTCGGATTCGTAGTTCGGCAGCGCAGCGGCTGCCACGACCTGCAAGCCGTCGAAACTCGATCCGTCGTTGACCGAGAGAAATGCAAAGCCGCCCTTCGACGTACGCACGCTGCGCAGCCAGCCTGCGACGACGACATCGCGGCCGTCGGCGATCTGTCGATTCAACACGTCGCGGATGTCGGTGCGTGTCATGGCGTCCTTCAAAAAGCGGGAAATGATAATGGATTTCATGGCACGATGCGCAGGCGCGCCGCGGCGCCCGACCGGCGGTGCGACCTTTCAACGGATTCGGAGGTTCGATGCAGACTCGCATCATCATGGCAATTGCCGGAGCCATCGTAGTGTTGATCGGCGGCGGCCTGTGGTGGTGGAAGAGTTCGCAGTCGCCCGCGGCACCGGCGACAGTGTCGACACCGGCAGAGACGCCCGCCAAACCGCCGGAAGAAGGCGAGGTTCCGTCGACGCCGGACGTACAACGACACGTGCTGCCGGCGCTCGAATCGAGCGACGACTACGTCCGCGAGCAGGTGAGCCTGTTGTCGCCGGGAATGGCCGAGTGGTTGAAGCAGGACGACCTCGTGCGCCGCTTTGCGGTCGTCATCGACAACGCACGCGTCGGCGACTACCCGCGTCGCCAACTGGTGTTCCTCACCCCGACGGCGAAGTTCCCGGTGCGGCAGCAAGGCGATCGCATGGTGCTCGATCCCGACGGCTATCACCGCTTCGACACATTCGTCGATACCGCGATCAGCGTCGATCCGCAGCGCGCGGCCACGCTGCTGCGCACCTTGTCGCCGTTGTTAGTCGAGTCATTGAAAGAACTCGGTGCCAAGGATCCGGACCCCACCGTCGCGATGAGAGAAAGCATCGATCAGATACTGGCGACGCCCGATCTCGAAGGCGACATCGAAGTAGTGCAACCGAAGGTGTACTACCAGTTCGCCGACCCGAATGTCGAATCGTTGAAGCCGTTGCAGAAGCAGCTGTTGCGGATGGGGCCGCAGAATCTCGCGCGCATCAAAGGCTATCTGAAGCAGGTCAAAGAGTATCTCTGACCAGACGGTTAGTGTTCGTGTCTCAAATGGGAGGGTAGACCATGTCTCTGGCTTCGGAATTCAAAGAATTCGCCATGCGCGGCAACGTCGTCGATATGGCGGTGGGGATCGTCATTGGCGGTGCGTTCGGCAAGATCGTGTCGTCGTTCGTCGGCGACGTGTTGATGCCGCCGCTCGGCCTGTTGCTCGGCGGCGTCGATTTCTCGGATCTCGTGGTCACACTGAAGCCCGCGCTGGACGCCGCGCACCCGGCGGTGACGTGGAACTACGGCAAGTTCATCCAGTCGATCGTCGATTTCGTGATCATCGCGTTTGCGATCTTCATGCTGATCAAGGCGATGAACTCGGTGAAGAAGAAAGAAGAAGCGAAGCCGCGCGGAAGAGCAGAAAGCGCCGCCGCAGGAAGTGCTGCTCACCGAGATTCGTGATCTGTTGAAGCAGCGATAGTCGGATCGATGTGAAGGTCCGAACGGAACGGCGTGTGTTCGTTCAGGTAGTCGATGTCCTGCTGGACGTATTGGCGTTCTTCCTTCAGATACCGGGCGATCGCGTCGCGTAGTCCGGCGTCGCGAATCCAATGCGCACTGTAAGTGGCTTGCGGGACGTAACCGCGGGCCACCTTGTGCGGTCCTTGTGCACCGGCTTCGACGCGCTGCAAACCGCGGCTGATCGCGAAATCGATCGCCTGGTAGTAACACGCCTCGAAATGCAGGAAGCGGTGGTCTTCGACGCAACCCCAATTGCGTCCGTATAGCGCGTCGCTGCCGATGAAGTTCAATGCGCCGGCGATGTAGCGGCCGTTGCGTTTGCACATCACGAGCAGGATCCGGTCGGCCATCGCCTGCGTGACCAGACTGAAGAAGCGCCGCGTCAGGTAAGGACTGCCCCATTTGCGGTTGCCGGTGTCGGTGTAGAAGGCGAAGAACGCGTCCCAGTGGTGCTCTTTGATGTCGGCGCCGGTGACCCATTCGATGTCGATGCCGGCCTCCACCACTTCGCGGCGCTCGCGTTTCAGGTTCTTGCGCTTCTTGGAGGCGAGCTCGGCGAGAAAATCGTCGAACGACCCGTAGCCGCGGTTCTGCCAGTGGAACTGCTGATCGACGCGTTGCAGAAGACCCATGTCGCCGACCGTGCGCCATTGCGGTTCCGGCAGGAACGTCATGTGCAACGACGACACGTTGCTTTGCTTCGCGATCTGCACGCACGCCGCGATCAGTTGCCGTTCGACCTCGTCCGGCTCGGCATCGGGACGCGCCAGAAGGCGCCGGCCCGTTGCAGGCGTGAACGGCACGCTGACCTGCAGCTTCGGATAGTACTTGCCGCCGGCGCGATGCCACGCGTCCGCCCACGCGTGATCGAACACGTATTCACCGCGCGAATGAGTCTTCATGTACATCGGCAACCACGCCCACCACGTCTGCGCCGTTGCGTTCGAGCACGACGTGAAACGGTTGCCAGCCGGTGCGCGCGCTGACGCTGCCGCTCTTTTCGAGTGCCAGCAGAAAGCCGTGATCGAGAAATGGATTGTCGGGGATCGGCGCGCCCGGATTCGCGCACGCATTCCAGACCTGCGCTGGAATCTCGTCGATGGAATGCACGATTCTTGCCGTACGGGGCGCGTCTGACGTCACGGCGCTATCAAGGCTGGTGAGGCTGGTTAGAATACCCGATTTGCCCGTCAACGGAATTTCGACGTTGCCCAGATCCGAAGATCTCACCAGCGGTCCCGTCGGTCGTCATCTGATCCGTCTGACCGTGCCGATGTTCCTCGGCATTTCGTCGATGATCCTCGCGTCGATGATCGACACGATCTACATCGGCTGGATCGGCACGCAACAGCTCGCCGCGGTCAGCTTCTCGTTTCCGATGGTGATGGGCCTGTCGTCGGTGTCGATGGGTCTCGGCATCGGCGCGACGTCGATCATGTCGCGCACGCTCGGCCGCGGCGATCGAACGCGCGCGTACGTGCTCGGCACGCACACCCTGTTGCTGGTGTTGATCCTCGTCGTATCGCTGGCGGTGTTCGGACGATTGTTCGGACCGCATCTGTTCCGCGTGATGGGCGCGGACGAGGTCATCCTGCCGATGGTGACCGAGTACATGAACATCTGGTTCATCGGTCTGCCGCTGTTCGCGTTGCCGATGGTGGCGATGTCGATGCTACGTGCGCTCGGCAACGCGCGGATTCCGGGCGCGCTGATGACCGCCGGCGCCGCCGTTCAGGTATTGCTCGCGCCTGCGCTGATCTTCGGTCTGCCCGGCATCCACGACGGCATCGGCTACACCGGCTCTGCGTGGGCGTTCGTCACGTCGCGATTCCTGACGTTGCTCGCAACGGCCTATGTGTTGACCCGGCGCGGCATGATCAGGCCGTTGGGCGACTGGCCCGGCGTTCTGCATTCGTGGGGCGAGGTGTTGCGGATCGGCGTGCCGTCGATCATGACCAACCTGGTCGGTCCGGTATCGATGGGCGTCGTATTCGGACTGCTCGCCAAATACGGCCACGCGGTGGTGGCGGGATTCGGCGTTGCGATTCGGATCGAATCGCTCGCGCTGATGATCCTGATGGCGATGTCGTCGAGCATCTCGCCGATGGTGGGCCAGAACTGGGGAGCGGGCCGGCAGGACCGCATCGACGATGCGTTGCGGTTCGGCTACCGCTTCTCGTTCGCGTGGGGCGTGTTCATCTTCGCGGTGCTCGCGATATTCGGCCGCGGCATCGTCGGGCTGATCAACAACGACCCCGCGGTGATCGAGGCAACGTATCACTATCTGCTGATCGTGCCGCTCACGTATTCGACGATGGGCGTGTCGATGGTATCGGGCAGCTGTTTCATCGCGCTCGGCAAGCCGCTGCCGTCGCTGACGCTGACGATCACGCGGATGGTGCTGATCTACGTGCCGCTCGCCATACTCGGCGACCGCCTGTTCGGTTACGCCGGCATCTTCGGTGCGAATGCCGTTGCGAACGTGGTCGTTGCCGGTGCGAGCTACCTGTGGGTGATGCGGATGCTGCAGAGCGAGCGCGCGTCACGGGCGCCGGTTGCCGAGGGGCACGCTACTGCTCTCTAACAGATCTGTATTGACGGCAAGCTGTAGAGGGAAGCGGTGTGTGCTAGGGGACGTCCGCGGGGTGGATGAGTCCGTGTCGGCGCCAGCCGATTTGCAATAACCAAGTCCGTGCGGTGGCGACTTCGCGTACGTCGGCAGGGTTTGGGGGAGCGGTGGTGGTGCGCCAGCCGTCGAACCAGCGGCCTGAACTCGCCGGATCCGGTTGAGCTCGAAGGTGATCGATCGAGTGTTTGGGTTTGCGCCGCTGCGCGGCGTGGTGTCGGTGATTGAGCAGCACGTAACGCAATGCACGATGGACCTCGAGCGGCGTGCGTAACGGGCGCAGGTGATAGCGACCGTCGAGCACCTTGCCGCTGCGCTGAAACAGACGGTTCGCGAGCTTGCCGATCCGCGCACCGACGCTCTTCATCCCGCAGGCAATCGAATGGTTGCTGTGCGCCTCGATCAGCAGGTGCACGTGATCGCGTTGGATCGAGTAGTGCACGACCCGGAAGCCGTGCCGGACGCAGGCCTCGCTCAAGGATGAACGGAACCTTCGCACGAACCGCGGCTGGCGCAGGCTCGGTATGCCGCGTCTCAACCGGATCGTGACATGGACCGGTAGGCGGGCAACGATGCTCTCGCGTGGCCGGTGCATGACTCTTGGTCGCACGCCCCGCGGCCGACCGGCGCCGAAACGTGGTCCGCCCCGTCCCGTCTTGTAGCGCATCGCATCGAGCGTCAGCTGTTCGGGTCTCTTCTTGTGTGTCGATCGCGCCATGGATGGAAGATTAGGGCCATGGTGCAAACGGCGATGCCGGGTAACGACGCTGTGTGGGGTGCGAGATCTCGCACGGTGATGGGGTGGCTGAATCGGGCCGGGTCGATGGGTTCGAGCGGGCTTGGTTTATTAGTGATGGGGTGGTGGTGCGATGAGCGTTGGCGTCGCATGAGATGTTGCGTCGGTTGGGCTGTTGCCGGCGATCGCTGCGGTTGGACCATCGCCCAAATCAATTGCGGGTTATCGGGTTGATGAGATCGGGTGATGGAGCCGTGAGCGACCAGATCGCGTGGTGTGCTTACGGATCCGAACGCCTTGTGCTTGAGCGGTCGCCAGCGCATTGATTAGGGCGATGGTCCAACCGCAGCGATCGCCGGCAACGGCCCAACCCGCACGACCTTCCCCATCAACGCAGGCGCCAATTGCGCCATCACCCCATCATTAATAAACCAAGCCCGCTCGAACAAATCGACCGTGCTCGCCGCAGCTCCAAGCACTCGGCGAGATCCGCTTCGCTAAGCATCGACGCCGCACAGTCTGCACGTTCGCCCACATCGCGACGCTGCCTTTCGATCGCTAGTAGATCCCGGCCTCCAGACCCGCTGCCAGCGTCATGCCGAGTTCTCTGCAGCGCTCGAGGATTTCCGCTGTTACGTCGCCGCGCGCGATGATCGGTTCCTGCACTTCCTGCAACGGATAACCGTTGGCGATTCTACGGATCGCGCGGATCGCACCGGTGCCGTCGTTGCCCGCGCTGATGAACATCGCATACGGCAGCGACTGGATGCGACCCTCCACCGGATAGAACGTGCGGTCGAAGAAGTCTTTCATGGCGCCGGACATGTAGCCGAAGTTCTCCGGCGTTCCGATCAACAATCCGTGCGCCCAAAGAAGGTCGTCGGGACCCGCGTTCGACGCGCGCAGCATGCGCAGTTCGATTCCCTCCAGCAGCGGATCGCTCGCGCCGTCGCGCACTGCATGCGCCATCGATTCGGTGCGACCGGACTGGCTGTGATAGACGATCAGGAGGTTGCGCTGCATTGCGCCGAGTATACTGACGCACCGTTCGAGCAGCGATTTACAAGCGATGGCTACTCCATGACCGTCACTGTGGACGACGTCAGAAAAGCGCAACGTCGGATCGCGTCCGAGATCGAACGGACGCCGCTCGAGCACTCGAGAACTCTGTCGGCGCTGACCGGCGCGCAGATCCATCTCAAGTTCGAGAATCATCAGTTCACCGCCTCGTTCAAAGAGCGTGGTGCGTTGAACAGGCTGCTCGATCTGACGCCCGACGAGCGCCGTCGCGGCGTCATCGCGATGTCGGCCGGCAACCACGCGCAGGCGGTGGCGTATCACGGACGCAGGCTCGGAATTCCGACGTGCATCGTCATGCCGCGCACCACACCGAACGCGAAAGTGGAACAGACGCGCGTGTTCGATGCGGAGGTGATTCTGCACGGCGCCCAGTTCGACGAAGCGCGCGCGTTCGCACTCGAAGAAGGCAAGCGCCGGCACCTCACGCTGGTGCACCCGTTCGACGACGCCGCGGTAATCGCGGGGCAGGGGACGTTGGGGCTCGAGATGCTCGAACAGCAGCCGGATCTCGACGTGCTGGTGGTGCCGATCGGCGGCGGCGGGTTGATCTCCGGCGTGGCGATCGGTGCAAAGTCGATCAATCCGAAGATCGAGATCGTCGGCGTTCAGATGGAGCGGTATCCGGCGGCGCACAACACGTTTCATCGCATGAACGCGGAGGTGCCCGGCGGCGGCACGGTGGCGGAAGGGATCGCCGTCAAATCGCCCGGCGCACTGACGATGGAGCTGATCAACGAGCACGTCGACGATGTCGTGCTGGTCAACGAGGAATTCGTCGAGCGCGCGATCTTCAATCTGCTCGAAATCGAGAAGACCGTTGGTCGAAGGCGCCGGTGCGGCCGGACTCGCGGCGGTGCTGCGGTACCCGGACCGGTTCCGCAACCGGCGGGTGGGTTTGCCGCTCTGCGGCGGGAACATCGACATGATGATTCTGTCCTCGCTGCTGCAACGCGGCCTGGTGCGAAGTCACCGGCTGGTGCGCCTGCGCGTAGAGATCGAAGACGTTCCCGGCGCGCTCGGCCGATTGACGCAACTGCTCGGAGAGCTCGACAGCAACATCATCGACATCGCGCACCAGCGCACCTTCGGCGGGTCGTCAGTACGCGCGGCGGTCGTCGATCTGACGCTGCAGATGCGCGGCGAGGAACAGGAGGACCAGGTCGTGAAGGCGCTGAAGGATCGCGGACTCGATGCGCGGATCGACGACGGAGACGACCGCAATGACTGAAACGACGCTGCAACGCGACCTCGATGCATCGGCGATCGCGCCGGACACGCGCGGCATGAATTTCTATCGTGCCGATCCGTCGCTGCGCGATCTGCTTGCGCTCTATCTGCCGGACGATCTGCGCGCGCACCTCGAACCGTATCTCGATCGGCTGGGTGGGCTCGCCGCCGGCGAACTCGACGAATGCGCGGCGCTGGCGGACAAACACCCGCCGCAACTGCATCACCGCGATCGATTCGGCCGCGACCGGCAGTGGATCGAATATCACCCGGCGTATCGGCGGCTCGAAGCGGTCGCATACGGAGAGTTCGGCATCCACGCGATGAGTCACCGGCCGATTCTCGGTTGGCCCACGGCATTGCCGGCGGTAGCGAAGCACGCGTTCACGCTGCTGTTCAACGAGGCCGAGTTCGGGCTCGGTTGTCCGATCAACGTCACCGATTCGGCGGCGCACCTGATACGCCTCTATGGCGACGAGTCGATCAAGGCGCGATTCCTGCCGCGCATGCTCAGCCAGAACATGGCCGAGCTCTGGCAGGGCGCGCAGTTCATGACGGAGAAATCGGGCGGGTCCGACGTAGGCGGCATCACCAGCGCCGCGGTGAAGACCGGCGACGGTTGGCGGATCCACGGCGAGAAATGGTTCTGCTCGAACGCGGACGCCGATGTGGCTACGCTGTTGGCGCGACCCGAAGGTGCGCAGGCGGGTTCGCGCGGGCTCGGTCTGTTCGTGATGCCGCGGGTGCTGGCGGACGGCACGCCGAATCGCTATCGGATCGTTCGCCTCAAAGACAAGCTCGGTACGCGTTCCATGGCGAGCGGCGAGATCAGCCTGGAGGGCGCCCTTGCATATCCGTTGGGGCATCTCGACGCCGGCCTCAAACAGATGGCGGAGATGATCAACTGGTCGCGTCTGTCCAACGGCATCAAGTCCGCGGCTCTGATGCGGCGCGCGGTACACGACGCGTGGCAGGTGTATCGGCATCGGCAGGTATTCGGATCGCGCTTGCTCGACCTGCCGCTTGCGCAGCGGCAATTGTTGAAGCTGCAGTTGCCCAGCGAGCAGGCGTTGAGCATGGGTTTCTTCACAGCCGATGCGCTCGATGCCTCTGAGATTCCGGGACGCGCGCACGCGAACGATGCGCGCGCGGTGCTGCGGCTGGCGACGCCGGTATTGAAGATGCGCGCGACGCGAGACGCGCGCCGCGTCACCGGCGATGCGATGGAGATCCGCGGCGGCTGCGGCTATGTAGAGGATTTCGTCAACGCGCGGCTGTTGCGCGATGCGCATCTGGGTTCGATCTGGGAAGGCACGTCGAGCATCGTCGGGATCGACGCGGTGCGACGCGCGATCGGTCGTAACGGGTGTCAGGGGGCGTATCAGGCGGCGTTGCTCGATCGACTCGATCGTTGCACCGCACTACCGACGCATTTCGTCGACGAGTTGCGAACGGCGTTGCGCGACGCGGTCGCTTTCGCCGAGGCGGCCGACGAACAGGACGAACTGTGGGTGCGACAGGCGGTTACCGCGCTATATCACGCGAGTTCGGCGGCACTGCTCGCATTCGAAGGGTGCGAAACGGCGCGCCGTCGCGGCGACGCGCGCCGCGTGTTGTGGGCGCGGCTGACGCTCGACCATCGCTTGTATCCGCGCGGCCCGTTGACGCGGTCGGATCGCGGTCGCGAACGCGCTGTCGCTGCAGCGTTGCTCGGCGACGCTCCGATGTCGCACGAAGCGATTGCGCCGCTACTCGCCCGTTAGCGATCCGAAGCTCGCTGCGTCGATGCCTCGCGGACCGGTGCCGGGATCCGCGACCGGCGCAGCTTGGCGATGAACGCGGCCATGCCGCCTGCCGACGACGTGGCGGCGATGGCGACTGCAGCGGTGGTGAGACAGGCGGGACACATACGATTCTCCATCTGACGATACTCATCAGATAGACGGCCGGGCACGCGGTGTTTCGACATCGAGAGGTCGACATCGAGAGCTGTCAATGCGGGCGCGCGTTGCGACCGCGTTGTAGAAAGCTCCGCACTGCCGGATCGGTTGCGAGTTCCACCGCGCGATCGAATGCCGCCGCGGCTTCGTCGGTGCGCGAGAGGCGCTGCAACAGATGCGCGCGAACGGCCCAGTACGGTTGATAGGTCGCGGCCTGCGCGTCGATATCGTCCAGCAACTTCAAAGCCGCCGCGGCGCCATGCACTTCGGCCACCGCCGCGGCGCGGCCGACTTGCGCGCCCAGCGCAGGCGCCAGCCGCACCAGACCTTCGTACAAAGTCGCGATGACGTTCCAGTCGGTCGCGCCGGTGCGCGCGCGTTCGGCATGCACCGACTGGATGGCGGCTTCCAGTTGAAAACGTCCCGGTCGATGCGCGGCGGCGGCGAGCGCCAGCTCGCGTTCTGCCTCGGCGATGGCGGCCGCGTCCCACAGGGCGGGATCCTGTTCAGACAACGGAATGAAGCGACCGTCCGCGCCGCGCCGCGCAGCGCGTCGCGCTTCGCTGTGCAACATCAGCGCGAGAAGGCCGCGCGCTTCGGGCGCATCGGGCAGTCGTTCAATCAGAACGCGGGCGAGCCAGATCGCCTCGTCGGTAAGGTCGACGCCGGCCGAATCGACGCCCGGCGCCGCGTCCCAACCGCTGCCGAACGCGGCATACACCGCGTTGAGCACCGCATCGAGGCGCTCGGTCAGTTGATCGGGCTCGGGTACTTCGAACGCGATGCCGGTCTCGCGGATCTTCGCTTTTGCTCGGACGAGGCGCTGGCTCATCGTGGCCGGCGCGACGACGAACGCACGCGCGATCGCCGCCGCGTCGAGCCCGAGCACCGCCTGCAGCATCAACGGCGTGTGCATCGCCGGATCGATCGCGGGGTGCGCGCAGACGAACAGCAGCTTCAGGCGGTCGTCAGGAAACGGGTCGGCTTGCGTGGGATCGTCGTCGCGCGCGAGCAACTCGACGGTCTGCGGCGTTGTAGACGCCTTCGTGGACGCGCTCGCGAACCCGGTGATGTCGGCTGCGATCGATCAAGCGGTTTCGCGCCGTAGTGAGCAGCCATGCTTCGGGCGAACTCGGCACCCCGTCGTTGGACCATTTCGTCAATGCGGCGAGCAACGCATCGCCGAGCGCGTCTTCTGCGCCGGCCACGTCGCCGGTGCGCGATGCGAGATAGGCGACCAGACGCCCGTACGAGTGCCGCGCCACCGCTTCGATCGCGCGATGCACGTCGCGGGGCGGTGCGGTCATTCGGTAATGCGTGCGTGCACGTCCGGCGCGAGCGGGCGCACTTCTACGGCTCCGTACGTCGCGGCGGGACAGCGGGATGCCCACTCGATGGCCGCGTCGAGCGTGGGCAATTCGAGAATGATGAAACCGGCAAGCTGTTCCTTCGTGTCGGCGTAGGGACCGTCCTGTATCGCGCGTTTGCCGCCCTTGATGCGCACGGTCGTTCCCATTTCCGGCAAATGCAGCGGATCGCCGGCGACGTAGATGCCCGCTTCGACCAACGAACGGTAATACACGCGCCACGCGCCGATGTTCGGTTCGTTTTCGGTCTCGTTCGCGCGACGCGCAAATGCCTCAGGCGTTTCGTAGATCAGCAACGCGTACTTCATTTTCACTTCTCCTCAGAATCACGGATGGGGCGCATCAGCCTCTGAATGAAAGACGTTCAAGCGCCATCGCTTTCGACAGATCATCCGGCGGCGCCTTACGTTGGCCGTCAGCTCAGATCTTCGAAAAATCGCCGTGACGACCCGCGCCCGCTGCGAATCGGCTCGCGCCGGCCTGCGTTTCGCCGGAACGGATGACTTCCCGGCCGAGCCACGTCTCCTCCCGCAGCGCCGCGTCGAGGTCGAGCGACCACTGCAGATACGACGACGTGCGATCGCTGCGCAGGCAGCGCTGCGGAAAACGACTGAGGCCGTGGGCGAGCTCGAGTGCGCCGGCGAGCGCCTCACCGGGTTCGGTGAGGCGATTCGCGAGCCCCATCGATTTCGCTTCGTCGCCCGATACGCCGCGGCCGGTCAGGATCAGGTCGAGCGCGTGGCTGTGTCCGATCAGCCGCGGCAAACGAATGGTGCCGCCGTCGATCAACGGCACGCCCCAGCGTCGGCAGTACACGCCGAACACGGCATCGCGCGCGGCGACCCGCAGGTCGCACCACAGCGCGAGTTCGAGACCGCCCGCGACCGCGTGTCCTTCGACCGCAGCGATGACGGGTTTGCCGAGCAGCATGCGCGTCGGTCCCATCGGCCCGTCGCCGTCGAGCCCCACGCGATTGCCCGCCGCCGGTCGACACCGCTTTGAGGTCCGCGCCGGCACAGAACGTGTTGGCGGCGCCGGTGAGGATGGCGACGTCGAGCTGGTCGTCTGCGTCGAAGCGCCGGAACGCGTCGGCGAGAAGCCGCGACGTGGGTCCGTCCACCGCATTGCGCACCTGAGGTCGGTCGATGGTGATGATCGCGCAGCGCGCGTCGGTTTCGTATCGGACTGTCATGACGATGCTCCTTGTGAGCGAAGCGGAGTTGCGGGAACTCGGGATATAGTACCGAACCCCATCAGACCCGAACGGAGATCCTCCATGCGCGTATCCGAACCTCGCGTTGCACCGTTGCCCGCCGACAAATGGGACGCGACCGCAAAGGAACTGATGGGTCGCTTCGAGGGCGAGCCGTTCAACATCTTCAAGACGATGGCGAATCATTCGGAACTGATGAAGCGCTGGATGGTGTTCGCGAATCACATCCTCGGCAAATCGACGCTGCCGGTGCGCGAGCGCGAACTGGTGATTCTGCGCATCGGATACTTGTGTCGCTCCGGCTACGAGTGGGGCCAGCACGTGCTGATCGCGCGACGCGCGAAGATCACCGACGACGAGATCCGGCAGATCAAGGTGGGGCCCGACGCGAAAGGTTGGGGAGAAGTGGACCGACTGCTGCTGAAAGCCACCGACGAGTTGCACGCCGACGCGCACGTGAGCGACGCGACGTGGAAAGGCCTCGCGAAACACTTCAATACGCAACAGCTGATGGACATCGTGTTCACGATCGGACAATACAACCTGGTCTCGATGGCGCTGAACAGCTTCGGCGTGCAAGCCGATCCGGGGCTTCCGGGTTTCGACATCTGAGGGATCGATCATGGCTCGACGTCTCGAAGGAAAAGTCGCGTTGATCGTCGGCGCCGGGCAGACGCCGGGTGCGACGATCGGCAATGGACGCGCTACGGCGCTGCGTTTCGCGCAGGAGGGAGCGGCGGTGTTCCTGGTCGACCGGCGCCTGAAGTCGGCCGAAGAAACGCTGGCGATGGTCGTGGAAAACGGCGGCAACGGCGTGGCGCACGAAGCAGACGTGACATCGGAGGCGGCGTGCGCCGGCATGGTCGACGCCTGCATGAAACTGTTGGGGCGGATCGACATCCTGCACAACAACGTCGGCATCGGTGCGGGCGACCGCGGCCCGACGAGCATGACCGAGGAAGTCTGGGACCGCATCCACACGACCAACCTCAAGAGCGTGATGTTCACGTGCAAGCACGTGCTGCCGATCATGCGCGCGCAACGCAGCGGCGTGATCATCAACATCTCGTCGATCGCCGCGGTGTGTTCCGTCGGCATCGTCGCGTACAAGACGTCGAAAGCCGCGGTGAACGCCTTCACGCAATCGTTGGCGATCGGCAACGGCGAATTCAACATCCGCGCCAACGTGATCATGCCCGGTCTGATGAATACGCCGATGGCGATCGAGGGCTATGTGGCCGCGGGACGCGATCGCGAGGAACTGATTGCGCAGCGCGACTCACAGGTGCCGCTGGGAAAGACCATGGGAACCGGCTGGGACGTCGCGAACGCCGCGCTGTTCCTCGCCAGCGACGAGGCGCGTTTCATCAGCGGCGTTTGTCTGCCGGTGGACGGCGGACAATCGGCCCGGATCGGCTAGAAAACAGCGTTCTTTTTCCTCGCCACGAGTCAACGCTTCGGCCGCCCGAGCGTTGAAAGGCGGTTGTCCAACTCGTGGAGAGCGGCTATGACGCGCGATTTCCGATCGGCATCCTTCCGGCGTTTCCCTACCTGGTGCGCCCTGGTGCTGCTGGGCGCCAGCCTGGCGCTGCCCGGGTGCGGAGGAGGCGGGTCGGGCGGTGCCGCCGCGCCGGTGGCGAGTTCCGGCGACGGTCAATTGACGGTCGCGATGCGCGACGCAGCCGGCGATTTTCTGAGTTACACGGTGGACGTCACGTCGCTGCGCCTCGAACGCGCGAACGGCGACGCCGTCGAGACCGTGCCGCTGACCACGCGAATCGATTTCTCGGAGATGGCGGACCTCTCCGAGTTCTTCACCGTTGCGACGATTCCATCGGGTATCTACACGCGCGTCGTGATGAATCTCGATTTCACGAACGCGCAGATCGTCGTGCAGAGCGCCAGCGGCGCGGAACTACCCGCCGTTGCCGTCGATTCGAACGGCAACGCGCTGACGACGTTGGCCGTGGCGATCGAGCTGCCCGACACGGAGCCGGTTCGCATCGTTCCGGGTATACCGGCCGCGGTAACGCTCGACTTCGATCTCGATGCGTCGAACGCGGTCGACCTCACGACGAACCCGGCGAAGGTCACCGTGCAGCCGTTCCTGTCGGTGATCCCGCAGCTGGAGGAGGACCGCGACCATCGCGTGCGCGGTGTGCTCGCATCGGTCGACTCCGCCGCCAGCACGGTGACGCTGAACGTGCGGCCGTTCCATCTGCGCCAGGGTGAATTTGGTGAGGCGACGTTCGCCACCGACGACCAGACGCGCTTCGAAGTGAACGGCGCGGTGCTGGTCGGCGCCGACGGGCTCACCGCGGTGGCGGCGCTTGCGCAAGGGACGCCGGTCGTCGCGAACGGCACCGTGTCGAATCGGACGCTCACTGCATCGACCGTGCTGGCGGGCAGCAGCGTGCCGTGGGCGAACGGCGACGTGGTGAATGGCGTAGTGACCGCGCGCAGCGGCGACTCGTTGACCGTGAAGGGCGCCGACTTCGATTTCTCTGACGGCACGCATGGCTTCCGCGGTGCGTTCACTGTGCTGGTCGGCGATGACACACGCGTGACTTCGCTCGACTCGGAAACGATGACGGGCACCAAGGATTCGATCTCGGTCGGCCAGCGCATCATCGCATTCGGTCAGATGAGTGCTGCATCGACGCTCGACGCGACGGCCGGCCGCGTGCGGATGGAAATCACACGGCTTACCGGCAACGTCGTTCAGCTCGACCCGCTCGCGGTGAACGTCGTCGAGCTCGGTGGTCTCCACACGGGGGCGTTCGATTTCAGCGGTACCGGTACGAGTGCGGCTGCCGACGCGGACCCGACGCATTACCTAGTCGACACGTCCACGTTGTCGCTCGCAGGTATCGGAGCCAACGACCTGGTGAAGGTGCGTGGTCTGGTGCACGCATTCGGTACGGCGCCGCCCGCGTTCGATGCTCGTACCGTGATCGACGTCGATACCGACTCCATCGGCGCGTGGTTCTTGGCGAGCTGGCGCGAGAACGGCGGCTCGGCGGATCCGTTCGCGACCGTCGCGCAGGATCGGCTGGATGTCGATCTGACCGACGCGCGGCACTCGCTGAATCTGCTGGGGATTCCCCGCGATGCTTTGGGCGACAGCGACCACATCGCTTTGTCAGGCTCGACGAACGTGCGCGGCATCTACATGGTGACGGTGCGCGGCGCGAACGAAGTGCATCTGTTCCGGGATTTCGCCGGGTTGACTCCGGCGTTGTCGGATCAGCTCGCGGCCGGGAACCGGCTCGTCCAGATCAACGCGATCGGGCGCTACAATGCGACCGCGCTCGAGTTGACGACGCCTCGCGCCAGCTTCGAGTTCACGACGCCATGATCGAACGACGGGGCAACCGGATCTGCCTCGCGGTCGTCTCGACGCAAACGGGTTGCCTCGATGAGCAATGCTGCGGCATTGAACAGATACCTCGCGGGAGTGGAACAGCGCGCCTTTCGGATGGCGCGCTACGCGGTATCGGATGTCGACGAGGCGATGGATATCGTGCAGGACGCGATGCTGACGCTGGCGCGCAAGTATGCGACGAAACCCGAAGCCGAGTGGCCGCCGCTGTTCTTCCGGATCCTGCGCAACCGGATCACCGACGTCCATCGCCGCAGAGCGGTGCAGCGCGGCATCTTTGCGATGTTCACGCCGCGCGATCGCGACGACGACACGAACCCGATCGATCTCGTCAGCGATGGTCGCGGAGTAGAGCCGGAGTTTCGGACGCAGCTCGATGCCACCACACGGCGACTCGAAGGCGCGGTTGCCGCGTTGCCCACTCGGCAGCGCGAAGCATTTCTGTTGCGCGCGTGGGAAGGTCTCGATGTGGCGGCGACTGCGCGGGCTATGAGATGCTCCGAAGGAAGCGTGAAGACGCATTACTCGCGCGCCGTGCACACGCTGCGCGAACGATTGGGGGATGACTGGCCATGAGCGGCGACCGACGCAGTGACGGCGAATTCGTCGACCAGGCGCGCGCCGTGCTCGACGCACAGTCGTTGGCGCCGGACTTAGCCGAACGCCTCGCTGCTGCAAGGCGCCGGGCAGTGGCGTCGGTGGATGTTCCGATTCTTCGCGCGCCGGCGGCGTGGGTACCGGCCGGAGCACTCGCGGCGACGTTGCTCACCGTCGGATTGACCGTAGCGATCGACAACGCCGGCACGCCACCGCTCGACGACGACATACAGATCGCGACCGTCGAGGACATGGATCTGCTGATGGATCTGGAGTTCGTCGCATGGCTGGACACAGACAATCTCGATGCGGGCTAGCGCCGGCGCCGTGTGGATCGGCCTCGGCATACTGGTGGGCGGGCAAGCGCAGGCGGCCGAGAGCACGAGCGCGGCCGAACCGGGTCCCGACATCGAAATGCTCGAGTATCTGGGTGGGCTGGTGGAGGAGCAGGGTCGATGGGTGGGACCGGACGACATGAAGGCTCCGCCGGACGAGCGCGATGCGCCGATCGTTCGCGACGACGAGCCCGAAGGCGAAGAGTGAGCGGGTAATGATCAGACGCTGGACCAAAGTCATGGCTTTCGCTGCGCTGCTTTCGAGCAACGCGGCGTTCGCGGTGGCATGGGACGATCTGTCCGATTCACAGCGGGAGGTATTGTCGAAATATCGCTCGCAATGGTCGGGACTATCGAACGATCAGCAGCAACGACTCGCCGCCGGCGCGCAGCGCTGGTCGACGATGGACCCCGAATCGCGCGCAGCGGTGCAAAAGCGATTCACGCGCTGGCAGTCGCTGTCGCCGGAGCGTCGCGCGGAGCTGTCGAAACGCTTCGAGCAATTCAAGAGCCTGTCGCCCGAGCAGCAGCAGAATCTGCGGATGCGCATGCAGAATTTCCGTAAGCTGTCGCCGGAACAGCAGCGACACCTGCGTGACCGTTTCCGCCAGCTGTCGCCGCAACAACGTTCGCAGGCGCTCGATCGAATGAAAGAGCGCGGCTCACCCGGGATGTATCAGGACAAGCGCGACGACCAATGAGCGATCAACCGAAACGGCTGCGGCCGCGCCGATCAGTTCTGTACATGCCGGGTGCCAACGCGCGCGCGATGGAGAAAGCCCGCGACATCGATTGCGACACGATCATCTTCGATCTGGAAGATGCGGTTGCGCCCGACGCGAAAGAGACGGCGCGTGCGCAGGTTGCGGCCGCTGTTCATGGCGGCGGCTACGGCCATCGCGAGTTGGTGTTGCGCGTGAACGGCATCGACACGCCATGGGCCGCGGGAGATCTCGCGGCGGCCTCCGATCTCGCGATCGATGCGGTGCTGTTGCCGAAGGTGGAATCGCTCGAACAGGTTTGCGCTTACGAACAACGGTTGGTCGGCCGGGCGGCCACGTTACCGTTGTGGGTGATGATCGAAACGCCGCGCGGCGTGTTGGGCATCGAGCAGATTCTCGCCGGCAATTCGCGCATCGAAGTGGTGGTGCTCGGTACCAGCGACCTCGTGAAGGAGCTACGCGCACGCCATACCGACGATCGGCTCGCGGTGTTGCCGTCGCTGGCGCGGTGCGTGCTGGTGAGTCGCGCGTTCGATTGCGTGGTGCTCGACGGTGTGCACCTCGATTTTCGCGATACCGAGAGCTTCAGCCGCGTGTGCAAACAAGGGCGGGATCTAGGGTTCGACGGAAAGACGCTGATCCATCCGTCGCAGGTCGACGTGGCCAACGCGACGTTCGGCCCTGGCGCCGACGAGATCGAACAGGCGCGGCTGATCGTCGCTGCATGGGCCGATGCCCAACGAGCCGGTAAAGGCGTCGCGGTATTGAACGGCCGGCTGGTGGAAAACCTGCACGCGGCAGAAGCGGAACGGGTGCTCGCGTTTGCGGAAGCGCTCGCGGCCAGAGCCTGACGCTATTTCGTCGCGGCGCGCACGCGCGGCACCACCTCCTCGATGTACGCATCCAGCGCTTCTGCATTCCACGGCGCGCGCAGTGCGATGTTCACTTCCGTGGCACCCGCCGCGACATACTCGAGAATGCGATCGGCTGCCTGCGCCGGCGTGCCGAGCAACGCGCCGCCGGCGATGCGCTCGGCGGCTGCGCCCCAATCCTTCTTGAGGCGTTCCGACTCGGCGGCAACACCTTTTTCATCGGTCGCGAGATTGAACATCAGATTGACCGCGCGACGAACCTCTCGCGGGTCTCGCTGGGCGCGTTCGCACCAGCCGTCGAGCACGCGGCTCAAGCGGCCGAACTCCTGCGGCTGAACGTATGCGGCGTTCCATCCGTCGGCGTGTTTTGCGACGAGTCGCAGCGTGCGTTTCTCGCCGACGCCGCCGATCCAGATCGGCAAGCGGCTTTGCAGCGGCCGCGGCAGGCACGACGCGTCTTCGACGTGGAAGTGTTTGCCGTGAAAGGTGGTGCGCTCGTGAGTGAGCATGCCGCGGATGATCGTGGCCGCTTCGTCGAGCATGTCGAGCCGCGATTTCAGTTCCGGGAACTCGTAGCCGTAGGCCTTTGCTTCCCAGAAATGCCAACCCGCACCGATGCCGAGTTCGAAACGCCCGCCGCTGATGTGATCGAGGGTCGTCGCGGCTTTCGCGAGCAGCGCCGGATTGCGATACCCGACGTAGAAAACGAGACAGCCGAGGCGAGCGTGCTGGGTTTCTGCTGCGAGCGCACCGAGCGTTGCGAGCGCTTCGAAATGCGGTTGTGTGCCGCCAGCAGGAGGCGCTTCGTAGAAGTGATCCCACGCGGAAATCCAATCGAAACGCGAGCGATCGAGTTTCCGCCACAGCGCGCGCATTTCGTCCATCGTCATGTTCTGCTGCCCGACGTGGGCACCCAACGACAGTGTCATAGCCGTCCCCGTTGCTTTTGAGGGTTGTGAATCGAGGCGATCGTGATTGAATTGCCGGACGGCGCAGAATACTCCGCCCCTTTCGATGAAAGAACAAATGAGCCAGTGGGAGAAGAAATGAGCGTGGACACGGCGGCGCGCGATGCGCAGATCGACGAGATTCGTGCATCGGTGAAGGCGCTGTGCGCGCGCTACGGCGAGGACTACTGGCTGAAGCTCGACGCGACGCACGACTACCCGACCGAATTCGTGCGCGAGTTGACGCAAGCGGGATTTCTGACGGCGTTGATTCCGGAAACCTACGGCGGCGCCGGATTGGGCGTGCTCGAAGCGGCCGCGATCATGGAAGAGATCAGCCGCGCCGGAGCACACGCCGGTGCGTGTCACGCGCAGATGTACGTGATGGGCTCGATCCTGCGGCACGGTTCCGAGACCCAGAAGCGGACGTATCTGCCGAAGATCGCGTCGGGCGAGTTGCGATTGCAGAGCTTCGGCGTCACGGAACCAACCACCGGCACCGACACGACCAGTCTGAAAACGACCGCGACGCGCGTCGGCGACCACTATCTGATCAACGGACAGAAAGTGTGGATCAGTCGCGTGCAGCACTCCGATCTGATGCTGGTGCTGGCGCGGACGACCGCGCGCGACAAAGTTGCCCGCAAGACGGAAGGGTTGTCTGCCTTCATCGTCGATCTGCGCGAGGCGATCGGACACGGGCTCGACGTTCGACCGATCAGCGCAATGATCAATCACCACTCGTGCGAGCTCTTCTTCACCGATCTGAAGGTGCCGGCGGAAAATCTGCTGGGCGAAGAGGGGCGCGGCTTCCGCGTGATTCTCGACGGCATGAATGCCGAGCGCATTCTGATTGCCTCGGAATGCGTCGGCGACGGCCGCTACTTCATCGACAAAGCCGTTGCATACGCCAACGAGCGCATCGTGTTCGGACGGCCCATCGGCCAGAACCAGGGCGTACAGTTCCCGATCGCGCGCTGTTACGCCGAGATCGAGGCGGCCGCACTAATGGTCGACAAAGCAGCACGGCTGTTCGATGCGGGCCTCGATTGCGGCGCCGAGGCGAACATCGCCAAGATGCTTGCCTCCGAAGCGTCGTGGCGGGCAGGCGACGTCGCGATGCAGACGCACGGCGGCTTCGCATTCGCGCGCGAGTATCACATCGAACGCAAGTTCCGCGAGACGCGGCTGTATCAGATTGCACCGATTTCCACGAACCTGATCTTGAGCTTCGTTGCCGAGCACGTGCTCGGGTTGCCACGGTCTTTCTGACGTGCCGCGCGACACGATGGCGCCGTTAGCCGGCTTGCTGGTGGTGGCGTTGGAGCAGGCGGTGGCGGCGCCGATGGCGTCGTGTCGTCTGGCGGATGCAGGTGCGCGGGTCATTAAAATCGAGCGCCCCGAAGGTGACTTCGCGCGCGGATATGATCGCGCGGCCAACGGTGGATCGTCGTATTTCGCGTGGCTCAACCGTGGCAAGGAATCGCTCGTGCTGGACATCAAAGCGCCGAACGACGCGGCACTGCTGCATCGAATGCTGGCCACCGCTGACGTCTTCATTCAGAACCTCGCGGCGGGGGCGACCGAGCGCGCGGGATTCGGTTCCGCGCACCTGCGCGCGAAATACCCGCGACTCGTCACCTGCGACATCTCGGGTTACGGCGAAGACGGGCCGTATGCGCAGATGAAGGCTTACGATCTGCTGGTGCAAGCGGAGTCCGGGCTCGCCGCCGCATCGGGGCCGCCGGGCGCGCCGGCCCGAATCGGCGTTTCGGTTTGCGACATCGCGACGGGCGTCAGCGCCGCGCTCGCGATTCACGAAGCGTTGTGGCGGCGCGAGCAGACCGGTCGCGGCGAAGGCGTGCGCATATCGTTGTTCGACGTGGTGGCCGAGTGGATGACGGTGCCGTTGCTGCACTACGACTATTTGGGGAAAGCACCAGCCAACGTCGGCATGGCGCATCCGACCGTCGCGCCGTACGGTGCGTTCGTCACCGCCGACGGGCACACCGTGCTGATCTCGATTCAGAACGACCGCGAATGGCGCAGTTTTGCGAGCCGCGTGCTCGGTGACGACGCGCTTGCGGTCGACGCGCGATTTGCGACGAACGGCGACCGCGTACTGAATCGAGCGCAGCTGGACGCGCGGATACAGGAGTGGTTCGGCGCGACGGAACGCAGCGTAGTCGTTGCGGCGTTGCTCGATGCGCAGATCGCGTTCGGCTCGGTGAACGACGTGGCCGGCCTTTCGTCTCATCCGCAGTTGCGACGCATGCGCGTCGAAAGCGACTTCGGGTCGTTGCAGATGCCTGCGCACCCGATGCGCGCATCGGATTGGCCCGCATACGGCGCGATCCCTGGGCTTGGCCAGCATTCGCGCGAGATACGCGCCGAATTCGGAGACGGCGAATGACGAACCTGAAAGACTGGGTCGGCCGCGCGACTGAGTTGAGCTGTTGGATCGACCCGTGGCGCGCGCAGGCGCTGCACGCAACCCTCGACTCGACCGACCCCATTCCGCAGTTAGGATCCGAGTTGCCGCCGGGCTGGCAGTGGTCCTACTTTCTAGATACCGCGCGGTCGAGTGAACTCGGCCCGGACGGGCACCCGCGCCGCGGCGATTTCATGCCTCCGGTGCAGCTGCCGCGCCGGATGTGGGCGGGCAGCCGGCTCGAGTTCCTTGGGGCGCTCGAGCTGGGTGAATCCGCGACACGCGTTTCGCGCATCCGGGCCGTGGAGGAGAAGAGCGGTAGGTCCGGGCGCTTGTGCTTCGTCACAGTGGAACACGAGATTCAGGGTAAGGCTGGCGTGGCAATACGCGAACAGCAGGACATCGTGTATCGGGACGCGGCTACCGGCGCAGCGCCGCCTGCGCAGGCCGCGCCGAGTGAGGCCACGTGGCGGCGGGAGTGGTCGTTCGACGCGCCGCGGTTGTTCAGATACTCGGCGCTCACCTTCAACAGCCATCGGATCCACTACGATCGGGAATACGCGACGAACGAAGAGGGCTATCCGGGGCTCGTCGTGCACGGACCGCTTCTGGCAACGCTGATGCTCGAGTTGGTGCGTGCACATCACCCGGACCGCGCGCTGCGGCAATTCGAGTTCCGCGCCGTTGCGCCGGTGTTCGATGGGCAGCGCTTTGAAGCGTGCGGTGAACCAAACGGCGATCGTATCGACGTGTGGATACGCGGTGCGACGGGTTCGCTCCATCAACGCGGCAGCGTCGTGCTTGGTTAGGCCGTTCTGCGCTGCTATCGTCATTCGTCGCTTAGCGGGGAACATGCACCATGCCGACGAAGCAGGACGACCACGGACTCACGAACCACGAGATCACCATCTGTCTGGCCGGCGGCGCGATACTCGGGCCGTTTCGGGCGACTTGGAGCCGCGAGATCACGAGCGACGTTCGAGAGTTGACGAAGGACTACGACGCGTTCTTGCAGGGCACCAAGCAGGCGCGCTTCAAATATCACCTGCACGACCAGGACAAGCGCGTGTCGCATACGCTGATTCTCAAGTTCGATCAGGTGACGGGCATATACGACCGCGTCGCGCTCAAAGGTTAGGTAAGCCGTCATGCCGTTCGTGCAACTCGATCGATTGAAGGCCTACTACGAGCGCGCCGGCAGCGGCCAGCGGCTCTTGTTCATCAGCGGCAGCGGCGGCGATCTGCGCGCGAAGCCGGGCGTATTCGAGTCGCCGCTGGCGCGTGCATTCGATCTGCTCGGATACGATCAGCGCGGTCTGGGACAAACGGACAAACCCGCTGGGCCGTACTCGATGCAGGATTACGCCGACGACGCCGCTAAGCTGCTCGACGCCATCGACTGGCAGGACGCGCTGGTGATGGGCGTGTCGTTCGGCGGCATGGTCGCGCAGGAATTCGCGCTGCGACATCCGCGACGCGTGTCGAAACTGGTGCTCGCGTGTACCAGCTCCGGCGGCGCGGGTGGCGCCAGTTATCCGTTGCACGAAATCGCGGACATGCCGGCCGACGAGCGAGTCTTGCTGCAAATGTCGATCAGCGACACGAGACAGAGCGCCGACTGGCAGCGCGCCCATCCGGAGGCGGTTGAACGAGCACTGGCGTTCGCGCGCGCCGCGACCGACCTCGGTGCGGACGACCCATCGCGCCGCACCGGCGCGGCACTGCAGCTCGACGCGAGACGCCGACACGACACGTGGAATCGGCTGCCTGAACTGCGGATGCCGGTGCTTCTTTGCGCGGGCAAGTTCGACGGCATTGCGCCGCTCGGAAACATGCGCGCAATGGCGCAACGCATTCCGTCGTGCGAGTTGCGCACCTACGAAGGTGGCCACCTGTTCCTGATTCAGGACCGGTCCGCTTATCCCGATATCGTCGAGTGGCTCAGGAACTGACCGGAGGGAACTTCTGACGCCCCGAGCGGACTAACCGAATGACTGTGGGGACTTCAGCGAGTAGCCGAAGTGTCGAACGCCCACAGCACCGGTTTCACGCCCCGGCGACTATCTTCTCCCTCTTCCCAATCCCCATTGTCGCCGGGGCTCTTTGATCACGGAGCCTCGTCGCTGCGGTCGGTATCGACCGCGCTGGTCTGGATGCCGGATCGTTGGATCAGCCAGCGACCCGCATAGTAGACCGCGACGTGGCAGACGAGGATCGTCGCGAATGCCGCGGCGAGGATCTGCCAGCCGTCGGCACCGACCCACCACCACAGTACGCCCCATGCGGCCAACGGCAGGGCGAGCCGTTCGAGCGCAGCGGATCTCGAGTCTCGATCGCGCCAGGCATCGAATACCGCGTACATCGCACCGAACATTTCGACGGTGAGCGGGACGGCGATGACGAACGCGATCGCATCCTTCATGGTCGACTGTCTCCCGCGTCCATTTCCGCCAACAGGAACGCTTTGCCTTGTGTCGCGTCGACGCAAAGGCGCTGGCCGTTGCGGAGCGACTGCATGACCCCAGCGACGTCGACCAGACAAGGGATACCGAGCTCGCGCGCGATCGTCCCCGCATGCGACAGGTAACTTCCGGTTTCGACGACGACGGCGGCTGCGCCCAGGAACAGCGGCGTCCACGCAGGATCCGTATAAGGTGCAACCAGAATCTCGCCGCTCTTGATTTCACCGTCGGTCGCCGGATCGAACACGAGACGCACCGTACCCTCGGCGATGCCGGGACTCGCGCATTGGCCTACCAGAACGCCCGCGCCGCGCTGCGGCGGACGATAATCGACGTTGACCGTGAGCGGCGGCTGCGTGCGATTGCGCCGCATGTGCGCCAGGCGACGACGCCGGATGCGCGCCTGCAACCGGGCGTGATCGGGATCGCGCTGTAACGCCGCGATCTCGTCCCACGTGAGATAGAAGATGTCGTCGGCGCACTTCAGCGAGCCGTGTTCGAGCAAGTGTTGCTCGAGTGCCAGCACTTTCGCGCGCACCGTTGCGAATGCGAGCATCGTGTAGTGGCGGGTGTTTTCGCGAAGCGCGGCGTAGTAGCGGATGCGTCGAACCAGCCATCGCGCGACGAACCGCTTCAGCCGACCCGTCAGTGCGGTGTCGAGTGCGGCTTCTGCCTGCGTGTTGCGGATCTCGGCCTGCACCGAGAGCGGTTCCGTGAACCCTTCCCGCAACAGGTTGCGGATCATGACGAACAGCGGCGTCGGATCTTCGCGCCAGCGCGGAGCGGCGAGTTCCACTTCACGCGTGCCGCGGTGACCGTAATCCGCGATGAAGGCCTCGAACGACGCAACGAACGGCGCCGCCGCAGGATGTACTGCGAGTTGATTCGGCAGCTCTTCCAGCCGATCGGACTGCATCAGCTGGCGAATCGCCGGCGTTTGTTCGGCCACCAGCGCGGTCTGCCGCAGTTCGTCGATCAATCGAGTGGAGAGCATATCGCGCGTGCCGGCGCAGAGCGGTGCGATCTGCGCCAGATCGAAGCTCGGTGCAAAGCGGCGCAGGTACCAGCGCAGCGCGGCGAGCAGAAAGAAGTAGCGCGTCGATGAAACGTTCACTTGAAACGGAAATTGCGATGCGGCGGCGAACGGATGCGGTCCGAGCAGGAGTTGGCGGAGCGTATCTACGGCATCGAGTTTCGGGTTGGCGAGCATCGCGTCGCAACGCTGTGCGGAAATCCGCGAGCGTTACGAACGGCATATGCCGGCTGCGAACCCACAACAAACCGGTCGACAGATACGAGAGGGCGAGCAGCCCAACGAGCGTGCTCAGTCGCGACCAGTTGAGCCGGTAGTCGCTGCGCTCGCTCTTCAGTAGCGCGAGTTCAACGAGCTCGGCGTCGGTCACCCGCAGAGGTACCCAGCGTCGGAGGCTGTCGAAGTTCAGGTAGTAACGACCATCGATGAACTGGCCGAAACGTGGGAGCACTCGACGCACGATGTCGACCGTCAGCGGCGTGAGCGCGTCGGTAAAATTCTCCAGGATCGGCTTGAACGCAACCCAGCGGCCTTCGGGCGAAATCGGTTCGCGCGTGTCGGTGCTGATCGGTCGAGACTGCAACAGGAACAGCGCGCCGTTTGCGATCGCCCATTCCACATCCTGCGGCGCCCCTCGCTGCAACTCGCAGGCCGCCGCCAACTCTGCCACCGCGCGCACTTGAGCATCGTTGAGCGTTGCGCTGCGTTGCAGGTGCCGCGGCACCAGTTGCAGTCGGGTGCCGACGGGATCGAGCAGGTCTTCTGCCACCTTGAAGCGCTTGCTTCCCAGGCGCCGCTCGATGAGTTCATGCGACGTACGCCGCAGCACATAGCAATCGGGCGTAACGCGCCCGTCGACGAGCGCCGCGCCGAGTCCCCAGCACGATTCGATCACGACCGCATCGCGGTGACGCCCCGTCGGATCCTTCGTGAACGTAACGCCGGAGATTTCCGACGGAACCATCAATTGCACGATTACCGCCATCCGAACCGGGTCGTTTGCACCGATGTGGCTGCGATAGCTCTGCACTTCGTCGCTCCAGGCGGACAGCCAGCAGTCGATGATCCGTTGCTCCAGATCGGCGCGCTCGACGTAGTAATACGTGGCGTGCTGACCGGCAAAGCTACTGGCCCGATCATCTTCTCCAACCGCGGAGCTGCGCACGACGCACGTTGGAGATCGTCCGTCGATGGAGGGCAATTCGGAAAATGCCTGCTGCACTTCGCGCGCGAGGTCGGTATCGAGCGGAAGCGCGCGGAGGCGCGCCAGAGTCTCGCTGTTGGGAGCGTGCCCCGAGTCGCCGGTAGAGGAATTGCCGAGGTCGAGACCGTGGCGTTCGAAGTGCGCTACGAACGCCTCCGTGACGATCACGAAGCCGTCCGGCACGTTGTGTCGGCCGGCTAGCTCTCCGAGGGTCGCCGCTTTACCACCGACCTGCTCGACGCCGCGACTCGCGGCCGCATTGAGTCGAACGATGTGACTCATTCGACCCCGGATGAGGTCGAACTTGCGACCGAGCGAACGCGGCAGGGCATGTGTTCGTGCATCGGTTCCTTCCAAAGAAGGCGAGATTATACCGACGCGCGCAATCCGCGCTTGCTGTTGCGTAGGCGGGCGCGTGGGAGGCGAGGAGAGAACGCGCGGCTCAGACGAGAGCGCTTGGCCGCGAATCGATCTTCGGATCAGGACTCGTTTGCTGACGCGACCGCAGGCGCCGCGTTCGCGCGCGCTCCGACGCGTGGTCCGCCCGCAACTTCGCGATCGGTTGTCGCGCCGGGCGTTGCAGCGGGGACTTCGGGTGCGGCTTCGAATACCGCGTCGACCTGTTGTCGGGGCACCACCAGTTCCTGCCCCACGGTGATGAGCGTTGCGGTTTCGGGCAGACCGGAGATCCACACAGAGCCGCCGTCGTCGTTGAGGACCTTCACGAGATTGAAGACCACGCGATTGTCGCTATCCAGAGTGCGCACGCCGACGCGACCTTCGTCGTCGAGCGCGAGCAATGCGGGGCTGATGCGATGCGCCATGACGGTCTCGATCGGGATCGCGATCTGCGTCGTGACGCCGCTGCGAAGCTTGTAGGCCGGATTCGGGACCTGAATCTCCACCGGATAGGTCCGAGTCGCGGTGTCGCTCTGCTGGCCGATGAACGTTAGAAATCCGGAGACCTGCGTGCCGTCGATCAACGTGCCCATCGCAGTTGTGCCGAGCTTGAGCTTGTGGACATCGCGCTCGGCAACCCGACCGACGAGAAGCATCGGATCCAGATCGATGATGGTGGCGCAGGCGGTGCCCGGCTGGACGAAGTCACCGATTTCGACCTGCGTCTCTTCCACCAGGCCGGCGAACGGCGCGCGCACCTGCGTATGTGCGAGTTCGATGGTGGCGTGCTGTACCTGCGCTTCGGCGGTGGCAAGGCGGGCTTTCGTGGTCGCCGTCATCGTCTCGGAAATGAGGCCCTGCTTCGCGAGTTTGATGCTGCCTTCGTACTCGATTCGGGCCTGGTTCAGCGCCTGCCGACCTTCCTCGAGTTTCGCTTCGCGGTCTTCGGTGGAGATCCGGCAAAGCACTTGTCCGGTTTGGACGCGTTGACCCCGTTCTACGGCGCGTGCCACCACGGTTCCGCCGGTCTCGGCCTTGACGACGACCGTTCGCTTATTTTCGGTGCGGCCGCGCAGCGGCACGATGTCGGTCTGCGGTTCGGCGTGAATCACTCGGGCGCGGACCCGCGTCATCGGCTTGTCTTCGCCGCTCGCGGTCATCTCATTGTTCAGTTCGGCGAGGGTGGCCTGCTGCTTCGGTGCGGAATGACCGAATTGCCCGGACACCAACCAGAGTGCGATCAGTGCGGTAATCGCCATCGGCGATGACGTAGGTGCGGCGCACAATGATTTACCAGCAGTTGGTCGAGCGGTCAGCGAAACGCTACGAAAAGTAACATGGAATCGGTGACTTAGTCACGCGCTCCATTAGCGTGCAACCGCCCGGATGAGCTGTGCGCCACAACGCACCCGGGCAAATTGCCGACCTTTGAATCAGGCCTTCGCGCTCGGTCGTGCCGCCATGCGGTCGTACCACGCTTTGATGTTCTTGTTGTTGTCGTTGAGCGGCTGACCCACCTGGGTGCCAAAGCTCAGAAACGAGTAGAGCAGGATGTCGGCGAGCGTCAAACGCTTGCCGCAGATGAACTCGCGACCGGCGATCAGGCCGTCGATCCAGGTGACCTTCTCCTGCGCCAGCCGCTTCAGACCTTCGGCCGCCTCCGGTAGCGTCGTCATCCGCGTTTTGAACATCGGCAGACCTTCGCTGTAGCGGAAACCGTTGGCGAGCGGCTCGCACACGTTGAGATCGATCCGACGCGTCCACATGCGCGTTTCCGCTCGCTCTTCCGGAGTGCTGCCGATGAGCGGCTTCGCCGGGAATTTGTCTTCGAGGTATTCGCAGATTGCGGTGATCTCGCTGATATAGCTGCCGTTGTCGAGTTCGAGACACGGCGAACCACCCGCGGGGTTCTTCTTCAGATACGCCGCCTGGCGATTCTCGCCCTTCATGATGTCGATCGCTTCGGTCTGCAGAGTGATGCCCTTTTCGGCGGCAAACGTACGAACGACTTGTGGATTCGGACCGATCGAGTTGATGAGTTTCATTGCGATGTGCCCCTGGTCAGCGTGAGTGGTTCGGCCGGCATTGTAACGAACCGCGCGAGCGCTACCACTCGCCGGTGTTCGGCATTTCCTTCCAAGGCGACTTCGGCGGCAGTGCGGGTCCACGCTGCAGCAATTCGATCGACACGTTGTCGGGCGATCGAACGAATGCCATCCGACCGTCGCGCGGCGGACGATTGATCGTAACGCCGGCATCCAGGAGGCGCTGACACGTTGCGTAGATGTCGTCTACTGCGTACGCGAGGTGTCCGAAGTTTCGACCGCCGCGCAGTTGCTCCGGATCCCAGTTGTAGGTGAGTTCCACTTGGGCCGAGTGATCGCCCGGGGCAGCGAGGAAGACCAAGGTGAAACGACCGTTCGCATTTTCGCTTCGACCGACTTCCTCGAGACCGAGCTTGTCGCAGTAGAACGCGAGCGACGTTTCGAGATTGCTGACTCGCACCATCGTGTGCAGATATTTCATGTGTTCCCCTTAACGTAGATGATCAGGGAGTTTGACTTTCCGGCGCCGAAAAAGAAAAAGCCCCGGAGCATCAGGGGAGTGCGCCGAGGCCAAGACCAGGAGTGTGTGTGGTCTATCGAAGGTTGGGGTAAACGAGCAGTTGTCCCTATACCAGGATGAACGAGCCGATAACCGCCACGAGCGTCGTTAGCGATGCGCACAGCAGCCAGGTCTCACTTCGGGTCAATCGTTCCATAGCATTCTGAACAACCATCGTCGACAGGCATCGTACGTGGCAAAACTGCAAGCATTATGGAACGTTAATGGACCTCCCGATCACTCGCCGGCCAGGCGATCCAGGCGGTCGTAGTGCCGTTCGAGCAGCTCGTGATACGCGTACACCACGCTGCTGGGGGTGGGTCGCTGGAAGGATTGGCGCGTCGCCAGTTCGCGTCGCAGCTGGTCGATCTCGTCGATGAGGTGTTGTCGTTCGCTGGTACGAGGATTCATCACGGCAGTGTTCATTTCGATGGCGTTCGTCTTGGACACGAGCGCGCACCATAGCAATACCGGCGACGTGGACTGTCAGCCGATTGTGGCTTTGGTGTAACTACCCCGATTAGATGACGCCGTCGATCCTGAGCTGGTGAATGTCGGCGGACCCGATGCCGAGTTCTGCAAGTACTGCATCGGTGTGTTCGCCGAGGTCGGGTGCGGGTCCGATCGGTTGGCGTCCCGCTCCGCGAACATTCACCGGATGGTTGATCACCGGGGTCGCGTCGGAAACGGTCGTCTTCGCGGCGATCGTCATCCCGTTCAGCGGCAGCTGAGGATCGGTGACCAGGTCGTCCAACGTGCCCATGAGCGCGCCGGGAACCTTGGCTTCACGGAACAGCGCGAGCCACTGGCTGCTGGAGCGGCGCCCGATCGCGTCGCGCATGCGTTCCACCAGTTCGACGCCATTCTCGAGGCGCGCTTCAGGCGTCGAGAACCTGGAGTCCGCTAGCGTTTCACCGAGGCCGAGACACCGCAGCAACGACTCGATCTCGGTCGGCGTTCTGACCATCGTGAACTGCAACCATCGTCCGTCGGCGGCGCGGTACATCGGGCGTGTCATCGCCACACGGGTCGAACTGCGCCAACTCGAAAAATCCGCGCCGGCCAGCTTTGCTTGCGCCACGCATCCCGCCGCCCAAAGTCCGTTCGCGAGCAACGAGGTATGGACTTCGCCGCCGCGCCCGGTGCGTTCGCGCTGATACAGCGCCGTGACGATCGATGCATACAGCGCGACCGCGCTCGGGTGATCGCCCATTCCCGGTAGCGATTGCGCCGGCTCGACGTCGCCCGTTCGAACCAGGTCCATCAGGCCGGTGCGAGCCCAATACGCAACGAGGTCGAATCCTTCGCGGTCGCGCTCGGGACCCTCCTCGCCGTATGCGGTCAACGAGGCATAGATCATCCTTGGATTGATCTGCGCGAGGTCGGCGAACGTGAGACCGAGCGCTCGTCGCATCGGCATCGGCTGGTTGGTGACGTAGACGTCGCAGTTCTCGACCAGACGCAGCAGGATCGCCTTGCCGCGTGGATCCTTGAGGTTCAGCGTCACCGAACGTTTGTTGCGGGCGTCCATCATCCACATGTAGTTGATTTCGGACACGGGCATGCCCGGCGCCGCCGCAAGGGCGCGATACCCGTCACCAACACCCGGCATCTCCACTTTGACGACGTCGGCGCCGTAGTCCGCGAGCATCGTCGCGGCCACCGGGCCGGCGATCCAACTTGCGACGTCGACGACCTTCAAGCCCGCAAATGGCGGCGCATCCGAGTTCGTTGCCATGTGACCCCCTGATCAAGTCACGCAACGCTACACGATCACCGCATTTCGGGCAGCCGTGGTTTCAAATACTCGACGGCGACCCATCGATACGTCGCGTCGTCGAAGGCCCGCGATTGTGCGAGACACGAGTACGCCACTTTCACATCGTGTTCGTCCGTGGCCTTACTCAGTCGATCCGTGGGCAACGACGCAGTAGCAGCAGGGAGCGACTCGAACTGCGGCGCACCGATTGCCAGATATGCAGCTGCGATACCGGTGCTCAGCAGCGAATTCAAACCAGAACCCGCGTACGGTGCACACACGCGAAACGCATGACTGCTCGTGACGAGATGCAACGCGAAGAAGTCGTGAGTTGCGTGGAATACCTCCAGGCACGCACGGCTGATCTGTTCGAGCGTACGATCGGCATTGCCGCCTGCCGGGCGCAATTCGTTCGCGCCTTCGATGATTCGTTGGTAGCGAACGTTGAACGGGCCGCGCGAGTACCGCGGATCGTGCATCGATCGAACCGACTCGATGTAAGCGCGCCCCTGCAACTTCGAGGCGCTTCGCCCGGCAATGTCCGCGAGCGCGGGATCGTCGCCGGTGATGGTCATGTAAGCCAGTCCGGCGGCGATCTCGGACGTCGACTCGAACTCCACGCCGTATCCCAAACGAATCAGCGGATGGAACGCGTCTTTGACCCAGCCGGATATCAACGACGGCAGATATCGCGTCAGCGTCGCCTGCCATCCGGACGACTCGATCTCGCGTCCGAAGAAGGCCAACACCGCGGCATACGATTCCCGCCGGCCGACGTGGTCGCGCCAGGTCGCCGCGCTGACGGATTCACGGGCCGGCGGTATTGAAACCAGTCGCGACCGATACGTTGCATCGAATGCCTCGATGTCCTCGAATCCGATACCGAGCCCGTGCATCGCGAGGTACGCCATCGGCCCGTGGTCCGAGTTGTCGCTAGGCGGGTAGTGAGGGTCGAAGGTCGCGCCGTGTCGGCGCACCAGCAATTCCAGTTCGCTGGGTAAAGGTTGTGCGCGCATCGTCGCCTCCGCGAGTTTTACAATAGATTGCTTGTTTTACGGGCGGCCGTCGAGTGACTTTTGAAACAATGTGCTTATAAAATGATGGGCCGTTGGAGTACATGGAGCGCCGGTGCAGACATTGATAGCCGCCGAACGAACAGCGGACCGATTGCTGATGATTCTGAAGACGCGCGGTGCGCAAACGACCCGGTCACTCGCGAATGCGCTCGAGATCTCCGTTCCGGGAGTCCAGCAGCAGCTCAGTCGTCTCGAGTCGGATGGAATGGTGGAGTCGCGGCCGGGTTCCGGCGGCGTCGGTCGCCCCGCGCTCAGCTGGTCGTTGACGGAGCGGGCGCTCGACAAGTTTCCCGATACGCACGCCGAACTCACGGTAACCCTGATCGAGTCGATTCGCCGCAGTCTCGGAGAGGCGGCGTTGGAGGCGGTAATCGCGGAGCGAGAAACGGCTTCGCGAGCGCGCTATCGCGAAGGTCTTGCCGGAGTAAAAACGTTGAAGGCGCGGGTCAAGCGCCTGGCGGATCTGCGCACCGCCGAGGGCTACATGGCGGAAGTAGAGCGGCTGCCGGATCAGAGTTGGTTGCTCGCTGAAAATCACTGCCCGATCTGCGCGGCAGCGCGAAGTTGTCAGGGGTTCTGCAGGCACGAACTGGAACTGTTTCGAGAATTGCTCGGCCCGCAAGTCGGCGTCGAGCGCGTCGAGTACATTCTCGGCGGCGGGCGCCGGTGCGCTTATCGGATCACGCCGCGCGACTAGCAGCGCGGCGGAGTCCGAGCAGCGCACGCGCTTCGTCACAACTCGCGGGGCGTTTGCCGAGTTCGCGGCACAGCGCCGCGGCTTCGGCCACGAGGTCGACATTGCCCTTGTGCGCATCCGGATTCGGTTCGAGGCCCACTTGAAGGTGTCCGCCGCGTTCGATCACGTAGCGCGCAAAACTCCGATTCCCGATCAGATCGCCGCCCTGAACCGATACGAGCCACGGCAGCGTCCACGCGTCGAGCATTTCCAGGTACGCGTCCAGTGCGGTTTTCGTCGGCGGCAATCCGAAGCCGGCTTTCGCGCCGCCGAAGTAGAACTTGACGAACGCACCTGCCGGTAACTTTCCCGCGCGCAGATATCCTGCGATGACGCGAACGAAGCCAGGCTCGAAAATCGAGATGCTCATGCCGAGTTCGCGCCTGCGGCAGGTCTCGATCATGTACACCGCGTCGGCGAACGTATTCTGATATACGAGCGACTCTGCGCGCGGCGCGCCGTCTGCATGAAACCGGCCGATGTTGGTGGTGCCCGGGTCTACCAGACCGAGATCGAGCAAGCCGGTTTCCGCGAGCGATTCGATATGCGAGTAGCGTTGCTCGATCGAAATGCCGTTCCCGCCGCCACCCATCGTCGGATAGAAGATCGCTTGCGGATGCCGCGCGCGTATTCGGCTCCAGATTGCGGCGTACGGAGCGGGTGCGTGATTGCCGTCGCCACCCAGCACCGGCTCGGTATTGTGGTTGTGGATGATCGACGCGCCCGCGTCGATGCACGCGACGCCGTCCGCGACGATTTCATCGGCGGTCGTCGGAACGCGAGGGCTGACGCGTCGCGGCGTACCGCCGTTCAA
The DNA here is from genome assembly GCA_963787045.1 of uncultured Gammaproteobacteria bacterium. Taxonomy (GTDB): domain Bacteria; phylum Pseudomonadota; class Gammaproteobacteria; order Pseudomonadales; family Azotimanducaceae; genus DATJGR01. The sequence continues at coordinate 114,835 of CAWBBR010000008.1, read as the reverse complement.
CGCGGCCTCGATGATTACCAGGTCGTTCACGTTAGAGATACGTCGGTAGCAGTTTGCGGATGTCGGCGGGTTTGCGCTGCGTGACGTTCTTATCGATCTCCAGAACGACCAGCTTCGCGAGTGAGCCGCTCATCGTCTTGCGCAGCATGCCGAGCACATCCGGTGCAGCGACGACGATCAATTGCTCCAGGTGATGGTCGACCCGACCCGATTCCAGTCGAAGCACGATCTCGCGCGCGAACTCGTGCGCCTGCTGGTCGCGCGCGCCGTGTTCCGTTCCGAGTACGTGCTGATCGTTCGAGCGTCCGGGACGGTCGCTCGTCAGGTCGCGTTCGTGTGCGCGCGCTTCCGGATGCACGAGGTCTTCCAGTTCTTCGAGAGGGCCCTTTCGGAGTGGCAACGGAAAAGAGGCGGGCTCGTGATCGGTCTGCAACGACAACCCAGGTCTTCCGCACGATTCACTCCGCCGGTTGCGTTTTCGGAGCATACGCTGCGAACCGGCGCGAGCAAACGCGTCAGCGGTATCGGGCGAGCGCGTCTGACATCTCGTCGCGACGATCCTCGCGGATCCAACCGAGAGCGAATGCCTTGATCGTCATCGCGGTTGCCAATGGTTCGTCGAACATCATGTGGTGGAACGTTTCAGGAATCGTGACGATCGGCAGAACGCCCGCAGTGAGGGATTCCATGTAATCCGCGCTCTGCGCGCCGGAGTCGTCGCTGTGTTCGCCGAGGATCAACGCAGAGCGACACTTCAACGTGACGAACTTGTCGCACTGGTCTGCGCCCATTTCGAGGTGATCGAACAGCGCGGGATCGAACTTCCAGGTCCAGCCGCCTTCGACTGGACGAAGCGACTGTCGGGCAATGTAGTCGACCACGTACGGATGCTGGCACGGCTGCTCCGGAATCAACCGGAAGCGTGCGAGCGCCGTCTCGATGTCCGCATATACGCGCGTCGCGCGACGCGTTTTGCCTTCGCGCTCGGCGCGTCCGCCCCATTCGGTGTAGTCCTCGGGCGGACTCACAGTGAAGTCCGCGAGAACGATGCCGCCGAGTCGATCGCCGTAGTAGTGCCCCGTCTCGAGTACCACGAAGCCGCCGAAGCTGTGTCCGACTACGAACGGACGCGCGCCGAGTTCCGCCGCCTGACATACGGCCCACACCTCGTCGGCGAAGTTGCGCCCGGTGTAGCGATCGCGCCAGCCACTGTCGCCGTTGCCGGACAGATCGAGCGCGACGACGCGGAACTGGTCAGCGAGAAACGGCGCGACGAATCGCCACCACTCGAGATGCGCATTGCTGCCGTGAACCAGCGCGATACCGGGTTTGCCGCGCTGTCCCCACACGCGATAGCTGATCGATACGCCGTCGACCACGACGCGTCCTTCCTCGCCGCGATCCGATACCGCGCGATCGAACCACGCCGGTCGTTGGGAAGTACCGGTTACTTCTGTACTGGTCATTGCTTGTTCGGGTCGTTGCAAAGTGCGCGAATCTAACACGGCGCCGCCCGCGCGTTGGAGCCGTGCGCCCGGGCGAGTACCATGTCGGGCTTTCGTTTCGAGGCAACTGACCCGCGTGACGTCGACGTGACCAGCTATTTCATCCGGCGATTGCTGCTGATCATTCCGACCTTCCTCGGAGTCTCGCTGCTCGTTTTCACTCTCACGCGTCTGGTCCCGGGCGGTCCGATCGAGCGGATGCTGAACGAGGCCGCGATGGCGTCGCAGCCCGGAACGCACGTGGTCAACACAGGCGGGAAGGGCGGCAGCGTGTTGTCCAAGGATCAACTCGCGCAGCTCGAGGCTTACTACGGGTTCGACAAGCCGATCCTGGTCAGTTATTTCGGCTGGTTGTCGCGGGTCGTGCGGCTCGATCTCGGTACGTCGACGCGCTATTCGGAGCCCGTCTGGGACATCATCCAGAGTCGTTTTCCGATCTCCATCTTCTACGGCGTGGTCACGCTGATACTGACGTACGGCGTGTGCATTCCTCTTGGCATCGTAAAGGCGATCCGCCACCGGACGCTGTTTGACAGCGTCAGCTCGGCGCTCGTGTTCATCGGCTATGCGGTGCCCGGGTACGTGGTCGGGATCGGGTTGCTCACCGCGTTCGCATGGAAGATGGACTGGTTTCCCCTCGGCGGATTCGTCAGCGACGATTTCGACGATCTATCGTCCGAAGAGCGCGTGCGAGACATCGTCAATCACGCGGTGCTGCCGGTGTTGTCTTACGTGGCAGGCAGCTTCGCGGTCACCACGCTGCTGATGAAGAACTCGCTGATGGACAATCTCGCCGCGGACTATGTGCGCACCGCGATTGCAAAAGGCATGACGTTTCGACGTGCGGTGTTCAAGCATGCATTCCGCAACAGCCTCGTTCCGATCGCGACGTCGTTCGGCAGCAACATTTCACTGATCCTTACCGGATCGTTCCTGATCGAGAAGATCTACGACATCGACGGCTTCGGTCTGCTTGGGTTCGAGTCTTTGGTCGAGCGCGACTATCCGGTGGTGATGGGCATCCTGGTGATTTCGTCGTTGCTGTTCATGATCGGCAACATTCTCTCCGACCTTTGCGTCGCTATCGTCGATCCGCGCGTGAAGTTCGGCAGCGGCGAAGCGGGATGAACGTCAGCCCGCTCACACTGAAGCAGTGGCGTCGATTCAAGTCGATCAAGCGCGGCTATTACTCGGCGCTGGCGTTGGCCGGATTGCTCGCGATGTCGTGTGCCGCCGAGATGCTGGTGAACAATCGCGCGCTGATCGTCAGCTACCAGGGGAAACTCTATTTCCCTACCTATGGCGCATTCCTTCCCGGAACGACGTTCGGGCTCGGCTACGACTACGAAACGAACTATCGGGACCTGCGTTCGACGTTCGCCGAAAACGGCGCCGGGTGGGTGTTGATGCCGCCGGTGCCGTACAACGCCTTCGAGAACGACCTGCGCGATTCGACGTACCCGCCGTATCCGCCGTCGTTCGCCACGCGCCATTTCCTCGGCACCGACACGACCGGCCGCGACGTGGTCGCGCGGCTCGTGTACGGATTTCGGATCGCGATCGGATTCTCGCTCGTGCTGCTGCTCTGCAACTATCTGATCGGCATTGCCGTCGGATGTGCGATGGGATTCTGGGGCGGCGCGTTCGACCTGTTCTTTCAGCGCGTCATCGAAGTGTGGTCCAACGTACCGTTTCTGTACGTGATCATGATCGTCGCGTCGATCATGGTGCCGACGTTCTGGACGCTGACGTTCGTGATGGTGTTGTTCGGTTGGATGTCGATGACGTGGTACATGCGCACGTCGACCTACAAGGAGAAGGCGCGCGACTACGTCATGGCCGCGCGGGCGCTCGGTGCGTCGAGCACGCGCATCGTTGCGCGCCACATCCTGCCGAACACCGTGTCGGTGATCGTCACGTTCATTCCGTTCTCGATCGCGAGCGGCATCACCGCATTGACCGCGCTCGACTATCTCGGCTTTGGCCTGCTGCCGCCCACTCCAAGCTGGGGCGACCTGCTGTCGCAAGGCACCGACAACCTCGATTCGCCGTGGATCGTCACCTCCGTCGTCTCCGCGATGATCGTCATCCTTCTGATGGTTACGTACATCGGAGAGGCGATCCGCGAAGCCTACGATCCCAAACGGTTCACCTACTATGAGTGAACTGCCGATGTGGCTGTGCCGCATCCTGTGCCGCATCCTCGCGTGCGTAGCGATTCTGGTACCGGGTGTCGCTGCCGCGCTGCCCGATCGACTTCCCGACAATCTCGTGTGGATCACGAACGACGAGGACCCGACGTTCGCCGCGCCCGAAGCCAAGCGCGGCGGTACGTTCCGGACGTCCATGCAGTCGTTTCCGCTGACGCTGCGCCGCGTCGGGCCGGATTCCAACGGTGGATTCGCACAGTATCTCCGGTACAACCAGATGAGCCTGGTGGAGTGGCATCCGAATACGCGCCGCCCGATTCCGTCGTTGGCGTCGCACTGGGCATTCGATGCAGATGGCAAGACCGTCTACTACCGGATCGACAAGGACGCGCGCTGGTCCGACGGCGTGCCGGTGACCGCGGCCGACTTCGAGTTCACGCGAGACTTCATGCGATCGAAGGCCATCGTTGCGCCCTGGTACAACGACTACTACACGACGCAAGTGGTCGATATCCGTGCATACGGCGACAGAATCGTCGGCGTGGAAGGCGCTGCGCCGAGGCCAGCCGAAGAGTTGATGTACGAATACAGCGTCGGCGTCGTGCCGAAGCACTTCCATCAGCTGAGCGATAACTGGGTAGCCGATTACAACTGGAAGATCGAACCCAACACCGGTCCTTATCAGATCACCGACGTCCGCAAAGGTCGGTACATCGAGCTCACGCGCGATCCGAACTGGTGGGCGAACGACCGCAAGTACTACCAGCATCGGTTCAATCCGGACAAGATCCGGATCAAGGTGGTTCGCGATCTCAATGTCGACTTCCAACATTTCATCAAGGGGGAGACCGATACGTTCGGCCTCGTCATTCCCCAGTTCTGGCACGACAAAGCCAAGGGCCCTGTGTTCGACAACGGCTATGTGACCCGCTACTGGTTCTACAACGACCTGCCCCAGCCGGCATCGGGGATGTTCCTGAACGAAGACGATCCGATCCTGAAGGATCGCAACGTACGAATAGCGCTCGCATACGCCATGAACTTCGACAAAGTAATCCGTACCGTGCTGCGCAACGACTACGCGCGGATGCAGACGTTCAACGAGGGCTTTGGCGACTACGACAACCTCGCAATCCACGCGCGGGAGTTCGATCTCGGGAAAGCGAGGGAGTATCTCGAGGCGGCGGGTTGGCATGACCGGGGTCCGGACGGAATCCTGGTGAAAGACGGAAAACGGCTTTCGCTGCGTGTTACGTATGGTTCGCCGTACAGCACGGATCGACTGGTCGTGCTCCGCGAGGAAGCCAAGAAGGCGGGGATCGAACTCGAACTCGCGCTTCTCGACTCGGCGAGCGCCTTCAAACAGATGCAGGAGAAGAAGCACCAGATCGCATGGATGACGTGGGCGTCACAAGGAATCTCTCCGGAGTACTGGCAGTTCTTTCACTCGGTCAACGCCCATGTTCCCCAGACGAACAACCTGATGAACCATGACGACCCGGTGATGGACAAGCTGATCGACGTCTATCGCGCGTCGTCTACAAAGAGCGAGCGCGTCGAACTCGCGCGTCGGCTGGAACAGATGGTGTTCGACTCGGGTGCGGTGATTCCCAGCTTCAAAGTGCCTTACACGCGCGAAGCGGCGTGGAACTGGGTCAAGTTGCCCGCGTGGCTCGGCACGCGAACCACCGATCAGCTGTTCGATCCTTTGGAACTCTCCGCCGGTGTCTACTCCGCCGGAGGATTGTTCTGGATCGACGTCGACGAGAAGCGTCGTATCCGGGCGGCCATGGCGGCGGGCGAGACGTTCCCGCCGGTCCTCAAGAAGGACGAGACGTACAGGCGTCGCGATCTTGAGTGACGTCGTACTTCGCGTCGAATCGCTGGCCACCGAGTTCGTGGGCGACGACGCCACCGTTCGCGTAGTCGACGGCGTCAGCTTCGACCTCATTGCCGGCACTACGCTGGGAGTGGTCGGCGAGTCCGGTTGCGGTAAGAGCGTGACCGCGCTGTCGATCATGGGGTTGTTGCCGCGACCGGCCGGCCGTGTCGTGGAGGGCCGCATTCTGCTCAACGGCACAGATCTGTTGCGACTACCGGCCGACGCCATGCGCGAGATTCGCGGCCGCCGCGTCTCGATGATCTTCCAGGAGCCGATGACGGCGCTGAACCCGGTGCAGCGGATCGGGCGACAACTGGTCGAGGTGATGCGACTGCACGAAAACGTTAGCGACGACGCGGCATTGCGGCGGCGCGCCGTCGATCTGCTGACGGAAGTGGGCATTCCGGCGCCCGAGCTTCGTCTCGACGACTATCCGCATCAGCTGTCCGGCGGCATGCGTCAACGCGTGCTGATCGCGATTGCGCTGGCGTGCCGTCCCGACGTTCTGATCGCCGATGAGCCGACGACGGCGCTCGACGTCACCATTCAGGCGCAGATCCTCGAACTGATCGAACAACTGCGTCGCCAACGCGGAATGTCGGTGATTTTCATTACGCACGATCTGGGTGTCATCGCCGAGATCGCAGACCAGGTGGTCGTGATGTACGCCGGCCGGATCGTCGAGAAGGCGTCGGTCACCGAACTGTTCCTGCGTCCGCTGCACCCTTATACACGCGGGCTTCTGGCATCGATGCCGCAGCTTCAGCATCAGCCGAAGTCCCGGCTGCAGACGATTGCGGGCATGGTGCCGGCGCTGACGGCGTTGCCCGCGGGCTGTCGGTTCTCGAACCGGTGTCCGCACGCCACGGCGATTTGCGCTGAGGAACCGGCTCTGGAACGGACCGGCGCCGATCACTGGGTGGCGTGTCACCACTGGAAGGCACTGAGTTGAGTGCGCCGCTGCTCGAGGTTCGCGGGCTCACGAAACACTTTCCGGTACGTGGCGGTGTGCTGCAGCGTCGGGTCGGCGTAGTCCACGCAGTCGATGGCGTCTCGTTCAGTCTCAACCGCGGCGAGACGCTCGGACTCGTCGGCGAGTCGGGCTGCGGCAAGAGCACCGTCGGTAAGACGCTGTTGCGCCTGCTGGAGCCATCGGCGGGATCCATCTTCTTCGAAGGCACCGACATCACTCACCTTGATGGTGCAAAGCTGCGCGCGTTGCGGCGCGAGATTCAGATCGTCTTCCAGGATCCATTCGAATCGCTGAACGCGCGCCATTCGGTCGGTCGCATTCTGGAGGAACCGTTCATCGTGCACCGGCTCGGCTCCGCGGCGGAGCGGCGTCGTTGGGTGGCAGAGCTGCTGGAGAAGGTCGGACTCTCGAGCGACGCCGCGCAGCGCTATCCGCACGAATTCTCCGGAGGCCAGCGGCAACGCATCGGCATTGCCCGGGCAATCGCGCTGCGCCCCAAGTTGATCGTCTGCGACGAGGCCGTCTCGGCGCTCGACGTGTCGATTCAGTCGCAGGTACTGAATCTGTTGCTGACCCTTCAGGCCGAAATGAACCTGGCGCTGATCTTCATCGCGCACGACCTGGCGGTCGTGAAGCACATGTCCGACGAGGTTGCGGTGATGTACCTGGGGCAGATCGTCGAGCGCGCGGCTGCGCGCCAGATCTACCAGCGACCGCGCCACCCGTATACGCGCGCGCTGTTGTCGGCGATTCCAATCCCCGATCCCGTCAATCGCGATGCGCGACGCAATTCGCGCATCGTGCTGCAGGGCGACGTGCCGTCGCCGATCGAACCGCCGAGCGGTTGTCGTTTTCATCCGCGCTGCGCGCACGCGCGTGCGGATTGCGCGACCCGCGCGCCGGTTCTCGGAACCCGTTGTCGACAGCGTCGAAGCGAGACGCGAACCCGCCCTCGAATGGTGCGGTGGCGTGTCACTATTGGCGCGAAATTGCCGCGGAATACAACTCGCTTTCGTAACGTGCGGCGCTCGGTTGCTATTGTCGATGTCGGCCAATAGAGTCGCCTGTCATCCCCGGTCCAGGAACGTTTCATGACCATTCACGTGGCGCTGACGCATGAGACGCGCTACCAGTACGACCGCCCCGTTCAGCTCGGACCGCAGACCATCCGATTGCGGCCCGCCGCGCACAGCCGCACGAACATCCTGAGCTACTCGTTGTCGATCGAGCCGAGAGGACACTTCCTGAACTGGCAGCAGGATCCGTACGGCAACTTCCTGGCGCGCGTCGTGTTTCCGGAACCGGTCGAGTCGTTCGAAGTGAAGGTCGACCTGGTGGCCGACATGGCGGTCTACAACCCATTCGACTTCTTTCTCGAGCCCGATGCCGAGAAGTACCCGTTCGCATACGAGCCGCAGTTGCGGCGCGAGCTCGAACCGTTCCTGGATGCGGCGCCGGCGGAGCCGGCATTGCGCGCCTGGTTGGATGCGTTCCCTCGACCGAAGGCGCAGCCGACCGCGGATTTTCTGGTCGAGCTGAATCAGCGACTCGCCGGCGAGATCGAGTACGTGGTGCGGATGGAGCCCGGCATTCAGACGCCACAGGAAACGTTGACGCTCCAGCGCGGCTCGTGTCGCGACTCGAGCTGGTTGCTGGTGCAGATCCTCCGCCATCTCGGACTCGCGTCGCGGTTCGTCAGCGGCTATCTGATCCAGCTCACCGCCGACGTGAAGTCGTTGGATGGACCGTCCGGTACGAGCCACGACTTCACCGACCTGCATGCCTGGGCAGAAGTTTATTTGCCGGGCGCGGGTTGGGTGGGCCTCGATCCAACGTCCGGATTGCTGACCGGCGAGGGTCACATTCCGCTCGCCTGCGCCCCACAAGCACCGTCAGCGGCGCCGATTTCCGGAGTGCTGGAGCCGTGCGAGATCGAATTCGATTTCAAAATGTCGGTCGATCGAATCGCCGAGACGGCGCGCGTCACCAAGCCGTACACCGCCGAGCAGTGGCAGCGCATCGATGCACTCGGGCATCGCCTCGATGCCGAACTGAAAGCCGCGGACGTGCGCCTGACGATCGGCGGAGAACCCACGTTCGTGTCCATCGATCATCCGGACGGCGAGGAATGGAACACGGCCGCCACCGGCCCCACGAAGCGCGTGTTGGCGGCGCAGCTGATCGAGCGGTTGCGCGTTCGTTTTGCGCCGGAGGGGATGCTGCATTTCGGACAAGGCAAGTGGTATCCGGGCGAACAGCTTCCACGCTGGGCGTTTGCGTTGTACTGGCGTGGCGATGGGAGACCGCTGTGGCGCGATCAGGCATACGTTGCCGACGAAGCGGTCGACTACGCGCCAACGAGCGCACAGGCGCGCGCGTTCATCGAGGGAATTGCCCGACGACTCGACCTTCCGGTGCAGGCGCCGGTCGCGGCTTTTGAGGACCCCTGGTATTTCACCGCGCAAGAACGCCGCCTTCCGGAGAACCTCGATCCGCTCGACAACAAGCTCGACGATCCGATGGCGCGCGAGCGCCTCGCCCGGGTGTTCGAGCGCGGTCTCGGCACGCCGGTGGGATTCGTGCTGCCGGTACAGCGCTGGCAGGCGGCTCACGACCGTCGTCGCTGGCTGACCGAATCATGGTCGACGCGAGCGAAGCGGTTGTTGCTGTTGCCGGGCGAGTCGCCGGTCGGCTATCGGTTGCCGCTGCCGTCGTTGCCGCATCTTCCGCCGTCGAGGTATCCGCGAATCATCCCGCCGGATCCGTTCGAGCCGCGCGAGGAGCTCGCTGCCCCAGATCCGCACCGTCAGCCATTCCTCAGCGGCGGTTGGACCCGCGATCACGATCGCGAGCGAGCCAGGACGATCGCGAACCAACGAGACCTCGAAGGGGCGGTGCCGGTACGTACGGCGCTCGTCGTCGAGCCTCGCGGCGGCCGCTTGAACGTCTTCATGCCGCCGGTGGAGACCGTAGAGGACTACCTCGATCTCGTTGCGGCCGTGGAAGACACGGCCGCCGAGTTGATGATGCCGGTGCATCTGGAAGGTTACGGTCCGCCGTCGGATCCGCGGCTGAACGTGATCAAGGTGACGCCCGACCCCGGTGTCATCGAGGTCAACATCCATCCGTCACACGGCTGGGACGAGATGGTGGCGACCACGAACGCCATCTATGAAGAAGCGCGGCTGACGCGGCTCGGCACCGAGAAATTCATGCTGGACGGCCGCCACACGGGCACCGGTGGAGGCAACCACGTAGTGCTCGGTGGCCCGACCGCAGCAGACAGCCCGTTCCTGCGTCGGCCCGATCTGCTACGAAGCCTGATCACGTATTGGCAACATCATCCGTCGCTGTCGTATCTGTTCTCAGGGATGTTCATCGGGCCGACGAGCCAGGCGCCGCGCGTCGACGAAGCTCGCCACGACGGTCTACACGAACTCGAACTCGCATTTACCGAAGTGCCGGACCGAAAGCACGGCGCTCCGCCGCCATGGCTCGTCGATCGGATCTTTCGCAATCTGTTGATCGACGTCACCGGCAACACGCACCGTTCGGAAATCTGCATCGACAAACTGTATTCGCCTGACGGGCCGACAGGGCGGCTCGGTCTCGTCGAATTCCGCGCGTTCGAGATGCCGCCACACGCGCAGATGAGCCTTGCGCAACAGCAACTGCTGCTGGCGCTGGTGGCGCGCTTCTGGAAGGCGCCGTATGAGCGCGAGCTCGTGCGGTGGGGAACGCTGTTGCATGATCGATTCATGCTGCCGCATTTCGTGTGGCACGACCTTGCCGAGTTGATTCGCGACATGAACCAGGCGGGGTATCCGCTCGAACTCGATTGGTTCGCACCGCATTTCGAGTTCCGTTTTCCGCGCTACGGGGAGATCCGCTACGGCGACATGGCGCTGGAACTGCGTCAGGCGTTGGAGCCGTGGCACGTCATGGGCGAAGAGGGCGCGCCGGGCGGCACCGTGCGGTACGTCGACTCTTCGCTCGAGCGCCTGCAGGTGAAGGTGACCGGCTACACTTCGGAACGATTCGTGATCGCGTGCAACGGCTGTGCGATGCCGATGCGAGCGACCGGCGTGAACGGTGAATACGTTGGCGGCATACGCTTTCGCGCATGGCGGCCGGCCGCGAGCCTGCACCCGACGATCGAGGTCGATGCACCGCTGGTATTCGATGTATACGATCGTTGGACGCAACGCGCGGTGGCCGGCTGCACGTATCACGTCGCGCATCCCGGAGGGCGGAACTTTGAACACTTCCCGGTGAATGGCAACGAGGCAGAAAGCCGTCGCCTTTCGCGATTCTTCGCGTTTGGACACACCGCTGGTCCGTGTCCGGAACCGCGTTCGATAGTGCGACCCGAGTTTCCACACACGCTCGACTTGCGCTGGAGTTGATTTGATCGACGCAGCCGACGACCGAGGCGTAGATCCGATGGTGTCGGGTTACCGTCCGCGATCGGATGTCTACGACGAGATGATGGGGCGCGACGGAACGCTGCGCCCGCATTGGCGCTCGTTCATCGACGGTCTCACCGCGATGGGCGGCGAAGGTCGCCTGCACGCCGCGGAAACCGCCGCGCGCATGCTCCATGAAAACGACGTGACCTACATCGCCCACGGCACCGAAGGAGACGCCGCGCGACAGTGGCGCCTCGACATGCTGCCGTTGATCATGGCGCCGGCGGAGTGGCACGCGCTCGAGGTCGGACTCATTCAGCGCGCGCGATTGTTGAACATGATCGTCGCGGATCTGTACGGCGCGCAGCAACTGCTGAAGTCACGTTCGATTCCGCCGGCGCTCGTCTTCGGCAATCCGGAATTCCTGCTGCCGTGTCACGGAGTCAGCGCGCGCGAGGGCACCTTCTTGCACCTGTTGGCGTTCGACCTCGGCCGTTCTCCCGACGGGCAATGGTCGGTGTTGAGCAATCGCACGCAATCGCCGGCAGGGGCGGGCTATGCGCTCGAGAACCGCATCATCACCTCGCGGTGCCTGCCGGACATGTTCGAGGCGTGCAACGTACACCGCCTCGCCTCGTTCTTCGGCGGATTCAGCGAGAACCTGCTGCATCTCGGCGGACGCGACGATCATCTGGCGGTGGTGCTGTCTCCGGGTCCCGGCCGCAGCTACTTCGAACACGCATTTCTGGGTCGTTACCTCGGCTATCCGGTGGTCGAAGGCGCCGATCTGACGGTGCGCGCGGGGCGCGTTTATCTGAAGACGCTCGAAGGCTTGAAGCCGGTCGAGTTGATACTGCGCCGCGTCGAATCGAATCAATGCGATCCGCTGGAGTTGCGCGTGGATTCCAGCGTCGGCGTCGCCGGTCTGCTGCAGGCAGCACGGGAAAACCAGGTCGTCATCGCGAATTCCATGGGCAGCGGCGTGGTCGAGAACGAAGCAATCATGAGTTTCCTGCCGAGCCTTTCGCGGCAGGTACTGGGAGAAGACCTCAAGATTCCGAGCATTCCGACCTGGTGGTGCGGTAATCCAGCCGATCGCGAGCACGTGCTCGCGCACCTCGGCGACCTTGTTGTACGCCGCTCGTTCGCATCGCGTTCGTTGATTGCGAGCGGCAGCCGCGGCACGCTCACTTCGGAATTCGACGGCCTGTCTGCAGCCGTCGTGAAAGAGATGATCGAACGCCGGCCGCATCAGTTCGTCGCGCAGGAAGGGATTCAGCTTTCGACGGCGCCGTTCTGGTCCGGCGAGGGTCTGGTGCGCGCCGAGCCGCTGACGCTGCGCGTGTTCGTTGCGGCGACCAAGGACGGGTATCGGGTGATGCCCGGCGGTCTCGCGCTGCTGACGCGAGACGGCGACGTGCGGGCGCAGCGTCCGACAGTCGGACTACAGCAAAGACGTCTGGGTGTTGTCCGACGAATCGGTAGACACGTTCAGTTTGTTGGGCAGGTCGTTGCAGGCAACGGCGCTGCGTCGGTCGGACCGCGATCTGCCGAGCCGTGCTGCCGACAATCTGTATTGGCTCGGACGGTACCTGGAGCGCGCCGAAGGCGCCGTGCGGCTCTACCGCAGCCTGTTCAGCTATCTGTCCGGCGAGAGCGCCGGCAACGATCCCGCCACGCTCGATACGCTCGCGCGCCTGCTCGTCTCACAGGAACGCTTGACGGCGCGCCGGGCCAGACGCGCAACCGTCGATGGTGCAAGAGCCGTGGAACAGGAACTATGGCAGGTTCTGTTCGACCCGGAGTCGCCTGACGGATTGGCAAAGGTGCTCGGCAACGTCGGTAGAACGGCTGAACTGGTGCGCGAGCGCCTTTCCGCCGACTCGTGGCGAATTCTCGAGAGTCTGACGCGCACGCCCGAAGTGCCGTGGCGCGCGCATGCCATCGGTGACGCGGTGAAGCTGCTGAATACGATGATTCAGAATCTCTCCGCCATTACCGGGATGATTCAAGAGAACATGACGCGCGGTTATGGTTGGCGGTTGCTGGACATGGGTCGCAGGATCGAACGAACGCGTTATGCCGCGCGGTTGATGCGCGGGATCACGACGCACGGCGAACCGGCCGAGAGCGGCGTGCTGAACCTGTTGCTCGAACTCGTCGACAGCACGATGACGTACCGGTCGCGCTACAAGGCAATTCCGCAATTGCCCGCAGTGCTCGACCTGGTGATGGCGGACGAAAGCAATCCGCGGTCGTTGATCTTTCAGATCTGCGAGATCGAGGAACATCTGAAAGTGATGCCGCTCGAGCAGGAATCCGGTCCGATCAGCGGCGCGCAGAAGATCGTCATCAGCTTGCTGGCGGAACTGCGACTATGCGACGTGAAGAGACTGTCGATCGTGCGCAGTCGCGCCGGAAAACGCACTCACCTCGATCGGGTGTTGACGCGACTGGAATCGGGCGCCGACGAACTGTCCGACGTCATTGAAGGCACGTATTTCAGCCATTCGCTGGAACGCCAGATTTCCGGTTCCGGCCGCTCCGGTAGTTCGACGTGATCTACGACATCAATCACGACACCACGTTCGACTACGCGCAACCCGTCAGCGTTTCGCATCAACTGCTGCGGCTGGCGCCGCGCGAATCGCCCCGACAGAAACCGCTGTACAGCCGCTTGATCGTCGAGCCGGCACCGGTGATGCGGAACACGCGCAACGATTTCTTCGGCAACGAGATCACGTATCTGACGGTGCAGATGCCGCACGCGCGGCTGACGATCCGAAGCGCCTCGCGGGTGGAAGTGCAGCCGGTCGATGCGGCGCTGCTGAATATGGGACCGTCGTGGGAAGAGGTCGCCGCAGCGCTCGATCCACCGAAGACCAAAGCCGCACTCGACGCCAGCCAGTTCGCGTTCGCGTCGCCATACATCGACGTCGACGACGACGTGTACGCGTTCGCCAAAGGAGCGTTCAAGCCGCGCCAACCGTTTCTGACGGCGGTAATGGAGCTGACGGCGAAGATCTATCGCGAATTCATCTACGAAGGCGGCGTAACCGACGTCTGGACGCCGGTGAGCGAAGTGTTGTCGAAGCGACGCGGCGTATGTCAGGACTTCGCGCATCTCGAGATCGCGGCTTTGCGCAGCCTCGGACTGCCGGCGCGCTACATGAGTGGCTATCTGCTAACCCATCCGCCTGAGGGGAAGGAACGGCTCGTCGGCGCCGATGCGTCGCACGCGTGGATTGCAGTCTGGTGTCCGGATTTCGGTTGGGTCGAGTTCGATCCGACCAACAATCTGATGCCGTCTGACGAACACATCGCTTTGGCGTGGGGCCGCGACTACGGCGACGTGAGCCCCACCACGGGCATCATCGTCGGCGGCGGTGCGCACACGGTTGCGGTGGGCGTCAGCGTCGAATCGGTCACGGGCTGATCAGCCCTGTCCTCCGCCCACACCGTGCGGCGTGCGGGTGCTACTGGAACCTTGCGGCAACGGCATTCCCTTCAATTGCGTACGCAGCGCTTTCTTGTAGTTCTCGTACGCGGGCCATTGCTCGGTCGTTAGTATCGGGTGCACCCGCGTATCCATCTGGCGTACCAGACACACCGTCGCGACTTTTGACGCGTTGTTCCAGATCGGGCGCTTCCTTTTTCAGCTCCTTCTGAATCATTGCGAAGTGGCTGCTGACGAACTCGGCAACGGCGTCGTTGAATTGATGCTGTTGCTCGTCTGTCATGTGTATGTCGACGGCCGCCTTCACGATATCGACGGTCATCCAGGCAGGTAGCTCAACCGCGGGTTGCGGCGACGGCGGGGGAGAATCTTCTTGTGCAGATGCGGACGCGCAGGCAATGACGAAAGCGATGGCGAGAATCGAGCGACGTCTTGCAAGTCTTGGCGACATGGCTGCCTCTATCAGAGATGGTCGGAGTGAGAGGATTTGAACCTCCGGCCCCCACGTCCCGAACGTGGTGCTCTACCAAGCTGAGCTACACTCCGATGCCCCAGGGCGCAAAGGCCGCGTATTCTAATGTGGCCCCCCGCCGAATCCAACAGCAAACATGCACCTTCGATCGGTGCCTGACTCGATCAGTTGAGGCGCGAAACGCAGAAGCGGGCGAGTTCGGCGAGCGCGTCGCGGTATTTGCCGCTCGGAATCGTCGCCAGCAGTTCGATCGCGCGCTGCGCCTGCACTTCCGCGTCGCGGCGCGTGCGGTCGAGCGCGCCACAGCGTTTCACCGCAACGATCACGTCCGCCAGCGCGGCGCTCGATCGCGTTTCTATTGCGTCTCGCACGATCTTGCGGTCGCTGCTCGAACCGTGACGCAACGTGTGGATCAGCGGCAACGTCAGTTTGCCTTCGGCAAGATCGTCGCCGGCGTTTTTGCCCATCACGGCCGGGTCGCCGGCGTAGTCGAGCCAATCGTCGACGAGTTGATAAGCCAGTCCCAACGTGAGCCCGTAGTCGCGTAGCGCAGTGATCGGGGCTTCGTCGCGGCTCACGAGCACCGCGGCCGTTTGCGAGGCCGCCTGGAACAACATCGCGGTCTTGGCGCGGATGACGTTGAAGTAGTCGGCTTCGCTGACTTCTGCCTTGCCGATATTGGCGAGTTGCTGAACCTCGCCCTCGGCGATCACGTTGGTCGCATCGGACAGAATCGAAATGATGTCGATGCGGCCGAGCTCGACCATCAGTTGGAACGCGCGCGAGTAGAGGAAATCTCCCACCAGCACGCTGGGTGCGTTGCCCCACAAGTGGTTCGCGGTGGCGCGGCCTCTGCGCAGGTCGGACCTATCGACCACGTCGTCGTGCAGCAGCGTCGCGGTGTGAAGGAACTCGATGATGGCAGCCAGCTTGATGTGGTCCGTGCCGTTGTAGCCGAGGCACCGCGCGCTCAGCAGAACCAACAACGGCCGCAGACGTTTGCCGCCGCTATCGATGATGTGTCTGCCGATCTCTTCGACGAGGCCGACGTCGGAGGTGAGGCGCCTCGGGATCAGCGCGTTCACAGCGTCGAAGTCGTCGGCCACGAGCGCGTAGACCGCTTTGATGTCTGGCGGTGACGTCGTCTCGGTCGCAGGAGATGCGCCGGCTATCGTGGTGGGCATGTGGCGTGCCATTTCCGGCGCGTGGCTCGTTGTATTGGGTATTCTTTGCCCGTAGAATTACGCGCCTTTTGCGGGCGCCCCTAGGGGTCGGGGCCATTGTAATACAGACTTCAAAGGGATCGTGTCCAGGAGATTGGTATGTTTGCGGTATTCAAGAGTGGTGGCAAGCAACACCGCGTCAGCGAAGGCGAAGTGGTGCGGCTCGAACTGATCGATGCGGAGCCGGGTGCATCGCTCACGTTCGATGAAGTATTGCTCGTCGCTGAAGGCGACAACGTCACCGTCGGTGCGCCGTATGTTGCCGGGGGAACGGTGACGGCTGAGGTTGTCGGACACGATCGCCACGACAAGATTCGCATCATCAAATTCCGTCGCCGCAAGCACTACATGCGTCGCGCAGGACATCGCCAGTGGTACACCGACGTCCGCATCACCGGAATCAAAGGCTAGGAGCCGTTCATGGCACACAAGAAAGCAGGCGGAAGTACACGCAACGGCCGTGACTCCCATTCGAAGCGACTGGGCCTGAAGAAGTTCGGCGGTGAAGTCGTAGTCGCCGGCAACATCATCGTTCGTCAGCGTGGCACGCAATTCCACCCGGGCGCAAACGTCGGCTGTGGCCGCGACCACACGCTGTTCGCTACGGCGGACGGTCAGGTGAAGTTCGAAGAGAAAGGTCGCCGCAAGCGTCGGCTCGTCAGCGTGGTCGCTGCCGAGGCGTAAACTCCGCCGCGCACAGCGGCAAGGCGTTCCGTTCCATGCAGTTCGTCGATGAAGCCACGATCCAGGTTGAAGCCGGCCGGGGCGGTAAAGGCGCATGTTCGTTTCGTCGCGAGAAATACATCGCGATGGGCGGACCCGACGGTGGCGACGGCGGTGACGGCGGCGATGTGCTGCTCGAAGCCGATGCCGCGCTCAATACCCTGATCGACTTCCGCTATCAGTCTCGTTACCGCGCTGAACACGGCGCGTCGGGACATTCGAAGGACATGACCGGTCGTTGCGGCAAGGATCTGGTGATCCGCGTGCCGAGCGGTACGACCGTCGTCGACGAAGACACGCTGGAAATCCTGGGCGACATGGCGACGCCCGGCAGCCGTTTGGTAGTCGCGCGCGGCGGCGGCCATGGCTTCGGGAATACCCACTACAAATCTTCGACCAATCGCGCGCCACGCAAGACCACGCCCGGATTCCCCGGTGAGGTCCGTAAGTTGCGTCTGCAATTGAAGGTGCTCGCCGACGTGGGGCTTCTCGGTATGCCGAACGCCGGCAAATCGACGCTGCTGGCGCGTGTCTCGGCATCGCGGCCGAAGATCGCCGATTACCCCTTCACCACATTGACGCCCAACCTCGGCGTGGTGCGGCTTGGCGAAGAGCGCAGCTTTGTCATGGCCGACATTCCCGGCCTTATAGAAGGTGCAGCAATGGGCGCGGGTCTGGGCACGCAGTTTCTGCGCCATCTCGCGCGCTGTCGGGTGCTGTTGCATCTCGTGGAAGTGGCGCCGCTCGATGGGAGCGATCCGGTCGCGAATGCGCGCGCCATCGAAGCCGAAGTGGAAAGCTACAGTCCAACGCTGATGCGGCGTCCGCGTTGGGTGGTCATCACCAAGACGGATGTCACGTCCGCGCAGGAAGCCGAAAGCGTGCTCGATTCGATGCGCGAAGCTTTTCCGGATCGTCCGGCATTCGCGATCTCGGCTGTCAGCGGCGACGGCGTCGACGCGCTGACGAGCGCGTTGATGCGGCACATCGAGGCGAGTCGCAACACGCTGTCGGAAAACGTCGAACTGGCGGCGGCCGAAGCCGCGTTGGACGCCGAAATTGCCGGAGACGTTCTGCGTCAGTCCCTTGCGCGGCGGCCGCAACGTCCGTCCGAACCCGTTCCGGATCCCGACGCCGATCCCGACGCGGATGACGACTCCGACGTCGAAGTGGTCTATCGCGCGGAATGAGCACGTGAGCGAGGAACTCGAGGAACGCCAGCGTCTCCGTGATCACGGTCGTTGGGTGGTCAAGATCGGCAGCTCGTTGCTGACCGCCGAAGGTCAAGGCATCGATCGCGACGGGATTCAGCGCTGGGCCGGCCAGATCGCGCGCCTGGTCGCCGAAGGGTGCGAAGTGGTCCTCGTCACGTCGGGCGCCGTTGCAGAAGGGTGCAGTCGACTCGGATTTCGCGAACGTCCCACGGCGATTCATGAACTGCAGGCGGCGGCCGCGGTCGGTCAGATGGGGTTGATCGAGGCATACGAAACGGCATTTCAGCGGCACGGATTGCGAACAGCCCTGGTGTTGCTGACCCACGACGATCTATCGAACCGCCAACGCTACCTGAACGCCAGAACGACGTTGCGGACGCTGCTCGAACTCGGTGTGGTTCCGGTCATCAACGAGAACGATACGGTAGCGACCGACGAGATTCGCTTCGGCGACAACGATACGCTTGGCGCGCTGGTCACCAATCTCGTTGAGGCGCACGTGCTGGTGTTGCTCACCGATCGCGACGGCCTTCACGAGTCTGATCCTGATGCAGATCCGAATGCGCCGCTGGTCCGGTTTGCGCGCGCGAACGACAATCGCCTGGTGAAGATGGCGGGTAACGTCGCGGGTGCGGTGGGAGTCGGCGGGATGGCGACGAAGATCGGCGCGGCGCGCGTGGCGGCGCGCTCAGGCGCGCATACGATGATCGCCAACGGCGCCACTGTGGATGTGTTGGTGAGATTGCGCGCCGGAGAATCGATCGGCACGCTGCTGGCGCCGGATGTAGAGGTGCTGCTGGCGCGCAAGCGCTGGATCGCCGGGCAGCTGAAGACGAAAGGCGAACTCGTGCTCGATGCGGGCGCGGTGCGGGTGTTGCGCCACGGCGGAAAGAGTCTGCTGCCGGTCGGCGTCACCGCGACGCATGGCAAGTTCGCGCGCGGTGAGGTCGTGCTGTGTCTGGATCCGGACGGCGGGCCGGTGGCCAAAGGTCTCGTCAATTACTCGAGCGACGAGACCCAGAAGATCCTCGGTTGCTCAACCCGCGACATTGAGGGGCGCCTCAGCTATGTGCGGGAGCCCGAGCTGATGCATCGGGACAACCTGGTGTTGCTTTGACCGTCTCAGCCCGTCAGGGCTTTGACCTGCGCGTTCATCCGAGCCTTGTGACGAGCCGCTTTGTGGCGGTGGATGATTCCTTTCGTGACCATGCCGTCGATTATCGGAATCGCAGCCGTCAGCGCGGCTTGCGCATCTGCTTTGACTCCGCTCGCGATGGCCGCTTGAGTGCGTTTGATGGACGTTCGCACCATCGAGCGCTGACTCGCGTTCTGACGGCGGCGTTTTTCGCTTTGTCGCGCGCGTTTGCGAGCGGATGCGCTATTGGCCAAGCTGATCTCCTCGAGGGTTCGGGAAAAAATGAAGCGCGGTAATATGCCGTCGGGGCAGGCGAGTGTCAACCAACGACGGTGACGATCCGAAACGCGACGGTGCGCCGTCTTCGGCGGCGATAGACGAAGGTCCACCGGCGCACGAAACGCAGAACCTCGGCCGTCACGGCAGCGTCGTCGCGAGCATGACGTTTCTGTCGCGCATTTCCGGATTGGCGCGCGACATGGTGCTGTCGTACTTTTTTGGCGCAACACCAGTCGCGGACGCATTCTTCGTCGCGTTCCGGATTCCGAACTTCTTCCGGCGGTTGTTCGCCGAAGGCGCGTTCTCGCAAGCCTTCGTCCCGGTGCTCGCGGGTTATCGCAACCACGGACCGATGCAGCAGATGCGCGAGTTCGTCGCGGTGATGGGCGGCAACTTCATCGTCGTAATGACCGCGATGAGCTTGCTCGGCGTCGTTGCTGCGCCGCTGTTCGTGATCATCTTCGCGCCGGGTTTCCGCGCCGACCCCATACGAATGGGAATGACCGCGGAGATGCTGCGCATCACGTTCCCGTATCTCGGCTTCATTTCGCTGACTGCGTTTGCCGGCGCATTGCTGAACAGTTTCCATCGCTACGCGATCCCCGCGTTTACGCCGGTGTGGCTGAACGTCACCATGATCGTTGCCGCGGTGTTCGTGGCGCCGACCTTCGAAACGCCGGTGATGGCGTTGGCGTGGGGCGTGTTCGCCGCCGGATTGATCCAGTTGCTGTTTCAGCTTCCGGCGCTACGCCGCATCAACATGTTGATCCGGCCGCGCGTCGAACTCAGCCATCCGGGTGTGAGGCGGGTCGGGCGACTGATGGTGCCGGCGATCTTCGCGGGCTCGGTGAGTCAGATCAACGCACTGGTCGACTCGATGATCGTGTCGCTGCTCGCGTCCGGCAGCATCTCGTGGCTGTACTACTCGGATCGCCTGCTGGAACTGCCGGTCGGCATCGTCGCCGTCACGATCGCGACCGTGTTGTTGCCGAACCTCTCGCGCCTCAGTTCGCGAGGCGACATGGCCGCGTTCGATCGAACTATCGACTGGGGAGTCCGCACGTGTCTGTTGTTCGGCGTGCCGGCCGCCGCGGCACTCTACGTATTGGCGTTGCCGCTGATGGCGACCGTGTTCTTCCACGGTGCCATGACGGCGTTCGACGTCACGATGGCGTCGCTGTCGCTGCAGGCGTTCGCGGTAGGGCTACTCGGGTTCTGTCTGGTGAAAGTGGCGGCGCCTGCTTACTTTGCGCGCGAGGACACGCGCACGCCGTTCCGCATCGCCGTAGTGACGGTCGCGTTGAACATCGTTCTCAGCCTCGCTCTGTTTCGCGTGATGGGACATGTCGGCGTGGCGTTTGCGACGACGACCGCGGCGATCGTGCAATCGTATCTGCTGCTGCGCGGCACGATTCGCCGCGGCCTGTATCGTCCGGGCCGAGCGTTTGCAGTGTTCGTCGCGAAAGTGGTGGGCGCTACGGCCACGATGGTGGCGGTACTCGTTCTGGCCTCGCCGTCATCCGCCGGTTGGCTGAACCTCCATCTATACGGTCGCGCGCTGTGGATGGCGGGGCTGTGTACGCTCGGCGGAGGGGTCTACTTCGTGGTGCTGTTGCTGGCGGGATTCAGGCTGCGAGACCTGCGTTATCACGTTTGAGCCGTGCGTATAATGCGACCGCACGTCTGCACACACTCCGTTGCTTCAGGTCATCCATGGAGATCATTCGCGGCCAACACAACATCCGCCCCGAACACCGGGGTTGCGTCGCGACGATCGGCAACTTCGACGGCGTGCATCATGGCCACCAGCTGTTGCTGGCGCACCTGAATGCGAAGCGCAACGAGCTCGCCGCGCCGAGCGTGCTGATCACGTTCGAGCCGTTGCCGCGCGAGTACTTCGGCGGCGGCGTCAAACCCGGCCGTCTGACCCGATTCCGGGAAAAGGTGACGCTGCTGATGCGCACCGGTATCGACCGGATGATCTGCCTGCCGTTCAACGAACAGGTGTCGCAGATCACCGCGACATCGGTCATCGAGGATTTCCTGGTAGGGCAACTCGGTGTTCGCTATGTCGTCGTGGGAGACGACTTCCGGTTCGGTCGCGGGCGCGAGGGCGACTACGCGATGCTGAAGCGCGGCGGAGACCGTCTCGGATTCGATGTGAGCCACATCGGCACGCTTACGTTCGACCACGAGCGCGTTTCGAGCACGCGAATCCGCGAGGCGCTGGCCGCTGGCGACATCACGCTTGCAGAGAAACTGCTCGGACATCGCTTCTTCATCATGGGTCATGTGATCTACGGTCGACAGCTCGGCCGGCAACTCGGCGTGCCGACCGCGAACATCCGCCTCAACCGCTATCGCGCGCCGCTCGACGGCGTGTTCGCCGTGACCGCGAGCGGACTCGATCGGACCTACGACGGTATTGCGAACGTCGGTATTCGCCCGACGATCGGCGGGAAGGAGCCGTTGCTCGAAGTGCATCTGTTCGATTTCGCGGGCGACATTTACGGGCGCCTGCTGACGGTGAACTTCAGGCACAAGTTGCGGGACGAGCGGCAGTTTCCATCGCTGGATGCGCTGAAGACTCAAATTGCTGCCGACATTACAGAGGCGCGTGCGTGGTTTAGGAGAGCGAATGGTTAAGTGGCTTGCGTTGGCGGGCGGCGTCTGGGCGCTCGATCGCATCACTAAAGGGATCGTCAACAGCGTGCTGGCGCTGGGGCAGGAAGTGCCGATGTTGCCGGTCTTCAGCTGGGTGCGCCTGCACAATGAGGGTGCGGCATTCAGCTTTCTCGCTACGCAAAGCGGGTGGCAGCGCTGGATGCTCGTCGCGCTCGCGGTCGCGTTTTCGATCTACCTGCTGATCGAGATGCGACGCCTGCCGGCCACGGACAGGTTGTTGGGGTGGGCTTACGGATTCGTGCTGGGCGGGGCGCTTGGCAATCTGTGGGACCGGGCGCTGCACGGCTACGTGGTCGACTTCGCGCTGGCGCACTACGGCGACCACTACTTTCCAGCGTTCAATGTCGCCGACTCCGCGATCTCAATCGGCGCCGTGCTGTGGATCGTGTCGATGTTGCGCGACTCGCGTCGCGAGCGCGCGGCGCGCACAACCTGACAAACATGATCGTCGTTGGGCCCGATACTCGCGTTACGTTGCATTTCTCGATCCTTCTCGAGAGCGGCGAAGAGATCGACTCCACCCGGCGGTCACGTCCGGCGACATTCACGGTGGGCGACGGCAGTCTGCTGCCCGGGTTCGAACAGGCGCTGTTCGGCCTGTCGGCGGGAGCCGATGAGCAACTACGTATCGCCGCGCAGGACGGCTTCGGCGAACAGCGCGAGGAAAACCTGCGCTTCATGCCGATCGCCCAGTTCGCTTCGAACGTGGTTCCCGAACCCGGCCTAGTGGTGTCGTTTGCAGGGCCGGGCGGAGAGTTGCCCGGCGTCGTCCGGTCGATCGAAGGCGACCTGGTCGTGGTCGACTTCAACCATCCGTTAGCTGGCAAGACCCTGATTTTCGATGTCTCGATCCTGAAGGTCGAGCCGCTTTCCCACTGATTCCGCCTGGTTCGGCTCGATTCCGCTCATCGGTCGATTTCGACCGTTCGGCGGAGGTCGATTGGGCCGCCGCAGACGCGTCGATAGAGTCCGGCAGGGCGAATAAAGGCATCAGTATGCGTACCCGCGGATTCACTCTGATCGAGTTGATGGTGGCGCTTGCGATCATGGCGATCATCTCGGCGATCGCTGTACCTATATATCAGGAATACAGCGTTCGCACCCAGAGAACGAACGCCGAAAAGGACCTGATGCTGTGCGCGCAGAGCCTCGAGCGATTGGCCAGTGCAACCTTTACGTACGGCGGACATGTCGGTGGTGCCGACACCGGCGCGGTCACGGCAAACATCTGTGTCCCAACGACAACGATGTATTCGATCGTGGTGACCGCGGCGAATGCGAACACGTTCACGATTCGCGCCACTCCGACGTCGGGATCGGTGATCGGAAACGGCATTCTCGAAATCGATGCGAGCGGGGCGCAGCGCTGGGATAGAAACAACGACGGGGATTTCGGTGACACGAACGAAACGGGGTGGGGGCACTGATTTGGGGGCGTCTGACCGGCGGGACCCGGTCGACTCTACATTCTGGTTACACCGCTCATCCGCCAGGAACCTTCCATTCATCGGCGTTCGCTTTCTTCGCGCCGACGCTTCCATAGACTGGCTCGCGACCCGTCATGGGCAGTAGCGATGCCGGTTCTCAACCGATCATCGAATGAGTGACGAGGATATGAAACGAGCTTCAGAGTCATTCGATTCGCAACCCGCGCGGCACCGCGGTATCACGATCATCGAGATCATGGTCACACTTGCCATCGCGTCGGTTCTGATCGGGCTGGCGGTACCGGCCTTCAACGCCTTTGTCGCACAGCGAACGCTGACGGCGCAGGTCAACGATTTCCTGGTGGCTGTGCAATACGCGCGCAGCGAGGCCGGCCGACGCGGCGCCGCCGTATCGGTGCAGGCGCAGAATGCCGCGGCCGCTGGTAACGAGTGGGGTCCGGGTTGGTGCGTCGTCGTCGGCACGCCCGGCGCGTGTCCCAACGACGGGACCGAGCTGCGCACCTTCAACTCGCTGGGCTCGAACACCTTAGACGGCGCCGGCGCGCTCGATGGCATCGCGACGCTCACGTTCACTTCGCGCGGTCTGCCGAGTGCTACGGGCACCCTCAATCTGTGCAATCCGCGCGAACACGTCGGTCGCGAACTTTCGATCAGCGCGATCGGCCGCATTTCTTCGCGTGAACCTTCTGTGGCTACTTTGGACTGCAACCCATGATGAACATGAGAAGCGCGCGCGGGTTCTCGATGATCGAGTTGCTGGTGGCGGTACTCGTGATGGGTATCGGTGTGCTGGGTATCACCGGCCTGCAGATGGTCAGCTTGCAGAACAACCGTGGTGCGCTGGTGCGCGCCGAGGCGGTACAGCTGGCGTACGACATGCTCGACCGGATACGTGCGAATCCCGGCGTGAACTACGGTCCGTTGAACCTCGCAACGCCCCCGGCCGTTGCCACCAATTGCCACGCCGCCGACTGCACGCAGGCGCAGATGGTCACGTTCGACCAATCGGTATGGAAGTGTTCGCTCGGTTTGTGGAACACGAACGCCAACTGCGTGGCACTGCGCGACGGCGTGATTCTGCCGATCGTCGCAGATCAGCCGGGTCTGCCGAGCGGCGACGGTCAAATCCGCGTCAATGCCGGGACAGGAATCGTGACCATTACGGTGCAATGGCAGGAAGCCAATCAGCCCAATCCGACGTCGATTTCGATCGACAGCCAGGGATGACGCGAACCATGAAACGTGCACAAGGCTTCTCGTTGATCGAACTGATGCTGGCGCTGGCGCTCGGCGTCGTCGTCACCGCCGGTATCGTCACGTTGTTCGTCGGCAACAACCAGACGTACACATTGCTGAACGGTCAATCGCGGATGCAGGAGAACGCGCGTTTCGCGGTCGACTTCATCTCGCGATCGGCGCGGGCGGCCGGCTACTTCGGTTGCGATCCGGAGCAAGGCAAGATCTACAAGACGCTGAACGGTGCCTGGAACCAGATCTTCGAGTTCGACATCACGACGCCGATACAGGCGTATCACGGTGTGAACAACGGCACCAGCGTCAACGACTGGACGCCGTCGCTGACGACCTTGCCGAGGGTTGGTTCGGTGGTCGGCTACATTGCCGCAAACGGCGTGGATGTGTCGCGCCTGCGGCCGCAGAGCGACGTGCTCGTGCTGCGCCATGTACAGATTCCCGGGGCGCGCATCGCCGCGATCGTCATGACGGATTCGAATCCGACGGTGGAAGTACCGGCCGGCGGTCTCGAGTTTGGGGCTGGTAACTTCGTGGCAATCAACAACTGCGAACAGGCGACGGTGTTTCGCCTGGCGAACGTCAACGTCGCTGGCGCGACCGCAACGCTGGTACGCGACACCGCGCCGGCGATCGGCCTCGGGCTCTATCAGAATGCGCCGCTTGCGACGCTCTCGCCGACGACTGTCTATGGCGCGGCCAACAACTCGGAAGGTGCGACCGTCGGCCGTGTGATGACGGACATCTACTACGTTGCCCAGGGCACCGGCACGAACAACCGCAATCAGACGCCGTGGTCGCTGTGGCGCAAGACGAGCGAAGACGCGCCGGTCGAACTCATACAGGGGATCGAGAATCTGCGGGTTCGATTCGGTGTCGACAAGTTCCCCAACGACAACATTACGTCGGCCAACCGCTACGTTACCTATGATCAGGTAGGCGCCGACCTCATTCGTGCGTTGCGTTTGTCGATAACGGCAAACAGCGTAGATGTCGTCAGCGAAACAGGTACGCCGCTGACGCGTACCTTCAGTCAGACCATCAGTTTCCGGAACTAGGTGATCGCACCATGAAAAATCAGCGAGGGGTCGCCCTTTTCATCAGCCTGGTGCTGCTGCTCGTGCTGACGATCATCGGCGTTTCGGCGGTTCAGACGACCAGCATGGAAGAGCGCATGGCGCGCAACACGCACGACAGCGTGCTGGCATTCGAGGCCGCCGAAGTGGCCCTGCGTACCGGCGAGACGTTCCTGCGCAACAACGTCAACTCGATTGCGTTGTTTACCCCGGCCGGTAACAACGGCCTGTGGAAGGCGTCCGACTATGGGCAAACGGAGCGGTGGCAGCAGGCGAACGTCTGGACCGGCGCGAACAGCGTCGTCGTCGCCGCGAACACGATCGCGGGTGTTGCGGAACAGCCGCGCTACATCATCGAGTTTGTTGCGCCTGTGCAGCGATCCCAGAACCAGTATGTGCTGGGTACGGGAGCAAACGTCGGCGACGAGCAAATCCAGATTTTCCGGATCACCGCGCGCGGCGTCGGTGGTACCACGAACGCACGGGTGCTGCTGCAAAGCACCTTCGGCCTGATTTTCTAGAGTGAACCGATGCGGCTGACGGCAGTCGCACCAGGAGGTTTGTTTGTGATGTATCGCCTTAGCAGAGTTGGTCAGGACATGATGGGCGCAGCATTCGTGCTGTTGGCCTGCTTGGGCTTGGGACAGCCTGCGTTTGCGCGCCGGTCCTCCGGCAGTCGATACGCCGATCAGCGATTTTTCCGTGCCGGAAAACTCGCCGCCGAGCGCCGTCATTGACCTGCAGAGCGTCTTTCGCGACGGCAATGGTCCGTTCACTTACTCGGTAATCGCAAACTCGAATCCAGCGTTGGTGACTACCACGCTGTCGAACGGAACTCGGGATCTGACGCTGAGCTACGCGCCAAATGCCAGTGGCGTGGCGACGATTACAGTTGAGGTGACCGACGCCGACTCGGCTACGGCAGACGACACATTCACGGTAACCGTAACGCCAGTGGTTCCGGTAAACAATGCACCGACGGCCGACGACCAAAGCGTGGCGACAACCGAGGATTCGGCAGCTGCCATTACGCTGACAGGCAGTGACCCTGACGGTGATCCGTTGACGTTCGCAGTCGTTAGTGGTCCCACCAACGGCACTCTGACCGGCACGGTCCCGAATCTGACGTACACACCTGCGGCAAACTTCAACGGAGCCGACAGCTTCACGTTCACTGTGAACGACGGCACGCTCACCAGCGCGGCTGGCCACGGTCTCGATCACGGTGGCCGCAGGGAATGATGCCCCGGTTGCGGTCGCTCAATCCTTGACGACCGCCGAAGACACGCCGCTCGTGATTACCCTCTCGGGAACCGATGTAGACGGTGACACGCTGACGTATTCGACGACCGCCCCGGCGAGCGGAACGCTGACCGGATCAGGCGCCAACGTCACGTACACGCCGAACGCGGACTTCAACGGTAGCGACACGTTCTCGTTCACCGTGAGCGACGGCTCCCTCAGCGACAGCGCACTCGTTACGATCGTCGTGACCGCATTGAACGACGTCCCCGTGTTGGCTGCGTCGCCGGCGCCGATCTCCGCCGCTGAGGACTCGGGCACCGTTACCGTCAACCTTGCGGGTATGTTCAACGATCCGGACGGTGATCCTCTGACGCTGTCCGTTGCAGGCGTTACCAACGGAACGCTGCTTACGCCAGCTCCGACGATCAGCGGAGCCACGCTGACGATGACGCTCGCGCCCGATCAGAACGGCGCTGCCACGGTGACCGTTCAGGCTCAAGGATCCTTCGGGGCGAGATCGTGACTGGGCCGGTCGCGTTGACAGTGACGCCAGTCAACGATGCTCCGACCGTCACGATGCCGATACCAGATCAGAACCCGCCTGAGGACTCGGCACCGATCGTCCTGCACTTGAATGCGTATTTTGGCGACGTCGACGTTGCGACGAACAGCGATGTCCTTACGTATACGGTAACCGGGAACGACAACCCGGCGATCGTTGCAACGGGAGTCGTTGGTCCCGACCTGACGTTGACGTTCCCCCCCAACGTGAATGGTGTGGCGCACGTCACCGTGCACGCGCAAGACGCGGCCGGTGCTGCGATTGACGATACGTTCGCCGTCACGATCGACTCGGTCGACGACGTGCCCGTTGCGGCCGACGACTCTGCCACCATGAATGAAGACGAAGGCACGCTCACGATCGACGTGCTTGCGAACGACACGCACGGCGATGATCCGACGACCATCGTCAGCGCCGGAGCGACGGTGACCATCGGCGGCGTGCCGTATCCGAACAGTTCCGAATCGACGCCAACGTCGGTGCTCGACGCGACCGGTACGAACGTGACGCTGCCTAACGGATCGCTGGTCATCAACGGCACCACCATCGAGTACACGCCGAAGCAGGATTTCAACGGTACCGATCACTTCAGCTACACGATCCGGGACGCGGACGGTGAAACGTCGACGGCGACCGTCACCGTCACCGTGAATCCGGTGAACGACGCACCGGTGCAGTCGAGCACCGTCAGCTACACGGTGGTGCAGGGCAGCTTTCTCGACATTCTGGCGGCGGGCGGCATCGCGAGCCACGGCTTCGATGCGGATACCGACCCCATCACTGTGATTCAGGACTCTGTACCGGCTTCGCTTGGCATGGGATATCGCCGGTACGACGCTCGGCCTGCAGCCGGACGGGTCGTTTCCTCTACACGCCCGACGTCACGTTCGTCGGCACCGACTCGTTCGTCATCCGTCTGTATGACGGTATCACGACGTCGGGTCCGATCAACGTGATCGTCAACGTCACTGCGGCGCCTCCGCCGCCGCCCCCGCCGCCGGCCGGTGAAGTGGAATTCAACTTCAATCTGGCGAAGGTGCCGCTGGAAGACGCCATCAGCTCCGAGGCGAACGTGCTCGTCATCATGGACGACTCCGGAAGCATGGACTGGGGGGTCATGACCGACGGCGCGGAAGGCGAGTTCTGGCTGACGAACGCCGGCATCAAAGACAACAAAGTCGGTACTGCGACGACGGCGTTTCAATACCTGACGCCGTTGAGCACCAACGTGTACGGCAACTCGACGGTTCTGCCCACGGAGCGGGCGTTGTCGGGTGATGCGGCCTTCAACACCAACAACTACGGTGTGTGGCGCGGTCGGAATTCGCAGTACAACACCGTCTACTACAACCCGCAGGTGCGCTATGCGCCGTGGGTTGGGCTCAATCGGAACAACGTCGACTTTCCGAACGCGCCGCCGACCGCGGCGCCGCTCGACCCGTACGACGCCGTCATCCAGACGATCAACCTGACGGCGACGATCACGTACGTGTCGAACAACGTGCCGATCGTGAAGGGCACGTCAGGATCGACGAAGAACCTGACCAACAACAACGTGTATATGCCGCACTACTACACGACGACGGTCACGGGACGTCCGGCCTGGAACGCGCCGCACACGCTGGTGGAGATCAGCAACACGCGGACCACCGACATGAACGGCGCTGCTCGCAACCCGGCCATGACGTACCCCGGCGGTATCAACCGGACCGATTGCGCGAATCCGCTGCAGTGTACGTATGCGGAGGAAATTCAGAACTTCGCGAACTGGTTTACCTATTACCGCAGCCGCGAATACACGGCAAAAGCGGCATTGGGTCGAACCGTTTCGGACGTGACGAACATCCGCCTGGGTTACGTCGTGCTGAACGACGCGAACGAGCGGTTGGCGATCGCATCGATGAACGCGTCGTACCGCGTCGGCAACAAGAAAGCGATGATGAATCAGATCTACAAGGTCGATTCGAACAACGGCACGCCGTTGCGCGTCGCGCTCGACAAGGCCGGCAGGTACTTCGAATGCAAATCCGGTGGCTCGTTCGGTAGCCCGAACACGAGCCCCGGCGACGCGCGTTGCCCGGTGTTGCCGTCGCCGGAAGGCCAGTGCCAGAACAACTTCGCGCTGCTGTTCTCGGACGGTACGTGGAACGAGTCGTTCAGCACCGGTTCGAACGGGAACGCCGCGCGCAACAACGACGGCGACCGCAATACCCAGTTCGACGGCGGCAAGTACGCCGACACGATCGCAGGTACGTTGGCCGACGTCGCGATGTACTACTACGAACGCGACCTGCAGACCAGCTTGGCGAACGGCGTGCCGACTACCCAACGAGACACCTTGGGCGCGCCGGCTGCCGCATTCACCGACAACGGCGAATTGATGCATCAGCACATGAAGACGTTCACGGTGGCGATCGGTCTGGAAGGTCTGATCGACAAGTCGACGATTCCGGTCGACTACACCCAGCCGTTTGCGTGGGGTGATCCGTTCAACGACGGTCTCGCCAAGATCGACGACATGTTGCATGCAGCGGTCAACGGTCGCGGCGAGTTCCTGAAGGCGAACGACCCGGTCATGTTGTCGCAAGCGCTGCAGAGTGCGTTCCAGGAATTCTCGAACGGCTCTGTATCGGTGAGCGCGGTGGCGTTCAACTCGACCGCGCTGCGCGAGCAAACGGTGGAGTTCCGCGGCTTCTTCAACCTGAAGTACAACACCGGCGACCTGCGTGCACTCGAAGTGGACGCGTCGACCGGCGTCGTGGACGACGCGCATCCGATCTGGCGTGCGGCGACGCAGCTGGACGCGCGGACCGCCGACAACCGCGTCATCGTGACGTATGACCGAGTTGCAGATGCGGGGCGTCCGTTCCGTTTCGGCAGTCTGAATGCGAACCAGAAGCTGATCCTCGATCAGAACGAGCTCAACTGGATTCGCGGCGATCGCAGCCGGGAAGAACCGGCGGGCTCGTATCGGGCGCGTCCCCAGTTCGAAGGCCTGCTGGGCGACATCGTGCATTCGGCGCCGCAATTCGTAGGCGGTCCGCGCCAGATCCGTCGCGACCAGCCCCCGTTCCCGACGACGCGGTTGTACTCGGCGTTCAAGGACGCGCAGGCATCACGCGAACCGTTGGTATACGTAGCGGCGAACGACGGCATGATGCACGGCTTCAACGCCGTTACCGGTACCGAGCGGATCGGCTATGTACCGAACAAGCTGATCGACGGTTCGCAACGGTTCAAGAACGATCTCGACCAGCTGACGTCGTTGACGTACTCGCACCGATTCTTCGTCGACATCACTCCTTCGTATGAAGACGTGTTCATGCCGCCCCGTAAAGGTTCGGTCATCAAGGACTGGACGACGGTTCTCGTGGGCGGACTCGGGCAGGGCGGCAAGGGTTACTACGCACTCAACGTGTCCTCGCCTGCGACCGACTACACGTCGGAAGCAAACGCGACGAGTACGGTGCTCTGGGAGTTCACCGACCAGGATGATACGTATCCGGTCGACGCGCTCGGCGTACCCCTCGGTGGTGCTGTTGGCTCCATCGTCGATCTCGGCGGGCAACCGATCAAGGACCTCGGCTACACCTACAGCGCTGCACAGATCGTCATGACGAACGTCAGCGACGGTGGTACGCCCGCGCAGAAGAAGTGGTCCGTGATATTCGGCAACGGCTACAACAGCACTGCCGGCATCGCGAAGCTGTTCGTGGTTCCGCTCGAGAACGGTCTCGACGGATGGCAGGCGGGTGACGTCACCAAGGTCGATACCGGCGAAGGCGTGAAGCTGCCGCCGGATACGTTGGCCGGGTTGCCGAACGGCCTTGGCACGCCTGTGGTGATCGACAAGGATCTGAACGGAACCGCCGACACTGCATATGCCGGCGATCTGTTCGGCAACCTGTATCGCTTCGACATCTCGAATGCGAACCCGGCGAACTGGAAGGCGACGAAGCTGTTTCAGGCGACCTACACGAAGGGTGCGGTCACCACGCGGCAGCCGATTACGACGCAGCCGTATGTGTTCAAGCATCCGACGTTGCCTGGCTTCATCATCGTCATCGGCACGGGAAGCTACGTCACCGAGACGGACGGCGTCTCGACGGAAATCCAGTCCGTTTACGGAATCTGGGACCGCGGCGAGGTTGCGCCGGCTACGGCCAACAGCAACGCGAAGGCGACCCGGCTCGTTCGTCAGACGGTTACGAACGTCGTCAACGAAACGGGCACCGCGTTCGAAAAGCTGCGCATCGTCTCTTCGAATCCGGTGAACTACACGCCTGACGCGGGCGTGGTTGCGGGTACCTACGGCTGGTACTTCGACTTCGTGATGACACGGCCGCTGATGACGTTGCAAGGACATCCGAACGGAGACAGCGATGGAGCGGCGCCACCCGCGGTGCAGTTCCCCGGTGAACGCGCAATCCGTCGCTTCGTTCCGCGCGGCAGTTCGCTGCTCGTGACGACGGTCATTCCGCGCGACGCGAATACGTGCCTGCGGTCACCACCCGGGTCGACGTTCCCGATCGATGCGCTGACCGGCGGCAATCCGACGAGACCGATTCTCGACCTCAACAACGACGGCGTGATCAACGGTGCCGATATGGTGACGGTAGGCGGCGTGCAGTACGCGGCAGGTATCCTGTTCAGCACCGACGACCTGAACGGTCAGCTGGTAGACCCGTCGCTGCTGCTTGGCACGGGTGGCGCCGACTTCCTGTTCCTCTCGGGCGGTGACGAGCAGGTCACCATCCGGGTTGCGGGTGCGGAAGATTCGAAGACCGGTCGCCTGTCGTGGCGAGAACTCGATAACGCGAACTGAGGAGGTATCCATGAATAGCGTATCGACACAGTTCGGCAAACAACTCGTGCGCGGGCTGATGCTGGCAGGGGCGATTCTCGTCGCCCCGTTTGCCAGTGCAGACGACTTCCGCATCGAGTCGAAACAAGGCCCGGTGGAGTCGGTCGACTACAGCGCGAACAAGCTGGTGGTGGGCGGTGTGTCGTACGACATCGCCCCAGACGCCAACGTTCAGTTGGGTGGCAGCTACGGCGCGTTCACGATGATCACGCCCGGCATGAACGTCTCGATCCTGGTTCAACGCTATATCGAATCGGGCCAACGCCAGGTCATCGAAGTGAAGGAACTGGCTCCGGGCGTAGTTCCGCAGCAGTACTGAAGGTGGTTTGCCTACGGGCAGCGAAGCGGCTGCCCGTCGGCGTCTTCCGCGATTCCGTCGTGATCGGTGTCGGGTGCGGTTCTCGGCCGCGCCTGCGCATTCAGAATCACTTCCCGCGCATGGTGCGGATCGCGATCGGCGGGGCAGTACAGCAGATTGCCGTTCTGCCAGTCGGTAAGTCCGCTCGGTTTGATCTGCAGATAGCTGCGGTTGCGAAACGAGCGCCAGTAGATTCGCGCGCCGCCCTCGAAACCCGGTAGCCAACGGAGCACCTGCTCGTTCGCATCGCGCCTGCCGTCGGCGTTGCGGTCCGCAAACATCAAGCGTTCCCTCGTGCCACGAATCACGCGCGCCGCAGTCCGTATCGACAGCGCTCGGGCAAAGCGTCACCGCGGTTCTCAGTGTGATCGCCGAATGGCGCGCGCTCTGTACGGCCCCGAGCAATTGGTTGAGCGCCGCGGCCGCGCGGTTCTGTTGGACGAATCCTTGGAATGCCGGCAATGCAAATCCGCTCATCACGCCGACGATCGCAAGCGCGACGAGCATTTCCGGAATCGTGACTCCCAACGACGATCGCATGGCGCGTATTGCGCCGTAACGCGGCCGCACTGTGCAGCCGGATATGCCGAACTAGCGCGTGCGCGAACGCCGGTTCGCGACGAGCGACTTACTCCAGCCCGAGCTTCTTGAGGCGATAGCGCAGGGCGCGGAAGGTGATGCCCAGATTCTTCGCCGCCGCGGTCTTGTTCCAGCGCGTTGCTTCGAGCGCCTCGGTGATGACGCGACGCTCGATGCGTTCGAGGAAATCCTCGAGCGACTGGCCCGGCGGGAGTTGTACCGTGGCATCCGAGTCCTGCGCCACCGGCGCTGGAAGCACGGTGGACTGGGTGACGATCGGCGCAGACGACGCGTGTCGCGCCGCCGAGAGATTCAGATCCGACGCGCGTATGCGGTTGTTCTCGCAAAGCGTGAATGCGCGTTCGAGCACGTTTTCGAGCTCGCGCACGTTGCCGGGGAACGCATACGCCTTGAGCGCCTCAATGGCGTCGTCGGCGATCTGCGGTGCCGCGGTGCCGTATTCCTCGGCCAATCGCGCCAGAATTTCGTTTGACAGCAGCGGGATGTCGTCGGTCCGCTCGCGCAGACTCGGCACCGGCAGTTCGATGACGTTGAGCCGGTAATAGAGGTCTTGTCTGAAACGGCCCGCATCGACCTCGCCCGCCAGGTTCTTGTGCGTCGCGCTCAGGATGCGGACGTCGATGGTCGATTCCTGCTGGCTGCCGACCGGTCGCACCGCCTTTTCCTGTATCGCGCGCAGCAGCTTGACCTGCATCGGCAGTGGCAGATCCGCTACTTCGTCGAGGAACAGCGTGCCGCCGCTTGCGGCCTGAAACAGACCTTCCTTGTCGGCGACCGCGCCGGTGAAACTGCCTTTCTTGTGCCCGAAGAACTCGCTCTCCATCAGTTCGGACGGAATCGCCCCGCAGTTGACCGGCACGAACGGCGCGTCGGCGCGCGGTCCCTGTTCGTGGATCAATCGCGCCGCGAGTTCTTTTCCGCTGCCGGACTCGCCGCTGACGTAGATCGGCGCCTGGCTGCGCGCGAGTCTCTTGATCTGATCCCGCAAGCGCTGCATGGCGCTCGATCGTCCCGTCAGCCGAATGCTCGATTCGGGCGGAGCGTCGAGTCCCGACAACTTCAACGCCGTATCGACGAGCGCGCGCAACTGATCGAGGTCCACCGGCTTCTGAACGAAGTCGAACGCGCCCGCTTTCAGCGCCGCGATCGCGGTGTCCATATTGCCGTATGCGGTAATCACCGCCACGGGCAAGCCGGGGTGGTCGGCGTTGATCCGACGCACCAGTTCGATGCCGTCGCCATCGGGAAGGTGCATGTCCGTCAGACACAGATCGAATTCGTGCGTCGCGAGCAGTTCGGTTGCCGTGCGCACGTCTTTGGCGGCCTTCGTCTCTATGTCCATCCGGCCGAGCGTGATCTCGAGCAATTCACGGATGTCGGGCTCGTCGTCAACAATCAGTGCGCGCTTGCTCATCGTTGCCCTCAAGGCTCTACGCGGTGATCCGATCCGGATGGGCGAAAGTGATCCGGAAACAGCTGCCGCCGCGCTGATCGCGAGTGTATGTAACCCGGGCCTGATTCGCTTCGCACATTTCCCGTGTGATGTAGAGACCGAGTCCGGTTCCGGTTCGCTCGGTGGTGAAGAACGGTTCGAACAGATTGTCGACCCGATCGTCCGGCACGCCCGGGCCGTCATCGATCACATTGAGATACGGCCGATCCGTCGACGGATCGATGCCGCCGTCGATCGTCAGCGTCGCCAGACCTGTCTTTTCCTTGCTGTAGCGCAAGCCGTTGACCGCGAGGTTTGTGAGCGCCTGGCCAAGCTGACCGGGATCGACGCGCACCTCGGTCGCGGCGGGCTCCACGCTGATCCGTATGTCCACGGGGTCGGCCATCGACTGTCGGAACTCCGCTACGAAATCGGTCAGCCAGTTATTGAGGTTGAGTCTAATGGGCGACGGCGACTTACGCCGTGACAGCTCAAGCACATTCTCGATGACCCCGTTCATCCGACGCGACTGCATGTTGATGATGTCGGTAAGGCGTGTGTCGCCCTTGTCGAGATTGCGGGACTCGCTCAGCAATTGACCGGCGTGACTGATCGCGCCGAGCGGGTTGCGGATCTCGTGCGCGATGCTCGCGGAAAGCCGTCCGAGAGCGGCGAGCTTCAACTGTTGCGCCTGCTGCTGGATCTCGACGGTGTCTTCGAGAAAGACGATCACGTCCGCGTCGGGACGCTCCGGCCGCACGGCACTGAAATTCGCGCGGATCTCCGGCGTGGTCGGCGCGATTTCGAATGGACCGGTTCTGACCCGCGTGTCGTTGCGCCAGACCTGCAGGCGTTCGAGCAGCGGATTCGGCAGCGCCGGCATCGTTTGTTCGTGCGCAGCGAGGCCCAGCAGCGAGCGCGCGGACTGGTTCAGCAGCCGCGGTTGGCCGCTCCCATCGACCACGATGATCCCGGTCCGCATCCGCTGGATGATCGAACGGTTTACCCGCTCGAGATCGGCGACCTCGGCCGCGCGCGACAACGACGTGATTTCGGTTCGACGCAGTCTTGCAGACAACGACTGAATCGCGATCGACGTTGCGAAGTAGATCGCGCCGAGAATCCCCGCCTGGAAGTAGTCGCTGCGATAGTCCGGCGGCATCAACGAGACATAGAACTCCTCGTAAAGCACCACGATCGTCGCCACTGCCGCTAGAAATGCGCTGACGCGTCCGGTGACGAGTACCGAACCGGCGGCGACGGCAATGAGGATCACCACGCCGAGTCCGCTGCCGACCCCGCCCGACAAGTACATCAACCAGGCGAGGGCGGAAATGTCGAACAGCACGAACACGACGGCCGCGACCTGCCGGCGGAACAGTCGCGCCGGCAGCGCCTGCGTGCTCATTGCGCTCAGCAGATTGAAGCCGGTGTAGAACAGCACGACCCACAGGAACGTCTCGGGTCGCAGTCGGCCGAGGCGAGTCTCGGTGTAGTGCTGCAGGAACATCGCGAGCAACGCGACGCCTACGAACACGCGATAGTAGTTGTAGACCTTCAGCAGGTTGACGTTGAGCTGAAACCGCCGCTGCTCGATCTCGGCGACGATGTCGTCTGCGAGCGAGTTCATGCGGAGATCAGCCGAACAGGTGCCACCACGGCTTGTTCGGTCTTGCCGGTGGCGTCGGATCGGCGGGGTGCGCAGGAATATCGACGCCGGGCGGCGTATCGATCGTGATCGGCGCCGGAACCTTCGGGCGATCGACCATACCGAACGTCATCATGTTGAGCCACGAGCGGTCGCGATCGAACGTCTGCTGGCGGAACACGAAGTGACCTTGATCATCGAACGCGGGATAGTTCGGGTCGTTGATGGCAAGAATCCGCACGGCGTCGTTAGCGGCTTCTGGAAGGCCCAGCCGCCAGTTCGCTTCGACGAGAATCGCCAATGCGTCGTCGACCGATTGCGATTGCGAGTAGTGCTCGACCACGTTGCGGGCGCGGTTCGCGGCGGCAACGAAGGCGCCGCGGCGCATGTAGAACTTGGCCACGTTGATCTCGTACTTCGCGAGGATGTTGACGAGGAACACCATCCGCTGTCGCGCATCTGCTGCATATTCGCTGTCGGGGTGACGCTGAAGAAAATCCGAGAAGTCGTCGAAGGCCTGTTTGGAAGACGTCGGATCGCGTTTGCTGATGTCGGTCGCCGAGAAGCGGTCGAGCAGACCGCGGTCCTTGTTGAACTCGGCGAGTCCTTTGATGTAGTAGGCGTAGTCGACGTTCGGGTGTTGCGGGTGCAGCCGGATGAAACGGTCAGCAGCGCTGCGAGCGGCCTCCGGCTGATACGACATGAAGTTCGCGTAAATCAACTCGAGCTGCGCTTGTTCCGCATATCGCCCGAACGGAAAGCGGGCCTCGAGCTTCTGCAACTTCGTGATCGCATCGCGATAGTTGGCGGAGCGCAGGCTCGACTGAGCGCTGCGATACAACATCTGCTCGGAAGATTTCTGATCTTCGTCTTCTTCCTTGTCGTGTCCGCCGAACGGCCACAACGCGCAACCGCCAAGCAAGCTGAGCAGGGCGGCAACAACAACGATACGTGTCATCTATTCGGAGCCGAGCGGTAAAATCGGCGTAGTTTACCCGGACTTTCCCGAAAGTCTGGTCAATTCTCCAATCAGGGGCGCAGTTGTTGGCCGAGTCGAACATCAGCCGAGCCATCCGGGTCGACGCAACGCTCGCAGGCCAACGCATCGACAAGGCGGCAGCGGTGTTGCTTCCCGAGTTCTCGCGCACGCAACTGGTCGAGTGGGTGCGAGACGGCAGCCTGACGCTCGACGGACGCATGGTGCCCGCGAAGCAACGCGTGTTCGGTGGTGAAGCGTTGGTGCTGAACGCACCGGCGCCGCTGCAACCGCGGTGGGACGCACCGCAATCGGTACCGTTCCGGCGCGTGTTCGAAGACGACGCGCTGCTGGTCGTCGACAAACCCGCAGGCGTCGTCGTACATCCCGGCGCGGGTAATCCCGATCACACGTTGGTGAACGGACTGCTTGCAGAGTCTGCCGGCGCTGGCCGCGCTACCGCGTGCCGGCATCGTGCATCGTCTCGACAAAGATACGAGCGGCTTGCTCGTAGTTGCGAAATCGACCGCCGCGTTGCGACGCCTGACTGCCGCGCTGTCGCGCCACGACGTGGCGCGTCGCTATCGCGCGGTCGTCGAGGGTGTGCTGACCGGCGGGCGCACCATCGATGCGCCGATCGGTCGCGATCCCGGAAACCGTCTGCGGCAGCGAGTGGCTGCCGTCGGTCGACCCGCGTTGACGCGCGTACATCTGCTCGAGCGATATCGCGCGCACAGTCTGATCACCGCGGAACTGGCGACGGGTCGCACGCATCAGATCAGAGTGCATCTGTCGTCGGTCGGACATCCGCTGGTGGGCGATCGTCGTTATGGCGCGCGCGGCCGGCTGCCGGCGCGTCCGTCAATGGAATTGCTCGACGCCATTCGCGGCTTTCATCGGCAGGCGCTGCACGCGGCCGAACTCGAGTTCGCGCACCCGATCACCGACGAGCCGTTGAGCTTCGCGTCGCCGCTACCGGATGATCTGGTGCAGTTGCTCGCGGCGCTGTCTCGCGATCGCGCGGACGCGGACGAGTCATCCCGTTGAACGACGCCGACATCGTCGTGCCGGACTGGCCGGCGCCCGCGCGGGTACGCGCGCTCACGACCACTCGGCAGGGCGGTATCAGCAACGGTGTCTACGCATCCTTCAACCTGGCCACGCACTGTGGCGACGACGTCGCGTGCGTCACCGAGAACCGCGAACGGTTGGCGCAACGATATGGCGTGCCGCCGGTGGTGTGCTGGCTGAACCAGGTGCACGGCACCGTGGTCGTCGACGCCGATCGCGACCATCCGATTCCGCCCGAAGCCGACGCATCGCTCTCGCAGAGTCCGGGTCGAGCGTGCGCGATTCTCACCGCGGATTGTGTGCCGGTGCTGGTCTGCGATCGGGCCGGAACGATGATCGGCGCGGCGCATTGCGGATGGCGCGGCTTGGCGCACGGCGTACTCGGCGCGTTGCTGCAACGTCTGCCGACCGACAGCGCGAATCTCATCGCTTGGATGGGGCCGGGCATCGGACCGGAGCGCTACGAAGTTGGCGCCGATGTCCGCGACGCGTTGCTGCAGACGGTCTCGCCGTCGATCGTCGCGCGCGCGTTGCGTCCGTCACACGGAAAGTGGCTCGCCGATCTCTACGAACTCGCGCGGTCGCAGCTCTCTGCGCTCGGTGTGTCGGCGGTCTATGGTGGGGAGTTCTGTACCTACCGCGATGCGCGCTTCTATTCGTACCGCCGCGACGGAGTCACGGGCCGAATGGCGTCGCTGATCTGGTTGTCGGACGCGGCGAGCTGAATCAGCCGCCGGCGTTTGCGACCGCGGGTGGTGACGCTGCGTCGTCCTGCGACGGATTGCAGTTGGCGACGACGCCGCGTTGGGCTTCCTCGATGCGCGCCTG
This sequence comes from uncultured Gammaproteobacteria bacterium, assembly GCA_963787045.1. GTDB lineage: Bacteria > Pseudomonadota > Gammaproteobacteria > Pseudomonadales > Azotimanducaceae > DATJGR01. The sequence continues at coordinate 75,369 of CAWBBR010000008.1, read as the reverse complement.
CCGCTCTTCTTCCGGCATCTTCACTTCTGTGCCGTCAGGTCCTTTGACGCGGATGCGGCCCGCGGAAGACAGGCGATCGAGCACGTCCTTCGAACGCGTGCAGTTCGCTTCACGGATTCGCGCGATCTCTTCTCTGCGTGCGGTTTCGGTCGCCTTGAGATTGTCGAGCATCGCCTGCTGTTGCGGGGTCAAGACGGGCTGCTCGGGCGTTTCACTTTTCGGCGGGGCCGCCGGAACGCTGACGGTGGGCGCGCCGGCCTTCGTGCGGATCTGTTCGCCTTTGACGCCGTAGGGAGCTGTTGCGCATAGGTGACGACGCCGTTGGCGTCGACGTATCGGTAGATCTCCCCTGAGCCCATCAGGAACGGCAGCGCTACCGCGAGAACGATCAAACGGACGCTCATCGGCGGTCCAAATCCTTTCGCAAAGCTGGGCCGAAGGATAACACAGCGACTAAGGTGCCAAGCGGCGCGTTTCGTGGCTTGGCGCACATTCCGCGCGTGCGCGCGACCCGGCGGATCAAATTGACATGGATCGTGCGTCGCACAAAAATACGCGGCTATTTCGCCGGAGCGAACAGCGCGTCGACGACGTCACGCGCTGTTGTCGTTTTTGCGGAATTCGGTTCGGTGGTTTGACGACTGATCTTCGAGGACCCCATGACGGAGCATCTATCCGGCGGCGATATGTTGATCCGCGCCCTTCAGGACGAAGGCGTCGATTACATATTCGGCTATCCCGGCGGCGCGGCACTGCACATTTACGATGCGATCTTCCGCCAGCAGCGCGTGGAACACATCCTGGTGCGCCACGAACAGGCGGCCACGCACATGGCCGACGGCTATGCGCGCGCGACGGGGCGCCCGGGTGTGGTACTCGTAACGTCCGGGCCCGGACGCGACCAACGCGATCACCGGTATCGCGACCGCCTACATGGACTCGATTCCGATGGTCGTCATTTCCGGGCAGGTGCCGACCGATCTGATCGGTACCGATGCGTTTCAGGAAACCGACATGGTCGGCGTGTCGCGGCCGGTCGTGAAGCACAGCTTCCTCGTTAGAACCGCCGCCGACATTCCGATGGTGGTGAAGAAGGCGTTCTACATCGCGACGTCGGGCCGGCCGGGTCCGGTCGTGATCGACGTGCCGAAAGACACGACCGATCCGTCGGTAACCGCGCCGTACAAGTATCCGAAGTCGGTCTCGCTGCGCTCGTACAACCCCGCGCAGCGCGGTCACACCGGTCAGATCCGCCGCGCCGTCGAAGCGATCGCGCGCGCGAAGCGACCGGTCGTTTACGCCGGCGGGGGCGTCGTGCAAGGCAATGCCGGAGAATTGCTCACGCGTATCGCGAAGCGTTTGAACTTCCCGGTAACGACCACGCTGATGGGATTGGGCGCATTCCCGGCAGCGGATCGGCAGAGTCTCGGCATGCTCGGCATGCACGGAACGTTCGAGGCGAACAACGCGATGCACGGCGCCGATCTGATACTGGCGATCGGCGCGCGCTTCGACGACCGCGTCACCAACAACCCGAAGAAGTTCTGCCCGCAAGCGACCATCGTTCACATCGACGTCGACCCGGCGTCGATCTCGAAGATCATCCCCGCGGACATTCCGATCGTCGGTCCCGCGCTGGCGGTGCTCGAAGAGATGGAGCCGATGCTCGAGCAGGAATTGACGAAGCACGGCTTGCCCGACACCGCGGCATTGCAGGAATGGTGGAAGCAGATCGACGGATGGCGCGAGGCGCACGGTTTGAATCACCACATGCTCGACCGCATCGATCCCGACGCGATGATCCTGCCGCAACAGGCGGTGCAGGCGCTGCTCAAAGCAACGAACGGCGATGCATACGTCACGAGTGACGTCGGTCAGCACCAGATGTTCGCGGCGCAGTACTACGCGTTCAACTCACCGCGCCGCTGGATCAACTCCGGCGGGCTCGGCACGATGGGTTTCGGTCTGCCAGCGGCGATGGGCGTGCAGTTCGCATTTCCGCACGCGACGGTTGCGTGCGTGACCGGCGAGGGCAGCTTCATGATGAACATGCAGGAGCTGTCCACCTGCCTTCAGTACGGTCTGCCGATCAAGGTGATCAACCTGAACAACGCCGCGCTCGGGATGGTGAAGCAGTGGCAGGACATGCAGTACGGCGGGCGCCACTCGCACAGCACGTATCGCGACGCGCTGCCGAATTTCGTGAAGCTCGCCGAATCGTTCGGCCACGTCGGCATGCGAATCGAACGGCTCGGTGAGCTGGTGCCGGCGATGACCGAGGTATTCAGCGACAAATACAAGAAGCGCCTGGTCTTCCTCGACGTTCACGTCGATCCGGAAGAACACGTCTATCCGATGGCGATCAAAGGCGGCTCGATGCGCGACATGTTCCTGTCCCGTTCGGAGACGAACTGATGCGTCGGATCATCGCGGTTCTGCTCGAGAACGAGGCCGGCGCGTTGTCGCGCGTGGTCGGGTTGTTCGCGCAGCGCAACTACAACATCGAGACGCTGACGGTCGCGCCGACCGAAGACGCCACGTTGTCGCGGCTGACGGTGACGACCACCGGCGATGCATCGAAGATCGAGCAGATCACCAAGCAGCTGAACAAGCTGATCGAAGTGGTCAAAGTGATGGATCTGACCGACGGCGATCACGTCGAACGCGAACTGATGCTGATCAAACTGCGCGCCGAAGGCACCACGCGCGCCGAGATCAAACGCACGACCGACATTTTCCGGGGTCAGGTCATCGACGTTACCGATACGACCTATACGGTGCAGCTGACCGGTCCGTCCGAAAAGCTCGACGGCTATATCGGCGCAATCGGCAAAGCGATCGTGCTGGAAGTCGTCCGCACCGGCGTGTCCGGCATTGGCCGCGGTGAGAAAATTCTAGGTCTCTAACCATTGAGTTAAGGGGAGCAGTTATGCAGGTCTATTACGACAAAGACGCAGATCTTTCGATCATTCAAGGGATGAAAGTGGTTGTGGTTGGCTACGGCTCGCAAGGCCACGCGCACGCCAACAACCTGCGCGACTCCGGCGTGAAGAATCTCGTGGTGGGGCTGCGAAAAGGCTCCGATTCCTGGCGCAAAGCGGAGAAAGCCGGGTTGAAAGTCGCCGAGGTTCCGGCCGCGGTGAAAGACGCCGACGTCGTGATGATCCTTACGCCGGACGAGCTGCAGCCGGCGCTGTATCGCGACCAGATCGCAACCGAATCTGAAGGAAGGCGCCACGATCGCGTTCGGTCACGGCTTCAACATCCACTTTCAGTTGATCGAGCCGCGCAAAGACCTCGACGTGATCATGATCGCGCCGAAAGGTCCGGGGCATACGGTGCGCTCGACGTACGTCGAGGGCGGCGGCGTGCCGAGCCTCATCGCGATCGCGCAGGATTCCAGCGGCTCCGCGAAAGAGACCGCGCTGTCGTACGCATCGGCCAACGGCGCCGGTCGCGCCGGCGTGATCGAGACGTCGTTTCGCGAAGAGACCGAGACCGATCTGTTCGGTGAACAGGCGGTGCTGTGCGGCGGCGCCGCCGCACTGGTTCAAGCGGGATTCGAAACGCTGGTCGAGGCGGGCTATGCGCCCGAGATGGCATATTTCGAATGTCTGCACGAGCTGAAGTTGATCGTCGACTTCTTCTACGAAGGCGGCATCACGAACATGTGGTACACGGTGTCGAACACGGCCGAGTACGGCGGCCTTACGCGCGGATCGCGCATCGTCACCGCCGAGACGAAGGCCGAGATGAAGCGTATTCTCGACGAGATCCAGAGCGGCAAGTTCGCGCGCGAATTCGTTTTGGAGAACCAGGCGGGTGCGCCGTCGATCAAGGCAATGCGGCGGATCAGCCAGGCGCACCAGATCGAGCAGGTGGGCGAGAAGTTGCGCGCGATGATGCCGTGGATCCACGCGAAACGGCTGGTGGACCGCGAGAAGAACTGAACGAGGCGACGCTTTGACCGATCCCTCCAGGGAACCGGAACGAAAGAGTCCGCTGCGGGCGATATCGCCGCGACGGTCTGACGATCTGGATGAGGGGATTGCCCCCGCGCGGCGCGGCATCTACCTGCTGCCGAATCTGATCACCACCGGCGCGTTGTTCGCCGGCTTCTATTCGATCGTCGCGGCGATGAACGGCAACGTCATTCCCGCGGCGATTGCGACCTACGCCGCGGTGTTCCTCGATACCGCGGACGGTCGCGTCGCGCGGCTGACGCGGACGCAAAGCGCGTTCGGCGCCGAATACGACAGCCTTTCCGACATGGTCGCGTTCGGCGTGGCGCCGGCGCTGGTGGCATTTACATGGGCGCTGTCGCAGCTCGGGCAGTCCGGCTGGGTCGTCACCTTCATATATATGGCGTGCACGGCGCTGCGCCTCGCGCGATTCAATACGCAAGGCGGGGAGATCGCATCGTTCACCGGCCTGGCCAGCCCCGCGGCGGCGTGCGTAGTCGTCACCACCATCTGGGTGCTCGAAGACAGCCGGAGCGCCGGCGAACTGGTCGGCTTTCTGCAAGCGTGGCTCGTGGCGCTGGTGACCACGGTCGTTGCGATGCTCATGGTGAGCAACTTCCGCTATTTCTCGCCGAAGATGCTGACGTTGCGCGGTCGCGTACCGTTCATCGCGCTGGTCGCCGTGGTGCTCGGTTTTGCGATCGTCCTGGCAGACCCGCCGCGCGTGCTGCTGGCGCTTAGCGCGCTGTACGCGTTGAGCGGTCCGGTGCAGTGGCTGTGGCGATCGATGAAAGGCGACGCGGATAGCGACGATGGCGATGCTGGCTGACGAACACTGCGTGCGCGTCACCCGCGCCGCGCAGCGGGTCACCGAGTCGGAGCGCGAAGTCCTGCTGTCGCAGGTACCGGAGTGGACCGTCGCGACGCGCGACGGCATCGAACGGCTCGAGCGGGTGTTCCGATTCGCGGACTTCGCCGCCGCGCTCGATTTCACGAACCGCATCGGCGCGCTGGCCGAGTCGGAGGATCATCACCCGGCGATTCTCACCGAATGGGGCCGCGTGACGATCGGTTGGTGGACGCACGTGGTCGGCGGCCTGCACCGGAACGACTTTGTGATGGCCGCGCAGAGCGACCGCATTCAGAGGCCCGCGATATCCTGATCGATTCCGTCTAGCGCCGCGCGTCGCGCAGAAGGGCCGTTCCGCTTGGCCACCGCGTTGGCGAGTTGATCGAGGCACGCGAGCGAGTCGTCCCAGCCGATACACGCATCGGTAACGCTCTGTCCGTACGTCAGCCCGCGCCCGGTGCCGATGTCCTGCCGTCCCTCCACGAGGTTGCTCTCGATCATGACGCCCATGATGTGGCGGCGGCCGCTTTCGAGCTGACGACTGATGTCGGCCGCGACGTTGATCTGCTGGCGAAACTGCTTGCTGCTGTTCGCGTGGCTCATGTCGACCATCAACGTCGGCGTCAGCCCGGCTGCTTCGAGGGCCTGCGTCGCGCGCGAGACGGACTCCGCGTCGTAGTTCGGCTTGCCGCCGCCCCCGCGCAGAATGATGTGGCAGTCGTCGTTGCCGGACGTCGAGAAGATCGCGGAACGCCCTTGTTTCGTAACGGACAGGAAAATATGCGAGTGGTGCGCCGACTTGACCGCGTCCACCGCGACCTGCACCGACCCGTCGGTGCTGTTCTTGAAGCCGATCGGGCACGACAGACCCGACGCGAGCTGGCGGTGGATCTGGCTCTCGGTCGTTCTGGCGCCGATCGCCCCCCAGCACACGAGGTCGCCGAAGTACTGCGGCGAGATCGGGTCCAGGTATTCGGTACCGGTGGCGACACCCTGTTCGATCAGCGAACGCAACAGGCTGCGCGCAGTGCGAAGACCCAGGTTGATGTCGTACGAATTGTTCAGGTGCGGATCGTTGATCAAGCCTTTCCACCCGACGGTCGTGCGCGGCTTTTCGAAGTAGACGCGCATGACGATTTTCAACGTGTCGCGATACCGGGCGATCTGCTCCGACAGTCGACCCGCGTATTCGAGCGCAGCAGCCGGGTCGTGGATCGAGCACGGTCCGATTACGACGATCAGTCGCGGATCGCGGCCGTGAATGATGTCGCTGAGTTCGCGACGCTCGGTGTAGACGAGTTGCGACGCGGTATCGGAGATCGGCAGGTCGGCGAGCAGGGCTTCGGGCGGCAGCACCTCTTCCATGCCGGTGATCCGGACGTCGTCGGTGTGATACTTCATCGAATACCCGCGCGCGAAGGGCCGTAACGATACCGGGAATGGCAAATGGGGTGAAGGTCGCGCGGAACATCGAAGCCGTCCTAGGATTGGCGGCATGCTTCGGTAGAATGCCGCCATGAGCATCGCATCGATCGGACTGACGGACCGGCAACGGCGCGCCCTGGCCGGCATGGGGATCGATGTCTGGATCAGGCGCGACGCGCCGGTCACCGTCGCGGCTGCGGTCGCTGCAACAACGCCGCAGGCGCACGCATCCGCACCGGTCGCCGCCGCGATCGTGCGATCGCCGGAACGCAGCAAACCGCCGCCGACCGCACCTGCGGGCGCGGTCGAACTGAAGATCGACCTCGATTGCATCGCAGCCGCCGGCGTCGTGGTAGTCGGCGAGTGCGCGACCCAGCCCGACCGCCAGTTGGCGAAGGACATCGTGCTCGCGTTTGCCGGCAGCGGCGCGCAACCGCAGAAGTCGCAGTTCCGCTGGCCGCAGACCCAGACGGGCGATGCGAGCGAGTCCGCCGCGCGCAATGCATATCGCGGCTTTCTGCGCGGGCAGATCGAACGCGCGAACGCGCGCTGGCTGCTGCTGTTCGGTGCGACCGCGCATGGATTGCTCGAACAAGACGCGCAACTCCCGGAAACGCTTCGACTACCCGACCTGCGCGCGCTGCGCGCCGATCCCAATGGAAAGAGGGAGCTGTGGCTCAACGTATCCACACGCATCCGCGCCTGACCTTCCGGCCGATGGCGTCGGACGATCTCGATCAGGTGATCGAGAACGAAACGCGCAGCTATGCGTTTCCATGGACGCGCGGCGTGTTCACCGATTGTCTGAAGTCGCGGCACGAGTGTTGGGTGGCGGTGCGCGACGGCGACCTCATCGGACACGGAATACTGTCGATCGGCGCCAACGAGGCCCATCTGCTGAACGTGTGCGTGCGCCGCGACCAACAAGGCAACGGGCTCGGTCGGCGGATCGTGGTGCACATGATCGATCGCGCCGAGCAGCGCGGCGCCACCGTGATCTACCTGGAAGTGCGGCCGTCGAATCGCGTAGCCGGTGCGTTGTACGCGTCGCTCGGCTTCCGCGAGATCGGTTTGCGCAAGGACTACTATCCGGCGGAACTCGGCAACGAAGACGCGCGCGTGCTGGCGCTGTCGCTCGGACCGCAATCGTTGCGCTGACCGCATCGTCGCGTTCCCGCATCAAAACCGTATAATCGCGCGTTTTTTCGAAGGTTGTTCCCCGTGAAACAGCCCATGACGGCGCGGCGGACGTTCGCGATCATTTCGCACCCCGACGCGGGCAAGACCACCGTGACCGAAAAGTTGCTGCTGCTCGGCAATGCGATTCAGCTGGCCGGCACCGTCAAGGCACGCAAATCGGATCGGCACGCGACGTCGGACTGGATGGCGATGGAACGCGAGCGCGGCATCTCGGTTACCACGTCGGTGATGCAGTTCGAGTACGCGGACCGCGTCGTGAATCTGCTCGACACGCCGGGCCACGAGGATTTCTCGGAAGACACGTATCGCACGCTGACGGCGGTCGATTCGGCGCTGATGGTGATCGACGCCGCGAAAGGCGTCGAACCGCGCACGATCAAGCTGATGGAAGTGTGTCGGCTGCGCGACACGCCGATCCTGACGTTCATCAACAAGCTCGACCGCGAGATCCGCGAGCCGATCTCGCTGCTCGACGAAATCGAGAACGTGTTGGGGATCCAGTGCGCGCCGATGACCTGGCCGATCGGTTCCGGCCGCTATTTTCGCGGGGTCTACGAATTCGATCGGGACCGCATTCACTGCTACGCGACCGGGCACGGCCATCACCTGCACGCGTTCGAGACGATCGACGGGCTCGACAGCGACGCGGCGCGCGACTATCTGGGCAGCGACTATGCGTCGTTCGTCGATCAGATCGACCTGGTGCGCATCGCCGGGCACACCTTCGACCGCGAGCGCTATCTGAAGGGCGAAGTGACGCCCGTGTTCTTCGGCACCGCGCTCGGCAACTTCGGCGTGGCGCACATGCTCGATTGTTTCGTGGAGCATGCGCCGGAGCCGCAGCCGCGCGCGACACACGAACGCGTGGTGCATCCCGACGAAGAAGCGTTCACCGGCTTCGTCTTCAAGATTCAGGCGAACATGGACCCCAAGCACCGCGACCGCATCGCGTTTCTACGCATCTGTTCCGGGCGATACCGACAAGGCATGCGGATGCGCCACGTGCGCATCGGCAAAGACGTGAAGGTCTCCGATGCGGTCACCTTCATGGCCGGCGAGCGGATGCACGCCGAAGAAGCGTTCGCCGGCGACATCATCGGGTTGCACAACCACGGCGCGGTACAGATCGGCGACACCTTCACCGAGAGCGAGAGCCTGCGGTTCGTCGGCGTGCCGAACTTCGCGCCGGAACTGTTCCGGCGCGTACGCGTGCGCGATCCGCTGAAGACCAAGCAGCTCGACAAGGGGCTGACGCAGCTGGCGGAGGAAGGTGCCACGCAGGTCTTCAAACCGCTGACCCGCAACGAATTGATCGTCGGCGCGGTCGGTGCGCTGCAGTTCGACCTGGTCGCGTTCCGGCTGAACGACGAATACAAAGCCGACTGCATCTACGACGACGCCAACGTCTACACGGCCCGCTGGGTTTACTCGGAGGACGACCGCAAGCTCGAGGAATTCCGCCGCAAGCAGGCCGACAACCTGGCGATCGATGGCGGGGGCTACCTCGCCTATCTGGCCACGTCGCGCGCGAATTTGACGTTGACGGTCGAGCGCTGGCCGGACTTACGCTTCGTGGCGACCCGCGAGCACTGAGCGGCCGGCGTAAGCCCGCCGCCGTGGCGATCGGCAAAATTGAACTAGAATCAGCACTATATCGACTGAGATTGCAGTAGATGAGCGCGATTCTGGTGGTGGACGACGACCCGCAAGTGCTGGAAGTGGTCGGTGAGATGCTGCGGCTCGAAGGCTATGATGTCGCCACCGCGGCCGACGGACGCGAAGCGGTTGCGAAGTTCCGCAGCGCCGCGTTCGACCTGGTCATCACCGACCTGATCATGCCGGAAAAAGAAGGTCTCGAGACGATCGCCGAAATGAAGACACTCCGCAGCAACGTTCCCGTCATCGCGATGTCCGGCGGGGGCCGTATCGGGCCTACGGACTACCTCGAGACGGCGCGCTACATCGGCGCCGCAGCGACGCTCGCCAAACCGTTCGCGCGCAGCGAACTGATCTCGCTCGTCAGCAATCTGCTGTCCGAGGCGGAGTCCTGACGCCTACCGAACCGACGCTGCTCGAACGCTATCTGGCGGATGCCGATCGCGACGAGCTGACCGCGGCACTGCTGGTTGCCAGAACGCTCGAACCGGGTGTCGACGAGGGTGGCGTGCGTTCCGCGCTCGCCGAGCTGGGCGATCGTTTCAGTGCGCGCTTCGCGCACGAACTCGCGCCGCAATCGCTCGCCGACTTTCTCCGCGACGAAGGCTTCAAGGCGACCGACAACCTGCAGAGCCTCGACGCGAGCCGCATCGACAAGGTGCTCAGTTCGCACCGCGGCATTCCGATCACGCTCAGCATTCCGTATCTGATGGTCGGGCGCGCGCTCGGCATGACGACGCAGGGCATCAACTTCCCCGGCCACTTTCTGTTGAGCGCAAACGGCGTACTGATCGACCCGCTGACCGCGGATCTGCTGAGCAACGCCGACGTAGAGCGCTGGCTGACCGATGCGAACCTGACCCATCTCGGGCCGAACGCTCTGGCGCCTGCGTCGCCGGACGACATGGCCCTGCGCATGTTCAACAACGTGAAGTCGATTTATGCAGCGCGCGGCGACTACGTCGATGCGCTGGCGTTGATCGACAGCCAGATGGCGCTGGTCGGCGACACCGGACCGCTGCATCTGGAACGCGCCGAGCTGTGGTTCCGGTTAGGCGACGCGGCCGCGGCCGCGTCGGTGTTGCAGGAAGCCCGCGGCGAACTCGCCGGAACGCGCTGGGAAGCCGAGATCGACAAGCGGTTGAAGCGTCTCGCCGGACAACCGCGCTCGACGATTCACTAGGATCGCATCTCCGGATACGGATCATCGACGTCGAGTTCGATCGGATGTGCGTATCCCGGCACGCGGATGCGCGTATCGGTGATCGTCAGGTCCGTCGCTTCGAGCACGCCTTCGCCGAACTGGTAGATCGGTGCGACTTCGCCGCGGCTCATCCTGACGTCGTAGTCCTCGATCTGCCGACGGATCGACTCGTGTTTGCGTTCATGCGCAGTCAACGCGGCGGCGCCGTGCTTCTGGGCGAGCATTTTTCGCGTGACGGTGGGCGAGAGGATCAGCGCGGTTGCATTGTTGCCGCCGAAGCCCTTCGAGTTGATGAACGCGCCGTCCATCTTCGTCGGATCGATTTCGACGTGCTTCATCGAAAAGCGCAGGTGCTCGCGGTGCACGTCGTCCGCAATGTGGTCGATCGTGGTGATTCCCGGAATCCAGCCGTGGTGCCATGCACCGACGACCGCCGCCAGTTGATCGCCGCCCGCCGGTGCCAGCGAATGACCGACGTAGGCCTTGATCGCGCCGACCAGCCAGTCGTCGATGCCGAACACGCCGGCGAGTGCGCTCATGATGTGCGACTCGGTGACGCGGTTCTGCGGCGTACTGGTGCCGTGCGCCTGGAAATACGTCCGGCGCTGCAAGCCCTCGTCGCCGATCAACCGCCGCGCCAACGACATCGCTTTGGCGACGGTCACGTAGTTGCCGACCCCGGGTCCTGGAATGGATTTCTTGTACCCGTCCGAGTTGACGTAAACGTTCGCGACGGAGCCGTGAATCGTGAGGCCGAGTTCGAGCGCGAGCGTATCGTCCATCAGCACCGTGTACACCGCGGCTTCGGACAACGTGAAGCCGCAGTTGTCGGAGAACGGCCGGCACGCGCGCCGGTTGTCTGCAGCGTCGGTGCGGCCGTCGAGTTGCATCAGCGCCTCGTCCTCGGCGAGCGCGCCCATGGTGCGGTAGCCCTCGATGATCTCCGGCGTGATCGGCGCCTCGGAGTTGCCGACCATCACCACGCGGCGGCGGCCGCTCTGAATGTCCTCCACGCCCTGGCGCAGGTTGTACAGGAAGGTTGCGCACGCGCCGATCGTTGCGCCGGTGGCGCCGAGGCTGCCGAGCACATAGGCGTTGATGAAGTCGGCCGGCATCTCGCACAGTCCGAGCGGCAACTGTTTCGAGGTAACGCGTTTGCCCATCAGCGCGGACTGCATCATCCCGCCGGTGCCGTCGAAGTCGAGCTGACCCATGGCGCTGCCGGAGTACACCGCGAACTGGTCCGGCTGCACGGTCTGGCGCAGCACGTCCCAATCGATGCCCAACGAACGCACCGCGTCGGACGCGCCGAAGATCGTCAACGCGAGACCGCGCGGATGGTTGCGCGACTGATAGAGGCGGTCAGGGTCGAAGCCGGTGGGCACCTGGCCGGCCGACGTCACCCGTGAGATGCGCATGTCCTCGATCAGGGCGTGCAGTTTGCCGGGCACGGTGACCGTGACGTCCTTGTCGCCGTCTGCGCTGATCTGCCAGTCGGGCGGCACGCGGTCCGGCAGCTGGCGTCGTTGCATCTTGAACGTCAGCGACTCTCCGATCGGGCCCAACGTGACGTTGCGCTGCCACGGAATGCTGGCCGTGTCGAAGCACTCGATCTTCCGGACGAGCGTGTGCGCGTTGATGTAGTCGCGGGTGGCCGTTTCGTCGGTGTTCTTGTGGATGTTCATCAGCCCGGCGAGGCTGCGATAGGTCGACGCCGCGACTGCGCTCGGCAGGGCGTCGATGACCATACGACGGTACGCGTGATGTAACGACAACCGGCCGGCGGCATTGATGCCGCCGAGCCCGACGATTACGGGAAGTCTGGACACGACGTATGTTCACCCGGCTTAAGACGAGCGGCCGATTGTAGGGAAAGTCCGACTAATACTCACCCCTGAGGCGGCCGTGCCTTACACCGCTTCCAGGGCGATGGCGGTCGCTTCGCCGCCGCCGATGCACAGCGATGCAATGCCGCGCCGGGCGCCGCGCCGCTTCAGGGCGTGGGCGAGCGTCACGATCAGACGGCTGCCCGTCGAGCCGATCGGATGACCCTGCGCGCACGCGCCGCCGAAGATGTTGACGCGGTCGTCGGGCAGGCCGAGTTCGCGCATCGCGATCATCGTCACCATCGCGAACGCTTCGTTGATCTCGAACAGATCGACGTCGTCGACCTTCCAGCTCAACTTCGCAAGCAGCGCCTCGATTGCGCCGACCGGCGCCACCGTGAACTCCGACGGATGTCGCGAGTGGGTGGCGTGACCGACGACGCGCGCCATCGGCACGAGCCGGTGCGCGTGCACGGCGGCGTCGTTTGCGAGCAGCAATGCCGATGCGCCGTCCGAAATCGAACTCGAGTTCGCCGCCGTGATGGTGCCGCCGTCGCGGAACGCGGGTTTCAGCGTCGGTATACGCTCGATCCGCGCGCGCCGCGGTTGTTCGTCCTCGCCGATCGTCGCATCGCCGATCGTGAGCGGTACGATCTCGTGCGCGAGTTCGCCGCTGCTCGTGGCCGCTCTGGCGCGTTCGACCGATCGAGTCGCGAACGCGTCCATTTCCTCGCGCGTGATCTGATAGCGGTCTGCGGTGTCCTGCGCGAACGTACCCATCGAGCGGCCGGTCTCTGCGTCTTCCAGACCATCGAGGAACATCGCGTCCTTGATCTGGTCGTGGCCCATCCGCAATCCCTGCCGCGCTTTCGCGAGCAGATAAGGCGCGTTCGTCATGCTCTCCATGCCGCCCGCGATCACCACCTGCGCGCTGCCCGCGCGCAGCAGATCGGTTGCGAGCATCGTCGCTTTCATACCGGAGCCGCACACTTTGTTGATCGTGGTGGCACCGCACGCGTCGGGCAGCCCACCGAGACGCGCAGCCTGCCGCGCGGGCGCCTGCTTGACGCCTGCGCTCACGACGTTGCCGACGATCACTTCGTCCACTGCGGCCGCGTCGATACCGCTGCGTTCGACGGCTGCGCGCAGTGCGTGTGCGCCGAGCGCCGGTGCGCTCAGCGATTTCAGTTCGCCCTGAAAGCTTCCGATCGGTGTGCGAACACCGCTAACGACGAAAACCTGTGTGTCACCCATATGCGCGCCGAACAGTTTGAAAGGCGCGATTCTAACTGCAGTACACTGCGGGCCGATATCAGCTTGGAGAGCACTCATGTCGGAGAAAGCAAAGACCGCCGCCGCGATCTTCAGCAAGCACATCGGCACGTCGGATGGCTTCAGCGAGTGGATCGAAGTCGATCAGAAGCGCATCAATCTGTTCGCAGACGCAACGCTCGATCACCAGTTCATCCACATCGACCCCGAGCGCTCGGCAAAGTTGTCGCCGTACAAGGTGACGATCGCACACGGTTTCCTGACGTTGTCGCTGATTCCCCACCTGACGAGCAGCATTGCGGCGCGCGATGCGCGCGCATACGACGGACTCGTGATGGGCGTGAACTACGGTCTCGACAAGGTGCGCTTTCCGGCGCCGGTGCCGGTCAACTCGAAGTTGCGCGCGGAGCGCACGCTGCTCGAAGCCGATCTCAAGGCGCCGAACACGATCCAGTTGAAGCAACAGATCACCGATCGAGATCGAAGGCGGCAGCAAACCCGCATGCGTCGCGGAGTTTCTGACGCGATTGATTTACAGCTGATGGCTTCGACGAGCGACGGGGATGGCTGCTTGCGTGTCCGACGCAACAAGCCCCCACCTCCACCGGAGATCAGCGTTCATTGAAGCGCGGAATCAGCTCGACGAAGTTGCAGGGTTTGAAGTTCACGTCGAGCTGATTGTGCAGGATGCGCTTCCACGCGGTCTGGCACGCGTTCTTCGAACCCGGCATGCAGAACACCAGCGTGCCGTTGCTCAAGCCGCCGAGCGCGCGCGACTGAATCGTCGACGAGCCGATCTCTTCGAACGACACCTGCCGGAACAGCTCGCCGAAACCTTCGATCGTCTTTTCGAGCAGCGGTGCGATCGCTTCGGGCGTGCTGTCGCGACCGGTGAAGCCTGTGCCGCCGGTGGTCAGGATCACGTCGATGGTCGGTTCTGCGATCCAATGCGAAACGACCGCGCGGATCTGGAACCGATCGTCTTTCACGAGCGCGCGGTCGGCCAGTCGATGGCCGTCCGCTTTCAGCAATTCGATCAGCAATGCACCGGACGTGTCCTGCGCCAGCGTGCGCGTGTCCGAGACCGTCAGTACGGCGCAGTTCAAGGAATGAACGGCGGAAGCGGGCGTTTTCGGTGCGGTCATGGGATGCTCGCGATGTTTGCGGAACACAGTTCACTTACATTAGAGTACGCGGCCAAATTCTACATACATTTCAACGGCTTTTGCGCCGGGGACAGATCTCTCTCTGATGGACAACCAGCTTGCCGAAGGTGATCGGCTGTTTCTGATTGCTGAGAGCCTGGCGCAGGATTTCTCGCTATTCCCCTCCAGCGGCTCGACCGGAATCGAACATCACGTTCGCGGTCTGCTGTCGCGCGCGCAGATCGCGCGACAACTCGAACTGCTGAACAACCTCGATATCGACTCGTACATCGAGTCGGTCGTGGCGAAGGCCGAAGATCCCGGTCGGATCGATGCGCCGACGATCATCCGGCAGCTCGGCACGAAGGTGCACGACGAGCGCGTCGACGGGCCGTACTACTCGGCGATGGTCGACATGAACTTCGACGGCGAGAGCCGCACCGTGGCGTTCATTGCGCAGGATCGTTCCGTCAGGAACGGCGTGTGGATGCCGCAGCATCACCTCGCCGCCGCGGAACTGGTCGGCGAATGCTCGAAGCGAAACATCGCGATCGTGAGTCTGATGGACACGCCCGGCGCCGACGCCGAAGAGGCCGCCAACAAGGCGAATCAGGCGCACAGCATTTCCCGCTTGATCGCGGAGATGTGCAACGTCGACGTACCGAACATCGGCATCGTGTTCGGGCTCGGTTACTCGGGCGGCGCGATTCCGCTCGCCGCCAGCAACCTGATCCTGTCGGTGCGCGACGGCGTATTCAGCACCATCCAGCCGAAAGGACTCGCCAACATCGCGCGTCGGCTCGAACCTGTCCTGGCAGGAGTGCGCGAAGTACGTCGGCCTGTCGCCGTTCGAACTGTACGCGCAGGGCAACATCGACGGCGTCATCGACTACGCACCCGGCGACGGCGACGACAAGCTCGAGAACCTGCGTCTGGCGATCGTCACCGGCATCGACTCGATCGAGGAAAGCACCAAGCAGTTCGTCGCCGAGAACCCGTACATCCTCGATCACTATCGGCACAACCTGGAGCGGTACCTGAAGCCGTCAAAACGGCTGGTCGCGATGGAATCGCGCGCGCTGCTGCGGCTGTCGAAGACGCCCACCGAATACACGAACGTGTTCGGCGTGGCATATCGCTATCTGCGCTACCTCGGCACGCGCAAGCGCATCAAGGCGACCACCACGAAACAGTACGGTCGTCTGTCTGCGCAGGAATTGCCCAAAGGTGAGCTGTCCGAACGCTCCGATCGCGAGCGGCGGCAGACGTTCCTGAAGTGGCTGCAGGATCCCGAGAAGGTGATCTACGACGACGCGCTGGCGAAATCGTGGCGCAGCTACAACGAAAAGAAGCAGGCGATGGACGACGAGCGCGGTCGCATCGCGCAGTTGCTGTTCGGCGAGCCGCGCAAGAACTACGAAGACGCCCGTGCGCACCTGCTCACCAGCGTCAGCATGTATCTGTACAACCGCTGGAAGAGCGAAGCGCAGGGCAACCTGAAGGCGCTGGTCCAGTTCCTGCGCGAGCACGCCGACTCACGGCAGCTGCTGCGCATCAGCGAAATCAAGGATCCGCGAGCCTTTGCGGAAGCGTTGGCGGCCGACCGCGTACTCGGCCCGCTGTTTCGCGAACGCTTCAGCCACGAAGGCAAGAAGCTGCTGAACATCCGCGGGCTGCGCGACAAGTCCGACGGCTATCTGCGGCACCAGCTGACGGCCGAGATCAACCTCGCGCTCACCGACGAACGCCTGTCGGACCTCATCGACGACACGCTGCTGTCGACCCGTGTAAAAACGATGCTGGCGGAACGGCGCTCCGACGTCGCCGTGAACCGGCAGATACTCGACGACCGCTACTCGTCGCACCTCGGCGGCCAGGAAGTGGTGGTGCCCAGTGCGCAACCGCGCGACGTCACAGTGCTCGACGTGCTGGTAGACGACGCGCTGCGCGAAGACTTCGTCACCGAGTGCGAGAACCTGCTGTTGTTCGACTCGGTGTACGACCAGATCATCGAGCATCTCGACACGATCGCCGAAGAAGCCGAATCCACCCGCGCGCTGTCGAAACGCACCATAACGAAGCTGCTGGACACGACGCTCGCGCAGGCAGCGCGTGCGGCGGTGAACGGCAACGCTGGAACCGCGTCCGGTGAAGCGGTGGTGGAGCGGTTGCGCGGCCAGTTCTTCCGCTGGTTCCTGCGCGTTGCCGATACGCCGCGCAGCACCGATTTCTTCCGCGCGGTCGAGGAGTGGAAGAAGACCAGCTTCCCGCATCTGTCCGATACGCTGTTCGTCGTCGTCACGTTCCTGTTCGAGCGATTGCTCGGCATGCATCTGCAGTCGGAGAAGGACCGTCGTCGGTACGACGGCCGCATTTCGCCCCGCGCGATCGGTCGCCGCAAAGACTTCTGGAACCGCCTCACCATCGCGTATCGCGATCTGCGTATCCAGGAAGTGGTCGAGGAATACAAAGGGCGCAAATCCACCGGCTACCGCGCGTTGATCGACACGTTCTTCACCGACTTCGAAGAACTCTACAGCGACCTCCTCAGCTCCGATCCCTGCGAATTCCCCGGCTTTCGAATCTCCATCGAAAGCGCGCTCAAAGCCAAGATTCCCCCGTGCGGCATCGTTACCGGCATCGGTACGTTCAACGATGGTGCCGGCGGCTTTCGCGTCGGCGTGGTGATCTCGAACCTCGAATTCCAGGCCGGCGCCTTCGACATGGCCAGCGCCGAGAAATTCTGCAAGCTGCTGGTGGACTGCGCGGAACGGCAATTGCCGGTCATCGCCTTCATCTCGTCCGGCGGCATGCAGACCAAGGAAGGCGCGGGCGCACTGTTCCCGATGGCGGTCCTCAACGATCGCATCACGCGTTTCGTGCGCGAATCCGGGCTAGCCCGTGATCTGCTTCGGTTTCGGCGACTGTACCGGCGGCGCGCAGGCCAGCTTCGTCACGCATCCGCTGGTGCAGACGTATTACTTCTCCGGCACCAACATGCCGTTCGCCGGACAGATCGTGGTCCAGCGAACCTCCCCTAGATGTCGACGCTGTCGAACTACCTGACGGTGGAGCCGGGCGCGATGCAGGGTCTGGTGAAGCATCCGTTCCTCGACGATCTCGACGATCGGCTGCGCAAGATCGATCCGGAGATTCCGCTTGCCGACCGAAACCGCGGTCGAAGTCATGCATCGCGTGATGCTCGGCTCGTTGTCGATGGAGCGACCGCAGCTCGGCGGACGGCGTCCGAAGTTCCGCGATCGCGATCTGGTGCGGCCGGTCGAACGCGTGTTGATCCACGCGCGCGGTTGTACCGCGGAGAAACTGATCCGCGTCGCGCAACGCAACAGCATCGAAGTGGTGCTGGTGCAGTCCGACGCCGACATGGAATCGGCGTCGGTCGACATGCTCACCGAGACGCGATCAAGTGGTCTGCATCGGCGGCAACACGCCGGACGAGAGCTATCTGAACGCGATGAGCGTATTGCGCGTGGCGGAACACGAGCGCGTCGAGGCGCTGCATCCCGGCATCGGATTCCTGTCGGAGAGCGCGAGCTTCGCCGAGTTGTGCCGCGGCCACGGCATCAACTTCATCGGACCGCCGGTCGACAGCATGGAGCTGATGGGCCACAAGTCGAACGCCATCCACACCGCGATGCGGCTCGACGTACCGGTGGTGCCGGGAAGCAACGGCATCGTGACGCATCGTCGAAAGCGCCGCGGCGGTTGCGAATCAGATCGGCTATCCGGTGATCATCAAAGCGGTGCACGGCGGCGGCGGTAAAGGCATCGCGGTCGTCGACACGCCGGAGGACTTCCACGAAACGTTCCAGCGCATCTCCGCCGAAGCGCGCGCGGCGTTCGGCAACGGCGACGTCTATCTCGAGCGATTCATCACGTCGCTGCGCCACGTCGAAGCGCAGATCCTGCGCGACGTTCACGGCCACACCAAGGTCCTGGGACTGCGCGACTGCTCGGTGCAGCGCAACAATCAGAAGATCATCGAAGAGTC
Organism: uncultured Gammaproteobacteria bacterium; assembly: GCA_963787045.1. GTDB lineage: Bacteria > Pseudomonadota > Gammaproteobacteria > Pseudomonadales > Azotimanducaceae > DATJGR01. The sequence continues at coordinate 56,817 of CAWBBR010000008.1, read as the reverse complement.
CGATTCGACGATGCTGCCGGAGGATCTGCGCGACGCAGTGCTGCGGCACACCGCGGCGATCGCCGACGAAGTCGGCTACGTCGGCGCGGGCACCGTCGAGTTCATCTTCGATCTGAAGTCGAACGCCGTGTACTTCATGGAAATGAACACGCGCCTGCAGGTGGAGCATCCGGTCACCGAGCTCGTCACCGGCGTCGACATCGTCGGCGAGCAGTTCCGCATCGCGTCCGGCGACAGCATCGCGAAGCTCGACATCGGTCGCCGCGGCTACGCGATCGAGGCGCGCATCAACGCCGAGCGTATCGTCGTCGGTGCCGGCGGCAAGCTGCTGTTTCGTCCCGACCCGGGGCAGGTTCAGCAGTGCGAACTGCCGCAGGAAGACGGTATCGAGATCATCGCGACCGTCGGCCCGGGCAAATTCGTGTCGCCGTACTACGACAGCATGGTGGCGCAGGTAATCGCGCACGGTGCGAACCGCCTCGACACGATCGACAAGCTTCTGAAGTACCTCGGCCGCGTGCGCATCTCCGGCATCTGCACGAACATTTCGCTGCTGAAGATGATTCTGGCGGATGCCGTGTTCCGCGACGGCGTTTACGACACGAACTTCCTGCCGGACTTTCTGGCGCGCATCGACGCGAACGCGTTGATCCGTCAGATCAACGATGCAGCCGGCAAATCGAGCGCGGGCATCGACCGCAACGCGATCAGGATCGACGGCAGCGACGAACTGAAAGTGCTGTCGCCGTCGACCGGAATCTTCTACATCACACCGACGCCGACCGAACCGGAGTTCGTCGCGGTCGGCGACCGCATCCGCGTGACCGACACGCTGTGCCAGCTCGAAGCGATGAAGATCTTTACGCCGCTTGCGCTGAAAGACTTCAACAACGGCGACGAGGAGCTGTATCCATCGGCGCAGCGCTACGAAGTGACGCGGATCAACAACACCAGCGGGCAGCAGGTGAACGTCGGCGATCTGCTGTTCGTCGTGAAGCCGGTGGCGGGCTAGCTCGCGAAGAGCAGCCCGTGCGCGCCGTCGCCGATGCAATAGGCGCCGATGCCGAGGATCACCCAGCGGCTGACGCGTCGGAAATCTCCGTCGCCGACCCGATCGAGCAAGCGCGTGCCGAGGCGAGTTCCAACCACCGCGGCGCCGACCGATAGCGCCAGAAACAGCGGATCGATCCCGTCGCCGCTGACGCCCACCACACCGCCGTAGTAGATCAGCTTCAGCATATGACCGATCGTCTGGGTCAGCGCCTTGTTGGCGACCACCTGGTAGCGGTCGAGGCGCGCGTGCAGGTAGAAGAAGTCGAGCAGCGGACCGGATGCGCCGGCGAACAATTGCGCCGCCGTTACCGACGTGCCGCAGACCACCGCCGTCGTCGGATGCGTCACGTCGAGGCCGTTCAACTTCGGCACGACCAGCGCGACCCACGGCAACGAACCGATCGCGATCATCACCCAATGCACATTCGGCAGGAACGCGACGCTCGCGAACGCAGCGAACGAGACGGCGGCGCCAAGCAGATACGGCGGCAGAATCTTCCACGCGAGATGACGGCGCAGCAGCCACGCGCGCGATCCGTTGGCGGTGCCTTGCACGACCCCGTGAATGATCATCGCGGCGGCGATCGATTTGAGCGACACCAGCAGCGCCATCAACAGAATGCCGCCGGCCATTCCGAGCACACCCGACAGCATGCTGGTCAGCACGACCGCAACGACGATGACGATTTCGATCAGCATTTTTTTCCGGCATCGGACAGGCGCGGCAGTGTCACCGAGTCAGATCGATGAAAAAAGCGAATGCCCGGAATATGATGCTTACTCACCCGGAATGAATGCCGCGCATGATCGAGAACCTGGAGACGCTGGTCACGCTGTCGAAAACCGGCACGATGATGGAAACCAGCACGGTGCTGAAGATCTCGCAGTCGGCCGTCAGCAAACGCATCGCGGCGCTCGAGCGCTACTACGACCGCGCCTTGATCGAACGCCATGGGCGGCGTGTCGTACTGACGCATCACGGCACGCGGCTGGTCGAGAAAGTCACGCCGCTGATCTCGGAACTGCGCAGCGTCTTTCTCGAAGACAACGCGTTGCAGAAGGGCAAGATCATCATCGGCGTGTCGGAGGCGATTCTCGCCAGCTGGGGACCGCGCGTGTTCGCGGCCGTGCAACAGGAATTGCCGGAGGTCGAGTTCACGTTTCACGCACAGCGCTCGCCGATCGTGCTGGATCGCATCCGCTCGGGTGAATACATGGTCGGCATCTGTACCGGCTCTGCGGATTCGGAAACCGACCTGCAGAGCGAGGTGCTGCGCCTCGAGCCGATGGTGATCGTGCCGTCGCGGCTTTCGAGCATCGACTATCGCGTCGGCGACGAACTGTCGGTGATCACCATCGAATCGCGGTCGGGTGCGTGGCAATCGATCGAAGACGACATGCGGCGCCTGCGGCTGCATCGGTCGACATCCCTCGAGTCGTTCTTCACGGTGGCGCAGATGGCGCTCGCCGGTTTCGGTCACGGGCTGATTCCACAAGGCGTGGCGCGCACGCTCGGTGTACCGGACGAGAAGGTGATACCGCTCGGCGATAGCGGTCTGAATCGGCCGGTGCGGTTCGTCGCGCGCAAATCGATGTTCTCGCGCCCGCTGGTGCAGAGCTTCTATCAGTCGATGCTGAGCCACGCGCGGGCGTTCTGATCGCGAGTCTTGCGCTCGCGTCGCCGCGGCAGGTAGTGTCGTTGCCTTCAATGGGGAGTTCATCAGATGAGCGCGACATCATCCTGCATCACTACGCAGGTTCACTGTTCTCCGAGAAGATCCGGTTGCTGCTCGGCTACCTGAAGCTGCCGTGGAAGTCGGTCGTTACGGCGCCGATCATGCCGCGGCCGCTGCTGATGCCGCTAACGGGCGGCTACCGCCGCACGCCGAACATGCAGCAGGGCGCCGACGTGTGGTGCGATTCGAAGATCATCGCGGAGCGACTGGCCCAGATTGCGGACGATACGTCATTGCACACCGGCTTCGTTTCGAACCGCGTGGCGGAGTGGGCCGACAGCCATCTGTTCAGGGTAGTGGTGGCGGTGACGTTTCAACCGCGCGCTGCCGGCGGCGCGATGAGCACGCTGTCGTCGACGCAGATCGAGGCGTTCATGAAGGATCGCGCGGAACTGACGAAAGGGGCGCTGGCGCCGATCGTAACGATGCCGCCGGATGTTGCCGAAGCGCACCTCGCCCTGTACCTCAATGAACTCGACGGCGCGTTCAAGACGCCGTTCCTGTTCGGATCGAAACCGCAGATCGCCGATTTCTCCGTGTATCACTGCCTCTGGCTGGTAGCCAACAATCCAACTATGGCGCTGCTGCTCGACCCATATCCGAACGTCACTGCGTGGCGCGGTCGGATGGCCGCTTTCGGGCACGGCAAGGTCACCGAGATCACGGGCGAAGAAGCGCTCGCCATCGGCACGAAATCGACACCGATGCCGATTCCGAAAGCAAAGAGCCAGTTGCCGGAGGGCTTCGCGCTCGGCCAGCAGGCTTCGGTGGCGCCGACCGACTACGGCATGGCGTTTCCGGTCAGCGGCGAGCTGGTGATCTGCTCCGCGAGCGAATATGCGGTGCGCCGACGCGATCCGACGGCCGGCGAAATTGTCGTGCACTTTCCGAGGCAGGGCTTCGCGCTAACCAAATGATCGAGGCGACCACCGGCGCCGATGTGCGCGTGCCGCTGGTCATCGGCGCCATCGGGCATCGCGATCTCGTGCCGCGGAGAACTGCGATGCTGGGGCGCGGGTTCGAGACTTTCCTGGACACGCTGCAACGCAAATACCCCGATCTGCGCGTCACGGTGCTCACGTCGCTCGCGGACGGCGCCGACCGACTCGTTGCCGATGTCGCGCAAGTCGTTGCACATCGCCGGTAACGTACGTACTGCCGATGCCGACGGATCTGTACGAGCACGACTTCGACGTGAGCGTCGCTCGACGAGTATCGGGAGATTCTGCGGCACCGGCAACGTGCTGACGCTTCCGCTCGTCGGCGACAGCACGGCGGACGACGTCACGCATCCGGGACCGAAGCGCGACCTGCAGTACGCGCAGCTCGGTGCATTCATCGCGGCGCACTGCCACATTCTGCTGGCGCTTGTGGGACGGCAACGAGAACGGCGCCTCCGGTGGAACCGCGCAGATCATCCGGTACCACCAGGACGACTACATGCCGGGTCTCACCGACGGCGAACCAAGCTCGCGGCTCGACGACAGCGACGACGAGAGCGACCTCGTGCATCACGTCGTCTGTTCGCGCGATCGACCGGACGGGGCGCCGTCGCCGCCGCTGCGCGCCGGCGAGGCCTGGTGGTTGTCGCGCGATCACGAGACGCCGCGCACGCGTGACATGCCGGCGCGATACGAGGTCGTGCTGCGACGCATGGTCGAGTTCAGTCAGGATGTGACGCGCCATCAGCGGACTGATCGAACAGCGAACCGAACGAGTTGCTCGCGCAGCGATATCGATGCCGTCATCGACCAGGGCACGCGCGCCATTGCGGAGTCGTTCAGAGTCGCCGACGTGCCTCGCGAAGCACTATCAGAATCGCACGCGCAATGCGTTGTGCGGGCTGTATGTGATTCGCCGGGCTCGCCGGCCTCTGCTTCATTCGCGTACGACGAACTTGCCGTGGTTGGGATCTGATGATCTATCCGTATTGGGTCTTCATGGCGTCGAGCATCGCGGCTTATCTCGCTCGCGAGCCGCGGCGGCTGGCAGCGTCGCTACCATGGACTACCGCGTATTGGCCGAGGCGCTGCGCGTTCAGTTCTACTGGGCGATTGCCGGTGTCGAGCGTCCGTCGGTAAGTCGGTTCGGTCACGACGGGTTTCTGAAGCGCCAGGATCTCGAACTCGGCTGGATCCGGAACATGCTGCGCGTTGCGGGTCAAAGGGACGATGCGACCGATGAAACACCGTCCGATCGGGGTGTCGAGATCGCGGTACGCGACTGGGTCGAGTGATCAGTTGAACTACTTCCGACGAACGCTGGCCGCGGCTGCTGAAGTGGCATCGCTTTACCGGAATGCCTTGGATCGCACGTCGTTCGCCGCCGGTCTGCTGCTGGCCGGATGGCTCGCGCTTGCGCAACTGCTGTTCGAACGGCAACCGACCAACTCGGTTGATCGCCCTGATGGGGTTTCTGCCGGTCATCGCGACGCTGCGCCAGCACTTTGCGCTGCGAACCGCAGAGGGAGAGTCGATCAACCAGTATCAGTTCATGGAACGCATTCTCTCGAATGCGCAGCGACAACTCGCGGCGACGACCCGCACGTCGGAACGCCGACGGATCCTGCGCGAGTTGGGCGACGCGGCGCTGCGCGAAAACGGTCAGTGGATTCTGCGGTTGCGCGAGCGGCCGATTTCGACGGTCGGCTGAGTCAACGACCGAGTATTTCGTCCCACAGCCGCACCGACGCGATCCTCGTCGGCCGCCCGACAATCGACGTGGCGGTTGAAGTGCATCTGCATCCGCGCGCTCGCGGTGAACGGCAACCAGGTGTGCGGCGGCTCGCCGTACCGCGCGAAGTGCGCCCACATCGACATCATCTGTCGCGACAGCGCGGTGGCGTCGGGACCGGCGCCGGCGAACTTGGCGATCGAAGGCTGTTCGAAGTTGCCGAATACGAACGGAATCTCGATCGCGTGCGTTGCGCCCAACCAGCCGCGCAGCGCCGGCGACGGCCAGTCGAATTGATATACCCATGTGTTCGCGCCGCGTGCGATCGCGTAGCGAAACATCGGATCGCGGAAGCGCAGTTCGGTTTCGATGTCGGAGAGCATCGCCGCATTCGGATTGCGCGCGTCTCGAGCAAGGCTTCGATAGTGCGCGAGCACGCGCGCCGCGAACGCGGAAGGATCGGACGCGCCGCGTTCCTTCAGTCGGCGCACCAGATGGCTCGTCAGACCGGCGTCGTCGAGTTTGAGGCTCGAACGGATGTACAGACGATACTCGTCTCGATTCATCCCGATGATCAGCGGCACGCGTGCGCCGCCCGGTGCAGCGGTCCGCGGATCCATCGGTAGCAGGTCGCCATCGACGTGAGGCCGAATCGGGCTCGCGTGGTGCACCGGTCGCAAACGACTCATGACTGCGTGTTGCGCCCGCAAAAGCGTTGCTACGTCGGCGTCGTCCGGATCCGCGCCGGAGCTCCTCGCGCAGAACGGCGGCCGTTTCATCGGCCTGCGCCCGTGACGCGACGTTGTCCGCGGCGCCGCTCTGTGCGATCGCGCGATGGAACAGGCCGCGCGCAGACGGGGCGGCCAGCAGGTTGCAGATGCTCATTGCCCCGGCCGATTCGCCGGCAACGGTGACGTTGTCCGGGTCCCCGCCGAACGCGGCGATGTTGCGCTTCACCCATTCCAGCGCGGCGATCTGGTCGCGCAGTCCGACGTTGCGCTCGTGCAACGGTACGAAGCCCCACACGCCAAGGCGGTAGTTGATCGTTACCACCACCATCGCGCCGGCTACGGCGAGATTCGAGCCGTCGAACAACGGGTCCGCGCCGTCGCCATGGATGAATCCGCCACCATAGATCCACACGAAGACAGGTAGCGGTTCCGAAGCATGCGCCGGCGCGTATACGTTCAGGTGCAGGCAGTCTTCGTCGACGCGCGTGGCGCCGCGCAGACCTACGCCAACGGTTTTAGCCTGCTGCGGAGCCGGCGCCGGTTGCGAACGCGTCGAACACGCCGTCCCAACCGATCGGCGCGGCTGGTGCGCGGAAGCGTGCGTCGCCGGCGGCCGGCGCTGCGAATCGAATGCCCAGGAATCGCACCGCAGAACCGTGCACTCGCCCCGCGACGACGCCGTCCGACAGCCGAACTCGGGTTTCAGCTTCCATGCGCAGACCGGGTCTCGTACTCGGCGCTGCACCAGGCGGCAACCGCATCGACCCAGCGAGGATCGTCATTCAGACAAGGCACCAGCGTGAGCGCTTCGCCGCCGGCCGCGAGAAAGTGTTCGCGGCCGGTGATCCCGATCTCCTCCAGCGTCTCGAGGTTGTCGGCCACGAATGCCGGGCAGACCACCGTCAGTCGGGCGATCCCCTGCCGTGGCAGCGTGTCGAGCAGCTCGTCGGTGTACGGCCGCAGCCACGGCAGCCGGCCGAGGCGGGATTGAAAGCTCACGCGCCATTGGTCGCTCGTCAGTCCCAACCGGGCGGCGACCGCGCGCGACGTTTCGAAGACCTGGTGTCGATAGCACGTCGCGTGGGCGGGCGAAACGCGCTCGCAGCAGTCGTTCGTCTTCAGGCAGTGATTGCCGGTGGGATCGGACCGGGTGATGTGACGTTCCGGAAGACCGTGGTAGCTGAACAGCAGCAGTTGCGAGTCCGCCGGCGTATTTCGGGCGATCGATCGTGCGAGCGCGTCGATATAGTTCGGCTCGTCGAAGAACGGCGGTAGAACGATGAGGCTAACGTGCGAATTCTGCCGCGCGAGTTCCCGCTCGACGACTTCGATCGAAGTCGTGCGCGTCGAATCGGCGTGATGCGGATACATCGGCAGCAACAGCAATTCATCGACGCCGGCCGCGATCAGATTGGCAACGCCGCTTCGGATCGTCGGCTCGCCATAGCGCATCGCGAGTTCGACCGGAAACGACACGCGTTGCGCCAACGCGGCGCGGAACGATTCGGAATGGCGCAACAGCGGTGATCCGGTCGACTCCCAGATGCGCTCGTACGCGTGTGCGGTTCGTTTGGGGCGAAACGGAAGGATGAATCCGGACACGATGACCTTGCGAACGAGCCACGGCGAGTCGATGACGTAAGGATCCATCAGAAACTCGTTCAGATAGCGGCGGACGTCGGTGACGGTGGTGCTGGCGGGAGATCCGAGATTGACGAGCAGAATGCCGCGGTGCCGCACGCCGTATCCTTGGTTGATGCAAAGCGATGGGATAGTATCCGCGCTCTTTTTCAAAGTCATGAGCGATGACGGTCATCATCGACTACGACGCCGGCAATTTGCGCAGCGTGCAACGCGCGTGTGCCGAGGTCGGCCTGACGGCGCGCATCACCAACGACGCAAGATTGGTCGCACACGCTGATCGCGTGATATTTCCCGGCGTCGGTGCGGCAGGCAGCGCGATGAAGAGCATCAAAGCGTCGGGGCTCGACGTCGCGTTGCGACACGCACTCGATGCCGGCACGCCGGTGCTCGGCATCTGCCTCGGACTGCAGATCTCGCTCGATCATTCGGAGGAGGGCGACACACCCACGCTCGGGCTGATCGAGGGTCGCGTGGTGCGGTTCCGCCTCGACGATCCGGCGCTGAAGATTCCGCACATGGGCTGGAACGAAGTCACCGTCGTGAAAGCGCACCCCTTGCTGCGGAAGGTCTCGCCGGGCGCCGAGTTCTACTTCGTGCATGGCTACTATCCGCAGCCGAAGCAAAGCGCGGAAGTGTACGCGACCACCGAGTACGAGCGCACCTTTGCGTGCGCGTTGGGGCGCGCGAACTACTTCGCCACGCAGTTTCACCCTGAAAAGAGCGGCAGGACGGGCCTCGAGCTGCTCGGCTGCTTTGCCACCTGGGACGGGCTGCCGTGCTGAGCAAGCGCCTCATCGCGTGCCTCGACGTGCGCAACGGCAAGCTCGCAAAGAGCGTCAAATTCGTCGACACGAAAGACATCGGCGATCCGGTGCAGAAAGCGCGCGAATACTACGAAGACGGCCTCGACGAGCTGGTGTTCTACGACATCACCGCTTCCAGCGACAAGCGCCGCATCATGCTCGACGTCGTGGAAGCGGTGGCGGCGCAGGTGTTCATCCCGCTCTCGGTGGGCGGCGGCGTACGAACGCTTGCCGACGCGACCGACCTGCGTCTTGCCGGCGCCGAGAAGATCAACGTCAACACCGCGGCGGTGGAGCGACCGGCGCTGATCGCCGAATGCGCCGATGCGATCGGCAATCAGAACATCGTGCTGTCGATGGACATCAAAGCCGTCGACGACACCGCTCGGTGTCCGTCCGGCTACGAAATCGTGATTCACGGCGGACGCACGCGTACCGGAAAGGACGCGCTCGCGTGGGCGCTCGAGGGCGAGCGGCTCGGCGCCGGCGAACTGGTGATCAACTCGATCGACGCCGACGGCACCCGCGAAGGGTACGAACTCGAGCTGACGCGGCTGCTGTCGGAAGCGGTGCGCATTCCGGTAATCGCGTCGGGCGGCGCAGGCAAACCCGAACACCTGTACGACGTTTTGACGAAGGGGAAGGCCGATGCCGCGCTGGTGGCATCGATGGTGCACTACGGCGACTATCGCATCAGCGAACTGAAGACGTATCTGCATCGACGCGACATCAAGATGCGAATGAACTGGTAACGGGACGAACGATGAAAGCGATCACCGTCGATGACAACGCGCTGCGCTGGCGCGATGCAGCAGACCCCGTCGCAGGGGCCGGCGAAATATTGATCCGCAATCGCGCGACCGCGATCAATCGCGCCGATCTCGCGCAACGCGCCGGCGCGTATCCGCCGCCGCCCGGCGCGAGCCCGATCCTCGGCCTCGAATGTGCCGGAGAGGTCGTTGCGGTGGGTGAAGGCGTCACATCGCATCGGGTTGGCGACCGCGTCTGCGCGTTGCTGGCCGGCGGCGGCTATGCCGAACTGGTGAGCGTTCCGGCCGGCCAGGCGTTGCGCATTCCGAAAGGTCTGACGTTCGAGCAGGCCGCGGCGCTGCCGGAAGTGTTCGCAACGGCTTATCTGAACCTCTTCATCGAGGCACGCCTCGCGGTCGGCGAACGGGTGCTGTTGCATGCGGGCGCGAGCGGCGTCGGTACGGCCGGCATCCAGCTCTGCAAAATGAATCGGAGCCCGTGCTTCGTAACGGTCGGCAGCGACGACAAAGTCGAGCGGTGCGTCGCGCTGGGAGCCGCGGGCGGCGCCAATCGCCACGCCGGTGCGTTCGGCGATCGCGTGGCGGGCTGGACCGACGGGCAGGGGTTCGACGTGATTCTCGATCCGGTCGGGGCCGGCTATCTGAAAGCAAACCTGCGCGCGCTGCGCAGCGACGGTCGTCTGGTGATCATCGGGCTGATGGGCGGCGCCGTGGCCGAACTCGAACTCGGTCTGATGATGATGAAACGTCTGCGCGTGATCGGCTCGACGTTGCGCGCCCGTTCGATCGCCGCCAAGTCGGCGGTGATGGCGGATCTGGAGCGTGTGGTGTGGCCGCAGATCGAGAACGGTTCGATCAAGCCGATCGTCGACGCGGTGATTCCCATCGAGGAAGCCGATCGCGCGCACGCGCTCGTCGCCGCCGATCAGACGTTCGGCAAAGTGGTCATGTCGATCGGCTGATCGCTTCGCCTTACGCCAGCGACTCGAGCGCGCCGCGTTGCGTCGACAGCGTATCGATGGCGTTCTGGATTTCCGCCGCCCGCTCGCGTTCCTTCGCAACGACTTCGGCCGGCGCTTTCGCAACGAAGCCCGCATTGCCCAGTTTGCCCTCGATGCGCGCCAGTTCCTGACGGCGCCGTGCGATTTCCTTGTCGAGTCGTGCGCGCTCGGCCACAACGTCGATCAATCCCGCGAGCGGCACCATCAGCTTCAATTCGCCGACCAGCTGCATCGCCGCCGGTGGCGGTTCCGCGCCGTCTGCAAGCCATTCGATGCGATCGAGTTTCGCCATGCGCTTGAGCAGCGTTTCGGTCGCAGCCAATCGCTCGCGATCGGCGACGCCGCCCCCCTGCAGCAACAGCGTCATCGTCTGGCCGGGTTTGATGTTCATTTCACCGCGGATCGTCCGCACCGCCAGCACGACGCCTTTCAACCACTCGATCGCGGCTTCCGCGAACGGATCGTCGGTGAGTTCCGCAGCCTCCGGATACGGCGCCACCATGATCGTCTCGCCAGCGATCCCGGTGAGGGGCGCAACGCGGCGCCACAATGCGTCGGTGATGAACGGAATGATCGGGTGCGCGGCGCGCAACAGCAGTTCGAGCACCTTGAGCAGCGAGCGGCGCGTGCCGCGTTGTATCTCGGCGCTCGCGCCTTCGTCCCACAACAGCGGTTTGGTCAGTTCGAGGTACCAGTCGCAGTACTCGTGCCAGGCGAAGTCGTAGATGATGTTCGCGAGCAGGTCGAATCGATACGTGTCGATTGCGCGTTCTGCGTCCGTGAGCATGCGTTTCAGCCGCGACCCGATCCAACGGTCCGCCAGCGTTTCCTCTGACGGCCCCGCCAGGATCGCGCCCTCGGTGTTCATCAACACGAACTTGGTCGCGTTCCACAGCTTGTTGCAGAAGTTTCGATATCCCTCGATCCGCTTCAGATCGAATCGAACGTCGCGGCCGGTGGAAGCGAGCGCGCAGAACGCGAACCGCAACGCGTCGGTGCCGAACGACGGAATGCCGTCCGGAAAGTCGCGCCGCGTGGCCTTCTCGATCGCTTTGGCCATCTGCGGCTGCATCAACCCGTCGACGCGCTTGGCCACCAGATCGTCGAGCGAGATGCCGTCGACGAAGTCGAGCGGGTCGAGGCCGTTGCCGCGGCTCTTCGACATCTTCTGGCCTTCAGCGTCGCGCACGAGGCCGGTGATATAGACCTTGCGGAACGGCACCTGACCGGTGAAGTGCAGCGTCATCATGATCATCCGGGCGACCCAGAAAAAGATGATGTCGTGCCCGGTGACCAGCACGTCGGTCGGGTGGTACGTCTCGAGTTCGACGGTTTTTTCCGGCCAACCGAGCGTGCCGAACGTCCACAACGCAGACGAGAACCAGGTTTCGAGCACGTCGTCGTCGGGCGTCAACGCGACGTCCGCGGCGAGTTTGTATTTCTGGCGCACTTCGGCTTCGTCGCGGCCGACGTAGATGCCACCGCTTGTGTCGTACCAGGCGGGGATGCGATGTCCCCACCATTGCTGGCGGCTGATGCACCAGTCGCGGATGTCGCGCATCCACGCGAAATACAGGTTCTCGTATTGCTTCGGCACGAACTCGATCTCGCCGCGTTCAACGACTTCGATGGCGGGTTTCGCGAGCGGCGCGATCGAAACGAACCACTGATCCGTCAGCCATGGTTCGATGACGGCGCCGGAGCGGTCGCCGCGCGGCACCATCAGTTTGTGCGGTTCGATTTTCTCGACGAAGCCGGCCGCTTCGAGATCGGCGACGACGCGCTTGCGCGCAACGGTGCGGTCGAGGCCGCGGTAGCCGTAAGGAACGGCGTCGTTGAGGTGCGCATCGGCGGTGAAGATGTTGATCATCGGCAAGCCGTGGCGCTCGCCGACCGCATAGTCGTTGAAGTCGTGTGCCGGAGTGATCTTTACGCAACCGCTGCCGAACGATGGATCGACATAGGTGTCGGCGATGACGGGAATCTCCCGATCGGCCAGCGGCAGCCGAACGCGCGCGCCAATGAGCGCTTTGTAGCGTTCGTCGTCGGGATGAACGGCTACCGCCGTGTCGCCGAGCATCGTCTCGGGGCGAGTCGTCGCAACCACCAGGTAATCGAGTCCGGCGGCCGTGCGAGCGCCGTCACACAGCGGATAGCGAAAGTGCCAGAGGCTGCCTTGTTCTTCGTCGTTGTCGACTTCGAGGTCGGAAATCGCGGTCTTGAGCTCCGGGTCCCAGTTGACCAGGCGGCGGCCGCGGTAGATCAGGCCTTCGTCGTACAGACGGACGAACACTTCGCGCACCGCGTTGGAGAAACCTTCGTCCATCGTGAAGCGTTCGCGGCTCCAGGCGAGCGAAGAGCCCATCCGACGGATCTGTTCGGAGATGCGTCCGCCCGACGCATCTTTCCACTCCCACACTTTGTCGATGAATGCGTCGCGCCCGAGTTCCGCTTTCGTGATTCCTTGCGCGTTCAGTTGCCGCTCGACCAGCATCTGCGTCGAGATGCCGGCGTGGTCGGTGCCCATCTGCCACAGCGTCTTTTCGCCCTTCATGCGCCGATAGCGGATCAGCGTGTCCATGATCGTGTGCTGGAACGCATGGCCCATGTGCAGCGAGCCGGTCACGTTCGGCGGCGGAATCATGATGCAGTACGGTTTGCCGTTGCCGCTCGGCTCGAAATATCCGGCCTGTTCCCACTCCCGATACAACGTTTGTTCCAGGGCGTGCGGGTCGAAACTACTTTCCATCTTGCTCTTCGTCGGTGAGTGCGCGGGTGAATTGGGTGAGTTCGTGTTCGAGGACTGCGAGCAGCCGCGTGCGCAGATCGTCGATGCGGCTGTTGATCATTTCGACCAACCAGTCGTCCAGCGTGCGATCGATACGCACCTTCAGTGACTCGTTCAGGTCGTTCATCTGTTCGGCCGACCAATCGAGCCCCGACCCTTCGACGGTGGAGCGGGCGTCGGACAGTATCTTGCGTGCCTGTGCGCGCCACTCGTCGCCGAGCAGCGCCTTAATCGTGTCGTCGGCGAGGCCCGACTTACCGGCACCCGCGGCGGCGCCGTCGTCGAACGAGGAACGGCTGGTCAACACCGATTCGTTCACGGTGAACGCGCCCTCGACCATGTCTTCCAGCACCGGCACGTCGTCACCGTCGTCCGAAGCCGGCTCCGGCGCCGGATCAGGGCGATCGAGCAGCGTGCGGATCGATTCGAGATCGCCGAGCAGCGAATTCTGCGTATCGCTGTCTCGCGTCGATGGCTTCGGCTTCTTCATCAGCGGTCTTCGGAAGGGTCGATCTCGTGATGAAACAGAGGATAGCCTCTGTCGCGATAGTATTTGTAGCGATCACGTCCGTCTTCGCGAGAAGACTGCACGACGATCTCGGCCACTCTCTCGAAGCGCCCGAAGAACGTCGGGATCGTCGCGGCGAGGTTGATCAGCAGCTGATCGGCACCGGAGTCGGGTTCGCGATGATCGATGACTACCGGTGCACTGACGCTCGCCGGCTCGCCGTTGATGCCGTGCGGCAGAAACCGGTGATCGGGGTATTCCCACATCAACGCGTCGAGATCGCGGCTCGCCTCGAGATCGGCGACATGCACGTGCACGCGTTGTCCGGCGGTAACGGCCTTGTATGCCAGGCGACATGCGAACCTGCGGCGTGCTTCCAGATCGACGTCGGGCAGGATGTAGAAGTCGACGCGCGTCAAATTCCGTCAGACCTGATTCAAAAGGTACTGGAACAACATCGGAACCGGCCGCCCGGTGGAACCCTTTGCCGCACCCGTCGCGTAGGCGCTACCGGCAACGTCGAGGTGCGCCCACGCGAACTGCTTGGCGAAACGCGACAGGAAACACGCCGCCACGACCGCGCCGGCGTCGCGACCACCGACGTTGGCCATGTCGGCGAAGTTGCTCTTGAGACTCTGCTGGTAGTCGTCCCACACCGGCATCTGCCACGCGCGGTCCCAGATGAATTCGCCGGCGTTCAGCAGATTCGTCGCCAGTTCGTCATCGTTGGCGAACAGACCGCTCGCGTGCGAGCCGAGCGCCACCACGCACGCACCGGTCAGCGTCGCAACGTCGATCACCGACTGGGGGCGATATCGCTCGGCATAGGTCAACGTGTCGCACAACACCAGTCGCCCCTCGGCATCGGTGTTCAGGATCTCGACCGTTTGTCCCGACAGCGTTCTGACGACGTCGCCCGGTCGGCTCGCGATGCCGCTCGGCATGTTCTCGGCCGCCGCGACCAGCGTCACGAGATTGATCGGCAGCTTGGCATCGATGACGGCCTTGGTCGTGCCCAACACCGCGGCGGCGCCGCACATGTCGAACTTCATCTCGTCCATTGCGGCCGGCGGCTTCAGGCTGATGCCGCCGGTGTCGAAGGTAATGCCTTTGCCGATCAGCGCGAACGGCGGCGTCTTTGCTGCTGCGCCCCGATATTCGACGATGATCAGTTTCCCGGGCGTTGCGCTGCCGCGCGTGACCGACATGAATGCGCCCATGCCGAGTTGTTCGATCTCGCGCTCGTCGATCACCTTCACGCGGACGCGATTCTTCGGGGATGCGTTGCGCGCCAGCTTCCTGGCTTCGGCCGCCAGATAGGTGGGGTTGCAGATGTTCGGCGGCTGATTGCCGAGATTGCGCGCGAACGCCATGCCGGCGTCGAGCGCCTGCGCATGACGCACCGCATCGGCAGTGGCGGTGCGGCCGCGCGCATCGTTGTGCACGGCGAGCTGGGCGATCTGAGCGGCTGGCGTCTCGTCCTGCTGCTTCGACGCCGCGAACCGATAGAGTTGGACGGTGAGCAGCGCCAATGCGACGCGCGCCTTCTGATAGCCGTCGTAACCGGCGACTTTGAACGCATCGAGCGCAAGCACCGCGTCTCGAACCGGCGCGCCTTTCAATGCGGTGGCGGCGGCGCCGATCGACTTACGGAAATCGGCCGGCGTCTGTTCCGCATCGTCGCCGATGCCGACCAGCAACAGACGACGGATCGAGGTTGCCTTCGGCAGCGTGATCAATTGCGAACGACCGGGCTTGTCGACGAAGTCGTGGCTCGACGCAACGAGGTAGTCGTCGAGATCGAGCGCTCGCGCGACGGTTCGCGCGGCGCGCATCGTGACGATCAGACAATCGGTGCGCAGATCATCGAGTTTTCCGGACTTCGTCGAATACTTCATAATCTCCAGTCTTGTCGCGCGTTTGCGTCGCGCAAGTCTAATTGAAAAGCCGCGACACACGACACTCAAACGGAAGCGGAACGGCCGCCGGATACAGACAGATGGGCATCGCGTTCCGATACGTTTCCCGCGAGTTGTTGGCGGTGTTTCTGGTCACCGCACTGGTCCTGTTGGTGATCGCGCTCGGCGGACGATTCATGGGATATCTTCAGGATGCCGCGGTCGGCAAACACTCGGCCGACGCGTTGCTGAAAATCATCGCGCTGCGGGTTCCCGAGTTTCTGCAGCTGACATTGCCGTTCTCGTTTTACATCGCGCTCGTTCTCACCGCCGCGCGCTTGTATGCGGATCAGGAAATGTCGGTGCTCGTCACCAGCGGCAGCTCGCCGTCGCAAGTGCTGATGTGGACCTTCGTCAGCGCGATCGTCGTCGCGTCGATCGTCGTTTATCTATCCGTCGACGTCACGCCGCGCGCGCTCGGTGATCTGGAACGGTTCCTCTCGGCGGAGCGCATCGAACGCGAGTTCGAAACGATGACGCCGGGCGTCTTCCACAGCTTCAACGATGGCGCGCGGGTCACGTATTCCGAGTCGGCCTCGCCGGACAAACGGGAACTGTCCCGCGTGTTCATTGCCGCGCAGGTGCAGGGGCACAGCGTCACGATCTGGGCGCAACGGGGCAGTCAGTACATCGACGCGATTACCGGCAGCCGCTTCATGCGGCTCGGCGCCGGACGACGTTACGAAGGCGAGATCGGCCAGACGCCGTATCGGGTAGTGAATTTCGAGACGTTGAGTCAGCGCATCGAGCAGCGCGATCCGGCGTTGACCGACATCGAGATAGACGCGCAGCCGACGAGCCTGTTGAAGCGCGACGATCCGCGTTCGTCTGCTGAGCTGCATTGGCGGTTCGCGCTGCCGTTGATGACGTTGATCGCGGTACCGATCGGCTTCGCGCTCGCCCGCGTGCGTCCGCGCGAAGGTCGGTTTGCGCGGATCGTGCCGGCCGTGCTTGCGTTTCTGGCCTACTACTTCGTGCTGCTGGTGAACCGCAACGCGCTCGCAGTAGGCCACCTGTCGAACGCGATCGGGATGTGGCCCGCCCATGTGGCATTCGCGATCGTGGGCATCGTGATGCTGCGGCGACTGAATCGGCCCCATGCGGACTGATGCGTTGATCCTTCGCATAGACCGCTACGTCAGCAGCACCGTCTTCAAGGCGATGCTGGTCGTGTTGATCGCGTTCGCCGGGCTCAACATCGTGTTCCAGCTGGTCGACGAACTCCGCGAGAAATACGTCGGCTATGGATTCGGCCAGGCGGTCGTCTACGTGCTGTTGACGTTGCCCAGGCGCATCTACGAACTGATCCCGTACGTCGCCTTCCTCGGCACGTTGGTGGGATTGGGGCAGTTGGCGAGTCAGAACGAGCTCACTGTACTGCGCGCGGCGGGTGTGTCGGTGCGCCGCTTGTTCACGTCTGCCGCGTTTCCGGCTACCGGCGCGTTGTTGATCGCGCTACTGCTGGGCGAATATCTGGCGCCGTGGGGCGAGGAAGCCGCCGAAGGGTACAAGGCGCAGGCGCGCCAGGCGTCGACAACGATTCGATTCTGGGGCGGCCACTGGTATCGCGAAGGCGGCTTGTTCATGGACGTCGCGGCGATGGACGCGAGCGGACACCTGGTCGGCGTCCGGCAGTTCTTCCTCGATGACGCGCGGCATTTGCGCGTCGCGCGCCACGCCGCATCGGCGCGATACCTCAAGGACGAACGCGCGTGGATGCTGAGCGACGTCAACGAGACACTGCTCGACGATGGAGGTACCCGCGCGCGCCATCTCGACGAAGTACGTTGGCCCTCCGATGCGACGCCGGAGCTGCTCGGCATAAGGGTGTTGTTGGGGCCTTCGAACCTGTCGATCCGCGGACTCGCGACGCAGATCGAGTACATGGAGCGCGAAGAGCTGGATCCGAGCCGCTACAAGCTCGCGTACTGGAGCAAGGTGCTGCAGCCGCTGGCGATCCTCGGCCTCGCGTTGCTGGCGTTGTGCTTCATCATCGGACCGCTGCGCGAGGTCAGCATGGGCACCCGGTTGGCTGTCGGCACGATCACCGGGCTCGCGTTCAAGTATCTCGAGGACATCCTCGGGCCGATGAGCATGGTGTTTCACATACCGGCGGCGCTGGCGGTCGCATTGCCGATCGCGGTGTGCTGGCTCGCTGCGTTCCTGGTGGTGCGGCGATCGCAGTAGCCGCTCAGCGGGTGGGGCGGTGTACCACGTGGGTACGCGACAGCATGTCCGGCCACGCGCGGCGGTCCGGATCGACGTAGATCCACAAATAGCCGATACCGAGCGCCGCCAACGACAGCATCGCGCCGACGAAGCGCAGCAGCGCCTGCGCGAGGCGCATCGGGGTACCGTCGTCGGTCTCGAGACGTAGTCCCCACGCCAGCATGCCGACGGTCTGGCCGCGCGAGACCCAGAAGTACGCAAAGAAGCTGAACAGCTCCACGAACAGAATGGTCTGCACGAACGGTCCGAGCACCGGACCGTTGTGAACCGCGACGCCGATGAACAGCGTCAGCAACCAGATCGCGAGCACCAGCATCGCGTCGTACGTCATGGCACCGAGACGACGCAACAGACCGGCAGGACGAGGTAGAAGGGCGTCGGACACCGCTCAATCGGTCATTCGGTACCGCGCGAAGGCGCGGGAAGGGACTCGCGACGCGTCAATCGCGCCGCCACGGATCGGGCGCGGTCTCGCGCGGTTTCGGCAGATCTTCGATCAGCTGCTGGCGCAACCGGATCGCACGCCGATAGGCTTCGATCAGGTAGCTCTGTTCGCCGCTCGATTCGTGCACCGACAGCCGACGCAGACGGCGCTGGTAGTCGACGATCTCGCGCAGCATCCGCACGGCGGCAGCGCTCGCGGCCTGCTGGTCGGGTGACATCTGCGTTTGCGGTGTTGCCATCACATCTCCCCTTAGTGGCACCCCGACTTCCTGTCGGCCCGACCGAATATAGGTTAGCGAGTTTTTTTAATCAACGAGATTAATAAGCGACCTTAACTCGTTGATTAGCCAAGCTACCCGAATGAAATCGATCCGGTGCCGTCGAGTTGTGCGGGACGGCCGCAGAACTCCTCGTGCGTCATGGCGTCGAGCACGCCCGCATCGCTGCAGTTGCCCCACGCACGCCGACCGTCGGGGAGACGACAGGCAACGTGCGCGATCGTCGGACCATCGGCGCCATACATCACCGTGTAGCTTTCGACGTCGACGGCCCCGCGATGCGCCATCGCGACGTCGCGCTGCGGCGTCTCGTCGACCTTCGCTTGCAGATCTTCGTGGCGGAAAGCCCGCGTCGGCGGTTGCGACGAATACACCCCGAACGCGTGCTTGGTCAGATAGCCGCCGTTCGCGGTGACGAGCCCGCGGGCATTGCGATCGCCGCGCAACACTTCCGCCATCCGCGCGATCGAATGCATGACGTAGTTGTTCAGCGGTCCGCCGCCGAACGTGAGCCCGCCGGTCACAGTCAATGGTCGCCGTTCGTCGAGGCCGAGTTCCGCGGCGGCCACTTGCACCGCTACGGGAAAGCAGCTGTACAGATCGACGTGATCGAGGCTCTTTGCAGTGACGCCGGCCAGTTCGAGACATCGCGCACCGGCGAAGCGGATTGCCGGTGACGAATGCAGATTGTCGCGATTCGAGACGAAGTAGTGGTCGTGCGCATCGGTGCCGGCCCACGGATAGATCCAGCGGTCTTCCGGAATACCGAAGCGTTTTGCCGCTGCGACCGAGCACATGATCAGCGCCGCGGCTTGATCGACGTTGTTGTTCGAGTTCATCAGCTTTGGATAAGGAAACGACACCGGTCGATTCGCGGCGGACGGCGTGCGGATTTCTTCGGCCGTGTGGCGCTCCTGTATCCACGCGTGCGGATTGCCGCTCGCGACGTCGCTGAACCGCGCCCACAACTCGGAGATGCGTTTGAGATGCACCGGAATGCTCTCGTGGCGCGCGTGCCGCAACGCATTCTCGAACAGCGGATACAGTTGAATCGGTTGGCCGAGCCCCACCGCCTTCTCGGCGTCGTGGCGCATGTTCTTGTCTTCGCCGATCAATCGATCCGGCGTGCCGGGCGCCTCCTGCCACTTGAGATCGATGCCCTGCTTGCGGGCGCGTGCTTGCGTGTAGCCGCATTCGGCGCCGGTGATGACGATCACTTCATGGCGTTGCGCCTGAATGTCGAGCGCGCTCTGATTCACGGTCGACTGCACGTAGTTGCCGCCGTACGGCGTCAGCGCGGTTTCTGCGTTGGGTACGCCGACCGCTTGTGCGACGATGCGCGCCGGATCCTTGTACGGCCAGATGCCGCGGATCACGCGCACCGATGTCGCGTGATTCAGCAGGTTGTTCGAGCCGGCGTCGGCGGCCGCTGCGCGAACCGCCTCGATCATCAAAGCCAACGGTTCTTTCGCTTGTGCCGGGTCGGCTACGCGCTGCTCGAGCTGGCTGATGCCGACCAGCACAGGCACGGTTTGATCACGGTTCATGTCTTCGTCTGCCAGGTGCGTAAAGGCTTGGATGATATGAATAAGGCGAGTGAATTAGAAGGCGCTGGAGGATGGATGACGAGCTGTAGCTGGGGGTTGCTGATGCTGTTGGCCGTCGCACCGGCGGCGTCGGCCTGGAACGACACCGGCCACATGATCGCGGCGTTGATTGCCTACGACCGGATGCCTGTGACGGTGCGTGGACCGATGGCGCGCTTGGTGCGCTCGCATCCACGCTTCCAGGAGGATTTCGTGCCACGGCTGCCGAAAGCGTTGCGTGGCGCCGCCGCAGCCGAGCAGGATCGTTGGTACTTCGCGTTTGCGTCGACCTGGCCGGATGCGGCGCGTCGGTTCGACAACGTGCGTGGCGCGTCGGCGCGCGACGCACTGATCGCGCGCTACAACCACGGCAGCTGGCACTACATCAACCTGCCGACATATCTTCAGCCGGCGGATCATCGACGCATCGGCGCGCCGGTGCCGTCGATGGTCGTGCCGAACGAGTCCGACGATGCGCACATGAACGTCGTGCAGGCGCTCGAGACGCTGACGCAGAACTGGTGCGGTGCCACCGACGCCCAGCGCGCGCTTTCGCTGGCGTGGATCACGCATTTGACCGCCGATGTGCACCAGCCGCTGCACGCCACCGCGTTGTATGCGTTTCCGGCGTTCATCCGCGGCGATCGCGGCGACCGCGGCGGCAACGACATTCTGGTGGTCGGAGCATCGCCGCTGGGCGCGGACAACCTGCACGCGTTGTGGGACGCCGCGCTGGGCGACGAGTGGAAATATCGGCAACTGGAGGCGCTCGCGCGTGACTACGGCCGGACGGCATCGACGACGAAGAACGACGACAACGGCGACCTTCCGCGCCGTTTCCAATCGTGGGCGAAACAGAGCCGTGCATTGGCTGCGAGCGCTGCATACACGCCGGAATTGCGCGCGGCGATCGCCGCCGCCGGCGATACCCGTCAACCGAGCGTGTCGATCGGCGATGCGTATCTCTCGGCAATGCACGTCACGGCGGTTCGTCAGATCGGGCTCGCCGGACGTCGCACCGCGTCGGTGCTCGAAGCGCTCGCCGGTGTCGGCGCGGCGGCGGGCTGTTCCCAACAAGCTAACTGAGGCGCGCGAATGGCGATTCGATTCGTTCTGTGGGACAACGACGGCGTACTGGTCGACACGGAGGAGGGCTACTACCTCGCAACCAGGCGTGCGCTCGCAGAGATCGGCATCGCGCTGGAACTCGAGCTGTACCATCGCTTGCGCGCGCAAGGCGTGACTTCATGGACGCTGGCGGAACGGGCCGGAATCGATTCCGGTACGATCGACAGGCAGCGCAATCTGCGTAACGAGTACTACCAGCAGTTCATCCGGTCGCGAAATCTCGAGATCGACGGCGTGCACGACACGATCGCGTCGATGACCGCGGCGTACCGGATGGCGATCGTGACGACGGCGAAACGCCGCGACTTCGAACTGATTCACCGCGAGCGCCGCATCGTGCGTCACATGGAGTTCGTGTTGACCGGCGACGACTATCAGCCGCACAAACCCGCGCCGGACGGATATCTCGCAGCGCTTGCACGGTTCGGTGCGTCGCCGGACGAAGCGGTGGTAATCGAGGACTCGAAGCAGGGCCTCGACGCGGCGCACGCGGCCGGACTGCAGTGTCTGATCGTCCACAATCGGTTCTTCGGGACGGCGCACGATTTCGCGGGCGCAACGCGCGTGCTCGATTCGGTCGCCGGAGTGCCGCGCGTGCTCGACGAATTGCACGGCGGCGCGTCGTCCGACTGACGGTGTGCGAGCGGGCGGTATACACTCGGGCCGTCGCTCGCGGTCGTGGAGGGAGGCCGTCTCGATGACGCAGTTCAGCGCGTGGCCGCTTGGGGGCGGCGTGTGGGTGGGGCCGGTGCGCAGACCGCGCAACTCGGGCTCGAACGAGAAGGGCAGCATCCACGACGACGCCGTTGCCCAGAAACTCGGGTTCCGCGGCGGTACCGTGGCGGCGTCGCTGCACATGGAGCAATTTCCGCCGCTGCTCGTGCACATGTTCGGTCCGCGATGGTGGCAATGCGGCGGCCTGTCGCTTTACTTCCGCTACGCGACGACCGACCTCGAAGCGGCTCAATGCCACGCCGTCGCACCGATGCGACCGCCGACCGACGACGTCCGCATCGAAGTGTGGATGGAGCACCCGAAATCCCGCGCCGGCTCGGAACGCATCGCCGACGGCACCGCGTCGATCGGTTGCCCCGACCTCGGCTCTGCGTTGCGACAACGTATCCAGATGGTTCCGCAGCCAGGCGAACTGCGCATCCTCGCCGAGCTGTCACGCAACGCGTGTTGCGACGGGGTGCCGACGCGCATCGCGCGCAGCGCACTCGATGAGCGCCTGGCCGTCATCACCGAGCCGCTCCACGAGTACACGACCGCGAGTCAGTGGGGTAAGGCGGCGCTGCCACCGAGCCTGATGGTGCGCGCGATGCGCGCAGTGGAGCCTGCGCTGCTGGCGCGCAGCGGTCCGGTGGTCGGGCTGTTCGGCGCAATCGAAGTGCAGCACATCAACGGTCCGCTGTTTGCGGAAACGGATTACCTCGCGCGCGGCCGCGTGCTCGCCGTCAGCGACACGCCGAAGACGGAGTTCTTCTGGTACGAAACCACCCTGACCGACCCCGCTGAGGGGACCGACGTCGCGAGCATGCTGATGATGCTGCGATTCATGAAGGCGTCGAGTCCGCTGTGGTCGTCCGATGCCCAATCGGCCACGACGCGGCCCACGACGACCATCGACCGCGACGGCGCTTGAACGGCATGGCGCTTCGCCGCGTAGCGCTTGATCTTCCTCCGGCGTTCGCGTATTCCTGCGTCCCCTTCGAGCAAACTGAAGTGCACCGATGAACGATGAGGAACAGCGTCGCATGCGCGACGACGTGCGCAGCCAGACGGTGGTGCGCAACGTCGAGGATGCGCTGTGGCGCTACAACGAAGAGCACGAGGAAACGCTCTCGGTGTACGACGTCATCGGAATGGTGCTGGAAGGGCTGATCGCCGAGGGTATGTGTCCGGCGTGCATCTCCGAATCGGTGCAGATCGCGTTCGAGCGCGCCGGCGTCGACCCGAACGAGCACATCCAGGAAGGCGACGGCGATCGCCCCACCATGAACCGCCCCGACGGCGACGTCTTCCACTGACTGTTCTATTGAAAAGCCACGCCCGAGATCTCGCCTAGACTGGTACTGATGCCTCGCGGTTGGAGGCGACCCCAGGACGGACGTGATGTGCAGGTTCACCTTCTATCAAGGCGAGCCGATCCGCTTGAGCGCGTTGGTAACCGAACCGACGCACTCGCTGATCAACCAGAGCTTCGATTCGCGCGAAGGCGAAGAACCGCTGAACGGCGATGGGTTCGGCGTCGTCTGGTACGTGCCTGAACTGACTGACGCACCAGGACGCTTTCGCGGTGTCTCTCCCGCGTGGAACAACGCCAACCTGCACGAGATCGCGCGGGTGGTGACGAGCCGCTGCGTCATGGCCCACGTCCGAGCCGCCACCCAGCAGCTCGCCGTGTCGGAGTTGAACTGTCATCCGTTCGTGGTCGGCCGCTGGTCGTTCATGCACAACGGCGATATCGGCGGCTTCGGCAAGATCCGGCGCGCGCTGTTGTCGCAGTTGTCGGACGCGCGCTTCGATGCCATTCACGGCAGCACCGACTCCGAGCACTTCTTTGCGGTGCTGCTCGACGAGCTGGCGACGGAAGGAAACGACGCCGACGTGGAAGCGATTGCGCGTTCGTTCCAGCGCGGTCTCGAACGCGTTCGCGAACTGGTGGCAGCGCACGCGCCCGAAGAACACCTCTACATCAACGCGGTGCTGACGAATGGTCATGAAGCGGTCGCGGTGCGCTATACCACCGACGATCCGGACGAAGGTTCGTCGCTGCACATCAATCAGGGTCAGCGCTACATCTGTGAGGACGGCGTGTGCAGAATGATCGACACGGTGCACTCCGGGTCGGTCATCGTCAGTTCGGAGCCGTTGTCGGAAGATCCCGGCTGGACCGCCTTCAAGCCGAATTCGATGGTGTTGCTCGCGGACAACCGCGTCGTCCGCAGCTTGTCATTGTGACGATGGCGTTATGACGTCCGCACGGCGCGACGCTGGTCGTAAGCGTCGAGAATGACCCGCAGCGCAACCGCGCCGCTTGCGAGTGCTTCCTTCTGGTGCTTCTCGAGTTGCTTGATCGCGTGCTCGGCACGCAACGCGGCGCCTTTCTCGCCGATCATCGCGCTGAATATCAGGTCGACCGGTCGACGCGTGCGAAGGTAGCGCGCCGCTCGCGCACCGCCGCGCTGGTGTTCCTTCCAGCGCCGCTGCACGTCGGTACTGACGCCGGTGTACACGCTGCCGTCGGCGCAGCGCACCATGTACAGGTACCAGTCAGGCACCGGCAGTTTGAATGGACGAGGCGGCCGCGCGCGGCATCCGCGTGCTCCACCAGATCAGCGCCAACAGCAGCACCTGCACGACGAGGCGTACCGACAGCAGCGTGGGCGACACGTCCGGAAACAGTTCGGGGTGCAGCCACATGTGCACGTTCGCCGGCGTAACGGCGAGCGTCAGCAGGATCAACAGATTGCCCGACCACTCGCGCGTGGCGGGAATGAGGATGCCGATTGCGAACAGCACTTCGAACACGCCGCTCACGTAAACGGCTGCAAGCGGAAAGGGAACGTACGGCGGCATGATCGCCACGAAGAAGGCGACGTTGGTGAAGTGCGAAACACCGCCGAAGAAGAACCAGGCGAACACGATCGCGAGACCGGCATACCGGGCGAATCGGATCATGGGGATTCTCCTCGCGCGTGCACGTGCGGTGCACGGTCGCGTATCGGTACTGCGCCGGCTGCCTTGCGGGACCGGGCAGCGCGATACACGGGATCTGTGACGTTGCCGCGACGGTGGGTCGCGGCAGCAGACTCACTCGGGATTGACGTTTTCCGCTTGCGGACCCTTCTTACCCTGGGTCACTTCGAAACTGACCCGCTGGCCCTCTGCCAGGGTCCGGCGGCCGGTTCCGTTGATGGCGCGGAAATGTACGAATACGTCCGGGCCGCCTTCGCGTTCGATGAATCCGAAGCCTTTTGCATCGTCAAACCATTTGACGGTGCCGGTGATGCGTTGAGCTGACATAGTTCCTCTCGGTATTCCTAACTGTATTACTGGGTACGCGAACTACTCTTCCACGGGAGGCGCGTCATCGCTCGGTTGTTCGCCAGTTCGAGCGGCCTTTTTCAGACGCTTCTCCTCCTTTTTCTTCTGCTTGGCCAGATCCTTTTGCCGTTTCTGAAACTTGTAGTTTGGCTTTGCCAACGATCCCTCCTGGAACGCACACCGTGCGCCGATTTGCGGTTTCGCACGGGCCGAAGGGTCTGGAGTATAACCTCAACTCACTCACCATTTGCCACGCGTCGCGGCATCGCGCTGCGAATTGCCGCGCCAAGATCGTCCTTGGTGAACGGCTTGTGGAGGTAGCGGCTGACCGACTCCACCGGCAGCGAGTCGGTGGCGCCGCCGGTAATCATGATGATCGGCAGATTCGCGCGCAGGGCGCGCAGGGCGAGGGCGAGATCGCTGCCCATCATGCCGGGCATCGCGCGGTCGGTGATCACCAGGTCGATCTCGTCCGCGTGCTGCTTGAAGCGCACCAGTGCCTCGTCGCCGTTGGAGGCGGTCAACGCGCGATACCCGAGCAATTCGAGCAACCCCTGCATGCTCTGCTGCACGTCCACTTCGTCGTCTACGAACAGAATCGTCTCGTCGCCGTTCGCCGCGTCGGGTTCCGGCGTGTCGGAGTGGGTCGCCACGATCGCCGGCTCCGCGCAACGCGGCAGCACCACCTCGAAGCGCGATCCGTCGCCGGGGCTGCTGCTCACGCTGATCGTTCCGCGCAACTGCGTCACGATGCCGTGTACGACCGACAAACCGAGCCCGGTTCCTTCGCCTGGGCGCTTCGTCGTGAAGAATGGGTCGAAGATGCGCGCCTTCGTGGCCTCGTCCATACCCGCGCCGGTATCGCTGACGATCAGGCGGACGTGCGCGCCCGTGGCGAGCACCGGATTCGAACGCGCTTCCTCCACGTCGACCTCGTGCGCCTCGACGACGATCGTCAAGCACGCCGCCGCCGTCGCCGATCGCCTGATACGCGTTCGTACATAGATTCATCACGACTTGATGCAGTTGGCTCGGGTCGGCGAACACCGCGCCGCAGTGGTCGTCGATCTCCGTGCGAATCTCGATGTTGGCGGGCAATGACGGCCGCACCAGCTGCAGTGCTTCGCGCGCGATCATCGCGAGCGAACTGGGTCGTTGGGTCTGTCTGGCCCGTCGCCCGAACGTGAGGATCGCCTGCACCAGACCTTTCGCTCGATCGACCGATGTCTGCAGCCGATCGAGATAGCTCGCGGCTTTGCTGCCGCGAGCCACCGTCGCCTGGGTCAGCTGCGCGAAGCCGAGGATCGACGTCAGGATGTTGTTGAAGTCGTGCGCGATACCGCTGGCCAGCGTACCGAGCGCGTCCATTCGCTGCGAATCGCGCAGCTGCTGCTCGAGCTGTCGTACCTGAGTGACGTCCGCGCCCGAAATCAGCAAGCCGCGAGGGTCGTGATCGGTCGCGGGTAGCGGAGTGGTGTGCCACGCGATGAGCCGCTCGGTGCCATCCTTCGCGACGATCGGCGATTCGAAGTAGTCGTACTGTGCGACACTCTGGAACTGTTGGCGAACCCGGTCCCGGATCTCGGCCGGAACCAATCGGTCGTAGAAGTTGGCGCCGATGATCTGCCACTCGGGATACCCGAGGACGCGCGTACCTTTCTGGTTCACGCGCAACACTGTCCCTTCGGGATCGAGCGCGAGAATCATCACCTCGACGATGTCGAGATATCGTTGCGCGTTCTCGCGCTCGCGGATCAACGCGCGCTCTTGCGCCTGCCGCTCTTCGATTTCGGCGCGCAACAGCAGGTTCGTGTTGTGGATCTGTCGCGCCACCGCGAGGCGGCGGCTTTGCGCGCGATACGCGAGCAACGCCAGCGCGAGCGCCAGCAGCAGATAGCCGGCTTTTGCCAACGGAGTGGCCCACGGCGGTGGCGTCGCGCGCAGGTTCACCGTGAGCGGTTGGGTGCTCCACACGCCGTCGTTGTTCGCGGCCATCACCTGAAAGACATAGTCGCCCGGCGCGAGGTTCGTGTACGTCGCGCGATGCAGCGGTCCGTCGTCCACCCACTCCCGGTCGAAGCCGATCAGGCGATGCTTGTAGGTGTTGCGTTGCGGCGCCGTGAAGTCGAGCGCGGCGTACTCGAATGTCATCAGCTGATCGCGATAGCCGAGTTCGACGCGCCGGCCCGGCGTCACGTCGCGATTCATGACCTGCACGCGCGTCAACGCGAGTTGCGGCGGGTGCGAGTTGGTGCGGATGGATTCGGGTTTGAAGAACGTGAATCCGCCGACGCCGCCGAAATACAGCTCGCCGGTGTCGGAACGGAACTGCGCGCCGGTATTGAATTCGTTGTTCGGCAGGCCGTTGCTGACGTCGTACGTCTGTACCCGACCGGAATCCGGATGCAGCCGCGACAGTCCGTGGTTGGAGCTGACCCAGATGTCGCCGCTGGCGTCGGAGAGCACGCCGTATACGACCTGGCTCGGCAGACCGTTTCCTTCATCGTAGTGCTCGAAGCGCACTTCGCCGCGCTTGCGCGCGTCGCTGCGCCACAGATTCAGCCCGCCGTCTTCGGTGCCGATCCACAGGTTGTCGGCGTCGTCGATGTGCAACGCCCAGGCGTTGTTGCTCGAGAGGCTGGCCGGATCGGCCGGATCGTGTCGATAAGAAGCGAACGCGCCGAGCGCCGTGTCGAGCACGCAGATGCCGCCGCCGTGAGTCCCGACGACCAGGGCGCCACCGCGATCTTCCGCCATGGCCACGACCCGATCGGAACACAAGCTGGTTGGATCGCCGTCGTCATGGCGAAAGTGGCGAAACGTCATCGTCGCGCGGTCGAGCCGGTTCAATCCGCCGAGATACGTCCCGACCCATAACGTGTCGTCTGCGCCGAGCAGCAGCGACGTCACGCCGTCGAAGCTCAACGAGGCGGGGTCGTCGGCGTCGTGGACGAATCGTCGGAAGTGTCCGGTCGCGAGATCGAGATGGTTCAAGCCGCCGGAGCGCGTACCGATCCATAGTGCGTTCGGCGGTTCGGCCGCCAGCGAAAACACCCGGTCGTCACCCAGGCTCGCGGCGTTCTTCGCCGAGTGACGCAGCGCATCGATTGCGCCGGTGGCCGGATCCATCCGGTTCAGACCCCCACCAGACGTACCGATCCACAACGGGCCGTCGTGCGCCTTCGCAAAACTGGTGACGTAGTTGTTGGTGAGTTCGCCGGGTCCGCCATTCCGACGCGCCACCGTCGCGAATGTGCCGATGCGCGGGTTCCACGTGTTCACGCCGACGTACGTACCGACCCACATCACACCGCCGCGATCCTGGAACAGCGACACGACGTGATCGTCGCTGAGGCTGTGAAAGTCGGCTGGGTCCTGCCGCACGTGCTCGAATGCATCGGCGGCGGGATCGTAACGGTTCAATCCGCCGCCATCGGTGCCGATCCACAACGCGCCCGCTTCGTCGTTGAAGAGGATGCGGATGCTGTCGGCGCTCAGACTGGCAGGGTCGTCCGCGTGATGCCGGTAGGTGCGCACTTCGTGCGACGCGGGGTCGAGCCGGATCAGACCGTCTTCGTACGAGCCGATCCATAGCGTGCCGTTCGGGTCTGAAACGATGCTGCGAATGCGCGCTTTAGTCCAGGCGCCGGCGTCGTGTCGACCGAGTGCGTAACGCTCCAGCGTATTGTCGCCGAGCTTCAGCCGATTCACGCCGCCCCCGTCGGTGCCGATCCAGAGCCAACCGCTCGCATCGATGTGCAGCGCCTTTACGTGGTCGTTGGAGAGGGATGTGTCGTCGCTCGCCACGTTGCGGAAGCGGCGGATGTCACCCGACGCCGGCTCAAGTCGAAACAGTCCGTCGCCGTCCGTGCCGATCCACAGCGCGCCGGACGGCTCCGCGACGATTGCGCGCACCACGATGTGGGCGGCGGGGTCATCGACCAGCGCGCGATGCTCGAACACGCCGGTGGTGGGATCCAGTCGATCCAGGCCGCCGCCGTCGGTGCCGACCCAGACGGCGCCGTGTGCGTCCACGTGCAGCGCCCACACCCAGTTGTGTGCAAGCGTGGTCGACACGTTCGGGTCGTTGACGTAGGTGACGAAGCGGTAACCGTCGAAGCGATTCAGTCCCTCGTCGGTGCCGAGCCAGATGAAACCCCGTCGATCCTGCGCGATCGCCTCGACCGCGGCTTGCGACAAGCCGTGTTCGACCGAGTAGTGAGTGAAGCGGGTCGCGAGATCGGCGTGCGCGGTTTCGATCCATGTCAACGCCGCGACTACAGCCGCAATCGCCAACCAGGCGCGTGTATCACGCGTCATTCGACAGTGTCCCCATTCGAGCGCCTCGAGGCGCTTCTTTCAGCAGTCCCCGGTCATGCTACCCCGGCATGTCCGATACGGAAAACGCGCGTCAGCGGATTTCGCCAACTTTCGCTTTCACGGATCTGAACTAGCTTTCTTGAAAGCAGCGTTTTCCAACAGCCATGGATGGCGAAGGGAGTCGGGACATGGAAGTCCGGAAACTCGGTATTGCGGCTACGGTCGCGGCGGCGATGTTGTGTCTGTGTGCGGGATGGAGTCGGGCGGCAGAGCCCGCCGCACAGATCTGGATCCTGAAAACAAACGATCCCACCGCGGTACGCGGGGCGGTAGAGGCGTCAGGCGGTCGGATCACGCACGACCTCGAGATCATCGGCGCCGTGGCGGCGGAATTGACGCCGGCTCAGCTCGATCAGGTACGACGCTCGACCGATGCGAAAGCGTATGCGAGTCCGGCGGTCAAGACGTCGAGCAACGGCGTCGAGGACTCCGGCTATCCGGTAGTAGTCGGCGCCGATGCGTTGCACGGCGACGGCATCAACGGCAACGGCGTGACCGTTGCAGTGCTCGACACCGGTTTCTGGCGCAATCACGAATGGTTGGCGAACGACCTCAACGGCGCGAATCGGGTGCTCGCCGAGTACGACGCCATCACCGACAAGTCCGGCAAGGCGGTGGACGAAAGCGGCCACGGCTCGCACGTGTCGAGCATCATCGGATCGAGCCGGTTGGCCGATAGCGGCCATCCGATGAGCATCGCGCCGATGGTGCGGCTCGTCGAAGTGAAAGCGTTCGACGCGAACGGCGTCGGAACGTATGCCGACGTCATCCGCGGCATCGGTTGGCTGGTTGCGCACCGCGCGCAATACGGCATCCGCGTGATCAACATGTCGTTCAGCTCGCCGCCGCAGTCGTACTACTGGGACGATCCGTTGAATCAGGCGGTGATGGCGGCGTGGAAAGCCGGCATCGTCGTCGTCGCCGCGGCCGGCAACAGCGGTCCGGAGCCGATGACCATCGGCGTGCCGGGCAACCTGCCTTACGTCGTCACGGTCGGCGCCATGACCGACAGCTACACCCCGAACGACCCCTCAGACGACGTGTTGGCGAGCTTCTCGTCGGCGGGGCCGACGGTAGAGGGATTCGTGAAACCGGAAATCGTCGCGCCGGGCGGACATCTGGTCGGCGCAATGAGCAAGAACAAGCACCTGATCGCGGAAGCGCATCCGGAGTACGCGGCGGACGCGAAGAAACTGTTCGTCATGTCGGGTACTTCGCAGGCCACCGCCGTGGTGACAGGCGTGGCCGCGCTGGTTCTGCAGGCGCACCCCGGCTTGTCCGCCGACGAAGTGAAGTGCCGGATCATCGCGGGTGCCCGCGCTGCTGCGGATTCCAACGGCCACTTTGCCTACAGCGTCTTTCAGCAAGGCGCCGGACTGGTCGATGCGCACGAAGCCGTTTACGGAACCGTCGTCGGCTGTGCGAACCGGGGCATGAACGTGACGCACGACCTCAACGGCAGCGAGCACTACCACGGTCCCGCGAACGTGGACGCCGATGGCGACTACGGAATCATGAACGGCGACGGCATCGGCTTCACCGGTGACGAAGGTACGCTGTGGAGCGGCGGCTTCTCGTGGAGCAATGGCTTCTCGTGGAGCAACGGTTTCTCGTGGAGCAACGGTTTCTCGTGGAGCAATGGATTTTCGTGGAGCAATGGGTTCTCCTGGAGTAACGGCTTCTCGTGGAGCAATGGTTTTTCCTGGAGCAATGGCTTCTCGTGGAGTAACGGATTCTCCTGGAGCAACGGCATCACCGGCGACGAACCACAGTGGACCGCCACGCTGTCGGAACCCGCGTCGGTTGGTCACTGGGTGTCGCAGGAGTAATCGCACAGGCTCACGCTCAGGTTGCGTCGCGTCGTCGGCACCGGCTAGTGTGCCGACGATGAACCAACCGGTTCGGCTGCGCCTCCAGCGCCCGAACGTCGAGGAGCCGAACGATGACCGCAGCCGAATCATCCGGACCGTCCCCGCAACCGCTCCGCAAACGCCGTTTCGCGGCGCAGGTGCCGGCCGAAGGCGACGACGGTCTGTTCACGCAGTCGTGGTTTCCGATCTGTCCGTCGTTTGAAGTCGCTGCAGGACAGATCGTCGGCAAGACGTTCCTCGACGGTCGCGTCGTCGTTTATCGCGGCGCCGACGGGCGCGCGTCGGTGCTCAGCGCATTCTGCCCGCACGTCGGCGCAGATCTCGCGGTGGGCGCCGTCATCGGCAACGACATCCGCTGCGCGTTCCACCACTGGGAGTTCGACGCCGACGGCAAGTGTCTGCGCACCGGCATCGGCGATCCCGCGCCGAAGAACGCGTGTCTGTTCAAATTCCCCTCAGTGGAAAAGTTCGGGCTGATCTGGGCCTTCAACGGCGATCAGCCATGGTGGGACATCCCCGAATTTCCCGTTCCGGAAGAGGAACTCGCGATCGACGTGCGGTACGACGTACCGACGATGCCGGTCGATCCGTGGGTGGTGTGTGCGAACACACCCGACTGGCAGCACATCAAGGTGGTGCACCGGCTCGAGTTCGATCACAGCAAC
Source organism: uncultured Gammaproteobacteria bacterium (assembly GCA_963787045.1). Taxonomy (GTDB): domain Bacteria; phylum Pseudomonadota; class Gammaproteobacteria; order Pseudomonadales; family Azotimanducaceae; genus DATJGR01. Next base: position 24,521 of record CAWBBR010000008.1, on the reverse strand, counting down.
CTGTACGACCAGATCGAGTGGACGAACCATTCGATGCGTTACAGCTTCGCGGGGCGCATGGAGAAGGGCAACGGCCCCGAGATCAACTACAACGTCGGCATCTACGGCACCAGCATCTTTCCATCTGCACGGCACGCTGAACGGCCAGTGGTACGCGGTGATGACCGCATTCGGAATGCCGCAGCCCGGCGTGACGCAGAACTATTTCGTGCTGTGCGTGAAGAAGGGCGACGGGTCGCCGGAGAGCGATCAGCAGATCAGGTTCCTGCACGATTTCCTGTTCAAGCTCGGCAAGACGATGACCGACGACGACCGTCCGATTCTGCACACGATCAAGTATTCGCCGGGAACGCTCACGCGGTCCGATCGGGCACTGGCCCGCTATCTGGAGATGGTTCGCAATTTTCCGCGCGCGCATCCGTCTGCCGATTTCATCAAGTAGTTCGTTCCAACAATCTGATTAAGGGGAAGAATCATGGCTCACGTCAGCCAGGTGCAGTACTACAATGAAGCAGTCGAGAAACAAATGGGCTTCGTCGCGTCGGTGCAGACCGGCAAGACGTTGCACCTGGCCGGCATCGTCTCGATCGACGATGCGCTCAACGTCGTCGCACCCGGCGACATGGCCGGCCAGATCGAGCGGGTCTACGACATCATGGAGAAGACGCTCGCGAAGAGCGGCGCGACGTTGCAGCACGTCGTCAACGAACTGATCTTCGTCACCGATCTGCAGAAGTTCGGCCCCGCCGCGAGCGCGGCGCGCGCCAAGCGTTACGCCAAGTGCACGCCACCGGCCACGACCGCCGTACAGGTCACCGCGCTGTTCTTTCCCGCAGCGATGATCGAGATACAGGCAACGGCGGTATTGCCTTAGCCCAAGGAGGCCCGGATGTTGATCGATGTAGATGTAGGGCGTGGTCGCGTTACCGGTCGTTGCGATCCCGAGTTCTCGAGCGTGGGCGACGCGTTCGTCGAGAACTTCACCAAGCGCGACGAGGTGGGTGGGTCGGTGTGCGTGAACATCGGCGGCGAGACGGTGGTCGACCTGTGGGGCGGCCGCGTTGCGGCGGATGACGGCGCCGCGCCGTGGACCGACGAGACGATCTCGCTGGTGTTTTCGTGCACCAAAGCGGCCACGGCATTGTGCGCACACATGCTGATCGATCGCGGCGAACTCGATCTGCATGCGCCCGTCGGCAAGTACTGGCCCGAGTTCGCCACGAACGGCAAGGAGCACGCCACCGTCGAGATGATGCTGAACCACTCGGTCGGCCTGCCGGCGCTGCGCGAGACGGTCAAAGAAGGCGGCTACTACGACTGGAACTACATGGTGGAACGTCTCGCCGCGGAGGAGCCGTTCTGGGAACCGGGTACGCGCAACGGTTACCACATGATCACGTTCGGCTGGGTGGTCGGCGAACTGGTCCGGCGCGTATCGGGTCGTTCGCTCGGTACGTTCTTTCGCGAAGAGGTGGCCGAGCCGCTCGGTCTCGATTTCTGGATCGGCTTGCCCGATGTGCACCTGCCGCGCGTTGCGCCGATGATTCCGTGGTTTCCCGACGGCAGTGGTCCGCCGATGCCGTTCACGCAAGCGCTGATATCGGACCCGACGTCGATCCAGTTCCTGTCGTTGATGAACGCGGGTGGTCACCAGGCCGACTCGCGCGCCGCTTATGCGGCGGAGATCGGCGGCGGTGGCGGTCTCGCGAACGCGCGCGCGCTCGCCGGCATGTATGCACCGCTCGCCAACGGCGGCGAGCACAACGGCGTGCGACTGTTGTCGAGCGACCACATCGTGAAAATGCGCGAGGTCTCCGTTGCAACGCAGGTCGATGCGACGCTGCTGATGCCGACGCGCTTCGGCCTGGGCTTCATGCGCTCGATGGACAACCGACACCGGCCGAGCGGACACATGGAGACATGTGTGTTGGGCGCCGGTGCGTTCGGCCATGCCGGTGCGGGCGGCAGCATGGGCTTCGCCGATCCGGCCGAGGCGCTGGCCTTCGGTTATTCGATGAACCGGATGGGTGCCGGGATTCTGTTGAATCCGCGCGGTCAGTCGCTGGTCGATGCGACGTATCGGTCGCTCGGCTTTCGAACCAACACTCCGGGCGCGTGGATCCGTTAGGACGGAGGTCTGTTCCGCTCGCGCAAGCGACGGATGAAACGCGGCACTTCTGAGGTCGTCGAGTCGCGTGGTTCCGGCGGTGGCGGCGGGGGATAGACGCCGGCGAGCCTCGCGATCAGGATCGCCAGGAACAGAGCCCCGGTCAGTTGTTCGAACACGCAAAGCGCTCGAACCTGTCGTACCAGTGGCACGATGTCGCCGAAGCCGGTGCTCGTCAGCGTGGTGATGCTGAAATAGAGCAGGTCCGTGAACGACGGCGTCACGACGACGTTGCCGCCGATGGAAAACGATTCCGGGTAGAAGTGGCTGGCGATTGCATACAGCAGCGCCCACAACACGCCGATCATCAGATAGCCTGCGGCGGCGCCGTAAAGCTTGTCCGATGTCATCACGTCGCGCTGAAATACGTAACGCAGCAGATACCCGATGGTGACCGCGTACAACGCCGCGTTGAACGACCACGAAATCACCAGGTGCGTTACGTCGCCTTCCGAGATGCCACGGATCTGGAACCACATCGCCGGTACCGCCAAGGCGGTAGCCACCACGAACGACCAACTGGACCGCCCGACCGCGGCGACCGCCGCCACGTCGATCAGCAGGTTGATGGCATTGAGCAGCATCCGTCCGCGCGGCGTCGGATCCAGCAACAGCGCGGCCATCACCAGTGCAAGTAAGCCGACGAACAGATAGAAGCAGCGTTGAAAGAACACGCGGCCCAGCGCCGTACGAGCGCGATTGATCGCCATCTGCACGTCTGCGTTGAAGGATTGACTCGGAGTCTAGCGCCATAGCGGTCCCGTTGGCGATGCCGGACGACGATGCGTTTACAACGTCAACCAGAGCCGCAACAGGTGGCGTTTGCGGTCGCCGTCCGTGTATGACGTACGGGCATGCACTATCGTGTGATTCGACAGCAACTGGATGTCGCCCGGCGCGAACTGCATGTCGAGCCGGATGTCCGGCCGTTCGGCGATCGCCTCGAACGCGTCGAGCAGTTCGAGTTCTTCCTTCGGCAGCGGACCGACGTGACGGGTGACGGAGCGGTAGTAGTCCGAGTGATAGAACGTCCGCAGCGTATGCCCGTCGAAACACGACGGCTGGATCAACGCGTAGGTGGGTTGACCGGCTTTTTCCTCGTTTCGCCGATCGAGCCTGACGGATTCGAACAGGCGCGCCGCCAGCTTCGGACTGTTGCGCCATAGGTCGTTGAACACCGTGACCGAACTCGCGATGCGGCTCGAGCCGCCCGTCGGCGGCGCATTCAGACACAGCAACCCGACGACATCTGCGCCGTCGCAGTGGTAATTGATGTTGCTGGAGGTGCGGTACAGGCGCACCAACGGGTCCGTTGCGGCGTCGCCGGTGTCGGTGACGTGGCCGAGCAGATCGCCTTGCGGGTTCTGCAGCCCGGGAACGCCGAGATGCTGACCGAACGCCCAGAAGAAGCGCTCCGATTCCGCCTGCGACCAGCGGTGCACGGGCACGCCCGAGACGACGACGAAGCCGAGACCGTCGCGCAGTTCGTCGCGCCAATGGGCGATTCGCTTCGCCAGCGTCGGCAACGGCAGGTCGCGCGCCGTCAGATCGATGGTCGGTTTGGCGGTGGCGGTAGCGTGCGCGAGTGCGGCGTCGATCTCGGCCAGTTCGGTGGCGTTCAGGTGATAGCGGTAGTCGCCGCGCGCCCTGATCGCGTCGCCGCGCCACGCGGCCAGCACGCGCAACGGTCCATGCGGAATGCCGACGTGCGGCCGTCCGGTGAAGAAACGGACGGCCTGTTCCTGACTGGAATGGTGCGCCATGGTGCTCTCCCGAATCACCCCGCGCGGACCGTCGATCCTCCCATAGTGCCGATCGCAACGGAACGTGCGCGTCCGTTTCGATTACCCTGTCGCGATGAAAATTCCGAAGGAGCTGCAGTCCCTCATCGAAGACGGCGTGATCGACGAAGTCGTCCGGTCGTTGAAAAGCGGCAAAGAAGCCGCGGTGTACGTCGTACGCGTGAAGTCGGATCTCCGTTGCGCGAAGGTGTACAAGAACATGTCGCAGCGCAGCTTTCAGCAACGCGCGCAGTATCAGGAAGGCAGGCAGGTACGCGGCAGCCGACAGGCGCGGGCGATCGGCAAACGCACACGGTTCGGCCGCAGTGAAGAGGAAGCCGCCTGGAAAAACACCGAGGTCGAAGCCCTGTACCAACTCATGGCCGCAGGCGTGCGGGTGCCGACGCCTTACGGTTACACCGACGGCGTGCTGGTGATGGAACTGGTCGTCGATGCCGACGGGCGTTCGGCGCCGGGCCTCGGTGACGTCGAATTCAGCTCGGACGACGCGCGCCACTATCACGGTCGTCTGGTGCGACAGGTGCAGCTGATGTTGTGCGCCGGTCTGATTCACGGTGACCTGTCCGAGTACAACGTGCTGGCCGCCGCGGACGGTCCGGTCATCATCGATCTACCTCAAGCCGTCAACGCCGCCGGCAACAACGCCGCGCGGACCATGCTGCTGCGCGACGTGAACAACCTGACCGACACGCTGTCGCGATTTGCGCCGGAGCTGCGCGAGACGCGGTTCGGCGAGGAGCTGTGGCATCTGTTCGAGCGTGGCGAACTGCACGTCGACTCGGTGCTCACCGGCGCGTTCGTCGACGATGAGCATGCGGCGGACGTGGACGGCGTGCAGCAGGTGATCGCCGACGCGCGCGACGAAGACGAGCGCCGGCGACGCGGTCGCGAAGAAGCGGAAGGTCTTCTGGACTAGCTCTTCTGGACTAGCTCTTCTGAACCAGCTCTTTTGAAATTGCGGCGCCATCCGACGTCGCGCGAGGACCGTTCGGCGAAGTATCCTCTGGCCCGGCAGGTCCCTAAATTCTCAGTCCGCGTGCACAGGAGTGATGCTCATGTCCGGTTACCTCAAGGATCTCGACGACGTCCGTGCCGTCATTCAGCTCTACATCGACGGCGCCAACGGCGACGTCGCGAAACTGAAGCAGGCATTCCATCCCGACGCCCGCATGATGGGCCACATCGGGGCGATGGATACGTACGTGCCGATCGGTGACTTCTTCGCGATGGTGCAGGCGCAACCCGGCATGGCCGGTCCGAAATACAAAGCCATCGTCCGTTCGATCGACATCACCGGCGACGCCGGCGTCGCCGTGCTCGCCGAAACGGATTATCTCGGTTGCGATTTCGTCGACTACTTTTCGGTGGCGCGCATCGACGGGCGCTGGTTCATCACCAACAAGACGTACGCGCACACCGGTGGATCGCCGCCGTCGCGTTGATAGAACGCCGTGGCCACGATCAATCGCGCTGCGCTGTTCTTCGAACCGGGCAAACCGTTCGAGATTCGTGAACTGCCGGTACCGGAGGCGCGTCCCGGCGGCCTTACTCTGCGCGTGACGCGCGCGAACATCTGCGGCTCCGAACTGCACATCTGGCGCGGCGACGGGCGGTTCGCGCAGGTCGCCACGCCGCAAGGGCGGATTCTCGGTCACGAAGCCACCGGCGTGGTGCACGCGTTGGGCGCGGGTGTGACGACCGACTGGAACGGCCAACGGATTCACGAAGGCGATCGCATCGCGTATCAGTATTTCCGTCCGTGCGGTCAGTGTCGCAGCTGCATGCGAGGCGTCAGCGAAGCGTGCCGGCAGAGTTTTTCGATCCAGCGCGGCGCGCTGGATGAATGGCCGTATACGCGGGGTTCGTTCGCCGACTATCTGTTTCTGCATCCGGGTCAGGCGTTCTTCAAGGTGCCCGACAACGTCACCGATACGATGATCGTCAGCGCGAACTGCGCGCTGGCGCAGGTGGTGATGGGGCTCGAACGCGTTTCGGTCGGGCTCGGCGATCGCGTCGTGATTCAGGGTTGCGGTGGGCTCGGCATCTATGCGTGCGCGATCGCGAAGGAGCGTGGCGCGTCGATGGTGATCGCGATCGACGGCATCGACGAACGGCTGGACCTGGCCAGGCGGATGGGTGCGGATCAGCTGATCGACTTCCGCAGTACGCCGGAGCCGCGGCAGCGCATCGAAGCGGTAAAGGACCTGACGCAAGGGTGGGGCGCCGACGTCGTCGTCGAGGTGGTCGGTTTCGCGAAAGTGATCGACGAAGGCCTGCGGATGCTCGGCTGGGGCGGGCGCTATCTCGAGATGGGCACGTTCTATACCGGTACGTCGTTCGAGTGCGATCCGGGTCGGCTGGTCGGGCAGAACCAGCGCATCGAGGCAGTGGCGTCGTACGACGCCGTCAGCCTGCAGCGCGGCATCGACTTCCTCAGCCGCAATGCGGGCCGCTTGCCCCTCGATGAAGTCGTTGTTGACTATTCCCTCGAGCAGATCGAACAGGCATTTGCCGATCAGGACGCCGGCCGCACGCGGCGCGCGTCGTTGACCATGGTGTAAGGAGAGCGCAGTTGAAGTTCGGGATCTTCTTCGAGTTGTCCACGCCGCGGCCGTTCTCGACCGGCGGTCGAATGGAGCGTCTATCACAACGCGCTCGAGCAGTGCCGTCTGGCCGACGAGCTCGGCTTCGACCACGTGTGGGCGGTCGAGCACCACTTCCTCGAGGAGTACTCGCACTGCTCGTCGCCGGAGGTGTTCCTCACGGCGGTGGCGGCGCAGACGCAACGCATCCGGGTCGGCCACGGCGCGGTCGTGTGCGTGCCGGAGATGAACCATCCGATCCGCGTCGCCGAGCGCGCCGCGGCGCTCGACATCATCTCGGGCGGTCGGCTCGAATTCGGCACCGCGCGTTCGTCGACGTGGACCGAGCTCGGCGGCTTCTCGGTCGATCCCGACGACACGAAGAAGACGTGGGACGAGTTCGTGCGCGTGCTGCCGCAGATGTGGACGCAAGGACGAATTCTCCGTGGCAGGGCAAAGCGTTCTCGATGCCGGCGCGCAACGTGCTGCCGAAGCCGTATGCAGCAGCCGCATCCGCCGATGTGGGTGACGGTGACCACGCCCGGCACCGAGCTCGACGCGGCCGACCGCGGTCTCGGTTGTCTCGGTGTGGCCGCCGCGAGTTACGAAGAACAGGAACGGCGCACGAAGGAGTATCACCGGCGCATCGAGCAGCTGCGAGCCCGTCGGCGGCCTCGTCAACGACCAGGTGCACACGCATGAACTTCCTGTACTGCCACGAGGACTATCGCGAGGCGCGCAACGTCGGCGTGCCGATGGTGAATACCTTCAACATCGCCAACGCGCATCTGTATTGGACGCGCGAAGCGTTCCCGACCCGCGCGTATCAGACGCTCGGCAACGTCGGCGCCGCGATGAAAGGCAAAAAACCACCGGCGGACGATCCGAGCGCGGCCAAGGGTTTGCCCGAGGGTGTTGGCGTGGGCGATCCGGACCATCTCGTGCGCACGATCAAACGCTGGGAATCGATCGGCGTCACCGGCATCAACTTCCTGCTGAACGCGATGGAAATGGTGCCGCAGCAGGCGGTGCTCGACAGCATGCGGCTGTTCGCGCGCGAAGTGATGCCGCAGTTCCGCAGCGCCGCGGACGCCCGCTTGCCGGTGTACACACCTTCGGCGCTGCCGGACTTTTCCGTCGCGCGCCGTGCCGGAGCGCGCTGATGCTCGTTGGAACCGCGAGCGTCGACGCGCTGATCGCGTTGCAGGCGACGGCGACGATCGACCGCTATCTACCCGACGCGACACAGTTCGACGACGTTGCGTGCTTTCAGATGACCGCGGAAATGCGCAACGCGGCGCGCGAGGCGATATTGCCGCCGAGCCTGCATCCAACCATTCCGGCGGCGTTGTCGCTGCAGGTGTGGTCGGTCGGCGGGAGTCCGTGGGGCGCATTCCGGTTCGCGTTCGCGCGGGCCGCGTGTCGCAGCGGCGTGCGCGCCCGGGGATTTACGTTGGCGGCGTTCGCATCGAGTGATGCGGCGTGCGAAGCGATGCGCAATCACTTCGGGTTCCCGGCGCGCCTCGCCGATGTGACGCTGCGCCACGGCTACGACGGCGTCGACGCGCGCGTGACGCTCGAAGGCGCCGAAGTGCTGCACGTGCACGCGCTCGATCCCGAACCGATGGACGTGCACGACGTGCAGTACACCGGCACGTTGAACCTCGCCCATACGCCCAACGGCATCAGGCTGGTGCAACTCGAAGCCGATCACACGGCGGCGCGCATCGAACGTCTGACGGCTCGGTTGTTGCGGTTCGACGCAACGGCGTGGGGCAATCCGTTGCTCGATCCGTACAACGTCGTGTCGTCGTCGCTAGCAGCCGAGACGATCGTGGTGCCGCCGTTGCGGTTCGTCTGCAAAGCCGACGAACTCGCGTTCACCGGTACCGAGACGATCGCGTACGGTGCCCGCGCTTGAGTGTCGCTTATGACGTTCTCATCGTCGGCGCCGGCAGTGCCGGTTCCGCAATCGCGGCACGCGCGTCGGAAGATCCGAACCGCAGCGTGGCGCTGATCGAAGCGGGTCCGGACTATCCCGACACTTCGCGCACGCCGTTCGATCTCGTCAACAGCCACAACAATTCGTACCGCGACCACGATTGGGGGCTGACGTACGAACCGACGCGCGGCCGCAGCATCGCGTTCCCGCGCGGCCGGGTGGTCGGCGGATCGAGCGCGGTGAACACGACGATCGCGCTGCGCGGCGTACCGGAGGACTACGACGAGTGGGCGAGCCTCGGCAACCCCGCATGGGCGTGGGACCGGGTGCTGCCGGCATTCAAACGGCTCGAACGCGATCTCGATTTCGGCGACGCGCCGTATCACGGCGACGCGGGGCCGATCTCGATCCGCCGATATCCGCACGAGGAACTGTTGCCGCAGCATCAGGCATTTCTCGAGTCGGCGCGCGCGCTCGGCTATCCGGATTGCCCTGACCAGAACGACCCGTGGGCGTACGGTTCCGGTCCGCAACCGATGAACAAACTCGGCCGGCTGAGAGTGTCGTGCGCGATCGGCTATCTGGCGCCGGCGCGCGCGCGGCCGAATCTGACGATTCAGGCGAACACGTTCGTACGGCGGCTGATCATCGAGGGGCGACGATGTACCGGCGTGGAGGTGGAACGGCCTGACGGATCGATCGAGGGGATTTCGGCGAAGCTGGTCGTCCTGAGCGCCGGTGCACTGTTGTCGCCGTCGATCCTGATGCGCTCCGGCATCGGTCCGCGCGCGCACCTCGAGTCGCTGTCGATCGATGTGTTGCACGACGTGCCGGGAGTCGGCGCGAATCTCAGCGACCACCCTGCGCTGTCGGTGGCGTGCCTCGTCAAAGACGGCTCGATCATCGATTTCGATCAGCCGCTGATTCAGACGATCCTGCGCTACACGGCGAAGGGTTCCGACAAACGCAACGATCTGCAGATCGAGCAGATCAGTTTCGTCGGCCGCAACGGCGGACCGCCGATGTTTGCCATCGCGGCGGTGCTCGAATACCAGTACGGACGCGGCGAGCTGCGCCTGCGCTCGGCCGATCCGCACGACACACCGATCGTCGACAACCGCTTCTGCGAAGACGAGCGCGACACGGCACGGCTGGTCGGCTGCTTCAAGGATGCATACGCGTTCACCCGAACGGGACCGCTCGCGGACATGATCGAGGCGGTGAGTTTCCCGGATCCGGTTCGGCCGCTCGACGACGCGAGCATCGCCGCGCTGTGTCGCAAGTTCGCGGGTTCGGGATTCCACCCGTGCGGTACCGCGAAGATGGGGCCGGCCGGCGACCCGATGGCGGTGGTCGACGAATACGGTTGCTGCCGCAGCGTCGATCAGCTGGTGGTTGCGGACGCGTCGATCATGCCGTTCGTGCCGCGGGCGAACACGAATCTCACGTGCATCATGATCGGCGAGATGGTCGGTGAATGGTTGCGGACGTCGTCGGCGCGGTACGGCTTGTAGCGCATGGACGCAAAAGCCGCGAATACCCTCGCACGTCTGCACGCGGCAGCGAAGGGCGATCGTTGGAAGATCGCGCGCGGCATTCCTGCGGTGCTGCTGGGACTCGCGAAGGGAATCGACGTGCAGCAGTCGATCGCTCCCTATCTCGGCACCGCGTTCATTCCGGTTTCGCCCGAAAGCGGCAGGTTTCTCTATCAGCTCGTGCTCACGCACCAGGCACGCAACATCGTCGAATTCGGAACGTCGTACGGTATCTCCACCATCTATCTGGCGGCCGCGGCCAGGTTGACCCGAGGCAGCGTGATCGGCAGCGAACTCGAACCTGCCAAACACGCGAAGGCGCTGCAACACCTGCGCGAAGCGGGGGTGGCCGATCTGGTGGACGTTCGATTGGGCGACGCGCTACAGACGCTCGCCGACGTGCCGATGGGCATCGACTTCGTTCTGCTCGATGGCTGGAAGGACCTGTATCTGCCGATGCTCGCGCTGCTGTTACCGAAGCTGGCGCCCGGGGCCATCGTAGTCGCGGACAACATCCACACCTTCCGGCGCGCATTGCGACCGTACGTCGCGCGCATGCAGGCTCGCGACTCCGGATTCGAGTCGGTTACCGTTCCGATCGGCGAAGGCATGGAGTTTTCGGTCCGTCGCGGCTGAAAACGAGTCGCGTGTGTGTGGCATGCGCAACGTTTACAATTTGAAACGTCTTTTAAATCGCGCCTTCTGATCTCATTGCCGCCCGGTGCGGCTGAACCAACACTTCCGAACTTTCGAAGGAGAAACTCGATGTCCGAGTCGGACCCGCTGAGCAAATTCCGCGCAGAGGTGCGCGCCTGGTTGAACGAGAACTTCCCACCCAACCTGAAGAACAAGGCGCTCGGCATGGAGGGTGATACGGAAGGGCTAGGTCCGGACCTCGTCCTCTGGCGCGAGCGCCTCGCAAAGAAAGGCTGGGGTGCGCCGACGTGGCCGAAGGAATACGGCGGCGCCGGCTTGGGTCACCCCGAGGCGCGTGTGATCAATGACGAGATGGGTCGCGTCGGCGCGTTCAATCCGATCCCGCTGCTCACGGGCATGGGCATCACGATGGTCGGGCCCACCGTGCTCGAGTACGGCACCGACGATCAGAAGCAGCGTCATTTACCGGGCATCGCGAGCGGCGCGGTGCGCTGGTGCCTCGGCCTGTCCGAGCCGAACGCGGGCTCCGACCTCGCTTCGCTGACGACGAAGGCCGAGGACAAAGGCGACCAGTTCGTCGTCAACGGTCAGAAAATCTGGACGTCGGGCGCCGACATTTCGCAGTGGTGCGGCGCGCTCGTACGTACCGACCCCAAGCTCAAGAAGCACGACGGCATCAGTTTCCTGTTGTTGCCGATGGATCAGCCGGGCGTGCGCACGCGGCCGATCAAGCTGATCGCCGGCGCGTCGCCGTTCTGCGAAACGTATTTCGACAACGCAATCGCCGAGAAGACCGATCTGCTCGGCAAGCTGAACGACGGTTGGAACGTGGTGAAGCGCCTGCTGCAGCACGAACGGCAGAGCCAGACCGGTGGACGCGGCCCGGGCGGTGAACGACCGGCGAAACTCGAAGACCTCGCCAAGCAATACGTCGGCACGAACGACGACGGCACGCTGGCCGACGCGGATCTGCGCACGCGCCTGGCGAGTCATCTCATGGACGCCCGTGCGCACACCCTGACGATCAATCGCATCACCGCGGAAGCGAAGGGCAAGGTCAACGTCAGCGCCGCCGCGTCGATTCTCAAGAACTCGGCCACGCACGTTGCACAAACGCGCTCGGAACTCACGCTCGAACTGATGGGCGCACAAGGGCTCGCGTGGGAAGGCAACGAGTTCACGAAGCAGGAACTGGGCACCGTGCGCGAGTGGCTCTTCGGCAAGGCGATGTCGATCTACGGCGGCTCGTTCGAAGTGCAGAACAACATCATCTCCAAGAACATCCTGGGTCTCCCCGAGACCACGCAGAAAGGTTGAGGAAACAACATGGCAGCACTCACCGAAGAACAATCACTGCTCAAAGACCAGGTGTCGGCCTGGGTACGCGAGCAGTCGCCGGTCGTGAAGTTCCGCGAAATGCGCGACAGCGGCGTCGAACAGGCGTTCGCACCGGCGATCTGGCCCACGATGGTGGAAATGGGCTGGACCGGCATTCTCGTGCCTGAGCAATACGGCGGCTCCGATCTCGGCTATCTGACGTTCGGCGTCGTGCTCGAAGAACTCGGCCGTCAACTCGTCGCGTCGCCGCTGTTTGCATCGGCACTCGTCGGCGCATCGGGTCTGCTGCTCGGCGGCAGCGACGCGCAGAAGAAGCAATATCTGCCGGCGATCGTCGACGGCACCCAGATCATGACGCTCGCGGTCGACGAAGGTCCGCGACACGCGCCCGCGCGTACCGCGCTGCAGGCGAAGAAGACGGCCGGTGGCTATGCGTTGAGCGGCGCCAAGGCGTTCGTGTCCGAAGGGATGGCGGCGACCACGTTCGTCGTTGCCGCGCGTACGCGGGGTACGGCGGGCGATACCGCAGGCATCACGTTGTTCCTCGTTCCGGCGAAGGCGAAAGGTCTTTCGCGGCGACGCCTCAACACGTTCGACAGCCGCGGCTACGCGAATCTCGAATTCGCGAACGTCGAAGTCGATGCCTCCGCCGTGCTCGGCTCCGTGGACAACGGCTTCGATCTGCTCGACGGAATCCTCGATCGCGCGCGCGCGGGCTTGAGCGCCGAGATGCTCGGCACCGCTGCACAGGCGTTCGACATGACGCTCTCGTATCTGAAGACGCGCGTGCAATTCGGAAAGGTGATCGGCTCGTTCCAGGCGCTCGGGCATCGTGCCGCGATGCTGTTCACGAGCATGGAACTCGCGCGCTCGTGCGCAGAAGGCGCGCTGCAAGCGCTCGATGCGAAAGCCGACAACGCCGCGGAACTGTGCTCGCTGTCGAAGAGCAAGGTCGGCGATTTCCTGCACGAGATGTCGAATCAGCTGATCCAGATCCACGGCGGTATCGGCATGACGGACGAGTTCGACGCGGGCTTCTACCTGAAGCGCGCCCGGGCACTCGAAGCGCTGTACGGCAACCAGGCATTCCACCGGGACCGCTACGCGCGACTGTTGGGGTTCTGACGGCCGGCGTCGGCCGTGGCATGCTTGAGTCCGATCCGAAAGAGAAGCAGCCATGGCCGACGCAGAAGCTTCCGACCTCGTCGCGCGCGAACTGGTTTTGCCGAATGGCGATGCCGGTCGTGCGCTGCCGATCGACACCGCGAACCCGCTCAACTATTACCAGGTGATCAAGCTCCCGGCCGCGATGCCGCGCATGACCATCGACGCGCGGCTGTTCGTGCCGCAACAGGCGTCGCGCCGGTTGCCGGTGGTGATCGTCGTGCCGGGCAGCCTCGGCGTAGCGCCGTCGCACCTGCGCCACGCGCAGACGTTCGTCGAACTCGGTATTGCGGCGTGCGTCATCGATCCGTTCGGCCGCCGCGGCGTGACGTCCACCGTTTCGAATCAGGCGCAGTACTCGTTCGCGGCGAGCGCCTATGACGTGCTCGCCGCGGTACGCGCGCTGTCGCGCGCACCGGAGATCGATGCCGGGCGCATCGGTGCACAGGGCCACAGCCGCGGCGGCTCCGCCGTGCTGACGGCTGCGATGAGGCGCTTTTCCGCGTCGGTGCTCGGTGAGTCGCTCGCGTTGCACGCGATCTATGCGGCATATCCATGGTGCGGGCATCAGTTCCAGGATCCCGACGTGGGCAGTACGGTCGTGCGCGCGGTGATCGGCGACAAGGACGATTGGTGTCTTCCGCAATGCGCCCAAGGACACATCCACGCGATCCGGCTGCGTGGCGGACGCGCGACGTTGCGGCTGTTTCACGGCGCCGGCCACAGCTTCGACCGCGGCACCGCGATCGAAACGCTGGCGGACGCCGCGGTCTCGCCCGATTCGCCGATCACCTTCATCGCTGACGACGGCGCAATGGTGCATCCGGTATCGGGGCACGCCGATCCCGCGACGGTCGACTACGATACGTTCGTGTACGCATTGAAAGCCGGCTATGGCCGGCGCGGCGCGAAGATCGGCAGCCAGGGCGACGATGCAGAAGCGTTCCGCGCCGACATGATCGAATTCTGGCGCACGACGATGGCGGAGCAGTCACGATGATCGACCTCGCGATTCGCAACGTGCGCGTGCTCGACGGCAGCGGCGGCGCCGCGTTCGATGCCGATGTGGAGATCGATGGCGGCCGCATCACCGCCATCGGCCGTGCCGGGGCGGCCACGCACGAGATCGACGGCCACGGCGCCTGTCTGGCGCCGGGATTCATCGACACGCACGCACACGACGACGGCGCGTTCTTCCGCTATCCGGGCATGGAGTTCAAGCTCGCGCAGGGCGTCACCACCGTGGTCAGCGGCAACTGTGGCTTCAGCGCGATTCCGGCCGATCCGAACGGCGATGCGGTCGCCGCGAGCGGCGGCATCCTCGCGGGTTTGAGCGGCGAGTTCACCGATCTGCGCGGCTATTTCGCGGCCGCGCTCGCGCACAAGCCCGGCATCAACAACCTGATGCTGGTCGGCCACAACACCGTGCGCACCATGACGATGGGTATGGAGCAGCGCGGGCCTACCGCGGCCGAACTCGCAACGATGCGAGGCCACGTCGAGCGCGCGATGGAGCAGGGCGCGTGCGGCTTCTCCACCGGCCTGATCTATCGCCCGGGACGCTGGAGCAGCACCGAGGAAGTGATCGAAATCGCCAAGGCGGTGAAACCGTTCGACGGTCTCTACACCACGCACATGCGCAACGAAGGCGATCGACTGCTCGACGCGGTCGAAGAGTCGCTGCGGATCGGCGCCGAGAGCGGCGTGCATCTGCACATCTCGCACCACAAGAGCGCCGGCAGGCCGAACTGGGGCAAGGTGAAAGACTCGCTGGCGCGCGTCGACGCGGCGTTGGCCGCCGGTCAAGCGGTGACGCTCGACGTATATCCGTATACGGCCGGTAGCGGTCGCATGATCGAGTACTTCAATCTCGAACGGATCGATCGCGCGCTGGCCGAGGTAATCCGCATCGCGAGTTGTCGCGGCTTTTCGCCAATACGAGGGCCGCATGCTGGTCGACTCGCGAAGGAACGCGGCGTCGACATCACCGTGCTCGTCAAAGAGATCCTCACGGCGCCGCTGGGCGATCGGACCATCTGCATTCACTTCATCATCGACGAAGCCGACATCGAAACGAATCTGCGGCACGCCGACATGATGGTCGGCTCGGACGGCATTCCCGATCTGCGCGGCCGCCCGCATCCGCGCCTGTTCGGCACCTTTCCGCGCGTGTTGGCGCGTTACGTGCGCGAACGCGGCGTGCTTGGTCTGGAAGAAGCGGTGCGTCGGATGACGTCGCTGTCCGCCGAGACGTTCGGACTGGTCGATCGCGGTCGCGTCAAAGAAGGTTATTGGGCCGATCTGGTGCTGTTCGATCCAGCGACGGTGACCGATACCGCGACGTACGACGATCCGAAGCGCGAGCCGGACGGCATCCAACTCGTGGTCGTCAACGGCAAGGTGGCATACGACCGCGGTCAACACACCGGCGTCGGCGCCGGGAAAATGCTGCGCTATCGCCGCTCGGCGTACGAGTAACGCGTGGACGTTCGTCCGCTGCCAGACGATCTGCTCGCGTTCGCGCGCGATGAGATCGCGCGGCTGCAGGTTCCCGGTGCGTCGGTCGGCGTTCTGCACGACGGTGCGATCTTCGCCGGCGGCGTGGGAATCACCAACGTCGAGCATCCGTTGCCGGTCACCGCGACGACGCTGTTCCAGATCGGCTCCACGTCGAAAACGGTCACCGCTACCGCGCTGATGCAGCTCGTCGAAGAGCAACGCGTCGATCTCGACGCGAAAGTGCGCGCGTATCTGCCGCGTTTTCGCCTGCAGTCCGAAGAAGACGCCGCCCGGCTGACGGTGCGCGACCTCGTGACGCACCATACCGGATATGTTGGCGACTACTTCAGGGATACTGGACGCGGTGAAGACGCGATCGCGCGCATCGTTGCGAAGATGGCCAACTCGCCGCAGCTCGTGCCGGCGGGTTCGGTCTTTTCGTACAGCAATGCGGCGTTCTACGTGCTGGCCCACATCGTCGAAACGATTCGAGGCAAACCGTTCGAGGAAGTCATCCGCGAACAACTGTTCGCGCCGCTCGGCATGGGCATGTCGTTCTATTTTCCCGAAGAGTGCATGACCTATCGCGTCGCGACGGGGCACATCGTCACGCAGGGCGGCCCGAAAATCGCTCGCCGCTGGCACATGTGGCGCAGTGGCGCGGGCGGAGGCGGCGTGATTTCGACCGTCATCGATCAGATGCGATACGCCGCGTTGCACGTCGGCGCGATCGACGCGCAATCCGTATTGAGCCGGGCAAGCGTGGCGGAAATGCAGCGCGCGCAGCGTCCCGCCGGCAGCATGTGCGAATCGATCGGCATCGCGTGGATGCTCGATCACGCGGGCGACGGACATCGGCTCGTCAAACACGGCGGCGCCACCAACGGCCAACTGTCGTCGTTCGAAATGATTCCGTCGAAGGGCTTTGCGGTATCGGTGCTGACCAACGCGGACGCCGGTCGCGAAACGAGACAAACGATCGCCGACAGGGCACAACGACTGTTCCTCGGTTTCGGGAAACCCGAGCCGCGCGAGGCGCAAGGACTCTCGCCCGACATGGCCGAGTACGAGGGCGCGTATCACGCAACGCTCGAGCATCTGCAGGTGACCGCGCACGGCAAACAGTTGCGGCTAGTCGGCACGCCGCCGCCGCGCTTCGTCGTCGACCCCGACATGCGACCGATTCCGTTGCCGCCGGCGACGCTGTCGTTCACCGGCGTCGATGCGGCCGCGGTGCTCGATGGTCCGCGCAAAGGCGAGCGCGTCGAGTTCCTGCGCGATGTCGCCGGCCGTATCGAGTGGCTGCGCTGGGACGGCCGCATCGCCCGCAAACAGCAGCAGTCCGTCTGATGGCGTTCTCGTTGGGGCCGCTCGCGCGGCATCGCGACTTCGTGCACCTGTGGACCGCGCAATCCGTCAGCGCGTTCGGCAGCCGCATCACGCGCACCGCGTTGCCGGTGATCGCCATTCTGCTCGTTACCGACGACCCGGTGCAGATCGCGACCTTGAGCGTACTCACCGTGATTCCCGGCGTGCTCGTCGGACTGTTTGCCGGCGGCTTCATCGACCGCCATGCGAAGCGGCCCGTGCTGGTGTGGTCCGACGTCGTGCGCGCGCTGCTGGTGCTGAGCATTCCGATCGCCGCGTGGTCCGCCCATCTCGGCATCGTGCAGTTGTACGTGGTGGCGGCGTTGGTCGGAGGGTTCTCGACGCTGTTTCACCTGGCCGACAATGCCTATCTGCCGGTACTGATCGGGCGCGACCATCTGGTCGAAGGCAATTCGAAACTGCAAGTGACGGACTCGGTGGCCGAAATCGGCGGTCCCGGGCTCGCGGGCGTATTGATTCAATGGCTGACCGCGCCGATCACGATGGTGATCGATGCACTGTCGTATGTGGTCTCCGCGATACTGCTCGCGCGCATCCGCACGAACGAGGTGGTGCAGCCCGAGCCGGCGGTGCGACCGTCGCTGATCGAAGATCTGCGCATCGGCGCACGCGCAGGCTTCGGCCACCCGATCGTCGGCGCTACGTTCCGGGCGTTCGCGATCGACGACTTCGCCAACGGGTTCTTCATGGCGCTGTACATGCTGTACGGATTGCGCACGCTGTCGATCGACGTGGCGACGATGGGCATCGTGATCAGCCTCGGCGGCCTCGGTGCGCTCGCCGGTGCATTCGTCGCATCGGCCGTATCGCGTCGGCTCGGATTCGGTCGCGCGATGATCGTCACGTTCCTGATCGGCAAGTTCGCGAACCTGTTTGTCGCTTTCGCGTCGATCGCACCGCAGTTCGCCGTGGCGTGGCTGTCGGCCAGCCAGCTCTTCAGCGACGGTGCGATCGTGGCCTTTTTGATCCTCGCGAACAGCTATCGCCAGACCGTGCTGCCGCTGGACGTGATGGCGCGCGCCAACGGACTTCTGGAGGTGATGACCGGCATCCTGTTACCGCTCGGCGCATTGGTCGCCGGCCTCCTGGCGAAAGCGACGTCGGTGACGGTCGCGGTCTGGGTCGGTTGCGTGCTCGGGCTGTTTGCGGTGGTGCCGTTGCTGCGGCCGCGGATCGTCTCGCTGGCCGCTCCCGTCCCCGTCTAACGGATTCTTCGTCGCACGCTGTGGCCACACGCTTTTCGAGTCGTATACTTGCCCGCCTCGAAAACGCCATGGGTATTTCTATCGCACGATTCGAACCGGCAGCGCGCCGCATTCCCTAGCGGGGAGGACGCCGATGCCAGTGAACGCAGGTGACGTCTATCGCTGGAACGTGGGTGATCCCGCTTTACAGTGACCGGTACAAGATTCAAAACCGGTAGAGGTCCGGATTCGGAGATGCAATACGCTCCGATGAAGCTGGAAGCGAAAGTAATCGGGCCTTCTAAAGAGGACCGGTGAATCGACCTCTCTCTGCGTAAGCCTGGAACCTCCTGATCTTCTCGATGAGGGAGGCAAGAGCAAACCGAACCCGACTCCCGCCAACGCAACTTTTGCTTGGTCGGAGACGGGAACGTGGCACGCGCAGACGAGAACGCGGGATTCACCTGCGCGCACTGCGGCGCGAGTGTTTCACCGCTCACCAACGGTAGCTATCGAAACCATTGTCCATTCTGTTTGTGGTCAGTGCATGTCGATGACGCTCGACCGGGCGATCGGCTGTCCGGGTGTCGCGGCCTGATGCGGCCGATCGAGCTCGTCAGCAAGCGCAAGGGATGGCAGATCGTTCACCGCTGCGAGCGCTGCGGCAAACGGCAGCCGAACAAAGTGGCGGACGGAACGGTCCAGCCCGACGACTTCGACGTAATCCTCGAAGTCGTGCGCGGTGCAGCGGAGCGTGCGAACGACGGTGCGGAACGTCTAGGTCCGGATGCTCAGCGAAACAACGACGCCGGTCGGCCGTGCTCGTTCGAGGTGCGCGCTTCGCGAATGCACTCGGCGAGCACCGGAATACCGTCGACGATCATCTCGTCAGGCACGTGGCCGAACGCGAGCCGAATGAAAGGAACGTCTTCGTTGTCGACCTGGAACGCGCGGCCGCGCGCGTAGCGGAAACCGCGCTGATCCGCTAACGACTGCAGCTTGTCGCGGTCGACGTCGTCGGGCAGCCGCAGCCACAGGAACAAGCCGCCGTCCGGTTCGGACCAGCGGCAGCTGTCCGCAACGTGCGTTGCCAGCGTCTGACACAGCAGATCGCGCTTTTGCTTGAACGTCGCGTTCTGCATTTCGCAATGCTCCCAAACGCCGCTGCTCAGATACTCGGCGACGATCGACGCCGCGAGCGTGTTGCTGCCGGCGTCGTGGCGCCGATTCAGCACCCGCCGGAATAGTTTCGGCGGCGCCATGAAGTAGCCGAGCCGCACGCCGGGTGCGAGGATTTTCGACAGCGAGCAGATGTAGATCTGCTGTTCGTAGTCGTCGAGCGCATAGAACGCGGGCGGCTTCGATCGCTCGTAGTTCACGTCGCCGTAGCAGTTGTCTTCCACGAGGATCACCCCGAAGCGTTTCGCCAGCGCCAGTATCTCGAGTCGCCGCGCACGCGGAATGGTGGTGCCGGTGGGATTCTGGTACGTCGCTTCGGTATAGATGAAGCGCGGCGGCGTGCCTTTGCGCGCGAGATCTTCGAGCGCGCGTGCCAGCGCGTCGGGCCGCATGCCGTCTGCATCGACCGGCAATCCGACCATCCGAATGCCCAGATCGCGATACGTCGAAATCGTGCCGGGGTACGTGAACTCTTCGGTAATGACGACGTCGTCGTGATGTTCGATCAACGCCTCCGCGACCAGCGTCACCGCCTGCATCGAGCCGTTCGTCAACGAGATGCGATCTGCCGCCACGGGCACGCCTTCGCGTTCCGACTCGCGCTTGGCCATGAGGTTGCGCAAACCTTCGTGGCCGAGTTCGCCCGGATAGTTCGTGTAGTGCGGGTAGTCGCGCGCGATTGCACGCTTGGCGGCGCGCTGAAACGCATCGAGCGGAAAGGTGGCGGGATTGGTGCGCCCCACCGCGAAGTCGTAGATCATTGGCTGTCCCCTGCCGGGGGAACATATCGGATCGACGGTCGTATCGGTAGCGGGGGTGCAGTGCGGCTAAAGACACGCGAACTGTTTGCGTTCGGCTTCCTGAGCATGCCGCTCGCCATGGGCGGGCTTCCGCTGGCGTTGTATCTCACACCGTATTACGGCGGCGAACTCGGCATCGGTCTTTCCACCATCGGCATCGTGCTGATGCTGACGCGTCTCACCGACGTGCTGATCGATCCGTTCATCGGTGCGTGGTCGGATCGCACGCCAGCGAAATGGGGCAGGCGCGGGTTGTGGATCGGCATCGGCCTGCCGGTGATGGCGGTGTCGACCGTCGCGGTCTTCGATCCGTTCGCGGAGCCGAACGCGTTGTATCTGTTCTGCTCGGTCGCGGTGCTGTACCTCGGCTGGACGCTGATCAACATTCCCGTATCGGCGTGGGCTGCGGAGATCTCGGAGGACTACAACGAGCGCTCGCGCATCACCGGCGCGCGTACGTGGGCGTCGAACATCGGCTTGCTGTTGACGGTATTGCTGCCGCTCGGGCTCGCATGGCTCGCGGATGCCGGCGTCGGCTGGGCGCAGACCGACTCGCCCGGCAGCATGCAGCCGATGCTGCGCATCATTGCGTGGGCGACCGTCGTCGTGCTGGTCGTCAGCGTCGTGTGGATGCTCATCACCGTGCCGCAGGCGAAGTTCGTGCACGCGCATCCGCTGGAGATTCGCAAGGCGCTGACGCTGGTTGCGAAGAACCGCCCCTTCGTGCGGTTGCTGGCGTCGAACGTGATCGGCGCGGTCGGCTGGAACTGCATCAACACGCTGTTCGTGTTCTTCGTCACGTATTACCTGCTGGCCGACGCGACGCAGTGGCCGCTGATTCTGCTGACGTATTTCGCGGGGCAGGTGATCGGCACGCCGATCTTCGTGCGTATCGCGCCGCACTTCAGCAAACACCGGTTGCTCGCGGTTGCGTCGCTGGCGGGTATCGGCATCTTCAGCCTGGTGCTGTTCTTCGAGCCGGGCCAGTTCAGCTACTACATCATTCTGAATTTCTTCACCGGCGTGCTCGCGCCCGCGAGCGCGATTCTGGCGCCGTCGATGGCGGCGGACGTGATCGATCACGACACGGTAGAGACCGACCAGCAGCGCGGCGCGCTGTTCATGGCGTTGTGGGCGATGGGCGACAAGATGGCGATCGCCCTCGCGTCCGGCATCGCGTTGCCGCTGGTGCAGTTCTTCGGCTTCGATCCGCAGCACCATAACGATCCGGCGGGGCTGAAAGCACTGCAGTACGCGTTCTGCGGCATCCCGGTGGTGTTGATGTTCATCTCGACGGCGCTGATCTGGAATTTCCCGCTGAACAGAGCGCGGCAGGAAGAGCTGCGCGATTCGATTGCGGCGAAAGGCATCCGGTTGGCGGAAGGCGGCGCGTCGTGATCGATCTGTACACCTGGTCCACGCCGAACGGCCGCAAGGTCTCGATCGCGCTCGAGGAACTCGGCGTCGAATACGCGGTGCACGCGGTCGACATCGGCAAGAACCAGCAGTTCGATCCGGCGTTTCTCGCGATCAGCCCGAACAACAAGATTCCCGCGATCGTCGATCGCGACAACGGCCGCGCGATGATGGAGTCGGGCGCGATCCTGCTCTATCTCGCGGACAAGTACGGCAGGCTGATGGGCACCGACCGTTGGGACACGCTGCAGTGGTTGATGCTGCAGATGGGCGGCGTCGGCCCGATGCTCGGGTCAGGCGCATCATTTCCTGCGCTTCAATCCCGGCAAAGCGCCGTATGCGGAAGAGCGATTCAAGCTCGAGGCGGCGCGGCTATACGGCGTGCTGAACACGCGGCTCGGCGAGCACGAGTACCTGTCCGGCGAATATTCGATCGCCGACATCGCGACGTGGCCGTGGATCTCGCGCTACGAATGGCAGCAGATCGATCTCGCCACCTATCCGAACGTGTTGCGCTGGTATCTCGCGATCGCCGACCGCCCCGCAGTGCAGCGCGGTTATGATGTGCCGGCCAAAGTGGGCGACATCCCGCGGCCGAATTCGAAATGAAGACGCCAACATGACGATTGAGGTGCGCCCCGCGCGCGCGGACGAGATGGATCAGTTCGGACTCGTCGGCGCGTATGTATACGCCGGCGCGTTCGGCGACGGACCGGACAACGTCGTGTCGCGGAACAACCGCCCCGAGTGGACGCTGTGCGCCTTCGATGGCGCGCGCATGGCGGCCAGCTACGCGTGCCTGCCGTTCACCATGCGCGCCAATGGACGCGCCGTTGCGATGGGCGGCGTCAGCGCGGTTGGAACGCTGCCGGAGTATCGGCGGCAAGGGTTGGTGCGCGCGATCACGACCCGTTCGTTCGCCGACATGCGCGAACGCGGGCAGGCGGTCGCGTCGTTGTGGGCCTCGCAGGCGGCGATCTATCAACGTTACGGCTACGCGCTGTCGAGCGCGTTGGTCACGTATCGAATCGACACGGTAGACGTGGGTTTTGCAGACGGGGACGGCGGTTCGGCGCGCATCGCGCGAATCGATCCCGACGCCGGCTTCGAGACTCTGAAAAAGGTCTATATCGACTTCGTCGCGCAGCGCATGTGTTATCTGCATCGCGCCAAGCCGCTGTGGATGAACAACGTGCTGTCCAGCAGTACCGCGACCGGACCCGCGCACATCGCGGTTGCGTATGCGCCCGACGGAGCGCCGTACCGGCTACGTCGTCTATCACGTCCGCAGCGACAAGACCGGCCATCCGACGCGCGGCCAGGAGCTGCTCGTGAAAGACCTGATATGGCTCAACGTTGATGCTTACCGCAGTTTGTGGACGTGGCTGGCGCGGCATGATCTGGTCGGCAGGATCACGTGGATGCGCGCGCCGGTCGACGATCCGGCGCCGGAACTGTTCGTCGAGCCGCGCCTGCTCAACGCGCAACCGCGCGACGGCATCTGGTTGCGCGTGATCGATGCACCGGTTGCGCTCGCGCAGCGCGGCTACCAGACGAACGAGGCGATTACGCTCGACGTTGCCGAGGACCAACTCGCGCCGTGGAACGCCGGTCGCATTCGGCTGGAGTGCTCGACGGACGGCGCGACCGTGACGCCGTCGCGAGGGAAAGCCGACATCGCGTTGTCGGTGAAAGCGCTTGCCAGTTTGTACAGCGGCTATCGAACGCCGCGGCAGTTGGCGCTGTGGGGAATGCTCGACGGCGACGATGCCGCGCTGGAGCTGGCGACGCGGATCTTCGCGACGCGTCACGCGCCGCATTGTCCGGACAACTTTTGACGTGGAGAGCAGGGTGCCCAGCGATCACGTCGATCCAGACTCCTGGTCGGACCTCGCTGAATGGCGTTGTACTACCGACATCGACTTCCCGTGCGGATCATGCATTGGATCAACGTGATCGCGTTCGTGATCATGCTGATGAGCGGCCTGATGATCTTCAATGCGCATCCGACGCTGAACTGGGGCGCGCAGTCGTACGGCGATGCCACCGAGGTGCTCAGCGTGGAGGCATATCGCGACAGGGACGGTGGACTGCGCGGCATCACGACGGTCTTCGGCCATTCGTTCGATACCACCGGTTTGTTCGGCGTGGCGCCGAACGCGCAGGGCATCGCCGCGACGTACGCGTTTCCGCATTGGCTGACGATTCCCAGCAACTACTCCCTGGCCGTCGCGCGGCGCTGGCACCTCTTCTTCATGTGGGTGTTCATCGTGAACGGCCTCGCGTATGTAGCGTGGTCGATCGCGAGCAGACACCTGTCGCGCGATCTGGCGCCGACGCGGATCGACCTCGGGTCGATCTGGCAGTCGATCAAAGACCACGTCCGCTTCCGGCACGCGCGTGGACACGCCGCAACGCGGTACAACGTGCTGCAGAAGCTGACGTACCTGAGCGTGATCTTCGTGTGGTTGCCGCTGGTCATCCTGATGGGATTCGCGATGTCGCCATCGCTGAACGCGTTGCTGCCGGGTTGGGTCGACGTGTTCGGAGGGCGGCAATCGGCGCGCACGTTGCATTTCGTCGCGGCGATCGCGTTGGTCGCGTTCACGGCGCTGCACGTGTTTCTGGTGATCACCACCGGGTTGTGGAACAACATCCGATCGATGGTGAGCGGCCGATATCGCATCGATCCGGAGCCGGCGGATGAGTGATCGCTCGAACGGTCGGCGGCGCTTTCTGCGGATGTCGTTGGCGGGCATCGCGTCGGCGGTGGTGGCCGGTTGCGACAAACTCGGCGCCACGTCCTGGTTCGCGGGGCTGTTGCGCAGCGGCGAGACGCTGACGCGGGCGACGCAGCGGCTGGTCGT
>CAWBBR010000007.1:0-6182 GCA_963787045.1 uncultured Gammaproteobacteria bacterium | reverse complement strand
AACTACGCGGGTTCGGCGATCGGTCCGATCTTCACCGGCGGCGGCATCTCCGGGCAGGTTGCACAGGCGCGCGCGTCGCAGAAAGCGGCTCTGTACAGCTATGAGGCGACAATTCAGAACGCCTTTGCGGATGTCGACAGCGCGCTGTCCGCGCGACAGAAACTAGGCGACGAGCTGGCCGCCGGCGAACGACTGGTAACCGCGCTGCAAGGCTACGCACGGTTGGCGCTGCTGCAATACAACGGCGGCTATACGTCGTACCTGACGGTACTGGACGCAGAGCAGCAACTGCTCCCCGCAGAGCTCGAACTGGCGCGGGTGCGCGCGGCACTGCTGAATTCGGTGACCGATATCTACAAGGCCACCGGCGGCGGCTGGATCGATGAAGCGAGTCGGATGGCACCGCAACCGGAGGATGGGGGTTGGCTATCGCCCTCGGTCGCTGACGAGCCTACGACGTCGCAGTAGTTTCGATGGGCCTGGTTAAGTCGGAGGGAACATGTTCAGAATCGGAAAACTCTTTCATCTCACTCAAGTCGTTGACGACCTGGCGCACGTCGATCGCTGGCACGACGACATTTTCGCTGCGGAACGCTTCTACCACGGCTACGAGGAGTTGGCGGGGCGAGACGCGTCGCTCGTCGCGATCGGCGACGTAGTTCTCGAGCCGATGATGCCCGCGCGAGTGGAGCCGCTTCGGAACCCGTCGGTGAAACGATTCCACGAACGGTTCGGGCAGCACGCGCATTCCATCGCGTGGTATGTGGACGACGTCCACGCGATCTCGGCAAAGCTGGACGACGCCGGCTTTCGACTCTTCAACATCGTCGGCAAACAGGTGAAACCGCCGCACAAGGCGAGCGCCGTGTGGACACATCCGCGGGAAACGCCGGGCCAGCTGGAGTTCGCGGTCTATGGCGACTACCTGCTCGATCCGCGCATGAAGCCGGGTTGGTCGAGCGAACGTTGGCGCCGTCACCCGCTCGGGATCGAGCGCGCTTCCTCGATCGGTATCGTCGTGAGCGACATGGCAAAGGCGAAGCACCTCTACTGTGACGTGCTCGGCGGGACGCTGATCCACGAGGAACACGTGGCGGACCGGAAGGACAGCGCGTTCGTGGCCGTGGGCGACGACACGGTGGTGGAGCTTGCCCAACCGCTGTCGCCCGATGGCGTGGAAGGGCGTGAACTCGCGAAGTACGGCGAGGGAATCTATTCGCTGATCTTCAAGACGAACGATCTGGAGCGCGCACGGGACTTCCTGCGTACGAAGCAGCATCGGGAAGAAGCGGACGGCCCCGACACGATCGCGTTGGCGGCTGACCAGGCGTTCGGCATGCGCGTCGGCTTCACGCGGCGAGACCTACCGAACGATCCGCGGTGATCGACGGCTTCAGGGTTTCCAATCCACCGAATGCTCTTCCAGGTAAGCGTCGACGGCGGTGCCGAGGGTGGGATAGAAGGTCGCGGGGCCGAACTGTTCGAGCAGCTCGAAGCGCTTCAGCTTGTCCTTGACCGGATCCTTCATCTCGGCGAAGCGCAGTTCGACACCCGATGCGCGCAGGGTCTGCTCGAGCTCGGCGAGCATGTCCGCCGAAGTGACGTCGATGCTGGTGACCGGTTCGGCGGCCACGATGATCCGTCGCACCGGCGTCGGTGATGCTGCGATGGCTGCCAGCACGCGCTGGTGGAACTGCTCGGCATTGGCGAAGAACAGCGGCGCGTCCCAACGGAACAGCACGAGTCCGGGTATGAGGCGCGCTTCGGGATAGCGCTTGATGTCGTGGTAGCCGCGGATGCCGTCGACGCGGCCCATCACCGCGTCGTACGGCCGCCAGCCGTCCCAGAGAAATTCGATGACCGAGATGACGATCGCGATGCCGATGCCCGGAATCACTCCGAACACGGCAACGCCGACGAAACACACGATCGACAGCCAGAACTCCCAGCGCTGAATGCGGAAGATGCGGCGCAGGTCCGCGAACTCGAACAGGCCGATCGCCGCCGCGATCACGACCGCCGCGAGCGCACTGGTGGGCAGGTTCTGCAGCAGGTTCGGTGCAATCAGCAACAGCAGAGCGACGGACACGGCGCCGACCACGCCGGTCAGCTGGGTCTTTGCGCCGGAGGCTTCCGCGACCGGTGTACGCGACGAACTGCTGCTGATCGGAAACCCTTGAAACAATCCAGCGGCGAGGTTGGCCGCGCCGAGACCGACCATCTCCTGATTCGGATCGACCTGGGCGCCGGTCTTTGCCGCATACGTGCGCGACAGAACGCTCGTGTCGGCGAACGACACCATCGCAACGGCGCAGCCGCCGATCACTATGTCTCGCAGCCCCGCGAGATCGATCGACGGCAGTGCGAACGACGGCAGACCTTGTGGCAGTGGACCGAGCACCTTTACGCCTGCCTCGTCGAGGCCGAACACACCGACCGCGATCGGTGCGCCGACCACTGCGATCAGAATTCCCGGGATTCGGTCGAAGCGCTTCAGCAACAGGATCGTAGCGAGCGTGGCGGCACCGACCGCGAACGCGGTCCAGTTGGCGCGCCCGCCCAGCACCGATTCAGCGATCCGGACCAGATCGAGCACAGGACCGGTGCTTTCGATCGAAAAGCCGAACAGCTTCGGGAGCTGGCTGATCAGCACCGTGAGCGCGATGCCGTTCATGTAGCCGTAACGGATCGGCTTCGACAGCAGCTCGGTGACGAACCCCAGCCGCATCACGCCTACGAGAATGCACACCAGCCCCGACACGATCGCAAGCCCGCTTGCCACGGCCACGGCGCGCATCGGATCACCGCCCGACAGCGGCAGCACGACCGCGAGAATCACCGGGGCGAGCGAAGAGTCCGGCCCCAGCACCAGAATCCTGCTGGGACCGAATATCGCGTAAGCGAGCAGCGGAACGATGGTGGCGTAAAGGCCGTAGATTCCAGGCACACCTGAAGCCACCGCGTATGCGATTCCGACGGGCACCAGCATCGTGGTCAGCACGAGGCCGGCCATCAGGTCGCGGCGGGAACCAGGAGGCTTCGTAACGGCTGAAGATCTGCAGCCCGGGCAGCCAGCGCATCCAGCCGCTCATACCGAGTTCCTTTAGTACGCAGCGCCGCCAACGAGCCTACGATGTCGCAGTAGTCCAAGCGCTGCTGCTCAGAACACCTCTTCGACGTATTTGTACCCGTAGTTCGGGTCGCGATAGTCGCCGGCCTTCTGCCGCTTCGGCAGCTTGACCTTCTCGCGCGGCAGTTCCTCGTACGGAATCCTGCTCAGCAGGTGCGTGATGATGTTCAGGCGCCCGCGCTTCTTGTCGTCGGAGCGCGCCACGTACCACGGCGCCCAAGCGGTGTCGGTCGCGGCGAACATCTCGTCGCGCGCGCGCGAATAGTCGTACCAGCGGCTGTACGACTTCAGATCCATCGGCGACAGCTTCCAGATCTTGCGGCCGTCGTCGATGCGCGATTCGAGCCGGCGCGTCTGCTCTTCCTCGCTGACCTCGAGCCAGTACTTGAGCAGGATGATGCCGGAATCGACCATCGCCTTCTCGAAGGCCGGCACCATCTGAAGAAACATCTTCGACGTGTGCTTCTTCGGTGCAGAAACCCATCACGCGCTCGACGCCGGCGCGGTTGTACCAGCTGCGGTCGAAGATCACGACTTCGCCGGCGGCCGGCAGGTGCGGCAGATAGCGCTGGATGTACATCTGGCTCTTCTCGCGCTCGGTCGGCGCAGGCAGCGCAACGACGCGGAACACGCGCGGACTGACGCGTTCGGTGATCGCCTTGATCGTGCCGCCCTTGCCGGCGCCGTCGCGACCCTCGAAGACGACGCAGACCTTGAGCCCCTCGTGAACGACCCACTCCTGCAGCTTGACCAGTTCGACGTGCAGCCGTTCCATTTCCTTCGCGTACACCTTCCCCTTCATCGGTTCGCCAGGCGCCGTACCCGATTCTCGCGACCGGTCTTCGCCGTCGCGCTTCTCGCTCTTGTCGCGCTTGCCGTGCTTGTCATGCTTGCTCACGTTTCAACCCTCAATGAAAATTGCCGCCGCACTAACGACCTGGTTTGCGCTGCTGCTCGTTCTCGAGCGCCTTGCGCGTAATCTCGTCGTAGAGCCCTACCATCTTCGCGGCAAGCGCCTGGTACTCAGGATGGCGCCCGGCAATCGCCTGCCCACCGTGGGCATCTTCGAGCGCCTGCTTCAGGAACTGAATATCGCTGTCGTTCAGCAGTTCGCCGGCATCCACGCGAACCTTGATGGCCAACGCACGCGGCAGGCGGAACTTCTCCAGGCGCTCCAGAACTGCCTGGATGGTCCCCGCATCGCTGTCGGACTGTTTGCTCATGGCACAACTCCCAAAGAAAGCGCGACCCTGACGACCCGTTCGGGTATCGTCGATGGGGGTCCAGCATATAGCACACAAGCCGGATATGGGGATCTGCAGCCATGCAAGACTTGTCAGGACGACTAGATCCGTTGGCGGTGCCTACCGTCCCGGTAGACACAGCCAGTATCACCGTCATCGGCGGCTATGTCGCAGCGATCGTCCGCGCGCTCGAAGCGCGCGGTGTCGCTACGGAGGATATTCTCGCGGCCGCGGGTATCCAGCACGTGCCGTCGAACGATCCGTTGACCCGCATACCGTTGACGTCGGTGCGACAACTGCTGGGTGCCGCCGTCGAACTCACCGGCGACCCGTACATAGGTCTGTACGCGGCGAGCTTCCTGCACGCGTCCAACCTGCACGCGTTGGGTCACGCCCTGATCGCGAGCAGCAGCTTGCGGGAGTTCTGTAACCGACTCACCCGCCACTTCCGTCTGCTGTCGGGCACCTCCAGACCGGAGTTGAACGTTTGCGGCAACGAAGCGCGGCTGGAGTTTCCACTGGTTGCCGAATCACCACCGCTTACCGACGACGTGTTCGGCCTGTTTCTAGTCGATCAGATCGTCGCCCTTTCCGACGGAACGATCCGCCCGTTGCGGATCGAGCAGCACCGCACCGTTCCTCCGGACGGTGGCCGACGTCACTGCCGCGCGTTCGGCTGCCCGGTGACTTTCGATGCGCTACATACGTCGTTGATTTTCCAGTCCGACGCGCTCGACGTGCCTTTGCCGGGCGCCAGCCGCGACCTCGCCGAGCAGAACGAACGGCTAGTGGTCGGATATCTCGCGAAGCTCGACCGAAGCGATATTCAAGCGCGCGTACGCGCGATCCTGTTACAGCATTTGCCTTCAGGCAGACTGACGAAGGAGGACGTCGCCAGACGGATGTTCATGAGCCCGCGCACGCTGCAGGTCAAGCTGCTGAAGAGCAGCACGACGTTTCAGGACGTCGTCAACGAAACGCGCCGTGCGCTCGCGTGCGGATACATCGAGAGCTCGGCCATGTCGATCACCGAGATCGCCTTCCTGCTCGGCTTTTCCGACACGAGCAACTTCAGTCGCGCATTCCGCCGCTGGACAGGACACTCTCCGAGCGCATACGCGAACCGGCTGCGGCATTCCGCATCCGGATCGCACCCCTCTGTGGCCCCGGCTGCAACACCGTAGCGAAATTGCGGTCATCGCGCGCGCCGGCGCTGTTGCCAGACATATACCGGAATCCCGAAGATCAGCAGCATCAAGCCGTACAGCACGGCGGTTGCGCCGCAGCCGTACAACGTGAACACCGAAAACAGAAACGCAACGACCTCGACGCCGCCGATCCGATACTGAGGTCCGCCTGCCTTCGCGCGGGCACCGATCAATCCACCGGCGAGCGCGCAGAACGCGTACGGGATCACCGCAGCCATCGTGCTGAGGCTCACGATGAGGTTGTACACGGCGGCGAACCCGGGCGCACCCGAGACCTGAATCAGCAGCAGCGCGGTCGCGAGCCCGGCTGATATGACGAGACCGAACGCCGGTACGCCGCGCGGCGACAAACGACCGAACAACGGCGGGAACAGACCGTCCTGGGCCGCCGCCATCGGCACCTGCGCCATCAGCAGCGTCCAGCCGCTCAGCGCGCCGATCGACGAGATGATGACCCCGACCGAGACCACGTATGCGGCCCACGGTCCCCACATGATCGACGCCGCATCCTGGAACGGCGCAATCGAATGAATCAGTTGGTCGCGCGGTACGACGCCCATGACGACGAGAGTACCCAGCACGTACAGCATCGCTGCGATA
>CAWBBR010000006.1:0-10342 GCA_963787045.1 uncultured Gammaproteobacteria bacterium | reverse complement strand
CGCGTAATCCGCGACGAAATCCGCGCCGAGTTCTCCGGCCCATTTGCGGCCGCGCGCTGTATCTTCGTCCCAGACCGCGGCGACCCGCGCGTCCGGACGATCGCCTTCACCGCCTTTGCATACTCGTCGGCGTGCACGTGCCAGCGGCTCAGCACGGCGATTCGGAGAGGTTCAGCCATGGGACACCTGATGTATGTGATCGTGAGTGGTCATGCCTTCCGCACGCGTCTCGGTGTACAGCGTGACTTCCATGGGGATCAGGGCGCTCAGCAGGATCGCAATGCTCGACGGTACCACGCGCCTGCAAGGTGCGATGCGCTTCCTGTGCCTCACCAAGTTTGTAACTGGCGCGTGATGTCCGGAGTGATGGCGCCTTTCGCGACCAGGTCGAACAGTTCGGCTGCTGCCGATTGCAGCATCTCGGGCGTGGCGGTGTAGGTAGCCAGCGTGGGCCGCGTGACGTACAGCGATCCCTTAGCCGACAGAATGCCGAGGTCGACACCGGTGACGGCGCCGGACGAGTTGCCGAACGACACCAGCAGGCCGCGTGGTGCGAGGCTGTCGAGCGACCCGATGAACGTGTCTTTGCCGACGCCGTCGTACACGACCGGCACCTTCTTACCTCCGGTCAGTGCGGCTACCCGTGCGGCGACGTCTTCGGTGGTGTAGTCGATGACGTGATTGCAACCGCGCGCGGTGGCGAGCTTGGCTTTTTCCGCGGAGCTGACGGTGCCGATCATCGTGACGCCGAGGTGAACGCGCCCATTGGCAGGCGATCAACCCGACGCCGCCGGCCGCGGCGTGGAACAGGATCGTCTCGCCACGGCTCAGTTTGTACGTCTGCCGAAACAGGTACTGAACGGTGAGGCCTTTCAGCAGCATTGCGGCCGCCGCATCGAAGCTGACGCCCTCCGGCAGTTTGATGAGTCGCGCTGCAGGCACGTTGGACGCTTGCGCGTATGCGCCGATCGGTCCGCCGCAGTAGCCGACGCGATCGCCGCGCGCGAGCGTCGTGACGCCGGCACCGAGTTCGTCGACCACACCGGCCGCTTCCACCCCGATGCCGCTCGGCATCGGCAGTTTGTACAGGCCGGACCGATGATACGTATCGATATAGTTGACGCCGATCGCTTCGTGACGAACGCGCGCTTCGCCTGGTTTCGGCGGCCCGAGTTCGACCGACTCGAGTTGCATTTGTTCTACACCGCCTTGTTGAGCGATGCGTATCGCGTTGATCTTCATGCGCCGTTCCGTTGTCATGCGTGGGTGAGTGGAAGCGGGCAACGATAATCGCGTTCAAAGGTGAGGCACAAGGTGCGTACCACGCGTAGTTCTGCGGTGCGCTGGGTCGCCTCCGCGATATGGATGTGGGCGATTTGCACCCCCGCGCTCGCCGATGCGCCGGCCGCCGTCGCCGGCGGCTGGACCGAACTGGAGAAGGCGAACGGAATCGCCGTCTACACGCGCCCGTATGAAGGTTCCACCTACCCGGAAGTGCGCGCGAGCGGCGACGTCTGCGCGACGCTGCCGCAACTGGTCGCGTTCGTCGAAAACGTAGCGTTCGAACAATGGATCCCGGATACGGCGGAGGCGCGGCTGCTCGAACAGCCCGGCACCGCGCGCGCAGATCTACTACATCCGCACGTCGATGCCGTGGCCGATCAAAGACCGCGACATGATCTACCGGTTGTCCGAAACCGCAGACTCGTCGTTGACCACCACCGTCTCGGTCGGTATCGAGGGTTTGCCGGACTATCTGCCGACCGATGCGCGCGTAGTGCGGATGAAGCGCGTAAGTGGTCGCTGGAACTTCGTTCAGACCGGCGCACAAACGCGCATCGACCTCGACATGCACATCGAACCCGGCGGTGGCGTTCCGCATGGCTCGCGCGACAGCGCATCGTCGGCACGCCGACCAAGATGCTGGCGAATCTGCGCGAGCACTTCGAAACGGGCTGCCGCGCGCCATGACGGAGTGAGGCGCAAGTCACAGATCCAGCTTTCGCTACGCCGACGCCGCATCGCACCCCGACTGGAGGACTTTGCAGCGCGCGCGATGTTGATACACTCGCTGCTCCCACCAAGTCGAAAGGAGCCGACGCTAATGGCACTCTGGAAAGAAACCGACAAACCCGGCGCTGCGCCGGTTCCGAACATACCGACTCCGACCTTCAAGGAGCCCGAACGTCAACCACCCCCACCCCCGGCACGACCCATGGCCGATACCTCGGTGAGAGCACCCCGTATGGAGCAGAAAGAATCGGTCATCGCGGCCGGGCTCGCGATCGAAGGCAAGATCGAAGGCGCCGGCCACGTTCGCATCGCAGGTAACTTCAAAGGCGATGTACACGTCGAAGGCAATCTGACGATCGAGCCGGGCGCCAAGCTGACCGGCGGCGTGAAGGCGAAAACCGTTACCGTCGGCGGCGAGCTCGAAGGCAACATCGACGCTGCATCGGCCGAACCGGCTTCGACCGGCGTCATGAACGGCGACCTGAAAGCCGGCACGCTGATGGTATCGGTGGCTTCTCGGCGCATGCGCGGCCGGGTCGAATTCGGTTGGGATCCCACCGGCCAATCCAGTCCGAAATCCGGGAAGGAAGGCACTGCGGCATGAGCACGACTCGCTCGGTTTCGCCGGGCAAGAGTCGTAGATGTCCACACTGTCGTTCCGAGATCCTCGAAAGCGCGAGCATCTGTCCTGTCTGTCGCCATCACCTGAAACACGGGTTGGCGGCTGAACAGGCGGGCGAGCGCTTTTCCGCGCTTCACGTCGAAGGCACGATCCGACATCCCGCCGGCAACACGCCGTGGGAATACTCGGTGACGATCACGATCCGCACCAGAAGGGCGAGGAAGTGGCGCGCCAGATGGTCGGTATCGGTTCGATGTCCGGCAACGATCTACGCACGTTCGATCTGAGCGTCGACGTCTTTGCGCCCGAGGTCGTGGCCGCGACACCACCGGCGCCGAAAGCCGGCGCCGCGCCGTCGGCGCCCCCGACATCGACCGTTAGTGCGCCGAGGGTGATCCAGGCGAAGCAAGGATCCATCGTCAGTCCATCGCGACCGGTGCCGCCATCTCCGCGACAGACGTCCACCGTGAGTGCGGCGCGGATCATCTCATCGCAGAAGACTCCGGCGGCGTCGGAGAAATCCGCCGGCGACGAAGCGCCGCGCTCGCCGCCAGATACCCCGCCGAAGAAACCGTCGGGCCGCTAACGGCGCGACAGAGCCGCGATCCACGACGGCGCGGGCGCCGCGTGCGCAAGAGGTCGAACGGAGGCGACGGTCAGTCGCCTGATCCGAGACTCCGTGTCCGCGCTACTCGTCGCCGTTTGGGTGCTTTCTGAGCCGTGCAATGCTGCGCATCAGTAGCGTGCGCCGACTCGGGGCCTTGACGAGAGCGACATACCGTTGCAACTGCGACCAACGGAACCCCCTCGGAATCTCGAGCTCCGGCAACTTTGCGAAGAGTCGGCTTCGCGCGGGTGCGAGATAGAGCAGATCGAACAGTGCCTTCTCCGCCGTCGCTATCTTCGAATCGCTCGCGTCGTCGACTTCGAAGCCGCTGAACAGCTCCGGCGGCATGCGGTGGAACGACACGACACCGAACGGCGTGCTGACGCGTCGTGGACGTCCAATGGTCACGGCGTAGATGACGGCCGGCACCTGTTCGATGAGACCGTGATGAAAGAGACCCGACTGGAGTGATACGTATGCCGGGTAAGGCGAAGAAATGAGCTCAGGCAGCGCAAAACGGTGAATCTCTCGGGACGAGGACCAACGGCCCCGGCTCACATGGGTGAGCATGCCACCGCGTGCGAGCCGCCGCAGAATCACGTCGGCGTTGGCTGGAGTCACGCCCAACAACGCGACTGCGTCGCGCGTTTCGAAGCCGCGAGTTCCGAGACTCTTCAAACGCCGCAGCGCCTCGATCTGATTCACGATTGCAGCGCGCCCAGGGCGTTGATGACCCTTTCCTGGAGACGCTCCCACACGCGACGCGGACGATAGTGGTCCTGATATTCCGGTTCGAAGTAAGCAAGAACCTGCCCTGCAAACGCGTCGTATCCAACCGCTAGCGCATTCTCCATTGCACGCGGAATCAAGGAGATGGTGTCCCCCGTTGCCGGGCTTGCACCGGCGCCCGAATCCAGAAGCAGGTTCAGATCGAAGACGTCGCGAGCCTGGGTTTGCGAGCGTTGCGCGAGAGCGGCGACTTTCTGCGCGAATGCGGCCGCGCCGATATAGTGCTGAACGAGCACTGGGTACAGGCGATAGCGTCGGATGAGTTCCGCGTCTACCGGCTCATGCGCGATCTCCTGTCCGACGGCGCGCCGCGAGAACTCGATCTTGGTCGGAAGAGTAGTCCCCGTCGGGCCAGTCGCAGACCGACCTTCCATCGTTGGGTAGTTTCGGTCTGTTTTGGCCTCGATACCTGAGCAAGCTCGATCTGTTGGACGCGCAACGTCTCCAGAAAAGACCGGGTTTCGAATAGTTGATCGACGTTCTTGCGCAGCGTCGCGACGGACATTGTGCGGATGTCCAGGTCGATGTCCTCGGAGTAGCGGATGCTCTTGAAGAAGAAACGCAGGTTGCAACCACCCTTCAGCACATACAGATCCTTGCTGACCCGCGCGCCAAAGGCGCGTAGGAACAAGAGGTGGAAGACTTCTATGACCTCGCGTTCGGACCACATAGACGTATTACATATTGCACTAAATCAACGCTAATGTTGATTTGTAGCAATGTCAATCGGTGCGACGGCCTGCTGACCGGGATCTGGAACGACCTGGCTCGATCTAGAGGTGTCGCCGGCACCCGCCGCACCGACGCGAGCGCCCAAGGCACGCCGCCGGAATCCGTCAGCCACTAACGGGCCGCTAACGGCGCGACAGAGCCGCGATCCAAGGATGGTTCGGATGAGCGCGCGACAGCGCCTCCGCGAGCCATGCGCGCGCCGCATCGTCGAGAGCGGGTAAACAGGCCGCGAAATCCGCCTCGTCTTTCGGCCGCGCCGCTTTTGCCTTGTACAGCAGCGCGCCTTCCGGCTTCAGGAAACGCACGCCGTCACGCATGCCGATCATCCGGCTGCGCGGTGCGCGAATCGACGGATCGCGTCGAAACTCCCACGTTCGCGCGTCGCCGGATTCCATCATGATGTCCATTCGCCACGCGTTCGCTGCCGGATCGAGCACCCAGTTCTGATGTTTGTCCGCCGGCGGCGTGTCGTGCGGCGCGAGCCTGCGCACTTCGCCGTCGCCGACGCTGTGCAGTTCGAACCCATTCAGGTGCGTGCGGATTGCCGCGAAATCGTCGCGCAGGATCGCGATTTCCAGGTCGTCGTGCGGACGCGTCTCGCGACCGAGCCACAAATCGATCGACCAACCGCCGACCACGCACCAGTCGATGCCGACGCCGGCGAGTTGTTCAGCGGCCTGTTCCGGTCGCCACGCGCGCCAGGCGTCGAGCGGCGGACCGTCCCAGTGCTTGGTCGTCAGCGCGTCAGCCAATCGACGATCGCATTGGTGAACTGCTGCGCAGCGACCGCGCCCAGGTGATCGCCCGGCACTTGCACGAACGATGCGCCCGGAATCGCGTCGGCGAGCCGCTTCGCGCTGGCCGGATCGTCCTTGTCGCCGATCAACACCAGCACCGGAACTTTCACGGCGGTGAGCTTGGTTGGGTCGAAGCCGGTGCGCCGCGTCTTGTGCATTGCCGCGAGCGCGCGCAGATCGTTGCCGCTTGCCTGCGCGAACTGACGGAACGCGCGACCACGGGCGTCTTTGATCGAAGACTGCGTCCGGCGCCTCCATCGCCGCGACCAGCGTGTCGAACTGTTGCGCCGGCAGATTTCCCGTCAGCAAGACGTCGCCCATGCCGGAGATGATGACGCTGCGCCAGCGTTCGGGGCGATTGACGAGCAAGGTCGCCGACAGGAAGCCGCCCATCGAATAGCCAGCCAGATCGGCCTTGTCGATGTGCAGATGATCGAGCACCGCCACCGCGTCGTCGGCCATGGCCGATCCCGCATAAGCATCGGGGTCGTGCGGCTTGCCGCTGCGGCCGTGGCCGCGGCAATCGATGGCAATCACTTTGCGACCAGCTTTCACGATGGCGTCGACGATTCCCGGCGCGCGCCAGTTGCCCTGCAGGCTGCTCGCGAATCCGTGGATCAGCATCACAGGATCGCCGGTCCCCTCGACGATGTAGTTGATCTCGCAACCGTTGACGTTCAGCGACGGCATGACAGACCTCCGAGTGGTTCGCAGCACGATAACCGGCGCGCGCGCGGCGCCGCAATTCTGCGAGGCAATCTCTGCCAGAATGACCGACCTTCAGTCGACGGGGCAGTGCGTTGGAAACCACCCATGTCTTCGCCGGCAATCCATTCGACCGTGGCGACGCGCAACGTCGCGATCCG
This sequence comes from uncultured Gammaproteobacteria bacterium, assembly GCA_963787045.1. GTDB lineage: Bacteria > Pseudomonadota > Gammaproteobacteria > Pseudomonadales > Azotimanducaceae > DATJGR01. The sequence goes on along the minus strand of CAWBBR010000006.1, from coordinate 3,916 downwards.
GAATGGCTTGCCGCAGCCGAACGGAATCCGGCCAGCCGGTTCCTGCCGTTGGCGCGCTCGAACGTAGCTCGTTCACGACGCAGGCGACCTGCGGCTCGGCTGGTTGAGTCGCGCGGACGTAACCCGCCTCGACATCGCCGTTGCGCCGATATTTCTCGGATTGCTCGACGGCATCGCCCACTTCGCGATCGACGTGTCCGAACTCGGCGATCCGGTGCACGAGTTGAACCTGGACGACGCGTGGCGTTTCGAAGACGCGCGCGCGGCCGCGATGCGACTCGCGATAGAAGAGACCGGCATCGTCGCGCAGAGCCGTGCGCAGGTCGGCTGGCATCGCAGCCACCGCCACTGCAGCGCGTGCGGCGCGCCGAGCGAACCGTCGCGCGGTGGCCACGTGCGCATCTGCACCGCGTGCAAGACCGAACATTTCCCGCGCACCGATCCGGTGGCGATCATGCTGATCCTCGAGGGGGATCGCTGCCTGCTCGGTCAGTCGCAAGGCCGGCTCGCGAGTACAGGCATGTATTCGGCACTGGCCGGTTTCATCGATCAGGGCGAGTCCGATCGAAGAAGCGGTGCGGCGCGAAATCCGCGAAGAGTCGGGCGTGATCGTCGGCGCGGTGCGCTATCACTCGTCGCAACCGTGGCCGTTTCCGTCGTCGTTGATGATCGGCTGCCATGGCCGCGCGCTGACCACGAAAATCTCGATCGATCCCACCGAGATGGCGGACGTGCGCTGGTTTGGCGCGCGACGCCGTGCGGGCCGCGCTCGCGAACGAAAACCGCGAACTGCGCGTGCCGGGCCCGATCGCGATTGCGCATCACCTGATCAAAGCGTGGGCGGAAGGCGACGTGGACGTCTGACGGTCGACGTACATCGGTTGCCAACGGATCTGATGGGGCTAGCCGGACTTGTCGGCCCCGGGGAACCGGTCCATCGTGCGCAGCGTCGGAAACAAGCGCATCCACAAGCCCGTCGACGGCGATCGTCGCGGCGCCGCCGAGCACCACCGAAGCCACCAACCCGAACCAGCACTGCGGCAACGCCCGATTCGAATTCGCCGAGTTCGTTCGATGCGCCGATGAACACGGCGTTCACCGCGCTGACGCGACCGCGGATCGCATCCGGTGTCTCGAGCTGAATCAACGATGTGCCGGATGTAGACGCTGACCATGTCGCCGGCGCCGAGTGATCACCAGCGCGACCAGCGACAGGGCGAAGCTGTTGGACAGCCCGAACACCATGGTCGCGACGCCGAACAATGCAACGCCGGCGAACATCCACCGCCCGACGTGACCGCGTGATCGGAAAGACCGCAGCAGTGCTGCCGTCGCCGCGGCGCCGATCGCCGGCGCGGTGCGCAGCAGGCCGAGCCCTTTCGGGCCGGTCGCGCAGAACGTCTCTGGCGAACACCGGCAGCATCGCCGTCGCGCCGCCAAACAGCACCGCGAACAGATCGAGCGAGATCGCGCCGAGCACGACCGGCCGCGACCGCACGAAACGCAACCCCTCGAGCACGGTGTGCCAGCTCGCCGGCTCCGTGCTGCGTATCGTCGCCGGCATCCGTACCGACAGCATGAACGCGACCGAGACGATCAGCAGCGCGGTGACCACCGTGTACACGGTGGCCGGTCCGGCGACGTACATCAGCCCACCCAGCGACGGACCGACGATCGTCGCAACATGGAACGTCGACGAATTGAGCGCGACCGCGTTGCCGAAAATCTCTCGCGGCACCAGATTCGGCGTGATCGCCTGCGACGTGGGCATCGCGAACGCACGTGCGGCGCCGAACAGCGTCAGTACCAGGAACACCGGCCACACGTGCTCAAGCCAACCATCGTGAAGGTGAACAGCAGCGCCGCGCAGACCACGTCCACGACATAGCAGGTTGCGAGAATGGCTTTTCGATCGAAGCGATCCGCGATCTGTCCGGCCGGCAACACCAGCACGATGAACGGCAGGAACTGCGCGAGCCCGATCAGGCCGAGATCGAGCGGATCCTTGGTGATCGCATACACCTGCCAGCCCACCGCGACGCTCTGCATCTGTATCGCGAGCGTGGCGACGAACCGCGCGACGAGATACAGCGTGAAGTTGCGGTGCTTTAGCGCACCCAGAACCGGTGACGCGTCGCTCACGGGCGCAGTATTCCGGTGCGGTGTCGCGTCATCCGTTCGATCACTCGTCGAGCCTGAGGGGCGCCGATGGTACAGGATCGAATGGACGCTCCCAAAGGCGCCAAGCTAGGCTACGGCTCCCCCGAAGCAGGGCCACGCGCACGATGGACATGCGGCACGTACTCGCCTATCACGACCCCGATCATGCGTGCAATCAAGGCAGCCTGATCAAACTCGCCAACGGCGAACTGCTGTTGGGCTACAACCAGGAGCGTGGGCGCGTGCATGCCGACAGCGGCCAATCGTGCCTCATAAAGTCGTCCGATGGCGGTAAGACCTGGGATGCGGCTACGCGCCGCACCGTATGGCCGTGGAGCGAACACGTCGGCAACTGGGACTGCGCGTTCGCGCAGATTTCCACCGGCGAGATTCTGATGCACACGCGCGTGTGCAGCTTCATGGCGCCAACGGCCCTGAAGGGGGGCGCCGATCAGATCATGGGCGGACCGCCGCCGGGTCGTCGCGAACGCCTGAAACGGCAGACCGGCTACGCGCTGTGTCGTTCGAAAGACAACGGCGCAACGTGGTCGGCGCCGATTCCGGTGAATACCTCGCCGGTTGCCGACTCCGGACTCGGCCCTTACATCGTTGGCGGGTCCGGCGCCGGCCACATCATCGAGCTCGCCGACGGCGGTCTGCTGATGCCGCTGCACGGCACTTTCACGCGCGAGTGGTTCGCGCAGGGCGGCGAACGCCGCGGGTATTCGTGCTGCGGTCCGACGACGGCGGCAACAACTGGGAATATTGGGCGACGGTCGCATACGATCCGGCGCACATTCTCGAGTGGGCAGAGGCCGGCATGACCCGGCTCGCGTCGGGGCGCCTGAGCCGCCTGTTGCGCACGCAGGCGCGACCGTTGCGCTTCGACAACATGTGGTTCTGCTACTCGGACGACGACGGGGCGAGCTGGAGCCGGCCGGTGCGCACCCCGTTGTGGGGTTACCCGGCCGATGTCACTCAGCTGCACGACGGTCGCGTGCTCGCCGTATACGGATATCGCCGCGATCCGTGGGGCGTGCGTGCGCTGCGTGTCGAATGACGGAGTGACGTGGTCGCTTGCGAACGAGTTCGTCGTGCGCGAAGGCGGCGCAGCCGATCCGTCGGTGCGGCAGTACTGGCACATCGGTTATCCGAGCGTCGCGCAGCTCGATGACGGCACGATCGTCGCCGCGTATCACGAGTACACGAAAGACGCACGGCCGATGCAGTGCATGTGGGTCACCCGGTTCACGCTGTGACCGACGTCGAGATCGTTCCGCTGAAGGCCGACGAGTGGATGGACCTGAAGCGGTTGCGGATCGCGGCGCTGACGGAGTCGCCCGATTCGTTTTGCCGAACGGCCGCGTCGGTGCGCGCGCACGACGACGACTATTGGCGGCGCGGCGCGGAGCGCGCGGCGGAGGCGGCGAACTTCGAGATGTTCATCGTGCGACGGAACGGCGCAGGCCTCGGACTGGCGTCGGCCCAGCGTGCCGACGACGGCATCGGTCACATAGGCGCGATGTGGGTCGATCCGGTGTTGCGGGGGCACGGTGTCGGCGCGCGGCTGTTCGATACGGTGGTCGCGCATTTGCGCAAGCTCGGCTGCGCCACGATCGAACTGTCAGTGACCGAGACCAACGCGGCGGCAATCGCGTTGTATCAGTCGCGCGGTTTCGCGTTGACGGGAACGTACGAACCGTTGCGCGAAGGCTCGCCGCTCAAGAATCTGTTCATGCGCTGGGCGCAGGACGAC
>CAWBBR010000005.1:0-239512 GCA_963787045.1 uncultured Gammaproteobacteria bacterium | reverse complement strand
GCGTGCTCGTCGTCGACGACAACCGCGATGCCGCGTGGACTGCGTCGACGCTGTTGGCGCTGTGGGGCCACGACGTCGAAGTGGCATTCGACGGTCCGACAGCGATCGAAAAGGCGCTTCAGCAAGACACCGAATTGATGCTTCTCGACCTCGGCATGCCGGAGATTGACGGATACGAGGTCTGCCGGATCCTACGCGCCCAGCAATGGGCCGACACCACGGCCATCGTCGCGCTAACCGGTTGGGACAAGCAGAAGGGCCGCGTGCGAACGTTCGAAGCGGGTTTCGACGCTCACCTGGTCGAACCGATCAACGAGGCTGCGCTACTCGCGCTGCTCGCCAGCCGGGACCGATCTGGTCTCGCATCTCGCGCCGCGCGCCGAAGCGCTACGCAAACCATGAACGACCCGACGCGTGCTGACCGCTCCGTTCCGCCGCGCGGCGATCTGGATCTGGTTCCTCCCGACTGCCATGCACGACCACGCGGTTCTTGCCGGGCTGGTCGCCGTACTCACCGTGTAATTACTCCACAGCCGTTGCAGGATTTATGTGGCTGCATCGCGGCCGCGCCGTTGCGTAGTCAATCAATCTCCTGCATCGAGACGCGGCACAGCGTTTGCAACCCAACGCGGTTCATGGCAGCTGGAATCCCGGAACGAACATGAGCGCGCGCTCGACGGTTGCCGAAGACATGCCTTTGCAGCAGCGATACGAGGCAGTGCGTCGACGCACGCTCGATCTATGCGCACCGCTCCAGCCAGAAGACTACGGCGTGCAGCCGATCATCGATGCAAGTCCACCCAAGTGGCACCTCGCTCACACGACCTGGTTCTTCGAGACCTTCGTGTTGAAACCGCATGCGCCGGGATACTCCGCTTTCCATCCGCTGTTCGAATACCTGTTCAACTCCTACTACAACGCGGTCGGCGAACCGTTTCCGCGCGCGAATCGCGGCCATCTGTCGCGGCCCACCGTCGCCGACACGCTCGCGTATCGCGCGCACGTCGATTGTGCGATGAGCGCCCTCTTCGAACACATGGATGAACCCGACGTGCTGGATGCGGTCGTCCTCGGCCTGCATCACGAACAGCAGCACCAGGAACTGCTGCTGACCGACATCAAGTGCATTCTGGGATTCAATCCGTTGCATCCCACCTATCGGGCGCCGGCCGCATCGGTGAGCGACGCGATGAGCCGCGATCGGTATTCGTTTCACGACTTTGCCGGCGGCATCGTCGAAATAGGTCACCGCGCCGACAGCGGCTTCGCATTCGACAACGAGCAGCCGCGCCACCGCGTGGTGCTGCAACCGTTTCAGCTCGGCACGCGCCTCGTGACGAACGGCGAGTACCTCGAATTCATCATGGACGACGGTTACGCGCGCCCCGAGTTCTGGTTGGCGGACGGCTGGGCGCTGCGCAAGAGCGGACGAATCGACGCCGCCCCCTTGTATTGGCGTCTGCGCGACGGTCGCTGGTTCGAATATCGCCTCGATGGATTGCAGCTGCTGCGAATGGATACCCCGGTCGTCCACGTGAGCTACTTCGAAGCGGATGCATTCGCACGCTGGTACGGCGCGCGCTTGCCGACCGAGAGCGAATGGGAGAGCGCGGCCGCGACGCTGAATTCCAGCGAGGCTCCCGGCAACTTCGTCGAGTCCGGTGTGCTGCACCCGCTGCCCGCGCATCCCGGTGCCGATCTAATGCAGCTGTTGGGCGATGCGTGGGAGTGGACCGCGAGCGCGTACGCGCCCTACCCCGGCTTTCGAGCGCGCAGCGGGCTGTTCAGCGAATACAACGGCAAGTTCATGGCGAACCAGATGGTGTTGCGCGGCGGCAGTTGCGCGACGCCCCGCAGCCACATTCGAACGACGTACCGAAACTTCTTCTACCCACCTGATCGCTGGCAGTTCAGCGGTATTCGACTTGCGAAGGACGCCTGATATGCGCTCGAGTCCGGTGATCGACCTCAAACCGACACTGTCCGAAACCAGCGTCGAAATTCTCGACGGTCTCATGCAATCGCCGAAGTCGATTCCGTCGAAGTATCTCTACGATCCGCGCGGATCCGAGCTGTTCGAGCTGATTACTCAGTTGCCCGAATACTATCTGACGCGAACCGAGATTCAGATCCTTCGAACGCACTCGGCCGACATCGCGCGCCGCGTCGGCGCGGGGCGACGCTTGATCGAGTTCGGCAGCGGCAGCAGCGTAAAGACGCGCCTGCTGCTCGAGTCATTGCGCCCCTTGGGATACGTTCCAGTCGACATCTCACGACAACGACTCGCAACGTCGGTCGCGTCGCTGCACCAGGAATTCGACTGGCTCCAGATCGTCCCCGTCAGCGCCGACTATTGCAGGCCGCTGCGGCTTCCATCTGCAGTCACCACCGGCCCGCGGACCGTGTTCTTCCCCGGTTCGACCATCGGCAATTTCGAACCGATAGACGCGGTTGGGTTTCTGCGCGCGGTACGCGGCGTTGCCGGAGCTGACGGCCAACTGCTGATAGGGATCGATCTCAAGAAAGACCGCGAGACGATCGAGCGGGCGTATGACGACGCACAAGGCGTAACGTCCGCGTTCACGCTCAACACCCTGCTCCATCTGAATCACCTCGTCGACGCGGATTTCGATCTCGAGGCCTTCAGGCACCACGCCCGTTACAACAGCGATGCCGGCCGCGTAGAGATCCATCTGGTCAGCAAACGAGATCAAGTCGTCGAAGTCAGCGGCCATCCGATACGCGTGCGCGACGAGGAGATGATTCACGTCGAGAACTGCTACAAATACGAACCGGAGGAGTTCGACGCCTTGGCTGCCCAAGGTGGCTTCACGCGGTGCGCGGCATGGTTCGACCCGCAACGTTGGTTCGCGGTGCTGCTGTACTCGTCCGCCGCGGAGCGTTGAACCTCAACTCTGCGCGGGGTCGCTCTTCCGCATGCCCCGAACGTTCGTCGCGGCGAGCACCGCTTGCAGGATCAGCAGCGCCGGCGCCGCCGTATGAACCGCCCACACCGACCATAATCCGTTGCTGGCGAGGAACACAACGAAGCCGGTCATCCGCTTCCGCGGCTGCGTCGATCCGACGAGCCACGTACCGGCAATCGTCAACGCCATCGCCGGCCACTGCAGTGCATTGATAGCGTCCACCTTTGAGCTACAGACCCGAGCCGGCCCCGCTCAGCGGACCGTGCCTGACCGCGAGTGCGAGCGGGCTGTCTTTCGCCAGCGTGCGAATCTGATCCGCCACAGACCTGATGCACCGCTTCGGCGATGACCGGGTGCGACAGCGCTTCCAACGGGAACGCCACACACAGACAGACCGGATGGGTATCGGCAAACGACGTCCACATCTTGTCCAGCGACACCGCGCCGGAGTGATTGCCGCCCATCCACAACAGACCCGCGAGCTCGCCGTACATCCAGACACCGGGATGCGTCGCCGCCAATCGGTCTACGAGCCCGCCGATCTTCGAGTCGAAGCGCTGAACGTCGGGCGTGCTGCCATCGGACATGATGTCGTCGATCACTGCGGCGGCGTCCAGGCAAACGTATTGACCAAGACGCTTAACCGCGTCGACGTCGATGCCGCGCGCGTGCAGCTGCTGCTCCAGCAGATCGCGCGTCGCCGGCGTGACCACGCACACCGCCGCGTGGCCGAAATCGAGCGCAACGCACATCGTGCGTCCGATTTCATTCACGAGCCGGGCTACATCGTCGAAGAATTTCAGCGAGTCGGTCGCGTCGTCGCGCGATCTCCGATCCGTTGCCTCCCTCGGATGCATTCGATTCTCCTTGGTCCGATCACGTCCGCTCGTCATTCCGACGAGCCGTGAATCTGTTTTGTGGGTGCAGCGCCTATCAGAATGCAGGACTCCGCCGACGCGTTTACCCCACTCAGCAAGTGCCGTGCCATCTGAACGCCTTGAAGGGCGCGGTCCAGCCGATCACGAACCGTATCGGCCGACGCAAATCCTGCACTCGGTGTAAAACCTACACGGTCACGTGTTCGTTACTTCGGAACGGACTGTGCTGCGTACTCGTTCAAGCGGTTGTACAGCGTCTTCAGCGAGACGCCGAGCAATGCCGCAGCGGCGCGTTTGTCGCCGCGACAATGATCGAGCGTGACTTGAATCAGATCGCGTTCGACGTCGCGGATCGAACGTCCCACCTGCAGACCATCGGCCTGGCGCTCGGACCACGGCGCGTCGAACTGATCGGGCGCGAGCACCACGCCCTGAGGATCGTCGGTAACGATGTACGCGTGATGAACGGCGTGCTTCAGCTCGCGCACGTTACCGGGCCACGCGTAGCGATCGAAACGGTCGAGGGTCGACGCATCGAAGCGCTTACGCGTTCCATGTCGCTCGTTCAGATCGTCGAGAAAGGCGGTCGCGAGCAGCCGCACGTCGTCGCCACGCGCGCGTAGCGGCGGCATTTCGATCGGCACCACGCGCAGTCGGAAAAACAGATCCTCGCGCAGCTTCTGCGCGCGCACGGCTTCCATCGGATCGCGATTCGTCGCCGCGATCACCCGCACATCGACTTCGATCTCCTGCTCGGCGCCGACGCGCATGATTTTCTGGCTCTCGAGCACGCGCAGCAGGTACGGTTGCATTTCGAGCGGCATCTCGGTGATTTCGTCGAGGAACAACGTGCCGCGATGCGCCCGCTCGAACATGCCGACATGGCGCCGATTGGCCCCGGTGAAACTGCCGCGTTCGTGGCCGAACAGTTCGCTCGCGAGCAGTTCCTTCGAAAATCCTCCGCAGTTGACCACGACGTACCGCCCCGGGCGACCGCTGGCCACGTGAACGGCCTCAGCAAGCAGTTCCTTACCGGTACCGCTCTCGCCCTGGATCAGCACCGGCGTGTCCATCGCCGCAACCTGACGCACGCGGGTGTACACGCGTTGCATCGGCGGCGACTCCCCGAGCAGCAGACCGTAGTGGCGCGCATCCGCCGCGGCGTCGGTCGCCGGTTCGGTCTCGAGCGACCGCGCGATCGCGGCGATTTCCTTCGGTTCCACCGGTTTGGTGAGAAACGACACACCGGGTCCGACCAGACCCTGGATGAACGACTTCACGCCGGGATGGCCGGTATTGATGACGATCCGTCGAGGCGGCGCGTCGCTGATTTCGCTCAGGAGTTCGAGCCCGCTGCCATCGGGCAGCATGAGATCGAGCAACAGCAGGGCTGGGCGTCGTTCGGACAGCGCGTCGCGCGCTTTCGCAAGCGTATCTACACAGGTGACCGAATGGCCCAGGTGCCGCAGAAAATCGGCCATGCCGGCGCTGAACCCCGGCTCATCGTCGACGATCAGTATCGATGCCACTCAAGCTGTCCGTTCCACGAGTAGGCAGAGAATACTCGCATTGTCGTCGCTCGCCGCCCCCATGGTGTAATGCGGGGCCGTTCGCTCGCCCAGGAAGCAATGCGACGTGTCCGCCGTGCTGACCGCCCTCGCCGTACCTCCCGATTGCGCCGTGATCGACGCCAACGCAGATGCCGCTCGCCTGTTCGATACGACAGTGCCGGCAATCCGCGGCGCAAGCCTGCCGGACCTGCTCGACAAAGCCGGCGTGCTTGGGCCACTTCACGACATCATCTGCGACGCACTCGTTTCGAACCGCGCATGCAGCGCGCGCATCCATCTTCCGCGCAACATCGCGCGCGAACGACCGTGAAGTGAGCGTCATCGCCACGCGCGACGAAGGGTCGCCCCACGTACAGGTCGCCGTATCCGAGCGCGACATCGGCGCGGCACGAGCCGCGTTCGATCTACCGACCGACGCAATCGTCGATGTCATCAGCCATGAATTGCGGTCGCCGCTGAACGCGACGCTCGTCTGGGCCACGCTGCTCGAAATGGACCCTTCACCGGCCACCGCCGAGAAAGCGAGCGCGATCATTCGCGACAACGTCCGTACACAGGCGCGTTTGATCGATGACCTGGTCGACGTTTCGCGCGCAGCGAATCGCACTAAACCAATGGCACAACCGGTAGAGCTCGGCGAACTGGTCGCACAGACGCTCGCCGACGCTGCGTGCTTACGTGCCTGCGGAGATCGCGCTCGACATCTTTGCGGCGAGCCAACCCTGCGTGGTCGATGCCGATGCCGATCGACTGCAGCGTGCAATTCACCACCTGCTGCGCAACGCCGCGAATGCCATGGCAGACGGCGGCACGATTGCGACGACCGTCGTCGTCGACACCGACCATGTCCGCGTCAGCGTCGCCGATCAGGGTGTGGGTATGAGCAATGAACAGATCACGAACGCGTTTCGTCCGTTCCGGCGCACCAACCGCGGCAACGGCGGCGCCGGACTCGGACTCGCGGTCGTGTGGACGATCATCGGGCAACACGGTGGAAGCGTGTGCGCAAGCAGCCGAGGCGCCGGTTGCGGATCGACGGTCACGTTCTCGCTTCCGGTCATGCGCGACTGAGTTCGTCCGTCGGCGAATTTTGAGCTTCGTCGATCGGAAACCGGATGCCAAGCGTACCGCCGTCGCCCGTCTCGTCGCGCGTCGACACCACCATACCGCCATGCATCTCGACCAGTTCCTTGATCAGCGTCAGTCCGACGCCGAGGTTTTCGGTGAAGCGAGGCGTCTGATCGTTGCGCTCGATCGCGTCGGTCACCGAACGCCGTAAGTCCGGCAACGTCGCGCCATGGTCGGTAACAGTCACTTCCACTTCGCCGGTCAAGCGCCGAGCGCGTAGTTCGATGCTCCCGCCGTGCGGCGTGTAAGTGGCGCTGTTGATCAGAAGATTGGCGATCACCTGCGTCATTCGTTCCGGGTCTGCCACGACCGATATCGCTTCGTCGGGCATCAGCAGATGCAGCTCGTGACTCGACTCGTCGATGTGCGGTCGCGCCATGTCGACCGCCGTGTCGATGATTTCAACGAGTCCGATTCGCCTGCGCCGCAACACCAGCTTGCGTTGCGAAATGCGACCCAGATCGAGCATGTCGCTGACGAGTCGAACGAGGTTTTCGACCTGGCGCACCATTACCTGATGTGCGTCGCGCTGCGCAGCCGTCGAGAGACCCGCGACTTGCATCAGATGCAGACCGTTGCGGATCGGGACCAGCGGATTGCGCAACTCGTGAGCCAGCATCGACAGAAACCGATCGCCGCGTCGATCGCTGTCGCGCAGCAGGTGTTCGACTTCCCGGAACCGGCCGACGTCGAGATCGAAGCCAACCCAGCGCGCGACTTCGCCCGCATCCGAAAGCGGAATGGCTTGCGACAGGATCGGACCGTACTTGCCGCCGGGCCTTCGTACCCGATGTTCTCTTCGCCACGTGGCCCCGTTTGCGACGCACGTCCGCCATGATTCCATCGTCGCGTCTGCGTCTTCCGGGTGAACGAGATCCGCCCAGTCGCGACCGGATGCGTCGCACGTCCACATACCGAATTGGATCGTCTCGCCCGCTGCCCCATCGAACTGATGAGTTGGTTGATCCGTCATTTGTCGACTCCGAGCCCCGAGTCGACGTCGGCGAAGAACCATACGATGTCCGTTCCGGTTGCTTCGCACGTCATCTCGACCTCCGCCATCCAACTACTTCGATCGCGGCATGCACCACCGCACTTTGGATTCGAGCAATTCAGGTTCGAGCAATTGATGTGCCAGCCGGCACATCATCGCGGCAGACGTCAATGCCGCATGAAACGCGAGACACGCAACCGCGATTCCCCGCCCGGTCGCATCGGGGTTGCCAAACGCTCTTTCCACAGGTCGCGCGTCCAGCTCCTCGCGTGGTACAGGTGTTCGTCTTCCTCGCCTTCCATCTGCTCGCAGGCGAGTTTCAAGACGGCCGGCGCGTCGAACGTCCGTCGAATCCTGTCGACCAACAGCGCCCAGTTCAGATGGTCTTTCGTTTCGACGAGCATCACGCACTCGCATGCCACGAGTTGCGCTGCGGCGTGATCGCCATCGGCGGCGGCGCGTTCGATCGAGGCAACGACCGCCGATCCGATGCGTCGGACCGCCATGCGACCCGGCGTGTCGTGCTCGAAGTCGACCCGCAGCGATTCGCAGAGTTCGGTCAACACGTCGACGTGGCTGCGCGTCTCGGCGAGGTACTGTTCCCACTCCTCACGCAGCGCTTCGTCCAGCGCGCATTGCAACGCAGCGCGGTATACCTCGACCGCGTTCAATTCGTGCTCCAGCGACTGCAGCAGCAATTCTTCGAGCCCTTCCATGTGCGCAGCCTCCGCCGACATCGCGATCGAACGTCGCCTCAATGCAACAAACTCTGTGCCATGTCTGACTCGCCCCGAGACTGCGTCCGGTCGCGCCCGCGCGGCGCGATTACTCGTCGGCAGCGTGCATGTCTTACAAACGCTTGTAGGTCTTGCTCGACAACGTCTCTACACGGGGGCGCGGCGCGAGCAATACCCTCGCTGCCATGATCCATCGACATGCTACGATCGCGATGAATCGAACGCGTGACTGATTGAGCTCCATGAGCGACGAATCGGATCCAGACAACGACCGCACCTCAATCGAAATCCTCGCGCCGACGGAGATCGGTCGTGTGCCGGTCGTCGGCGTCGGTGCGTCCGCGGGCGGGCTCGAAGCGCTGAAGCAGCTGTTGGAAGCAATGCCGACCAATACCGGAATGGCGTTCGTATTGCTGTCGCACCTTGCGCCGGAACACGCCAGTGCAATGGCACCGATCCTCCAGCGCGCCACTCGGATGCCTGTCGTCGAAGCGACGGACGGCGAGTCGGTCGAACCCGATCACGTGTACGTCATTCCACCTGGCCAGTTGCTGTCGATTGCCGATGGCGTGCTCGAGCTCGCGCCGCGGAACGCAAATGCTCACCAGGTCGTCGATCATTTCCTGGAGTCGTTGGCCGATGATCTGCGAGACCGCGCGATCGGCGTCGTCTTGTCGGGAACCGCACGCGACGGTACGCAAGGACTCGAATCGATCAAAGCCGTCGGAGGCGTCACCTTCGCGCAGGACGCTTCGGCGCAATACGACGGCATGCCGCGCAGCGCGATCGATTCCGGCTGTGTCGATTACGTATTGCCGCCCGACGCGATCGCCAGCGAGATCGCGATGCTGGCTCTACGGCGCGATACACCGGCCAACGCCGACGCTATCGATCCGAGCCTGGACGACGCCGCTCACCTGCCCGAAATTCTCGAGCTGTTGTTGCGTACGACCGGTATCGACTTCACCGGCTACAAATCGAGCACGCTGCTGCGGCGCGTGCGACGCAGGATGATCCTGCGACAGTCTGACGGCATCGCGCAGTACGTGGATTCGTTGCGACAGCAGGCAGCCGAGGTAGCGGCGCTATGCGACGACATTCTGATCGGCGTGACGAGCTTCTTCCGCAATCCGCCGGCGTTCTCAGCGCTCGCGGAGCAGGTTTTTCCAACGCTGCTTCAGGGCCACAGCCAACACGACCCGGTACGCATATGGGCGGTCGGATGTTCGACGGGACAAGAAGCCTATTCACTCGCAATCGAGTTGACCGAAGCGGCTGAACGTGCAGGCAGCCCTTTCAGAATCCAACTGTTTGCGACCGATCTGAACGAACGCGCCGTCGAAACGGCCCGCCGCGGCGTCTACCCGAAGGACATCACGGAACATGTTTCGCCGGAGCGCCTGCAGCGATTCTTCGTAGAGACCGCGGACGGCTACCGAATCAGCAAGTCGATTCGCGATGCATGCGTGTTCTCCCGCCACAACCTGTTGGTGGACCCGCCGTTTTCACGCATCGACCTGGTCAGCTGCCGCAATCTGCTCATCTACCTCGAGCCGTCCCTGCAGCGTCGCGTCATTCCGATCCTGCACTATGCGTTGCGTCCTGACGGCTATCTGTGGCTCGGCGGTGCGGAAGCGCTGGGTGCATACCGTGCGCTGTTCGACACGCTGGATTCGAAGCACAAGATCTACACCAAGCGCGGCGGCAACGGACGACACGTGGCGCGCGCAGCGCGCCGCAGTCAACAGCCATCGGCGGCGATGCTGCCGATCGCCACGCACATTCCCGATGCGCGCGCGTCTCTGCTACGGGAAGGTGATCGCCTCTTGCTCAACCGTTTCGCACCGCCCGCGGTGGTGATTTCCAGCGATCTCGAAATCCTGCAATTCCGTGGCGACACCGGCCTTTACCTGACGCCGGCGCCGGGGCAGGCGAGCCTCAGTCTTCTGAAGATGCTGCGCGAAGATCTGCTGGTGTCGGTGCACGCGGCCATCATTTCGGCGGGTAGAAGCCAGACGACGGTGCGCACGGACAGCCTGCGCGTGAAGACACATGCCGGTTCAACCAGAGTTGCCATCGAAGTGGTACCCATTTCCGACGGCGCCGGCGGTTTCCTCGTTTTGTTCGAAGGCGACGCCGCATCCCCCGACGCAAACCGCACGATCGAGCACGAGCGAACCGAGCCGTTGGCCGATCGAGAACGCGCAGACCTCATTCGCGAACTCACGGCAACGCGAGAGTACCTGCAGCGCGTAATCGAACAGCAGGAGGCTGCAAACGAGGAACTGCAATCCGCCAGCGAGGAAGTTCAGTCGGCGAACGAAGAACTCCAGAGCACGAACGAAGAACTCGAGACCTCGAAAGAAGAAATCCAATCCAGCAACGAAGAGTTGTCGATCTACAACGACGAATTGCACAGCCGCAACGCCGATCTGCTGCGGTTGAACGCGGATCTGAACAACGTACTCGACAGCGTCCACATGCCGATGGTGATTCTGGGTCACGACCTCGAAGTGCGGCGTTTTACGCCGTCGGCGAGCCGGTTGTTCGCGTTGTCCGGTCCGCTCTCGGAAGCGCGGCTCGACGCGCGCGCCGTGCATTTCGACATGCCCGACCTCTCGTCACGACTGTTGCAGGTCATGGACAGCGGCGCGCCGTACGAGCGCGAAGTGCGCGATGACGCCGGGACACTGGTACTCGCTGCGATTGCGTCCGTACGTCACCGAGGATCGGATCGACGGCGTAATCGCGATCCTCGTCGACGTCGAAGCGATCAAACGCGCACAGGCGTATCAGGAGAGCATCGTCGCAACCACGCGCGAGCCGCTGCTGGTGCTCGACGCCGATCTGCGCATTCGCACGGCCAATGTGGCGTTCCTCACCGCGTTCCAGACCACGCTCGATCGAACCGAAGGACGTCTGCTGTACGAGCTGGGCGATGGTGAATGGGACATTCCCGAATTGCGCGAACTCCTGGAACGCATTCACCTCGACGACAAGCCCATCAGCGACTTCTCCATCGATCGTCATTTCGCGCGCAGCGGTCAAAGATCGCTGCGCATCAACGCAAGCCGCCTCGTTCAAACCGACCTGCGGCTCATCCTGCTGTCGATCCAGGACGTCACCGAAGCCGACGCGATCCTGCGCGACAGCGAACAGCGTTTCAAAACGATGGCAGACAACATCGCGCAGTTCGCATGGATGGCCGACTCGAAAGGATGGATCTTCTGGTTCAATCGCCGCTGGTTCGAGTACACCGGCACGGTATTGAGCGATGTTCAAGGCGACCGGTGGCAACGCTTCCATCATCCCGATCATCGGCAGCGCGTCGCCGAAAGCATGCGTCGATCGCTGGAGCAACGCGCGCCGTGGGAAGAGACATTCCCCATTCTCGGAAAAGATGGGGCGTACCGCTGGTTCCTGTCACGCGCTCACCCGACGTTCGACGCATCGGGCGCAGTGGTTCTGTGGTTCGGGACGCACACCGACGTCACCGCTCAACGCGAACACGCCGCGAGCCTGCTTGAAGCCGACCGCAGAAAAGACGAATTCATAGCGATGCTCGCGCACGAACTCCGCAATCCGCTCGCGCCGATCGTCAATGCACTGAGGGCAATCCGCAGTCCCGACGTGGCGCGCGACCAGGTCGAAGGCGCAGCCGAAGTGATGCAGCGCCAAGTCGATCACCTGATCCGATTGGTGGATGACCTGCTCGACACGGGGCGCGTCGCAAGCGGTCGGTTCCGCTTGCGCAAGGAGCCGATCGAACTCAATTCGATCTTCGAGACTGCAATCGACGCGGCCCGCCCGTTTTGCCAACGCAAGGAACAGGTACTGACGGTCAGTCTGCCGGCCGCATCGGCGTTCGTAAGCGGCGATGCGATTCGGCTCGCGCAGGTCGTAGAAAATATACTGAGCAACGCAAGCAAGTTCACGTCGCAGGGCGGCCACATCGACCTGAGCGTCGAGACCGATGCAAGCACCGCGGTGATCCGCGTGCGCGACTCCGGGATCGGGCTCGAAGCGAATCAACTGCAACCCATCTTCGACATGTTCAAGCAGGTCGATACGTCATTGGAACGAACAACCGGCGGCCTCGGCATCGGGTTGACGTTGTGTCAGACGATCGTGCACCTGCACGGCGGCACGATCGTTGCGAAAAGCGAAGGTCTCGGAAAAGGCAGCGAGTTCGTGGTTCGCCTGCCGACTCTCCCGGGTGCCATCGGCACGTCCCGCCCGGCAGCCGCGTTCAGCGTACCGACGCCTTCTCGGAAGATTCTCGTGGTTGACGACAATCGCGACGGAGCAGAGTCGTTAGCGCGCGTACTCGAACTCTCCGGTCAGCGCACGCGGGTGGCTGCCGACGGGCTGGCCGCCTTGCGCGAGGCCGAAACGTTCCGGCCCGACGTGGTGTTGCTCGACATCGGTCTGCCGAAGCTGAACGGTTTCGAAGTCGCTCGGCGGATCCGCCAGGAACCGTGGGGACAATCGCTGATCCTCATAGCCGTCACCGGTTGGGGTCAGGAAGAACATCGCAGAGAATCGAGCGATGCCGGATTCGACGCACACCTGGTGAAGCCGGTGGACCCGGTCAAGCTCGTACGGTTGGTCGCCTCTCTCACCAACAACGATTGAGTTTTGGTCCTTTCTACAACTCCCTTGTAACTTGCGCATGGTCCACCGGACCGTCCCGCGATCGATGCCGCGGTGCTAACTGATCTGCTCTGGGGCGACCCGAGCAGTGGCCCTGGCATGAAATCTGCGTGACCCAATTCCCCAATCCGATTCTGCGTGGACACGCCATGGCGAAGAAGAAGTACGGAAAGAAGGCGTCCGAGAAGGTCGAACGCGCGATGCACGAAATGAAGCGCGGCGAACTGCACAGTGGTCGTTCCGGCAAGAAGGTCAAAAGCCGCAAACAAGCCATCGCGATCGGCTTGTCGGAGGCGCGCAAGGCCGGTGGAAAGGTCCCGCCTGCCAAGAGTAAGCGACGCCGCTCGAAGTGAATCCGCGAGGACGCTTACGCGTTGCCTCAATCTTCCGATTCATGGCGCGTTCTGTCGGATTGCTCCGACGGATGCTTCCTTCCTGAACGCCGCGGCCGCACTCACGCCCGAATCTGTCCACGCCTTGCATCCCGCTTTCGACGTTCCGCGCAAGATGTCTTCATGCGTTACGTCATCGTTGGAAATCATGGCGGGGACAGTGCGGCAGAGCGCGACGGTTACCGTGCGTACTTCTACTGGCGCGACGGTGATCACGAGCGCGAAGAAGTATTTTCCGTTGCGGAACTCGAAGCAGAGATCGATCGTTTGAAGACTTCGGGGAAGCCAACCGGATTGCACGAAGCAGCGCTGAAACGTCTGCGCACGGTCAACACGGTCGCCTGAACCGATTCACATCGCTTTCGCGGAGTAGACCTGGCCGAGCATCGAGGGTGTCACCAGCGTGACGCCCGCCGGTGTCACGTGAAATCGGGCCCGGTCCGCTTCGGCATCCTCGCCGATGATCGTGCCTTCGCGAATTCGACAACCCTTGTCGATCACGACGCGGCGGATGCGACAGCCCGGACCGATGGCGACGTCGGGCAATATCACCGCCTCGTCGATCACGCTGAAATTCTCGACTTTCACATTGCAGAACAACAGCGATCGTGACACCGACGCACCCGAGATCACGCATCCGCTTGCAATCAACGAGTTCACGGCGATGCCGCGCCGGTCGTAATCGTCGAACACGAACTTCGCCGGCGGCAACTGCTCCTGGTACGTCCAGATCGGCCAATCACGGTCGTAGAGATCGAGCGGCGGAATGACGTGAGCCAGCTCGAGGTTCGCCTCCCAGAATGCATCTATCGTACCGACGTCGCGCCAGTAGCCTTCCCCACCCGCGTCCTCGAACGGATACGAGTACACGCGGTAGTCAGCGATCAACTTCGGAATGATGTTCTTGCCGAAGTCGTGCGCGGACTCAGGGTCTTGCGCGTCTTTCGTCAGTTCGGCGACCAGAAAGTCCCGATTGAAAACGTAGATACCCATCGACGCGAGCGACTTTGTGGGATCGTTGGGCATTCGCACGGGATCAGCCGGCTTCTCTTCGAACGCTTTCACGCGCCCTTTCGAGTCGACGCTCATCACTCCGAATTCTCCGGCGCGCTCGGCGGGCACGACGACGCACCCCACCGTCAGATCGGCACCGTTTTCCATGTGTCGCGCAATCATCGGACCGTAGTCCATCTTGTAGATGTGATCGCCTGCCAGAACCAGCACGAACTCGGGGCCGTGACGCTTCACGATGTCGAGGTTCTGAAACACCGCATCGGCAGTGCCGGCGTACCAACGCTCGTCGAGCCACTGTTGCGGCGGCAGCAGCTCGACGAACTCGCCGAACTCGCCGCGCAGGAATCCCCAGCCGCGCTGCACGTGGCGAATCAGCGAATACGCTTTGTATTGCGTGAGCACGCCGATTCGTCGGATGCCCGAGTTGATGCAGTTCGACAACGTGAAGTCGATGATTCGGAAGTTGCCGCCGAACGGCACCGCAGGTTTTGCTCGCCACTCGGTGAGCGCGCCCAACCGCGCGCCTTTTCCGCCGGCCATCACGAGTGCAAGTGTGCGATGCGTCAGTCGACTTACATACCGCTGAGTGGGATCGAGTTTCATGTCTAGCGGTCAGACTTCGCTGTTTCGGACGACGGGTTCAGAGATTCGATCGACGCGATGACAGTATAACCACGCATCGGTAGAATTCCGGTCACATGAGTGGCACCCAATTTCCCCTCGAAGTTCGCCCGCAGATCCCCGCGGAACTCCCTCGCCTGCCGGAACTGGCTAACAACCTGATCTACACCTGGGACCGGGATCTCCGTCACCTGTTCCGTCAGCTGAACAACGCGCTGTATGAGGCGTGCAACGGCAACCTCGGCGTGTTTCTTCGTCGCCTGGCGCAGGCGGATCTCGATGCGGCCGCTCGCAATCCTGCTTATCGCGATGGCTATCAGCGCGTGATCGCCTCGTACGATGCGTATCACGCCCGACAGATGCCGGCCGACCTCTGCGCGCACCTCGATCCGAAACAGGATCTGGTCGCGTACTTCTGCTTCGAGTTCGGATTTCACGAAAGCCTGCCGCTCTACAGCGGCGGCCTCGGAATTCTCGCCGCCGACCACTGCAAAGCGGCGTCCGACCTCGCGGTGCCGCTCGTCGGCGTCGGACTGCTCTATCACCAGGGGTTCTTCGAACAGCACGTCGATGCGCGCGGCCGACAGGTCGAGCAATACAAGACGACGCAGCTGGAAGATCTACCGCTTCAGATCGCAACCGATACTGACGGACGCGAGATCACCGTTTCGGTGCAGATCGGCACCGATAACGTGCGTTTGCGCATCTGGCGCGGCAAAGCCGGCCACACCACGTTGTATCTGCTCGACAGCGACCTTCCGGACAACCGCGACGTGCACCGCTCGATCACCTACCGGCTCTATGGAGGTGACGAGTCGACGCGTGTCATGCAGGAGATCGTGCTCGGCATCGGCGGCGTGCGGGCGCTGAACGCGCTCGGCATCAAACCGACGGTATGGCATCTGAACGAGGGTCACGCCGCATTCCAGATCATCGAACGCTGTCACGAGAAGGAGTCGGAGGGAATGCCGTTCGCAGCGGCGATCGAACAGGTGGCCGCCGCAACCGTGTTCACGACCCACACCCCGGTTGCCGCGGGACACGACGTGTTCTCATGGGGCGTGATCGAGCAGCATCTCGGGCACTATCTGCACTCGATCGGCTTCGAAGTGGGCAGGCTGCTGCAGCTCGCAAACAGCGGTCAGCCCGACCGCGTCAACATGACGTCGTTGGCGCTGCGGGGTTCGCGCCACCACAACGGCGTCAGCAAGGTGCACGGCCGCGTCGCCTCCGCGAACGAGCGCTACATCTGGCCGGAAATTCCGCCGGACGAAAACCCGATCGAATCCGTGACGAACGGCGTGCATCTGCAGACCTTCCTCGCACTCGAATGGGTCAATCTGTTCGACATCCGCTTCTCGGACTGGCGCGCCAATCTGTCGGTGCCGGAGTACTGGTCGCGCATCGACAGCATTCCCGATCACCAGTTCTGGAGCATCCGGCAGGAGCTGACGGCGGAACTGTTCGCCGACGTGGACAAGCGCTTGCGCAGACAACACCAAGCCAACGGCATCGCGCACTCGACGATCGAACGCGCGACGCGATTGTTGCGCCAACCGGCGCGGGACGTCCTGGTGCTCGGATTCGCGCGCCGTTTTGCCACCTATAAACGCGCGACGCTGATCTTCTCCGAGCGTGAACGACTCGCACGACTGCTGAACGATCCAGCACGACCGGTCGTGCTGATCGTCGCCGGAAAGGCACACCCGCACGACGAGCCCGGCAAACGTCTCATCGAGCAGGTGTACGAGCTGTCGATGAAGCCGGAATTCGTCGGCAAGGTGCTGCTCGTCGAGAACTACGACCTCGCGCTGGCGCGCAAACTCGTGGCGGGCGTCGACGTCTGGCTCAACAATCCCGAGTACCCGCTCGAAGCGAGCGGCACGTCCGGCATGAAAGCCGCCATCAACGGCGCCATCAATCTATCGGTGCTCGACGGTTGGTGGGCCGAAGGATTCGACGGTTCGAACGGCTGGGGCATCAATCCGCACGACGTTGCGTGGGACAGCGACTACCGATTCAGGGAAGAAGGCCGCGACCTGATCGACCTGCTCGAGAATCACGTCATTCCATCGTATTTCGAAGCGAACGCGACCGGCGCTTGGATACGCATGGCAAAGGCGTCGATGCGCACGATCATTCCGCGGTTCAACGCCGAACGCATGGTGCGAGAGTACGTCGAAAAGCTGTATTGCCCGGCCGCGCGCCAGAACCGCGCACTCGCGACGAACCACGCCGCCGAACGTCTGGCTGAGTGGAAGAAGCGCGTCGGCGATCAATGGCACGGCGTGCGTCTGGAACGCATCGATGCACCGCGGTCTCAAGCCGCTCACGGCGAACGGATCGTCGTCGAGTTACGCGCACAGCTCGCCGGCCTGTTGCCGCAGGACGTGCGCGTGGAGTGTGTGGTGGATCCGGGCGAAGGTCCTTCGATGACGTTCCGCGCCAACGAAGTCCCTTCGGACTCGCCGTCGAACGCCGGATTCCGGATCGAGTTCGTTCCGCCGTTTCCGGGAATGCAGACGTACCAGATACGGATGTATCCGTATCACGAGTTGCTGTCGCATCCGTTCGAAATGGGCCGCATGCTCTGGATCTGAGCCTCGACGGTTCCGTTGGACCAGCCGAACGCGCCTATGACGGAGGAAGACCTGAACCGCCCGAATGTGCTCTTTGCCGCCAGCGAAATGGCTCCGCTCGTCAAAACCGGCGGACTCGCCGACGTTGCCGGGAGCCTGACGTCGGCGTTGGCATCGCTCGGGTGCGACGTTCGGGTGGTGTTGCCGTACTACGGCGACCTCTCCCACCAGATCGGTACCTCGCATTCGATAGCCCGCCTACGGATTACACGATCGCGACGTCGAAATAGTCGAAGCCACGGCGCCGCAGGGCCAACGGTTGTGGCTGGTCGCGTGCGCGCCGTTGTTCGGTCGCAATGGCAATCCGTATGTCGGCGCCGACGGAACGGACTGGCCCGACAACGCGGAGCGATTCGCATTGTTTTCGCGCGCCATCACGTGGCTTGCGACGCACCCGGAGGAAACCGACTTTCGCACCGACGTCGTTCACCTCAATGATTGGCAGACAGGCCTTGCGGCCGCGTTGCTGCAGCGTGAGGCGCAGCCGCCGCCTACCGTCTTCACGATTCACAACCTCGCCTATCAGGGCGTTTACGATCGCGCGACGTTCGACGCTCTCGGGCTCCCGCCTGATCTCTGGTCGATCGACGGCCTGGAGTTCCATGGTTCGATGGCGTTCATCAAAGCCGGCATCGCGTTCGCAAACCGCATCACCACGGTGAGCCCGACTTACGCCGCAGAGATCCAGACGGCGGAGTACGGACAGGGCCTCGATGGGTTGATTCGCCATCGTGTTTCGGCGCTACGCGGCATTCTCAACGGCATCGATACGTCGGTTTGGAATCCGACCACGGACCCGCTGCTGCGCGCTCGCTACACCGCGACCAATCTCGAGCGCAAGCTCGTCAACAAACGCGCTGTTCAGGCGCAACTCGGGCTCGATCCGTCCGATGTGCCCCTGCTTGGAGTCGTTAGTCGGCTCGCACACCAGAAAGGTATCGATCTGATCCTGTCGCTGATCGATGCGCTCGTGTCATTACCGGCACAACTCGCGGTGTTGGGTACCGGCGATCCGGCGATCGAGAGATCGCTGCGCAACGCGAGCGCGCAATACCCGGGACGGGTGGCACATCACACGGGGCACGACGAGGCGATGGCACACCTCATCGAAGCGGGCGCCGACATTTTCCTGATGCCGTCGCGTTTCGAGCCCTGCGGTCTGAACCAGATGTACAGCCAGATCTATGGAACGGTACCGGTCGTGCGCAGCACCGGTGGATTGATCGATACGGTGCGGCAGGTCTCCGGGCGCTCCGGCACCGGATTTCTGTTCGGGCCCGCGACGCCCGATGCGTTGCTCGAAGCAATCAGGAACGCCGTCGCAACGTCCCGCAATCGACACACCTGGCGAGCCATTCAGCGCAACGGTATGGCGATGGATTTCTCGTGGCGCAACAGCGCGCTGCGATACCTCGAGCTTTATGACGAGCTCGTCTCGCCGGCGGTGCCACCGCAATGAGCCGACAGCCCGACGCACAACGCATCGAACGCCTGATCGCATGTCGAGAGTACGCGCCCTCTGAGGTGCTCGGGCTGAAAGTCGACGGCGATCGCGCCACGTTGACGGTGTTCCTGCCGTCGGCAACGTCCGTATCGGTCGCCAACGGCCCCGCGCTTACGAAAACGCGCTGGGCGGGCGTCTTTCACTGGCAAGGTCGCGCAGGCGATGTGCCGCACCACTACCGCCTTCACTGGATCGAACGGGGTGGTCAACGCCGGGATGAGCTCGATGCGTTCGCGTTCCGCGTCGATCTCGCGCCGCAGGACCTGTATCTATTCAACGAGGGCCGTCACCGACGCGCTTACGACCTGCTGGGCGCACAACCATACGGCATCGACGGCCATACCGGATTCCGCTTCGCGGTCTGGGCGCCCAATGCGGAACGCGTCAGTGTGGTTGGCGATTTCAACGCCTGGGACGGTCGCCGGCACCCGATGAACGCGCAGGGCGAGAGCGGAATCTGGTGTCTGTTCGTGCCGGAACTCGCCGCAGGTGCGCGCTACAAGTTCGAGATTCGCAATCGGCATAGCGGCGAGATCGTCCTGAAGGCAGATCCCTATGCGAGGCTGTTCGAGCATCGTCCGGACACCGCCTCCATCGTGTGCGCACCTCCGTCGCATCGTTGGGGCGACACGCAGTGGATGGAACGGCGACGCGACTTCCAGCCGTCCCGCGAATCGATCTCGGTCTACGAAGTGCACCTCGGCTCCTGGCAGCGCGCCGAAAACGGCGAATTCCTGGACTACCTAACGCTCGCCGAACGCCTGGCATCGCACGTCGCGCACCTCGGTTTCACGCACGTCGAGTTGATGCCGATCACCGAACATCCGTTCGACGGATCGTGGGGTTATCAGGCGCTCGGCTATTTCGCGCCCACCAGCCGCTTCGGTACACCCGACGACTTCCGAGGCTTCGTCGATCACCTGCATCAGCGCGGCATCGGCGTGCTGCTCGACTGGGTGCCGGCGCATTTTCCGCGCGACGCGCACGGCCTCGCGCGATTCGACGGCACCGCATTGTACGAGCACGCCGACCCGCGGCTCGGCGAACATCGCGACTGGAAGACGCTGATCTTCAACTACGGTCGCAACGAAGTGCGCAACTTTCTCACCAGCAGTGCGCTGTTCTGGTTGAACGAGTTCCACATCGACGGCCTGCGCGTCGATGCCGTCGCTTCGATGCTGTACCTCGATTATTCGCGCCTCCCGGGCGATTGGATCCCGAACCGGCTGGGTGGCCGGGAAAACCTCGAGGCGATCGAATGGATACGCGAATTGAACGAGGTGACCCACGGCGAGTCACCCGGCACGATGATCATTGCGGAAGAATCGACGGCGTGGCCGCAGGTGACGCGCCCCACCTACACCGGTGGGCTCGGCTTCACGCTGAAGTGGAACATGGGATGGATGAACGACACGCTCGCCTACATCCACTTCGATCCGGTGCATCGCAAACATCACCATCGACATCTGACGTTCGGGATGTTGTATGCGTACAGCGAGCATTTTCTGCTGCCGCTGTCGCACGACGAAGTGGTGCACGGGAAGTCGTCGCTGCTCGGCAAGATGCCCGGTGACGACTGGCAACGGTTTGCCAACCTGCGGTTGCTGTTCACGTATCAGTACCTGATGCCGGGCAAGAAGCTGTTGTTCATGGGTGGCGAGTTCGGGCAACGCAGCGAGTGGAGCCACGATCGTCCGCTCGATTGGCAACTGCTCGACTACGCGCCGCACCGCGGCGTCTTCGAACTGGTGCGCGCGTTGAACGGCCTCTATCGGAGCGAGGCGGCGCTCGGACTCGATTCGGAGCCCGCGGGGTTTCAGTGGATTGATTGCGACGACGTCAGCCACTCCGTCATCAGCTTCCAACGCCGCGTCGGCAACGACGTGCTGATCGTGGTTCTCAACTTCACGCCGGTACCGCGCCACAACTACCGCGTCGGCACCGGGCAACCGGGCGCGTATCGCGAAATCTTCAATTCGGATTCGACGTACTACGGAGGCTCCAATCTCGGCAACGCGGGGCGCTGCGAGACGCAGGCCGTACGCAGCACGGGGTATGCCTACTCGCTTGCGCTGACGCTACCGCCGCTGGCAGGGATCGTACTCAAGCCCGACCGGACGCAACGAGAGACCCCCTGATTCTGTCGGCCAGTTGTGGCGTCAGCCGCGATGCATCGAAACGCCACGCCCAGTTTCCATCGGTTTCGCCCGGTGTATTCATGCGATGCCCGCCGTCGAGGGACAGGAAATCCTGTAGCGGAACGACCGCGAGGTTGGCAACGGACCCGAGCACTACATCGATCAGCGCCCAAGGCATCTCGTTAGCCGCGCCGGTCATGCGATCGACTTCCGCTCGCGTTCCGTCGTCAAGGCTCAGATACCAACCGAGCGTCGTATCGTTGTCGTGAGTTCCGGTGTACGCGACCGTGTTAGCGACATAACTGCGCGGCAAATGCGGATTGTGTGCGTCGCCGCTGAAAGCGAACTGGGCCACGCGCATTCCCGGAAGACCGAACGCCTCCCGCAGAGCGTCTACCTGCGGTGTGATGACGCCGAGATCTTCCGCAACGACCGGCAGCGGATCGAATTGCTCGCGCACCGCACTCAGCAACGCGTGACCGGGTGCCGGTCGCCACGCACCTGGCGCCGCGTCGATCGCGTCTGGAGGTACCGCCCAGAATGACTCGAGACCTCTGAAGTGATCGATGCGCACGATGTCGAATAGCCGCAACTGGGCCTTCACACGTTCGATCCACCACGTGAACCCGGTTTCAGCCAATCGATCCCAGTCGTAGACCGGGTTCCCCCACAACTGACCCGTTGCGGAGAAATAGTCTGGCGGCACGCCCGCCACATAGCTGGGCCGTTGGTGCGCGTCGAGTTGGAATACGTCCTGATGCGCCCAAACGTCGGCGCTCTCGAACGCCGGGTACAGCGGCATGTCGCCGAACAGACGTATGCCGCGGCTGGTCGCTTCGCGGCGCAACTCTGCAAAACCGTGTGCGATCGCGAACTGCGCGTACCGCACAGATTCGAGCGCCGTCGCGTGCTCGCGATCGAACCTGACGAGCGCATCCGGATCGCGCGTGCACAGCGGCGCCGGCCACGCCGTCCAATCGCTCCCGTGAAGCGTTCGAGCCACGCTGAAACGGCAGAAATCGGCCAGCCAGTACGCCTGCTCGGTCTCGAACCGCTGGTACGCAGCGGCGTACGTGTGGACGTAACGTCGCAGCGCGCCCGGTTCAGTAAGGCGGAGCGCGGGGTCGAGTAATCGCGCATTCAGCGCGTACAGCGATTCGCTGTGATACGGCGACCCGTATTCGTCCGGCGGATTCAGCGGCAGCATCTGCCAGACCGACAATGCAGCGCGTTGCATGAAGTCCAGAAACCGCAAAGCGCTTGGGCCGAGCGTTCCGGTGGCGGCATCGCCCGGCAATGACGTGAGGTGACACAGCACTCCTCCACGCCGCGCCGACAGCACACCGCTCGCCATTGAAACTCCCTGCTACTTCCGGGATTGCGGGCCAGCGCCCACGACGCTGTCGCGATCCGGATTGCGCCAGCCGCCGAACGGCTCGACCATGCCCTTCGCTTGCGGCGGACCCCAGCTGTCGACGGCATACGGGTGCACGTCGCTGCCTGACGACAGGATCGGATCGACGATGCGCCACGCTGCTTCGACCTCGTCCTGACGGGCGAACAAGGTCGCATCGCCAACCATCGCGTCGCCGATCAGTCGTTCGTAAGCATCCATCTCGTCGCGATGCTGGTTGCAAACGAACAGTTCGACGTTCTCGCCGGTCATTCTCTCCCCCGGCAATTTGGCTCGCGCGCCCAATGCGATCGCCACGTCGGGGCCGAGCCGGAACCGGACGTAGTTGTTGGTCATCTGCCCGCCCATTTCGCCGAATACCGGCGACGGCGGACGTTTCAACTCGACGATCACCTCGGTTGCGGTAACCGGCAGACATTTGCCTGCCCGGATGAAAAACGGCACGCCGTCCCATCGCCAGGAGTCGATGTGCAGCTGCATCGCCGCGAACGTTTCCACCGTGGAATCGGGCGCAACGCCGGGTTGATCGCGATATCCGTCGAACTGTCCTCGAACGAGGCTGTCGGCGCTGAGCGGGCGCATCGAACGGAACACCTTCACTTTCTCGTCGCGCATCGACTCGCGGTCGCCGCCGACAGGAGGCTCCATCGCAAGGAACCCGACGACCTGCAACAGGTGGTTCTGCACCACGTCGCGAATCGCACCGGCCTCTTCGTAGAACCGACCGCGGCCGGCGACGCCGAATCGCTCGGCCATCGTAATCTGCACGCTTGCGACGAAATTGCGATTCCACACCGGCTCGAGAAACGAGTTGGCGAAGCGAAAGTACAACAGGTTCTGGACCGGCTCTTTACCGAGGTAGTGATCGATCCGAAAAATGTCCGATTCGTCGAAGTGTTCGCGCAGCACCCGGTTCAGCGCGCGCGCCGACTCGAGATCGCGTCCGAACGGTTTCTCTACGACGACGCGCGCGCCTGCCGAACATCCCGATTGGCCGAGACCTTTCAGCACCGTAGGGAACATGCTCGGCGGAATGGCGAGGTAGAACAGCGGATGCTTCGCGCCATCGAGCGCCTGGCACAGACCGGCAAACGTCGCGGCGTTGTTGTAGTCGCCGTCGACGTAGCGAAGCATGCCGGCGAGCCGTTCGACCGCGCTCGGATCCGGTTCCTTGACGAACGCGGCAACGCCTTCTCTGGCGCGCTGCTGCAACCGGCGCCACGTCCCATCCCGCACGAGCCACACCGATCACCGGCACGTCGAGGCGATGCCGCGCGGTCAACTTGTACAGGGAGGGAAAGATCTTGCGGTAAGCCAGGTCGCCGGTTACTCCCAGAACGACGATCGCGTCGGAGCGTGGCGCCTGGGTCATCGGAATCGAACTCGGTGCGGATCCATCGCGTGCAGTCACTCCATTGATGTTCGAGACAAGGCGTTCGAGGCATGTTAGCGCAACGCAGCGGTGACCGGTTGCGTGGTGACTCGCCACGTCACGATCGGCCGCATATCATTCGCGCCGATATCGGATGCCGTCCTACACCATGAACTTTGCCATCGCGATCCACGGCGACGCGGCGACCAGCGAGTCGCCCCGTCTCGCATTGCGATTCGCCCGAGCCGCGGTCGCGAAGGGGCACGGCATTCACCGGGTGTTCTTCTATCACGCCGGCGTGAACCTCGCGAATGCCCTGATAGTGCAACCCCAGGGAGAGGTCGATACCGCCGCGGAATGGGCCGCATTCGCCAATGAGCACGGAATCGAGTTGGCGGTGTGCGTCGCCGCGGCACTGCGGCGCGGCGTGATGGGCAGCGACGACGCCGTGCGCTATGAGCGCGCGGCAGCCAACGTGAACCCGCCGTATCAGATCGTCGGACTCGGCCAGATGGTGGAGGCCGCCATCGCCGCCGACCGATTCGTCACGTTCTGCGCATGACACCGCGGCGATTACTGTTCGTGATCTCGCACGCGCCGCATCGCGGTGCGTTGGCATCTCGAACTGCTCGACGAATTGCTGGTCGGCGCGGTGTTCGAACAGAAGGTCTCGGTACTCTTCATCGACGATGGCGTGTTCCAGTTGATCGACAGCGGCGAAACGCAGGGCAATGTCGCGCGCGGCTATCGCGCCTTACCGACATACGACGTCACCGACGTCTTCGTGGATGGCGGCTCGCTGAAGCAGCGTGGAATCGTCGCGGATTCGCTGGCGATACCGGTCCGCGTTCTGTCGCGCGGCGCGATTCGCAAACTCGTTGGCGCACAGGACGTAGTGGTACCCGACTGAATGGCCACCCTCCACATCATCAACTCCTCGTCGGAGCGAAAGGGCGCGCTGGACAACTGCCTGCACGCCGCGTCGCCCGGCGACACGGTCTTGCTCGTCGGTAACGGGGTGTACTGGGCCGTCGATTCGGTGTTCGCCCGAATTGCGAAACGAGCGGTCGGCACATCGTGCTGCGCGCTGGCCGCCGACGTTGCATCGCGCGGCATCGGCTCATCTCATCTCGAGTCAGGTACAACAGATCGACGATGGCGCGTTCGTCGATCTGGCCGTGTCGCACCATCCCGTCGTCAGCTGGAGTTGACGTCGTGCGTCTCGATAAAGAAGGTTTCCTCGTCGACCTCACCGACTGGAACGACGCGGCAGCGCTGGAACTGGCGAAGCGAGAGCGCATCGAGCTGACGCCGGAGCATTGGGCGGTGATTGCAGTGCTGAGAGAATTCCATCAGACGACCGGCGTGTCGCCCGCCATGCGCCCCTTGGTGAAGCTGGTCGGGCAGCGACTAGGCGCCGAGAAAGGCACCAGCATCTACCTGTTGTCGCTGTTCCCCGGAAGTCCCGCGAAACTGGCCGCTAAAATCGCCGGGCTGCCGCGACCCACCAACTGCCTTTGAACGCTCAGTTCCGGCTGAGACGACTGCGCAGCGCGACCACTCGCCCGATGATCACGATCGTAGGTCCATGCACGTCGGCGCCGGCCACCGTTGCGGCGAGCGAGCGCAACGGTGACTCGATGACCTGCTGGTCCGGCAGCGTGCCACGGCCGATCAATGCGGCCGGTGTTTCGGGATCCATGCCGTGCGCGATGAGTTCGGCACAGATTTCCGGCAAGCCTCGCAGCCCCATGTACACGACGAGCGTCTGATCCGCTTTCGCGAGGTCCGGCCAATCGAGATTGACGCGATCGCCGGTCAGGTTGCCGGTGACGAAGCGAACCGAGTGCGCCCAGTCGCGGTGCGTCAGCGGAATGTTCGCATAGCTCGCGCAGCCCAGCGCCGCGGTGATTCCGGGCACCACTTCGAACGGAACGCCCTCCTCGGCCAGCGTCTCGATCTCTTCGCCGCCGCGACCGAAGACGAACGGATCGCCGCCTTTCAAGCGAACCACGCGATCTCCCGCGCGCGCGGCTTCGATCAACATCTCGTTGATCGACTCCTGCCGCACCGAATGAAATTCGCGCCGCTTTCCGACGTAAACGCGCCGCGCATCGCGCCGCGCCATCGCGACCACGTCGGGCGAAACGAGGTTGTCGTGGAACACGACGTCCGCGCGCTCGAGGCACTGCAACGCTTTCAACGTCAGCAATCCGGGATCTCCCGGCCCCGCGCCGACGAGCGAAACGAACCCGAGCGCCTGCTGGTCCCAGCGCTGCAGCCGCTCCTCGATCAGCAGATCCGTCAGATCGACGTTACCTTCGTACATCGGCCTGCGCCGCCGGCCCGTCGAGCAGGTCGTCCCAGAACCGCCGCCGCGACGCGACGTCGGGAATCGTCTGACCGACTCGACCTCGCCAACGACCTAGCGCGTCCGCGGCCTTGCCGAGTCCGGTCGGAAGCCGCGCTTCGATCAGCGAGCGGACGCGGCGCGCCAGTGTCGGCGAACGACCGCCTGTCGACACCGCGACGATGACCGGATCGCGTTGGATGATCGACGGAAAGATCACGGACGAGAGCGACGCATCGTCGACGGTATTGACGAGAATGCCCTGCGCTGTCGCCGCCTCGTATACCGCGCGGTTTACCGCGGCACTGTCCGTCGCCGCAATCACCAGCAACATACCAGCGACGTCGGCGGGTTCGAACTTGCGCGTTCGGATCTCGCCGCGACCCGCGAGCAGATTGCGGATTTCTTCGCCGGCGTCGGGGGCAACGACGACGACGTGCGCACCCGCACCAAGCAGCCAGTTCAACCTGCGTTGCGCGACCTCGCCAGCGCCGACCAACAGGCAGCGTCGGTTGGTGACATCGACGAAAAGCGGAAGGTAATCCATTGCATCAGTCGCGCAGGTCGAGCGTTGTCGCGCCTCCCATGTAGCCGCGCAGCGCATCGGGTACGTGCACGCGGCCTTCGCCGTCCTGATAGTTCTCCATTACCGCGACCAACGTGCGACCGACCGCCAGCCCCGATCCGTTGAGCGTGTGCACGTACTCCGGTTTTCGCGTGGTTGGGTTGCGATATCGCGCCTGCATGCGCCGCGCCTGAAAGTCGCGATAGTTGCTGCACGACGAGATCTCGCGATAGCGCTGCTGGCCAGGTAACCAAACTTCGAGGTCGATCGTCTTCGCCGCTGCAAATCCCATATCGCCCGCGCACAGCACCACGGCGCGATACGGCAACTCGAGTCGCTTCAAAACCGCTTCTGCATGCGAGGTGAGTTCGTCGTGCGCCTGCCAGCTGTGCTCGGGGGCGACGATCTGCACGATCTCCACTTTTTCGAACTGATGCTGCCGGATCATTCCGCGCGTGTCGCGTCCGTAGCTGCCCGCCTCGCTGCGGAAGCACGGCGTATGACACACGTGGCGGATCGGCAGTCGCTCGGCGTCGAGAATCTGCTCGCGATAGAGATTCGTGACCGGTACTTCGGCCGTGGGAATCAGATACAGGTCGTGGTCACCGGCAATACGGAACTGGTCGTCCGCAAACTTCGGCAGCTGTCCTGTTCCGAACAGCGCGTCGCTGTTCACGAGATACGGCACGTACACCTCGGTGTAGCCGTGCTCGGCGACGTGCAGATCGAGCATGAACTGGGTCAGCGCGCGCTGCAGCCGCGCAAGCGCGCCGCGAATGACCACGAAGCGCGCGCCGCTCATGCGCGCGGCGGATTCGAAATCGAGCGCGCCGCGCGCGCCGAGATCGACGTGATCCAGCGGTGGAAAATTCAATTGCGTCGGTTCGCTCCACGTACGCAACTCGACGTTCGCCGTTTCGTCCTGGCCGTCGGGCACGCTCGCGTCAGGAAGGTTCGGAATCGATAGAAACAGCGCGTCCACTTCGCCCTGCGCGACATCGAAGGCCGCCTTGGCGGCGTCGAGTCGGGCACCGAGATCGGCGACCTCGTCCAACAAGGTTGAATGTCGCGGCCCGACGCTTTCGCCTGGCCGATCGACTTCGACTTGGTATTCCGCTCGTTCTGCAGGCGCTCCGATTCGAGCTGCAGCGTTTTTCGCCGCTCCTCGAGCGCCAGGAATTGATCGACGTCGAAACGATATCCGCGTCGCGCCAACGCAACGCGAACGGCTTCGGGATCCTGTCGTATGGTCTTCGGGTCGAGCATCGTCAGTCTCGATGGGGCGCACGCCCCGGCTTGCGGCGCGACATACTAGGTGAGTGGCGTCCGCGTCTCAACCGAACGCGGACGTCAGTTCTTCAGCAGCGCGATCGTACCGACACCGAGCATCGTCATCAGAATCGACCCGACGACGTGCCCGCCGATGACGATGCCCGCCCACAGATATTCCTGCCGCATGAGTAACGCGGTGCTCTCGGCCGAGAACGTCGAAAACGTGGTGAGACCGCCGAGAAATCCGGTGGTGATCAGCAGGCGCATCTCCGGCGACATCGATTGAAAATGATCGATGTAACCGAGTACGAGTCCGATCAGGTATCCGCCTACGAGATTCGAGGCGAGCGTACCGAGCGGCAACATCGGCAGGATCGGATTCAGCGTGACGCTCAACCCCCAGCGCAACCATGCGCCGAGCGCCGCGCCGATCCCCACACTGAAGAATCCATAGATGCCCATCGCGGCTCCTCAACGTTTCACGTCAGGATCGGTTTCCGACCTGAGACGTTTCAAGTGCTCGGCGATGCGTTGCTCGAGCCCGCGTGGCGCCGGATGGTAGTAAACGGACGCGGGCATCTCATCCGGAAAGTAGCTCTCGCCGGCCGCAAATGCGTCCGCTTCGTCGTGTGCGTAGCGATAGCCCGCGCCATATCCCAGTTCCTTCATCAACCGCGTCGGCGCATTTCGAAATCGCAGCGGCACGTCGTACGAAGGACCCGATGCCACTTCGGCGCGCGCCGCGTTGAACGCCGTGTGCACCGCATTGCTCTTCGGCACGCACGCGAGATACACCACGGCCTGCGCAATCGCCAGTTCGCCTTCCGGCGATCCGAGACGCAGATACGCGTCCCAGGCCGCCAACGCGATCTGCAATCCGCGTGGATCGGCGTTGCCGATGTCTTCACTCGCCATCCGCGCGACGCGACGCGCGATGTACACGGGATCGCATCCTCCGTCGAGCATGCGACACAGCCAATACAACGCAGCGTCGGGTGCCGTGCCGCGCACGGCTTTGTGCAGCGCTGAAATCTGGTCGTAGAAAACGTCGCCCTGTTTGTCGAACCGGCGTTGCCGCGCACCGATCACGTCGGCGACGCTGGTCGCAGTGATCCGTTTGTCGTCGCCGATCAACTGCGCCGCGATCTCCAGTACGTTCAGCATGCGCCGGGCGTCGCCGTCGGCGCTCGCCAACAACAACGCACGCGCGTCCTCGGCGATCGAAACGCCGGCGACATCGAGACCGCGTTCGCGATCGCCCAACGCGCGATCCAACACTTTATCGAGACTCGATTCCTCGAGACGCTTCAGTACGTAAACGCGCACACGCGACAACAACGCGCCGATCACTTCGAACGACGGGTTCTCCGTCGTCGCGCCGATGAATACGACCGTGCCGGCTTCGACGTGCGGCAGGAACGCGTCCTGCTGTGCCTTGTTGAACCGATGCACCTCGTCGACGAAGAGTACGGTCACGCGGCCACCCGCCAGCGCTACACGGGCGGTCTCGATCGCTGCGCGGATCTCCTTCACGCCCGACAGTACCGCCGAGATGCTGATCCACTCCGCGCCGGCGCGGTCGGCAAGCAACCGAGCGAGCGTGGTTTTACCGGTTCCCGGCGGA
Source organism: uncultured Gammaproteobacteria bacterium (assembly GCA_963787045.1). Classification (GTDB taxonomy): domain Bacteria; phylum Pseudomonadota; class Gammaproteobacteria; order Pseudomonadales; family Azotimanducaceae; genus DATJGR01. The sequence continues at coordinate 209,719 of CAWBBR010000005.1, read as the reverse complement.
CCCCACAGCAACATCGAATGAATGCGGCCCCGCGCGGCAAGTTCTGCGAGTGGCCGCCCGGGACCGAGCAGATGTTCCTGACCAACGAATTCATCGAGGCGAAGCGGACGCATCCGCGCCGCGAGCGGTTCGCTAGGAGGGCTTGGGTGCGGCATTGCCGATCAGGTCTGCATCGGGCGGAACGGTGAACTCGAACTCGTCGGGCGAAATCGGTTGATTCACCTCGAGGTTGTGGAAGCTGACGTCGGTCAGCTGACCCAACGAATCCTCGATTTCGATTCGAACGAGGCGTTTCTCGCTGAACGTCATGCGGATTTCGGTGTACACGGCGGCCGGATCCTTCGGCGTGAGGCCGTACAGTTCCAGACCGTTTGCGTCTTCGCGTTTGACTTCGAACTGCGCCTCGATCTGCGCGGCCGTACCCAGCAACACCAAAGCGGGCGTCCCTGCGAGCGCTTCTGCCAGCGGCTTGACCTGAACCTGCTGCAGATCCGGATCGTACACGTACAGTCGATCGCCAACGGTCACCACCGTCTGCGGATACGGCGCGGACAGTACCCACTTGAACTGCTGCGGCCGCGCGATACGGACGTAACCTTCCGACGACTGCAGCAACTCGCGGCGCGCGCCGAGCACCGTCTGCGTGAACTCGGCCTTGAGGTGCTGAACCGGCACGAGCAACGCGGCGAGCTGTTGCGCCGCACTCGTCGTGCTGGAAGCGAGCGCGGTTGGCATCAACAGAGCGATTGCGATCGCCCACAGCAGAGGCAATCGGTTAGTCACGATTCGGTACGAGCACCTCGCGCGAACCGTTGGTATTCATGCTGCTGACGACGCCGGCGGCCTCCATCGATTCGACGAGGCGCGCGGCGCGGTTGTAACCGATCCGAAGCTTGCGCTGCACCGCAGATATCGACGCGCGACGTGTCTCGAGCACGAACGCGACGGCTTCGTCGTACAACGCATCGTCCTGTTCCGCCGAACCTTCTTCGCCACTCTGTTCGCTGCCGAATTCACCGAAATCGCCGCCGCCATCGGTCAACACGTCGGCGAGATAGTCCGGACCGCCGCGCCCTTTCAAATCCTTTACGATGCGATGCACTTCTTCGTCGGACACGAAGGCGCCGTGTACGCGCGTGGGGAGCGCGGTTCCCGGCGGCAAGTACAGCATGTCGCCATGCCCCAACAACTGTTCTGCGCCGCCTTGATCCATGATCGTGCGCGAGTCGATCTTCGACGACACCTGGTACCCGATGCGCGCGGGGATGTTCGCCTTGATCAAACCGGTGATCACGTCCACCGACGGTCGCTGCGTTGCGAGCACCAGGTGAATTCCTGCCGCCCGCGCCTTTTGCGCGATACGAGCGATCAGCTGCTCCACCTTCTTCCCGACGATCATCATCATGTCGGCGAATTCGTCGATCACCACGACGATATAAGGCAGGTGCACGAGATCGGGCGCCTCGTCGAGCGAGTCCGCGGGCCACAACGGATCCTTCACATCGCCACTCTCGACGCGGCGGTTGTATCCCGCCAGATTGCGAACGCCGAGCGCAGACATCAGACGATAGCGGCGATCCATCTCGGCGACGCACCACCGCAGCGCTTGCGCCGCTTCCCTCATGTCGGTGACGACGGGCGTCAGCAGGTGCGGAATACCTTCGTACACCGACAGTTCCAGCATCTTCGGATCGACGAGGATCAGGCGGACCTGTTCCGGCGTCGCCTTGTACAAGATGCTCAGCAGCATCGCGTTGACGCCGACCGACTTACCGGAGCCGGTGGTACCGGCGACGAGCAGGTGCGGCATCTTGGTGATGTCCGCGATCACAGGCTCGCCGGCAATGTCCTTGCCGAGCGCCAACGTCAATGGCGACTTCGATGATTGGTAGACCTCGGAAGTAACGAGTTCCTTCAAGCGCACGATGCTGCGCTTCTCGTTCGGAATCTCTATGCCGACCACCGATTTGCCGGGGATCACCTCGACGATGCGAACGCTGATGACGGCGAGCGAACGCGCGAGGTCTTTGACGAGACCGCTGATCCGGCTGACCTTGAGACCCGGAGCGGGCTGAATTTCGAACCGCGTGACGACCGGACCCGGCAACACCGACACCACCTCGGCCTCGATGCCGAAGTCCTTCAACTTCAGTTCGAGCAGCCGCGACATACCTTCGAGCGACTCGCCGGAGAACTCGGCGCTGTGCGGCTCATCGGCGTCGTCCAGCAGCGAGAAATCGGGCAGCTCTGCGGAACTGTTGATCTCGAACAGCGGCTGCTGACGGGGTTTCGCCGCCGGCGGCCGCTCGCGCTCGGGAACCGCAACCTGTATCTCGGGCGCTTTCTTGATCGCCCGCTTGCGCTGCTGCGTTTCGAGTGCGACTTCGCGGTGCGCGCTCAGCTTGCGGGTGGCTGCGAGGCGTTCGCGACGTTCGGTCAGACGGTCGCGCCAATAGTCGATGAAGCGCATCAGTTGGCCGGACAACGTTCGGATCCAGCCGCCGGTGCGCTCGGCGAGTTCGAGCCACGAGAACCCGATGGCGGTCTGCGCGCCGGTGAAGAATCCGACCAGCGCCAACAACGTCAGCCCGACCCAGTTCAACAGCGGCATGCCGACGTGAACGAGCCAGCTTCCGACCATTCCCCCAGGACCGGCCGGCAATCCCAACGACGATGCAATGTGGAGGCGCGCCAGCACCGCGCCGCACAGAATTCCGATCAACCATCCGGCGAGACGCAGCGATGCGCGAGGCCAGTCCCACGCAACGAGCCGCATCGTGCGTAAGCCTGCGTAGACCAGCGCAATCGGAACGATGTACGCCATCACCCCGAACAGAGAGAACAGCACGTCGGAGAACCAGGCGCCGCTGCGGCCGACCAGATTGTTGACCGACAACCCGGTGCCGCGCAGCGACCATGCGGGATCCATCGGCGAATACGAGAACAACGCCAGCATTGTGAACAAGGCGAGCGCAAGCAACGAGATCAAGCCGACTTCTCTAAGGGGCGCCGCAGAAGGTATCGAACGGGCTGTACTCACGATTCACACCGTTATGACCGTTGCCGGAGTCTACCCCTATCGCGGAAGCGGTACAAATTTCTCATTCATATCAGAACGTTACTCCCACTTCTTAGAACTGCTTTAGAAGGCTGCCTTGGCAGCGCGACCCCTTCGCGTATGATAGGCGCCTTTTGGTTTGGGCAGCCTGATGCGACCGGACAAGAAGATCATCACCGACGAGGTGTGGGACGACGAGCGCGTTCGGAGCTTCCTCGTGCCCAAAACGCCCCAGGGCGCAGACGCGCCGGACTTCCTGCTGCTGCTGACCGCGTACCGTGCGATGCGGGTCGACGATTTCGCACGCTTTGTCCGCTTCTTCATCGAAGAGAAGCACGACCTGAACGCCGTGAACGAGAGCGGACAGACGTTCGTGGACGTGATTGCGACGCACCGCCACGGCAATCCGTTCGCGGAAATCATGTCGGCGGCCGGCGCGCGTCCCGCCAGGGCGAAATGAACGTGGCCGACACCGCGCACCATCGGCTCGTGATCCTCGGTTCGGGTCCCGCCGGATACACAGCCGCACTCTACGCCGCGCGCGCGAATCTGGATCCGTTGATGATCACCGGCATCGAGATCGGCGGCCAACTGACGACCACCACCGACGTCGACAACTGGCCCGGCGACGCGGAAGGCGTGCAAGGGTCCGGAACTGATGGACCGCATGCGGCGCCACATCGAGCGATTTCAGGTGAAGACGGTCCACGACCACGTTCACACGGTACGTTTGAACAAGCGGCCGATCGAACTCGTTGGCGACACCGGCACGTACTCGTGCGACGCGCTGATCATTGCGACCGGTGCCACCGCGAAGTACCTGGGGTTGCCATCTGAACAGGCCTTCATGGGCAAAGGCGTATCGGCGTGCGCCACCTGCGACGGCTTCTTCTATCGCGGCCAGGAAGTCGCGGTGGTCGGCGGCGGCAACACCGCGGTCGAAGAGGCGCTCTATCTCGCGAACATCGCCAAACGCGTGGTGCTGGTGCATCGGCGCGACGCGCTCCGCGCCGAAAAAATCATGCAGGACCGAGTCTTCGAGAAAGCGAACGAAGGCAAGATCGAACTCGTCTGGAATCACCAGCTCGACGAGGTTCTCGGCAACGAAGGCGGCGTAACCGGGGTGCGCCTTGCGCACACGAACGGGCGCGACCATCGCGAGATACCTCTCTCGGGCGTATTCATCGCGATTGGGCACACGCCGAATACGGGCATTTTCGAAGGGCAGCTCGACATGCAGGGCGGCTACATCCGCGTCGCGACCGGTCTGGACGGAAACGCTACTGCGACCAGCGTGCCCGGCGTGTTCGCCGCCGGCGACGTGGCCGATCATGTGTATCGGCAAGCCATTACGTCGGCCGGATTCGGCTGCATGGCTGCGCTCGACGCCGAGCGCTACCTCGACGCGCTGGCAAAGCGGAGACCCGCGACACCGGCGTGATCGAATGCGACGCCCGATCCTACTGCGTCCGAACGATTCGTCATTTCCCGCCGCGGATCTCGCACTGAAGGAACCCAACGGTCTGCTGGCGATCGGCGGCGATTTGTCGCCAGCACGGCTGCTGAACGCCTACATCCACGGCATCTTTCCGTGGTTCAGCGACGACAGCGGTCCGATCATGTGGTGGTCGCCCGACCCGCGCGCAGTGATCTTTCCGGATGGCGTCAACGTGTCGCGCAGCCTGCGCCGCACACTCGCCCGCCGCCAATACGAAGTGAGATTCGACAGCGTGTTCGAAGACGTCATGCGCGGATGCGCGGGGCCGCGCGACGGCGATCCTCGAACGTGGATCACGCCGATGATCCGTGCCGCCTACTGCGAACTGCATCGGTTGGGCTACGCGCACTCGGTCGAGACCTGGATCGACGGTGAGCTGGCGGGTGGACTCTACGGCGTATCGATCGGTCGGATGTTCTTCGGCGAGTCGATGTTCGCGCGCAGGACCGATGCGTCGAAAGTGGCATTGGTTCATCTGGCTGAACAGCTCCAGACCTGGCGGTTCGAGTTGATCGACTGTCAGGTCATGAATCCGCATCTGCAATCGCTCGGCGCCGTCGAAATGCCGCGCCGAGAATTCCTCGCGCGGCTGCGCAATAATCCCCGCGACGCCACCCGTCGCGGTCTCTGGCAATTCGATGAACGATGAGTTGAGCGAGAAGCAGTTCTTCCTGACTCCGCCGCATTCGTGCAGCTATCTGGAGAATCGCACCGCGCGCACGCTGTTCCTCGATCCTCGCGAGGTCGTGAACCCGACGATCTACGGCCGATTGACGCATGCCGGGTTCCGGCGCAGCGGCAGTCACCTCTATCGACCGTATTGCGACGGCTGCGGTGCGTGCGTGCCGTCGCGCGTTCCCGTGGCGGACTTTCGATGGTCGCGCCGGTTCCGACGCATTCAGCGGGCGAACGTCGGCGTGACGGCGACGATGCGCGAAGCCGTCTTCTCCGATCGCTACTACGAGCTGTATGCCCGTTACATCGAGGCGCGGCACTCCGACGGCGACATGTATCCGCCGAACGTCGATCAATTCCGTTCGTTTCTGCTGAGCAGTTGGAGCAATTCTGCGTTTCTGGTGCTCGAAGAGGCCGGACGTCTCATCGGAGTTGCTGTTACCGATCGGGTCCCCGACGGCTTGTCGGCCATCTATACGTTCTTCGAGCCGACGCTGAGCAAACGCAGCATCGGCGTGCTCGCGGTGCTGGCGCAGATCGAGTACTGCAGAGAGAACTCGATTCCGTATCTGTATCTCGGATACTGGGTCAGAGACAGTCCGAAAATGCGCTACAAGACCGACTATCGCCCCATCGAATTATTGGTCAGGAAGCGGTGGGTTCGCCTCACCTGATTCCAGCCGGGTCGTTTTGCCTTTCGGTATCGCTTGCGGCAGAATGCGCGACGCTTTTTGAACGCTGCGGAGAGTATGGCGAAGGAAGAACAGATCGAAATGGAAGGGACCATCGTGGATACGCTTCCAAACACGATGTTCCGAGTAGAGCTCGACAACGGCCACGTTGTTACAGCGCACATCTCCGGAAAGATGCGCAAGAACTACATCCGATTGATCACCGGTGATCGCGTGAAAGTAGAACTGACGCCCTACGACCTGACGAAGGGACGCATCACGTTTCGCGCGCGGTAGCCGCCTTCGCCGATTCGATACGCAACGCCAGATCGCCGTTCTCGACCGTCACGTAAACCGTCCCGCCCGCTCCGGATAGCTCGCCGAACAGGATGTCTTCGGCCAACTGCCGCTTGATCTTCTCCTGGATGAGCCGCTGCATCGGACGCGCACCCATCTTCTCGTCGTAGCCTTCACGGGCCAGCCAATCACGGGCCGAATCGTCGATCTCGAGCTGCACGCGCTTCTCGTCGAGTTGCGCCTGGAGTTCGGTGAGGAACTTGTCGACGACCGTCTTGATGATCTCGCCGTCGAGCGGCTTGAACTGAACGATCGCGTCGAGTCTGTTGCGGAACTCGGGCGTGAACATGCGGCGAATCACTTCCATCGCATCGCTCGAGTGGTTCTGATGCGTGAAGCCGATCGACGCCCTGCTCGCTTCCTGCGCGCCGGCGTTCGTCGTCATCACAAGGACAACGTTGCGGAAATCGGCCTTGCGGCCGTTGTTGTCCGTCAGCGTTCCGTGATCCATCACCTGCAATAGAAGGTTGAACACTTCCGGGTGCGCTTTTTCGACTTCGTCCAACAGCACGACGCTGTGTGGGTGTTTCGTGACGGCTTCCGTGAGCAATCCGCCTTGATCGAATCCGACGTAACCGGGCGGCGCGCCGATCAGACGCGACACCGTGTGGCGCTCCATGTATTCCGACATGTCGAAACGCAGCAGCTCGACACCCATGATGATGGCGAGCTGACGGCAGACTTCCGTCTTGCCCACACCCGTCGGGCCTGCGAACAGGAACGATCCGGTTGGTTTTTCTCCGGACTTCAGACCGGCGCGCGAAAGTTTGATCGACGCGGCGAGCAGATCGATCGCTTCGTTCTGGCCGAATACGACCATCTTCAGTTTCTTGTCGAGATCGCGCAGTGCTTCCTTGTCCGAGCTCGTCACTTGAGCCGACGGAATGCGGGCGATTTTCGCTACGACTTGTTCCACGTCGGCCGCACCGATCGTCTTCTTTCGACGGCTGGGAGGCAGAAGCTTCTGAGCGGCACCTGCTTCATCGATGACGTCGATTGCCTTGTCTGGCAGGAAACGATCGGTGATGTACCGCTCTGACAGTTCCGCTGCGGCGCGCAATGCCTTGTCCGTGTAGCGGAGGTGGTAGTGATCTTCGAACCGCGACTTCAGACCTTTGAGGATCTGATACGTGTCGTCGACGTTCGGCTCGGTGATGTCGATCTTCTGAAAGCGACGCGACAGCGCGCGGTCTTTCTCGAAGATCCCTCGATACTCCTGATACGTCGTCGAACCCATGCAGCGAAGGTCGCCGGACGTCAGAATCGGTTTGAGCAGGTTCGATGCGTCCATTACGCCGCCCGATGCAGCACCCGCGCCGATGATGGTGTGAATTTCGTCGATGAACAGAATCGCGTTCGGTTTCTTCTTCAGGTCCGCCAACAGCATCTTGAATCGCTTCTCGAAGTCGCCGCGATACTTCGTGCCGGCAAGCAGCGCGCCGAGATCGAGCGCGTACACCGCGCTGTCTGCGACGACATCCGGAACCTGCTTGTCGACGATGCGCTTGGCCAGACCTTCCGCGATCGCGGTCTTGCCGACGCCCGATTCGCCGACCAGCAGCGGGTTGTTCTTGCGGCGACGGCACAGCACTTGAATCACTCGTTCGAGTTCGGCGTCGCGACCGACGAGCGGATCGATGCGGCCTTTGCGCGCCTGCTCGTTGAGATTCGTGGCGAACGATTCGAGCGCGCTCGGCTGTCCGGCTTCGCCGCTCGTTGCCGCGTCTTCGTCCTGCTCGGACGACTCAGACGCGTTTTCGTCGCCGGCGACTTTCGAAATGCCGTGCGCGATGTAGTTGACGATGTCGATGCGGGCAACGTTCTGCTGCTTCAGGAAGTAGACGGCCTGGCTTTCCTGTTCGCTGAAAATCGCGACCAACACCTGCGCGCCGGTCACTTCTTTGCGACCCGATGATTGAACGTGGAACACCGCGCGCTGAAGAACACGCTGAAAGCCCAACGTCGGTTGCGTCTCTCGCTCGGAGTCTCCGGCGGGGATCAGCGGCGTGGTCGACTCGATGAACTCGTGCAGTTCCTTGCGCAGGCGATCGATATCCGCACCTACCGCTTTCAGCACGTCCACCGCGACGGTGTTGTCGAGCAGTGCGAGCAGCAAGTGCTCGACCGTCATCCATTCGTGTCGCTTGGACCGTGCTTCTTTGAAAGCGAGGTTCAGCGTGACTTCCAGATCTTTGCTCAGCATAGGGTTACCTAGTCCGTCATCTCAATCTTGGACATCAGCGGATGATGGTTCTCCTGGGAGTACTGATTGACCTGTTCCGATTTGGTCTCAGCAATGTCCCTCGGGAATATACCCACCACCGCGCTACCGCTTGTATGAATGGTCAGCATTATTTGTGTGGCTTTCTCACGATTCATACCGAAAAACCGTTCCAATACATGTACCACGAATTCCATCGGCGTGTAGTCATCATTAAGGATGATGACCTTGTACATCGGCGGTCGCCTGAGCTTGGGTTTGGTGGTCGCAGTCGCGAGACCCGAGTCTCGGTCTTGGTCTTGATCACCCGATCCACCACCACTCGACAAGCTTAGTTGAAGATCGGATCGATGAAACACACGCGCAGTCACGAAATCCGAGGCTCACCTAATTCGGCTTCATCATAACACGTGAAAAACGGTCGTTTGCGTCACGCGAGCGTCGCGTGCGGTCGTGAGTCCGACTCCGGCAGCGATCTTGACTCACTGTGCGTTTAGGGGGACAGTCTCGAAGGGGGCGGAGTTTGCTTGGGTGTCAAGTGCGTGATGAACGCAGTTGGCAAGCTTCGAAGGGGAGGAAAAGTCGCTATGGCGACAGGCAAGGTCAAATGGTTCAACAACGCCAAGGGTTACGGATTCGTAATCGCTGAGGCGGGTGGCGAAGATCTCTTCGTCCACTACTCGTCGATCCAGATGGACGGCTACAAGACGTTGAAGGCCGGCCAGGATGTCGAATTCGACATCGAGCAAGGGCCAAAAGGTCTGCACGCCGTGAACATCCGGTCATTCGAGTCTGAAGCACTCCCAACGGTGCCGATCGAGCCAAGCAGCGAGCGCAGACCCAGCGACGACGAGCGTCCGGCGAAAGCCTTCAGCACGCCGTCGCGGGAGTACGCGCGAGTCCCGCTGATCACATCTTCGCGATCATTGCGCGGCCGAACTCCGAACACTTGAGCAGCTTCGCGCCGGTCATCAAGCGTTCAAAGTCGTACGTCACGGTCTTCTGCGCGATCGCGCCTTCCATTCCTTTGATGATCAGATCGGCAGCTTCTCGCCAACCCATGTGTCGCAACATCATCTCGGCCGACAGGATCAACGAACCGGGATTCACCTTGTCCTGACCCGCATACTTCGGCGCGGTGCCGTGCGTCGCTTCGAACAGTGCGACCGGGTCGCCGATGTTCGCGCCGGGCGCGATTCCGATTCCACCCACCTGCGCAGCCAGCGCATCCGACAGATAGTCGCCGTTCAGATTCATCGTCGCGATGACGCTGTATTCGTCGGGTCGGGTCAGAATCTGCTGCAGCATCGCGTCGGCAATCATGTCCTTGAACACGATCTGGCGACCGGTGTTCGGGTTCTTGAGCTGGTGCCACGGACCGCCGTCGAGCGGCGTCGCGCCGAACTCTTCGCGCGCGAGTTCATAGCCCCAATCTTTGAAGGCACCTTCGGTGAACTTCATGATGTTGCCCTTGTGAACGAAGGTCAGTGACGACCGATCTTCTTCGATCGTGTACTGGATCGCTTTGCGCACCAGACGCTTCGTTCCCTCTTCGGAGATCGGCTTGATGCCGAGGCCGACATGTTCGGGAAAGCGGATCTTCGTCACGCCCATCTCGTCGCGGAGGAACTTCATCAATTTGATCGCCGCCGCGCTGTCGGCTTCCCATTCGACGCCCGCGTAGATGTCTTCCGTGTTCTCACGAAAGATCACCATGTCGGTCTTCTCGGGGTGCACCACGGGACTCGGTACGCCGGTGAACCACCGAACCGGGCGCTGGCACACATACAGATCGAGTTCCTGTCGCAATGCCACGTTCAAGGATCGGATACCGCCCCCCACCGGGGTCGTCATCGGTCCTTTGATACCGACGACGAATTCCTTCATCGCCGTCAACGTTTCCTTAGGCAGCCACTGGTCTTCTCCGTAGACCTCCAGCGACTTCTCGCCCGCGTAGATCTCCATCCACTTGATGCTGCGCGAACCGCCATAGGCTTTCGCGACTGCGGCGTCGACGACATCCTTCATCACCGGCGTGATATCGACGCCGATACCGTCGCCTTCGATGAACGGAATGATCGGGTTCTTCGGAACAGTCAGCGATCCGTCGGCGGCTGCTTTGATCTTTTCCCCGTCGGACGGAACGCGGATGTGTTGATAACCCATGTGGCACTCCCTTGTTTGGTCGGTTTCACAAAGCCGCGCATTATAGAGCAAATTCGGGAAATGCCGTGCCGAAGTTGATCCGCTTCTTCAAGCCGTTTCGCGTTCTGTCGCAGTTCACCGACGCGGAAGGTCGAGCGACGCTCGCGAACTTCATCGACGTCCCCGACGTGTACACCGCGGGTCGCCTCGACTACGACTCCGAAGGATTGCTGTTGCTGACCGACGATGGTGCCGTGCAGGCGCGCATCGCACATCCGAGGCACAAGCTCGAGAAGGTCTACGCGGTGCAGGTCGAAGGGACGCCCACGCAAACGACGCTCGATCGATTGACACACGGCGTCGCGCTACGCGACGGCCTGAGCCGAGCGGTCAGCGCAAAGACGATGGCGGAACCGGCACTGCTTCCGGCGCGCGACCCTCCCATTCCGCCGCGTCACCGCGAGTCCAGCAGTTGGGTCAGCGTCGTTCTCGACACCGGCAAGAATCGGCAGGTACGTCGGATGCTCGCTGCGGTCGGACATCCGGTATTGCGCCTGGTGAGAACCCGAATAGGACCTTGGACGCTCGATGGTCTGGCGCCTGGAGAGTGGAAAGAGGAAGCGGTGCACCTGCCGCGCTGACGCGGTTACTTACGCCACTCGGTCGAGCGCTGGTGGTCGACGTTCGTCGACACGATCCACCTCGCGCCGGACGGTGACACTTCGCGCTTCCAGAACACCGCTTCAGTCTTCAGCAGATCGATGACGAACGTGCACCCTTCGAGCGCGGCCTGCCGGTGACTCGACGTCGCCAGCACCAGAACGATCTGATCGCGCGGCGCCAGCGAGCCGACACGATGGATGACGACGGTCGCGTCGAGCGGCCAGCGTTCCGCGGCGCGATCGAGGATCGAGTCGATGCTCTTCTCGGTCATCCCGGGATAGTGCTCGAGTTCGAGATTCGAGACAGCATGCGCCTCGTACTGATCTCGCACGACGCCGCAGAATGCGGCCATCGCGCCGACCCGCCCGGCCAGCGTCGATCTCAGTTCGGACCACTCGCGACCGATGTCGAAATCGTCGCGCTGAATCGAAATCTTCCGGTACATGCTCAACCGCCCGTTATCGGCGGCATGAACGCCACCTCGTCGCCATCGCGAACCGTGCAATCGCCGCCAGACGAACTCTTTGTTGAGAGCAATGCGCACATTGGGAGCTGCGAGAGCGTTAACGACCGGTTCGCCGAGCTGCTCGCGGATGTTCGCCAACAATCCTGCAATGTCGCCAGACGTCGGTGCGCGGATCTCGACGACATCGCACCCGACCTGCTCGCGCAGCGCGGCGAAGAATCTCACCTTGATTGCCATCAATCCGACCCGGGCCGATCCCAATCGCCGCTCTTGCCGCCACTCTTGTGGATCAACCGGACACTTTCGATCGACATGCCGCGATCGGCGGACTTGCACATGTCGTACACCGTGAGCGCGGCAACGGAAGCGGCCGTCAGCGCTTCCATTTCGACGCCCGTCTGACCGGTCACTTTGCATTCGGTCGAGATCTGCAGAACGTCAGCCGCGTCGCGGGCGAAGTCGACGGTCACTTTCGTCAACGCGAGCGGATGACACAGCGGGATCAGCTCCGAAGTCCGTTTGGCGCCCTGAATTCCGGCAACGCGCGCGACGGCCAGCACGTCGCCTTTTGCGACGCCGCCTCCGAAGATGGCGTCGAGCGTCGTCGACTGCATTCGAACCCGCGCGATCGCCCGGGCGATGCGCTCCGATGCCGCTTTCGCCGAGATGTCGACCATCCGCGCCTCACCAGCAGCGTTGAGATGCGAAAACTGCGACACGCGTGCGCTCCGGAAAATTCGACAGGTCCGGGATTAGAGCGAATCACCTGATTCGGCGCAACAGACTCGGTAAACTGACGCTTCCCATCACCGCGCCCAATCCGTGACCGATCCCAGGCAGGAAAAAATCATCGTTGGCATGTCCGGCGGCGTCGATTCGTCCGTTGCGGCGCTTCTGCTTCTGGAGCGAGGCGCCTCGGTCGAGGGACTGTTCATGAAGAACTGGGACGAGGACGACGGCACCGAGTATTGCACCGCCAAGGCGGACTACGAGGACGCGGCTGAAGTCGCACATCGCCTCGGCATCAAGCTGCACACCGCGAACTTTGCGGCCGAGTATTGGGACAACGTATTCGAGAATTTCCTCGCGGAGTATCGCGCCGGACGCACGCCCAATCCCGATGTGCTGTGCAATCGCGAGATCAAATTCAACGTGTTCATCGACTATGCGCGCTCGCTCGGCGCGCCCCGCATCGCGACCGGCCACTATGCGCGTACTCATGTCGGTGCAAACGGATTCGAACTGCACAAGTCGGTCGATTCGGAGAAAGACCAGACCTACTTCCTGAATGCGGTGCCGCTGGGTCAGCTTTCAGAGTGCGAATTCCCGCTTGGCGATCTGAAGAAGCCCGAGTGTTCGCGCCATCGCAAAACGCGCCGGTCTGCACAACCATCAACGCAAGGACAGTACGGGTATCTGCTTCATCGGCGAGCGCCGCTTCCGCGACTTCCTGGCGCGCTACGTCTCGTCGACGCCAGGACCCATCGTTGGAGTCGACGGCTGTTTCCATGGTGAGCACATCGGGCTGCATCACTACACGATCGGTCAGCGCGAGGGCTTGGGCATTGGCGGCCGTGCGCGAAAACGCGAGGCGCCCTGGTATGTGGTATCGAAAGACGCGAACAGGAATGCGCTCGTCGTTTCGCAAGTGCAAGACGATCTCGACAGCCACTGGCTGACGACACCTTCGCTCAATTGGCTCGCCGAACCACCGGTGTTGCCGCTGCAGTGCACCGCGAAAGTGAGATATCGGCAAGCGGATCAACCCTGCACGCTTCACCGACGCGCAGACGGCGGATACTGGATCGACTTCGCGTCACCGCAACGCGCGGTTACTGCCGGACAATATGTCTGTCTGTATCGCGAAACGCAGTGCCTCGGCGGCGGCGTCATCGACGCGCACGGCAAGTTCGCCGGCCGCTCGAGCCGCGTCGCATGACAGCGGGCCTGCGCGATCAATGCATCGCCCTCGCCGGTATCTGTCAGTCGGCCGCGCTGGTGCATCGAACGGCCCATGGCCTCGCCACGAGTTCGCGAGAAATCGACCCGCTCATCACCAGCATCTTCGCAACCGAACCTCAGACGATCGATGACGTGTACGGCTCGGTGAACCAGTTGCGCACGGGCGCGGCCGCAGCGGCGGAAATGTTGTCGAAGCCGAGTCCGGATCTGGTGCCGGCGCTGAAGTACGTAATGGCGCTGCTCGACATCGAAACGCGCCTGCGCGGGCGTGCAGAACTCACCCAAACGTTGCGCAATGGCATCGACGAACTGCGTGCCGCATCGACGGAACGCGGCGAATCGCTGTTCACGCCGCTCTCGGCGCTGTATCAACGCACCATCAGCACGCTCGACAGGCGCGTACACGTCAGTGGATCGCCCGAATTTCTGCAGCGGAACGAAGTCGCGGCGAAGATCCGCACGTTGTTGCTCGCCGGTGTTCGCAGCGCCTGGCTCTGGCATCAATCCGGAGGCCGTCGCTGGCACCTGATATTGCGCCGGTCTACCATCCGCAACACGCTGACAACGCTGGCTCGTCCGAGCGAAATCCACTGAGCATGCAACTCGAATCACTCACCGCCATCTCGCCGTTGGATGGGCGATATCGCAATCGGCTCACGCAACTCGCCGAACTCGTTAGCGAACTCGCGTTGCAGCGCTATAGGGTACGCATCGAGCTGCGCTGGTTCGAACATCTGGCGGGCGAACGTACGATTTCAGAGCTGCCCCCGCTGAGCGCTACTGCACGCAAGTTGATTCAGGCTGTCGAAGCCGACTTCAGCGCCGCGGACGGCGCCCGCATCAAAGAGATCGAGCGCACGACCAACCACGACGTGAAGGCGGTCGAATACTTCGTGAAGGAAAAGCTACGCGAGCTGCCGGAACTCGCGCCGCATATCGAATTCGTCCACTTCGCGTGCACATCCGAGGACATCAACAATCTCGCGCACGCATTGACGCTGAAGGACGCTCGCGACGTCCTCATCCTGCCGCAGATGCAACTGCTGATCGACGCGATAGCAGCGAACGCTACGGCGTTCGCCGACGTTGCGATGCTGAGCCGCACGCACGGCCAGGCCGCCTCCCCCACTACCATGGGTAAAGAACTCGCGAATGTAGCCAAGCGTCTCGAACGACAGCGAGATTCGTTCGAGGCCGTGGAGATCCTCGGCAAATTCAACGGGGCGGTCGGCAATTTCAATGCGCACGTTGCCGCCTATCCGGGAACCGACTGGCCCGCCGTATCGCGCGCCTTCGTCGAGTCGCTGGGTCTCGAATACAACCTGTATACGACGCAGATCGAACCACACGACTACATCGCGGAGTACTTCCACGCGATGTCCCGCTTCAATCAGGTGTTGCTCGATTTCAATCGCGACATTTGGGGCTATATCTCCATCGGATACTTCGGGCAGCGGCGCGTTGAAGGCGAAACCGGTTCGTCGACGATGCCGCACAAGGTCAATCCGATCGACTTCGAAAACTCCGAAGGCAACCTCGGTCTCGCGAACGCAATCATGTCGCATCTCGCCGAGAAGCTGCCGGTGTCGCGGTGGCAGCGCGATCTTTCGGACTCCACCGTACTGCGCAACCTGGGCGTGGCGCTCGGGTATTGCATCGTCGCCTACGACTCCGCGCTGCGCGGAATTGCAAAGCTGGAACTGAATCGCGCCGCAATCGCGCAGGATCTCGAGGCCAGTTGGGAAGTGCTCGCGGAAGCAGTTCAGACCGTGATGCGCAAACACGGACTGAAGGAACCTTACGAGCAACTCAAGCGCGCGACGCGCGGGCATCAACTCGATCGCGCGACCTTCGCCGGGCTGCTGAACGCGCTACCGTTGCCGGCCGAAGCGCGTGCATCGCTGGCGGGCCTCACGCCGGATCAATACATCGGCCTGGCCGCCGCGTTGGCGAAGCGAATCGGCTGATGGCACTGCATGTCGTCAAGGTCGAATGGTCGACGCACATGGAAAAGCTGCGCGCCATTCGGCAGAGAGTATTCATCGAGGAGCAAAGCGTTCCGCAAGACATCGAATGGGACGGGCTCGATGAAGAAGCCACCCATTTCCTTGCGCTGAACGAAATGGGCCTGGCGCTTGGCACCGCGCGCCTGCTCACCAGCACCGGTCAGATCGGTCGCATGGCGGTGGTCAAGGAACAACGCGGACGCGACATCGGCCGGCAACTGCTCAAGGCCGCCATCGACCACGCCGTCGAAGTCGGCCTGGAACGCGTCTTCCTGCACGCGCAAACGCACGCGGAAGGGTTTTATCGCAAGTCGGGTTTTCTGCCCATCGGCGCGGAATTCATGGAAGCCGGCATTCCTCACGTCGAGATGGCGCTCGTGTTGCCGATTCCCTTTCAGACTTCGGCGCGCGACCGCGGACTACCGTTGGTGAACGCGCCGGCGAGTATCAAAGAGGATCTCCCCCGCGCGAGCAGAACGTTTCAGTCCGAGGCCGACTGCCGCGACGCCGTGGTGGAGCTGATCGCGCAGGCGCGACGCAAGGTGCTCATCCTGAGTCCGAATCTCGACACGGCATTGTTCGCCTACGAACCTGCGCTGAAGGCGATTTCCGGGTTCGCTCGCCGCAGCCGACACGCGTCGGCCACGGTTCTGGTCGATGACACGAAGGCGATTGCCGAGATCGCCCACCCGCTGCTCGAACTGGTTCGCCGCATGCCGAGCAAGATCGAAATGCGGCGGTTGCCCGACGAAAACGTTCCGAGCCGCAGCTTCATCGTGGTCGACGACATCGCCGTATGGATTCAGCCCGACCTGCAGGCCTATGTCGGTTGGCTCAATCTGAACGACCGCGTCGAGGCGCGACGACTGAGCGACGAATTCGCCGCTCTGTACGATCGCAGCTCCGACGACCCGGAGCTGCGGCTGCTGAGCCTTTGAGCATTCGTCGCCGCCCCCTGCTCGTCTCGCTCGGCGCTTCCGTTCTGAGCGCTGCGGCCCTCGGCGCCCACTACGGTACGGCGCCGCCGGCGCTTCCGAGTACCTCGGCCACGCTCAGCATTTCCGACCACCCGTCGCTGTGCGCTTCATCTAAAGGAAATTGCGTCGAAACGACCGGTGCAACGCGCGCATACCCCGTTTCCGACGGCGATCGCATCACGCTGTATTGGTCGAATGATCCGGATCTGATGGATGGTGTAATCCACCTCGGAAAGCTCTTTCTGCCGTTGGCCACCGAGACGTCGGTGTCGATTGCCCCGGTGACGCTCGAAGTCGATAGGACGGCGGATACAACGGCGACGGTGATCGTCGAGTACGCAGGCACGCGGCACCACGTGCCGCTGACGCCAGGCGCATGGCAACCGATCACGCTCTACAACCCCGACCAGCGAATCCTCTATCTGCTACTCGAGCCGCCGCGGCGCCCGCCGCCAAATTGACACCCTCGCAAACCCGGGGGCATGATTGCGCCCCCCTTTTTCAAGCAGCCATTGCAATGTCACTGACCGCAGAGCCCCAGACAATCGGCGGGCTCGAGGTTCGCGGCCGAGTCACCGCCGAGTACCGAGAAATCCTGACCGAAGACGCGATGTCGTTCGTTGCCGATCTGGTGCAACGGTTTCAACCGCAGCTCGCCGCACTGATGGACAAGCGCGTGGCGTTCCAGGCCCGGATGGACGCGGGTGAGTTGCCCGACTTCCTTCCCGAGACGAAGGCGATCCGCGAAGGCGACTGGAAGATCGCCGGTATTCCACAAGACCTGCTCGATCGCAGAGTGGAGATCACCGGACCCGTCGATCGCAAGATGATCATCAACGCGCTGAATGCGAACGTGCGCGTGTTCATGGCCGACTTCGAGGACTCGTTGGCGCCGACGTGGCAGAACGTCGTAGAGGGTCAGATCAACCTGCGCGACGCAAACCGACGCACGATCGACTTCACGAATCCCGACGGTCGAAAATACACGCTCAAGGCACAGCCCGCGGTGCTGATCGCACGCGTTCGCGGCCTGCACCTCAGCGAGAAGCACGTCGGATGGAACGGCGGTGAACGCATCCCGGGCTGCCTGTTCGATTTCGGCTTGTACTTCTTCCACAACTATCAGGCGCGCCGCGCCGCCGGCACCGGCGTCTACTACTACATGCCGAAGATCCAGAGCCACGAAGAGGCGGCTTGGTGGGATTCGGTGTTTGCGTACACCGAACAGCGCTTCAACGTTCCCGTTGGGACGATCAAGGCGACGTTCCTGATAGAGACGTTGCCAGCCGCATTCCAGATGGACGAGATCCTGTACGCGCTGCGCAATCACGCGGTGGCGCTGAACTGCGGGCGATGGGACTACATCTTCAGCTACATCAAAACGCTGCGGAAGCATGCGGACCGCGTGTTGCCCGATCGGCAAGCGCTGACGATGGACAAACCATTCCTCAATGCGTACTCGCGGCTGCTGATTCGCACCTGTCATCGTCGCGGCGCGCTCGCGATGGGCGGCATGGCGGCGTTCATTCCAAGCAAGGATCCGAAGCAGAACGAAATCGTCGCAGCGAAAGTCCACGCCGATAAAACACTCGAAGCAACCAATGGACACGACGGCACCTGGGTAGCGCACCCGGGTCTCGCCGATCTCGCGATGGAGGTCTTCGACCGCCACATTCCGCAGGGTCACTCCAACCAGCTCGACGTCTCGCGAAGCCAGGATCCGGTCATCACAGCGTCGGATCTGCTTGCCGTTCCCGCGGGTGAGCGCACCGAAGCGGGCATGCGCACCAACATCCGCGTATCGATTCAGTACATCGAAGCGTGGATCTCCGGCACGGGATGCGTGCCGGTCTACGGACTCATGGAAGACGCCGCGACCGTCGAAATTTCGCGCGCATCGATCTGGCAGTGGATCCAGAACGGCAAACAGCTCTCGAACGGCAAGACCGTCACGAAAGCCCTGTTCCGGGAATTGCTGAACGAAGAACTTCAGGTGGTCCGCGACGAAGTCGGCGAAGCGCGTTATCAGGACGGCCGCTTCCGCGAAGCCGCAGAGATGATGGATCGTCTCACCACCGGAGACGACCTGGCGGACTTCCTGACCTTGCCGGCGTACGAGGTGCTTTAGCGTCGACCCATTCCCGCGTGGCAAGTGTTAGTTTTCATCCTTTCACTTTTCTTTCGATTCGCGGTCACTAAAATTCGCCGCCTCCAACGGTAAAACTCAGAGGGATACCCATGGCGCTTCATTTCGTTCCACGCAAACCGCGCGCAGAGCAGATCAAAGAACTCGAAGCGGAATGGCAGAAGAATCCCCGCTGGAAAGGCGTGAAACGCGGCTACCAGGCGAAGGACGTCGTCAAACTGCGCGGCACGATTCCGCACCGCAGCGCGCTCGCCGCACACGGCGCCGACAAGCTGTGGGACCTGATGACGAAGGGATCGTACGTGAACGCGCTCGGCGCGGTCACCGGCGGACAGGCCGTGCAGCAGGTCAAAGCCGGCATCAAGGCCATCTATTGTTCCGGTTGGCAGGTCGCTGCCGACAACAACACGTCGGAAACGATGTATCCCGACCAGTCGCTGTACGCGGTCAACTCCGTACCGACCCTGGTGAATCGCATCAACAACGCGTTCCGTCGCGCCGACGAGATCCAGTGGTCGAAGGGCGTCGACGACGGCATCGACTTCTATGCACCGATCATTGCCGACGCGGAAGCCGGCTTCGGCGGCGTGCTCAATGCGTTCGAACTGATGAAAGCGATGATCGGCGCCGGCGCTGCCGGTGTGCACTTCGAAGATCAGCTCGCCTCGGTGAAAAAGTGCGGCCACATGGGCGGCAAAGTGCTCGTACCGACGACCGAAGCCGTTCAGAAGCTGATCGCGGCGCGCCTCGCTGCGGACGTCTGCGATGTCCCAACGATTCTGATGGCCCGCACCGACGCCAACGCGGCCGACATGGTCACGTCGGACATCGATGAGTGGGACAAGCCGTTCATCACCGGCGAACGCACGTCGGAAGGCTTCTACAAAACGCGTGCCGGCCTCGATCAGGCGATCTCGCGCGGTCTGGCATACGCGCCGTACGCGGACCTGATCTGGTGTGAAACGGCGGTGCCGTCCCTCGACGAAGCAAAGCGTTTCGCCGAAGCGATCAAGAAAGAACATCCGGACCAGATGCTGTCGTACAACTGTTCGCCGTCGTTCAACTGGCGCAAGAACCTCGACGACAAGACGATCGCGAAGTTCCAGATCGAACTCGCGGCGATGGGCTACAAGTTCCAGTTCATCACCTTAGCCGGCATCCACTCCATGTGGTACAACATGTTCACGCTGACCAAGGGATACGTTGAGCGGCAGATGTCCGCGTATGTCGAACTGCAGGAAGCGGAATTTGCCGCAGCGAAAGACGGCTACACGTTCGTCAGCCACCAGCAGGAAGTCGGCACCGGCTACTTCGACGACGTCGCGAACGTGATCCAGGGTGGACAGTCGTCGGTCACTGCGCTCACCGGTTCGACAGAGGAAGCGCAGTTCCACAAAGCGCACTAGCGCGAGCGGAACAAAAAAAAGGGCGGCATCAGCCGCCCTTTTTTTCGAGCGACGAACTCGCTCAGATCACCAACAGATCCATGAACTCGTTCACCGGCATCGATTCGAGCCGCTTCTGATCCTTCGCGAGTTCGAAGACCTGCGCGGTGCGGCGCGACGGGAAGCGCGTCAGCAGGTTACGGCGGAACTTCTCTTCGAGGATCGGAATGCCTTCTTTGCGTCGACGACGATGTCCGATCGGGTATTCGACGACGACCTTCTCGGTCTTCGAGCCGTCCTTGAAGAACACCTGGATCGCATTGGCGATCGAACGCTTGTCGGGTTCGTGGTACTCGCGGCTGTAGCGCGCGTCTTCTTCGATCACCATCAGCTCGCGGATCTTGTCGACGCGTGGATCGGCGGCAACGTCGTCTTCGTAGTCTTCTGCCACGAGGTTGCCTTTCAATCAAGCCGATCGCTGCCATGTATTGCAGACAGTGATCGCGGTCGGCTGGATTGTTCAGCGTTCCGGTCTTGCTGATGATGCGGATCGCCGACTCGTGCGTCGTCATCACGATCTTGTCGATCTGGTCCAACCGGCCGGCGACCTGCGGATGCAACGTAACCGCCGCTTCCACGGCGGTTTGCGCATGGAACTCCGCCGGGAACGAGATCTTGAACAGCACGTTCTCCATCACGTAAGAGCCGTATTCGCGCTGGAACTTGAACGGCTGGCCTTTGAACGAAACGTCGTAGAAACCCCACTTCGGCGCCGTCAGCGCACTCGGGTAACCGATCTCGCCCTTGAGTACGAGCATCGCGAGGCGGACCGCGCGGCTGGTGGCATCGCCGGCCGCCCATGATTTGCGCGGACCCGCGTTCGGCGCGTGACGATACGTGCGCAGCGACGAACCGTCGATCCACGCGTGCGACAGCGCATCGATGATCTGGTCGCGGCTGCCGCCGAGCAGCTGCGTTACGACCGCGGTCGACGCAACTCGAACCAGCAGCACGTGATCGAGGCCGACGCGGTTGAAGCTGTTCTCGAGCGCGAGGCAACCCTGGATCTCGTGCGCCTTGATCATCGCCGTGAGCACGTCGCGCATCACGAGCGGTTTCTTGCCGGCGGCCACGTTCGTTCGGCTGATGTAGTCCGCCACGGCCAGAATGCCGCCGAGGTTGTCGGAGGGATGTCCCCACTCGGCGGCTAGCCACGTGTCGTTGAAGTCGAGCCAGCGAATCATGCAACCGATGTCCCACGCCGCTTTCACCGGGTCCAGCTCGAATTGCGTACCCGGAACCCTCGCGCCGTTCAGCACCGTCGTTCCGCTGACGATCGGGCCAAGGTGCTTGCTGCATTCGGGGAAGCGTTGCGCGAGAAATCCACATCCCAACGTATCGATCAGACAGTTGCGCGCCGTGTCATAGGCTTCACCGCTCTTGATCTGGAATCCGGTCACATAGTCGGCAATGGCGACCAGTTCCTTGTCCGGGTCGGGCCGTACGTTGAGGTCTACATTTGCACTCATGTCGCTCGTTTTCTCCTGTTATCGATCTGACATTTTGACGAAGGGGCGCGGCGCGGGACCGACATAGTCCGCGCTCGGCCGGATGATGCGATTGTTGGAACGTTGTTCCATGATGTGGGCCGTCCAGCCCGAAACACGCGAGCAGACGAAGATCGGCGTGAACAACTTCGTGGGGATGCCCATGAAGTGGTAGGCGGACGCATGGTAGAAGTCGGCGTTCGCGAACAGTTTCTTTTCGTCCCACATGGTTTTTTCGACGGCGGCCGAGACGGGGAACAGAACCTTGTCTCCAACGGACTTCGCGAGCTTCTCCGACCACTCCTTGATGATCGCGTTGCGCGGATCCGACGTCGCATAGATCGCGTGCCCGAACCCCATGATCTTGTCCTTGCGCTCCAGCATCCCTTTGATGCCGGCGGCAGCGTCGCTGGCGGAACTGAACTTCTCGATCATGTCCATCGCCGCTTCGTTGGCGCCGCCGTGCAGCGGGCCGCGCAACGATCCGATCGCGCCGGTCACGCACGAATGCATGTCGGATAGCGTGGACGCGCAAACGCGCGCCGTGAATGTCGATGCGTTGAACTCGTGCTCGGCATAGAGAATCAGCGACACATCCATCACACGCTGCTGCAACTCGCTCGGACTCTTGCCGTGCAACAGTCGCAGGAAATGCCCGGCGAGCGAGTCTTCGCTGGTTTCCGTTTCGATGCGCACGCCGTCGTGGCTGAAGCGGTACCAGTAGTTGATGATGCCGGGGAGCGTCGACAGCAGTCTGTCTGCGACATCCTGCTGCTGACTGAAATCAGCCTCAGGCTCGACGTTGCCGAGAAACGAGCAACCGGTGCGCATCACGTCCATCGGATGCGTGGTTTTCGGAATTCTCTCGAGCACGTCCTTCACGGAGTTCGGCAGCACCCGGAGCTTTTTCAGCTTTGCCTTGTATGCGTCGAGTTGCTTCTTGTTCGGCAATTCGCCGTACAGAATCAGGTAGGCAACTTCCTCGAACGTGGCGCCTTCGGCGAGTTCCGAGATGTCGTAGCCGCGATATGTGAGACCGGTACCGGTCTTACCGACCGTGCACAGCGCGGTCTGGCCGGCGCTTTGTCCGCGCAGGCCCGCTCCAGTCAGTTTCTTGCCCTCCGCCATTACAGTGCCTCCCTCGACTCTTCGTTTTTGAATAGCTCATCGAGCTTGCGCTCGTAGTCGTGATACCCGAGAAAATCGTACAGATCCATGCGCGTTTGCATCGTGGCAAGCACGCTCTTCTGGGTACCTTCGGTGCGAATGGCCTGATAAACGTTCAATGCCGCCTGACTCGCGGCGCGGAACGCCGACAGCGGATACAGCGCCATCGCAATGCCCACGCTGCCGAGTTCCTGCGTAGTAAACAGCGGCGTCTGTCCGAACTCGGTGATGTTCGCGAGCACCGGCACGTTGACGGTGGCAACGACGCGTTTGTACATCGACAGATCGGTCATCGCTTCGGCAAAGATCGCGTCGGCGCCGGCGTCGACAAACGCCGCAACGCGCTCGAGGACGGCGTCGAATCCGTCGACGGCCAGCGCGTCGGTCCGCGCCATTACGATGAAGTCAGCGTCGATCTTGGCGTCGACCGCTGCCTTGATACGATCGGTCATCTCGCTGGTCGGAACGATCGCCTTGTTCGGACGATGACCGCAACGCTTCTGCGCAACCTGGTCTTCGATGTGAACGGCGGCCGCGCCCGCGCGCGTCATGGCTTTGATGGTTCGAGCGATGTTGAACGCACCACCCCAACCCGTGTCGATATCGACGAGCAACGGCAGGCTCGACGCGCTCGTGATCCGTCGCACGTCTTCCAGTACGTCGTCGAGCGATGTCATACCCAGGTCGGGTAATCCGAACGACGCGTTTGCCACTCCGGCGCCGGACAGGTAGAGCGATTTGTACCCGACGCGTTCGGCGAGCATCGCGGAATATGCGTTGATGGCACCGACCACTTGCAGCGGCCGCTCCTCTGCGATCGCGTCGCGCAATCGGCGACCGGCGCTGGCTTGAATCGTCATTCGTCTGGTTCTCCGTACTGATTACCGTGCGCACCTCGTGTCCATATTTCGGGGCGCAAGTGGGGCAACGCATGAGGGCTTCGCCGGATTCTCCGACCCTGTCGGAAGCCGGCCCCATGATACGCTAAGTACAAATCGTGTTTGCGAACGGAACGATCGAACGCGGCCCGATCGATCTCGCAGGCAGTTCCTCCGCAATGAATCGAATCCCACTTCCCTACTGCGCCGACTCGTTGTCGTTGTTCGAACGCCTGCGCGATCTGCCGCAACCGGTGCTGCTTCACAGCAGCGATCGCACGTCGGAAGCTGCCCGCTACGACGTGATGGCGGCGGAACCGACTCGATCGGTGGTGTATCAGGCTGGCACATTGCGTGTAGGTAACACGTCCACCGAAACCAATCGACCCTTTGACGAGTTGGAGCACAGTTCGGACGCAACGAGGACTTCCGCGCGCCACACGTCCGCACGGGATTCATCGGGTATCTCGGCTATGCGCTGCAGCACACGCTGGAACGCCCCCGAGTTCCTCCGACGTTACCGGGTTACCGCTCATCTGCGGCGGCGCGATCCAGGCGTACCTCAACGCCGGTGAGTGCTACCAGGTCAATCTCGCCCGCCACTATGTGGCGTCACTGCAGGGCGACCGACGCCACGCGAGGCTGGGCCGCGTACCGACACCTCGTCGCATTGCAGCCCGCCCCTTTCGGTGCCTATGTGTCAACGCCATACGGACACGTAGTGAGCCTGTCGCCAGAGCGCTTGGCTTTGGCGTTCACACCGTCAGGCGTTCACGCATGGGGCGGCGGTGGCATCGTGGACGACTCAGTCGCTGCGACGGAAAACGCGGAAATCGAACAAGATCGGACGGCTGCTTCAGGCAACCGCGGGGTCGGGCTCCAGCAGGTCTTGCAGCGCTTCGTAGCTTTCCGCGCGCGGGAACTGCGGATACTCCGATGCAACGGCCGGTGGGCAACGATAGAAAAAGCCCGCGTCGGCCTGATCCAGCATAGGAATGTCGTTGTACGAATCGCCGGCGGCGAGCACCCGATAACGCAGCGACTGAAACGCTTTGACCGACTGGCGCTTCGGATCGGGTTGCCGGATTCGATAACCTTCGATCCGCCCACGCACGACCTCGAGCTTATGGCACAGCAACATCGGCCACCCGAGTTTCGCCATCATCGGCTGCGCAAATTCGTAGAACGTGTCCGAAACGATGGCCACCTGGAACCTTGGTGCGCGCCCATTGCAGAAAACTCAGTGCGCCCGGCAGCGGTTCGAGGGTGTCGATGACGGCGTGGATTGTAGCCAGATCGATTTTCTGCGCGTCCAGAATTCCGAGTCGCAACCGCATCAGCTCGTCATAGACCGGGATGTCGCGGGTGGTTTTGCGAAGCGCCTCGATCCCCGTCTTCTCGGCCACGCCGATCCATATTTCGGGAATCAGAACGCCTTCGAGATCGAGGCACAGTACATCCATCAGCCACTCCACGTTTCACGGGAAACCCGTCCCGCGCCGCAAACCAGCGGCGATGGTAGATGACGGTTTCACCGTTGTAAGCATAGAAGTACAAAGTATTTTTGGCGCTCTAGGGAGGTTGTTAGGCTCACTCGCAAGTTCTAACAAACGAGTTCGACATGGCCAGCAGGTCGATCGAAACAAAGGCGCAGGACAGTGTCGACGAACGCAACGCCGAATCGGTGATTGCGGACGCTTTCGAACGATTTGGCACCGATCAGATCGCGATTTCGTTCAGCGGTGCCGAAGATGTGGTGCTGATCGACATCGCAACGAAGATCCGGCCCGACGTGCAGGTTTTCTCGCTCGATACCGGCCGCCTGCACCCGGAGACGTACCGCTTCATCGAGCGCATTCGCGATCACTACGACATTCGGGTCGATCTGCTGATGCCCGATGCGCAGGACGTTCAAGACCTCGTCAGCCGCAAGGGGCTCTTCAGCTTCTATCGCGACGGGCACCAGGAATGCTGCTCGATCCGCAAGATCAAACCGCTGCGTCGCCATCTCTCGGGACTCGATGCATGGATCACTGGTCAGCGTCGCGATCAGAGCATCACGCGCACCGAAGTACCGCTCGAACAGGACGATGCGGCGTTTTCGACGATCGATCACCGCGTCGTCAAATTCAATCCGCTGGCCGGCTGGACGTCCGACGATATCTGGGGCTACATCCGCGCCAACGACGTACCGTACAACCCGCTGCACGACGCAGGTTTCATGAGCATCGGCTGCGAGCCGTGCACGCGCCCGGTGGGTCCGCATGAACACGAGCGCAACGGCCGCTGGTGGTGGGAAGAAGCTGCCGGCAAAGAGTGCGGCTTGCACGCTCAGAACGTTCGCGCCGTCAAATTCGTCGGGCACAACGGCCACTGAATCCAGCATGTCCGGCCGCTCGATCACCTTCGTCAAGAAGATCCTCGCTACGGGCGAACCCTGCGGGAAGTGCCGGGATGTCGAGGAGCGTCTGACTGCCGGCAAGCATTGGCCGGCGATCGATCGCGTCGTGGTCGCTGACGAACGTGACCCAAACTCCGAAGGCATGCGGCTTGCTGCTGAACTCGGGGTCGAACGCGCCCCGTTTTTTGTAGTTCAAACCGGAACGAAAACAGTCACGTACACCGTTTTCCTGAAGTTCGTCAAAGAGGTCCTCGAAGCAGCAAGCGAGACCGACAAAGCGCAACTCTTGCTCGCCGAAAACCCCGGACTCGACCTGATCTGACCCTCAGCGGGTCGGCAGCTTCAACCCCTGGAACATCGCCTCGCGCTCCGCGCGGTTCGTACATGCCAACGCGCGTTCGACCACGTCGCGCGTCAGGTGCGGCGCGAACAACTCGATGAAATCGAACATGAAGCGCCGCATGAACGCACCCTTGCGGCAAGCGATGTACGTCACGCTGGGACGGAACAGATGGCTCGCATCGAGCGCAACCAGATCGGCATCCTGTTCAGGGTGGTACGACATTGCCGCGACGATACCGATCCCGAGTCCCAGGCGGACATAGGTCTTGATCACGTCCGTGTCGGTCGCGGTGAATACCACGTGCGGCGACAACCCGCGCTCGACGAAGGCATCGTCGAGTTTTGACCGACCGGTGAACCCGAATACGTACGTCACGATCGGCTCAGCCGCAACGGCTTCGAGCGTGAGTGGCTTCACGTCGATCAACGGATGTCCCTTCGGCACTACCACCGAACGGTTCCACTCGTAGCACGGCATCATCACCAGATCGCCGAACAGGTCGCTGCCTTCCGTCGCGATGCCGAAGTCGACGCTGCCGTCGGCAGCCATCTCCGCGATCTGCAACGGCGTGCCCTGATTCATGTGCAGAATCACTTCCGGATAATCGCTGCGGAAGTTCTGAATGACCGCCGGCAATGCATACCGCGCCTGGGTGTGGGTCGTCGCGATCGCGAGGCTGCCCTTCCGTTCGTTGCTGAACTCCTGGGCGGCCTGCTTGACGCTTTCGACCTGTCGAAGGATCTCGCCGGCGATCCGGATGATCACTTCACCCGCCGGCGTCACCCGCGTCAGGTGCTTGCCGCTGCGCGAGAACACCTCCACACCCAGTTCGTCTTCGAGCAGCCGGATCTGCTTGGAGATCCCCGGTTGCGAGGTGTAAAGGCTCTGCGCGGTCGCAGACACGTTCAGGTCGTGGTGCGCGACCTCCCAGATGTAGCGGAGTTGCTGGAGCTTCATATGGCCTGAATCCCGTACTTATAACGCGACGGTCTTTTAGGCAATGTTTCACTACTTCATACGGGGATAGCAAGAGTGCTCAGGCGGACGCGCGCGGCACGTGTCCGGAAGCCACGTGACCTAACGCTCGCTCGCAGTTCTGTGCCTGGTCATCAAAGAACACATCGGCCCCGAACGCGCGCAGAAATTGCGTCTTGTCGGCCCCGCCCAGGAACAGACACTCATCGAGTCGCACGTCCCAGGCTCTCAGCGTTCGGATGACGCGCTCGTGTGCAGGGGCGGCGCGGGCGGTGACCAGTGCAGTGCGAATCGGGCACGGTCTGCCGGCGAACTCGGATTGCAACCGATGCAGGCCCGCCAGGAAATTCTTGAACGGACCGCCGGCCAACGGACGATCTGCGGCCGCCTGTTCGTTGGCCGCGAACGCATCTAGGCCATCGCGTTTGAACACTTGATCGGCCTCGTCGGAGAACAGCACCGAGTCGCCGTCGAAGGCAATCCGCAGCTCGGCAGACGGATTACCCGGCGACTTCGATGCCAGCAATGTTGCGGCCGCCACCTGGTGGTCGAGCGCGTGCACGACATCATCGGAATCGGTGGATAGAAACAGGTCACATTTGAATGCCTGCACATAACGATACGGACGCTCGCCACCGCAAAAAGCTGCGCGCGTGATGTTGAGCTCGTGGGCCTGAATCGAGTTGAAGATGCGCAGACCCGTGTCCGCCGAATTGCGCGACAACAGAATCACCTCGACGCGCGTACGGTCCAGCAGACCGTTGATGTCGAGCAGCTTCTTGACGAACGGAAAGCCCTCGCCCGGTTCGAGCGGCTCGTCCTCGTGCGCGATCTGATACTTCCGGTACGCTTCGAGGCCTTGCTCGACGTAGACGCGGTTGGAGTCTTCGAGGTCGAAGAGCGCTCGTGACGAGATCGCCACGGTCAGCAGTCGATCGCCGAGGTCGGATACCACCGCTCAGGCGTCCAGGTTCGGAATGAGTTCGCTTTCGAGCTTGGTGATCATGTCCTTCAATCGTAGCTTCCTCTTCTTGAGGCGCTGTATCCGCATCGAGTCGGAGTGTCTGGTCTCGATCATGTATTTGATCACCTCGTCGAGATCGCGATGCTCGATGCGGAGTTCTTCCAACCACCTCGCGATTTCCGCAGGTTCCATCGCGAATTCCAGCGTTGCACAACCGTGGCATGATAAGAGGGTTCCCATTGCCCATAAAGGGAAGTCTCTCGCATGAGCACCCGCCGACCGGACGAACGCGCGCTGCAATCGCGACAGGATTCGTCTGGCAAGGCGTCCGTCGATCGATTCCTCACCGAGGTCTCTACGGCGCGACCGCCGAGCGTGCGATCGACGCATCGACTGCTCTTCGGAATCGATGCGACTGCCAGTCGCCAACCGACGTGGGATCTCGCGTGCGAACTGCACGCGGAGTTGTTTGCGGAAGCTGCTCGCGCCGGGAATCTCGCAATTCAATTGTGCTACTACCGCGGGCTGAACGAGTTCGTCGCGTCGCAATGGGCCACGACGCCCAATCAGCTGCGCGACCAAATGGTCTCCGTCTCGTGTCGCGGCGGACGCACGCAATTGCGTCGGTTGCTCGAACACGCGCTCGGCGAAGCCGTGCGATACCCCGTTCGAGCGTTGGTGTTCATCGGCGACTGTTTCGAAGAGGACGAGGCGGAGGTGCTGCGCTTCGTCGGTCAGCTCGCGATCCGGACTCTGCCGGTATTCATTTTTCAGGAAGGGACCGACCGCACCGCTACGCGCGTGTTCAAGTCGATCGCGCGTTTGACCAACGGCGCGCACGTGCCGTTCGATGCGTCGAGCCCCGACCAGTTGAAACGTCTTCTCGGTGCCATAGCACAGTACGCCGCGGGCGGACGATCGGCGTTGGACGAGTACGCGCGCCGGATCGGCGGCGCAGAAACCCGCGCACTGCTGAGCCAGCTAAAACCATCATGATTCTGGTCGCGCTGGGTGGTCTGGTCGCAGCGCTGGTGATCGGCCTGCTGCTACGGTCTCTTTGGGTGCGCGCGGGTCTGAACGTGCGTCAAACGCTGCTTACGCTGGGCGTTGCGGCATTGGTGATCGCAATCGTGGCGTTGACGGTTACAGGGCGCCTCAACTGGATCGTTGCCGCGTTGGCCGCGATGATTCCGCTGGTGCGTCGCGCCGGCACACTGGTGCGATTGGTCCCCTGGCTCGCCGCGCTGTTTCCGAAGCTACGCTCCGCTGCCGGATCGAGGTCTCCACCGAACACCGACTCCGGGAGCACCACCACCGAAAGCAGTTTCTTCCGAATGACGCTGCATCACGCGTCCGGCCACATGGACGGCGAAATCAAACAAGGCGCTTACAAAGGCCACTTTCTGAGCGAACTCGACGTTCCGAAGCTGGTCGGTCTGCTCGCCGAGATACACGACTATGACTCTCAGCGTCTCCTCGAGTCGTATCTGGACCACCACCATCCCGAATGGCGCAGCAACGGCAAGCGAGGGCCTGCCGCTGCGAGTCAGAACATGACGCGGAGCGAAGCGCTCTCGGCGCTCGGACTCGATGAAAACGCCACGCGCGACGAAATCGTGGCCGCGCACCGCCGCCTCATTCAGAAGTTGCATCCCGATCGCGGCGGCTCGACGTACCTCGCCGCTCTGCTCAACCGGGCAAAGGACACGCTGTTCAAAGACCATTGATCTGTGGTGATCGTCACAGCCGCGGAGCCGGGCGTGTCATAGGATTTCCGGCCATGGTCAGATGTCCCGAACGCCGGAGCCTAGAACGCTTTCCTGTGACCAACATGAAGGCGACTATTTCCGTTCGTTATCGATTCGGGACCCATCAAGGCGACGTCGTCGACTTCAATCGGTTCGGTACCACGGTGGTCATGCGGCGCCCGCTCCCGATCAACAAACCTCTGTTCGTTTCATTGAAGTACCCGGGATCGCGCCTCGATGAGATCGTTGGGGCGGCACATCACTGCCGCTACTCACCAGACGGAACGTTTCGCTGCGGAATCCGTTTTCGAACGAACTCGCCGATTCAGCTCGACCGCGACGAAGTCGAACATCTGCTCGAAACGCTTGAACGGAAAATTGCGGAGTCGCTCGGCGCGACTGCTACATGAAGCCGCGCGCTTCTTCCTCGAGCGCAACCAGGCGACGAACCCAGTTGTCCATCAGCTGAAACTCGGCATCTGGTAGTCCAAAAGCCCGACCGATTTCCTTCAGAAGGCACTCTTCCTCGATCTCAAACGCGCCGTCTACGTACGACAGCCGCAAGAGATTCAGCAAGGCAATGGCGCGCGCGCGCCTGGTGTCGAACACCTTGTCCACGCCATGAAGTTCGAGGTACTGCGACTCGGTCTTTGGATTCAGATCCATTTCCCGCTTGAACTCGTCGAGCATGCCCTCTTCATTCGGATCCAACAGGCCGTCCGAAACGACGACATTGTGCGCCAGCCCCAGCAGCGCCTCGCGTTGTTGTCGTGTCAGCGATGACAGCCACATGGTTGATCAGGCTCCGCGCAGCATCGACGCGATGATGGACGCGAACATCAGCACGATCGACAGCCATCCCCAGGCGACGAATAGCTTGACGATCCAGCTTTGCTCGAAGAAATCCTCTATCAGATACCACATGCTTCAACTTCCTTTTCGTTTGCCCGCAAGAATACCAAAGATTCAATCAACGGCGGTCGTCGCGAACAGATCGTGGGTGTCGGCCTCCACGATGGTGACGTCGATCAGGTCACCCGGACTGCAGTCGGTAGCTGTCGACGTAGACGCATCCGTCGATCTCCGGTGCGTCACCGCGCGAGCGGCCGAGAGCACCATCGGCGTCCACCGAATCGATCAACACCTGCATGCGGCGCCCTACTTTGGCTGCGAGACGCCGAGTACTGATCTGCGCTTGATGGACCATCAGGCGCTCCAACCGTTCCTGTTTTATCGTCTCCGGAACGGCGTCCGGCAATTCGTTGGCGGCGGCGCCGTCGACATCCGAATACGCAAAGCAGCCGACGCGATCGAGATCGGCGTCGGTCAGAAACTGCAGCAGTGCTTCGAACTCTGCGTCCGTTTCTCCAGGAAAGCCGACGATGAACGTCGAACGAATCGTCAGCTCCGGACAAATCTGCCGCCATTTTACGATGCGCTCGAGGGTTCGATCGGACGCGGCCGGGCGCCGCATCAGTTTCAAGATCCGCGGTACGCCGTGCTGCATCGGAACGTCGAGGTATGGAAGCACGAGCCCATCGGCCATGAGCGGCAGCAGTTCATCGACGTGTGGGTATGGATAGACATAGTGCAGACGTACCCACGGAATCAGACGGCCCAGTTCCTTGCACAACGCGATCATGTCCGTGCGCAAGGGCCGTCCGCCCCAGAAGTCGGTTCGATACTTGAGATCCAGACCGTACGCGCTCGTATCCTGCGAAATGACGAGCAGTTCCTTCACGCCGGATCGCGCGAGACCTTGCGCCTCGTTCAGAACCTCACCGATCTTGCGCGAGCGGAGCTTGCCCCGCAGCGACGGAATGATGCAGAACGAACACTTGTGATTGCATCCTTCGGAGATTTTCAGATACGCGTAGTGGCGCGGTGTGAGTTTGACGCCAGTTGCCGGCACCAGATCGACGAAGGGGTTGCTCGCCAACTGGGGAACGACCTCGTGTACCGCTTCCACGACCGCTTCGTACGCGGCCGGTCCGG
The DNA here is from genome assembly GCA_963787045.1 of uncultured Gammaproteobacteria bacterium. Lineage (GTDB taxonomy): Bacteria > Pseudomonadota > Gammaproteobacteria > Pseudomonadales > Azotimanducaceae > DATJGR01. The sequence goes on along the minus strand of CAWBBR010000005.1, from coordinate 177,471 downwards.
TAATCGAGAGGACGTCGGGAAACTGATCGCGGATCAGATTCGCTCTCGCACCAAGACATCCCGTGACGATCACGCGGCCGTTCTGCGACATCGCTTCGCCGATCGCCTCGAGCGATTCCTCCACGGCGCTGTCGATGAATCCGCACGTGTTTACTACGACGACGTCCGCGTCGGCGTAACTGCCCGACGTCTCGTACCCCTCGATTCTGAGTTGCGTCAGTATCCGCTCGGAATCGACGAGCGCTTTCGGACATCCGAGACTGACGAAACCGACACGTCCGGGACGTGTGACGGGAACAGCGGTGGACTTGGTCATATTCGAGAACGATCGCCGGAGCGAGGCGGAAGCGAGGGCGGCGCATTGTAGCCGATCTGCCTGCGCGTTTGGCACGCGCGCCCGCCGCTCCTACAATCGCGCGTTTCCCTCGGCAGGCCGCTGGTGCATTCGAAGCCGTTGATCACGCTCGACGACGTACTGCTGCAGTACTGCAGCAGCGACCGGGTTGTGACCGCCAACGAACGGTTGGCCACGGCATTGATCGACGCCTTCGAGCAACGCAGTCGAAACCATTCCGATCATCCCGGGCCAGCGCGCGTCTCCACGCTCGCCGATTACCTGCGCGAGCGCTACGCGGCTCTGGCCGCGGTCGACGCGCGCACGCTGCTGAGCGCGGAGGCTCAGCGTCTCGTGTGGCTCGAGCACACGCCGGACACGCCGGAGATCGACTTCGTCGGTCTCTATCCGCGCATCGCCGACGCGTGGCGCGTGATGCACGATTGGGAACTCGTCCCCCTGCTCGCGCAGTTCGACGACAACGAGAACCATCGTCTGTTTCGCGATTGGTCGCAGAACTACGTTCGAACGGCACGGCAGCGGCGTTGGACCACCGAGGCCGAAATACCGGCAGCCGTCGAAGTCGCCGTGCGCGAACGACGCTTGCCCGCGGAGACGTTGCTGTTGCTCGGCTTCGACGTGATGCCGCCGAGTCTGAATCGGATGTTCGACGCGTACCGATCGGCGGGCGCGACGATTCAGCGCTTCGAACCCGCTCGCACTCTGAACACGCGCGTGGTCGCCGCATCGTGCAACGACCCGGACCAGGAACTGCGTGCGGCAATCCATTGGGCACGATCCGCGCTCATGGAGTCGCAGGGACCTCGCTCGATATGCATCGCGGTTCCCGACCTCGTCGAATCGCACGATCGAGTCGTTCGGCAGCTCGACGCGATTCTGCGTCCGGACGATGCCGAACCCGCGGCTGCGACAAGCCCATACAACGTTTCCGGGGGCGTTCCTCTCAGTGCGGTGCCGGTCGTCGCCGATGCGCTCGACTTTCTCGACTGGTTGTTCGAACCGCACCATCACACACGGATCGACGCGCTGATTCGCTCGCCATTTCTGCATCTATCGCGGATCTCGGTTGTCGAGGGTCAGCGACGACCCGAATGGAGCGATGCAGCGCGATATTCCGCGCTCGGCGGTGCGTCGCCCCTTCGTGAGATCGTTCAGCAGGCTTCGAGACTCGGGTTGCTCGATCTAAGAGAGGCGATTGCCGGCGCAAGACATCTGTTGGGCCTGGCGGGATGGCCCAACACAGGCGGACTCTCGAGCGAGAGCTTCCAGGCGTATCGGTCATTCGAGGTCTTGCTCGACGAACTCGGCGTCAATTCGAATTTCGCGCAGCCCCGCCACTTTGCCGCGACGCTCGGTCAGCTGAGGCTCGCGACGGATCGGCGCCTGTTTGCGCCAGAACGCCCGCGGGCGGCGATTCAGGTGCTCGGCTACCTGGAAACCATTGGTCTCGAGTTCACTCACCTGTGGGTCACCGGGCTCAGCCGGTTCGACTGGCCGGGGTCACCGTCGCCGACACCGTTCATTCCGATGCGCCATCTCAGAGCGGCCTCCGTGGCCCGCAGCGACGTTGATGGCGAGGTGGCATTCGCGCGTCGTCTCATGGCTCATTGGCGCGCCTCGTCTGCTTCGGTCGTCTTCAGCCATCCCCTCGTTCGCAACGATGTCGCGAGTCCACGAAGCGCGCTGATCGACGAAGCGATTCCGACCGCCGAAATGCACCTCGATGCACCGGAACTCGCGCTGAGCCATCCATATCTCGCCGGCCGCGCCGTCGGTGCCCTCTTCGCGCGTGACGACATCGAGGTCGGGATGGCCGACATCGAACGTTTACGCCATCGCGGTACCGGTATTCTCCGCGATCAATCGGCGTGTCCGTTTCGAGCGTTCGCGCGGTATCGACTCCACGCGCCTCAGCGCATCGCGCCGCATTCGTTTCCCGATATGACAGATCGCGGCGTAGCGACCCACGCGGCGTTGCGAAGCTTGTTCGACAGACTCATCGGCACCGAACTCGACGCGATCGACGAAGTGACGCTCGCGAAGGCGGTGACCGAATCCGCTTCCATGGCGGTTGCGGATCTCGGTCCGTTGCCCAGCTCTGTTCCGCGCCTCAGAGCACGCGCGCATCATGTCGCTTCTGTTCGAGTGGCTGGAACTCGAACGCCTGCGGAGTCCGCATCGAATCGTCGCGAACGAAGCCGCAGCCACCCTGACGCTCGGCGGCATCGAATTCGACCTTCGCATCGACCGTATAGATGCAAGCTCCGACGCGGATCTGCTCGTCGTCGACTACAAGACGGGGCCGACCAGTCCCAACGTCGTCATAGGGGCGCGACCGCAAGAACCTCAATTGCCGATGTATGCGTTGAGCGCTCCCGGCGTCACGGCTATCGGGTTCGCACTCGTCCGCCGCAAAGAGTGCCGTTTGATTGGATGGTCGAACCGATCGTATTCGAACTCTCAGAACACCGAAGGCGTTCGTTTCAATCCGGCTGGTGAGAACGATCAGGGCTGGAACGCGCTGCTCGACGACTGGCGTCGATCACTCACCGGTCTTGCCACGGAATTTCGCGACGGCGTCTCCGATGTTCGACCGCGCGACGCGGCGGCGTGCGATGAATGCAACCTTCACGCCCTCTGTCGAATTCGCGAGATACGACGCATTGAACCCGTCTGACGCGCTGCCCGACCTCGAAGCACGTCTTGCGGCCGTTGCCGTCGAACGGTCGGCAATCGTTCAGGCGCCGGCCGGATCGGGGAAGACGACACTGCTGGTGCAACGGTTCCTGAATCTACTGACGGTGGTCGAACGGCCCGAAGAGATTCTGGCCATCACGTTCACCCGCAAAGCGGCCGCTGAAATGCTCGAACGCGTCGTTGCAGCGGTTGCCGAAGATGACGATCGGTCACGCGCGATCCGCGCCCGCAGCATTGCACGTGGCTGGCACCTCGAGACGTTGCCCGCGCGGCTACGAATCCAGACGATCGACGCGTTTTGCGCCGGGCTCGTGCAACGGCTGCCTGTCTCGAGCGGCCTCGGCGATCGGTTACGCATCGTCGAGGATGGAGAGCCTTTCTATCGTGAGGCCGTGGACAAGACATTCGAACGACTGGGCCACAGCTTCGAATTGAACCCCGAACTCGTGGCGCTGCTCACGCTGTTCGACAACGACTTCGAAAAGGCGCGTGCCTCGATGAGCGCGATGCTCGCGAAGCGCGATCAATGGTTGGAGGTCGTCGCACTGACGCTAAGAGCCGGCCAATCGGATCGCAAAGGGGAAGAACCTGGCCGGCGCGCGATCGCCGACGCGATCGAGGCTGGCATCCGAACTCTGCATGCAAATGCCATTTCGGACGTCATTGCCGATCTCAGTGAATTCCAGAGCGCCGAACTTGCGGCGGTTGCTGGGGACGCGGCGCTGCGTATGCGGATCGACTGGCCTCAGTCCGGACTGCCGACCGAACTCGCACAGTGGCGTTTCATCGCGGAGCTGATGACGACGCGCGATGGTCAACCGCGCGTTCGCCTCGGCAGCGCACAGGGATTCAACGACTCCGGTCGAACCAACCAATCAGCGAAGGCGCGCCTGCGCGCGTTGATCGACGATCTGGCAGGGCACGACATAATCGTTCGATTGGCTTCGCTGCGCCTTCTACCCGCGCCGACGCTCGAACCCGAAGAGATCGAGGCCATTGTCAACCTGGCGACCGGACTCGCGCTCGCCGCTGCGGAGCTTGGACGCCATCTTTCGTCGCAACGGCGTCATCGATTTCGCCGAACTGACCTTCGCCGCTCAACGCGCGCTGGGCGATCCAGATTCGCCAAGCGACCTTGCGTTGGCGCTGGACTATCGAATCAAGCACCTGTTGATAGACGAGTTTCAGGACACGTCGGCGATTCAGTATCGCCTCGTGGAGCGACTGATACGGGAGTGGCCGAACGACGACACGCGATCGCTGTTCGTGGTCGGTGATCCCATGCAGTCGATCTACAGGTTCCGGGACGCGGACGTCGCTCTCTTCCAACGCGCACGTCGCAACGGCATCGCGACGTTGCGCCCCAATGCGTTCCGCATCAGCGCCAACTTTCGTTCGTCTGCGTCGCTGGTCGACTGGTGCAACACTATCTTCGCCGGATCGTTCGGGAACGTGGAAGATCCGGTGCTCGGCCGCGTGGCGTTCGCGAGTTCCACGCCGGTTCACGCGGCGCAAACGGACGAAGGCTGTCGCGTGTACGGTATCCAGTCGCCACGATCCCGAGCGCGCGGAGGCCGCTGCGGTCGCGCGAGTCATCGAGTCGATCCGGCGCAACCACCCGCACGAATCGATCGCGATTCTGGTTCGAAACCGCACCCACCTCCCCCACATACTTCAGAGACTCACCGCGCACGACATTCCCTGGTCCGGCTCCGACATTCACGCGCTCGCCGATCAGCCGGTGATCGACGACCTGATGACGCTGCTCAAGGCGCTATCGACGACCGATCGAATTGCCTGGCTTGCCCTGCTGCGGACGCCGTTCATCGGCATGTCATTGCGCGACATCGAAGTGTTGGCCCAATTCAACGAGACCATTGCCGCTTCTGCCCGCTCGGGCGTGCACGATGACAAGCTCAGCGACGATGGTCGCGCGCGCTTCGCGCGCATACGACCGACGCTTCTTCATGCGGAACGAAGTCGCGGGCAAATGCCCATACGACAATGGCTCGAGAACGCGTTCATACGTCTCGGCGGTGCAGACTCGTATGGGGGCGAAACAATCGCACACGCGCAGCGCCTGCTCGCGCTGATCGAGAATACGCAATCGCGCACGCTCGACATCGCGACACTCGAACGGTCTGTGCAACGGCTGTTCGCCGAATCGTCGCCGCGTGACGATTGCGTTGCGATCATGACGATTCATCGTGCGAAAGGACTCGAGTTCGATCACGTCGTCGTTCCCGGACTGCATCGCGTCAGCAGGATCGACGATCCGCCGCCGATTCTCTGGCGTCCGGAAGCGGCGCGGCTTCTGCTGGGTGTGCGTGGTACGGGAAACGGGGACGGCGTGCATCGCTGGCTGAGCCACGAAGAGCGACACCGCGACGCGAACGAACGCATACGCCTGCTCTATGTCGCGGCCACGCGTGCACGCCGTTCGTTGAGTCTGTTCGGGGCGCTGGAAGACGACGACGGAGAACCGAAACCACCGCCGGCGCGTTCGTTGTTCGCGCCGATCTGGCGAGTGGCGCGCGATCGCATCGAACTCGTCCGATTCTCCGAACCGGAGACCGACGCCGCATCTGAGTCGAGTGAACTGCAGTCGGCCGAACGGCACGTACTGGCAGCGGACTATGCGTGGCGCGCACCGATATCTGATTGATCGAATGTGACGGACGTCCAACGACCCAGCAATGGCGACCTTGATTTTTCGAAACGGCACGCGGAGAATCCGCCGCCATGAACCGCGCAACCACGTACCGACATTCCGCATCGAACGACCGAGCTTCGGCGCCGATCGTTGTCGCGACGTATTGGTTTGGCTACGCATTTACGACTTAGCGTGGCCTGATCCGCAATGGAAGGGCGACGCAAGTTGCCCTCCCGGGAAGACCCCGACGGGCAACGGCCTCTCGGGGTTTTTCGTTTCTGGAGGTGGAACATGGAGCAACTCGAAAATCTGAACGTCGTAGCGCAGGAGCTACTGGTCACGCCCGCGCAACTCAAAGCAGAGTTGCCAGTTTCAGACCAGGTGCGACACAAAGTTCACGAGGCGCGCGAACAGGTCCGGAACATCCTCAACGGCACCGATCATCGACTGCTGATCGTCGTGGGACCCTGCTCGATTCACGACGTCGTCGCCGCCGAAGACTATGCGCAGCGTCTGAAGGCGCTGGCGGACGAGCTGGCGCCAGATCTGATGATCGTTATGCGCGCCTATTTCGAGAAGCCGCGCACCACCGTCGGTTGGAAGGGACTCGTCAACGATCCGTTCCTCAACGATACGTTCCACATCGAAGAAGGCATTCGCATTGCGCGGCGTCTGCTGTTGCGAATCGCCGAAATCGGTTTGCCGCTCAGCACCGAGGCGCTCGATCCGATTTCGCCGCAGTATCTTCAGGAGCTGATCGCGTGGTCCGCCATCGGCGCGCGCACGACGGAGTCGCAGACGCATCGCGAAATGGCGTCGGGTCTGTCGTCGGCCGTTGGCTTCAAGAACGGAACGGACGGTAGCCTCGACGTGGCCATCAACGCGCTGCAATCGGTGTCGAAACCGCACCGTTTCCTCGGTATCAATCAATCGGGGCAGGTGTCGATCATTCACACGCGCGGCAACCGTGCCGCGCATGTGGTGCTACGTGGAGGCCACGCGGGACCGAACTACGATCGCGACAGTGTCGCGGCGTGCGAGCGAGAACTCGCGAACGCGGGATTGACGTCGAACATCATGATCGACTGCAGCCATGCGAACTGCGGAAAAGACCCGTTGCGCCAGCTCGTGGTTGCTCGCGATGCAGCTGCGCAGATCCAGGCGGGCAATCGTTCGATCATGGGTCTGATGATCGAAAGCAACATCAATGCCGGTAACCAGAAACTGACTAAGGACCCACGGCAGCTGGCGTATGGGGTGTCGGTAACCGATCCCTGTCTGGACTGGACGACCACCGCGGCGCTGTTGAGGGAACTCGCGGACGGCTTGCGAGACAAACTTCCCCAACGAGCACGTTCGGTGGCGAACGCCGACGCGGCATAGCGTCGCGGTTGGGACTACTGCGGGTTGGACTACTGGTAGTAAGCGTGTTCCCGCACGGTGTGGTCGGTGCTGTCGCGAATTGCGACCAGCTCCGGAATCTGCGCGAGTAGCGACCGTTCTACGCCCTGCTTGAGCGTAATATCGACCGCTGAGCAGCCTTGGCATCCGCCGCCGAACTGGAGCACAGCGGTGTTGCCGTCGACCACCTCGAGCAGCGTGACCTGCCCGCCGTGCGACGCGAGTCCGGGGTTGATCTCGTTGTACAGCACGTAGTTGATGCGGTCTTCGATCGGCGCGTCGGGACCCACGCTGGGCACGCGCGCGTTCGGCGCTTTGATGGTCAGTTGGCCGCCCATCCGGTCGTCCTGAAAGTCGACCACACCGCCTTCGAGGTACGGTTCGCTGCGCTTCTCGATCCACGCGTTAAAGTCGTCGTAGGCCACCGGGATGTCGTCGGCCTGTTCTTCGCCCGGGCGGCAGTACGCGATACACGTCTCGGCCTGTGGCGTCCCAGGCTGGCTGACGAACACGCGAATGCCCACGTCCGGGTGCTCCTGCTTGGCCAGCAGGTCGCGCAGATACGCTTGGGCGGTCTTGGAGATCTCTATCATGGTACATACCCGACTAAATCGGTCGGGTATATTACGCAATTGAGAGGCGACCTGCCAGGCATAACGCTCCCACCTTTTAGTAGCGGTCCTGAACCGCGCTCATGTTGACCGCCGCCCGCCTCCATTGCGCTCACGTTGGGGCACGGTAGCATCACGCTCTAATTTCGCCTCCGGAAGACTCGACCGTGCCTTTGACTCGCCTCGCGGAAGCCCTCGAACGACGCATCCTCGTGATCGACGGGGCCATGGGCACGATGGTGCAGCGTCATCGTCTGGGCGAGGCCGACTACCGCGGCGACCGGTTCGCCGACCATGGCCATCCGCTGGGCGGGAACCACGATCTGCTCACGCTGAGCCGTCCCGAGGTCATCGGCGACATCCACCGCGCCTATCTCGCCGCCGGCGCCGACATCATCGAGACGAACACCTTCAGCTCGACCCGCATCGCACAGGCCGACTACGGGCTCGAGGCGATCTGCGAGGAGATGAACCTGGACGCCGCGCGTCTGGCGCGCGCCTGCGCGGACGAGTATTCGACCCCTGAACGCCCGCGGTTCGTCGCCGGCGTGCTGGGTCCCACCAACCGAACCGCCAGCTTGTCGCCCGACGTCAACGATCCGGGTGGGCGCAACGTCACGTTTGTCGCGCTCGTGGAGGCGTATGCGGAGGCGATGCGCGGCCTTATGGCCGGAGGCATCGACCTGGTCATGGTCGAAACCGTGTTCGATACGCTCAACGCGAAGGCCGCGATCTACGCCATCGAGTCGGAATTCGAGCGCACCGGCGTGCGCTTGCCGGTGATGGTGTCCGGAACGATCACTGATGCCAGCGGCCGAACTTTGTCGGGCCAGACCCCCGAAGCATTCTGGATCTCGATCGCGCATGCGCAACCGCTCATCGCCGGGCTCAATTGCGCGCTCGGCGCCGAACAGTTGCGACCGCACGTCGAATCGCTCGCGCATTCGGCGAGTTGCTACGTCAGCGTGCACCCGAATGCCGGTTTGCCGAACGAGTTCGGCGGATACGATCAGTCGCCCGCGCACATGGCGCAGCTGATCGGCGAGTTCGCTGCCTCCGGGCTGGTCAATCTGGTTGGCGGTTGCTGCGGAACCACGCCGGAGCACATCGAAGCGATCGGCGCAGCCGTTGCGAAGCTGCGACCCCGCGCCCTACCCAACCTGCCTCGCAAGTTGCGCCTCTCCGGACTGGAGCCTTTGGAGGTGGACGAGTCGTCGCTGTTCGTGAACGTCGGTGAACGGACCAACGTCACCGGCTCCGCGCGATTCAAGAAACTGATTCGCGAAGGGGCGCTGGAGACGGCACTCGACGTCGCGCGCGACCAGGTCGACAACGGCGCGCAGATCATCGACGTCAACATGGACGAAGGCATGCTCGATGGTGCCGCTCTGATGACGCGCTTTCTCAACCTGGTTGCGACCGAACCGGACATCGCTCGCGTACCGGTCATGGTCGACTCGAGCAAATGGGACGTCATCGAAGCAGGTCTGCGCTGCATCCAGGGCAAGCCAGTCGTGAACTCCATCAGCCTGAAAGAAGGCGAAGCCGAGTTCATCGAGAAAGCGCGCCGCTGCCGTCTGTACGGAGCGGCCGTCGTCGTCATGGCGTTCGACGAAAAGGGTCAGGCGGATACGCTCAAGCGCAAAGTCGATATCTGCAAACGTTCCTACGACATCCTCGTTCACCAGGTCGGTTTCCCACCGGAAGACATCATCTTCGACCCGAACATCTTTGCGATCGCGACGGGCATCGAAGAACACAACAACTACGCGATGGACTTCATCGAAGCGTGTGCCTGGATCAAAGAGCACCTGCCGTATGCACACAGCTCCGGCGGTGTCAGCAACGTGTCGTTCTCGTTCAGGGGAAACGACACCGTTCGCGAGGCGATCAACGCGGTATTCCTCTATCACGCGATTCGCGCCGGACTCTCGATGGGCATCGTCAACGCGGGCCAGCTCGGCATCTATGACGAGATCCCGTCGGCATTGCGTGATCGCGTAGAAGACGTGGTGCTGAATCGAAGGCCCGATGCCACCGATCAACTGCTTGCGATCTCCGGCGAATATGCCGCGCGCACCGACAAGGCCGTCGTAGACGATCCCGAATGGCGCAGCGCACCGGTCGAGGAACGCTTGCGGCACGCGCTCGTGAAAGGCATCAACGCGTTCGTCGTGGCCGACACGGAGGAAGCGCGTCTGGCGGCGAAGCGTCCGCTGGACGTGATCGAAGGGCCGCTGATGGCGGCGATGAACGTAGTCGGCGACCTGTTCGGTTCCGGCAAGATGTTCCTGCCGCAGGTGGTGAAGAGCGCGCGGGTGATGAAACAGGCCGTCGCTCACCTGATTCCGTTCATCGAAGCGGAAAAGAGCGAAGGCGCCAAGGCGAAAGGCAAGATCGTCATGGCAACCGTGAAAGGCGACGTGCACGACATCGGCAAGAACATCGTCGGCGTCGTGCTCCAGTGCAACAACTACCAGGTCATAGACCTCGGCGTGATGGTGCCGTGCGATCGGATTCTCGAGACAGCAAGAGCCGAAAACGCAGACATCATCGGACTGTCAGGGCTCATTACGCCGTCGCTCGATGAGATGGTGCACGTCGCGTCCGAAATGGAGCGTTTGGGTTTCGATGTGCCGCTATTGATCGGCGGCGCAACGACGTCACGCGCCCACACGGCCGTGAAGATCGAACCTGCCTATCGACGCGGCCCGACGGTGTACGTCACCGATGCCTCGCGAGGCGTCGGTGTTGCGTCGGCGCTGTTGTCGAACGAGCAGCGAGGGGCATTCGTAACCGACGTCAAAACCGAATACGAAGCGATTCGCGTTCGGTCGAACGCGCGCTCCGACAAAACCGTACTGTTGCCCTACGCCGCGGCGATCGCCGAAGCGCCGGCGATCGACTGGTCGAACTTCCAGGGCGTCGCGCCGCGGTTCCTCGGTACGCAGGTGTTGAACGACTATTCGCTCGAGGAACTGTCGCAGTACATCGACTGGTCGCCGTTCTTCATGACCTGGGAACTCGCGGGCAAATTCCCGAAGATTCTCAACGATCCAATCGTCGGTGAAGCAGCTCGTGCGGTGTATGCCGACGCGCAGGCGATGCTGCGCCGGATCATCGACGAAGGCTGGATCAGTGCGAACGGCGTGTTCGGTTTCTGGCGTGCGCAACGTTCGGGCAGCGACGACATAAGCTTGTTCGACAACGCCGAATCGCGAACGCCGATCGCGACGCTGCACCATTTGCGCCAACAATCGAAGAAGGGCGCGGCAGGTCCGCACTTCTCACTCGCCGATTTCGTAGCTCCCACGCCACACATCGACTACGTCGGCGCATTCGCCGTCAACGCTGGGACCGGGATCGAAAAGGTGGTGGCGAAGTTCGAGGCCGCGAACGACGACTACAACGCGATCATGCTGAAGGCGCTCGCCGACCGGCTTGCTGAGGCGTTTGCGGAACGTCTGCACGAGCGCGTTCGCACGGAGTTCTGGGGCTACAGCCGCGACGAAGCGATGACCACCGACGACCTCATTGCCGAAAGCTATCGAGGCATTCGACCCGCGCCGGGCTACCCCGCCTGCCCGGACCACACCGAGAAAGCGACCCTCTTCGCCTTGCTCGACCCCCAGCGCGCGAGCATGCAGTTGACCGAACACTTCGCGATGTTGCCGGCGGCGGCGGTCGCCGGGTGGTACTTCTCGCACCCCGATGCGCGATATTTCGGCGTAGGCAAAATCGGTCGCGACCAGGTCGAAGACTACGCGCGACGGAAAGGGGTACCGATCGAGGAGGTTGAACGCTGGCTCCGACCCAACCTGGCGTACTGAGCGACGGGATCAGACCTGATTCGAGATGAAATGCACGGCCGCGAGAACGAGCGAAACGAAGATCGTGAGCACCGCCACGACATCGGCTTTCTCATCGCTCCAGTGCTTGGATTCGGGATTCGACACAGCGGCCTCGGGTATTCAGATTGACGAAACGCGCGCGAGTGTAGACCAGCCTTCCCGGCGACTCAATCCGTTCTATTGATAGAGACAATGGTTAGTTCTTTCGATTCGGCCGTCTTGGTAACGTTCGCGCCCATCCGCCATCCGATTCGCTGATCCATGTATCGCTACGACGAATTCGACCAGCACTTTGTCGACGAGAGAGTCGCGCAGTTTCGTTACCAGACGCAGCGCTACATCGACGGCACGCTGTCGCACGCAGACTTCCTGCACCTGCGTTTGCGCAACGGCCTGTACATCCAACGCCTCGCGCCAATGCTTCGGATTGCCGTCCCGTATGGCACCCTGGCGTCGAGACAACTGCGGATGCTCGCGCACATCGCGCGCTACTACGACAGAGGCTACGGACACCTCAGTACCCGACAGAACATGCAGTTCAATTGGCCCGATCTCGCCGAGGTGCCCGACATACTGGCCGACCTCGCAACGGTGCAGATGCACGCAATCCAGACAAGCGGCAACTGCATTCGGAACGTCACCGCCGATCAATTTGCCGGCGTGGCGGCCGATGAAGTCGTGGACGGAAGACCGTACTGCGAACTGATCCGACAATGGTCTACCGCACATCCCGAGTTCGACTGGCTGCCGCGCAAATTCAAGATTGCGGTCAATGGTTCAGCCAGCGACCGTGCCGCGATCGACATACACGACATCGGGCTCGAAGCGCATCGCGACGCACAACGGCCACGTCGTGTTCGACGTGAAAGTCGGCGGCGGATTGGGACGCACGCCGATCCTCGGCAGCCTCATTCGAGAGTCGCTGCCGGACGTTCACCTGCTGACTTATCTCGAGAGCATCCTGCGTGTTTACAACCGCTATGGCCGGCGCGACAACAAGCACAAAGCCCGCATCAAGATTCTCGTTCGTGCGATGTCCCCCGAAGTGTTCCGTCAGCACGTCGAAGCAGAATGGGTGCACTCGAAGGATGGCCCGACGACGCTGACGCGGGAAGAAATCGATCGCGCCGTTGCGGCCTTCACTCCGCCAGCTTACGAACAGCTCGAAAGCGACGCGGCGCTTGCGGCTGCACGCCTTGCCGAACCCGAGTTCAGCCGTTGGGTGCATACCAACGTGGCGCCGCACAAACGCCCCGGATACGCGATCGTGACCCTGTCGACCAAGGTGACCGGTGTTCCGCCGGGCGACGTCACCGACGTACAGATGGACGCGGTCGCCGACTGGTCGGATCGATTCGGATTCGGTGAGATTCGCATCAGCCATGAACAGAATTTCGTTCTGCCCGACGTTCGCGAACGCGACCTGCTCGCGTTATGGCAGCTCGCTCGCAGCCATCGGCTCGCCTCCGCGAACCTCGGCAAGTTGACCGATATCATCTGCTGCCCCGGCGGCGACTACTGTTCGCTCGCGAACGCCAAGTCGATTCCGATCGCAGAGGCGATTCAACAGCGCTTCGACGACGTCGACTACCTGTACGATCTCGGCGACATCAGCCTGAACATTTCGGGATGCATGAATGCGTGCGGTCACCACCACGTGGGCCACATCGGCATCCTCGGCGTCGATAAGAAAGGCGAAGAGTGGTATCAGATTTCACTCGGCGGCAGCGCCGGCCGCGACTCGTCGCTGGCGGAGATCATCGGCCCGTCGTTTTCGCGCGGTGCCGTGCCCGACGTGATCGACCAGATCCTCGAGGTGTACGTGTCCCATCGAGACGACGGCGAACGTTTTCTCGACTGTTACCGTCGCATCGGAATCGAGCCTTTCAAGGAGCGCGTCTATTCCCACGCTCATTAAAGACGGACGCGTAGTCTCCGACGACTGGTTCCTGCGAGAGGAAATCGCCGACGGCGCGGTTACGCCGCACGCGATCGTTCCGGCCGACTATGCGTTGGCGCATGCGGATGTGCTATTCGGTGCCGCACGCGACATCGGCATCTGGCTTCCCGGTGACGGCGAGCCGGACAAGATCGAACTGCTGTTGCCGAAGGTGCCATTGATCGCGATCCGATTCGCAGCCATGAACGACGGCCGAGGCTTGTCGCTCGCGGTGTTGCTTCGCACGCGATTCGCATACACCGGCGAACTGCGCGCCATCGGCGAAGTTCACGAAGACGTGCTGCAGTACATGCGCCGATGCGGCATCGATTCGTATCAGCTCCCCGACGGTCACGATCCCGCAGTCGCACTTGCCGCGATGCGGACGCTAACCGATTTCTATCAGGGGTCGGTGATCGATCCACGCCCCGCATTCAGACGAGTCGCGCGCGGCCGGAAATAGAAACCTCCCGGTGTCGCTCACCGGGCCAACTGTCATAATCGACCGCACCTCTGCGCGGCTGTTTCGGATGCACGCCGGGATCGTCGAATCGTTTTTCCTGATCTTTGCCGGCGCGGCCGTGCTCGCAGCCGCGGCGTTGTACACGCGGCAACCGTTGCTCGTCGCCTACATCGCGGTCGGTGGCATCGCTGGACCGCACGGCCTCGGCTGGGTGAACGACGCGTCGATGGTGTCCGAAATCTCCGAGTTCGGAATCATCTTTCTGCTGTTTCTCGTCGGGCTCGATCTGCAGCCGTCGAAACTACGCAACATGGTGGGCTCCGCCGTCGTCACGGCGGTGGTCAGTTCGCTGATTTTCTTCGCTGCGTCCGTCGGTGTGATGCGCGCGTTCGGATTTTCGTGGATCGACGCGACGGTGGCGGGCACCGCATGCATGTTCTCGAGCACCATCGTCGGTCTGAAGCTGCTACCTACTACGGTGCTGCATCACCGTCACATCGGCGAGCTGGTGGTGAGCCTGCTGCTCATCCAGGATCTCATCGCGATTCTCTCGCTGATCATCCTGTCCGGACGGGGCACGTCGGTCACCGATGCGGTAGGTAGCGTCATAGAGGTATTCGTCGCGCTGCCGTCGCTCGCGATCGTCGCGTTCGTCGTTGTGCGCTTCCTCGTGCTGCCGCTGATTCACAAATTCGACGCTTTCCACGAGTTCATTTTTCTGGCGGCGATCGGCTGGTGTCTGGCCGTCGCCTGCGGTGCGAAGGCGATCGGCCTTTCGCTCGAAATCGGTGCATTCGTGGCGGGCGTGTCGATGGCGACGAGCCCGATCGCGCAATACATCGCGGAGAACCTACGACCGTTGCGCGACTTTTTCCTGGTGATGTTCTTCTTCTCGGTCGGCGCCGCGATCCACTTCGATCTGATGTTGCAAGTCGCGCTGCCGACGCTCGTGCTCGCGGTGCTGCTCATCGGGCTGAAACCCATCGTGTTTCGCTGGCTGATCGCGCTGCAGGGCGATTCGACGAAGGTTGCTTGGGAAGCCGGTGTGCGACTAGGTCAAACGAGCGAGTTTTCGCTGCTTGTGGCCTATCTCGCGACGAGCATCGCGTTGATGAGCGACGCGGCATCGCACGTCGTGCAGGGCGCTACCGTACTGACGTTCATCATTTCGACGTACATCGTGATCTTCCGATACCCGAGCCCCATCGCCGTGTCGGACAGATTGCGTCGAAGCTGAAGCCTAACGGCTCTGCTCAGGCGCGAAGGTCCAATACGCCGCGTCCCACCATCTCTCCCGCGAGGATGCGGTCGATACCTGAGGAGATGGTGTCGAGCGTAAAGCCCACTTTGAGTGCGGCCAGTCCCTCGAGCCGCCACGCACCGGCGAGCTTGTTCCAGATCCGCGCCTTTTCCGCGAGCGGAAGTTGCACCGAGTCGATGCCGAGAAGATTGACGTGACGCAGAATGAACGGCAGCACCGTCGCGGCAAACTGCGGCGATGCGACGAGTCCACACGCGGCGAGGCTGCAGCCATATTTGAGCGACTTGACTGCGTTGAACAGAATGTCGCCGCCGACCGTATCGACGACACCACCCCAACGCTCTTTCAGCATCGGTCGGTTCGCGCCCTCGGTCAGCGCTTCTCGGCCGAGCACTTCTTTGGCTCCCAGCCCCTTCAAGAAGTCGTGCTGAGACGCCTTTCCGGTCACTGCAGCAACTTCGTACCCGAGGTGCGCGAGCAACGTCACCGCCACCGATCCGACGCCTCCGGTGGCCCCAGTGACTAGAACAGGTCCACCACCAGGCCGCATGCCCGAAGCTTCGAGTTTGTCGACCGCGAGCGCGGCCGTGAATCCCGCGGTACCGAGGATCATGCTGTCTTCGAGTCCAAGCCCCGACGGTCGCGGCACAATCCAACCAGCCGGCACGCGGATTCGCTGACCGAAGCCGCCCGGCGTGTTCATTCCCAGGTCGAAACCTATAACGATGACTTCGTCACTCGGCTTGAACTGCGCAGATGCGCTCTCCAGCACGGTACCGGCAGCATCGATTCCCGGTGTGTGTGGGAAGTTGCGCGTAACGCCGGGATTACCGGTCGCGGACAAGCCGTCCTTGTAGTTGAGCGACGAGTAGCGCACGTCCACGAGCACATCGCCCGCAGGAAGCGCGTCGGTCGAACGCTCCATAACACGTCGCGCGAATTTGTCGTCGGCCGACTTCTCGACAACCAGCGCTCGGAATTTCGACATCGTTCCTTCCCCTCTTTTGTTCAAACCGAACCAAAACGCGCGAGCGCGCTGCGCGCTGCATCGGCAAACTGGGCCAGCAGCCGTTCGATCGGCTTCCTGTGTTCGACCCAGCGTACTTCGTAGACGTCGGCGTCATTGCATGCTTTGGTCAGGTACGCATCGCTCGTCGACAACTCATCGACCAGACGATGTTCGAGCGCGCGCCGACCGTACCACGCCTCGCCCGTTGCGATCTCGTCCAGCGAGACTTGCGGCCTGTTGGCCTGCACGAACTCCTGGAACAGCGCATGCACGTCTTCGAGTTCCTCGACGAACTTGGCGCGCCCCTGTTCCGTGTTCTCGCCGAATATCGTGAGCGTGCGCTTGAATTTCCCCGCGGTGAGCACTTCGACATCGACGTCGTGTTTCTTCAGCAGTCGATGCACGTTCGGAATCTGCGCGACGACGCCGATCGAACCGACCAGCGCAAACGGCGCGGCTATGATGTGGTCCGACACGGAGGCCATCAGGTAACCGCCGCTGGCGGCCACTTTGTCGACCGCGGTGACGAGACGGATCTTGTTCTGCCGTACGCGCTCCAATTGAGAAGCGGCGAGTCCATACCCGTGCACCATCCCACCCGGGCTCTCGATCCTGATCAGCACCTCGTCCTGCGCCCGTGCCGTGGTCAGCACCGCGGTGATCTCGTGACGAAGGTGGTCCACGCTCGACGCCTGCAGATCGCCGTCGAAATCGAGCACATACACGCGACGCCTGTCGTCCTCTTCCTTCCCTTTCGAAGCCTTTTTCCGCGCGCGGTCTTCCTGCTTGATCGATTTCTTGAAAGCCGGCATTGCGAGATACGCCTGGCGCAATGCCCGATTCATGTCCTCGAGCTTGTCATTGAACTTGCGTACTTCGAGGTGGCCGCCTTCGCTCGAACTGCGACGCAGAGTCAACGACGTTGCAGCGACGATCACCGCGACGATCGCGACGACGACGGTAAGCGCCTTCGCGAGAAACTCGAGGTAGTCGTACAGATGCTCCATCGTGTCGGCCATACCTGGGGAAGGCGCGTACTCTACTTCGTCGGCGCAGCGAGCGTCCACGGCCCGCCGGCTTGACGCTGGTTGTCGTGGCGTGTCTCAATCGCCTCGATGACGATAGAAGATCTCGCTCGCGAACTCCGCGCACGGTTTCGACCGGAGGCCGCTGTCGGCGTCGACATGGTGGTGCGCCTCGACGTGTCCGATCAGCAACACCTCGTCTTGAAAATCGCCGACTGCGCATTGACCGTGACGGACGACGGCGCAGCGCCCGACGTCACGTTCCAGTTTCCCGATCTACCGTCCACGTTCGCGATCATCCGCGGTCAGGCAAACGCGATCGAAGAGTTCATGCACGACCGCTTCCGCTCCGACGGCTATCTGATGATGGCGTTCCGCTTGATGGAACTGTTCGGCAGCCGCAGCCTGCCGCCTACGCCGAACGATTAGTCATCTCGTCGATGAAGTGATCGATCAACCAGCGGGAGATCGCCGTCGCAGGCGGAACGCCCGGCAGATCCGAATATCTGAACCAGCGCGCGTCGGCGATTTCTCCTTCCTGACACACGATGTCGCCACCGGCGTAATCGGCGTGAAAACCGAGCATCAGCGAATTCGGAAACGGCCAGGACTGGCTGCCCAGATAGCGGACGTTCTTCACGCGCAAACCGACTTCTTCGAACACTTCTCTGTGAACCGTCTGCTCGATCGACTCGCCCGGTTCGACGAAGCCCGCCAACGTCGAGTACATCCCCTGCGGCCAGTTCGCATTTCTCGCCAGCAGCATCTCCTCGCCTCTACGGATCAACACGATGATGCTCGGCGACAATCGCGGATAGTTCATCAGCCCGCAGTCGGGGCACCGTTTCGCGCGATCCACGGGATGGCTCTGCATCTCGATACCACAACGTCCGCAGAAGGCGTGGTCCCGCTCCCAATCGGCTAACTGTTGCGCTCTGCCGGCGAGATAGAACATCGACGGCGCGACGCGACCCAGCCACGAGCGCAATCCCAGCAGCGCGTATCCCTGCTGCGGGCGGCCGCTGGCCACCACCGCGAAGCACGACCGTCCCTGATAGCGCCCAAGAAAAATCTCGGCGTGTCGTTCGAGTTCGAGCCAACGCATCTCGTCCGCGAGGATCGGGCGCGGCGACCCGTTCTCGGACACGCACAGAATCTCCTGGCCGATGAACACGAAGTACCACGCGTTGTCGTGCGACTGGTCCGCGGGCGGCTGAGTCATCGACTCGAAATCATCAGGATCGTAAGGCCACATCGAGTGTCACCGGATAGCGCGAAATGAATTGCGAAACCTTAACACAGCAGACGAGCGGTTCAGGAAGCTGCCGCGCACCGGATCAATCGGCCAGCGCCAGCGCCTGCGATCGCCAAACGCTGCCCTGGCGCGCGCGACGATCGATGTCGTCGAGCATGGCGCCGTGTCGTTCGAGTTCGGATTGCGTGGCAGCGACCACGCGCAGGCGCGGTCGATCGACGGGCAGCCGCACGATGACGTAAGTGTCCCCGCCCGATGACGATGTTTCGACTTCGTCCGCGACGAACAGCACCGTCTGGCCGCCGGTCATCATCAGATAGACGTCGGCGAGAATCTCCGCATCCAGCAACGCGCCATGCAGCTCTCGTTGGGAGTTGTCGACGAAGTAGCGTCGGCATAGCGCGTCGAGACTGTTCTTCTGCCCGGGATGTTTGTGGCGCGCCATCGCCAACGTATCTACTACGGCGCACGCGTCTTCGATTCGGCGACGCGGCTGTTCCAGGCGGCCCAACTCGTAGTCGATGAATGCAACGTCGAACGGCGCGTTGTGGATGATCAGCTCGGCGCCGTCGATGAACGCGAGAAAATCGTCGGCGACTTCTCCGAACGGCGGCTTGTCCGCCAGGAAGTCGCTGGTGATGCCGTGCACCGCAAGTGCGCCGTCGTCGATCTCACGCTGCGGATTCAGGTAGCGATGAAAGTGGCGGCCGGTCAGTTTGCGGTCGATGAGCTCGACCGCGCCGATCTCGATGATCCGATGCCCGTGCTCAGGCTCGAGTCCCGTCGTTTCGGTGTCGAGAACGATCTGGCGGTTCATCGGTTCCCTGCCGCGGATCGTCCGGCAAGCAGCGCGTCGATCGCCTCGTTCGCCGCAGCATCCACCAGCTCGTTCTCGGCGTGGCCGCTATGCCCTTTCACCCAACACCATTCGATCTGATGCGCACCGACGATCGAGTCGAGCAGTACCCATAGATCCTTGTTCTTCACCGGTTGTTTTGCAGCCGTGCGCCAGCCGTTCAACTTCCAGCGCTTTACCCAGCTCGTGACGCCCTGACGCAGATACTCGGAATCGGTGGTCAGCCGGATGCGACTGGGGTGCGGGATCGATCGCAGCGCTTCGATGGCCGCCATCACTTCCATTCGGTTGTTGGTCGTGGCTGGTTCGGCACCGCTGAGCACTTTCTCGGCGCCATGCTCGCGTACCAACGCCGCCCAACCGCCGGGTCCGGGATTACCTCGACACGCGCCGTCGGTAAAAATCTCTATCAACGCCGACGTCGTCGCGGAAAACGTCACCGCGGATTGCGCAGCGTCGGGTGAGGGACGACCACCGAAGTGATGTTTGCATGGCGCAGCGACGCCGTACCGCGCAGGCGCGTCAGGCCGACCGCGCTCTTACGACCGAGCACGTAGTACACGCCGCCGAGCGGCACCCGTGCGCGCTCGAGTGCGTCGCGCATCCGCACCCATAGTTTGCGTTCGAACGAGCCGATGCCGAGTGGCGGCCGATACATCATGTACTGAACACCCTCATCTGCCTCGATACCGAGCACCGCCATCCAGTCGAGCAGCCGCCATGGGTTCACGAATCGCACGTCGCTGAATGCATCGTCGAACAATCGGGCCACGAGTCTGCGTACGCCCCACAGGCTGATCGGATTGAATCCACAGATCAGTAGACGGCCGCCCGGTCGCAGCACCTTGCACACTTCGCGCATTGCCGTGCGCGGGTCGGCGCAACAGTCGAGCGCGTGATGCATCACCACGGCATCGAGCGATCCTGGTGGGAACGGGAGAGCCTCGAGGTTGCCGATGTAAGTGCCGGTATTAGACGCATCGCCAGGGCGCGCGTGAAAACCAGGCATGGCGCCGTACAAGCGATTTCGAACCATGCAGCGGTCGAGTTCGACGCCCGGCATCGGAATCGGTCCGAGCCACAACATCGAATCACCGTGAAATCGCCGTACGCCCTGAACGAGGAGGCGTGCCTCTTTCTGCAAGAGAGTCGCGCCCAGAGGCGTCTGAAACCAGGTCGCGAGACCGTGTATCTCGTCAGTCGTCACGCTCGTCCGGCTACGGTTGAATCAACGGCAGGGATCAAACACTGTCGATCGGCATTGTGCAGACAGCACGGAGATTGCGCAACAATGCCGACGTCGCGCTGGTGGCTCATTCTGTGGGCCATCGCGGTGGCGGGTTGCGAGACCACTTCCCGCAATCCAGACCACCCAGTTGCTCCAGTCGACAATCCAGTGTCGGTCAACGAAGTCGCCCCTCCTGCCGAAGAACGTGAACCCGTTCCGACCGATGTGTGGACGGTGTTGCGCGACGGCTTCGAACTGAATCACGCATCGCACGAACCGACAGTCGCCCGCGCGGTGGACGTTTATCTCGCAAACGCGCAGACGCTCGACATCGAAGTGCAGGCGCGCCGCTATCTCGCGTACGTAGTCGAGGAAGTCCGTCAGCGCCAGTTGCCCATGGAGCTCGCGCTGGTGCCGATCATCGAGAGCACGCTCAATCCCTACGCGTACTCGAACGGCGGCGCCGCAGGGCTATGGCAGCTCATTCCGAACACCGCAAAGCACCTCGGTGTGACGATGGACTGGTGGTACGACGGTCGCAGAGATCCGGTCGACTCGACGACGGCAGCGCTCGACTATCTCACGTACCTGCACGACGAGTTCGGCGATTGGCTGCTGGCGATCGCGGCCTACAACGGCGGCGAAGGGCGCGTCCGGCGCGCGCTTTCCGACTCACCCAACGCAGATTTCTTCGATCTCGACCTGCCCAAGGAAACGAAACGATATGTCCCGCGGCTGCTCGCGCTCGCGCACCTGATCGCGCAGAACGACGCGCTGGCATTTGCCACCGATCGATCCGACACCCGCGTTCTTCACCGCGACGCTCGACGATCAGGTGGACCTTGCGGTGCTCGCGGACCTCGGCTCGTTCTCGCTCGATGAAATGTTCCGCTTCAATCCGGGGTTGAACCGGCGCGCAACGCCGCCCGATGGTCCGTATCGACTGCTGATTCCAGAGTCTTATCGGGACGCATTCGAGAGCGCACTCAGCCAGTACCCGAAGGAACAGGTGCAGTGGAAGCACCACGTCGTAAAACGCGGCGAGACGCTCGACAAAATCGCGCGCGAATACGGTACGAGCGTCGCTTCTGTGCGCGAAACCAACGGACTCACCGGCAACACGATCCATCCAAGTCAATCACTCACGATAGCAGTCGCCGTCATCGAGCCATCGGCATTGCCCGCGAATCCGATGCTCGCGATTCCGCATTCCAAATCGACGCATCGCCTAACATATACGGTGAGGCGCGGCGACTCGCTTGCACGAATCGCCGACCGATTCAACGTATCCGTCTCTGCGATCGCAGACTGGAATGACGTAGACCCTTCGGACGTACTCAAGCCTGGGCGGCGACTCGTTCTGCACGTGCCGGCGCAGCGCGGCGTCTCCTGATCTCACCTAGCGCCGTTCGACAGACGCCGAATCCCGCAGCGTGACGAACAGCGCGGTGAACTCCTCGTTACCGATACTGCGCTCCAGTTGCGAGCGAATCCCCGTTCGATCCGTTTCCGTCAATGACGCATAGTCGCCGTCGGTCACCGCGCTCACGGTGACCACCGCAATGCGTCCGCCACTGAGCTCAGCCGACGTGACCGCTCTCTTGTCCGCCGTCGGGCGCGGCAACTCGAATGCTGACTTGACGACTTCGCGATCGAGTCCGGGAGTGCCGCGTGACGCCGCAGTCGCCAACTGCCACTTGAGCCCATATGCCATCGCGATGACGGAGCTCGGATCGCCATTCGCGACCCGCGCCATTGCTTCCGCAGACGCCTCGCGAGCGCGATCCGACGCCCTCTCTCGCACGAGCTGCTTACGAATGCCGTCAGACACTTCGGCCAGCGGGCGTTGTGCTGGCGGCCGGTGTTCCTTCACGCGCATGACGTATGCGCTCTTGTCGAGTTCGATGACGCGACTGTTGAGCCCACGCGCAACGACGTCGTCTGCGAACGCGCCCGTTCGCAGCGTGGCCGAATCGAATGGCGCCGGTCCGGCGTCCTGCGTTACGCCGGTGACGTGCTGAATCTGCAGGCCGCTCGTTTCCGCCAGATGCGTGAGCTCATCCGGCGATTCGAAGGCCAACTCGTCGAGTTCGCGGATCTTCGTCCGATACTTCTCGTCGGCTGCCTGTTCGCTCAAGCGTGCCACGATCTGCGGCCGCACTTCGGAAAGCGGCGCGTACTGGTCACTTTGAACCGACAACACCTTGATCAAGTGCACGCCGAATTCCGTGCGAACAGGATCCGACACCTGATTCGGCTGTAAAGCCCACGCTGCGGCTTCGAACTCGGGAACCATCGCACCCTTCGAGATCACCCCCAGATCACCACCGCTTTTGGCCGATCCCGGGTCCTCGGAAACCTTGCGTGCGATTTCCTCGAATTTCTCGCCGTGCGCCAACCGGTCTTTGATGGCGTTCAATTCGGCTTTTGCGGCGTCCTCGGTGCGGGAATCGTTCACCTGCAAAAGGATGTGCGCGACCTGTCGCCGTTCGTTCGGTTTGAACGCTTTCGCATCGGCCTCGTACTGTGCCGCGATCTGTTCCTCCGTCGGTGCAAAGGAATCGTCCTTCGCCAGATCCGCGATAGAAAGCTGCACGAAGTCGACGTCGACGGTATCGGCCGTCATGTATTCCGGCAGATGTGCCTGGTAGTAGGAATCCAGATCGTCGTCGCTCACCGTAATCGTCGCCTCGAACTGCTCCGGCGCGAACACCAGATATGCGATGTCGCGCGTCTGGGTGGCCAACCGCGCCACGTCGCGCAGCTCGGCGTCAGTCACGAACGGCGTCTCTCGCACGGCACCCGTGAGTTGCACCAACGTGTAGTTGTTGGTCATCTCCGCTTTGAAAGTGATCGGCGTGTGCCCAGCGTTCGCGAGCAAGCGCGTATAGACGTCTCGTCGAACTTGTTGCCCGACATGAATTGAGGGTTCTCGGTGATGAGACGGTCCACCTCGCGCTCCGAGACGCGCAGACCCATATCCTTTGCAGAGTCCATCAGAATCGTCTGGTTGATCAGGCCGTCGAGCACGCTCTTCTTCAGACGCGCTTCGTCGATGAGATCGGGATTCGCCTTCTCCCCCATCTGCGACAGAATTCGTTGCTTCTGCCGCTCCGTTTCCATCGCCAGTTGCGCCTGCGATGATGTTGGTGCCGTTCACCTTGGCCGCGGGCGGATCGCTCTTGATGAATGCTTCGAACGCGCCAAAGCCGAACATCGTGAATACGATGATGAGCAAACCGAGCAGGATCTTCGTCGCCGTGCTCTGGGAATGTTCTCGCATCTTCTGCAGCATGAAAAATCAACTCCAACAAATGAAAAAAGGCGCAGAAACTGCGCCTTTGGTGTGCGTCGTACACCCGATCATCGATCGGGACCGACTGATCAGTTCAACGCGTCCTTCAGTGCCTTCCCGGGTTTGAAGCCTGGAACACGAGCAGCCTTGATGGCGATCGGCTCGCCAGTTTGCGGATTGCGACCGGTGCGTGCAGCGCGTTCCTTTACGGCGAACGTACCGAAACCGACCAGCACGACGGGATCGGCGTCTTTCAATGCAGAAGTGATCGCATCGAGCATCGACTCCAACGCTCGGGCCGCCGACGCTTTCGAAATGTCTGAGGATTCTGCGATCTTATCTATGAGTTCTGTTTTGTTCACTCTGCGCCCTCGGGATGGAAGTGTGAGATGTCATATCGACGTGTGGGTGACATCAGGAAGTGGGCGTGGTTTATACCAACTCTAGAAAATCACTGTCAAGGAGACAGCCGCGTAGTTCACGCGTAGCAGTGCGTTACTACGCGTATCAGTGTGCGCTGATCGAGACTGTCGGCGCGGGCACGCTCACCGATTGAGTTGCACTCTCGACAATCGGTTCGGCAACGGCTTCTACAATCGGCTCGGGCATTCGCTCGAGCGCGATCTTCATCACATCATCCATCCATTTCACCGGACGAATGTCCAGATCGCGCTTGATGTTGTCGGGTATTTCCTTCAAGTCGCGTGCGTTCTCGTCGGGAATGATCACGATGCGAATTCCACCGCGATGCGCCGCGAGCAATTTTTCCTTCAATCCGCCGATCGGCAACACCTGCCCGCGCAGCGTGATCTCACCCGTCATTGCAACGTCTGCGCGCACCGGAATTCCCGTTAGCACCGAGATGATCGCGGTACACATACCGATACCGGCACTCGGACCATCTTTCGGTGTTGCACCTTCGGGCACGTGCACGTGAATGTCGTTCGTCTCGTGGAAATTGCGTGGAATTCCCAACGTCCGCGAGCGACTTCTCACGAACGTCAGCGCCGCCTGGATTGATTCCTGCATCACGTCGCCGAGCGACCCTGTCTTCGTCTGCTTACCTTTACCCGGTACCGCGACCGCTTCGATGTTCAGCAACTCGCCGCCGACTTGGGTCCACGCGAGACCGGTGACCATGCCGACCTGATTGTTCAGCTCGGCACGTCCGAACGAGTGCTTACGCACACCGTTGTAGTGCTCGACGAGTTCGGTCGTGATATCGATCGACTTTGCGAATTTGCCGAGCGCCTGTTCTTTAACCAATTTGCGACACAGCTTGGCGATCTCGCGCTCGAGTCCGCGCACGCCCGCCTCGCGCGTGTAGTAGCGAATCAAGTGCAGGATCGCTTCGTCGCCGATCTCGAGATCATCGGTTGCGAGTCCGTTCAATCGCCGTTGCTTCGGCACGAGGTAGCGCTTCGCGATGTTCAGCTTCTCGTCTTCGGTGTAACCGGGAAGGCGAATCACTTCCATTCGATCGAGCAACGCCGGCGGAATGTTCATCGAGTTCGACGTGCAGATGAAGAACACGTCCGACAGGTCGTAGTCCACTTCCAGATAGTGATCGTTGAACGTGTTGTTCTGTTCCGGGTCGAGCACTTCGAGCAACGCCGACGCAGGGTCGCCACGCATGTCCATGCCCATCTTGTCGACTTCGTCGAACAGGAACAGCGGATTACGCACGCCCCCCTTCGCCATCTTCTGCAGCACTTTGCCCGGCAGCGAGCCGATGTATGTGCGGCGATGACCGCGGATCTCCGCTTCGTCACGCACGCCACCCAGTGCCATGCGGACGAACTTGCGGTTCGTTGCGCGTGCAATCGACTCTCCGAGCGACGTCTTGCCCACACCCGGCGGACCGACGAGACACAGCACGGGGCCTTTGATGCGTTGTACGCGGCCTTGCACCGCGAGGTACTCGAGAATCCGTTCCTTCACTTCTTCGAGGCCGTAATGATCCTCGTTGAGGATCCGCTCGGCCTGCGCGAGATCGCGCCGTACGCGACTGCGCCGCTTCCAGGGAACACTCAGCATCCAGTCGAGGTAGCTGCGCACCACTGTCGCCTCGGCAGACATCGGCGACATCATCTTCAGCTTGTTGAGTTCGGTCAGCGCCTTTTCGTGCGCTTCCTTCGACATGCCCGCGTCGTCGACGCGCTGTTTCAAATCGTCGGTTTCATTCGGTACGTCGTCGAGGTCGCCCAGTTCCTTCTGGATCGCCTTCATCTGCTCGTTCAGGTAGTACTCGCGCTGACTCTTCTCCATCTGTTTCTTGACGCGCCCGCGGATGCGCTTTTCGACCTGAAACAGATCGATCTCGGCACCCATCAGCGCAAGGATTCGTTCGATCCTCGGCTCGATCTCGACGGTCTCGAGAATGTTCTGACGATCATCCACTTTCAGCGCCATCTGCGCGGCGATCGTATCGACGAGACGACCGGGCTCGTCGATGCCGGACAGCGACGAGAGGACTTCTTCGGGCACTTTTTTCGACAACTGCACGTATTGTTCGAACTGGCTCATCAGTGAGCGCAGCAGCGCATCAGCCGCGGGCGGCGGCGCCGGTTCGGCGAGCGCTTGCACATCGGCCGCCATGTAGTCGCCGGCGTCGTCGAAATCGAGAATACGGGCGCGGAAGCCGCCTTCGACCAGCACCTTTACGGTACCGTCAGGAAGCTTCAGGAGCTGCAGCAGCGTCGATACGGTTCCCACATCGAACAGGTCTTCACGCGCGGGTCGCTCGATCTCTGCGTCGCGCTTGGCGACCAGCAACACCTGCTTATCCGTGGCCATGGCCGCTTCGAGCGCCCGGATCGAGCTTTCGGTGCCGACGAACAGCGGATGCACACCGTGCGGATACACGACCATATCCCGCAGCGGCAGCACCGGAATTTCCGTCACGATCTCGCTCGTGGCTTGCTTCATGGTCACCTGCTTCAAGTGGAACCTCTCGAGAGCTTACGGGCGGTGCACTCCGCCCACGTGGGGGATGTTGTGCCTCGATTGTAACCCCGCCCAAATGCCGAAGGGGCCGTTGTGGCCCCTTCGGTTGGCGTTATTAGCGAATCAGTCTTCAGGTGCGACCTTGGCTTTGTCGACGTTCTCGTAGATCAACATCGGCGGACTCTCGCCGCGAATGACGCTCGCGTCGATGACCACCTTCGTCACGTTCTTGGTCGACGGCAGGCTGTACATCGTGTCGAGCAGCACCGATTCGAGAATCGAGCGCAGGCCGCGGGCACCCGTCTTCCGCTCCATCGCCTTCTCGGCGACCGATTGCAGCGCGTCCTCACGGAAGTCGACTTCGACGCCTTCCATCTCGAACAGTTTCGCGTATTGCTTCGTCAGCGAGTTCTTCGGCTCGGTCAGGATCTGCATCAATGCATCGACATCGAGTTCCTCGAGCGTCGCGACGACGGGCAAACGTCCTACAAACTCGGGTATGAGCCCGTACTTGATCAGGTCCTCCGGTTCGACCTGACGCAACGTGTCGCCGATGCTCTGCTTGTCCGCTTCACCTTTGACCACTGCGTTGAAGCCGATGCCGCTCTTGTCGGAGCGGTCGATGATCACCTTATCGAGCCCGGCAAATGCCCCGCCGCAGATGAACAGGATGTTGGTGGTGTCGACCTGCAGAAATTCCTGTTGCGGATGTTTGCGTCCGCCTTGCGGCGGCACCGAGGCGATGGTCCCCTCGATCAGTTTCAACAGTGCCTGCTGTACGCCTTCCCCTGATACGTCGCGAGTGATCGAGGGGTTGTCGGATTTGCGCGATATCTTGTCGATCTCGTCGATGTACACGATGCCGACCTGCGCACGCTCGACGTCGTATTCACACTTCTGCAGCAGCTTCTGGATGATGTTCTCGACGTCTTCGCCGACGTAGCCGGCCTCGGTAAGCGTCGTTGCATCGGCAATCGTGAACGGCACATCGAGCAGTCGCGCCAGCGTCTCCGCCAGCAGCGTTTTGCCGCAACCGGTCGGACCGATCAGCAGAATGTTCGATTTCGAAAGTTCGACATCGTCTTTTTTGCCGTTGTAGTTCAACCGCTTGTAGTGGTTGTGTACGGCAACAGACAGAACCTTCTTCGCGTGATCCTGGCCGACCACGTACTGGTCGAGGATCGCGCGGATTTCCTTCGGCACAGGCAGCTTGCTGCGGTCAGTGCCGCTGCCGGTCTCCTGGACCTCCTCACGGATGATGTCATTGCACAGCTCTACGCATTCATCGCAGATGAATACCGAGGGTCCGGCGATCAGCTTCCGGACTTCGTGCTGGCTCTTGCCACAGAAGGAGCAATACAGCAGTTTGCTCGAATCGTCGCTCCTGCCGCTATGATCGTCCGCCATTCACTTACCTCGGGGGCCCAAAGGTCTGGACACCTTGCTTGGAAACCACTGATTTTTCAAGCCTTGCTTCGTCGTGCGGAAACTACTGGCCGACCACTTTGGCGAGCGGTTTGCGCGGACGCTGCACCGAGTCGACCAACCCGTAGCCAACGGCTTCGTCGGGGCTCATCCAGAAGTCGCGATCGGAATCCTGCGTGATGCGTTCCTGCGATTGTCCGGTGTGCTCCGCCAACAAGGCATTCAAGCGGCCACGCATCAGCAGAATCTCGCGCGCCTGAATTTCGATGTCAGCGGCGACACCTCGCGATCCACCGGCCGGTTGATGCAGCATCATGCGCGAGTTCGGCAACGCGAACCGCTTGCCGCGCGCGCCAGCCGCCAACAAAAACGCACCCATACTCGCCGCCTGTCCTATGCACATCGTGCTGACATTGCAACGAACGAACTGCATCGTGTCGTAGATCGACATCCCGGCGGTGACGGAACCACCAGGAGAATTGATATAGAGGTGGATGTCTTTGTCGGGGTTCTCGGATTCGAGATACAGCATCTGCGCCACGACCAGATTTGCGACCTGGTCTTCTACCGGACCTACCAGGAAAATGATTCGTTCCTTCAGCAGCCGCGAGTAGATATCGAACGCGCGTTCGCCGCGCGCCGATTGTTCGACGACCATCGGCACGAGGCCGAGATTCGTCATCGGTTCTGTTCTGTCATACGACATCGCTGTTCTCCTGAAAGCGTTGACTATGCACCACTGGGTTCCGTCGGCGTCGATGCGGCAGCAGGTTGCGGGATCGCACGACCGCCGATGACGTCTTCGTAGTTGCTGTCGATCTCGCTGACAGACGCATTCTCGAGAATGTGGTCGACCACCTGATCCTCCAACACGGCCATCTCGATCTGCGACAGTTGGGCTTCGTTACTATAGTACCAATTGACTACCTGCTCGGGTTGGACATACGTACTTGCGATGTCCTCCACGCGCTGGCGGACGAGCGCCGGGTCGGCCTTCAATCCGTGCGCAGTGATCAATTCGTTGACGACCAGTCCCACCTTCACACGGCGTTCCGCTTCGCCTCGAAACAAATCGTCCGGGAACTCCGGCGCGCGCGGACCGTGATCATGAGTGTGGTCATGATCGTGGTCGTGGTCGTGGTCGTGATCATGGTCGTGGTCGTGGTCGTGGTCATGGTCGTGGTCATGGTCAGTGCGCGACTTCGCGGTTCTGCGTATAGCTCTGCATCTGCTGCGCCATCTGCTGCTTGAGTGCGCCGATTTCCCGCTTGACCATCGCTTGCGGCAGTTGCACTTCGTGCAGGCGCTTCAGCTCGTCCATCACCTGGCGCTTCACCTGGTTCCGGACCGCGGCGTCGAGTTCGCGCTGCATGTTCTTCGTCACCTCGGCGCGGAACTCGTCGAAGCCCCCTTCGGCGATACCGAACGCCTTGAAGAACGTCTCGTCGAGTTCAGGCACGTGTGCCTGCGCAATTTCCTTCACCGTCACGTCGAACCGCGCCGTCTTGCCCGCGAGCGTCTCGACTCGATAGTCGGCCGGAAATGCCGCATCGAAGCTGACCTGGTCGCCGGCCTTGGCGCCACGAACACCGTTGTCGAAATCGTCGATCATCTGCTTCGCCCCGAGCACGAACGCGACGTTCTCGCCGGTGCCGCCGTCGAACGCCACATCGTCGATGCTGCCTTTGAAGTCGACCGTGACGCGATCGCCATCTGAAGCGGCACGCTCGACGGCATCCCAGTGCTTTCGTTGCTCGCGCAGACTCTCGATCATCTTGTCGACATCCCCGTCGCTGATCTGCGCACGGGGACGCTTTACATCGATGCGTGCGAGCGGCGCGAGATCGACCGGCGGATACACTTCGAACGTAGCAGCAAACTCGAAGTCTTCACCCGGCTCCATGCGCAGAACGTCGAGACTCGGTGACCCGGCCGGCGCCATGCTCTCTCGCTGGATCGCTTCGAAGAACGTGCTCTGCATCAGCTCGCCCGCCACTTCCTGGCGGACCGATTTTCCGAACCGTCTGCGGATCTCCTTCACCGGAACTTTGCCGGGGCGAAACCCGGCCAACCGCGCGCGTTGCGCCGTGACCTTCAGGCGTTCGCTGATCTGCTGTTCGAATGTTTCCGACGGCACCACGATGGTCATCCGGCGCTCGAGGCCGCTCGTGGTTTCAATGGAGACCTGCATGTCTTGCTGCTACCTCTTTTTATGCCAGTCGCGCGTTAGCGCGCATCGAAGATGGGGTGAACGATGGGGCTCGAACCCACGACAACCGGAATCACAATCCGGGGCTCTACCAACTGAGCTACGTCCACCAATGTCTATGGGTACGACCGCAGCCGTAACCGATTTTCTGGCGCGCCTGGCAGGATTCGAACCTGCTACCCTCGGCTTAGAAGGCCGATGCTCTATCCGAATGAGCTACGGGCGCATCTTGACCGCACCCTAACGGAGTTGATTGGTCGGGGTAGAGGGATTCGAACCCCCGACATCCTGCTCCCAAAGCAGGCGCGCTACCAGACTGCGCTATACCCCGATTGATACCAACGAAAGGCAGCTCAATGATCGCCTGCCGCAGTGGCGCGGCCGCATGATACTCACGGGTATTTTTAGCGTCAAACCGCGTACGTTGCGCACGACACTACGACGCGCAGTGTAGAATTTCGCGCAATTTCCCTCCCAAAGTCGCCCGATCTACCCGATGACCGCACAGATTCTCGACGGAAACGCCATTGCTGCACGGTCGCGCAAAGACGTTGCCTCGCAGATTGCGGCCCGCGTTTCGAATGGCCTTCGGCGGCCCGGACTCGCCGTGATCCTCGTCGGCGACGACGGACCTTCTGCGATTTACGTCCGTGCGAAGCAAAGAGACTGCGCCGAGGTCGGCTTCAAATCGGACGTCCGACATCTTCCGGCCGACACGCCGCACGCCGAACTGGCGCGCCACGTCGATGAACTCAACGCCGATCCAACGATCGACGGACTTCTCGTGCAACTGCCGCTGCCGCCGCAGATCGACAGCACCGACATTCTCGAACGGATTCTGCCGAAAAAAGACGTCGACGGATTTCACCCGTACAACATTGGTCGCCTGGCGCTACGACAACCGGTGCTCCGTTCGTGCACTCCGAAAGGCATCATGCAACTGCTCGAACACACGGGTGTCGCGATTCGAAGCCTGAATGCAACCATCGTCGGCGCCTCGAATCAGGTCGGGCGTCCGATGGCGCTCGAACTATTGCTGGCGGGCTGCACGGTAACGATCGCCCACAAGTTCACCTACGACACCGAGCGTCACGTGCGCTCAGCCGACATCCTCGTGTCTGCGACGGGTAAGCAAGGCCTCATCAAAGGCGATTGGATCAAGGACGGCGCCATCGTGATCGACGTCGGCATCACCCGCGACGCCGACGGACGCCTGCACGGCGACGTCGAGTTCGCGGAAGCTCGCAAACGCGCCAGCTGGATCACGCCGGTTCCGGGCGGTGTGGGTCCGATGACGCGCATCGCGATCCTGCAGAACACGTTGTATGCGGCCGAGCATTTCCATTCGTGAGATGCAGTTTCATCTCCGACCTTCATCTCGACTCGGCGACGCCGGAACGGTTCGAAGCGTTCAGTCGGTTCCTCAGGCGCGAAGCTGCGAAATGTGACGAGTTGTACCTGCTCGGTGATCTGACCGAAGTATGGATCGGTGACGATGACGACTCGCCGTTCGCCGAGGCGCTCAAATTCGAACTGTTCAGCGCCGCGAAAAACTGCCGCATCCGGCTGATGCACGGTAACCGCGACTTTCTGATCGGGGACAGTTTCGCACGCTCGTGCGGTGTAGAACTGATCGATGATCCGCTCGTGATCGAACGCAACGGCCAACGCTTGTGTCTGTGTCATGGCGACGCGTTGTGCGTCGACGACGTTGCGTATCAGCACACGCGCGCGGTGCTGCGCTCGCAAGCGTGGCAAGACGAAGTGAGGACAAAGGCGCTTCCCGAGCGACGTTCGCTGGCAAACGCCATGCGCGCGCAAAGCCGCGCAGCAAACGCCAACAAGCCGAGCAACATCATGGATGTGGCTGACAGCGCCGTTGCCGAACTCGTCGCGCGACATGACGCTGGCGCGCTGATACACGGCCACACGCATCGGCCGGGCATTCACGCGATCGGAACGACTGCGATCCGCTACGTGCTCGGCGACTGGAATCGCTGCGGCTGGTTGTTGCGATTCGACGGGAACTTCACGCTGCTGCGATTTCCGCTGGCAGGCCACTGTGAAATCTGAGCTGTGCATCGGGCGTTGTGACGAGCTCCCGGTCACGTCCAACGAACACACTGAGGCGCGATTCGAGTAAATCGTCGTCTCCAGCATAACGCCTGGCGAGATCTATATACGCGCCGGCGTGACGGGCCTCGGACTCGAGCAGCCGCCCATAGAACGCCGCCAGACGACCGTCGAATCGCGCCGCGAGACCCGCAAAGCGCTCGCACGAGCGCGCCTCTACTACCGCGCCGACGATCAGCGTATCCACCAGGCGACCCGGCTCCGAGGTGCGGATCAATGCCCGCATACCGCCGGCATAACGACCTGGAGTGAGGTGGCCGTATTCGAGGCCCAGCGAGTCCATTGTCGATAGCACTTGCTCGTAGTGGCGCAATTCCTCGCGCGCCAGGCGCGACATCCGGCGCAACAATTCGGGCTTGTCTACGTAGCGATACAGCAGGCTCAGCGCGGTTCCGGCCGCTTTCTTCTCGCAATTGGCGTGATCGATCAACAGCGTTCGCAGATTCGCGGCCGCGGCGATGTACCAGCTTTCCGGTGTAGCGCATTCCAGTAGCGCGCGCGCATTGAAAGGCGCGGCCACTATGAATCGACCGGGATGTGAAAGCTGTGTTCGAAGTAGGCCACCGAACGTACGTGGAATTCCGCGTCGATCGCGTCGCGCACCGCCACCGGTTCGGCGCGACTCGGATCCAACGCGACGAGCCCGACTTCGATCACCGAATGCAGATCGCGCGCTTTGCGCCGCAGCAGTTCGTATCCCAGGGTCAGCGCAGATACCGCGGGACGCAACTCGATCCGCGCCGCCTGAGCCGCGTCACGCAGCGTCTGTTCGTTCGATACGGTGACGAATACCGCCGTCGCCTGATCGCGCAGCGCGTGCAGCCGCGTCCAGACGCGTTCGCGCTGGTCTTCGGTGTAGACGTTCCACGCAACGATTTCATGCGAGAACCGTTTGCAGCCGCGGCAAACGAGATCGCCGTACGTCGTCGAGCAAATGCCGATGCAAGGCGTTGATCGCATGAGTCTCGACATGATTCCCAACCGCGTTATGAGCGCGCGCGCAGCGCCACGTCGACCTGCAAGCGACGCAATCCGCTGCGCAGCACACGCAACGCGTCCTTGCTGCAGACGACGTCGGGATTGTAGAGCAGCGAGTCGAGATGATCGATGAGCGGCGCGATGTCCGACGGTGCACGATTGCGCGCGGCGTTGACGCGCGCAAGAAAATGCGCAGGCGTTTCCTCCGGTGCACGCGTCAATCCGCTGCGCACGACTCGCTCCGCGAATCGTCGGAAGATCCGTTGCGCGGGGTGGTCCGGCGTCGGACGTCTCCGCCAGAACAGACTCACGACGACAAGTGCGAGGCTGATGCCGCCGCCGAACAACATCGCGAGACCGACCCGCGTCGGCGTCACTTCCCCCAACAGGTCGGCGAGATAACGCGCCTGCACTTCAGTGTCGTATCCGACGACCCACAGGTTCCAGCGGTGTTGCATCGATTCGAACAGATACATCACGTCGCGCAAACCCGGCACACCCTCGAATCTCGCGCCGGTGACCGACGACAGCACCTCGCGATCGGCTTCCGAAAGTGCGGCGTTCAACCCCGACTCGATGCGTGCCGGTGCAACCGCCGCGGTGGGATCGAATCTCACCCAGCCGCGTCCTTCGAGCCACACCTCCGTCCACGCGTGCGCGTCGAACTGGCGCACGACCAGGTGGCCGGTGAGCGGATTGACTTCACCACCCTGATATCCGCCGACCATGCGCGCCGGTATGCCGACCGCACGCGCCAAGTAGACGAAAGCGCCGGCAAAGTGACTGCAGAAGCCGCGCCGCGAATCGAACCAGAACGCATCCACGCTACCTGAGTCGCTGAGTCGCGGCGGACTCAGTGTGTAGAAGAACGGTTGGGTGCGGATGTACTGCAGCACGTTCGCGAGAAATGCTTCGTCGCCATCGCTGCGAGCGGCCAGGTCTTTGGCAAACGCGACGATGCGCGGATTGTCATCGTCGGGCAGGCGCGTCTCGCGGACGCGCAGCCAATCCGGCAGCTGCAGATCCATCGGCGCGTCGGCATACGCCGCGCCGCGATAATGCATCATCGTGTGCACAGGTTCGGCAGAGATCAATCTGAAATCGCGGGTCAGCGACGTACCGTGCGCGACCGGCATCGCGACGTCGAGCACAAACAGCCAGGATGCCTGCGTTGGTTCCAGCAGAACCTGGTACGACACCGGTTCGATCCCCGACACATCGGGCATGAAAGCCGCGCGCGTGCCCGGGCCGGCCGGGAGGTTCTCCGGCGAGTTCGATACGCCGCCCACCGACCACGTGCCTTGCGAGAAGTTCGAGTACACCAGGCCACGCCAATATAAATCGCGCGCGGGCGGCATCGGTCCGTCGAACACGGCGCGGAATGCGATCTCGTCGGATCGCGTGAGCGCCGCGATGTCGCCGGGCGCGACGTGGTCGCTCATGCCCGTTCGCGTTCCACCCGGCAGCGGTACCGACCACAGCGGCGCAACCCGCGGAAAGAACAGGAACAGCACGAGCATCAGCGGCATCGCCTGCATCACGAGCACCGCCGCGGTACGAAGCGACGTCGAAACGCGCACACGCGTGTGCATTTGGTGCAGACCCACGAGCGCGGCGGTAACGATCACCATCGAGAGCACGCTGTACAACGCAACACCGATCGACTGGTCGAACAGGAACTCGGCGGCCACGATGAAGTAGCACAGGTGAATGACGAGATACGCGTCGCGACGACTCTTCATCTCGACGAGCTTGAGCGCGAAGGCGACGATCAACAGACCGGTGGCCGTTTCCAGGCTGAACGCGCTCTTACCGCTCGCGCCGACGCCGATCGCCGATGCGACGACGAGCAGAACCTTGATCCAGCGTTGCGGGTAATCCCATCGACCCTGGAACACCATCCAGCGCCAGTATCCGCAGAACAGTCCAACCGCGATGATCCACGGCGTGATGTGCGCCGCGTGAGGCAGTACGACGACCGCCTGCGCGATCATCAACAGCGCAAGACTCGTGCGCGGGATCTGATATCCGATCCCGAGCGCCTCAGTTGCCTCGTTACGCTTGAGGAAGGCCATACAACGCCAGCGCGCGCAGTATCGAATCGCGATGTTGGTCGCCGATCCCCGGCCGCACCTTCGTACCCGGTAGAACGAGTCCGAACTCGCGCCCGGATCGTGCCGCGTTCAAAGCCATGCCGGTCAGGCGCGACAAACGTTCCTCCACTCCGCCCGCGACGCGGTCGTAGTCGAGCATCAGACGCGGGTCCAGATAGCTCGTGTATTCCTTCACCACGAGCTGGTCAGTGCGCGCGTACGCGCGCCAGATGACGTGACGTACCGGGTCGCCGGGACGGTACATGCGCATGTCGCTGAAATCGTCGCTGCCCTGCGGGTCCATCAGTTCGCCGTCTTCCCCGCGCCGCGCGACATGCTCCGGTTGATCGATGAACAACGGCTGTGGGTAGACGAGCCCACGCGCGCCGAGGTCGACCCACGTCCAGGCGCGAAGCAACCCCAACGGATACTGCGTTTCGATCAGCAGCCGTCCGGGATCGAGCCAGCCGCGCGTCTTGGCCGGCACGAACAGCCGCACCGTGCAGGCTTCCGTGTCGTACAGCTCGGCCCACTGTGCGATTGCACCGAGCCATCCGAGCTGAATCCCCTCGCGACCCTTGCCCTTCGAACGCGAGATCCGGACCTGGAATTCGACGTCTTCGCCGACGAAGCCGCTGCTCGCCGCAATCAACTCGATGGTCAAGCCGGACAGATTCCTGAAGGTGTACAGAATCGTGACGAGAAAGAGGCTCCCCAACGTGAATGCAACGCCGTACACCAGACTGTTCTGGTAATTGATGGCACCGAGAATCAGCAGCACGATCAGGCCGCCGAACAGAAATCCGGTAACCGTCGGAAAGATGAAGATGGACTGCTGGCTGAGCGTGAGGCTTCGGGACGGCGGGATACGTCGGTCTAGCCAACGGCTGAATCGAGGGGAACGCTCGAACGCGGACAGTTCCACCGCCATCGGTCAGCTACTCGAATCGGAAACGCGGTCGATCAACCGACCACATCGACGCCCGACAACAGCTTCTGCGCGAGCGCGCCGCCACCGTGGCCTGAGAAGTCCGCCGCCGAACGCAGACGATGCTCGACGACGCTTGGCAGCACCGCCTGCACGTCCTCGGGAACGACGTGGCTGCGCCGGTGCAGCAGCGCCCACGCGCGCGCACTTCGCAGCAGCGCGAGCGCACCGCGCGGCGAGAGTCCGAAAGCGAATTCCTGTTCATGCCGACTGAAATGAACGAGACGTTGTACGTAGTCGATCAGCGGGTCGGCCGCCTTCACGCCATCGACCTCTGCCTGGATCTGTACCAGTCGCTTTCGGTCGATGATCGCCGGCAGATGCTCCAGCAGCTCGCGCCGGTCGCCGCGCTTCAGCAGTTCCCGTTCCGCGTCTGGCTCGGGGTAACCGATTTCGATGCGCATGAGGAAGCGATCGAGTTGCGACTCTGGAAGAGGGAACGTGCCGGTCTGCGTGCTCGGGTTCTGCGTCGCAATCACGAAGAACGGATCCGGCAACGCCCGCGTTTGTCCATCGACCGTGACCTGCTTTTCCTCCATCGCCTCCAGCAACGCGCTTTGCGACTTCGGCGTTGCGCGGTTCACTTCAT
This sequence comes from uncultured Gammaproteobacteria bacterium, assembly GCA_963787045.1. GTDB lineage: Bacteria > Pseudomonadota > Gammaproteobacteria > Pseudomonadales > Azotimanducaceae > DATJGR01. Next base: position 140,211 of record CAWBBR010000005.1, on the reverse strand, counting down.
CGGCGAGGACGACTTGCGCAAACACCGGGCCGGGAACGAACCGGAATGCGTTCTGCTCGCGATCGAATATCGACACGCCGACGATGTCGCCCGGCAGAACGTCGCTCGTGAACTGAATGCGGTTGAACGACAGCCCCAACACGCGCGCTAGGGCGTGCGACAACATCGTCTTGCCCATTCCGGGCAGATCCTCGATGAGCAGATGACCCCGCGCAAAGAGACACGCGAGCGCGAGCTTGATCTGATGTTCTTTGCCGAGCAGTACGGATCCGAGCCGCTCGACGACGTCCGCGATGACGTCGTGAGTCGAGCCGTCAAGCGTGGTTGTGTAGCTCGATGAAGGAGTGATCACCGCTGTAGTCGGCTTCACGGCGTTGCTTCATTAGATCGTTACGGTTCAACGATAGACGTTCTAGGTACGCATCGTCTATGTCTCCCGTCACGTAATCGCCGTCGAAGATCGAGCACTCGTACCGCGTGATCCGCGGGTTCCCTTCGACCGCGCACGCGACGAGGTCGTCGGTGTTCTGGTAGAGCAGCCAATCGGCTCCGATGACGCGCGCGACCTCCTCGTCGGTTCTGTTGTACGCGACGAATTCGCCGGCGGACGGCATATCGATACCGTAAACGTTCGGGAATCTGACTGCAGGCGCGGCGGATGCCATGTAGACCTTCCGTGCACCGGCCGCCCGCGCCATCGCGATGATCTGGCTGATCGTTGTGCCGCGCACGATCGAGTCGTCGACCAGCAGCACGTTCTTACCTTTGAACTCCAATTCGATGACATTCAGCTTCTGGCGCACCGACTTTCGGCGCTGTTGCTGGCCAGGCATGATGAACGTCCGACCGATGTAGCGATTCTTGACGAACCCTTCGCGGTACTTCACGTCCAGCCGGTGTGCTAACGGCAACGCTGCGGTGCGACCGGTATCGGGGATCGGAATGACGACATCGATGTCGTGATCGTTGCGCGAGTACTTCGAAACGATGCGGTCCGCGAGCTTTTCGCCCATCCGCAGGCGCGACTTGTAAACCGAAACCTGATCGATGATCGAGTCGGGTCGCGCGAGATAGACCTGCTCGAAAATGCACGGCGTGTGCACCGGGCTCTCCGCGCACACGCGCGTCGCCAGTTCGCCCTGCGCGCTGACATAGACGGCTTCGCCCGGTGCAACGTCCCGGATCAGTTGGAAGCCGAGTATGTCGAGCGCAACGCTTTCCGACGCGATCATGTAGTCGGTACCCGACTCGGTCTCGCGCTTGCCGAACACCAGCGGCCGGATACCGAATTTGTCGCGGAAACCGACGATGCCGCCGCCGATCACCATCGCAACCACCGCATACGCGCCACGGCAGCGCTGATGCACGCCGGCGACCGCTTCGAAGATGTGCTCGGGTTCGGGGCGGTGGCCGCCGACGCGTTGCAGCTCGTGCGCAAATACGTTCAGCAGCACTTCCGAATCCGACCCCGTGTTCACGTGTCGGAGATCTTCCCGATAGACATCACGCTTCAGCTGTTCCGAGTTCGTGAGATTGCCGTTGTGCGCGAGCGTGATGCCGTACGGCGAATTCACGTACATCGGCTGCGCCTCGGCCGAGTTCGAGCTGCCGGCCGTCGGATATCGCACGTGGCCGATTCCCATGTTGCCGACGAGCCGCTGCATGTGCTGCTGCTGGAACACGTCGCTGACGAGACCATTCCCTTTGCGCAGATACAGAATTCCCGAATCGCACGTGACGATGCCTGCGGCGTCCTGGCCGCGGTGTTGCAGAACCGTTAGCGCATCGTATAGCTGCTGATTCACCGCACTTCCGCTCACCATCCCGACTACGCCGCACATACTTGCTCCTTCATCGCTTCTCTCGAAGCCGGTTGACCATTGCGCCCGCAGACGAAAACACGTGCATCACATCCGATTCGAACGCGCTGAGCATCGGAATTCCGTGCGAAGCGCGCCACCACGGTTGCTCACTCGCGAACGGACGCAACGCAATTACCGCGACGATACACACCACCGCGCCACGGAGCCCGCCGAACAGCAAGTCCGAGCAGACGATCGGTACCGGATAGACCTGTCGTTTGCACCAGTCGCGAGACGATCCATTGCGCCATGGCGCCGATCACGAGCGTACCGACGAACACGAGCGTGAACGCGGTGACATAGCGCAACGAGTCGCCTTCGAGGCGCTTCGGCAGCGACGCCGCGATATCACCCGCGAAGCCGACCGCGAGAATCACCGCCACTCCCCAGATCGCCAGCGACAGCACTTCTCGAACGAATCCGCGCGCGACGCCGATGAGCGCGGAGATCGCGATGATGCCGACGATGACATAGTCAGCCGCCGCCAAGACATTGCCGCTTCATTGACCGAATACCACGACGATGACGTCCATTCCGTACCGTTTTTCCAGTTCGCGCTCGAGTTTGATTGCGTCGTCTCGATTGACCATCGGGCCGATCGCGACGCGCGTCGATGTTCCGGTCAAACCCTTCACTTCCGTCAGCACCGACTGATAGCCGTCCGCGCGCAACTGGTCGCGCAGGGCTACCGCTTTCGCGCGATCGGTGAAGCTGCCCAGCTGGACGCCCCAGGCCGGAGGCAACGTGGTGGAGAGGCGTCGATCGGCCGGCGCAACGACCGGATCGCCGACCTTCGTCGAGGTGGACTGGTCGAACCCCTCGTCGTCGATGCGTTTGCGCAGCGCCTCCGCGTTGGCCAGGTTCGCCGGGTCCATCGCCGGGACCGGTCCGGCATCGGTCGCGGGCGCTTGCGGCAGGCTCGGCGGCGCAGGCGACTCGACGCCGGCGCCGTCGAACAGCATCGGCAGCACGATGATCGCGAGCGCGGTGAGAAACACCCCACCCATCACGCGGTCGCGGGTCCGGTCAGTCATGACGCGGCCTGCAGAAGAATCGACCGCGCGCGTTGCGCGAGATCGAAGCAGCCGACCACGATCAGCCGGTCGTGCGCCGTCATCTGTCGTACCCAACCGTCGAGAACGTCGACCAGATCAGCCTCCGAGACCGCGGCCCGTCCGACCAGGCCCGTCTTTTCCATCGACATCGCCGCCGATTGTCCACGCGGCCCGCGCGTTGCGACGAGCGTCCATTCATCCACCACCGGCGAGAGCGCGGCTACGATGCCCGCTGCGTCCTTGTCTTGCAAGAATCCGGCAACAGCGATCGTTCGACCGCCCGGCTGCGTGGCCCGCAGCTGCTCCGACAGGAACGCAGCGCCGTGAGGATTGTGTGCGACGTCGACGATCACGGACGCACCACGATAGTCGAAGCGCTCGAACCGTCCCGGTAGACGCGCGGTCGACCCTTCTGCAACGAGCCGTTCGATCGGCGTCGAGACGCCGAGCAGCAGCAGCGTCTGCAGCGCGGTCGCTGCGTTGGGCAAAGCAACCGCAGGTTTGACGAGCTCCGCGCATCGGACCCGATCTGAACGCGAGCGTCCTTCGAAACTCCAACCGCGCTCGGTCGCTGCGGCGGAGAAGTCCGTTCCAAACCGCATCAACGGTGCATCCAGCGCCTGCGCCGCATCGATGATGCTCGACGGAATCGACGCCTCGCCATAAACGCACGGCACGCCACGCCGCAGAATCCCCGCTTTCTCGCGACCGATCGACTCGCGATCGGGACCGAGATAGCCGACATGATCGATACCGATGCTGGTAATGACCGATACCGATCCATCCACGATGTTCACCGCATCGAGTCGGCCGCCGAGACCCACTTCCAAAACCGTCGCATCGACCCGGGCGCGTCGAAACACGAGCAGCGCGGCGAGCACGCCGAATTCGAAATAGGTCAGCGTCGTTTCCCCGCGCGCTTCTTCGATGGTCGCAAATGCGTCGCAGAGCGTGGTGTCGTCGACGGGTTCGCCATTGACCCGCACGCGTTCATTGAACCTGCTCAGATGCGGCGACAACGTCGTGCCGACGCTGCGACCGTCCGCGAGCAGCAAGGCCTCGAGATATACCGACGTGGATCCTTTCCCGTTTGTTCCCGCAACGACGATGTTCTTCGGCGCAGGGGGCAGCACTTCGAGCCGCTCCGCTACGCGACGGACGCGAACGAGCCCCATGTCGATTCCAACCGGGTGCACTCGCTCGGCGTGCGCCAACCAGTCATCCAGTGTTCGACCCGTCATACGTTGTCGATCGCCGTACGAATCTCCAGAAGTTGCTCGCGCAGCGCCGATGCAATCCGGTCGGGCGCGTGCTGGTGGCGCTCCATCGTCGTGACCAGCGACGTACCCAGTACTACGCCATCCGCCAACGGAGCGACCATGCGCGCCGACGTTCCGTCTTTGATGCCGAACCCGATCATGATCGGAAGATCGGTGTGTGAGCGGATGCGCGCGATCTGCTCGGCGATTCCGTCGGTTCGCAGATGAGATGCACCCGTCACTCCTTTCAACGCGACGTAATAGATGAAGCCGCCGGCTTGACCGGAAATCAGCCGGATGCGGTCGGGTGTCGTCGTTGGCGCGATCAGGAAGATCAGTTCGAGGCCGCGGGCGCGCGCCAATTCGAGAAGCTCGCCCGCTTCCTCCGGCGGCAGATTGACCAGGACCATTCCGTCGACACCGGCGGCCGCCGCGCGGTTGACGAACTCCCGATATCCCATTCGCTCGACCGAGTTCAGATAACCCATCAGCAACACCGGCGTCGTCGCATCCTGCAATCTGAATTCGCTGACGAGGTCGAGAATGTCGGCAAGTCGCGTACCGGCGGCCAGCGCGCGCTCGGAGCTCCTTTGAATCGCTGGTCCTTCCGCCTCCGGATCCGAGAACGGCACGCCCAATTCGATCACGTCTGCGCCGCCCGCAACCAATGCGTGCATGGCCGGCCCCGTAGTTGCTTTGTTGGGGTCTCCGGCGGTGATGAACGCCACGAGCGCTTTGCGGCCCGAACTGCGCAACGTGTTCAGTCGGGTGCGAATGCGGCTCACAGCGCGATCTCGTCGATTGCGGCAACCGTCATGATGTCTTTGTCCCCGCGTCCGGACAGATTGACGATGATGATCTCGTCGCGCGGCGCTCGCGGTGCGTAGTCGCGAACCCACGCGAGCGCGTGGCTCGATTCGAGCGCCGGCATGATGCCTTCGACCTGCGTCACGAATCGAAAGGCTGAGAGCGCTGCCGCGTCCGTAACCGAAACGTAGTCGGCGCGGCCGATGTCCTTGAAGTAGGCGTGCTCGGGTCCGACGCCCGGATAATCGAGACCTGCCGATATCGAATGCGTTTCGATGATCTGACCATCGCCATCTGCGAGCAGATAAGTGCGGTTGCCGTGCAGCACTCCGGGCGTTCCCGCCGACAGTGATGCGGCATGCTTCCCGGAGTCGATACCCAGGCCTCCGGCTTCGACACCGACGAAGCGAACCGACGAGTCGTCGACGAACGGGTGGAACAGACCGATCGCGTTGGAACCACCGCCCACGCACGCAACGAGCGTATCGGGCAACCGGCCCGTCTGCTGCAGACATTGCGCGCGCGCTTCCTGACCGATCACCGATTGAAAGTCGCGCACCATCATCGGGTACGGGTGCGGTCCGGCAACCGTACCGATGATGTAGTGCGTATCGTCCACGTTGGTCACCCAGTCGCGCATCGCTTCGTTCATCGCGTCCTTCAACGTCCGCGATCCCGACGTCACCGGCACCACCTGGGCACCCAGCAACTTCATTCGATAAACGTTGAGACTCTGCCGCTTGATGTCTTCTGAACCCATGTAGACCTGGCACTCGAGCCCAAGCCGCGCGGCAACCGTTGCGGTCGCGACACCGTGCTGGCCGGCACCGGTCTCGGCGATGATGCGTCGCTTGCCGATGCGTTTCGCCAGGAGTGCCTGCCCGACGGTGTTGTTGATCTTGTGCGCGCCGGTGTGGTTCAGGTCTTCGCGTTTGAGGAAGATCTGCGCGCCGCCGAGTTCTCGCGTGAGGCGTTCCGCCATGTAAAGCGGTGTCGGCCGGCCGACGTACTGCGAGAGATCTTGCGCGAGTTCGCGGCGGAAATCGGGGTCTTCCTTGAGCTCCTGATAGAGCGCGTTCAACTGATCGAGCGCGTGAAACAGCGTCTCGGCCACGAATCTCCCGCCATACCGTCCGAAGTGGCCGTCCGGCGTGGGCGCCTCATACAGGTCGTTAGTTCCCTCGCGCACGCTGCACCTCGATCATGAATTGTCGGATCTTCTCTGCATCTTTCGCGCCTTTCTGCGCGCCCTCTACACCGCTGCTGACATCGACCGCGAACGGGCGAGTTCGGCGAATCCCCTCAGCGACATTGTTGGATGTCAGCCCACCCGCGAGAATCAGCGGTATTGGGCTGGCGTTCGGCCACCACGACCAGTCGAACGTCTTACCAGTGCCGCCCGGAACGGCCGCGGTTCCTGAATCGAGCAGCAGCGCCGTCGCGCGCGGGTAGAGCTGCACCAACGCATCCGCATCGATCGGACCCGAGACGCGAACGGATTTGATGAACGGATACCCGGCGGCGGCGCAATCCGAGTCGGTCTCCTCGCCGTTGAACTGCAGCATGCCGACGCCCGCGATGCTGGCGATGCGGCGTACCTCGTCGGTGTTCGCGTCGACGAACAAGCCCACGCACGTTACGAACGGCGGCAGCGCGGCAATGATCGCTCCGGCCTGTTCCGGAGCTACGAAGCGCGGGCTCGGCTCATAGAAGTTGAAGCCGAGCGCATCGCATCCGGCCGCAACGGCGGCCTGAGCGTCGGCCAGACGCGTAATGCCGCAGATTTTTGCTCTAACCCGCATCGCGAGGGCCCGGAAAAAGCGCGGTAGTCTACCAGACGTCGCCCAAGGCTCGGAGGATCAACGGCGGTTGCGCGCGCGGCAGCTCGACCACGGTGCCGTATTGAACGTCGACGAGGTACAACCCGGTAGGCGGCGCAGTGGCGCCGACGAGATCCCTGTTTCGCGCCGTCAGCACTTCCTGCACCCATCCTGGCGTTCTTTCGCCGCGACCCACCTGCACCAGTGCCCCGGCGATGTTGCGCACCATGTGCTGCAGGAACGCGTTTGCGGTGATGTCGAGAACCACCAGATCCGCAAACCGGCGCACCGCTACTGCAAAGACACACCGGAATGGCGATTTGGCCTGACACGACGCGCTGCGGAACGAGGTGAAATCGTGCTCGCCGATCAACTGTTGAGCCGCCGTGTGCATCGCCGCGTCGTCGAGGCGTGTCGGCGACCACGTGACATAGTGCCTGGCGATCGCCGGCGCGCGATCGGCCTCGAGAAAGATGTATTGATAGCGACGCCCGGTCGCGCTGTATCTCGGATGGAAGTGTTCGGGCACCGGCAGCACCCAACGAACGCTCAGCTCGTCGGGCAGCAAGCTGTTCGTGCCGCGAATCCAGGCTCGCTCAGGGCGTTCGACCGGCGTGGCGAACGCGACCACCTGTTGCGTCGCGTGCACGCCGGCGTCGGTGCGACCGGCCGCGGTGAGCTTGATCGGCTGATCGGCGATCTTCGACAGCGCTTCCTCGAGCGTCTGCTGAACCGAGCGCTGACCAATTTGACGCTGCCACCCATGGAAGGCGTGACCGTCGTATTCGACGCCTAACGCAATGTGCTGCACGACCGGCTGCTACTGGCAGCGAATCGAACGGCTCAGCCGAGTTTGGCCAGGAGTTCGTTCGCCGTCTGCTGCTGGTCGCTGCTGCCTTCTTGCAGGACCTCGGTCAGAATCTCGCGCGCGCCGTCTTCATCGCCCATGTCGATGTACGCTCTCGCGAGGTCCAACTTGGTCGTTGCCGCATCCTCCTCGTTGAGGAACTCGAAGGCATCGTCCGATTCTTCCGTGCCACCCGTTCGCGGCTTCGCTTCGTTGCGCGCGGTTGGTTCGAATTCCAGATCTTCGAGATCGAAGTCGTCGCCCTCGTCGGCCGCGACAGCGACATCGCCCAGTTCCCGCTTGACGCGGGCCGGCGACGTTTGTGTGCGTATGACCGTCGGTTCGTCGTCGGGCTTGAAGTCGATCCCGAGATCGCCGCCGAGATCGTCCGAGGCGCGTTCCACGCGATCGCTCAGCGTACTCGTTCGCGTCGTGGGGGCGCCGTCGTCCTCGTCCACGTCGTCCGCATCGAGGTCGAGCTGGAAGTCGTCGAGATTGCCGGTGACCGCTTCGTCGTCAATCGGAGCAACCTCCGTCACCGGACCGTCTTCGCGCAGCTTCGTTTCCAACTCGCGCGCTTCGAGCAGCAGCTCGTTGTCGTCGCAGCGCGTGAGCAACTCGTTCATGTGCGTTTCGAAGCCCGCTTCATCTTTCGTTTCCGCATAGACCTCGAGCAGCTTGACGCGAACATCCGAACGATTCGGATCATCATCGAGCGCGCTCAGAAGCAGACTGACTGCTTGCGGGTAACGGCCGTAGGCAATGTAGATGTCCGCCTCACCGATCACGTCGCTGGTTTGCGCACCTTCGTGATGCGGAGGCATCTCGTGCTCTTCTTCCTGCCGCGGCGCGGGCTCCTCGGCGTCCATGTCGTCATCGGCAATCTCTTCGACGCGCGGTCGCGTTCTCGACGCCGAAGCACCTCGAACGGGTTCGGCGTCGTCGAATACCGCCAGCTGCTCGTCCTCGGCGCGGCGCCGACCGCGCGCCCGCATCAATCCGGCGACGACGATCAATATCAGAACGATCGCTGCACCGGCCAGTACGAACGGAGACGCGAGCAGCGCGCCGAGACCAGCGCCCTCGTCTTTCTTCAGCCGCCGCAGGTGCGGCTGCGGCAGCGGTCTTCGCCGCCTTCAACTGTTCCTGCATTTGCGCGATCTGCTGATCGCGCACTTCGATCTGCCGCTGCGTCTGTTCCGCCTGTGACGTCACTTTGTCGAGGCGCGCAACCGCGTCGTCGCGTTCGAGCGCGATGCGATCCGCTTCTTCCTTAGCAGAAGCAAGCTGGCTTTCGAGCGCCGCTGCATCGGCGCTACCGCCGCCCGCACCGGTTCCATGGTCCGACGCGTCTCCCGCCACGATGCGCAGTTCGCCGTCGGGACCTTTGGGCGTCGCCGCTACCGGCTTCTTCGCGGTCGCGTCGACCTGCCCGGCAAGCGCCTGGCTTTCTTCGGCCGGCGGCGCGGACGTCGGTGCGACAGTCGCGAGACCTTCACCGCGGCGATAGGCCTGCCATGCCTGATTCTGGGCAGCGACTTCACTTACCGCTTCGGCGTTCGAGATCGCCTCCACGTCTGCTTCCTTGGGGAGACGCAGCGTGTAGCCCGCTTTCAACAGATTGATGTTGCCGCCGATGAACGCCTCGGGATTCATTCGTTGGATCGCCAGCATGTTCTGCTGCACGGTGACGCTATCGGACGGCCGCGCGCGTTGCGCAATCTTCCACAACGTATCGTCCCGATCGGTGACGCCGTAGCTGTCGCCGGTCAATCGATCTGAGGGAGGCTGGGACTGGGGTACTGGCTGGGTCGAACGGGGTGCACTGCTGAGGGAAACCTGGGAGTCGGGTCTCGTCGGTGTCCGTTCGACGCGACCGGCGGGTCCTCCGCCTTTGTCACTGCGCCCTGGACTCGCGACCGCCGGCGCGGCCTGCTCCTTATAAGTGGGTGGATCGAGCAGGACCGTGTACTCCTTCAGCAACCGTCCGTTGGGCCAAATGACCTGCACGAGGAAGTTCAGGTACGGCTCGGTCATCGGTTGTGCGCTGCTGATGCGGAGCACCGCGCGACCTTGATCACGCATTTCCACGTGGAACTGCAGGCTCGTCAGAAAGAAGAACCGCTCGATGCCGACGCGCTTGAAATCTTCCGACGACGCAAGCTGGGCGACGATCTCGGACTCCGTCATGCCGCGGGTCTCGAGCAACTCGATTTCTGCGTCGAGCTTCTGGTTCAGCGCCGAGTGAATGGTTATGTCACCCAGTCCGAGGGCGAAGGCCTGAGCGCACCAGAGGGTCGCAATCAGGGCGTAACCAAGTGCCAACCTGCGAGCCATAGTCGTGTCCTTCGATTTATCGAGCCGCGCCGATCCGAGATTCGATCCCGTCCGTTGGTAGCGAGCGCCGGAACTCACACAGGCCGCGTCATACCCGATACCTGTGACATCACCTTGCATAGCGATTCGGCGCCCGAAGGCGCCGACTCGATGCCGAACAAAAGATAACTTAGAAGAGGCGTTCAAAGAGTGCAGTAAGTAACACTTATTGCTGTTCTTTTAGCAAAAGCTCCGCGATTTGTACACTGTTCAGGGCCGCCCCTTTACGGACATTGTCTGAAACGATCCAGAGATCGAGCCCGCGCGGATGTGAGATGTCTTCGCGGATGCGGCCGACCCACACTGCATCCTTTCCCGCGGCATCGACAACGGCCGTCGGATAGCCACCATTCTTGTGTTCGTCGAGCACCTGAACGCCCGGCGCTTTCGACAACAGCGCACGCGCGTCGGCCGCACTGAGCTTGTCGCGCGTCTCGATGTGCACCGCCTCCGAGTGTCCGTAAAACACCGGCACGCGAACGCAGGTCGGATTCACGAGGATGTCGGGCGCTTCGAGAATCTTGCGCGTCTCCCACACCATCTTCATTTCTTCCTTGGTGTAGCCGTTCTCCTGGAAGACGTCGATGTGCGGGATGACGTTGAACGCAATCTGCCGCGAAAACGCTTTCGGTTCGATCGGCTTCGCGTTCAAGCAGGTCTGCAGTCTGGCTGGCGAGTTCTCGAATGCCTTTGGATCCTGCGCCCGATACCGATTGATAGGTTGCGACGTTGATTCGCTCGATTCCCACCGCATCGAGGATCGGCTTCAGCGCGACGACCATCTGGATGGTCGAGCAGTTCGGATTGGCGATGATTCCCCGCGCATGCCGCTGCGCAATCGCATGCGGATTCACCTCCGGGACGACCAGCGGGATGTCGTCGTCGTAGCGGAACTGCGACGTGTTGTCGATGACGATGCAGCCCGCTTGTGCCGCCTTCGGCGCGAAGTCGGCCGATATGGATGCGCCGGCCGAAAACAAGCCGATGTCGACGCCGGTGAAATCGAATTGGTCCAGACGCTTCACGCGAACCGACCGACCACCGAACCTGACGACTTTCCCTTCGGAGCGCTCGCTCGCTAGAAGGTACAACTCCTTCACCGGAAAGTTGCGCTCCTCGAGAATCTCGATCATCGCTTCGCCGACTGCGCCGGTCGCTCCGACCACAGCGACGTTGACCTGCCTCATCATCTGTCTCCTTCCGCAAACGCAGCCAGAACCGCCTGGCCCATTTCCTCCGTTCCCACGATGCGTAGCCCGGCCGCATCTTCCGGCAGAATGTCCCGGGTGCGCAGCCCGAGCTCGAGCACTCGTTGCACCGCCCGGTCGATACGAGCAGCGACGTCGATGGCGCCAAACGTGTACCGGAACATCATTCCAACCGAAAGGATGGTCGCCAACGGATTGGATATGCCGCGACCGGCGATGTCCGGCGCCGATCCGTGCACCGGCTCGTAGAGTCCGCGTCCGTCAGACCCCAACGAGGCGGACGGCAGCATACCGAGCGAACCCGTCAGCATCGCAGCAACATCGGAAAGGATGTCGCCGAACATGTTGCCGGTGACGATGACGTCGAACTGTTTCGGGCGTCGGACGAGCTGCATCCCGGCGTTGTCCACGTACATGTGGCTCAATTCGACATCGGGATAATCCGCCGCCACTTCTTTGATCACTTCGCGCCAGAGTTGCGTCACTTCGAGCACGTTGGCTTTGTCCACCGAACACACGCGTCGATTGCGCTTCCGCGCCAGGTCGAACGCAACCCGGCCGATGCGGGCGATTTCAGTTTCGTCGTAGACGTCGGTGTTGAACCCGCGCCGCAGGTTGTCGACCAGTTCGATGCCGCGAGGCTTGCCGAAGTAGATGCCGCCGGTGAGTTCGCGAACGATCAGGATGTCGAGATCCTCTACCAGTTCGCGCTTGAGCGACGATGCGTCGGCAAGCGGCCCGAACAGCAATGCCGGGCGCAGGTTTGCGAACAACTCCAAACCCGCGCGCAAATCGAGCAAGCCCCGCTCGGGCCGCTGCTGCATCGGCAGCGCATCCCACTGCGGACCTCCCACGGCGCCGAGTAGTACTGCGTCTGCAGCCTTGGCGGCCGCCAGCGTCGCGGCGGGCAGCGGCGTGCCTTGCTCGTCGATCGCACGACCGCCCAGCAGCGCTTGGTCCAGTTGCAGCTCGAATCCTGCGGCCGCCGCAGCAACCTCCATCAGCCGCACCGCCTCGACAACCACCTCGGGACCGATACCGTCGCCCGGAAGTATCAGAATCTTTTTCTTCATAATCAGATCGTTACGCACTATTTCTGAGAACTTGATTTAAACAACCACGGTTGCAGCGCGCGATGTTTCGCCTCGAATGCGCGAATTTCGGGTTCGGCCTGCAAGGTCAGGCCGATATCGTCGAGCCCATGCACCAGGCAGTGTTTGCGATGAGGTTCCACGTGGAAGGTCAGCCGCGTGCCGTCGGGGCCGACAATCGTCTGATTCGGCAGATCGACGGTCAGCGCATACCCAGGCGCATCTGCGATCTGCCGGAACAGATCGTCAATTATTTCTTCATCTAAAACAATGGGTAGAACGCCATTCTTAAAGCAGTTGTTGAAGAATATGTCGGCGAAGCTCGGCGCCAGAACGCAGCGGATGCCGTATTCCTCGAGTGCCCAGACAGCGTGCTCGCGGCTCGAGCCGCAACCGAAATTCGCGCGCGCGATCAGGATCGACGCGCCCTGGTAGCGGGGTTGGTTCAGCACGAATGTGCGATTGATCTGCCGTTCGTTCGGCGTTTGCCCCATTGCGCCTTCGTCGAGAAACCGCCACGCATCGAACAGGTTCTCGCCGAAGCCGACGCGGCGGATCGATTTCAGAAACTGCTTCGGAATGATCTGGTCGGTGTCGACGTTCGCGCGATCGAGCGGCACCACCGTGCCGGTCAGCGTAGTAAAAGGCTTCATGTGCTGGCTCCGAGCAGTTCTCTCACGTCGGTGAAACGGCCGGCCACGGCAGCGGCCGCGGCCATTGCCGGGCTGACCAGATGCGTGCGACCGCCGTGTCCCTGACGACCTTCGAAGTTTCGGTTCGACGTTGCGGCGCAGCGCTCGCCCGATTCGAGCCGGTCGGCGTTCATCGCGAGACACATCGAGCAGCCGGGGCTGCGCCACTCGAAACCGGCATCGACGAATACGCGCGCCAGCCCTTCTCTTTCGGCCTGCTGCTTAACGAGACCCGAACCCGGAACGACCATCGCCTGACGGATGCGCGACGACACTTTCCGACCGCGCACCACCGCCGCCGCGGCGCGCAAGTCTTCGATGCGCGCGTTGGTACACGAACCGATGAAGACGCGGTCGAGTTCGATCTCAGCGAGTGCCTGCCCCGGCTCCAGTCCCATGTAGACCAGCGCCCTCTCGACCGACTCCCGACGCGCCGGCTCCGAATACGCGTTCGGGTCGGGCACGCGCCCCGATATCCCGGTGACGAGTTCCGGCGACGTTCCCCAGGTAACCTGCGGTTCCAACGCTGCAGCGTCGATCGTGACCGATCGGTCGAACGCTGCACCGGCGTCGGATTTCAGCGTTCGCCAATAGTCGACCGCGGCGTCCCACAGCTCGCCCGCCGGCGCGAACGGCCGCCCCTTCAGATAATCGAACGTCACGTCGTCGACCGCGATGAGTCCGGCGCGCGCACCACCCTCGATCGCCATGTTGCAGACGGTCATGCGCCCTTCCATCGACAGCGCTTCGAATCGCGGGTCCGCGAAATTCCAGCGTTTGTCCGGTTCCACCCGCGGTGCCGATCCGCCCGATGATCGCGAGCACGAGGTCCTTGGCAAACAGCCCGTGGCCCAACGTGCCGACCGTGCGGATTTCCATGTTGCCGGTTTTGCGTTGAACCAGGCATTGCGTGGCGAGTACATGCTCGACTTCCGAAGTCCCGATGCCTTGCGCCAGATGCGCCGAACGCGCCATGCGTGGAGGTGTGCGAATCGCCGCAGACGATCGTCATGCCCGGCAGCGTTGCGCCCTGCTCCGGTCCCACGACGTGGACGATGCCCTGACGAACGTCGCGGATGTCGAATTGCTCGATGCCGAAGTCGCGGCAGTTGTCGTCGAGCGTGACAACCTGGATGCGCGAAGTCTCGTCGGTGATTCCGTCGATGCCGAGTTCGCGGCCGGTAGTCGGCACGTTGTGGTCCGGCGTCGCCAGGTTGGCGTCGATCCGCCACGGCCGGCGGCCGGCGAGTTTGAGCCCGTCGAACGCCTGCGGCGACGTCACTTCGTGCAATAGATGGCGGTCGATGTAGATCAGACCGGTGCCGTCTTCGCGTTCCGTCACCAGGTGATCACGCCAGATCTTGTCGTACAGAGTTTGAGCCACGCCAGAACGCCTTTCGTCAAAGGGCGGCCATGGTAGGATTGCCGCTCAGATAAGACAAATTCATTATTTTCATAACTTCGATCATGGAATGGAATGAACTCCGTGCCTTCGTCGCCGTAGCCGACCACGCGTCGTTCTCGCGCGCCGCCGAGCAACTTCATCTCACTCAGCCTGCGGTCACCAAGCGCATCCAGGCACTCGAAGCGAACGTCGGCGTGTCGCTGTTCGACCGCGTCGGCAAGCGCGTCTATCTGACCGAGGCCGGCACGCTGCTGAAGCCACGCGCGCTGGAACTGCTGAGCGGGTTGGCCGACACGGAAGTGATGTTGCGCAACCTGCACCGACGCATCGACGGTCGCCTGGCACTGGCCACCAGCCATCACGTCGGGTTGCACCGGCTCGCACCGGTGCTGAAAGCGTTCTCGCAGCGCTTCACCGATGTTGAGCTCGACATCGAGTTCGTCGATTCCGAGGCAGCTCACGACCTGGTGCGAACCGGCCGCACCGAACTCGCAGTCGTCACGCTGGCGCCGCTGCCGGAGCCGAAGCTCAGAAGCGAACGGTTGTGGCACGATCCTCTCGCGTTCACGATCGCCGCCGATCACCCGCTCGCGGCGGAGAAGCGCATCGCGTTGGATCGACTGTCGACGTATCCCGCGATACTCCCCGGGCTCGGCACCTATACGGGCCGCATCGTTGCCGAACGTTTTGCGCGCGCCGGCCTGCCGCTGCGCACCGCGATGGCAACCAACTACCTCGAGACGATCGGCATGTTGGTGGGCATCGGGTTGGGCTGGAGCGTGTTACCGGCCACGATGATT
Organism: uncultured Gammaproteobacteria bacterium; assembly: GCA_963787045.1. Classification (GTDB taxonomy): domain Bacteria; phylum Pseudomonadota; class Gammaproteobacteria; order Pseudomonadales; family Azotimanducaceae; genus DATJGR01. The sequence goes on along the minus strand of CAWBBR010000005.1, from coordinate 124,989 downwards.
CGAGCGCCGCTGGCGCGCCTCGACGTCGACTGTGAACTGCTCGGCCGCGACCTCGGAGCGATCACCAATCCAGCGCGCACCTTGTCGAATCCGGCCAGCGCATTTCTGGACGTGTTGAAGAGCTTCGCCGACTAACGATCGTACGGTGGCGCGATCAAACGTCGTCGAGCCATTTGGGATTCTGCGCGCGTTGGCGCATCAGATGATCCATCAGCACCAGCGCCAGCATCGCCTCGGCAATCGGCGTCGCACGGATGCCCACGCACGGGTCGTGTCTGCCGGTGGTGACTACTTCGACTTCCTCACCCTGCTCATTCAGGCTGCGTCCAGGCAGACGCAAGCTCGACGTCGGCTTCAGCGCCATGCTCGCGACGATATCCTGTCCGGTAGAAATCCCTCCAAGCACACCGCCCGCGTTGTTGCTGAGAAATCCGGCTGACGTCATTTCGTCGCGATGTTCGGTGCCGCGCTGCTGCACGACGTCGAATCCGGCGCCGAGTTCCACGCCTTTCACCGCATTGATGCTCATCAACGCGCGCGCGATGTCGGCGTCGAGCTTGTCGAAGACCGGCTCTCCCAGGCCGACGGGCAAGCCACTGGCCACGACCGTGACGCGCGCGCCGATCGAATCGCCGTCTTTACGCAACCGGTCGATGAACTCCGCGATCTTTGGAACGACCGCGGCGTCCGGGCAGAAGAACGGATTCCGATCGACCTCGTCCCAGTCGATCACCTGGGGTCGAATGTCGCCGATCTGCGCAAGGTAGCCGCGCACCGACGCGCCGAACTGCTGCGCCAGGTATTTCTTCGCGATCGCGCCCGCCGCAACCCGCATCGCCGTCTCGCGCGCTGACGAACGACCGCCGCCGCGATAGTCGCGAATGCCATATTTCTTCTGGTAGGTGTAGTCCGCGTGCGCCGGACGGAACACGTCCTGGATCTTGCTGTAGTCGCGGCTGCGCTGATCGGTGTTGTCGATTATCAGACCGATCGGTGTGCCGGTCGTAACACCCTCGAACACACCCGAGAGAATACGCACCTCGTCCGCTTCGTCGCGCTGCGTGGTGTATTTGGATTGCCCGGGACGCCGTCGATCCAGATCGCGCTGCAGATCGGATTCATTGAGGGGCAGGCCCGGCGGACAGCCGTCCACGATCGCGCCGATCGACGGCCCGTGGCTCTCGCCGAAAGTCGTAACGGTGAATGTTCTTCCGAACGTATTGCCTGCCATGAATTTCGTCCGAGGCGGATCGTTGTCCGAAGCGCCGGCGCAGTATCAGCGCTGACTCAGATCAAGACAACCCAGCCGCATCCAGAACGAACACGCCGTGCCCGCCGTGTTGAAGCTCCGGCCAAACGAACGGCAACTCCGGAAACGCCGCCAACAGGTCGTCGGCGCTGCTGCCGACTTCACCGACCAACACGCCGTCTTCGGCAAGCCACCGCCGCGCGCCGTTCAGAATCCGTCGGATGACGTCGAGTCCATCATCACCCGCCTCGAGTGCGAGCCTTGGTTCATGCCGGTATTCCGCCGGCATCTTCGCCAGATCCAACGCGTTGACGTACGGCGGATTCGTCACGATTAGGTCGAACGTCGACGCGTCGAGACCGTCGAAGACATCGGCGCGGGCCACCGACACGCGATCGCCGACCTGATGCAGCGCTACGTTGCGAGCGGCCAATGCCAATGCGCCGTCGTCGACATCCGACAGCACGACCTCGGCATACGGAAACGCATGCGCACACGCGATGCCGATGCACCCGGAGCCGGTACAGAGATCGAGAATGCGATCGGGAAAACGACCCAACCAAGGCGCGAATTCCGAGACGATCAACTCTGCCATAGGGGATCGCGGAATGAGCACGCCCGGCTCGACCAGATAGCGGCGCCCGGCAAACCACGCTTCACCGACCAGATACGGCACCGGTACGCGATGCACGATGCGACGCTCCAGCAATCGCGCGAGTTCGCGTCGCTCCGCCTCCGTCAAACGCGCAGTGAGCACGAACTCGATCTTCTCCGCGGTGATGCCAAGGCGCCCACTCAGCAGGGCCAGGGCTTCATCCCATGCATTGTCGGTACCGTGCCCGTAATGCACGTCGGAACGCGAAAGTTTCGTCGCCATCCAGCGCAGGTAGTCGGCAACGGTTTGCAGTTCGTCCGACAAGTTCAAGGGTTCACCCCTAGCTGCTGCCGCCCAACAACTCCAGCAGCAATGTATTCAAGCGCGTGACATACCCGGCGGGATCGCTCAACTGCCCGCCATCCGCCAACGCGGCCTGGTCGAACAAGACCAGCGCGAGTTCGCGGAAGCGGTTTTCATCGGACTCCGTATCGAGCCGGCCGACGAGCGGGTGCGCGGTGTTGATCTCGAAGTTCGGCTTCGCATCGGGTACCCGCTGGCCCGCCGCCTCCATGATGCGACGCATCTGCGCGCCCATGGCGTGCTCGTCGAGAACCAGACATGCGGGCGACGTCGTCAGCCGCTTCGAACGCCGCACCTCGGCAACCTTGTCGGCAAGCACGGTTTTGAGACGTTTCAGCAGTTCGTCGCCGACCGCATCGGTCGCATCATCCTTTGCGTCGTCATCTGCTTCGGGAAGCTCGAGTTCGCCGCGCGCGACATCTCTGAATCGTTTTCCGTCGAACTCACCGAGCGTCGACATCAGCCAGTCGTCGAGGCGTTCGTGCAGCAGCAGCGCTTCGACGCCGCGTTTGCGCAACAACTCGAGTTGCGGCGAACTCTTCGCGGTGGCGAAGTTGTCGGCGCAGATGTAAAAGATCTCCTTCTGGCCTTCCTTCATCCGCGAGACGTACTCTTCGAGCGTCACGGCCGGTTCTTCGTCGTCGGTGTGCGTCGACGAGAAGCGCAACAGCTTGGCGATCGCTTCGCGATTCGAGAAGTCCTCTGCAGGACCTTCCTTCAGCACTTCGCCAAAGTCTTTGTAGAAGCTTCGATACTGCGTCGGGTTCGGCACTCGCGAGTTTCGACAGCATGTCGAGCACGCGCTTGGTCAACGCACTCTTGATGCTCTGAACGCGCTCGTCTTCCTGCAGCAACTCTCGCGAAACGTTCAGCGGCAGATCGTTCGAATCGAGCACGCCTTTGATGAAACGCAGATAGAGCGGCAGGAACTGCTCGGCCTGATCGAGGATGTAAACCCGCTGCACATACAGCTTGAGGCCACGCGGCGCGTCGCGATTCCACAGGTCGAACGGCGCGTGCTTCGGCAGATACAGCAGGCTCGTGTACTCGAGCTTGCCTTCGACTTTGTTATGGCTCCACGTCTGCGGATCGTCGAAATCGTGCGAGACGTGCTTATAGAATTCCTTGTATTCGTCGTCGGAGATTTCGGTGCGCGGGCGGGTCCACAACGCCTTCGCAGAATTCACCGATTCCCATTCGGCGACCGGCTTCTCGTTCTTTTTCTTGGTCGGCTTCTCGTCGTCCGCGTCGACGACCTGTTTCACCATCTCCACCGCAACGCCGATGTGATCGGAGTATTTGCGCACGATGTTGCGCAGCCGATATCCGTCGGCGAAGTCTTTCGCATCGTCCTTGAGGTGCAGCGTTACGTCGGTGCCGCGCGTCGGCTTCGAGTCGACCGCAACGGTAAAGTCCGACTCGCCGCTCGACCGCCAACGCGTAGCGGAGTCCTCGGGTTCGTCTGCGCGCCGCGTCAACACGTCTACGCTGTCGGCGACGATGAACGCGCTGTAGAAACCTACGCCGAACTGACCGATCAGCGCCGCGTCTTTCTTCTTGTCTCCCGAGAGCCTCGACAGGAATTCGGCGGTACCCGATTTCGCGATCGTCCCGAGGTTTGCAATCGCCTCTTCGCGCGACATGCCGATGCCGTTGTCGGAGATGGTGATCGTCTTCGCGTCTTCGTCGACCGAGATGCGAATGCGCAGCTCGGGATCGTCCTCGAGCAACGACGGACGCTCGAGCGCCTCGAAGCGGAACTTGTCGACGGCATCGGATGCGTTCGAAATCAACTCCCGCAGAAAGATCTCTCTGTTCGAATACAGAGAGTGGATCATCAACTGCAGGAGCTGCTTTGCCTCCGCCTGAAATCCAAGGGTCTGTTCCGCCTGATTCGCCTCTGCCATCACACCGCTCCACGCGCCGTCAAAACAGCCGCTTTTATGGGGACGGCGCGAGTCAAATCAAGTCGGATCACTTCCATCCGGTGACCTTCGCGAGCGCGCTGCCGATGTCGGCCAGGCTGCGCACGGTTTTCACACCGGCCGCTTTCAGCGCAGCGAACTTCTCGTCGGCCGTTCCTTTGCCTCCGGCAATGATGGCGCCCGCGTGACCCATCCGTTTGCCCGGCGGAGCGGTCACTCCGGCGATGTACGACACCACCGGCTTGCTGACGTGCTCCTTGATGAACGCCGCCGCTTCTTCCTCCGCGGTGCCGCCGATTTCGCCGACCATCACGATCGCTTCGGTGGCCGGATCTTTCTCGAACAGACGCAAGGATGTCGATGAAGTGGCTGCCGGGAATCGGGTCGCCCCCGATGCCCACGCAGCTGCTCTGACCGAAGCCGCGGTCGGTTGTTTGCTTGACGGCCTCGTACGTCAACGTGCCGGATCGGGACACGATGCCGACGCGTCCGGGCAGGTGAATGTCGCCCGGCATAATCCCGATCTTGCACTCGCCCGGCGTGATGACACCGGGGCAGTTCGGTCCGATCAGGCGCGTGTCGCTCACCGCAAGCCGCGCCTTGATCGCGAGCATGTCGAGCGTGGGAATTCCTTCCGTAATGCATACCACCAGCTTCAGACCCGCCGAGATCGCTTCGAGGATGGAGTCTTTTCCGAACGGCGCAGGGACGTAGATGACCGACACCGTCGCACCGGTTTCTTCCACTGCATCGTGCACGGTGTCGAATACCGGCAGCCCGAGGTGTTTCGTGCCCCCTTTGCCCGGCGTGACGCCGCCGACCAACTTGGTGCCGTAGGCAAGCGCCTGTTCACTGTGCAACGTGCCTTGAGCGCCGGTGAATCCCTGACAGATCACCTTCGTCCGCTTGTTGATCAGAATGCTCATGCTTTTCCCCCGGCCGCCTTGACCACTTGTTTTGCCGCGTCCACCAGGCTCTTCGCGGCAATGATGTTGAGACCGCTTTCGGAAAGCCGCGCCCTCCCCTTAACGGAATTGTTTCCTTCGAAACGAACCACCACAGGAACTTTTACACCGACTTCCTTCACCGCGCCGATGATGCCGTCGGCGATCGTCACACAACTCACGATGCCGCCGAATATGTTGATGAGCACTGCTTTGACGTTCTTGTCTGACAGGATGATCTTGAACGCTTCACCGACCGATTCTTTGTTGGCGCCGCCGCCGACGTCTAGAAAGTTCGCCGGTTGACCGCCGTGTGTTTTCACGAGGTCCATCGTGCCCATCGCAAGTCCCGCGCCATTCACCATGCAACCGATGTTGCCGTCGAGCGCCACGTAGTTGAGGTTGAACTTCGCGGCGAGTCCTTCGCGTTCGTCTTCCTGACTCGTGTCGTGCATCGCGGCGAGGCGCTTCTGGCGGAACAGTGCGTTGCCGTCGATGTTCAACTTCGCGTCGAGGCAATGAATGTTGCCCGCTGCGGTAATCACCAACGGATTCACTTCGAGGAGCGAACAATCGCACTCGTGGAACAACCGCGACAGGTTCACGAACAGGCTCGCGAACTGATTGACCTGCGCGCCTTTCAAGCCGAGCGCGAACGCAATCTCGCGACCCTGGAACGGTTGCGCGCCGACAAACGGATCGATGGTGGTGCGGATGATCTTCTCAGGTGTTTCCTCAGCCACCTTTTCGATCTCCACGCCGCCCTCGGTGGACGACATGAAGACGACGCGGCGCGTCGCACGGTCGATCACCGCCCCGAGATAGAGTTCGCGTTCGATGTCGGTACAGCTTTCGACGTAGATCTTGCTGACGGGTTGGCCGTGTTCGTCGGTCTGTATGGTGACGAGTCGTTTGCCCAGCCACTTCTTCGCGAACGCCTCCACTTCCGCCGTCGTGTCGGCCAGTTTCACGCCGCCGGCCTTACCCCGACCGCCCGCGTGAACCTGAACCTTGACCACCCATTTGTTTCCGCCGATTTTCTTTGCCGCTTCGACGGCGGCTTGCGGCGTATCCACCGCATACCCCGTGGAAACGGGCAGACCATATTCGGCAAAAAGCTGTTTTGCTTGGTATTCGTGCAGATTCATGTATGTGCTTCCGTTACGTTTTCTTCTTTCGATTGATCGTGTGAATCGCGTGACCGGCCACCCCCAACGCAGCCTCGTGCACGGCTTCGGACAGCGTCGGATGCGCGAACATCGTCAACGCTATGTCTTCTGCACTCGCCGAGAACTCCATTGCAATCACCGCTTGTGCGATCAGCTCCGATGCTTGCGGACCCAGGATGTGAACGCCGAGAACCCGGTCCGACGCCGCATCGGCGACGATTTTCACGAGCCCTTCCGAATCGGCCGCCGCCAGCGCGCGGCCGTTGGCGGAAAAGTTGAAGCTGCCGACGTTGTACGCCTCGCCGCTGCTCTTCACTTCCTGTTCGGTCTTCCCGACCCAGGCGATTTCCGGGTGCGTGTATATCACCGACGGAATGCAGTCGTAGTTCACCATCGGCTTCTTGCCCGCGATGCGCTCTGCGACCATCACCCCTTCTTCCATACCTTTGTGCGCGAGCATCGGTCCGCGCACGCTGTCGCCCACCGCGTACACCTGCGGCGCATCCGTTGCGCAGACATCGTTGACGAACAAGAAGCCGCGCTCGTCGAGGTTCACGCCGGAATCGGGAGCGAGGAGTCCTTTCGTGTACGGGCGCCGACCGACCGAGACGATCAGCTTGTCGAACGTCAGCTGCTGTTCGCCCGATTTGTCCTGATACGTCACGGTGACCGATTTGCCCTTTACCGAGGATCCGGTGACGCGCGCGCCAAGGCGCACGCTCAATCCCTGACCGTCGAAAATCTTCTTCGCGTCGCGTGCGATGCGCGCGTCGGCGATCGGCAGGAAGTCTTCAAGCGCTTCGAGAATCACCACCTCCGAGCCGAGACGGCTCCAGACGCTACCCAGTTCCAGTCCGATCACGCCGGCGCCGATCACGCCGAGCTTCTTCGGAACAGCGTCGAACTCGAGTGCGCCGGTCGAGTCGACGACGATGCCGTCGGTCAGCGGGGTGGGCTTGATGTCGACCGGTACCGAGCCGGGCGCGAGGATCACGTGTTGCGCGTCCAGTACCTGCGCCGCGCCGTCGTGTGGTTGAAATTCCACCTTGCGTCCGGCGAGCAGCTTGCCGGTACCCGGCAGCCAGGCGACACCGTTCCCCTGATACAGCGTCGCCACGCCGCCAGTCAGTTTCGCAACCACGGCGTTTTTGTGCGCCATCATCTGCGCGAGATCCAATTCCACCTTTGCCGGCTTGATGCCCATCGCAGGCAGATGATCGCGCGCCTCTACGTACTTGTGCGACGCATCGAGCAACGCTTTCGACGGAATGCATCCCCAGTTGAGACACGTACCGCCGAGCACCGGCTTACCGGCTGCATCGAGCGATTTGTCGATGCACGCGGTCTTCAATCCGAGTTGCGCCGATCGAATCGCGGCGTGATATCCGGCTGGACCGGCACCAATGACGATTACGTCGTATCCGGTGGTCATCGCAAGTGCTCCGAAGGCGTGTGCGTCACAGGTCGAGCAGGATCCGCGCGGGATCCTCTAACAGTTCCTTTATGGTGACCAGGAACCTGACGGCTTCCTGACCGTCGATCAGCCGGTGATCGTACGACAGTGCGAGGTACATCATCGGCCGCGCCACGATCTGGCCATCGAGCACCACCGGACGCTCTTGAATCTTGTGCATGCCGAGAACCGCCGTTTGTGGCGCATTCAGAATTGGCGTCGACATCAGCGATCCGAACACGCCGCCGTTCGAAATCGTAAAGGTGCCGCCCGACATGTCTTCGATGGTCAGCTTGCCGTCGCGCGCCTTGGTGCCGTAGACGCGTATCTGCTCCTCGATCTGAGCGAGACCCAACGCGTCGGCATCGCGAATGACCGGTACGACTAGACCACGATCGGTGCTCACCGCCACGCCGATGTCGTAATAGCCGTGATAGACGATGTCGGTTTCGTCGATCGACGCGTTGACGGCCGGGAAGCGCTTCAACGCTTCCACTGAGGCGCGCACGAAGAACGACATGAATCCGAGCCTGATGCCGTTGTGGCGTTTCTCGAATTCGTCCTTGTGCCGGGTGCGCAGCGTCATGACCGCCTGCATGTCGACCTCGTTGAACGTCGTCAGCATCGCGGCGGTGTGCTGCGCCTCGACCAGTCGGCGCGCGATGCTGGCGCGCAATCGCGTCATCGGCACTCGCCGCTCCGCGCGGACATCGGACGTCGTTACGGAACTGGGCGGCGCGATGGTCGCGACGGGCGGCGGCGCAGTCCGCGCCGGCTTTTGCGCGGCGGCGCGCAGGACATCTTCTTTCGTGACGCGACCGTCTTTGCCGGTGCCGTCGACGCGACCCAGTACGACGCCTTGTTCAGCGGCGAGTTTCCGCGCAGCTGGGCTGACGCTGGCTGCTTCGCGTTCAACAGGCGTCACCGCCTTCGCGGCCGACTCCGTCGTGGGCTTCGCAGACGCCGCGGCCGCTTTTGCCGGTGCGGCAGACGCCGCGATCGCGCCTTCGGCGAACAGTCCGACGACTTCTTCCGACAACACCACGTCGCCCACCGCTTTGACGATCTGCTGCAACGTGCCGTCGGCCGGCGCGACGATCTCGAGCACGACTTTGTCGGTCTCGATCTCGACCAGCACTTCGTCGCGCTTCGCCGCTTCGCCGGGCTGTTTGTGCCAGGCGGCAACGGTGCCGTCCGCGATCGATTCGGGGAATGTCGGAGCCTTTATTTCTAACGTCACGCGATCATCCTTCTTCGTGTTCTTCGTTGCCGCACGGCCCGTCGGCGATGCCGATCAACCGTACAGCGCGTCTTCGACCAGGCGCGACTGTTGCTGGACGTGCAACTGCATGTAACCGGCGGCCGGCGCGGCGGACGCTTCTCGCCCCGCATACGACAGATACAAATCTTCGCCGTGCGCCAGAATCACGCGTCGCATGTGGTGCTGGCTCGCGTACCACGCGCCCTGGTTCATCGGCTCTTCCTGACACCACACGACGTCCTTCAGGTTCCTGTACGGCGCAATCGCCTGGGCGAGTTCCTGCTCGGGAAACGGATACAGCTGTTCGAGGCGAACGATCGCCACGTCTTCGACGTGATCGTCGCGGCGGCGCTCCAACAGATCGTAGTACACCTTGCCGCTGCACAGCACGACGCGCGAGACGCGCTCTGCCTCGATCGGATCGATCTCCGCCATCACCGGCTGGAACGTACCGTTGGCCAGATCTTCCAGCGTCGAGATCGCGAGCTTGTGGCGCAGCAGACTCTTCGGCGTGAATGCGATGAGCGGCTTGCGCAACGGCCTGATCACCTGGCGGCGCAGCATGTGGAACATCTGCGCCGGCGTCGTGGGTACACACACCTGGATGTTGTGTTGCGCGGACATCTGCAGATACCGCTCGACGCGCGCCGATGAGTGTTCCGGACCGGCGCCTTCGTAACCGTGCGGCAACAGTACAACGAGCCCACACAGGCGCTGCCACTTGTGCTCACCGCTCGTGATGAACTGGTCGATCACCACCTGGGCGCCGTTCGCGAAGTCGCCGAACTGTGCCTCCCACAACACGAGCGCGTTCGGCATCGTGGTCGAGTAGCCGTACTCGAACGCGAGCACCGCGGCCTCCGACAACAGCGAATCGTAGATGTCGAAGCGGGTCTTTTCGGAGATGTGATTGAGCGGAATGTAGCGTCGGCCGTCTTTCTGGCTGAACAGCATCGCGTGACGGTGCGAGAAGGTTCCGCGTCCGACGTCCTGCCCCGTCAGGCGGATCGGATGACCCTCGTCGAGCAACGTGGCGTATGCGAGGTTCTCCGCATAACCCCAGTTCAACGGCAGTGCACCCGCCGACATCTTGTGCCGGTCTTCGACGAGCCGCTGCACTTGCGGATGCAAAACGAATCCATCAGGCAACTGTTCCATCTGCGCGACGAGCTTGCGCAGACCCGCAATCGGAAAGCGCGTGTCGGCCGGCGTGGTCCAGTGGTGGCCGAGATACGGCGTCCAGTCGACGTAGAGCTGCGTGTTCGGCTTCGACACCAGGCTGAGCGCGACGTGCTCGCCGGACTCGAGCGCCTGACGGTACGTCTCCACCATCTGATCCGCGTCTTCCTGCGTGATCGTGCCGTCGGCGACGAGTTTCTCCGCGTAGATCGTGCGCGCGGTTGGCTGCTTGCGAATCCGCTGATACATCAGCGGTTGCGTGGTCATCGGTTCTTCCGCTTCGTTGTGGCCGCGGCGTCGATAGCCGACGAGATCGATCACGACGTCTTTGCGGAACTGCATCCGGTAGTCGACGGCAACCTGCGTGACGAAGAGCACTTCCTCGGGATCGTCGCCGTTCACGTGGAAGATCGGCGCCTGCACCATCCGCGCGACTTCGGTGCAGTACTCGGTCGATCGCGCGTCGTCCTGTCGGCTGGTGGTGAAGCCGATCTGATTGTTGATGATCAGATGAATCGTGCCGCCGGTTTTGAAACCGCGCGTCTGCGACATCTGGAACGTTTCCATGACCACGCCCTGGCCCGAAAACGCGGCGTCGCCGTGAATGATGATCGGCACGACCAGATTGCCGGTGTAGTCGAGGCGACGATCCTGTCTCGCTCGAACCGAACCCTCCGCAACCGGCCCGACGATCTCCAGATGCGACGGATTGAACGCGAGCGCCAGGTGCATCTCGCCGCCCGGCGTCATCACGTTGGAGGAGAAGCCCTGGTGATACTTCACGTCGCCGGACGTTTGTGTGACCGGCAGTTTGCCCTCGAATTCGTCGAACAGCTCGCGCGGGTGTTTACCCAGGATGTTGACGAGCACGTTGAGGCGCCCGCGGTGCGCCATTGCGATGACGGTTTCGACGATGCCGTGCGAGCCGGCGCGCTGAATCGCTTCGTGCAGCATCGGTATCAGGCTTTCGCCGCCTTCCAGTCCGAATCGCTTCGTGCCGGGAAACTTGTTCTGCAGATAACGCTCGAGCCCTTCGGCGGCCGTCAGCCGCTCCAGGATCATGCGCTTCACGTCGTCGCCGTACTCCGGATGACACCGCACGCTCTCGAGCCGTTGCTGCACCCACAGCTGTTCGGCGGCATCGACGATGTGCATGTACTCGGCGCCGACGCTGCCGCAATACGTGTGCTCCAGCGCCGCGACGATGTCGCGCAACGTCGCTTTCTCCGCACCGTAGAAGAACGTGCCGGTCTGAAAGACCGTGTCGAGGTCAGCAGCGGATAGATGGTGATACGCGAGATCGAGCACCGGCGTTGCCGGCCGCTCCATCATTCCCAACGGATCGATCGTGGCGCGTTTGTGGCCGCGATGACGATACGCGGAGATGAGCTCGGTAACGCGGATCTGCTTGCGTTCGTGGTCGTTGGCAACTTCCGTAGCCACCGACTGCGGCCGCGCGCGCAACCGATTCCGTCCGATCAATTCGAAATGACGGATGACCGTGCTGTGCGGAACGTCGGACGCAATCACGCCGTCTACGCGCGGCAGCTTTTCGAAGTAAGTCCGCCATTCCGGCGGGACGTTGTTCGGATTCTCCAGATACGTTTCGTACAGCGATTCGATGTACGCGACGTTGCCCCCCGCGAGGTGCGAGGTCTTCTGCATCTGTTCGAGGAAGGATTCCGACATCCGTATCGCCGTGCCTTTATTCGTCAAGGCAAAGTCTAGCAGTTTGCGCCTCGACGGGTCTGTGCTGCGATGCTCGGGGGCGCCGCTGAACTAGCTGATCAGGTGCCCTGCTGCAGCAGCATCGACCGGATCTTGCCGATCGCCCGCGTTGGGTTGAGCCCCTTCGGACAGACGCTGACGCAGTTCATGATGCCGCGGCAGCGGAACACGCTGAACGGATCGTCGAGGTCAGCCAACCGCTCCGCAGTCGCGGTGTCGCGGCTATCGGCGAGGAACCGATACGCCTGCAGCAACCCTGCGGGGCCGATGAACTTCTCGGGGTTCCACCAGAACGACGGACACGAGGTGGAACAGCAGGCGCAGAGAATGCACTCGTACAAGCCGTCGAGCTTGGCGCGATCTTCCGGCGACTGCAGCCGTTCTTGTGCGGGCGGCGGCTGGTCGTTGATCACGTACGGTCGGATCTTCTCGTACTGCCGATAGAACTGGCTCATGTCGATGACGAGATCGCGAATGACCGGCAATCCCGGCAGCGGCCGCAACACCAGCTTGTCCTTCTTCGCCACTTCCGACACGGGAGTGATGCACGCAAGACCGTTCTTGCCGTTCATGTTCACGCCGTCGGAGCCGCACACGCCTTCGCGACACGATCGTCGGTACGTCAGCGATGGGTCTTGCGCTTTCAGCAACTCCATCACGTCGAGAACCATCAGGTCTTTTCCTGACGGCAGGTCGATCGAGTAGTCCTGCATCCGCGGAACTTCGTCGTTCTCCGGGTTGTATCGGTACACGCTGACTTTCATGGCGTACGGTTCTCTCTCTTTACCAACACTTAGTACGAACGGACGGTCGGCTGCATCGCCTCGACCGATTTGGGTGCGAAGTTCACCGCGCGTTTGCTGACGCGTTTGTCCTTCGGCAGATACAGGGAATGGCACAGCCAGTTCGCGTCGTCGCGATCCTGATAATCGTCGCGCGCGTGGGCGCCGCGGCTTTCCTTGCGCACCTCTGCGGCGATCGCGGTCGCTTCCGCGACTTCGAGCAGGTTGTCGAGTTCCAGTGCTTCCATCCGCGCGGTGTTGAACGCATTGCTCTTGTCGGTGAGATGCGCGCTGGCGATCCGTTCGCGTAGTTCGGCGATCTGCACGATGCCTTTCTTCATGTGATCCTCGGTACGGAACACGCCGAAGCTGTTCTGCATCGTCGTCTGCAACGCCGTCTTCAACGATGCGACCGATTCGCCCGACTGTCGATTCGTTCCAACGGTTCAGCCGCCGCAACGCGGCTTCGAGATCGCTGTCGCTCGCGGCGCGATAGCTCACGCCTTGTCGCAGCACTTCCTCGATGTGCAGACCCGCGGCACGCCCGAATACCACGAGGTCGAGCAGCGAGTTACCGCCGAGGCGGTTGGCGCCGTGCACCGAGACGCACGCCACTTCCCCGGCGGCGTACAACCCGTCGATCGGCTTGTCGTTACCGGACGCATCCTGGGTCAGCGCCTGCCCTGAGACGCTGGTCGGAATGCCGCCCATCATGTAGTGGCAGGTCGGCACCACCGGAATCGGTTCCTTGGTTGGATCGACGTGCGCGAACGTCTTCGACAGTTCGAGGATGCCGGGCAACCGACTGTTCAGCACCGCTTCGCCGAGGTGGTCGAGTTTCAGCAGCACGTAGTCGCCGTTCGGTCCGCAGCCGCGCCCGTCGAGAATCTCGAGAATCATCGACCGCGCCACCACGTCGCGGCCGGCGAGGTCCTTCGCGGTCGGCGCGTAGCGTTCCATGAAACGCTCGCCGTCCTTGTTGATCAGGTAGCCGCCTTCGCCGCGACAACCTTCGGTGACCAGCACACCCGCGCCGGCGATGCCGGTTGGATGGAACTGCCACATTTCTATGTCCTGCACCGGGAGACCCGCGCGCAACGCCATGCCGACGCCGTCGCCGGTGTTCATCAGTGCATTCGTCGTAGACGCGTAGATCCGGCCGGCGCCGCCGGTCGCGAATACCGTCGCCTTCGATTCGACATACACGACTTCGCCGGTTTCGATCTCGATCGCGATCACGCCGACGACTTTGCCGTCCTGGTTGGTGACGAGGTCGACCGCGAACCATTCGTTCAGGAAGGTGGTCTTCGCCCGCAGGTTCGCCTGATAAAGGGTATGCAGCAACGCGTGGCCGGTGCGATCGGCTGCGGCACACGTGCGCGCGGCCTGCCCGCCTTTGCCGAAATTCTTCGACTGGCCGCCGAACGGTCGCTGATAGATCCGGCCGGACTCGGTGCGCGAGAACGGCATCCCCAGGTGTTCGAGTTCGTACACGGCCTGCGGACCGACGCTGCACATGTATTCGATCGCGTCCTGGTCACCGATGTAGTCCGAGCCCTTCACGGTGTCGTACATGTGCCAGCGCCAATCGTCGTTCGGATCGTCGCTTGCGATCGCGCAGGTGATGCCGCCTTGCGCCGAAACGGTGTGCGACCGCGTCGGGAACACCTTGGTGATCACGGCGGTTTTCAATCCGGATTGCGCGAGCTGCAATGCCGGCGCGCATGCCTGCCCCGCCGCCACCGACGATGACGCCGTCGAATTCCATCTTGCGAATGCTGGGCATCGTTCAGGTTCTCCAGAAGATCTGCAGCGCCCACAGCACATAGATGAACAACAGTGCCAGGCAACCGAATTGATAGACGATGCGGAACGTCGTCGCGTGCGCACCAAAGTAGTGATTGCGGATGTAGTCCGTGCCGACCGTCCACATGCCGATCCACGCATGGGCGGCGGTGGCGAGCACCGCGAGCGTCGAGAACATCTTCATCGGCAGGTTCGAGAAGAATCCGGACAGCGCTTCGTACGTGACGTTCGGATTCGCGAGGAAGAATCCGGCGAGGCACAGCACGTACAACGCGATGATCACCGCGGTTACGCGTTGAATGACGAAGTCCGACAGACCGCTGCGGCCGAAACTGGTGACGTTGGTTACCACAGCCACGCTCCCGCAAGACCGATCAAGATCACCGAGATCGCGATCGTCAGCTGCGCCGCGAGCCGCCCGCCTTCGATCGTGTCGCCGACGTCGAAATCGAGGAACAGATGTTTGACGCCGGCCACGAAGTGGTAGATCAGCGTTGCGACCACCGCGATCAACAGCAGCTTCGGCAACGGCATCGTCAGCAGGCTGCGCGCGTGATCGAGCCCTTGTGCCGACGTCAGCGACTGGTCGAGCAGATACAACAGGAACGCGATGCCGACGAACAGCAGAATCCCGGTGATGCGATGCGTGATCGACGCGATTGCTGCCAACGGGAAACTGAATTTCGTCAACGAGAGATTGATCGGACGATCCGTCTTCATACCTTCAAACCGATGTTGGGAATTGACCCGTGTTGAGATGGTGCTTGCAGTTCTGTCCGGTTCGATCGAGGTGCGATGTCGCACGGCGAACCCGAGTGACGCGGGGGCGGATCATAGTCGATGCCTCGCCGAGGTGACAACGAAATCGCTGCGATCTATAGTCGCTCCTCTCGCCTCTTTCCCCTGCGACAAGGAGCCACCGTAATGGCGGACAAGACTGCGCGCCTGTCTATCGACGGCATTGCCAAACCGATCGACTTGCCCGTCTTGAAAGGTAGCGTCGGACCGGACGTCATCGACATCGCTCAACTCTCGGCAGCGGGTCTGTTCACCTACGATCCTGGTTTCGTCTCGACCGCCTCATGCGAATCGGCGATCACCTACATCGACGGCGATGCCGGCGTTTTGCTGTATCGCGGCTATCCGATCGAGCAGCTGGCGGAACGCTCCGATCACCTCGAAGTGTGCTATCTGCTGTTGAACGGCGAACTGCCGACCGCGGAGGAGAAGGAAGACTTCGACCAGACCATCACGCATCACACGATGGTGCACGAACAACTCAGCGACCTGTTCAGCGGCTTCCGCCGTGACGCGCATCCGATGGCGATCCTGTGCGGCGTAACGGGCGCGTTGGCGGCCTTCTATCACGACTCGCTCGACATCGAGAATCCCGAGCACCGCAAGATCACCGCGCACCGGCTGATCGCGAAGATGCCGACGCTCGCCGCGATGAGCTACAAGTACTCGATCGGTCAGCCGTTCATGTATCCGCGCAACGACCTCGGCTATGCCGCGAACTTCCTGCGCATGATGTTCGGCAATCCCTGCGAGGAATATAAGGTGAATCCGGTCATCGCGAAGGCGATGGACCGCATCTTCCTGCTGCACGCCGACCACGAGCAGAACGCATCCACTTCTACCGTGCGCCTCGCCGGATCGACCGGCGCGAATCCGTTCGCCTGCATCGCCGCCGGAATCGCCGCGCTGTGGGGTCCGGCGCACGGCGGCGCCAACGAAGCGGTGCTGAGCCAGCTGCGGGAGATCGGCGACGTCAAGAACGTCGACAAGTACGTGAAGCGCGCGAAAGACAAGAACGATTCGTTCCGCCTGATGGGTTTCGGACACCGCGTCTACAAGAACTACGACCCGCGCGCGAAGGTCATGCAACAGACCTGCAAGGAAGTGCTGGAAGAGTTCGGCGCCGCGAACGATCCGTTGCTGCAGATCGCTCAACGGCTCGAGAAGATCGCGCTCGAAGACGATTACTTCATCGAAAAGCGCCTGTATCCGAACGTCGACTTCTACTCGGGGATCATCCTGAAAGCGATCGGCATTCCGACCGAGATGTTCACGGTGATCTTCGCCACCGGACGCACGCCCGGCTGGATCGCGCACTGGTGCGAAATGGTCAGCGGCAAGTACAAGATCGGCCGACCGCGCCAGCTGTACACCGGCCCCAAGCAAGCGCGACTTCGTCGCGGTCGCGAAGCGCTGATACAGACGCCGCAGGCGTTCCTCAGCGCCGCAGCCGTTCGATCAGGCTCGACGTATCCATCCGGCCGCCGCCGGATGCCTGGATGTCCGCGTAGAACTGATCGACCAGTGCCGTTAGCGGCAAGCGAGCGCCGATGCGCCGCGCCGCGGCAAGCGTCATCCCCAGGTCCTTTCGCATCCAGTCGACCGCAAAGCCGAAGTCGAATTTCCGCTGCGCCATCGTCGGCGAGCGATTCTCCATCTGCCACGACTGCGCCGCGCCCTTCGAAATCACGTCCACCACGCTGAGCACGTCGAGCCCCGCCCGCTCCGCGAAATGCAGACCTTCCGAAAGTCCTTGAAGCACTCCGGCGATACAGATCTGGTTGACCATCTTGGTGAGTTGTCCGCTGCCGCACGGCCCCATCAGCTTGACCGCGCGCGCATACGTGTTGAGAACGCCCTCTGCGACGCCGAACGTCTCCGCATCGCCCCCTACCATGATCGTCAGCTGACCGCGTTGCGCCCCGGCCTGCCCTCCCGATACGGGCGCATCGAGGAAGCCGGCTCCACGCCGCTTCGCTTCTGCTTCCAGTTCCCGCGCGAGTTCCGCAGATGCGGTCGTATGGTCGATCAGCACCGCGCCGCTGCGAATTCCCGCGAGCGCACCGCTGTCGCCATAGGCGACGCTTCGCACGTCGTCGTCGTTGCCGACACACATGAAGACGATATCGGCGCCGCGCGCCGCAATCGCCGGTGTCTCGCATACTTCGCCGGCATATTCGGCCTTCCAGGCATCGGCGCGTGCGCCGGTGCGGTTGTAGACGCGAGTGGGATATCCGGCGCGCGACAGGTGACCCGCCATCGGATAGCCCATGACGCCCAGGCCGATGAAGGCAACGGTCGTGTCGTTCGGTTGTGGCATGCGGTAATCCGTCCCGATGGAGTTCGGGACAGATTACACAGCAAGCCGGGAAAGGAAAGGACGCCTCAGCCCAGAACGGCGTCGCGGTCGTAGCCCGCGTCGGTCAGTTTCACGCGCAGTTCCTTCAGCGCTTCGACCTGAATCTGACGCACGCGCTCGCGCGTAAGACCGATTTCGCGGCCGACTTCTTCGAGCGTGGCCATGTCGTGGCCGCGCAGTCCGAAGCGGCGGCACACCACGTCGCGCGACTTCTCAGGCAGATCGCCGAGCCACACGTCGATGCGCGCCTTCAATCGGTTGTTCTGCAGCATCTGCGACGGATCTATCGCGGTGTCGTCTTCGAACGTGTCCCAGGCGCCGCGCTCCGGTTCGAGCGTGGAGATCTCGGTGCAACTGATGTCATCGGCGAGATCGAGCAGATGGCGTACGTCTTCGACCGGCTTGTCGAGCAACTTCGCCACGTCGTCGGCCGTGGGCTCGTGATCGAGCTTTTGCGACAACTCGCGCTGCGCACGCAGATACGTGTTCAGTTCCTTTGCGATGTGAATCGGCAAGCGAATCGTCTTGGCCTGGTTCATCAGGCCGCGCTCCACCGCCTGACGGATCCACCACGTCGCGTACGTGGAGAATCGGAAACCCTTCTCGGGATCGAACTTCTCCACCGCGCGGATCAATCCGAGGTTACCTTCCTCGATCAGGTCGAGCAGCGGCAGACCGCGATTCAGGTAGCGCCGTGCGATTTTGACGACCAGGCGCAGGTTGCTCTCGATCATCTGAGCTCGCGCCGCCATGTCGCCGCGCTGCACCCGGCGCGCCACTTCGGCTTCGTCTTTGGGCGTGAGCAGCTTCGATCCGCCGATCTCCGACAGGTACATCTCCGTCGCGTCGCCGATGCCGCGGCTGGTCGGTGCAATACCGACGCGCTCCCGGTGCTTCGCGCTGACGCGCCGGCGCGCCGCTCTCGGCGGCAACGGACCGTCTTCGTCCTGTTCTTCGTCGGCATCCGGATCGTTGACGATCTGAAAACCGACCAGTTCGCTTTCCATGGCTTCATCGGCGACGCTGACATCGTATTCCGCGTACATGTGGATCTCCCCGCTTGACCTTTTAACGTACCGTTTCGTTCAAACCGCACACCGCAAGCAGCTCGTCGGTGCTGAAGGGCTTCTTCAGCAACCGCTCCGCGCCTGCGCTGATGATTCGTTGTTCGAGTTCCCGCGTAGGGTGTCCGGTCATCGCGATGACGCGCGCCGAGCGCGACGCCTCGTCTGCCTTCAGACTGCGACAAACCTCTACGCCGTCCATGCCGGGCATCATGATGTCGAGCAGCACCAACGTCGGCTTGAACCGCGAGACCTGACGGCCTGCGTCGAAACCGTCGAAGGCAAATGCCACCTCGACACCCGGATACCTCTGCTTGAACAGCGCGACCAGCATGCCGTTGAACTGCCGGTCGTCGTCGACGATCAGCACGCGCGAGCCCGATGGCGGCGCGAACTCCTCCGGCAACGTCATCGCCATCCGACGCGCGAAATCGATCACCGCCTCGCGGGTGAACCGTCGATGTCCGCCCGGCGTCGTGCGCGCTTCGATGAGACCCTTCTGGGCCCACTGGCGCACCGTCACCGGAGAGACTGCGAGCAGCTCTGCCACTTCGGTTGGGGTCAGGATGTCCGTCGTCATGCGATTCTGGCCTTCTGGTCCGTCGGACCTTGCGATCTTCGAGACCTTGTCTACGCTGAAACCTGTAATCGCTTGAACCGGTTGAACCGATTGAATCGATTACGGGATCGACTCTAATCGATTCAATCGATTCTGTTCAACACTATTTTCGAATAAGCGTCGGGCGGGTAATTACCTGACTCATGCAGTATGGACAGTGGCATCTAACCCCAGTTCAACGATGCTCTGCTTGCGCATCACGAACTTCTGGATCTTGCCGGTAACGGTCATCGGGAACGAATCGACGAATTTCACGTAGCGCGGCACCTTGTAGCGGGCGATCTGTCCTTGGCAGAACGCCTTCACTTCGGCCTCGGTCAGCGCCGCTCCGTCGGCGGTTTGAATCCACGCCATCAATTCTTCGCCGAACTTCGGATCCGGCACACCGATGACCTGCACTTCCTTGATCTTCGGATGCCGGTACAGGAACTCTTCGATCTCGCGCGGGTACACGTTCTCTCCACCGCGGATGATCATGTCCTTGATGCGGCCCGCGATATTGACGTATCCCTCGTCGTCCATCACCGCGAGATCGCCGGTGTGCATCCAATGCGCCGTGTCGATCGAGGACGCGGTGGCGGCCTCGTTGTTCCAATAGCCCAACATCACGCTGTAGCCGCGGGTGCAGAACTCGCCGAGCGTTCCGCGCGGAACCGTCTGTCCGGTCTCGGCATCGACCACCTTGATCTCTACGTGCGGATGCACCTGTCCGACCGTGCTGACCTGTTTCTCGAGGGGCGCGCCGATGCGGGTTTGCGTGGAGACCGGGCTGGTCTCGGTCATGCCGTAACCGATCGCCACTTCGCGCATGTTCATCAGCGACTGCACTTTACGCATGACCTCCACCGGACACGGCGCGCCGGCCATGATGCCGGTGCGCAACGAGCGAAGATCGAAGTCGGCGAAGTTCGCCAGCGCCAGTTCGGCAATGAACATCGTCGGCACGCCATAAAGCGCCGTGGCGCGTTCCTCCGCGACCGCCCGAAGAACCGCTTCTGCATCGAACGCCTGTTCGGGATAGATCATGGTCGCACCGTGCGTCACGCACCCCAGGTTCCCCATCACCATGCCGAAGCAGTGGTATAGCGGCACGGGGATCACCAGACGATCCTTGTGGCTGAAATTCATCAGCCGCGCGACGAAGTAGCCGTTGTTCAGGATGTTGTGGTGGCTGAGAGTCGCGCCCTTCGGAAAGCCCGTGGTGCCGCTGGTGTATTGGATGTTGATCGGATCATCGAAACTCAGTGCGTGCTGGCGTTGTGCAAGCGCATCGGCGGAAACCTCGCCGGCGCGGGCGAGCACGTCTGCCCACGAGAGCATGCCTCGGCGCGGATTCCCGAGTGTGATCACCACTTCGAGTTGCGGCACGCGCGCGAGTTTCAGCGCCCCGGCTACGCCGGTACGAATTTCGGGCGCGATGCTCTCCAGAATCTGGTTGTAGTCGGTCGTCTTGAACACGTCGGTCAGGATCAGATAACGGCAACCCGACTGATTCAGCGCATATTCCAGTTCCGAAGCCTGATAACTCGGGTTCACGTTCACGAGGATCGCGCCGAGTTTGCTCGTTGCGAACTGCGTCAGCGCCCATTCGGCGCGATTCGTCGACCAGATTCCGACCCGCTCTCCTTTCTCGACCCCAAGCGCCATCAGCGCACGCGCCAGCTCGTCGACGCGGCGCCCGAACTCTGCATAGGTCCACCGAATCCCCTGATGCCGCGCCACCAGTGCCTCGTTAGCGCCGTGCTTCGCGACCGTTGCATCGAGCATGTCGCCAATCGTGATGCCGAGCAGCCCGGTGTCGGCCGGCCCGGACGCATAGCTCAATTCCTTGGTCATTTCGATACTCCCGGCGGTGGCCGGTCGGATACTACCTTCGCCAAATCGGGGTTGCGAGTAGACTACGGGGCATACGTTTTCCCTTGGAATCACCCATGTCGGCACACGCCCGGCTTCCGAGCGTCGACCGGATCATCCGACACGCCGCGCTCGCCGACGCCGTGGGGCGCTATGGAGTGGAGCTGGTAAAGGAAACAGTGCGAGAACTACAGCAGCAGATCCGCCGTGAGGTGGCACCGCCGGCGTGGGCGACCGCCGCCGAACTCTATCGGGAGGCTGTGGAGCAGCGCCTCAACGATCGCGTTGGTCCTGGGCTTCGAAACGTGTTCAACATGACCGGCACGATCATCCACACGAACCTCGGTCGCGCCCAGATCAGCCGTGCGATGGCACAGGCAGGCGTCGAAGCCGCCGTCAATCCGGTGACGCTCGAATACGACCTCGGCCAGGGCCGTCGCGGCGAGCGCGATTCGGCGGTCGAACCGATGTTGTGCGCGCTGACCGGCGGTGAAGCGGCGACCGTCGTCAACAACAACGCCGCCGCACTGCTGCTGGTGCTGAATACGCTCGGCCTCGGGAGATCGGTGCCGGTGTCGCGCGGCGAGCTCATCGAAATCGGCGGCAGCTTCCGGCTGCCGGATCTCATCGAGCGTTCGGGCTGCAACATTCGCGAGGTCGGCACCACCAATCGCACTCATTTGCGGGACTTCGAACGGGCCATCGATGCAACGTCTGCAATGCTGCTCAAAGTGCATCCCAGCAATTACCGCATCGTCGGATTCACCAACGACGTCGAAACGCCGGAACTCGCCACGCTTGCGCGCGCCAAAAACCTGCCGTTGGTCGTCGACCTCGGCAGCGGCGCATTGGTGGACCTCGAACGCTTCGGTCTGCCGCACGAACCGACGGTGCGCGAGACGCTTGCCGAGGGCGCCGATCTCGTCACGTTCAGCGGCGATAAATTGCTCGGTTCGGTACAGGCCGGATTGATAGTCGGCCGACGCGATCTGATCGAGCGGCTCAACCGCAATCCGCTGAAACGCGCATTGCGCTGCGACAAGATCACGTTGGCGATCCTGCATCACACACTGCGTCTGTATCAGGATCCCGAGCGGCTCGCAGACGAATTGCCGTTGCTTGCGACGTTGACGCGCCCTGTCGCACACCTGATCGTTGCTCGCACAACGCATCGCGACAGTGCTGCGCGCGCGACTCCGATCGAACTATTCGATCGTCGCGACCGCCAGCGAGTGTCAGATCGGTAGCGGCGCGTTGCCGGAGAAAACGCTTCCGAGCATGGCCGTGTCGGTTACGGCCGAGTCGGATCGCGACATAACCGCGTTGGCAGAACGGCTGCGCCAACTGGAGACACCGGTAATCGGCCGCGTTCACAACGGCGCACTGTGGTTGGACGTACGCGCGATCGACGACGCCGATGCGTTGTGCGTTTCACTCGATGGACTCTGACGCATGATCGTCACGCTCGCAGGCCACGTCGACCACGGCAAAACCAGCCTGGTCGAGGCGCTGACGGGCGTAAACACCGACACGCTCGCCGAGGAACGACGCCGCGGACTCACGATCGACCTCGGTTTCTCCTACACCGATATCGCGGGTCGCCGGATCGGCTTCGTCGACGTACCGGGCCATCACCGCTTCATACACAACATGGTCGCGGGCGTCGCCGCGCATCAGCACGCGCTGCTGGTGGTGGCCGCAGACGACGGCCCGATGCCGCAAACGTTGGAGCATCTCGCGCTGCTACGTCTGCTCGGAGTCACACGCGGCGTCGCCGCGGTGACCAAGTCCGACTGTGTGGAGCCAGAACGCCTGGAAGATGTGCGCAGCGCGGTGGCGGCGCTGGCGCGCGAATCCGGATTGCAGCTCAGTGGGGTCGTTGGGACATCGTGCGTCGACGGCACCGGCCTCGATGCGCTGCGTCAGCACATTGCGTCTGCGGCGCCATCGGCGTCCGAGGTCCAGCTGGAGCAGGAGTTCCGCCTCGCCATCGATCGGGCATTCGTCATCAACGGTGTGGGCGTCGTCGTGACCGGCACGATTCACTCGGGCGTCGTCGAGAAAGGAACAGACGTCACGGTGGCGCCCCGAGGTCTGGCGGCGCGCGTGCGATCGCTGCGCGTTTCGGATCGCGCCGCCGATCGCGCCGTGGCCGGCGATCGATGTGCGATCGGTCTCGCGGGCATTTCACTGGACCAGGTCGGACGCGGCGACTGGCTGGTGGCGACGACAACGTTCGCTCCCACGCGCAGCGTCGTCGTGGACCTGCAGGTGCTGACCGACTTCCCGCGCAGCGTGAGGCACTGGCTGCCGGTGCACGTCTATCACGCGGCGAGTCATACGGAGGGCCACGTTGCGCTGCTCGAATCTGCGCCGCTCACGGCGGGTCAGTCCGCACTGATCGAACTCGTGCTCGCGACCCCGCTGCATCCGAAGTACGGCGACCGGCTGGTGCTGCGCGATCACGCGATGGAACACACCATCGGCGGAGGTCGCGTGATCGATACCGCACCGCCAGAGAAGGCGCGGCGTGCCGCCAAGCGGCTCGCGTGTCTCGAGGCGAAGCGTGACGGCGACGCAGCGCTCGTGATGCGCCGTCTCATCGAACTGGAAGACGTAGACATCGACGCGTTTCGGCGCGTCCGCAACCTGACGGACGCGGCGTTCCGCAACATGCTCGCCGAAATCAATCACGTGTCGCTGGTGCGCGATACACACCCCGTCGCGGCGTCGAAAGCCAAATGGTCCGCCGCCTTGGAGTCGCTCACTGCGCAGATCGGCGCGTATCACAAGGCCGCGCCGCACAGCCAGGGATTGAAGGCCGATCAGATCCGCCGCACTGGCGTCGTGCCCAAACAGTGGCTGGACGAGGCGTTGGCCGCGCTCGTCGCCGATGGAACCATTGCGGAAACGGGCGGCCACTTTCACGCACCGAACCACCGTGCGGCGCTGCCGCCTGAAGAAGCAGCCCTGTTCAAGAAGATACAAGCGGCGATCCGCGACGCCGATCAGCCGCCCAGCATCGGCGACCTCGCGAAATCGTTGGGCGTCCCGCTGCGTTCGCTCGACTCACTCATCAGCCGCTTGGCGAAGCTCGGCTTTCTGACTCGCGCGGGCGATCATCGGGTGCTGCTGCCCGATCAGCTGGGAGCATTCGTCGCGACCGCCCAACGACTCGCCGAATTGCACCCGGGCGGATTTACGGCGAGGGATTTCCGGGACGCCGCGGCAATCGGCCGCAACCTCGCCATCGACGTGCTCGAATACTTCGACCGTTGCGGATTCACACGCCGCTACGGCGACGTTCGGCGGATCGTCGGCAACCCGTCGACCGTGAATCGCGCGTGATATATTTCCCTTGGAAGAGCATCGTCCCCGGCGGGGCGCGCGGCCTTCAAAGCCGTCGAGACGCGTGACCGCGTCTGGTGGGTTCGACTCCTGCCTCTTCCGCAGGATGGTCCTTTGAGTCAATGAGTTGGGTGGCATCATTCGATAGCCCAACAATCACCCCCTCGAACCGAATCGCGTCCGTAATATTCGACGGCGCGATTGCGATGTGATGTGAGGAGTACGGTGCAAGATCCAGCACAACTCATGGCGCAGAACCCAAGCGCACCTCGCGCTTCGCTCGGGGCGATTGCAGCGAGGATCCTTCTCCACGGCGCGTTCCTATTGATCGCCGTCGGCTGCTTCGTCGCGTACGAACACTTCAAGATTCACGGCCAGTCGGACGCCTCGCTCGCGAGTCTCGTCGCGGCGGCAATCTTCGGCTTCGCACCGGTGCGCGATCTCGTACGTGTCGTGTTTGCAATTGAGGGCAAGGCGTTGCACCTGGTGCACGCCTTGGGCGGGCTGGCGTTGATCAGCCTTCCGCTCGCGGGCGTTCTGACCGGCGTGCCGGTCTTGACCCACACCGCGATGGCGCCGTTCGCGATCATGGGCGCAGCGCAGGCGATCATGCACCAGGACCATCCGCGCAATGCAGCGCAGGCCGCGGCGCTGCAACGCTTCGCCGCGAGCCTCCCAGAAGTCGCGCAGTTTGCCGGATCGCAGACCCTGACCTCACCCGCCAACGCCAAGCGTGCGGTCGTGGTCCTTTCCGACGTTATCGCTAAGGCGCAGGCGTTGGGTGAAACCGAACTGGAGGCAGATCCCGCGTTCCGAAGTGCGCTCGGGCAGGTATCGGCACGCTTCGGCACGAATCTCGGCCTCGACGCAGTCGATCTGATGCTGACCAAGCTGGCGGCAAACCCCACTACTGCCGGTGCGGTCCCCGAGTTGCGCAAGCAACTTGCGAAGGCGCGCGTGACGATTGCGGACCGGCGCTCGCTAGGCGAGTCTCGTTGGACAGCAGTTCGTGTCGATTTCAACTCAGGTTGATCGGCCAGACTGTCGCGCCTGACGCACGCAAATGCACCGGCGCATCGACGGCTTCCGCCACCTGTAGGTCCCACAGTTGCCGATACAAGCCGCCGCGCCGCAACAGACTCGCGTGAGTACCCTCCTCCACGATGCGGCCGTCATCGAGCACGATGATCCGGTCGGCGTCGGCGACCGTGGACAACCGGTGCGCGATCGCGAGCGTCGTGCGCCCCTCAGCCACCTTGTTCAGCGCGGAGAGGATCGCGAGCTCCGAATTCGAATCGAGGGACGAGGTGGCTTCGTCGAACACGAGGAACGCGGGCCGCTTCATGACCGCGCGCGCGATCGCAACGCGTTGCTTCTCGCCGCCCGACAGTTTGAGCCCGCGCTCCCCGACCAGTGTGTCGTAACCATCCGGCAAGCGCGTAATGAGACCGTCGAGGTGTGCGAGGTTCGCTGCCCGCCGGACCTCTGCTTCACCAGCATCGGGGTCGCCGTATGCAATGTTGTCGTAAAGCGTCGAGTTGAAGAGCGTCGTGTCTTGCGGAACGATGCCGATCGCTGAACGCAGGCTTTCGAGCATCACGCCCTTCACGTCGGCGCCATTCACGCATACGCGCCCGTGGCTCGGATCGTAGAAACGGAACAGCAGACGCGCGATCGTCGACTTGCCCGCGCCGGATGGGCCGACCACAGCCACCTTCTCGCCCGGTCTCACGACGAACGAAACATCGCGCAGGATCGGGCGTGCGGGGTGGTATGCAAACGATACGTGCTCGAACTCGATCGGTCCGTTGCCGACGGGCAGCACGACGGCGCCGGGCAGATCCGTCACCCGGGGTGACAGATCCATGATGTCGAACATCCGTTCGATGTCCGTGAGCGCGCCTTTGAATTCGCGGTAGGTGCCGCCGAGATTGTTGATCTGCATGAACACGGTGGATGCGTAAGAGTTGATCAGCACGAGATCGCCGATAGTCATCGTGCCGTCGACGACATGCTGCGCGGCGAGCACCATCATCGCGGTGATTCCGAACGTCGTGAAGAACGACTGCCCGGTGTTGAGCGCGGCGAGCGAATAGCGGTTGCGTCGGCGCCACCGCTCCCACTCCTTCAGTTCCGTGTCGTAGAGTTCGGCTTCGAGCCGTTCGTTGTTGAAGTGTTTGACCGTTTCGTAGTTGATCAGGCTGTCGACGGCACGGTTGTTCGCACGAGAGTTCGCTTCGTTCGATGCGCGGATGATCGGCGTGCGCCATTCCGTAACGTACACGGTATAGATCGAGTACAGCGCCACCGAACCAAATGTGATCGCGGCGAAGTACGCGTCGTAGGCGTACAGCAGAACGGCGGTCACGCCTATCACCTGCAACACATCGGGCAGTATCGAGAACACGACGAGCCGAAGCAGGGATTCGATGCCGTCCACGCCGCGGTCGAGATCGCGTGCGATCGCGCCGGTGCGGCGACCGAGGTGATATTCGAGATCGAGCGAATGCAAGTGCGTCAGCAAGCGGAGCGACAGACGCCGCATCGCGCGCACCGAAACACGACCGAACACGGTCGCACGCAACTCCCGAAATGCGACGCTCGCGAAGCGGACGAGCCCGTAGCCGAGCAGCAATCCCATCGGCACAGCCAGCACGTGTGCACCTTTGCCTGCACCCGACGTCGACAGTGAATCGACAATCCACTTCATCAAGATCGGGACGATCAGTGTCGTGGCGGTGATCCCGAGCAGGCAGAGAAACGCAGCGGCCACCTGCCACCGATAGCGCGTCAGAAACGGCAAGATCACGCCGAGTGCACGCAGATCGCGTTCCTGAAACAAATGGACGCGTTTCATCCGAATCGTCAAGACCGAAGTGACTCCGGCAATGTACTACATGAAACCAGTGTTGCGATTGAGCGCGCCGTGGCTCACGCAAACCGCTGACGGCGGCGAGCCGAGTCCGTTCGGTGGTCGTCTCACTGTCAGTTTCGCGGTGCCGACTAACGATAAACTCGCAGCGTCACTGAGTCCGGCTACGCGGTGCGTCTACGTGGTTGCAGGCATCCAAGAGGGACTTGGCGGGAAACTCGGCGCGCCGCCGAAGCACCAAGCATCCTCCAGGGTTGCAGTACACCCATCGATAAAGGAGGGGCGGGAGTCGCAATCCGAAACTCAGCCGCCTCCACAAGCGTGGCGCTCGGCGCCGCAATGATCGAAATCTCCGAGGGGACGGTTGAAGGTGTATTCCAAAGGGCTGGATACGAGCACTCTCCCCGCCTCCTCGGCGCTCTGGGTGGGCAGGGTGAATGGCAGGGTCACCACGAAAATCGCCGCACCAACGCACGGAGCTCACGAGCGCGACGGGGCGCACGAAGATCAGGTCTGCCGCCATGGCACCCGAATCAGCGTCGCCAGGGTAGGTTTCCTGGGCCATCGCCAGCCCGCTGCCCGCCATCGAGGCTACCCATGAAATCGCCAGGACGGCGCGTCTGATACTGTGAATCGTCATGATATTCCCTCATCGAGTTTATCGAGACGTTTGCATCATACCTGCCCCGGGGAAATCGGTGATCACACTGTTGAACGCTTTCGATGGAGAAAGCGCCGCATTCGATCACACGCCGGGCGTCGCTAGTCCAACCAAGTCTCGACGACTTGGAACAAGACGGCGCGATCTTCGCAATCTCTTGCTCAGCTTCGACGCGACTCAACGGCAACGGAAACCGTCGGCTGACGCTGATGTCTCCCGCTCTCACCTCGAAGGCCCATTGCTTCCCGCCGTCGTAGGTGCCGTCTTCTTCACACGTCCACTTCATCGAATTTGTAGGAGTTGCATGCGGCGAATAAACAACTGTCCGAAACGCGAAGCAATGGCCAATTCAAGGATGGAACCTTTTTAGTTCCCCGTCGTGATTATGATATCGAGAGCGGGATCGGTGTTCCTGTGACGGACGATGAGAAAATCGAAGCCGAAGTGGCGCGCATCCTATCGCTGCCGGACGACGAGCAAGTCGAGCAGATCGTGAGCCTGATCAATGCGCTGCCTCCGGATCGACGCGACCAGATCTTTGCCCACATGCGCGCGGACAGAAGCGGAGTAACGCCGCGAGCCAGGGTGATTGCGAATCGCGTCCGCGGTGAATGGTGACTCGGGTGGATCGATCGATAGGTGCACTGCGGCGTGCAGAACCTAACTCAGATCGCCACCAGCGTTAGGGATCGCACAGACCGATAGCTGATCCAGCGTGGAGGATCATTAGCGGCGCCCTGTGGCGCCGCTCCTTGGCGCCTCCGACCTCCAACCGCACGAGGCGCTTTGAAAGGCCGGGAATCAGCTGCCCCCGGCCTTTCTTTTGTCCAGCCCCACCAACTACTCGACTCGGCCGCCGGCCACCCTCTGGATGAAACTCCGCGCTCGTGAGACGCTTTGCCCGGCCGCTGCCTATTCCGCCATCGTCTACGAGAGTCTATCCGATCATGGCTGTTCGCGCAATGTGGAAAGGAGTACTCCGGGTCGCTGACGCAAGCGTACCGATCAAGCTCTACTCCGCAATTCAGGACCACGACATTCACTTCCGTCTGCTGCACGGCACCGACCTGACACCCGTCACTCAAGCGATGGTGCATCCCGGTACCAACGAGGTCGTTTCTCACGACAAGGTGCAGCGCGGATACCAGGCATCGCCCGGCGAGCTCGTGCTGCTGCGCCCCGATGAGCTCGACTCGCTTACACCGGAAGAGTCGCGCGACATCGCCCTAACCCGCTTCGTGCCGGTCGGCGCCATCGACGCGCAGTGGTACGACCGTCCGTACTACCTCGGTCCGGATCAGGACGCCGGCGGCGCGTACGGCGCGCTGACGACCGCGCTCGAGCGCAACAAGGTCGAAGGCGTAGCGCACTGGGTAATGCGCAAGAAAGCGTATGTCGGCGCGCTTCGGGTTCATGCCGGTGTACTCGTGCTGGTATCGCTGCGGCATGCCGAAGAAGTCGTGGCGATCGAAACGCTCGAGACGCCCGAAGGCCCGACACTCGACAAGAAAGAACTGGTGATGGCGCAACAGCTGATGTCGATGCTCGAGGAAGATTTCGATCCGGCCGCGTATCGGGACGAATACCGCGATCAGGTGATGGCGCTGATCGACACGAAACGGCGCGGCCAGAAACCGAAACTCGGGCTGGTCAAGTCCAAACCGCGTGCCGGCAATCTGAAGGCGGCATTGGCCGCAAGCCTGGCGCAACGCAAGCCACGGGAGAAGATCAGTGCCTCCGCGTAAGCCGCCCAAAGTAGAAACGCCGGCTGCGGAGCCGCAGGCGGAGCGGAGCGTTGTACGCGGATTCTGGTCGGGGAACATATCGTTCGGGCTCGTCAGCATTCCGGTGACGCTCATATCCGCGCGACGCTCGGGTCGCGCCTCCTTGCGCATGTTGGCGCCTGATGGCACGCAACTACGGCGTCGCTACTTCTGTCCGCACGAAGGTGTTGCACTCGAAAGCACGGACATCGTGCGTGGCTATGAATTCGAGAAGGATCGATTCGTCGTGGTCACTGACGAGGAACTCGAGGCCGTTGCGCCGAAGCTGTCTCAGGAAATCGACCTGAGCAGGTTCGTGCCGCTGGCCGACATCGATCCCATGCGTTTCGAACACGGGTACTTCCTGATACCGAGCAAGCGCGCGCTGAAGGCTTATCGTCTGCTCGCCGCCACCATGGAAGAGCGCGGCCGTGCGGGTATGGCTACGTTCGTGATGCGCGGTAAGCAATATCTCGTCGCCATCATCGCGCGCGCCGGGCTGCTGCGCGCCGAGACGCTGCGCTTCGACGACGAATTGCGCAGCATCGAGGAACTCGATATCGACAATTCGGCGCCGGTCGATATGCCGGCGGTAGAAGCATTCGAACGCTGTATCGAGGAATTGCGTGCGCCTTCGCTCGACACGAGCGACCTCGAAGATACGCATACTCGACGGCTGCTCGAATTAATCGAGACCAAACGAAATGCGGGCAAGGATGTGGTCGCGGCGGCCGTCACGCCGCACGAGGAGTCGGTCGACGCAAAGATCGTCGACTTGATGGAGTATCTGAAGAACAGCATCACCGGCGGTGATACCGGGGCCGAAACCGCCAGCCGAAAGCGCCCGCGCTCGGCGCAGCACAAAGACCCATCGCCCCGGCAACCAAAGAAACCGCGCGCACCCCGGACACCCCGCAGCTGATCGAGAACGCCGCAAACGATGCGTAGCCGCGTGATGCGCATTCTCGCGATCTCGGTCGCGTGTCTCGTCGTCGCGGTGGCGCTGGCGTCCGTCTATCGCGCGTGGCAGCAACACGTCAACGCGCAGACGCTGGCAATCACCACGCCCGACGGAATACAGGAGGCGCAGTTCGTTCGCATCGGCGGCATCGACCAGTGGGTGCAGATCCGAGGCGAGCGTCGCGTGAATCCGGTGTTGCTCATCCTGGCCGGTGGTCCTGGGAATTCGCTGGTGCCGCTCACACCGGTATTCCGAACCTGGGAGCAGCACTTCACGGTCGTGCAATGGGACCAGCGCGGCGCCGCCAAGACGTATGGCCGTAACGCCGATCGCGAATCCCCGATGACGATCGAACGGATGGTGGCCGATGGCATCGAACTCACCGAGTATCTGCGCGACCATCTGCACCAGCCGAAGATCGTGCTGGTCGGTCACTCCTGGGGCACCGTGCTCGGCGTGATGATGGTGAAAGCGCGCCCCGACCTCTACTCCGCCTATGTTGGAACCGGGCAGGTAGTTGCCAAGGAAGAGAAGGAGGAAATTCTCTACGCCGCCGTGATGGAAAAGGCGCGCGCAGCGGGCGACGAAGACGGCGTACGAAAGCTCCAGACAATCGGCGCGCCGCCGTACAAATCGCAGGACGATCTGCTCGTCGAACGCGCTGTCTCCGAGCGTTACGACATCGAAGCCGAACGCAACCTCGAAGACACGCTACGCCCGGTCGTGTTGTTCGCGCCGGATTATTCGCTGCACGACATCTATAGCCTGCTGCAAGGATCGAAATTCGCCGGCACCGCGTTGTACCCAGAGGTGCTCCGCTACGACGCTCGCACGTTGGGTCCGAAGTTCGACGTGCCGTTCTTCATCTTCAACGGCGACAAGGATCTCGTGACGCCGATCGATCTTGCCCAACGGTATTTCGACACAATCGAAGCGCCGCAGAAGGCGTTCGTCGCTCTAGACGGTGGCGGACACTCCGCCATGCTGACCATGCCGGACCGGTTTCTGCACGAACTCGTCGCCCGCGTGCGCCCGTTGGCCGCTGTCGCCTTGAACGGACTCAGCGGTCGAAATACAGATCCTTCGTGACCACCGAGCCGCGGATCGACTTCAGTTCCGCGAGCTGATCGACGAGCGTCTGCCAGCGCTCGGGCGACATGGCGCCGATCTGTTGGGTGTCGGCAGTCTTGATCAGCCCCGCCTGGGCGCGCGCACTCTCGCTGAATGTCTGCGCGTCCATCGCCTTGTTGATCTTCGCCATCTCGGCATTCGTCGCAGCGGGATCGGCGAGATACGCCTCCCAACCGCTGCGCACCGTCGCGATCATCCGTTGCACTTCGGCCGAATGCCGCTGCAGGTGTTCGCGCGTCGTAACGAGCACCGTGGTATACGGGTTGTAGCCGGACTCAGCCACGAGGAACGTGGCGACTTTCAAGCCCGCCCGGGCCGCGGTCAGCGGTTCACTGGTGATGAAACACTGTTGCGACAGCAGCGGATCGTTCTGAAAGTTGCCGATGCCGCCAAGGTACGGCGCCGTTCGCACTTTGATCGGCGAGTACTTCTTCGACAGGAACTGCGCGTACGGCAAACCTGACTGCCACAACAGCGTGCCGTCGGATTTCAGAACGTCTTCGACCGAGTGAAAGCCGCGCTCCGCATGCGCCATGATCGCCTGCGGATTCGTCTGAAACGTTGCAAACAGTGCAACCACGTTCTTGGCGCCGCGATCGTGCGCAATCACCACTTCGTCAGCCGAAACGATCGCGTAGTCGACCTTGCCGGCACCCAGCACCTGAATCGTCGGCGTTCCCGAGCCGCCTTCGATGATCGTTACGTCGAGACTGTTCTGCGCATAAAGTCCCAGCACCTGCGCCGCATAGAAGCCGCCGAACTGCGGTTCGGCTTTCCAATTGAGAGCGAGTTGCACCGGGTCGGCGTTCGCCGCGCACCCGAGGCAGAACGTCAGCGCAGCCAGGATCGTTCGGAACATCATGCACTCCTCGTATAGGGCCGCCGCCGCAACAACAGGCCGCTGATCAGGTCGATCGTTAGAACCAGTAGAAGCGCGAGCACGCTGGACGCCATCACGCCGCTGAACACCAGGTCGACGCGCTGTTGCGTACGCGCCGAGTCGATGAGGCTCCCGAGCCCGCCGCCGGCGATGAACTCTCCGACGATCGCGCCGATCGTCGCGAGGCCAACCGAAATGCGCAAGCCGGTGAGTATGTACGGAATCGCCGAGGGGATCTGCAGCTTCGTGATCGTCTTCCATCGCGTCGGCCTGTGCAGCGCGAACATTTCGCGCAGCAGCGGATCCGTTTCCTCGAGACCGGTCAGCGTGTTCGCCAGAATCGGAAACAGCGACACGATGAACGCCGACGCTCTGACCGTCGTTTCGCCGAAGCCGAACCAGATCACCAGCAACGGCGCGATTGCGATGATCGGCACCGTCTGAAAGAACACACAAAACGGCAGAATCGCGCGGCGCAGAATCGGCACCGCGAAGAACCCGATCGCCAGCGTCACGCCGAGTGCAAAGCTCGCGGCCAGTCCCCAAACGATCGAACTGAGGGTCGACTGCGTGGCGGCCCAGATCTCGGGCCACAGTTCGCGCGTGGTCGCATAGATGTCGCTCGGCGCCGGCAACAGATAGGAGGCAACCCACCCGCTGCGCACAACGACTTCCCAAATGCCGAGCAGCCCGAACAGGAAAATCCACGCCGGCAACCGGTTGCGCAGCGTTGCGATCACGCTGCCTCCAACTCGGTGAAGCGTCTCGCGAACGCGCTCACCCGCTCGTTGAATGCCGGCGTCAACTTCAGCGACTGGTCGCGTGCAGCGAAGTCGATGATCTGATCGGTGTCGATCTGGCCGGTGCGATCCATCAGCAATACGCGATCGCCGAGGTACACGGCTTCGGAGATCGAATGCGTGACGAAGACGTACTGCAGGTCGAACCGCGCGCGCAGATCGAGCAGCAGATCCTGCAGGCGGAACCGCGTGCGTTCGTCGAGCGCGGCAAACGGTTCATCGAGCAGCAGGATCTTCGGCTTGGTGATCAAGGCGCGCGCCAGCGACACGCGCATCTGCATGCCGCCGCTCAGTTCCCTCGGGAAGTTCGACATGCGCTCGCCCAATCCGAGTGAGCCGAGCAACGTCTCGATCTCGTGCTTCGTGCCGTTCGATGCGGCGCCGGTGAGTTCCAAAGGCAACCTGACGTTCTCGAAGCTCGTTCGCCACGGCACTAGCCGCGGTTCCTGAAACACGTAGGACAAGTGGCCCGCGAGCTCCGAATCGATCGACAGGCGTCCTTCAGTCGGTCGTTCGATGCCCATCAGCAGCCGCAGCAGCGTCGTCTTGCCGCATCCCGAGGGACCGAGCAATGAAACGCATTGCCGCGGCGGCACCGCGAACGACATGCGGTGGATGACGTCGCGACGCTGGTTCGGGAAACGTTTGACGAGATTTTCGACGTCGATCGAGCGCGCCGTTTCGCGGGGTGATACCTGGTTCAAATGCGGCGGCTTGGTGAAATCGATGGCGCGATAGCCTATCAGGGCGCACCGCGGCGAGCACGGTCGTGCGGCGAATGGAACGAGCGCCTCCTTTGATGGAAGATGGAGGCACTTTTGAAACCGAGAAAGGCAATGGCGAATACGCGAATCACCGAAGACCCGAGGATCGATCCCCGCATCAAGGCGCTGTTTGGCGGGATGGACATCGGCGGGCAACGCAACGTCACGAACCGCGAAGAGCTGCTGGCCTCGGCCAACACGCCGGAAGCCATCGCCCAACGCGACGCGCTGCGCGGATTCCTCGAAATGTGCAATACGGAAGAGATCGCGCCGTCGACCGGACTGACGGTCACCGACTACAAGGTTCCGTCGCAACCCGACGGCAACACGATCAACATTCAATTCATTCGTCCGTCGGACAAAGAACCCCTGGCGTGTGTGTACTACATTCACGGCGGCGGCATGCAGTCGATGTCGTGTTACGACGGCAACTATCGCGCGTGGGGACGCATGATCGCCGCACAGGGCGTGGCGGTTGCGATGGTGGACTTCCGCAACGCCTTGACGCCGTCGTCAGTACCGGAAGTTGCGCCCTATCCCGCCGGCCTGAACGACTGCGTTTCGGGCTTGAAGTGGGTCGCCGCGAATGGCGCCAAACTCGGCATCGACACCACGCGAATCATCATTGCCGGCGAAAGCGGCGGCGGGAACCTCACGCTCGCTACCGGCCTGCGACTGAAACGCGACGGCGATCTGACGCTCATTCGTGGCCTGTACGCGTTGTGCCCTTATATCGCCGGCATGTGGCCGCTACCGCAAAATCCGTCGTCGAAGGAAAACAACGGCATTCTCCTCGACCTGCACAACAACCAGGGGCCGATGGCATACGGCATCCTGGAGCTGGAGCGTCGCAACCCGTTGGCGTGGCCGGGCTTCGCAACGGAAGAGGACGTGCAGGGTCTTGTGCCCACGATCATCAGCGTGAATGAATGCGATCCGCTGCGCGACGAAGGCGTCGGGTTCTATCGCCTCTTGATGCGCGCGGGTGTGAAGGCCCGCTGCAGGCAGGTGATGGGTACGATTCACGGCACCGAGATTTTCCCGATCGCGTGCCCGGAGATCAGCCGCGACACCGCGGTGAACATCGCCGACTTCTGCCGCAACCCCGCTTAGCGCCAACGAATCCGTCAAGTCGCGCACTACCCTCGTAGTGCGCGTTCGACGGAATCAGCCCGCCGCCTGAAGCTCCTGCGCGCGACGCGCCGGCGACGAAAATTCCATTACCCCGTCTTCGAGCGCGCCGTATCCGAGCGTGAAGATGTCGAGCAAGTAGTTCTGATACAACCGCCACGGCGCCTTGGTGCTCTGCTTCGGGAACTTCGCGATCGAGCGCTGAACGTAGCCCGACGAAAAGTCGAGCATCGGCGCCTTCGGAAGATCGGCGCCGGCGCGCGGACAGCATTGCGTATAACCGCGCTTTGCCATGTGATTGAGCAGCCGAGAGACGTAGCCGCAGGTGAGATCGCACTTCAGCGTCCACGACGCGTTCGTGTATCCCATCGACAGCGCCAGATTCGGAACGCCGCTGAACATCATGCCCTTGTAGGCCATCGTCTCCGCGAGATCGATGCGCGAGCCGTCGACGGTGATCTGCATGTCGCTCAGCACCTGCAGATTCAATCCTGTGGCAGTGACGATGAGGTCGGCCTCGAGAGTAGTACCGGAGCGCAAGCGGATGCCGGTCTCGGTAAAGGTATCGATCTGATCGGTGACCACCGATGCGCGCTGCGCCTTGATGGACTCGAACAGGTCGCCGTCGGGAACGAGACACACGCGCTGATCCCATGGGTTGTAAGCGGGCGAGAAATCGCGGTCGACCGGATAATCGGGCCCGAGCGCCGACCTCACACCCCCGACGAGCAACGCTTTCGCGCGTGCCGGATAGTGTCTGCAGAACCAGAAGAACAGCATGCCGAGCAGCACGTTTTTCCACCGCGTCACCGCATACGCCGCTTTGTCCGAAACGTACTTGCGCAACGAGTTCGCGAAACCGTCCTGCTCCGGCGCCGAAACGACATACGTCGGCGACCGCTGCAGCATGGTCACGTGGGCGGCGCGCTTCGCCATCTCCGGCACCAGCGTCACCGCGGTGGCACCGCTGCCGATTACGACGACTTTCTTTCCGTCGTAGTCGATGTCCGGCGTCCATTTCTGCGGGTGCACGACACGCCCGCCGAAGCGCTCGAATCCCGGAAATTCCGGTGTGTAGCCTTTCGCGTAGTCGTAGTACCCGCTGCACATGAACAGGAAACCACAGCGGAATCGCACCACTTCGCCGGAGTCGGCGCGCTCGGCTTCAACCGTCCACTCGGCGTCGGGCGTGGACCAGAACGCGCGACGCACGTGCAGATTGAAGCGAATCTGTTTGTCGATGCCGTAGCTACGCGCGGTGTCGCGAACGTATTCGAGAATCGACGGACCGTCGGCGATCGCTTTCGGGGCGGTCCACGGTCGGAACGAATAACCGAGCGTATACATGTCCGAGTCGGATCGAACGCCGGGATACCTGAACAGGTCCCAGGTTCCGCCGATGCTGCCGCGACCTTCGAGAATCGCGTAGCTCTTTCCGGGACACTGGGTCTTGATGTGATACGCCGCGCCGATCCCGGACAGACCTGCACCGACGATCAGGACATCGAAGCGCTGTTCATGCATCGCTATGTTCCGCTGCGAGATTTGTTAGCCGCGCAAGGATAACCGATGCCCGCCCATCAGCCACCGGACGGCGCGCCACCGGTTCGTGTCGTTGGCGCAGACGCGGAGTAGATCAACAGTGCCTGCCCTTTTTTGTTGACGAACTCAGCAACCCGTCCGAAGCCGCGCGCGTTGGCCTGCTCATCGGTTTCCGATTCTGCGCGAGTGCTTATCACCCAGAAATCGTAAGACGTTCCGACGGGCGCAATCGGATCCGAGGCGATCGCGCCGGCATCAGCACCGCGCCAGTCGACCACGCGCCCAGCCAGGTACACCACGCGCAAGTCGTTGGCGAAGATGCGTGCATCGGGCGCCGCGTGCTGCTTCAGCCAATGCGCTGCATCCACGTAGTGATGCTTCGAATTGATCAAACCAAACCCGGCTTCACCCAGTAAGTACACCACCAGGAGCGGCGCCCCCCAATGCACCCAGTTGCGTTGAGAGCTCGCGCGAGCCAGCCAATCGTCGACGACGAACGCCGCAATGACCACGATCATCAGACCTGCCGGCATGGCGTACCGCGTCTGAATGATTCCACGCGCCACCAGCAAGGCCGCGAGTGAGACTATGGCGACCCCCAGGGCGACGAATATCACCGGCCGCGCGCGGCGATCCATCCGGCCCGACGCGCCTGAAAGCAATCCAACGATTGCGATTGCGGTCAACGGCAGCGATCCGGCGTTGACGACGTGCACGACGATCATCGTCGCCAGACCGCCTGCTACGCCGAACGCCGCGTAGTCGTGGAATCTCGGATCGAGCACCTGCGTGGCGAAGCCGGCGATCTGCGCCTCGATTCGTGCCGGCACCGCTGCCGCCAGGCCGATACCTTGATGCAACGTCTGCACGAACCACGTCGTCGACGGGGAGGCTGACCACACGGCGTACATCACGGCCACCGATACACCCGCGATCAACACGCAAATCGACAGCGTCACGAACGCACGCTTGCTGATCGGGCGCGACAGCAACGCCAACGGCATCGCCACCAGAAGCGGAATCGCTTCGGCGCGGAACGCAGCGGCCAGTCCGCACATCGCAACGAACGTGGCGGCACGCATCCACGTCGGTGCAATCGCGTGACGCGCTAACGCCGCGAGTGCAAACGTGGCGAACATCCAGTATGCGAAGTCGCGAAGCAGAAAGCTGCGATACCCGTTGAGTTCCGGAAGCAGCAGCGCGAGCACCACTACGATCGCTTGAACGCGCAGACCGCCGCCGAGCGCAGCCGTAAGGCGCTGCAACCCGACGATCAAACCCGCAATGAGTGCAATGTCGAGACAGTGCGCGCTCGTCAGCAACGCGAGACCGGTAATGGAATGAACCGAAGCGATCAGGATCGAATAGACAGGCAGTGGATACATCGTCGCTGCCGCGACATAGCCTGCGTCGAGCCACGCCTGCGCGGCCAGCAGGTAGACCACGCCATCGGGATTCGGCAACGGATCGAAAACGAGATGGATGACCGAGAACGCGATACTCGCCAGTATCGCGCCGAGAGTGATCGTCAGCTCGGCGAAACGCCGGTCGTTGGGGAGTCTAGGCAGGGCGGCAGTCTCGTGGCCTGTAGCAGGCCACTTTAGTGTCGCGTGCCGAATGTTCCTAGGCCTTCAAGGCTTCCGCGGGCGCGCCGACCTCGCGACACAACAACTCGTAGGCGCGCGCGGCGCGCTCTTCGCCGAATGCCGCTGCGCGAATGACGAACTCGGCCGAGTTGCGCGGCGAGCGCAACGTTGCGCTCAACGCCGCCGCCATCGCACCGACGTCACCGACCGGTACGAGTCGTCCGTAGCGGCCGTTTTCGAGAACCTCGATCGGGCCTTCCGTTCGCGTGCTGACCACCGGGCAACCGCAAGCGAGCGCTTCGGCCACGACGTTGCCGAATCCTTCCGATGTCGACGAC
Organism: uncultured Gammaproteobacteria bacterium; assembly: GCA_963787045.1. Taxonomy (GTDB): domain Bacteria; phylum Pseudomonadota; class Gammaproteobacteria; order Pseudomonadales; family Azotimanducaceae; genus DATJGR01. The sequence goes on along the minus strand of CAWBBR010000005.1, from coordinate 86,064 downwards.
GACGCGAACACCCCAGCGCGCGCCATGTACGCGAACGGATTGGCAGTGAAATCGAGAATCTCGAAGTCGTTGGCAACGTGCAAGTCTCTCGCCAGCGCTCGCAACGATTCGAGATGAGCGCTTTGCGGCGAACCCGGCGCGGCGGACGACAGAATCACGAGCCGCACGGTGCGCTCGCTGCGCACGCGCGCGAATGCGCGCACCAGCATCGCGAAATCCTTCGTGCGACCGGCGCGACCGGCCGACAGGATCACCGGCGGTTGATCGACATCGAACCAACGGTGTGGCACAGGGGCGCGCGCAAGCGATTGGATATTGTCGGGGACCGCCGGATTGTAGATGCATCGCACGCGTTCGACCGGAACCTGCAACAACGCCCTGAGATCGCTTGCGACACCGGTCGACACGCCGACGATCGCGCTTGCGTCGCGATACGTGCGCCGCATCAACGCCGGCAGATGTCGCCGCGCAAAACGCCAATCGTTGATTCGGCGCTGATCGGTAGTCACATGCTCCGTCAGCACGAGACTCGTCTGCACGTCCGCCATGCGTTTCGCGAGCGTCGCCACGACATTGAGGCTGGCGGTACCGGAGATCAACACGCTGGGCTGCGCCTCCCTCAGATAGGTCGCAAGAGGATCCAGCAGCGGCAGCGCTTTCAGAGGATTCAGTGGCAGGACGAGCGGCAACAACAACTGAGCCGCCGCAGCCGGGTGCGCGCGCAGCGCGAGCCCTCGAGCGTGGAGACTGCTGCCGGGCGAGATCCGGACCCGCCGAACGCCTTCTTTCAGTGTCGACTCCAACGGGCCAGTGCCCGAGCAGATGACGTGCACCGGATGACCATAGTCGAGTAGCTTGTTCGCGAGCCGGAGCAGCACACGTTGGGTGCCACCGTACTGATAGTTCTTAACGAACAATGCGATCAGTCCACGCGTTGCCGTGGGTTGGCTGGCGTGATGAATAGCCGCACGGGCGGCGTGTGGACCGCGTACGTACCCCGGTTTGGGCAAGGCGCCCGGATCGCTTCGGTGAAGCATGCGGTCTCCCTTTACTGCGATACGATTGTACGACGCCAATCGGCGCTGGCTAGGCAGGCCGAAAAAAAAGAAACGGACGACCTCGACGCTGGCTCGCACCTCAACAGGGCTGTTGGCTCAGATCGATGACTACTGTCCTACACATCGGTCGATCCGGTCATAAAACTGACATGATTCACCCACATCGGTTGCGCAAAATGCTAACATTTCGGCGGAGTGGTGCTGTATTCGGAGGTTAATTCGGCAGATGCGCTGTTGCCAGTGCTGCTCCTACAGACGGCGACCTCATTTGGTGCCGCGCCGTTCGGATCAGCCCTTCCCGCCCCCCAATTGGCTTGCTATAAAGCCGGTCCCTCGTTGGATCCCACGGTGACTGAGCATGACGTCGGCACGTAGGCTGCTGAAGCTGACCGGTCTCTTTCCGATGATGCGCGGTCGATTGAAGGACCCGGTGATCGCGTATGAGACGTGGGGTCAGCAGAGTCGTGATCGCGACAATGCAGTGCTGATCTTTACCGGGCTTTCGCCGTCCGCGCATGTCGCGTCGTCGCCGGAGGATCCCACCGCCGGGTGGTGGGAAGACATGGTCGGGCCCGACAAACCGATCGACACCAACCGCTATTTCGTCATTTGCGTAAATTCGCTTGGTAGCTGCTTCGGCTCCACCGGCCCCGCGTCGATGAACCCGGAGACGGGAAAGCCGTATCGCCTGACCTTTCCGGTGTTGTGTGTCGAAGACATTGCGCGCGCCGGCGCCGAAGTGGTGCGTTCGCTCGGCATCGAGTCGCTGTTCGCGACAGTCGGCGCTTCGATGGGCGGGATGACGGCGCTCGCGTTCTGCATGCTGCATCCGAATCTGTCGCGCGGCCTGGTGTCGATCTCGTCGGCCAGCCGCAGTTTGCCGTTCGCGATCGCGCTGCGGTCGCTGCAACGCGAGATCATCCGTAAGGATCCCGCCTGGAACGACGGTCACTATGCATCGGGCGAAGGTCCGATCGGCGGCATGCGGCTCGCGCGAAAGCTCGGAATGATCACTTATCGCTCGGCCCGGGAATGGGACCAGCGCTTCGGGCGCGAGCGGGCAACCGACGAAGTAGCGAATCACGGACCGTTCCGCATCGACTTCGAGGTGGAGTCGTACCTCGAGGCGCACGCCAACAAGTTCATCGGCGCGTTCGACGCGAACTGCTACCTATATTTGTCGCGCGCGATGGATCTGTTCGACGCCGCCGACCACGGCGGCAGCCTCGCCGGCGGACTGTCGCGCGTTCAACTCGATCGGGCGCTGGTGATCGGGGTCGAGACGGATTTCCTGTTTCCGATCCATCAGCAACAGGAACTGGCCGACTGCATGAAGGGAGTCATACCTGAACTGAGCTTTCAGGTGCTGCCATCGATTCAGGGGCACGATTCGTTTCTGGTCGACATGGACCGGTTTCGACCGGCCGTTGCGAGCTTCTTCTAAAGTCCTTCCAACCGTCGCAGGTGGCCGCGCACCGACTCGAGCAGGGTCGGTGCATCGACATAGCCGCCGGCGACGAGCCCACGCTTCCCGGCGACAGCGACCTGCACGCTCGGCAACGCAGTAGTCCCGAACGCTTTTGCTACTTCGAAACCGGCGCGGACGCGCGCCATCGTCGTGGGCGATCGGAAGGCCGCCAAGAAACGCGCTTCGTTCGCGCCGGCCGCGACCGCTTCCCGTGCCAGCACCGACTCGTTGCCGACGTCCACGCCGTCGACGAAGAAACGTGTCTGCAGGCGATGCAGAAAGTCGAACGGTGGCGCGTCACCGACCTCGCGCATCGCTTCGACCGCGACGCAGGCCGGAACACTGTTGTAAACGAAGTCGCCGCCCGGCAAACCTTCCCCGAAGCGCGCTTGCGTCACTGAAACGACCCGCCGCCACACGTCGGCGAGGCGCGCGCGGGCGAAATCGCTGACCGGATGGGTGCTGCCGACGTTGATGCCGCCTAGCAGGCAGTCGAAATCGAACTCCGCGGCACCGTCACGACGCGCGCGCTCGATCTCGGGGGCCATGCCCCAACACCAACTACACATTGGGTCCGTGACGAAGATGACCTTAGCGCGGGACATGCACGGGGCCGTCAACGCGCAACTGAGAGATCGGACGAACTACTCGTCCGCGTCGTCATCCTCGGCACTGTCGTCGTCGACCTCGAGGTAATCCAGGTCGCTGCGCATTTTGCGCTCTTCGATACGTGATTCGATCGCGCGCCGGATTTCCAGAGATCGTGCCGCACGTTCGCGCGGATCCAGCACGACTCCTTCTTCTTCTCCGTCGCCGTCGCTCTCGAAATCATCGAGATCCTCTTCGGATAGCGGCATGTCGTAATCGTCCTCGTCTTCTTCAATCTCGCCAGCCATGACCGTCACAAATCGTTAACCATCGGAGCGCTACGCTGTGTGTCGGGGCAACGCAGCGCCTTTGTATTCCGCTCTCCTGGGACTGTCAAGCCGGTACACCAGCCGGTGATGTACGCGGCCTAACGGTTTGCTCGTGGCGCTCAACGAGTCAGAGAATTCAGGTGTCCTTGTCCACGTAAGGACGTCAAGAAGTCGGGCTCGTACGCCGACTCCGGCGCTTCGCGAACCATCTGGTCGAGCGTGTGCGCGTCGTCGCCGACGAGAATGCGCCAGCGGTCGTTGCGCACGCCGTCGAGGATGATGTTCGCCGCTTGCGCCGCCGTCAGCGGGGCTTTGTCGCGAAAGTCGATCGCCTGTTGCTGCAAGGCTGCTCGAATCTGATCGTCGGTTTCGTTACCGACCGGCAGGCCTCGCTCGACCATCCGTTTGCGGATCACCGCGACGTCCGCCGCGCTCATGTCTTTCGGCGCGGGTCTTCCCAGCACCTTGCCGGTGTTGATCGCGATCGACGTGCCGATGTGTCCGGGCATTACGACCGCAACTTTGACGTGCGGTGCGTTCAGCCGTAGATCCGTAACCAGCGCTTCCGAGAAGCCCTTCACCGCGAACTTCGCCGCGCTGTACGCGGTATGCGAGATCGATGGCCCGAGCGTCGCCCAGAATCCGTTCACGCTGCTCGTGTTTACGATGTAGCCCTCGGTGCTCGCAACCAACAGCGGCATGAACGCGCGACTGTTGTAGTAGACACCGAACCAGCACACGCCGAACGTTCGTTCCCACTCCGCGCGGTCGTCGATGATGAAACTGCCGCCGCCGCCGATGCCGGCGTTGTTGAACAACAGATTGATGTGGTCGGTCTCGTGGGCGCTCTGAACGGCATCCCGGAACGCGAGCACTTGCGCCTCGTCCGACACGTCGCATCGATGCGTGGTGATGCGCAGCCCCTTCCCCGCCGCCTCGCACAGGCGCTTCGTCTCCCGCATGTTCTCCTCGGAGACGTCGCACATCGCGACATGACACCCTTCCGCGCTCAGTTGCCGTGCCAGCTCCCGTCCCATGCCGGTGCCGCCGCCGGTCACTACCGCGAGTTTGTCTTTGAAGTCCTTCATAACGCTCCTGTTGGTTTGATGATGTCGGTCAAGCCCGATTGGGCGACCACGAATTGAAAACGATTTCGCACTGCGCCGCGTCGCTCGACAACCAGACGTAGCCCCCTTCGATCGTGCATTGCAGCCGCATTGTACGTTGCACGAGACGGTCGATCCCCGGCACCTGCAGGCCGGCTACCGACAGATTCTTCAACCGTGCCAGCGCAGCCTCGTTCTGCCGCCACCAGAGATCCGAACCGCGCTCCCCATAGCAGTACACCTTCACGCCCGCTGCCACGCCGCACGCTTTGCGGAGCCGCCGCTCGTCCGGATGGCCGACATCGATCCACAGTTCGATTTCGCCGGACAGGCTCTTGCGCCACAACGCCGGCTCGTCCTCGTTGCTGAGACCCCTGCCGAACTCGAGTCGCTCGCTCGCATTCAGCGCAAACGCGACCAGGCGCACCATCATCCGCTCGTCAGTCTCCGAGGGATGTCGTGCCAGCGTCAGTGCATGATCCTGGTAATAGTTCCGATCGAGGTCCGATATCGAAATGTCGGCCTTGTAGACGGTCGCCTTCAACGCCATGGTGCGCGCAAACGGTTTCTGCTCCAGCGGTGAATCCTCGGGAGAATTGTATATCCGGGTACCCTCACAGCTGCACGTGCGCCCAGCGGCGCGTCCGCCAGATCAGTACATAGATGACCGACTGCAGCGCCCGAAAGCCGAACTGATGCATGCACCAGACACCCAACAGCCCTCCTCCCAGTACAGGTCCGAACAGCCATGCGCCGGGCAGCAGCCAGAACCACTGCGTAATCAGATTCACCCAGGTGACCCGTCGCACGTCGCCGGCACCGTTCAGCATCGCCGCCAGCATGTAACCGGCACCGTTGACGACGATCATCGCACCGAGAATGCGCATCGGAGTTCGCGCCACGTCGACCGCCGATGCTTCGTGCAACCAGATCGACAGCAGCAGGTCCGGAGCGATCCAGAACGGCACGCCGATCGCGGCCAATCCGATCGCGCCGACGCGCAGAACATCCCAGGCCCAACGCGATGCATCGTCGACATTGCCGCGACCCAGCGCTTGACCGACCAGTGCCGCGCCGGCGCTGCCGAGCGCGAACGCGGGCAATCCGACGAGCCCGACGAGATTGATCAGCACCGCGTACGCGGCCAGTTCGATCGTGCCGATGGAGCCGACGATGCGATACATCAGCGTCAACGCCAGCGTGTCGAAGAGCTGTTGCAGTCCGCCCGGCACCGCGAGCCGAAGCACCGCGCCGAACTCGTCCCGGGTCGGCCGCGCGCGCATGAAACCGAGCGGTCGCGCATGGCGATGCGCCAGCACGAAATACAGCGCACAGCCGACCACCGACGCGAGCGCCGTCGCGAGACCGGCGCCTTCCGTACCCATCGCCGGCAGCCCGAAGTGTCCGAAGATCAGTGCATATGCCAGCACCGCGTTCGTCACGTGCATGACGATCAGCGGCGCGATGTACATCCTCGATCGCCCGATGCCGTTCCAGAATCCGTTGAATGCATAGATCGCTCCGGTGAAGAGCGACTGCGCGATGACCCACTGCAGATACGGTACGCCGGCCGCGTGCACCGCCGGATCGTTGTTGAGCAATGCAAAGAGCATGGGGGTCGCCACCCACAAGATCGCGGCGCTCGACGGTGCGACCACCACGAGCAACAGCAACGCGGCATTCAGACTGGCGCCGGACTCCTCGATTCGACCTTGCCCGACGCGCCGCGACACCAGCGCCTGCACCGCGATCGTCAGACCCTGGAAGAAGCCCAGGTAGATCCACGATGCAAAGCTGCCTAGACCTACCGCGGCGAGTTCGGCATTGCCGAGCCAACCGACCATCGCGGTGTCGACCAGCGACAACAACGCCGACGACCCCATACCGCCGAGAATGGGCACGCCGATCGCGAGAATGCGTCTGACCCGCGATCGGTCATCAGTCACGCGATTCCCCCAACTGCGTCAATCGACCGTCTGTCGACGCTCGAAGACATCCGCATTGGTGATGAAGGAATTCCACGCCTGAGTCGGCTTCGCTTTCGCCTCGTCTTCGTATTGCCGCGAGAGGATCCACAGCGTGTGGAGGCGCTCGACGCCGTCCGCCCCGCGGACGTACCGACCCGAGAAGCTGGTGATCGCCGACAGATTCGAGTCGTCGTTGCGGAAGTTCACCGCAAAACTCGCCAGCTCGCCGTTCACGCATCCGCGCACAACATATGTCACGCCTTTTGCTGCGCGGCCTTTCTGCGAGGAGAAGCGGCCCTCGATCTGCCCATCGGACTGTTCCTCGATCCATAGCACGGAATTGTTCTGGTTGACCCAACTTCCGCGCAGATCGACGTCATTTGGCGGCTGCCCGTTCCCATCCGTCATGTTGCATTCCTGACGATTCACGCGGGCACAAACGCCCCGAAGATCACGACATTGAAGCAGCTTCGGCGCTCAATAGTCCACCCAGCCGCGCGGTCCATTTCGCTGCGATCGCCCCTTAGGCGCCGCGTTGGGATCGACCCGACTCGGCACATCGCGCGCCACGAAGTGTCCGACGCTAGCCGCGTCGATTTTCGCAAACGAAACCGTTGGTGCTAAGATCTTTCCTCCCGAGTCCACTTTGATCCAGAAAGGGCAGAGCTATGCGAAACGCAAAAGCGCTGACGGCCTGTGTCGTAATAGCGCTCGTCTGCGGCGGTTGCGGCGGTACGTCCGTCAAGACCACCACCACGACGGTCTCCATCGGACAGCAGTTGATCGACCTTCAGAACTCCTACAAATCCGGAGCGATGAACGAAAAGCAATATCAGAAAGCACGCGATGACCTCATCAAGCGCTCGCTGTCGAACTAACGGAGGCGTCATGAGATTGAATCGAAAACTCGCGGTTGCATTGTTGCTCGTCAGTTCGACGGCCTTCGTCGGCTGCGGCGGCGCCGACGTCAACCAGCACGTGTCCACCGTGTCGCAGGGTCAGCAACTCGAAGATCTCAAGAAGGCGCTCGATCAAGGCGCCATCGACCAGCAGAACTACGAGAAGCTGCAGAAGCAGATTCTGAAGCGCGGGTACTGAGTTAGCGGAAAATTGGTGGAGCCAGACGGGATCGAACCGTCGACCTCTTGCATGCCATGCAAGCGCTCTCCCAGCTGAGCTATGGCCCCAAAATCGTGAAGGCTGGCGATGTTAGGCGGCACCTGTAGGGGTGTCAACCAACTCGCGGAACTCCTTCTCCCACTTCTTCGTGAGCTTCTTCGACACGCCGCCGAGCACCTCGACGGCGTCGCGAATGCGCATGCGCGTGAGGTCCGGGCCGAGCACCACCATCGAGTCGTACAACGGGAGCGACACCGGCTGTCCCGACACTGCGACGAACAGCGGAAACAGAAAATCGCGGATCTTGAATCCCATCGCGCCCGCGATTCGCTGCACGCCAGCATGTAGCGTCTCGCGATCCCATTCGCGAACTTCGTCGAGCCACCACAACACGAACTGCAGGATCCGCTTGGCGTCGTCCTCCTGCAGATCTTTGTGCGCGAAGTCGTCCGGGGAAACCGCGCGCCGATCGCCGATCAGATAGCCTGCGAGCGGAACGAGATCGATGAGTCGTTCGGTGCGTTCCTGTACGAGCGGCACCAGCGCTTCGAGTTGATCGTCGCGAAATGCCCAGTCGCGAACGCGATCGAGGAATTCGTGCGGCGACAGCTTGCGAATGTACTGCCCGTTCAACCAGTTCAACTTGGTGAAATCGAACACAGGACCACCGAGCGAAATGCGCTTGATGTCGAACACTTCGATCATCTCGTCCCGCCCGAACATCTCGCGCTGATCGGGCATCGACCATCCCATCCGCCCGAGGTAGTTGATGAGCGCCTCGGGCAAATAGCCCGCACGACGGTAGTAGTTGATGCTCGTCGGGTTGCGGCGCTTCGACAGCTTGCTGCCGTCGGGATTTCGCAACAGCGGCAGATGACAGAACACCGGCATTTCCCAACCGAAATACTGGTATAGCAGCACGTGCTTCGGCACCGAGCTGATCCAGTCTTCGCCTCGCAGGATGTGCGTGATCCGCATCAGATGATCATCGACCACCACCGCCATGTGGTACGTCGGATAGCCATCGGCCTTGATCAGCACCTGCATGTCGATCTGCGAATACGGGATTTCGATTTCGCCGCGCAGCACGTCGGTGAAACGGCAGATGCCGTCCGTCGGAACCTTCATGCGGACGACGTGTGGCTCGCCCGACGCAATGCGCCGTTCCGCGGTTTGCCGATCGAGCGCGAGGCAGCGACCGTCATAGCGGGTGTTTTCGCCCCGCGCGGTCTGCTCGGCGCGCAGTTGGTCCAATCGCTCGGGCGTGCAGAAGCAATAGAACGCGTGGCCGTCGTCGAGCAGACCGGTCGCGTGCGTTCGGTAGATCTCCTTGCGTTCGCTCTGCCGGTAAGAACCGCAGCTGCCGCCGACGTCGGGACCTTCGTCCCAATCGAGGCCGAGCCATCGCAACGCGTCGACGATCATCCGCTCGGAGGCGCGCGAGCTGCGCGCCACGTCGGTGTCTTCGATACGTAAGATGAACTGGCCGCCCTGGCTGCGCGCGAAGACCTGATTGATCAACGCGACATAGGCAGTCCCGAGGTGAGGATCCCCCGTCGGTGACGGCGCCACACGGGTGCGAACGTTCATGCGCGCGGTTCCGCTAGGAAAGGGCGCGCATTATACAGAAGCGGTCCGGAACTTGGACTTCAGTACCAGAACGAGACGAACGCCCTGATGATCGTCGAGTCCATCTTGTACAACGGCTCGTCGCCCGGCGTGCCAGCTTTCAGCACGTCGCGAAAGTCCTCGTACGTGAACTGAATGTAGTCCGCGAACAGGCTGAACTCGCCGCGCTTGAAGTACGGTGCGAAGCTGGAGCCGAACGCGTACGTCAGTCCGATGCCGAGCGAGTTCGACGAAAACTCCGACAGTTCCTTGTCGCGGCTCAGAAAGTTCTGCGAGTTCTGGTACGGATACAGGTCGCTGTAGAAGTCGGCCGTGCCCTGCGTGTAGTAGCGGTAGCTCAAATCCAGCGTCACCCCATAGGGCAACGGTTGGACATACCCGAACTCGATGTTCCAGCCTTCCACACCCCACGTATCGGTGTAGTACCGATATTCGGCGCGCGCCGACGCACGATACGGCAAATAGTACATACCGCGTATCGCCCACGCGCTCGACGTCTTCGTGCCGGGCGTCACTTCCGTTTCGTAGCTATAACCCTTCGCAGACGAAGGATCGAGATATCGGGCCGAACGATACGGATCGTGCAGGTAGCCGTCGTCGCTGATCCCTTCGTAGCCGAAGTTCAGCACCATGTTCGGCGTGACGATCTGCGACAGGTCGACGCGCCAATCCTGCCGAGTGGTGTGTTCCTTGAAAGTCGGATCGCCGTTCTTCATGACGTCGTTCCAACCCCGTGCATAGGAAATGCCGAGCGTGGTCAGGTCGCCGAAGAAGTCCTGACTGATTCCGAAGCGCGCCGTATTGGCGAGGTAGTCGTCCTCCTCGCTACGGATGTACGCGATTCCCATCATCGTCTTGCCCGACAGATAGTCGATGCCGCCGCTGTATTCGTTGCGGGTTTCCTCGTATGGGCTCGCCGTTGCAACGACGTCGATGGAAGCGCTGCTGATCATGTCGACGTAGTAGTTTCCCCACACCGACACTTTGTCGTTGAAACCTTTGCGCACGAGCACCGACGTTCCGTTGACCTCGAGACCGCCACCGTCGTAACCGTGATACATCACGTCCGCGCGGTCCTCCGGAAGGATCGCGGCACTCGTAATGCCGGGCAACACTGCGAGCAGTGCGAGCGCGAGCTTCACTGCCGAATGCAGGTGCTTAGCTGCAACCACAACCGCCCCCTGCCCCACCCTCTGCGCCGCGTGCGCCGGTGCGCGACTCATACACGTGCTCGAGGTACGTGGCTGCGACCGGATCGCGGCTGAAGCTCATGATCGGATCGGCGAGGTTGTTCCGTTCGTACGGGCTCACCCACGGTTTGATCGACGTGCAACCGCCGGCGGCGACCAGAACGACCAACAGAAGTACGATGTTGCGGCACATGGGAATCACCTCAGAAAAAGACCGTCAGACCGCCGGTGAACTCGAGGTTGTTCAGCGTCTCGTTGCTGCCGAGAAGGTCCGACTCGAAAACGTAGTCGCGTACGTCGATGCGCAGCGACAACCAATCGGTCGCCGCCATCCGATAGCCGAACCCGCCGCTGATCGTGAAGCGCTGGTCGCCGGCGAAGTCGGAACTGCCGGCACCGGCGATCAGGTACAGTCCGCCGCGAAACGCGTACTTGCGGCCGACGAACGCTTCGCCCGGCAGGATGTTGTAGCCCACCGACAGGTTGTAGTAGCTGAACTGGCGGTCGTCATCCGTCAACAGTTCGACGTTGCCCGATAGTTTCTCGAAGCTCGTCTTGCCGAGTTCGCTGCGGCCGTACAAACCCTCGAGGAAGAAATCTTCGGTCACGTGGTAGGCGGCGCGGATGCCGTATACCGGATTCGAACCGAAGTCCTGTACGTCGAGGACGCCGCCGTACGCACCAATCTCGAAATTCTCCGAGTCGATGTCGTCGACCTTCACCTCGCGACGTTCGGGCTCTCGCACCACGAGCGGCTCGAGCTCGAGATCTTTCGGCTGCGCGGCAATCGCATTTGGCGCCGACATCGATCCGATCAGCGCCGCTACAAGAAAAAGCTGAATCCTGCTATCCATTCGTCGATCTCTTCGTTGTCATCCCGACTCGTCAGCACCGTGTGGCGTTTGTACTCCGCACGGAAAATGAAGCGTTTGCTCAGATAAACGTCGGCGCCAATACCAGCGTGCGCGACCTCATCGGTGCGATCCTGCGACTGCACGATCGTCGTTTGCGGGCTCACGTTGATCACGCCGGTGCCGATCTCGAAAAACGGTGATATGCGCCACTCCGGGAACGGCGACATGACAATGCTCGCGGTGCCCATCAGGCCGTCGGAGTAATCACCCAGCACCTGCGAACCGACCAATTCGAAACCGATGTTCTGCGTCAACGCGAACGTACCGGTCGCGCTCAGAATGCGCGCGCCGCCGAAGTCACCGGCGCCGAAGCCGAAGGTCCAGCGCCGCTTGCCGAATTCGTTGAGACCGTATTGCGGGAAGTCCACCGGTTGGCCGTCCAGGTCGAGCGTGCTCGACATCTGCGAGACGTTCACCCAACCCTCTTTGCCGCGTGGCGTGCGCACCTTGTACCACTCGGTCTGCTCTTTCAGGATCGTGATCCGGTCGCCTTGCGCCGCCACGTAGAAAATCGGATAGCCGCGCCCGGGACCGGTATGCAGATCGATGTACGGGTCCGATACGACGACTTCGGGCTGATACTTGGCGTCGGCAGGCATGCCGAACGCCAGCGCGGCGAGCACCAGCGATGTCCTGAGTAGAAATGCCGTTATCCGTTTCCGGCCGATCACTGTCCCTGTCCTCTACGAGAAATCGAAAGCCTGCGGGCGCGCCTCAAGTGTGTGGTTAGGCGGGGGGCACGGCAAATGGGTCATTGAAATACTGTGCGCCAATGTCCAACCATTCCGAGACCAACTTCAATTCCGCCGGCGTGAGCCAGCCGGCGTGCGACCCGCCCGCATTGAATCGCGAGAAGAAGCGCGGGCTCGCCAACGCACCCGCGGGCGATGCCGGCGCCGACGTCGTCACGTTCACGAGCACCGGAATCGGTTGACCGTTGGCATCCAGAATCAGGTTGCCGTTTCCGTCCATCTGGAACAGTGGATTTCCGTTCGCATCGGTATCCTGAATCAGGCTGTCGACCAATGCGCCGTTCACCACTTCCTGTTGATTGTCCGAAAACAGCAATTCGCGATAACTGTTGAACTGCGCGGCTTCGTCAGGCGATGCGCCGTCCGACAAATCGAGCTGCGCCGCCGGCACTTGCGCAGCACCCATTGCATCAGCCGGCGAGTGACACGAGTTGCAGGTTGCGTTCGTAACGCCGTCGGCGGCCAGACGCGGAACGCTCCACAGCGGATGAATCGACGTTTCGTAGTTCACGATGATGCGGCAGCTCGCCGTCCAGTTCGCGACACAACCGGGATCGACCGGCGGAGTCGTCGTCAGCGCCGCATACGCGTACGCAAAGCTCGCATCCTTCGCGCGTACGTTCGGATCCGTCCACACGTCGTCGAACTTGATGTCGACATTCGGCTTCGGCACGCCATGGATGCGCGTGTACGTTTCAGCCATCGTCTCGCCCGCGTTCGCGAACAGCGCCGGGTCGGTGTTCGGGAACGGTGAACCGTCCGCGGTCGCACCGGCGTTGGCTGACGGCGCTTCCGCATCGGGGCGACCGTGCGGCAGTTCGCTCTGCCGCGTGTGACACCCATTGCACTCGATCACTTCGCCGGCCTTGACCGTCATCCAGTTCAGATGCCGTTCCGAAATGCGACGACCGTTTGCATCGAGGACTTCGACGCCGAATGCGATGTTCGCCGGCACTTTCATCTTGACCGAGCCATCGGGTTCGATCGGTGCGTATCCGATGATCTCGCGCATGAAGTTGCTGGCGCCGAATGCCGAGTTGTCGATGTCCAGGACATCGCGATCAGGCAGCGACACCGGCTTGATCACGCGCAGGAAACGCGCAGGTCGCTGCGCGGCCGTTGTTAGCGCCGGATCGCGCAACGTATCGATCGAAGCTGTCGCCGTGCCGTCGATATCGTAGACGCTGCGGATGTGCACTTCGCCGACGCTCTCCGAAACGAGGTCAGGATCGAAATCGAGCCCAGCGACTTTGTCGAGGCGCACGGCCGGCGGAGTACGCGCTTCCATGACCACCGCTTCGGTGTACGCGAAGCCTTCCTGCGGCGTGACGAGAGGCTGCTGCGTGCCGTCGGTGACGTTGAACATCCAGACGCCGTACAGCGGCGGTGCTTCTTCAATGCCCTGCATCGCGAGCAGCGCGGGCGTGCACGGGATGATGATCGGATTGAGCGGGTCCGGGCTCGCCGGGTCGAGCAAACGGCACTGGCTCCACGTTACGAGCAGCCGGTCGGATCCGTCGTACAACGGCGCCACGCTGGCGAAGCGGCCGCGCGGCGACGGCACCGCATTCAGCTGCACGTCGCCCGGCACCAGCAGTTCCTGCGCGTCTGCGGTCAGGCCCGCGTTGGAAAACGTCGGTTGATCGTGATCGACGTAGGCGGCGGTATCGATCGCAACCAGCGCCGCGCCGAGGTGCGACTCCGCGGTGGACGGACGCATGCTGACGAGGATGCGGCCATCGGGTAGTTCCTGCGGTTCGACGAACTGGATCGCTTCGCCATTCGGCCCGGTGTCGTGGCTATGCGTTCCGTACAGTACTTTCTGCTCGGTGCCGTCCGGATTCATCGTGTAAAGGCTGAACGCATCCTGATTCGCGGCGTTGTCCCAGCGCGCGTACACGATGCGTCCATCTGCCAGTACCGACGGATCCATGTCGTGGCTCTGGTTGAACGAAATCTGATGGATGTTCCCGCCGTCTGCATCCATCACGTGCAGCGACAACGCGTCTTCCTGACGGGTCTCTACTTGTGCGGCGAACTGCGGCTTGCCTTCGTCGAGCAGAACGGCTTTCGCATCGCGTTGTCGTGTCGACGCAAACACGATGCGCCCGTCAGGCAGGAAATGCGGCGCTACGTCCTGGCCGATTTCCGCCGTGATGTCTGACGAGATCACGCGGTGCAATGACGAAGATTCAACGTCGTATACCCAGATGTTCCACGTGGGTTGTTCGTCGTCGTCGGCATTCGGAATTTCGGGCGCGCGCATTGCGAATACGAGTTGCTTGCCGTCGTACGACGACGACAGATCCTTCACGTCGTACTGCGGCGGATTGCCCATCTCGTCGTTCGGAAACACACCGGCCGTAATGCTGCGCTCGACTGCGCTCGCCGATGCACGATCGCGGATGAACAGTTCGGCGCCTGGCATGAATGCCGTCGGATCGCGCACGTCGAACGTCAAGAGTGCGCCGTCGTCGTCGAGCAACAACGGACGCTTGACGTAAGCGACCGGAAAATCCTGTACCGCCGGATCGGGGTCCTGTCCGCCGCCGAGCAATCCGCTCGAGCTGCCGCCGCTTCCACCGCCGCAGCCGACCAGCGTTACGCCAGCGATAGCGCTAAACAGAGCCGCACAAAGCAGCCGCAAAGCCTGTGCCTGCGCCATCAATCGACCTCGACGTGTACTACCTGTCGGATTCTTCCACAGCGCAGCACCTCGAAGATGTGAAGCGACTCACAAGGCGGGTGACGCCAACGACTTGTCTGAGGTTCCACTGCGCATGGCCGAAACGTGGGGTCTGTCACAGCACCGCAGTGGCGAATCTCGGAATCTAGCGCCGCGGCTGTCCAGACCCGTTCAGGGACTGGGATGCCCTCGTGCTCATCAACGGATAGATGGCCGGCAGTAAAAAGAAACGCCCGATGGCTGCTGTGGAAGCAAGCAGGGGCGATCCGATGAACAGGAGTGTGTCCTCATGGTTAAGGTGCTGCGCGCAACGCCAGAACGCCGCTGGTCGAAACGGGCGCTACTTCTGGTGCTCACGGTCATTACGGTATTCGGATCGCTCGCGGTAAGCGCCGACGAACGCGATCAGGCGAAGCGCATCCACGATCGGATCGCCGGCGTACCGCCGGATGGCTCGACGCTGGATCTCATGGCGAACACGATCGCGACGGACCCGGTGAATGGCGCATTCAACGCCGCGCTCATCGCCACCGATAACGCATCCTTCTACAACGTCACGCTGAAGAATTTCGTTGCTCCGTGGACGAACCGCGACCAGGCCGTGTTCGTTCCGCTGAACGACTACACCGCCACCGTCATCGGCATGGTTCGTGACGACGTCGACTTCCGCAATGTGCTCTACGGCGACATTCTGTACACGGTCAGCGGCATCAACCCCGCCTACTCGACCTCGAGCAACGCCCACTATGAAGCGGCCGAGGCTCAGGGTGTGGATCTGAAGGCGCGTCTCGTCGGCACCACCCCGCAAAGCAGTTTGACCGGCGTACCGTCATCGGCCACCGCAGGCGTGCTCACCACGCGCGCGGCGTCGAAGGCCTTCTTCATCGACGGCACGAACCGCGCGATGTTCCGATTCACGATGCTGAATCACATGTGCCGCGACATGGAACAGGTGCACGACACGTCGCGCGCCCCCGATCGAATCCGTCAGGACGTATCGCGCAGCCCCGGTGGCGACGCGCGCGTATTCCTGAACGGATGCATCGGCTGCCACTCCGGCATGGACCCGATGGCACAGGCCTTCGCCTACTACAACTTCCAGTACGACAAGGCAACCGACCCGACCGCCGACGCCGGATTCCTGAAGTACAACAACACCAGCGACATCGATGCCACGACCGGCACGCGCGTCGTTCGCAAGTACTTCAACAACAACACGACCTTCCCGTACGGCTACATCACCATGAACGACCACTGGGACAACTACTGGCGTCATGGTCCCAACGAAGTGCTCGGTTGGGACGGCGCGCTGCCGGGATCCGGCGACGGCGCGAAGTCGTTGGGCATGGAGCTGGCCAACAGCGATGCCTTCGCCGAGTGCCAGGTCGAGAAAGTGTTCCAGAACGTTTGCCTGCGACCGCCGCAAGACGCGGCTGATCGGGCTCAGATCAGCTCGATGGTCAGTGCCTTTCAGTCGGACAACTACAACCTGCGAAACGTGTTCGCAGCGTCCGCCGTCTATTGCATGGGCCAGTGAGCGGAGACCGCAACGATGAATATCATGAATAAACTCTCGTCTGCTCGCGGCCTCGCGCTGGCGGCTTGCCTCGCCGCCTCGACGCTTGTCTCCGGCTGCGGAAGCGGCAGCGGTGCTTCGACCGTAACCAATCCGGTCACGACGCCGCCGACCGTGAGCAACTACACGGGTCCGGCGCCGCAAACGGCCGACGTGCAGCGGTTCAAGATCAACCTGTGGGACAACCTCGTCCCGAACAACCGCTGCGGTACGTGCCACAACCCGAGCCAGACGCCGCGCTTCGTTCGTAACGACGACATCAACCTCGCGTACGACGCAGCGAACACGGTGGTCAACCTGAGCGATCCCGCAAATTCGCGGATGGTTCTGAAAGTGCGCGGCGGCCACAACTGCTGGCTGACGAGCAACGATGCGTGCGGCGACATCATTCAGTCGTACATCGAGGCGTGGGCCGGCGGTGCGTTGGGCGGAGTCGGCAAGTCGATTCAGTTCACGGCGCCACCGCTGCGCGATCCGGGTTCGAGCAAGAACTTCCCGGCGGACGTATCGGCGACGATGTTCAAGACCGCTGTGTACGATCCGTACCTGCACGAGTATTGCGTAGGCTGCCACAAGGAAGACGCGGCAGTACCGCAGTCGCCGTTCTTCGCGAGCGACGACATCGATGTCGCGTACGCCGCGGCTCAAAAGAAGATGGATCTCGACAATCCGGCGAACTCGCGCTTCGTGCTGCGCCTCGGCCAGGAATTCCACAACTGCTGGAGTGAAAATCCGCCGACGGTCAACTGCGCGCAAGACGCCGCGCTGATGGAGGCGGGAATCACCGCGATGGCGAACGCGATTCCGGCGACCGTGGTCGACCCGAATCTCGTCACCAGTAAGGCGCTCAAGCTCACCGACGGCATCGTCGCATCGAGCGGTGGTCGTCAGGAAGCGAACGTGATCGCGCTGTACGAGTTCAAGACCGGCAGCGGCAACACGGCATTCGATACCAGCGGCGTGGAACCGGCTGCGAACCTGACGTTGTCGGGGACGTA
The DNA here is from genome assembly GCA_963787045.1 of uncultured Gammaproteobacteria bacterium. Taxonomy (GTDB): domain Bacteria; phylum Pseudomonadota; class Gammaproteobacteria; order Pseudomonadales; family Azotimanducaceae; genus DATJGR01. The sequence goes on along the minus strand of CAWBBR010000005.1, from coordinate 68,684 downwards.
CAGCTGGGTCGGTGGCTGGGGTATCGAATTCAAGAACGGTAAGGCGCAAGGCTCGACGACGGCGAGCAAGAAGCTGCACGACCTGATCAAGTCGACGGGCGAGTATTCGATCGAAGCGTGGGTAGCGCCGGCCAACGTCACGCAAGACGGTCCGGCCCGGATCATCAGCTACGCCGGTGGTAGTTCGAGTCGCAACTTCTTGCTGGGCCAGACGCTCTATCAGTACGACTTCCTGAACCGTACGTCGGAGACCGACCAGAACGGCGAGCCGCGCCTGTCGACATCGGCGGACGACGAGGATCTGCAAGCGACGCTGCAACACGTCGTCGCAACGTACGATCCGACGGGCGGCCGACGCATCTACGTCAACGGCAAGTTCACCGACGACGTCGATACGGTAGCCGGCGGCTTGCTCACGGATTGGGACAACACCTTTGCTCTGTCGTTAGCGAGCGAAGTCGACAATACCAATCGCTGGGCCGGCACGGTTCGCCTGGTCGCGATACACAATCGCGCGCTGACGGCCGATCAGGTCAAACAGAACTTCGACGTAGGCGTCGGCGAGAAGTACTACATGCTGTTCAACGTGAGCGATCACGTCGGCAAGCCGGACGCGTACATCGTGTTCGAGGTGAGCCAGTTCGATTCGTACAGCTACCTGTTCCGTGCACCGTTCTTCCTGATGCTCGACGGCACGGCGACGCCGGGTGACATCCCGATCGCCGGCATCCGCATCGGTATCAACGGTCGCGAAGCCTCGGTAGGTCAGGCGTTCAAGAACTTGAACACCACCATCACCGATGCCGCGTACACGCCGACGGGTCGGCAGGACCTGTCGACGCTCGGAACGGTCGTCGCGCTCGAGAAAGGTCCTACGCTCGACGAGTTCTTCCTGACGTTCGAAGTGCTGGGTACCGCAACGCACGTCGTCGTCGAAGCGTCGCCGGCTCCCCCGCCGCCGCCGCTCGACGTACCGCGCGATCCCGACTACGGCATTCGCGACTTCGCGGAGATCAACCAGACGATGTCGAACATGACGGGCGTGCCGACGACGCAAACGCAGGTCAAGGCGACGTACGACGCGGTCTACCAGGCGCTTCCGGTTTCGACCGGTATCGAAGGGTTCCTGTCTTCGCAGCAGATGGGCATCACGCAACTCGCGATCTCGTACTGCAGCGCGTTGGTGGACGACACCGCGAAGCGGGCGACGTTCTTCCCCGGCTTCGACTTCAGTGCGGGTGTTGCGACCGCGTTCAATTCGGGCGCGAAGCAGAACCAGATCATCGATCCGCTGATGGCGAAGATGGTCGGCGCAAACATCTCGACGCAGCCGGATGACGCGGCGACGCGGACCGAGGTCGCCAGCCTTATCGGGCACCTCGCCGGCTGCAGCGGTGCGCAGTGCTCCACCAACGGCGTGGTCAAAGGCGCGTGTGCTTCGGTGCTCGGCAGCGCCGCGATGCTGGTTCAGTAGCGCGCGGATGGAATTAGCGAGGATTCATCATGACAAGACGTAAGAACATTCGACGTTACGACGACCCGATACGGCACGCCGACCATCCGCGTCCGCGCAGCCGCCGCGAATTCCTGTCGCAGGGCTTCATCTTCGGTTCCGGGCTCGTGCTCGGCAGCACCGCATTGACGCTCGGTTCCGGCAGCGCTCGCGCGACGATCAACGTGTCGCCGCAGCTGAAAGCGTTCTGCGGTGTCGGCAACCAGGGCGCCGGCAAGATCCCGTTCATCTGCTTCGACCTCGCGGGCGGCGGCAACACGGCCGGTTCGAACGTGTTGATCGGTCAAGCAAGGTGGTCAGCTCGACTTCCTGACGACCGACGGATACGCGAAGCAGGGCCTGCCGGGCGACATGATTCCGCCGGTCATCAACACGACGACCGGACTCAATCACGTCAACAGCGAATTCGGTCTGGCGTTCCATTCGGACAGCGCGTATCTGCGCGGGATGATGACGCGCGTCACCGATCCGGCGATTCGCGCGCTGATCAACGGTGCGGTCATTCCGGCGCGGTCGGAAAACGATACCGGCAACAACCCGCACAACCCGATGTACGGAATTGCGCGAGCTGGCGCCGACGGTACGCTGCTGTCGCTGATCGGATCGTCGAATTCCGACTCCGGCGGAAACTCCGTGTCGCCGATGATGCTGGTCGATCTGACCAAGCGACCGACGAAAGTAGACCGTCCGAGCGACGTCACCGGCCTGGTCGACGTCGGCGATCTAACGACCGTGCTCAGTCAGGCGGACGCCGTTGCGGTGATGGAATCGATCTACAAGATAAGCGACGAAAAGCTGAAGAACTTCACGCCGGGTGGCGACACCACCGTGCACGTCGAAGACGTCGTGAAGGATCTGGTGCGCTGCGGCTATCTGAAGAGCGCCGACGTTGCAGAAAACTTCGGTAACCCGTCGCAGATCAACCCGGCTACGGACCCGCAAATCGTCGGACCCACCGGCATCTTCACGCAGGCAGAGTTCGACGGCAACGCCGAATTCCGCAAGACCGCCTCGGTCATGAAGATGGTCATCAACGGCTTCGCCGGTGCCGGCACCATCGAGATGGGCGGCTACGACTACCACGGCGGCAAGCGCGCAGAGGGCGAGGTAAAGGACTTCCGCGCCGGCGTCTGCATGGGTGCGTGCCTGCAGTACGCGGCGGCTCGCGGCAAGCCACTGATGATGTACGTCTTCTCGGACGGTTCGCTGTCGAGCAACGGCGCCATCGATGCCTCGGTCGACGGCCGCGGCAAGGGCGAGTGGACCAGCGACAACCAGCAGACCGCTGCAACCTGGTTCCTCGTCTACAACCCGACCGGACGGGCACAACTGCTCGGCGCAAACGCGACGGAACAGGCGCGGCACCAGCAGATCGGTTACATGCGTGCCGACGGTTCAGTTGAGACGGCATCGACCCCGGCCGCCAACAACGTGAATCTGTTGGCGTACACCGCGGTGCTCAACTACATGGCGCTGCATGGCGAACAAGGCAACTTCTCGACGCTGTTCCCCGCAGCAGGATTGCCGGCTGGACTGCTCGATTCGCTGACGGCGTTCCAACCGATCGTGAACGGCACCATCTGAGAGACGAAGGCGGTGCAGGACGCACCGCCGTGTCTTGTCGCGATACCGACTGTAGTATCGCGCTGATACTCGACCGACCAGGACCGTCGGATGACGACCGCAAGTACTTTCGTAGACCTGCTCGCGTGTCCACGTTGCGGAAAGCGGCTCTCTGCCGGCGCGGCGCTGCGTTGCGAGCCTTGCCGAGTCGACTTTCCGGATCTGGGCGGTGTTCCGTGGCTGTTCGCGGAACCGGTCGCGGCGCTTGCCGAATGGCGGACGCGAATGCACCGGCTGCTGCGCCAGTGGGAAGCCGACGCCGCCCGCACCGCTCGCTCGCTGAAATCGACCGACCTGCACCCGCTGACGCGCACGCGCCTCGAGCACCTCGTTGGCGCGCAACGCGCGCATCTCGGAGAGCTTGCGACACTACTGGCGCCACTGAACCTCGGCGAAATCGGTACCGCGCTGGAAACGCACCTGGCGCTGCGTACGCGCATTCCGCCAACGCAGGGACTGACGACGTACTACGCGAACCTTCACCGCGACTGGTGCTGGGGAACCGCTGAGAACGAGGCGTCGTTCGATCTCGTGGCGGGCGCTCTTCCGCCGCTTGCGGGCGGCCGGATTCTGGTGCTCGGCTCCGGTGCCGGACGGCTCGCCTACGATCTGCACACGCGCCTGGAGCCGTCTCTCACCGTTGCGCTCGACGTGAATCCGCTACTGTCGCTTGCGACCCAACAGATCACACGAGGTGCGCGAATCGAACTGCACGAGTTCCCACTTGCGCCGCGTCGCCTCGAGGACATCGCCGTTCGGCGCGAGCTCGCTGCGCCCGCGGCGGTCCGAGAAGGCTTCCACTGCGTACTCGCCGACGCCTTGCGCGCGCCGTTTGCACTCGACGCGTTCGACGCCGTCGTCACACCGTGGTTCGTCGACATCGTCGATGAGGATCTGCGCGTGCTCGCACAACGGATCAATCGCCTGCTGCGACCGGACGGCACGTGGGTGACGTTCGGTTCGCTGCGCTTTGCCCAGGTGGACCCGGCGCTGTGTTTCAGCGTGCGCGAAGCGGCCGCCCTGATCGGTGCAACCGGCTTTTCCGCCCCGAATGTGGTCGAATCGACGATTCCGTACATGTGCTCGCCGGCGAGTCGTCACGGTCGCAACGAAGAGACCGTGACGTTGTCCGCAACCAAGACGAAGCGCGTGGCGGCGCCACCGCGCCAGAGCGCGCTGCCGGAATGGCTGATCCAGACCAACAAACCGATTCCGCAGATCGATTCGTTCAAGGTCCAGGCGACCACCACGCAGATCTACGCGTTCATCATGTCGCTGATCGACGGGCGTCGCAGCCTGCGCGATATGGCCGCGCTGATGGAGGAACGCCGGCTGATGCCCAAGGCGGAGGCCGAAGTGTCGCTACGCGACTTTCTCGTCAAAATGTACGACGAGAGCCGAACGCCAACCCACCTTTGACGGGAAAAGGGCAAAACAGTCGTCTCTCGCCACGGTCTAAATTCCAGCGCCGAACGATCGACCCGACGTCCATTCATGTCGTGTTCAGGATCGTTCCGCCAGAATGGTCCGAGATTAGCGGAGATACGACGATGAAACGGTTCATGCTCGCAGCCATCACGGTCGCCCTCGTCGCGATCAACCCGGTCGCGACTGCAGATCCCGGTTGGAACGGCGGTGGCCAAGGCGGAAACGCCCAGGGTCATAGCCCAACGAGGCGCGGCGCAGCCGCAAGGCAAGAACAACGCGGGCCGCCGGCCGCATGACGGCAACGGGTCCAGCAACTACAACGGGTACAACGGCAACCACTATGCCGGCTACCCGCAGGGCAAGAACAACGCCGGACGCCGACCGCACTACGGCAACGGGTCCAACTATTACGTCGGCTACCCCTACAGGGGCGGCTATCCGTATAAAGGGTGGTACGGCCACCCGGGCTACTACTACCCTCGCCCGTACTACGCTCACGCTTATCCGTACTATGGATATCGACCCTATCCGGCGTACTACGGATATCCGGCGTACTACGGCCATCACGACCACGACAATAATTCCGATTGGCCGGCGTATCTGGTCGGTGGTGCGATCCTCGGCTCCGTGCTGACGAACGTGTATCACAATTCGCAGGCAGCAGCAGTACGCGCCTGCCAATCAGGTGGCCGTCGCGCCGCAAGGCCGACACCTGCTTCGCGATCTGAACGGCAACTGCTTCGAGCGCACCACCGATGCCAATGGCAACGAGTTGCGCACCGAGCTGCCGGCGTCGCAGTGCAACTGGTAAACGCCTGGTTGGCGAGGGTTGTGGCCCGTTGAAGCTTTGAGGTAAAAGACCCGCTCGGCATCTGCACAGGCGAGCGGCACATGATCAGTCGAAGGACCCTTCTGACTCTATCGGGCGCCGCGCTGGCAACCTGCGCGGCGCCTTTTCGTGCGGCGGCGGCAGCGCTGGTCGATGCGACCACCAAAGCACTCGGCGAATCGCAGACGATCTATATCACCCCGCTAAAGAAAGGCGGTGCGGAAAGTAAGTGCCATTCCGAGGTCTGGTTCGTCTATCAGGGCGGCGCGATCTACGTCGTCACCAGTTCGAAGGCATGGCGCGCCCGCGCGATCGGCCTCGGCCTCGATCAGGCGCGCATGTGGGTCGGCGAGTTCGGCGTCTGGAAGCGTGCCAACGACGCGTTTCGAAAAGCACCGGAGCTGAGCGCGACCGCGGCCGTCATCGACGACTCCGCCATGAAGGCGCAAGTGCTCGAGGTGTTCGGCAAGAAATACCACGGCGAGTGGAGCAGCTGGGGGCCGAAATTCAAGAACGGGCTCGCTGACGGTTCGCGCGTCATGCTTCGTTACACGCCCACCGCGTAAGGCGTCTGCCATGCCACTCAACATCATCGGCATGATCGGCGTGGCACCGCCGGCACAAGCCGCCGTACACGTCATCGGCGGCGGTATCGATCCGGAGTTCCTCGCGTCGTTTGCGCGCGCCCACGAAGCGTCCGGATACGATGCCGTGCTGGTCGGATACTCGGCCTCGTCGGCAGAGGGATTTCAAGTAGCGCAGTACTGCGCGCACAAGACCGAGCGATTGAAATTCCTGGTCGCGCATCGCCCCGGTTTCGTCGCGCCAACGCTCACCGCCCGCACCGCCGCCACCTTCGACAATCTCACTGGGGGGCGGCTGTGGCTGCACATCATTACCGGCGGCGTCGACGCCGATCAACGCCGCGACGGCGACTGGCTCGGTCACGACGAGCGATACGCTCGCACTGACGAATACCTCGAGGTGTTGCGTCATGTGTGGACCAGCGACAAGCCGTTCGATCACGAAGGCCCCTACTATCGCTTCGAGCGCGCGTTCTCCGAAGTGCGATGCACGCAGCAACCGCACGTGCCGCTCTGGTTCGGCGGTGTATCTGACGCGGCGATCGGTGTCGGTGCACGCCATTGCGACGTCTATGCGCTGTTTGGCGAGCCGCGCGCCGCCATTGCCGAGAGCATCGCACGCATCCGTGCGGCCGCATCGGAACACGGTCGCTCGCCGCGTTTCAATGTGTCGTTCCGCCCGATCATCGCGGCAACGGAAACCGCTGCCTGGAAGAAAGCCGAGTCGATTCTCGCCAGCGTGACGCAAGGCGCGCCGAAGCGCGCGTTCGAACCGGAGGCTGAAACCGCGCGGCGCCTGGTGCGGCTTGCGGCCGGCGGCGACGTACACGACGAGCGCTTGTGGACACCGATCGCCGGCGCGGCGGCGGGTTCCGGCAACACCACGGCGTTGGTCGGCACGCCGGACCAGGTTGCAGATGCGCTGGTCCGCTACTACCAGCTCGGCGTCGGCGGCGTGCTGCTACGCGGCTTCGACCCGTTTGCCGATACCGAAGACTACGGCCGCGAGCTGATCCCGCTGATCCGGGAGAAGGTCGCGGCAGTCGACGCGGCCGTCGTTGCCGATCGCGCGTCGACACCGAACGCCGCGCACGCGTAGCCGACTTCGCTCAACTGATGCTGCGCCCGCCGTCTACCGGCAGGCAGACACCCGTTAGAAACGCCGCATCGTCCGATGCGAGGAACGTCACCGCCGCGGCCACGTCCGCGGGTTCAGTGAGCCGGCGCAGCGGAATACCCGAGATCAGCGCCGCGCGATTCGCCTCCGGAAGCGAGTCGCCACCCAGCGCCCCGCGCATGAACGGCGTATCGGCCGCGACCGGATTCACCGCGTTCACCCGGATGTTGAATCGCGCCAGTTCCACCGCGAGCCCGCGTGTCATCGTCACCACCGCGCCTTTGGTTGCGTTGTAGACAGTCACGCCCGGTCGCGGTGCCACTGCACCGATCGACGCGGTGTTCACGATGACACCGCCCTTCGCGCGCATCACCGGCACGGCGTATTTCACACCGAGCCACACGCCCTTGGTGTTCGTGGCGAACACGCCGATCATAGTCGGCTTCGTCGAGTTCCCATGCGGGTCCCGAGCGATGCGTGAACCCGGCGTTGTTGATCAGCACGTCGAGCCCACCGAACGCCGATACGGCCAACTCGATCATCGCGCGTACCGCGTCGGCGCTCGAGACGTCCGTGCGCACGCTGCGGGCCTTGCCGTCCGCAGCGACGATCTCCGCGGCCACCCGCTCCGCGCGCGTCGAATCGATGTCTGCGACGATCACCGATGCGCCTTCTCGCGCGAACCGCTTGGCGATCGCCTCGCCGAATCCCGAGCCGGCGCCGGTCACTACGACGCTTTTGCCAACGAACCGTTCCATCTCGTACCCCTTCGATCGATACCCGGCTAGCGTACTGCGAACGATCCGTTGACGCCTCAGGACACGCATGTTCTAGTCCGCCTCCATCGTAGAGTACGGGTGCGGAATGGCGCGACGCGTCGTGGTCGTCGGTGGAGGTAACGCCGCCTTGTGCGCCGCACTGAGCGCGCGCGAACGCGGCGCCCAAGTGACGTTGTTGGAACGAGCTCCGTTCGATCTGCGCGGCGGCAATACACGCTTCACCGCCGGCGCGATGCGCGCGGTTTACGACGGCGTCGACGACCTCGTGCGCTTGATGCCCGATCTCACTGCCTCTGAAATCGAGCGCACCGATTTCTCGAGTTACTCGTCCACGAATTTCTTCGACGACCTCGGCCGCGTCACGCAATACCGTTGCGACCCGGCGCTCGCGGAACGGCTCGTCGAAGACAGTTTCGCGACGCTGCGCTGGATGCAGTCGTACGGTGTGCGTTTCCTGCCGTGTACGGCCGCCAATCGTTCAACGTCGACGGTCGAGTTCGCTTCTGGGGCGGCCTGACGATCGAAGCCTGGGGCGGCGGTCCCGGTCTGATCGATTCCCTTACTGCGGCTGCCGAACGGTCCGGAGTCGCACCTGCAGTACGGTGCCCGCGCGATCGGTCTAACGATGCGGTCCGGCCGCATCGCCGGCGTGCGCGTCAATCACGGCGGGCGCGAAGAAACGATCGACGCCGACGCGGTGGTCCTCGCCGCAGGCGGCTTCGAAGCGAACCCGGCGTGGCGCGCGCGCTACCTTGGCCCAGGCTGGGATCTCGCGCGCGTGCGCGGCACGCGGTTCAACACCGGCGACGGCATTCGTATGGCGCTCGAAGTCGGCGCGGCGGCGCGCGGCCACTGGTCCGGTTGCCACGCGGTCGGTTGGGATGCGAACGCGCCCGAGTTCGGAGACCTCGAGGTCGGCGACGGATTCCAGAAGCACTCCTACCCGTTCGGCATCATGGTCAACGCGCGCGGCGAACGCTTCGTCGACGAGGGCGCGGACTTCCGCAACTACACATACGCGAAATACGGGCGTGAGATTCTGCAGCAGCCGGGACAGATCGCGTGGCAGATCTTCGACGCCAAGGTCGCGTCGCTGCTGCGCGACGAATACCGCATCCGGCAGGTATCACGCGTTACCGCCGATACCATCGACGCCCTGTCGCGCAAAATCGACGGCGATCGACGCATCCGAATTGACCGCCACCGTTCGCGCATTCAACGCTGCGGTCGACCAATCGACACCGTTCGACCCAACGCGCAAAGACGGTCGCGCCACGCGCGGATTGACGTTACCCAAGTCGAACTGGGCGAATCCGTTGGACACGCCGCCGTTCGAAGCATATGCGGTGACGTGCGGCATCACGTTCACGTTCGGCGGCCTGTCACGTCGACGCAAACGCGCGAGTGATCTCTGAAGAAGGCGACGCCATCCCCGGGTTGTTCGCATCTGGAGAACTCGTGGGCGGACTGTTCTACTTCAACTATCCGGGCGGCACAGGGCTGACGTCCGGCGCGGTTTTCGGTCGCCAAGCCGGCATCGGCGCCGCGGAAGAAAGTTAAAACGAATCCGGTCCGAAGTCGGTCCAAGCTCTCCATCACCGTTCGATCCGTCAGAGGAATCGCTATGGAACGCCGTTCGATCTTGCAGTCGTTGCTGGCTCTCGTTGCATCGCCGATGTTGACGAGACGCGCTGTATTCGGCGGAGGGCGCGACAGCGCCCGACTTTCCGCCGATCAGCAAGAGCGAACAGCAATGGAGAGCCTTGTTGGAACCGGCGCGTTACCAGATTCTGTTCGAGGAAGGCGACCGAGCGCCCGTTCAGCAGTCCGCTCAACAACGAAAAGCACCCAGGCACGTTCGTTTGCGCCGCGTGTTTCCTGCCGCTCTTCGACAGCGATCACAAGTTCGACAGCGGTACGGGTTGGCCGAGTTTCACTCAACCGATCGCCGGGCACATCGGCACGAAGAAGGACTACAAACTGGTCCTGCCGCGCACTGAATATCATTGCGCGCGCTGCGAGGGCCACCAGGGACACGTCTTCAACGACGGGCCAGCGCCACGCGGAGAGCGCTGGTGCAACAACGGCCTGGCCGTGTTGTTCGTTGCAAAAGACGACGCCCTTCCTGCCCTCAGGAGCTGAACGTGACGAACGCACTTGAGCGTGTCGCACGCGGCGCGCGCGTGTTGGCTGGCCGTATCGCTGATTGCGGCCAGCGCCGGCGCGCTCGCTGACGATCTGGCAAAGGCGCCTCCATCAGGCGAATCGACCGCGGTCGCGACATTCGCTGGGGGCTGCTTCTGGTCCATGGAGCACCCCTTCGACGAATTGGTCGGCGTGGTATCGACCACGACGGGATATACCGGCGGGCGCGCGCCGAACCCGACGTATAAAGAAGTCTCGGCCGGGGGCAGCGGACACGCCGAGTCCGTGCAGGTGACGTACGATCCGAGCAAGGTTTCATACGAAAAGCTGCTCGACGTCTTCTGGCACAACATCGATCCGCTGGCGATCGACCAACAGTTCTGCGACGAAGGGCCGCAGTATCGCACCGCGATTTTCTACAGCACGCCGGAGCAGCAAGCTTTGGCGGAGGCGTCGAAACAACGAGTGCAGGAGGAGTTCGACAAACCGGTGGCGACGGAGATCGCGGCCGCCGGCCGTTTCTACCCCGCCTGAGGAATACCATCAGGACTACTACCGCAAGAATCCGATACGCTACAAGTCTTACCGCGTGAAATGCGGTCGTGACCAACGCCTCCAGCAGTTGTGGGGGCCACCCAAGGAGGCCGAGTAGCAGTTTCCATGCGCCAGACCGATATCGCACCTCACCGGCTCTGCGTCGCTCCAATGATGGAGTGGACACGGAAAGGCAGAATCGGCTTCTGAATCAGCAGCTTATGTTAGTCCACGTTAGCTTGGGTACAGGCGGGGTACCACCTCTACCTATAGATACGGCTGACATTGCAGACGTTTGACGCCGTACGCGTCAGTGCGTTACCGCGCCCGGCTACTTCGGCGGCGGGTGCCTTTCCCACCCCCAACCGCTCGACGCCTTCGCAATCTCTCTTGCTCGCTCTCGCATACCTTCCGGCAGGTTGTAGTCGCTCACCGAGACGTGCCGACGGCCGCCATAGCCGCTGACGTAGCGATGCACGCCGAGCGCGTCGAGCTTCGTTCGGCCGCCGCGTCGCCGACGTGGAGGAATCCGTTCCATGGTGGCGAGTCTGCTGTGAGCCTTCTGCCATTGCCAAGGGTTGACACGAAATCGCATTCTTTTCGACCGGCGAGCCGCGAAGACCACCGTGACACTCCCAAAGATCGACGCAATGGAACTGATCCATAAGCCCACGCCGTTCGACGATGTCGACTGGCCGTTCGAGGTGAAGTACGACGGCTTCCGATCGCTCGCCTACATCGAGAACCGAAACTGATGAGGTGCTGGCGCACAACGCACGCGAGTCGGGAGGCCCAGTGGCAGCTGGTTCGAAGCCCGACGGTCACACTAAGGGGCACCACTCCCCACCAATAGAAACAAACGCTTAGCTGTGTACGTCGGCTGCCGTTTGTGTCGTTTTGTGGCACCTAGTGTGCCAGGATTGTGCCAAGAACTCGCACCCGCCCCGAATCAATTGACCGCGATTCAAAGTTGTAGAGGGGCGGACGGGGCTCGAACTCGGAGAGTGTGCATGCTGTAGCTCGCTGTAGCACGCAACTGTCTGATTTCACTCACTCTCAGTGCTACAGCGCGTTATGCCGTTCACAAAATTGGGTCCGTTTTGGGTCCGCGACCGTTATCAAACGTCACTACTGGGACAATTGATTCAACTAACACCTCCTCGGCCGAATAGAAGGTGCGCAAGATTGATCGAGTGACACGGACACCTAGACGGAACATGGTCCGCAAACGTCGCCTTGTCACTCGACCCTGCTAGAGATCGTCTCGCTCTGCTTTGGCGCTCCTAGACGACCTACGGGTCGACCAGACGTCCCGCCGCATCGCGAATCTCCGGCCCGTTCACGCGCGCGCGACCGTCGCCGAACTTCTGCGTCGCGGTCCTTCAGCGCCTGTCGCGAGGCCGCCGTCGCGCGCCTGGCGCGAAGAAGTGCCTCGGCGCCGCGCGTGTTGTGGCCGCGCACGTCGTTCTCGGCCGCCAGGCGCTGCAGCGTGCGCGCGCCCATCAGCTCGAGGCCGAGGTTGACGATCCGCTTGTTCGCGGTCAGCAGGTCGGGGTCGATCAGCGCCAGCCGGTCGGCCAGGCCGTCGACCTCGGCTTCGAGATCGTTCGCGCGGGCACCGCCTTCATCACGAGCCCGATCTGCTGCGCCTCCGCGCCGGTGATCGTGTCGCCGGTCATCATCAGCCGCTTCGCCCACTGCGGGCCGACGTTGTAGAGCCACATGTTGTTCGGCAGCGCGCCGAGGTCGCGCGCCGGCGGGAAGCCGATCGGGCGTCGTCGGCGGCGATCACCATGTCGCACAGGAGCGCGATGTCGGTGCCGCCGGCCAGGCAGTAGCCGTGCACCTGGGCGATGACCGGCTTGTGCATGTCGAACAGCGCCATGCGCAGCCGCTGCGCGCGCTCGAGTTGCCAGGCGTCGTCGTCGATGGTGCGGCCGCCGCGGTACGGTTGTCGTCGCGTTGAATCCGCGAACGGGCACGTGCCGTCGCCGCCGCAGGTCGTAGCCGGCGCTGAACGCGCGGCCGGCGCCTTTGACGATCACGCAGTGCACGTCGCGATCGTTGTCGGCTTCCCACAGCGCCTCGTTGAGCTCCGTCAGCAGCTTCAGCGTCAGGGCGTTGAGCTTCTCCGGCCGATTCAGCGTGAGCCGCACGCGGCCGTTTTCCTTTCTCGTAGATGATGCTCTCGAACCCCACCATGTCAGCCCTCAGAGTAAGAACGTAATACTGTCCTGCGGTTCGTCGATTCCGGCCAGGTTCACCTGCTTCTTACGGATCGCGATGACGCTGTCGGTGATCGCGAGCGTGTAGCGACTCTGTCCCGCATGCAGACGCTGCGTGTTTCGTCGCACCTCGACGAGCGCGAAGTTGGCCATCAGGTCTACGTCGAGGTTTGCCTCGCTCGAATGCGTTTCCACGATCTCCACGTTGCCGACGATGCGGCGCAGTCGCGATGGTGGCGCTTGCGCGAACGCGTTGCCGCCGGCGAGCCGTCTCACGTACGCCTCGAGCATCGGTCGGTTACAGAACAGGATCGAGATCTCGCGCTGCGGATCGGCGTTGTCGCGGTTCGACGGAATCCAATACGTGCAGTCGTCGGTGAATAGCGCGAGCCATTCACCGTAGCGACCTTCGTCCATCAGTCGCGCTTCGAGGTAGAGGAAGCACTCTATGCGGCTGCGCAAATCCGTCACGGCGCCTCCATTAACTCTTTCCAGCGGCGCCACATCTCTCTTTGTACCAATTCGTCCGTCACCTGACCGACTACGGTGCCATCGACATCTCGGCGTTCACGATGTACACCGCGGCTCAGCAACAGCCACGGTTCTTCGCGGCACCGCAGGCCTTCCGTCACTCGGGTGAACATCTCGAGGTCGTCGTGAATCCCGCCCGCCAGCGGGCTGTAGAACGCCTCATGCGTCCGTATCCGCTGCGTGTTCACTTCCTCGGGCACACCTTCCAGGAGCACGGCGGCAAGCCACACCTCAGTGCGGTCGTGGCGCACCGGACGAATCACCCGCACCTGCTGCGCAACCAGGGCCACGTTTGGAAACACACTCATGTGCGTGCCGCCGCGACAAGGACGGTCTCGGCGCGTTCCCGCCCATGCGCCATGACGAGATCGTCGTAGTACTTACGGCCCCAGGCGGTTGCCGTCAGCCCGGCGAGTCGCATTTCCTTGTAGGGCGCCATAGTAGGGGCGGTAATCCATGAGCGTGTGGCCATTGCCCAGCACGCGACACTGCATGATCGAGTCGCCGTCGAATGCGTCGATACGTGGGCGGCCGCCGCGGTGCAATTCCGCGAAATACGACTGATGGGCGAAGTTCGGATGGTAGCCATCGATGGTGTTTTCCATCTGCAGCTTCCAGTTCCCGTCGTACGCGAGTTTCGATACACCCGCCTGAAGGCGGACGCGCCCTTCCGGTGAGCAGGTCGCAAACCAGATCGATCTGCTCGAGGCACGGCAGCCCGAGATAGGTTTTCAAGTCGTCACCTTCCGCGGCGAGACTTGCGAACACGAAGCCCCGGTAGCTTTCGACGCGCGGTGGACGCGTCAGCCTGAATGCGGACCGGTCGAGGTCTTTGTACCCGTCGGCATACGGCACACCCGCCAACTCTCCATCCAATCGGTAATGCCAGCCGTGATAGTCGCAGCGAAATCCATCGGCGTTGCCCGCCTCCTCCACACAGACGATTGCGCCTCTATGCCGGCAGCGATTGAACAACACCTGCACCTGACTCTGGCGATCGCGACACAAGATGACCGGTTGCTGGCCGAGCACCGCGCGTTTGAAATCGCCCGGCGTGGGAACCTCGCTCTCATGGCCGATGTATATCCAGCAGCGCCCGAAGATCCGCGATTGCTCTTCGCGAAAGATCGTTGCATCGGTGTACACATCGCCGTGTACGGCGTCGGGGCGAACCAGGTGGTCGTAGCTCCGGACCTCGCGCAGTGCGATGCGAGTCGTGTTTGGCTCGGACGTGGATTCGCGCGAAGTCACTGCGGATCCCCTCTTCCCGGCCAGATCGAGCCCTCTTTCACGATGCACTCGATCAATGCAGGTTTACCGCTGCGGGTCGCGGCGATTGCCTGGTCCAATGCGGGCAGGAACTCCTCCGGACGCGTGATGCGTCGGCCCCAGGCGCCCAGCGCCTCGGCGATCTGCACGTAGTTTCCGCCCTGGTTGTTTGCGCCATATTGCTGTTGCGCGTGCACGAGCGACGGCGATTCGATCGCCATGATCCCGTTGTTGAACACGATCGTCAGAATGCCGAGCCCATTGCGCGCGGCAGTGTCGATATCCAGGCCGACCATGCCGATCGCAGAGTCGCCCATGATGTTGATGCACAGCTTGTCGGGCTCGGCGAGCTTCGCGCCCATGATCGCCCCCAGGCCGAAGCCAAGCTGCGTCGTCTTTCCCCAACCGAGATAGCCACGCGGTGTGGGTGACTCCCAGAATGCAATCAGCTGCTCGCGCGGCGTGCCCGCGTCGTGCGTGATGATCGTGTTCGCCGCATCGACGTGCTGCATCAGGTCCCAGATGATCCGGTATTGATTGAGCGGAACTTCCGGCGACGTGAGCTCGCTTTTCCACCCAGCGATGAACGCCCGCTTGCGCGCGGCGGCATCTTCGGCGCGCAAAGCGGGGCCGCGGTTCACGTTGCGTTCGTCGAGCTCGCGCACCATCGCCTGCAACGTCAGCTTCGCGTCACCCACGAGCGCGTGCTCGACCGGATAGTCCTTGTGCATGTCGCTCTCGCTGATCGTCGCGTGGATGAGCCGCTTTCCGTTCGGCACGTTCGTGCCGTATAGCGTGCGCGTGGAACTCGTACCGATGCCGAACACAACATCGGCTTCGTTCAGGAAGTGCATCATGTGAGCCGGTTTCGAGACGGCCGACGCGCCGATCGACAAGGGGTGGCGCTCGGGGAACGCACTCTTGCCTTGCATCGTCGTCAGCACGGGCATATCGAGCCGCTCGGCGAGCGCAACGAGCTCGTCCGACGCGTTCGCAAACAGCACACCCTGACCGGCGAACGCTACGGGGCGTTTCGCCTTCAACAACGCATCGATGGCGCGCTTGACCGAGTCCGCATCGGGTGCATAACGCGAGCCCGCGACCGGTGCGTATTCAAGAGGCCGGCATGCTCGGCGAACATCGCATCGATCGCGGTTTCTATCAGCACCGGCCCACCTTTGCCGTTGCGCAGGCGATAGAACGCGTGGCGCAGTCGGCGATCCGATTCACGTCGCCGACGAACGCGCGCCATTTCGTCACGTGCGCATAGTTTTCGTAGGAGCTGAATACGGGAGTGATCCCCTGCCGCGACGTCGCTTCCCCGGCGGGCAGCATCAGCAACGGCACATTGTCGGCAAACGCCTGGGCAACGCCGGGGAACGCGTTCTCGGCTCCGGCTCCCTGCTGGCAAACGAACACGCCGACGCGTTTGCCGTTCGTGACGCGGCTGAAGCCGTCGGCAATGGCGATTCCCACCCGCTCCTGCCGACACACGATCGGGCGAATGCCGATCTTCGCGCACGCCTCGATCAGGTCGTTGTGCGGGAAGCACGCGATGAACTCGGTACCCTCCCGCTTGAGTATGTCGGCAATCACGTCGACGCCTTTCATGCATGCTCCTCGGCTTCCGCGCAGGTACTCGGCAAGGCACTTCTACCCTGCCCCTCGGCTGGGTCGTTGGATGTCAGTCGAGTTGTGCCAGCGCGAACGCGGCCATGCGCGTGATCGTGGGTACGGCGGACGGGAACGCTTCCATTTGGATGAATCCGTGCGGCATGTCTTCGACCACGACGTGTTCGTGGGGACGCCGGCGGAGGTCAGTTCGGCAACGAGCTCTGCCGATTGCCCGACGAGAGAATCGGCGGAGCCTACGACGACGAAGCTCGGGGGCAGCTTCGCGGCGGCGAACAGCGGACTGACGCGAGAGTCGCGCCACAGCGGGCCCGGATCGGCCCCGAGGTAAGCGGTCGCGATGGCGTCGACTAACACGCCCGATTCGGGGGTGTCGCCGCGGGGCATCGTCTTGATGTCGAACACGCCGTAGGCGAGCAACGCCGCACGGATTTGCGAAGCGTTGCGATCGTCCGCCAGGTTCACTGCAACAGCCGCAGCCAGGTTGGCACCCGCCGAATCGCCACCGATGACCAAGCGTGCGGAGTCGCCACCGAAACGACGCGCCTCGTCACCCGCCCAGCGGACCGCAAAAACGCAATCGTCATACCCGGCGGGGAATGGTTTTTCGGGTGCAAGGCGGTAGTCGACGTTTATGACGAGGAAGCCTGCCTCCGCGAACCGACATCCCAACAGGCGGTAGTCTTCCCTGCTTCCGAGAACCCAACCGCCACCGTGCAGATAGACGAGGACCGGAAAACGGCGCCGTTCCTTCCGGGACGATGACGTCCGCCGTCAATGTCTCGCCGTTTTGTTTTCCTGAGGACGACCGCCTCGTGAAGTGCGCCTACCTTAGGCAACGCACCCTTCACGAGGAAGGCCATCTTGGCCGTGAACTCGCGCAGTTCCTGAATCGTCGTGAGCTTCGTCGCGCCGTCGAGTCCGTTCATCGCCGTCTCGAACTGGTGCAGCTCGTCCCCTTTCCGCTCCTCAAGTGACGTCACGATTCTCTCCTGGGTGGTCGATTTTCACGACGTACTGATCATTCTAAAATTTATCAACAGGAATATGGATCCGTGCTCATTTCAATCGCATATACAGCCATATTTGCTTATTTATGTGACACCAATGGCAATATTCTTATAGCCTCAATCGCCACAAATCTTGCATACTATACATTCTAAATATCAAGACGATCAAAATGAGCGTAGAAACATTCGAGTTCCTGAGCGATGCCTGGTACGACGCGTTCAGTCGGTTGTTAGCGGAGGCGGTGGCCAGCAGGACGCGGCAGCTTGCCGACACGCGCTTCACGATCTGTGAGGTCATCACCGACTGCCCTGACGGCCAGGCCGAGGCGCATTGGTTGGCCGTGAAGGACGGCACGGTCGCGTTCGGACGCGGTGTAAAGGAGGACGCGGACGCGCGCCTCACGGTGGACTATGCGACGGCTCTTTACGTCTCACGGATAAAGATGGCCGACGTCGAACCGCAGAGGTTCGCCGCCGCTGCCGCAGAGCGTAGATACAAGCTCGAAGGGATGGGGACGTCGGATCCCTTTCACCGGTGTTGAGGGAAGCGCTGCGAGAGACTCACGACCGACTAGCAGCCGTAACTGCCTGATTCGAAAATTCGCGCAACACGAAGAGGATCAATCGATGCCACGCATTCCCTTTCCGGATATCGCGCTCGCACCCGAGCAGGTTCGCAACGCCCTCGCCGCGATGCCATTCGATCTCGCGGTCATGCGAATGGTCACGCACGCCGAGGGCGCGTTCACAGGCTGGCTTCAGTTCGCAGGCGCGGTGTTGGGTCGAAACAGCCTCGAGCGCGATATCCAGGAGCTGGTGATTTGTGTCGTCACAGCGGCCGACTCGCCGAAATACGAGTACGCCCATCATCGGCCGGCACTGCTTGCGGCGGGGCCCCGGAACACGTATCTGCGATCGAACGCGGCGAACTCCGCTCGCCGGTTCTCACGCAGCGTCAGCAAGCCGTCGCAGTGTTTGCGCGTGAGGTGCAAACCAACGTGCGTGCTACCGATGCATCGCTCGCCGAAGTCCGGCGGCACTTCACCGACCGTCAGGTCATCGAGCTGATCTTCTGTATCGGTCAATACATGCTCAACAGCCGTATCGCCGAGAACACCGGTGTCACGCTCGACGACGACAAGCGCTTCGCGAAACCGGGTCAACCCATCCCCGAGCTACCGATGTTCTGAGCCTGCATCGCTGCCGTTCTGGCGAACGCAGCGCGCTTATCGACCGGAGCGATCATCGTGCTCCGAGCACGCGTCCACGCCATCGCGCGTCGTACTCGGAGATTCCCCCGCCATCGACTGTAATGACCTGGCCCGTTACGAACGTTGAGTCGTCCGACGCGAGCCAGAGAGCGGCGCCCGCAATGTCCGCGCCTTCGCCCGCGCGCGGTATGAGCGGTGCGCGCGACATCCCGGCTCGAACCTTGTCCACGTCGAAGTCGGCATCCGTAGGCGCACCGATCGGCGTCACGATTGCGCCGGGACAGATGCAATTCACCCGCACGTTCTGCTCTGCAAGCTCGACCGCAGCCGAGCGCGTCAACGCGATCACGCCACCCTTGGACGCGCTGTAGGCGCCCATTCCACGGAACCCCGCAAGCCCAGCAACCGAGGCGTTCGTGATGATCGATCCGCCACCGCGCTTGATGAGCAGCGGTGCAGCGAGCTTGATGCCCATCCACGCGGCTTTCAGGTTTACCGCGATCGCGTGATCGAAAATGGCATCAGGGCATTCGAGGATCGTCCCCTCGGCCGCTATGACACCGGCGTTGCTGAAGAAAACATCGAGCCCGCCAAATCGGTCGAGCGCCGTTTGGAACACAACCTCGAGGGCTTCCCGGCGGTAATGTCGGCCGGCACGAAGTGTGCTGCATCACCAAGGCGAGCAGCGATCGCCCAGCCGTCGTGTTTGCCGCCTTTCACTCGGCCACCGCGGTGCATCTTCGCCTTCACCGAGCCCAAGCGTTCCTCGAGCGCGCCTTCCGAGTGCGGGGGCAGATCGCAAAATACGACCTTTGCCCCTTCTGCGATGAAACGTTCAACCGTGGCCAACCCCATTCCCGAAGCGCCGCCTGTAATGACCGCGACTTTCGACTGCAGTGCGCTACTCATCAATTGACTCCATTTCGCCTTGCTAGGGGCGAGTACGAGAAACGTTGGTGAAGGAAATCGGATTTCGGATTCATTTCGCCGGAGGCATTCGGATCCACTCCATCGGCAGAACGATTTCGCGTTCCGCGCACGCGCCAGCGGTCCTCCTCGCTAACGAGTGTGTCGATGTATCGACCCGCCGCGGCCACGACCGGCCCTTCCGCAGAACGAGAGAGCCAGAAAAAGTCTGACGACACGTTTGCGGTGCGCTCCGCTAGGCGAATGATGCTGTTCACGGTCATGTGCTTGCCGCCGGATCGCGGCGGTACCGCGTCGGTGACCCACGTTCGTATACCTTCTCGAGTCGTCGCGATGATGCTGCCATTGCCCTTGAGGACGGCGTCGGACGTGAAGAGCTCGGCCCAACGGGCGAACTCTCCGTCATCGACGAACGCGCAGTATTCGGCCAGCGTGCGCCGGATTCCGTTCTCGGCGGAATCGTCGATGCCGTTTTCCCTACTCATAGCTGCACACTCCCAAAAGACGTGACCGCGACTCGCGAGTCGATCTGCATCGTTTGCACCGAACTAAAACTTGAATCCAACCGTGGCTCCGTAAGTCCGCGGCGGCATCATCATGCCGAACACCGTGGCGGAGAGGCCGGGCACGTCCGGGCTGCCCGGTGCGAGGTATGCGAACCTCGATACATCACTGAGGTTCTTACCCCAGGCCGCGACGTTCCAACGCCCGTCGTTCGTTTCGAAGCTGACGCGCGCGTTGAACCAGTTGTATCCGGCCTGGTGAAACAGCGACGTATTTGCGGGCGTGAAGAACACATCGCTCTGGTAGGCGTACTCGCCGCGGATCGTCAGCTGTCCCAGATTGCTTAAGGGCGCAGTGGCTTGCGCGCCGACGTTCGCGGACCATTCCGGTGCCTGGCTCAACTGATTGCCGCTCGCGTCGAACGTCACCGGGTGGTCCTGCCGGCTGAAAATCAACGACTGCTGCAGGGAAGGATCGATACTCCGTGTCGAGGTAGGCAGCGTTGCCATCAATAGACAAGAACTCGACCGGGCGCACATCGACCTGGAGCTCTACTCCATTCACCCGCGCAGAAGCCGCGTTGCGAACTTCCAGATGCGGAGTGGGCGTCGCGACCCGCTGCTCCACCTGCAGGTCGTCGTATCCGTGCTGAACGCAGCCACGTTCAACAGCAAGATCCGATCGAACAGCTCCGACTTGAGTCCCACCTCGTAGGTCGTGCTTTCTTCCGGATCATAAGGAGTGCTTTGTGGGGTCAACGCATTGAACCCGCCTGCCTTGAAGCCTCGCCCTACGGAGGCATACAGCATGATGTCGTCCGAAGCCTGATAGTTCAGGGGAAACATGCGGTAGCCATTCATCCCATGAATGGCTGACGTCGAAAGCGCTGAGGCCCGATGGCGCGCATGTGACGCTTTGACAAACATCGGCCTCGGACTTCTTCTTCTCTTCCCACGAATAGCGAACACCACCCGTGAGCGCGACCTTGTCGAAGATGCGATAAGTGGCCTCACCATAAACGGCAGCCGCTTCCGTCTTGAGTTCCGGCGAGTCGAGCAACAACGTGCCGCCGCCAATAAGGGACTCACGCTCAGCAAACCGGACGTGTTCGATTTCTCGTAGAAATACGACGCGCCAAACGTCCAATCGAGTCGGCCCTCCCCCGCCGACACCAGATACAGATCCTCGGTGTACTGTTCGACGTCGAATTGGTTCGTGAAGTCGAGCAACGGGGCGCTGGTGAAATCCAGGTCGCCGCTCGGTGAATTTTGGTGAGCGCCGCGTTCGGCGGTAATCGAGGTCAACGTTGCCCAATCGACATCCCAAGCGACTTTCACGCTGGCGCCCTGCGTACGGATCTGGCCCGCTCGGATCAGGTTCTGATCGACCTTGCGGCCACCCGGCATCGGTGCGGCGCCATACAAGAGACCACCTACGGCTCATACAGCGTCGGCAGCGCGGGGTTCGAGCGAAACGCCTCGAGCGCGGCGTAGCCGTCATCGCGACTGTAGTCCGCCGTCAGATCGATCCTCAGTGCGTCCGTTGGTTGATACGCAATACGGCCACGAACCTCGGCATTATCTGCAGTGTCCAGTCCCTTGTTGTCTTCGAGGTCTCTCCTGGGGCGTACCCGTCATGACTCTCCGTCCGAAACGCTAGGCGCCCGGTCAGCGTCTCACCCAATAGCGGGCCACTGACATACCCGTTGGTCTCGAATCAATCGTCATTACCGTATGTCACGTCACCGCCGGCCTCGAACACACTGGTTGGCGCCTTAGTGACGTAGTTGAACGCACCGACGGTCGCGTCGCGGCCGTACAGCGTGCCCTGTGGCCCCCGCAGAAGTTCGATACGCTCGAGATCGAAGAACGCCCGCGACTGAAAATAGCCGTTACCGAGGAACACCCCGTCGAGATTCGTTCCCACTCCGCTTTCGCTGGTCGGCGTGATCGAGTTGGGCCCGATCCCTGTGAAGTGAAATGCGTACCAGAAAGGCGTCGCCACGCACCTTGTACGCGACAGCGGCACCGAGCGCCACGACGACCAGCAGGAGCAAGAACTTCTTCACAGGGAATCCCTTTCCGCCTGAGGGTGAACCCGCGGCACTCTATCCCCGGTGTCGGGGCCGGGCGCTCGACCCGACGATCCGTGCCAGAGTGCGCCCGGAGGTGAACGGGGTCTGGTGGCCCCCCTCGTCTTCAAAACGAGTGGGACGGGCGAACCCCGTCCGGTGGGTTCGATTCCTGCCACCTCCGCCGTGAGCACCGTGTCGGCCGTAGGGTCGACGCACCCCCGACCAGGAGCAGCCCTTTCATGGAATACCGCCAGTTCGGCCGGACCGGCACCCGCGTCTCGGAGCTCTGCCTCGGCACGATGACGTTCGGCAACGAGGCCGACGAGGCCACGAGCCAGCCAGATCGTCGACCGCTTCGTCGACGCCGGTGGCAACTTCATCGACACCGCCAACGTGTACAGCCAGGGCGTCTCCGAGGAGATCACCGGCCGGGCGATCGCGGGCAAGCGCGACGAGATCGTCCTCGCCACCAAGGCGCGCTTCGCGATGGGCGGCGACACCGAACGCGGTCGGGTCCTCGCGTCGCAACCTGCGCGCGGCGTGCGAGGCGTCGCTGCGCCGGCTCGGCACCGAGTGGATCGACCTCTACCAGGTGCACATGTGGGACAAGCACACGCCGCTCGAGGAGACGCTGTCGACGCTCGACGACCTCGTGCGCGAGGGCAAGGTCCGCTACATCGGTGCCAGCAACTTCGCCGGCTGGCACCTGGCCAAGGCCCTCGGGATCAGCGCGCTGCACGGCTGGGAGCCGTTCGTGTGCCTCCAGCCCGAGTACTCGCTCATCACCCGCGACGCCGAGCGCGAGCTCATCCCGCTGTGCCGGAGCGAGGGCCTCGCCGTCATCCCGTGGAGCCCGCTCGGCGGCGGCATCCTCACCGGCAAGTACCAGAAGGGCGCCGACTTCCCGACCGGCACGCGCGGCGGCGACACCGAGAACCCGATCACGTTCACCTACCGGCTCGACGACCGCGCGTGGAACATCGTCGACGCGGTGACCGAGGCCGCGGCGAAGACCGGGAAGAGCGCGGCGCAGATCTCGCTCAACTGGGTGCTGCACCGGCGCGGCGTCACCGCCCCGATCATCGGCGCCCGCAACCTCGACCCAGCTCGAGGACAACCTCGGCGCGGTCGGGTGGGAGCTCGACGACGAGTCCGGCCAAGGCCCTCGGCGTGGGCCAGCGCGTTCCGCCTCGGCTACCCGTACGAGTTCATCCAGTACGCCGGCTGACCGCCCGCCGACGAAGGGGATCCATGGAGCTGCGCCAGTTCGGTCGTACCGGCATGCGCGTCACCGAGGTGTGCCTCGGCGCGATGACCTTCGGTCGCGAGACGCCCGAGGCCGAGAGCGCCGAGATCCTCGACCGGTACCTCGACGCGGGCGGCAACTTCGTCGACACCGCGAACACCTACAACCGCGGCGCGTCGGAGGAGATCCTCGGCCGGCTGCTCGCCGGCCGGCGCGACGCGATCGTGCTCGCCACCAAGTGCCGGATGCCGATGGGCTCGGGCCCGAACGACAAGGGCGCGTCCCGACGCGTGATCCGCGAGCAGGTCGAGGCGTCGCTGCGCCGGCTGCAGACCGACTGGATCGACCTGTACCAGATCCACTGCTGGGACGCGACGACGCCGCTCGAGGAGACGGTCTCGACCCTCGACGACCTCGTCCGCGAAGGGAAGGTCCGCTACGTCGGCGCGAGCAACTACACCGGCTGGCAGCTGGCCACCGCGCTCGGCGTCGCGCGCGAGCACGGCTGGGAGCCGTACGTCTCGCTCCAGCCGCAGTACTCCCTCGTCTGCCCGCGACATCGAGCGCGAGCTGCTCCCCCTGCGCCGACTACGCCGGGCTCGCGGTGCTGCCGTGGAGCCCGCTCGGCGGCGGCCTGCTGTCGCGGGAAGTACCGGCCCGGCGAGGCACCGCCGGCCGACACCCGCGGCGACCGACTCGCACGCCGTCGGCGCTCCTCATGCGGCTGCGCATGGACCGAGGAGCGGAACTTCGCGGTCGCGCAGGCCGTCGCCGACCTCGCCGCCGAGCTCGGCAGGACGCATGGCGCAGGTCGCGCTCAACTGGGTGCTGCACGCGCCGGGCGTCACCGCGCCGATCCTCGGCGCCCGCACCGTCGCCCAGATCGAGGACAACCTCGGCGCGGTCGGCTGGACAGCTCGACGACGACGCGCGGACCCGGCTCGACGACGCCAGCGCGTTCGAGCTCGGCTACCCGTACGACTTCATCGACTGGATCCACGGCCGATGACGCGCGGCGTCGGCGGGTCACCGCGCTCTGGCGCTACCCGGTGAAGTCGATGCAGGGCGAGGCGCTCGACGCGGCGTCGATCGGACCGCGCGGGATCGTCGGCGACCGCGGGTGGGCCGTCGTCGACACCGAGACCGGCCTCGCGCTCACCGGCCGGCGCGCGCCCGAGCTGCTGTTCGCCCACGCCGCGCTCGTCGGCGACGACGTGCGCATCACGCTGCCCGACGGCACGGTCGCGGCCGACGACGCCGCGCTCTCCGCGTGGCTCGGTCGGCCGGTGGCGCTGACCCGGGCCGACGACGACGACGTCGCGGCACCTACGAGATCGGGCTCGCCGACGACGACGACGCCGACCGCGACCCGTCGGTCGAGTGGTGCCAGTGGGACGGGCCCGCCGGCACCTTCCACGACTCGACCCGCACCCAGGTGTCGATCATCGGCGCCGGCACGGTCGGCGACTGGGACATGCGCCGCTTCCGGCCCAACGTGGTGATCGACGGCACCGGCGAGGACGGCTGGGTCGGCGCGACCGCTGCGGCTCGGCGACGCCGTCGTCGACGTGTCGAAGCAGATCGACCGCTGCGTGATGACGACCCGACCTCAGCCCGGCGGCATCGAGCGCGACGTCGACGTGCTGCGCACGATCAACCGCGAGCGCGCCAACAACCTCGGCATCGCGACGCTCGTGCAGACGCCCGGCACGCGTCGCGCGTCGGCGACGCGGTCGACGCCGCGCCTGAGCGAACGACACGCGGCACGCGCACCGCTCTGGGGCGCGATTCAGCGCGCCGAGAATGCGTGGAGGGGTGGGTCAGACGGCGAGCAGGTCGCGGGCGCCGGTGTCGGCGGACGGGTGCCGCAGCTTGCTCATCGCCCGGGCCTCGATCTGACGGATCCGCTCCCGGGTGAGGTTGAAGTACTCCCCCACCTCTTCGAGCGTCCGCGGCTCGCCCCGGTCCAGACCGAACCGCAGCGCCAGGATCT
Organism: uncultured Gammaproteobacteria bacterium; assembly: GCA_963787045.1. Taxonomy (GTDB): domain Bacteria; phylum Pseudomonadota; class Gammaproteobacteria; order Pseudomonadales; family Azotimanducaceae; genus DATJGR01. The sequence goes on along the minus strand of CAWBBR010000005.1, from coordinate 43,510 downwards.
GACGCTCCCGCTCGTCGAGCGGCGACAGCAGCTTCTCGATCTCCGCCGGCAGCAGCGCGGTGGCCGCCACCTCGAACGGCGACTCGGCCGAGCGGTCCTCGACGATGTCGCCGAGCTCGGCGTCGCCGTCCTCACGGAGCGGCTCGGAGAGCGAGAGGGGCTCGGCCGCGAAGCGCAGGGCCTCGGTGACCTTGTCCTCGGGCATCTCGACCTCGGCCGAGAGCTCCGCGAGCGTGGCCGGGCGACCCAGCTTGAGCTCCAGGCGCGAGCGCGCCTTCTGCAGCCGGGCGAGCGTGTCGCCGGCGTGGACGGGGAGCCGGATCGTGCGGCCCGGTGTTCGCGATGCCGCGGGTGATCGCCTGACGGATCCACCACGTGGCGTAGGTCGAGAACTTGAAGCCCTTGCGCCAGTCGAACTTCTCGACGGCGTGCATCAGGCCGAGGTTGCCCTCCTGGATCAGGTCCAGGAGCGGCAGGCCCGAGGCCTGGTACTTCTTGGCGATCGAGACCACGAGGCGCAGGTTCGACTGCACGAACGTCCGCTCGGCCTCTTCGCCGACGCGGATGTTCTTGCGCAGCTCGCGCTTCTTGGCCGGGGTCAGGCCCTTTCCCACCGGCCTCGAAGTCGGTGAGCGCCTCCTTGCCCTGCTCGATCTGCTGGGCGAGGCGGACCTCGTCGTCCTTCGTGAGCAGGGGGTACTGCCCGATATCGGTCAGATAGAGCCGAACCAGGTCTTCTTCGTCCCGTTCGACGCGCTCCTTCGCCAAGAAAATCGGTCTCCAAAGTCAACACACTGTGGACAAGTGAACAACGTAGGTAGGTCCGGTGAATGTTCCCGGCCACCCGGCCGCTGAGGTCCCTGTACGATACCGGCCCCGTCAAGGACGGTTTATCCACAGGGCCCTGTGGAAGAGAATTCGTCGATCGGCGGGAGGATCCGCCGGCGTGACCGACGTCGAACTCACGGTAGTCGCCGGCACGCTTCGTGGCCCGCAGCGGAAAGGAGGCCGAGCTCGCCGCGGTGCTCGCCCGCTACGTGGTGCTGAGCCGCGTCGGTCACGGGGTGTCGCAACGTCGACCTCGTGTCGTCCAGCCTCGGACGCCGGGCCGGTTCCTGATGGTCGAGAAGTGGGACGACGCGCGAGGCCCAGAAGGACCATCTCGAACGGCGAGATCATGGTCACCATGGCCACCGAGGCGACGAACCTGCTGGCCGGACCGCCCGACCTCGACCTCTACGACGCGATCTCCGCCCACGACCTCGAGTAGCCGACGACCGGTCGGCCGGCCGGACGCGGTCAGGACGCCGCGGTGCTGGCGCAGCGACTCGCGCCGGATCGACTTCTTCGGCTCGGGCCGGGTGTCGGCCGCGGCCAGGCGCTCGCGGTCGCCTCGAGCTCGGCCCAGTCGAGCGTGCCGCCGGCCCAGAGCCGGTCGAACTCGGCGTCGGCGACGTCGTTGAACCCGCCGTAGAGCCGGAACACGTACCGGCGCCGCTGGACCCGCTGACCGGGTAGCCGAGCGCCGGCGGTGCCGGCCTCGGCGTAGATGTCCCAGATCGTCCGCTGCCGGTCGGTGAGCTCGTCGTCGGCGGGCGCCGCCTCGAAGCCGCCGTCGAGGCGGTCCTTGGCCCGGAACAGCGCCGTGGCGAGCTCGACCTTGGTGTGCTCGGCCGAGAGCACCGGCTGGCGCTGCGGGCTCTCGAAGCAGCCGCCCGTGAACCAGCAGGTGAGCGGTGCCGTCGACGATCTCGACCGCGGACGCGGTCAGCGGGTGCGGGAGCACCTCGTCGACCTCGACGTCGACGTCGATGTCGGTCGGGAACCCGGCTGTCGACGACCGCGGCCGCGATCAGATCGCGGACCTCGGCCGCGTCGAACTTGACCAGCGTGAACTCCGCCGGGACGTGAGCGTGATCTCGTGGCTCACGACGGCGCCGGCGCCCCGCGGACATCGCCTCCGCGTCGGCCTTGGCCTGCACCGAGATCTCGGCGATCTCGTCGATCTCGTCGGTCGAGAAGCCGGCCATCTGCGCGCAGCTTGCGCGCGAGCTGGATCGGGTTCTCGTCGGTCTCGCCGCGGAACCCGCCGAGGCTGAAGAGCTTGTCGACGGCGCGCTGGAACTCGAGCGCCCGCTCGCGCCGCTCCGGGTCGTCCGCGGTGAGGCGGCGCAGCCAGTCGGAGCCCATCTTCACGTGGGTCACCTCGTCGGCGAGCATCCAGTCCTCGCAGAACTCGAGCACCGGGTCGCCGGAGAGGTCGCCGAACTCGCTGCATCGTGTTGAACACGTCGATCGCGAGGCCCTCGAGCGCACGGTTCACGCCGCAGAGCCGCAGGATCGGGTCGGGCGCGCACGCGGCCTCGTAGAGGAACGTGGCCTCGCGAGTACTCACCGATCTCGGTGCCCATCCAGTCGCCGAGCTTCACCGAGATCTCGACGTGGCGGCTCTCGTCCCAGCACTGGCGGGCCATGTCGAGCTTCAGCGCGAACGGCGCCTGTCGTCGTCGAAGTCGAAGGTGGTGCGACCGGCGCCCTCGAGCGCCTGGATCTCACCGGTGAAGATGCCGTGCATCAGGTTGCGGGCCCGGTCGGCCGCGGCGGGCCGCTCGGGCTGGAGCCGGGCCGAGCCGAGGTCGCGCTCGGCCGATCAGCTGGTTCCGCGGGTCCATCACCTGATCCATGATCGAGGTGCGCACGAAGCGGGAGTCCCGCGCCAGCATCCTCGGCGGGGCAGTTGCTTCCTCATACCGAGGCTCCTTCGGTTCCCTGCGACGGGAGCCAAGGGTACCTGGCCCGGCGATGCCGCCTGCCGCCAGCAGCAGCTTCTCGAGCTCCTGCCTGGCGACGGGTCGCCCGCTCCACTTCCTCGGCGTCTCGATCAGCGACTGGAGCAGCATCTCGCCCTCGCGCCAGTCCTCGAAGCTCGTCCTGGAGGATGAAGCCGAGCGAGCGCTGCGTCGGCGAGTCGGTGATCCGGCTCGTCGCGTTGAGGTGGTACGTGTACGCCGCGATCTTGCGGGGGATCAGCACCCGGTAGACGCCGACGAGCTTCTCGATCGTGTGCTCCGGCGCCTCGGGCTCGCGGAGCGACGTCGACGAACGCGACCATCGCGTCGTTCGCCGGCTCGGTCAGAGCGCGCTCGGTGTTCATCTCGCGCAGCTCGGGGAGCCGCTTGTCCCACAGCTCGGCGTGCCAGGCGTGGTGGTAGCAGTGCCGGCCGAGGACGAGCTTCACGTCGAGCTCGGGCACGGTGGCGACCCACCCGCCGAGCGTCTCGAACAGCCGCATCTCGAGCCACTTGTAGATGCCGACGCGGCGGGCCGACTCCTCGACCGTGAACAGGCCGGGGATCTCACGGCGGTCCCAGGGTGCGAACGCGGCACGGGGCTTGTGAGGATCGGACATGCACGCTCCGCTTCGGTCTGCCCCGGGTGGGCGCGGATTCTTCGTCCGAAGTTACCGATGGGTCACTACGGGTGACGCGGGTCACGTCTGGCATCGGCGCATTCTTCGCCTCCCTTGACCGGGCGGTCGAGTACCGGGCCCCGGCTCGACTCGCCGTCCGTCGTGGGTGCCGCGCTCGGCGACGAAGATCGCCGGCAGGATCAGCGCCGCGCCGAGGTACCCGACGACGCCGAGCCGCTCGCCGACGCGCGTAGCCGACGACCCCGGCCACCACCGGCTCGAGCAGGTTGATGATGCTGGCCCGCGTCGGGGTCGATCGTCCGCTGCGCCCACGCCGAGAGGCTGAACGCGATCGCGGAGCAGCCGATGCCGGTGAAGAGCACCGTGAGGACCACGCCGCCGGTCGACCGTGCCCGAACCCCTCGACGCGGCGAACGGGAGCGACGCACGACGATGACGCGACCTGCACGAGGTGAGCCCGAAGATGTCGAAGCGGTTCGCGACCTCGCCGGTCCGACGTACCAGCAGCCCGAACAGCGAACGCGGTGATCAGCGTGACGCCGTCGCCGTAGCGACAGTCGACAGCTCGGCGCCGGTCAGGAGGAACAGCCCGACGAGCGAGATCGCGACCGCGGCACGATCACCGGTCCGCGGGGCGGGCGGCGGTAGACGACCGCCTCGATCGATCGGCGTGAAGACGGCGAACAGCCCGGTGATGAACGCTGGAGTTCGACGTCGACGTGTGGTGCAGCCCGACGTTCTGGGTCAGGTACGCGACGAGGCCGATGACGCCCGAGCGACGCGCCGGCCAGGAGGAAGGTGCGCACGGAGTCGGTCGGGCGCGCGTTCGGGCCCGCGCCCAGGTCGCGGCGCAACGCGAACGGCAGCAGCACGATCGCGGCGCCGACGCGCGAACCGCAGCAGGTTGAACGCCATCGGCGTGACGTGGTCGAGCGCGTCCTGCACGAGGAGAACGTGACGCCGTACAGGAACGGCCGCGGCGCGAGCGCGAGCTCCGGGAAGTACCGCGCACGCCGACGCGGTCGCACGTCCGGTCACGCCGGACGCTCAGCCCGGCCAGCGATTGGTGATCGGGAGTCGGCGGTCCTTGCCGAACGCCTTCGCCGACACGCGGACGCCGGGCGGCGCCTGGCGGCGCTTGTACTCGCTGCGGTCGACCAGCGCGACGACGCGCTCCACCGTGTCGCGGTCGAAGCCCGCGGCCTCGATCTCGGCGACGGAGAGGTCCTCCTCGACGTAGCCCTCGAGCACCTGGTCGAGCACCGCGTACGGCGGGAGCGAGTCCTCGTCCTTCTGGTCCGGGCGCAGCTCGGCGCTCGGCGGCTTCTCGATGCACCGACTCGGGGATGAGCTCGCGCCCGGCACGCCGGTTGCGGTCGACGCACAGCGCGTACACGAGCATCTTCGGGACGTCCTTGATCACCGCGAAGCCGCCGGCCATGTCGCCGTAGAGCGTGCTGTAGCCCGTGGCCATCTCGCTCTTGTTGCCGGTGGTGAGCACCATCCAGTCGAACTTGTTCGAGATCGTCATGAGGATCGTGCCGCGGATGCGCGCCTGCAGGTTCTCCTCGGCGAGCCCGGGCTCGGTGCCCGCGAACGTCTCGGCTCGAGCAGGTCGCGGTGAACGCCTCGTGCGCAGGCTTCGATCGGGACCGTCATCGTCTCGATGCCGAGGTTGCGCGCGAGCGCTCGGCGTCGGTGATGCTGTGGTCGCTCGAGTAGCGCGACGGCATCAGCACGCCGGTCACGCGGTCGGCGCCGAGCGCGTCGGCGGCGATCGCGGCGACGAGCGACGAGTCGATGCCGCCGGACAGCCCGATGAGCACCCGTTCGTGAAGCCGTTCTTCGTGCACGTAGTCGCGGGTGCCGAGCGACGAGTGCCTCGTAGACCTCGTGCACCGGCTCGAGCAGCGGCTCGACGCGCGGCGGGTCGTGCGGGCGGACCGATCTGGGTCTCGCTGACCGCGACCTCGGGCAGCGGCGCGGCCGTCGCCCGGCCGCGCGGGTCGAGCAGCCGGCGCCGGAACGCCGGGCGGACGTCGAGGTCGACGATCGAGCAGGTCCTCGACGAACTGCGTCGCGCCGGGCGAGCAGCGCGCCGCTCGCGTCGAACACCATCGACGCCCCGTCGAAGACGAGCTCGTCCTGGCCGCCGACGAGGTTCACGTAGACGATCGGCGACCTGCGCGTCGAGCCGCGCGGGTCGCGAGCATCGTCTCGCGCTCGTGGACGCGACCGGCGTAGTACGGCGACGCGTTGACGTTGACGATCAGCTCGGCGCCGCCGGCGGCCTGGGTGATGACCGGACCGGTCGGGCTCCACGCGTCCTCGCAGACCGTGACGCCGACCTGCACGCCGCGCGATGATGAACAGCGGGCCGTCGACCGTCGACGGCAGCGAAGTACCGCTGCTCGTCGAACACCGCGTAGTTGGGCAGCAGGTGCTTGCGGTACACGCCCTGCACCTTGCCGTTGGCGCACACCGCCGCCGCGTTGGCGAGGTCGCCGCCGGCCGCGCTCCGGGAAGCCGATCACCGCGGCGGTCGGCCCGTGCGGGCCGCGATCTTGTCGAGCGACTCCGCGGCGTGCGCCACGAACGCGGGCTTCAGCAGGAGGTCCTCGGGCGGGTACCCGGTGATCGCGAGCTCGGGGAAGGCCGACGAGGTCGCAGCTCGCCGCGTCGGCCCGGTCGTAGGCCTCGAGGATCCGCGCCGCGTTGCCGGCGAGGTCGCCGACGACGAGGTTGAGCTGGGCGGCCGCGACCCGGATGCGAGGCATCGGAGCCAGGGTAGAACGCTCGAGTCACCCGATGCCGGAGCTCGCGGAGGCGAGCCGGTCGGGAGCGAGCTCGCGGTCCGGCACACGCGACCGAGCTACGAGCGGACGACCCGAAGGGCAGTGCTCTACCCTTCCGCCCGGCTCCGGAGGCGAAGGGCCCTGGGAGCGACATCCAGGAGGAGCATCATGGGTCGCAAGGTGTTCGTCGTCGGTGTCGGGATGACCAAGTTCGAGAAGCCGGGCGGCGAGGACTGGGACTACCCCGACATGGCCAAGGAGGCCGGCACCAAGGCGCTCGACGACGCCGGCATCGCCTACGACCGAGATCGAGCAGGTCGCGGTCGGCTACTGCTACGGCGACTCCACCGCCGGCCAGCGCGCGCTGTACGAGATCGGCGTCACCGGCATCCCCGTCGTCAACGTCAACAACAACTGCGCGACGGGTTCGACGCGCGCTGTACCTGGCCAAGCGCTTCGTCGAGGGCGGCCTCGCCGACTGCGCGCTCGCGCTCGGCTTCGAGAAGATGGAGAAGGGCTCGCTCGGCATCAAGTACATGGACCGCGCCATGCCGATGCAGCGCACGTTCGAGGCGATGAACGAGAAGCGCGGCTTCACCCAGGCGCCGCCCGCGCCGCAGATGTTCGGCAACGCCGGCCGCGAGTACATGGAGCGCTACGGCGTGAAGGCCGAGAGCTTCGCCCGCATCGCCGAGAAGAACCACCGCCACTCGGCGAACAACCCGTACTCGCAGTTCCGCGACATCTACTCGCTCGACGAGATCCTGGCGGCGCCGATGGTGCACGAGCCGCTGACCAAGCTGCAGTGCTGCCCGACGTCCGACGGCGCGCGCCGCCGCGATCCTCGCCAGCGAGGACTTCGTGCGCGACGCACGGCCTCGAGGACCAGGCGGTCGAGATCGTCGGCATGTCGATGAACACCGACTTCCCGTCGAGCTTCGACTCGAGCAGCGACATGAAGTTCGTCGGCTTCGACATGACGCAAGACCGCGGCGCAGGACGTCTACGAGCAGTCCGGGTCACGGCCCGGAGGACGTCGACGTCATCGAGCTGCACGACTGCTTCTCGGCCAACGAGATGATCACCTACGAGGCGCTCGGCCTCTGCGGCGAGGGCGGCGCGGGCGAGCTCATCGACTCCGGCGCGGTCACCTACGGCGGCGACGTCGTGGTGAACCCGTCCGGCGGCCTGATCTCCAAGGGTCACCCGCTCGGCGCCACCGGCCTCGCCCAGTGCGCCGAGCTCACCTGGCAGCTGCGCGGCACGGCGGACGCCCGCCAGGTCGACGGCGCCAAGCTCGCGCTGCAGCACAACCTCGGCCTCGGCGGCGCCTGCGTCGTCGCGATGTACAAGAAGGCCGAGCTCGTCTGACACCCCCGTGTCAGGCTGCCGCCGTGTCGGCCGACGACGACCCGATCCGCGAACCGGGAGTCGAGCCGGCGCGGTACCGCCCGCGGCCCTGGCTGCGCACCGCCGTCATGGCGGGCGGCGGCCTCGCGGCCGTCGTCATCATCTTCCTGCGCATCGGTGACCCGGCCGAGCTCTGGGCGACCGCTGCGGCAGGCGCGACTGGGCGCTGGGTGACGCTCGCGCTCGTCGTGTCGTTGCTCACGAGCGTGCCGTTCGCGGATCGCGTTCATCGGCACGGTGCCGCGTCGCGTGCCGTTCTGGTCGGCGGTGGAGCTCCAGGTCGCGATGGGCTTCTCGAACGTGACGCTGCCCGCCGGCGCGCGAGAGCGCGGTGCAGGTGCGCTTCCTCCAGAAGCGGGGCGTCGACCTCGCGTCGGCGTTCGCGGTCGGCGGGGTGTACAGCACGGTCTCGGAGTTCGTGATCCAGGCCGCGATCTTCGGCGTCGCGCTGCTGCTCGCACCGACCCGGGTCGACGTCGGGAGCGTGCCCGTCGGCAGCGTGGTCGCGGCGGCGGCCGTCATCGTCGGCCTGATCGTGATCGCGGGCGCGGTCGTGTTCGGCGTCCGGCGCATCCGACGCCGGGTGGTCCCCCACCTGACCCGCGCCGGGCGGACCACGCTCGAGGCGATGCGCTCGCCGCGCCGGATCGCGCTGATGATCGCGGGCAACATCGCCGCGCAGCTCCTCTACGCGTCCTCGCTGCTGTTCTGCCTCTACGCGTTCGGGAGCGGCGGACCGTTCTGGACGCTGCTCGCGCTGCACGTGGGCATCTCGGTCGTCGCCGGGCCTCGTGCCCGGTGCCCGGGCCTCGACACCGCGGTCTCGACGCTCAGCATGTCGGCGGCCCTCGTCGCGATCGGCGTCGACGGGCCGGCGGCGGCGGCCGCGGTCGTGGCCAACACGCTGGTCAACGAGTACGTCCCAGCGATCCCCGGCTGGTTCGCGACGAACCGGATGGTCCGCGGCGGCCGCCTCTGACGCCGCTCGCGCCGACTGGCGCCGCAGAATCACGCGATGCCCGGTTTCTGCGTGCCGATTCGAGCGGCGCTACTTGCAGGTGGCGATGCCGCCGTCGACGGGGATCACCGCGCCGGTGAGGTAGGTGGCGGCGGGCCCGGCGAGGTAGACGGCGATCCCGGCCATGTCGGCGGGCTTGCCGATCCGCTTCATGGGCGCGCTCGCCGCGATCGAGTCACCGAACGCGGAGAGGGTGGCGGCCATCATCTTCGACTCGAACGGACCCGGCGCGATCGCGTTGACCGTGATCTTCGGCGCGAGGTGACGCGCCAGGTGACGCGTGAGCTGGTGCACCCCGGCCTTGGCCGTCGAGTACGAGTACGTCTCCATCATCGGGACCTGGATGCCGTCGATCGACCCGACGTTGATCGACGCGGGCCGGGTCGTCGTCGGTCGCGGCGGCGTCGAGCAACGGCCGGAGGAACCGCGTCAGGTGGTACGGACCCTTCACGTTGATGTTCGAGGACCCGGTCCCACGCGGCGTCGTCGTGCTCGGCGAGCGGCGCGCCCCAGGTGGCGCCGGCGTTGTTGATCAGGACGTGCAACCGGTCCTCGCGGGAGGCGATCTCGTCGGCCAGCCGCCGGCACTCGGCCTCGGTGGACAGGTCGGCGGGGATGCCCGACGCACTCCCCGACCTCCGACAGCCGGTCGGCGACCTCGGCACACACGTCGGCCTTGCGCGACGACACGTACACCTTCACGCCCGCACGGACGTAGGCCTCGGCCATCATCAGCCCGATCCCACGCGTGCCGCCGGTGATCACCGCCGTCTTGCCGCGGATCGAGAACAGCTCGTCGAGTACGTCGTCAGCCATCAGGTGGGTCCTCCTCGGAAGCCGTGGGAACGTAGCGCCCCGCCGATCGGGGTGGGCGCAGCGCTGCGGTCGTCCCCGGTCGCGGCGCTACGGTCCCGGCATGCGCGTCGAACTCGCCGAGCTCCTCGCCACCCAGGGTGTGCTGCTCGCCGACGGCGCCACCGGCACGAACTACTTCGCGATGGGCCTCGACGCCGGTGAGGCGCCCGAGCTCTGGAACGTCGACCACCCCGACCGGGTGCAGGACCTGCACCGGCGGTTCGTCGACGCCGGCGCCGACATCATCCTCACCGACACGTTCGGCTGCAACCGGCACCGCCTCGACGCTGCACGGCGCGCGAGGCCCGGGTCCGCGAGCTCGCCCAGCGGGCCGCCGAGCTCGCCGGCGAGGTGGCCGAGGCGGCGGAGCGCCCCGTCGTCGTGGCGGGGTCGGTCGGGCCGACGGCGATCGCTGTTCGAACCTCTCGGCGATCTCACCGAGGCCGACGCGCTCGAGACGTTCCGTGAGCAGATCGAGGCGCTGGTCGCGGGTGGGGCCGACGTCGCGTGGATCGAGACGATGTCGGCGCCGGAGGAGGTGCAGGCGGCGGCGAACGCCGCCATCGCGGTCGGTGTGCCCGTACGTGGCGACCTGCTCGTTCGACACCGCGGGGCGCACGATGATGGGCATGCTCCCCGGCGACCTCACCGAGGTGTTCACCGGGCTCGACGCGCCGCCGGTGGCGACGGGGCCAACTGCGGGGTCGGTGCCTCCGACATCCTCGTCTCACTCCTCGCCATGACCGAGCACGACGCCGAGACCGCGTTCGTCTCGAAGGGGAACTGCGGCATCCCCGAGTTCCGCGGCACGGAGATCGCACTACTCGGGCACGCCCGAACTGATGGCGCGCTACGTGGCCCTCGCCGTCGATGCCGGCGCGCGCATCGTCGGTGGCTGTTGCGGCACCTCGCCCGAGCACCTCGCGGCGATGCGACGGGCCCTCGACGCCGTGCTCGAAGACCGCGCGCTCGACGGCCCCGGACCGCGTCCGACGATCGAGTCGATCGTCGAGTCGATCGGGCCGTTGGCCAACGCGGCGCCGCGGAGCGACACCACCGGGCGCGTCCGGCGGACGTCGCGCCGAGCCCGCCGATGACGACCGGCATCCTCACCCTGTCCTGCTCCGACCGGCCCGGGCTCGTCCACGCCGTGAGCGGCTACCTCGTGGACGTGCGCGCCAACATCGTGGAGAGCGCGCAGTTCGAGGACGTCGACACCGTCCGCTTCTTCATGCGCATCCGGTTCGACCTGCTCGACGACACGATCACGCTCGACGCCGTGCGCGGCGGCTTCGCGCCGATCGCGACGGCGCACGGCATGACCTGGGAGATCGTCGACGCGGCCGTGCCGACGCGCACCCTCGTGCTCGTGTCGAAGCACGGGCACTGCCTCAACGACCTGCTGTTCCGCACCCGCGTCGGCACCCTGCCGATCGTCATCCCCGCGGTGGTCTCGAACCACGAGGACCTGCGCTCCGTCGTCGAGGCCGCCGGGACCGCGTATCACCACGTTCCGGTGACGCCCGATCGCAAAGCCGACGCCGAGCGGCGTCTCCTCGATCTCGTGCACGAGCTGCAGGTCGACCTCGTCGTGCTCGCCCGCTACATGCAGGTCCTGTCCGACGACACTCTGCGCGCCGCTCGGCGGCCGCGCGATCAACATCCACCACTCGTTCCTGCCCGCGTTCGTCGGCGCGAAGCCGTACCACCAGGCCCACGAGCGCGGCGTGAAGCTCATCGGCGCGACCGCGCACTACGTCACCTCGGCGCTCGACGAGGGTCCGATCATCGAGCAGGACGTCGCGCGGGTCGACCACGCGATGGCGCCGCCCGATCTGCGCCGCCGCGGGCCACGACGTGGAGGCGCAGGTGCTCGCCCGCGCGGTGCGCTGGCACGCGGAGCGACGCGTGCTGCTCAACGGCGACCGCACCGTGGTGGTGCGCTGAGCCGCGGCGCTCAAACGACCCGCTAGTACGGCGCGTCGACGCCGCCCGTCTCGACGTAGACGGTCTTGCGCTGGGTGTAGTGGTCGAGGGCCGCGAGACCGTTCTCGCGCCCGATGCCCGACTGCTTCACCCCGCCGAACGGCACCTCGATCGGCGTGAGGTTGTAGGTGTTGACCCAGACGATTCCCGCCTCGAGCGCGGCCGCGACGCGATGGCCGCGCGCCAGGTCGCGCGTGAACAGCCCCGCGGCGAGCCCGTACTCCGTGGCGTTGGCGCGCGCGACGACCTCCTCCTCGGCGTCGAACGGGAGGACGCTCATCACCGGACCGAAGATCTCCTCACGCACGATGGACATCTCGTCGGTGCAGCCGGTGAAGATCGTCGGCTCCACGAACCACCCGCGGTCGAGGACGTCGGTGCCCGTCGCTCGTCGTCCGCCGCTCACGACCACGCGCGCCGGCCTCGATGCCGGCGTCGATGTACCCGAGCACCTTCTGCATGTGGGCCTCGGAGATCAGCGCCCCGACGTCGGTGGCCGGATCGAGCGGGTCGCCGATCGTGAGCTTCTCGGTCCGCGTGCGCAGGGCGTCGACGAAGCGATCGTGCACGTCGCGGTGCACGAAGACACGCGTGCCGTTCGAGCACACCTCGCCCTGCGTGGAGAAGTTCGCGAGCAGCGCGCCGGACACCGCATGGTCCAGGTCCGCGTCGTCGAACACGAGGAGCGGCGACTTCCCACCCAACTCCAGCGTGACCGCCTTCAGCGTCTCGGCCGACGCGGCCATCACCCGCTTCCCGGTGGGCACCGACCCGGTGAGCGAGATCTTGGCGATCCCCGGATGGCGAGCCAGCGCGCCGCCGATCCGGCCGTCGCCCTGCACCACGTTGAACACCCCGTCGGGCAGGCCGGCCTCGGTGTAGATCCTCGCGAGCTCCATCGTGGTGAGCGGCGTGAGCTCCGACGGCTTGAACACCATCGCGTTGCCACACGCGAGCGCCGGCGCCGACTTCCAGCAGGCGATCTGGATCGGGTAATTCCAGGCGCCGATCCCCGCGCAGACACCGAGCGGTTCCCGGCGGGTGTACGCGAACGCCGCGCCGAGATCCGTGTACTCGCCGTGCAGCGTGGCTGCCGCGGCGGCGAAGAACTCGAGGCAGTCGGCGCCGGAGGCGACGTCGACGGTGGCAGCCTCCGCGATCGGCTTGCCCGTGTCCTGCACCTCGAGCCGGGCGAGCTCGTCGTTGCGGTCGCGCAGGATCGCCACGGCCCGCAGGAGGACCCGTGACCGCTCGGCCCCCGACATGGCCGACCAGACCGTGAACCCTTCCCTCGCGCCGCGACGGCCCGCTCGACGTCGGCGTCGCTCGCGTGCGCGACCTCCGCCAGCGTCTCGCCGGTGGCCGGGTTGGTCGTCCGGAACGACTCGCCCGAGGTCGCCGCGACCTCCGCGCCGCCGATGAACAGTCCGACCTCTCGTGCGCTCATCGCGCTCCTCCCGCGTCGCGGTGATCGTGCCGGAAGAACTCGACCGGTTCCGGCGGCAGCGGCGTGTTGCCGAGGATGAGGTCGGCCGCCTTCTCGGCGAGCATCATGATCGGCGCGTAGATGTTGCCGTTCGTGATGTAGCGCATCGACGCCGCGTCGACGACGCGCAGGCCCGTCGACGCCGTGCACGCGCATCGATGTCGGGATCGAGCACCGACGTCTCGTCGACGCCCATGCGGCACGTGCACGACGGGTGCAGCGCGGTCTCGGCGTCGCGGCCGACCCAGTCGAGGATCTCCTCGTCGGTCGTCGACCGACGGGCCCGGTGAGATCTCGCCGCCGCTGAACGGCGCGAACGCGGGCTGGTCGAGGATGCTGCGCGCGGCGTGGACCGTCTCGATCCACTCGCGCTCGGTCTTCCTCGGTCGACAGGTAGTTGAAGCGCAGCGCGGGCTTCACGCGTCGGGTCGGTCGACGTGATCTTCACCGAGCCGCGCGAGTTCGAGTACATCGGCCCGACGTGCACCTGGTAGCCGTGCTCCAGCCCGCCCGGCGGCGTCGAGCCGTCGTAGCGGATCGCGATCGGCAGGAAGTGGAACATCACGTTCGGGTAGACGCGCGTGTCGTTGCTGCGCGCGAAGCCGCCCGCCTCGAAGTGGTTGGTCGCGCCCGGACCGCGGCGCGCGAGCCACTGCATGCCGATCCACGGTCGGCGCCACTTCGCGAGCATCGGCGCCATCGACACCGGCTGCGTGCACGCGTGCTGGATGTAGACCTCGAGGTGGTCCTGCATGTGCTCGCCGACACCGGGGAGGTCGTGCACGACCGGGATGCCGAGCGCGCGCGAGCTCGGCCGCGTTGCCGACGCCCGAGAGCTGCAGCAGCTGCGGCGAGTTGAACGCGCCGCCGCAGCAGATGATCTCGCCGCCCAGGATCGCGCTCGACGATCCGCGCTCGCCGGCCGTCGGTCGTGTACTCGACGCCGACCGCGCGCGTGCCGTCGAAGACGATCTTGGTGGTGAGCGCGCGCGTGCTGCACCTCGAGGTTCGGGCGCGTCCATCACCGGGTGCAGGTACGCGCCGCGCCGCGCTCAGCCGCCGGCCGCGCCGGATGTTGCGGTCGAACCGGGCGAAGCCCTCCTGGCGGTAGCCGTTCACGTCGTCGGTGAGCGTGTAGCCGGCCTGCTGCACCGCCTCGAAGAACGCGCCGAACAGCGGGTTCGTCGGCCGGACCGCGTTCGAGCACGAGCGGACCGTGGCCGCCGCGGAACTCGTCGGCGCCGGCGAGGCACGTCTCCATCCGCTTGAAGTACGGCAGGCAGTGCGCGTACGACCAGTCGGCCATCCCGGGGTCGGCGGCCCAGCGCTCGAAGTCGAGCGGGTTGCCGCGCTGGAAGATCATCCCGTTGATGCTGCTCGAGCCGCCGAGCACCTTGCCGCGCGCGTGGTAGATGCGCCGGCCGTTCATGTACGGCTCGGGCTCCGACTCGTACTTCCAGTCGTAGAACCGGCTGCCGATCGGGAACGACAGCGCCGCGGGCATGTGGATGAACACGTCCCAGCGGTAGTCGGGCCGGCCGGCTTCGAGCACGAGCACGCGCGTCGACGGATCCTCGCTCAGGCGATTGGCGAGCACGCAGCCGGCGGACCCGCCGCCGACGATGATGAAGTCGTATTGCGTCACGCGTCACCGAGCCGAACCGGCGTGACGTCGCGACGCTATACGGGTGCGACTCACGCCGGTCGACTCGAGTGAGGCTATGGAGCCAGGCCTGCCAGACGGTCGGGTTGGCGTCGACCCACTTCTGGGCCGCGGCCGTCGATCGTCATGTCGTCTTCGTTCTTGTACTTGGTGACGGTGTTCTGGTCGTGGTCGGTCCACTTCATCTTCTTCAGGAACTTGAACGCGCCGGGGTTCTTGGTCTCGAGCTTGGCGCTGATCGCCTTCATGCAGGTGGTCGGTCGGGTAGTCGCACGCGTACTTGCGGTCCTTGCCCTGATCGGCCGCCGACGCGGTGCACGCGGGCGTGATCGTCGGGCAGCTTCACGCTCGACGAGGTCGTACTTCGCGTTCGCCCACTGCGGTGTGTAGAAGTAGAAGAGCAGCGGCGTCTTGTCCTTGAACGCGGTGTCGATCGCGGTGATGAGCGCCGCCTCGCCGCCGCCGATCACGACCTTGAACGGCAGGTTCAGGTTCTTGATGATGTCGGCGTCGTAGCTCACGTAGCTCGGGTCGCCGAGCAGGAACTGGCCCTTGTCGCCGGTCTCCGCGGTCTTGAAGTACTTCGGCCGCGGCCTGCGGTCTTCAGGCCTTCCCACGTCTTGTACTCGGGGTGCGCGTCGGCGACGAACTTCGGGATGAACCAGCCGATGTGACCGGTCGGGCCGATCAGCCCGCCGTCGACCACCGACTTCTTCGTCGTGATGTAGGTCTGATGTCCTTGGCGTGACCCGACGGCCACACCTCGAGGTTGGCGTCGATGCGGTCGGAGTCGAGCGCGGCCCACACCGCGTTCTCGTCGATGTCCTTGGTGTTGACCGTCATGCCCTGCTTCTCGAGCACGATCTTGGCGACGGCCGCGTTGGCGGCCGAGCCGTCCCACGGGTTCACCGCGAGCGTGATCGTGCCGCTGAGCTTCGCGCGCCCGCTGCCGCGCGGTCGTGCGTGCCCGACGCTCGCCGACTTGCTGCTGCTGCTGCACGCGGCCAACGCGAGCGTGAGCGCGACGGTGCCGAGGATGAGCCGCCTGCTGCGGTTCATGCTGTCTCCATCTGGTCGAGGGTTCTGGCTGATCGACGATCTGACTCTCGGGATGCGGACGGGACGCGGACCGCGCGGCGTCCGCCGACGCCCCGCACCCCCGCGGCCCAACCTTGCGTGATCCGATCGAGCACGACGGCGAGCGCGACGATCGCCATACCGGCTTCGACGCCGAGCCCGAGCTCGCTCTTGGTGAGACCGTAGACGACATCGACGCCGAGCGCGCCGCCTCCGACGAGCCCGGCGATGATCACCACCGAGAGCACCATGAGGATCGTCTGGTTGAGGCCGAGCATGATCGAGCGCGACGCGAGCGGCAGCTGCACCTTGGTGAGGATCTGGCGCTTGGTCGCGCCCGTCGAACGCGCGGCTTCGATCGTCTCGGGCGGCACCTCGCGGATGCCGAGCGCGGTGAGCCGGATGCCGGGCGGCAGCGCGTAGACGATCGACGCGATCACGCCGGGGACGCGGCCGACGTTGAACAGCGCGATCACCGGTACGAGGTACACGAACGCGGGCATCACCTGCATCGCGTCGAGGAACGGCCGGATGACCGCGAAGAAGCGGTCGCTGAGGCCGGCGATGATGCCGACCGGCAGCGCGATCGCCATCGAGATCACGACCGCGACGAGCACCTGGCTCAGCGTGTCCATCGTGTCGAACCAGATGCTCGCCGCTGTCGGCCCTCGGCGTGCAGCCCGGCGACGACGAGCAGCGCGATCGCGCACACGTCGCGGCGACCCGCCGGCCCGCCGTCGCCCACGCCGAGCGCGGTGACGCCGCACGATGACCTCCCACCACGGCGCGGTTGGTGAGGAAGTCGCGGATCGGATCGAGCAGGTGGATGCACGATGAAGTCGCTGATCGACCGGTGCCGCCGATGATCGGCACGCCGTTGCGCAGGTTGTCGCTTGCACCAGTCGACGACGCTGTTGACGGGATCGTGCAGCGAGAAGTTGATCGACGTGGGGAACGTGCCCGGCGACCAGAGCTTGCCGACGACGATCACGACGATCACGAGCGCCGCCGCCCGACGATCAGCTCGATGCGCCGCGCGCTCGGGCGTGCGGCTCGCGCCGGAAGGCGCGGCGCGCCGCGACCGGGCCGGCCCGCGGTCAGCCGGTCGAGCACGATCGCGACCGCGACGATCGCGAGCCCGGCGTCGAACGCCTGCGCCGACGTCGAGGTGCTGCAGGCCGGCGAGCACCTCCTGGCCGAGTCCTTCGGCGCCGACGAGCGCGGCGATCACGACGATGCCGAGCGCGAGGTTGATCGTCTGGTTCACGCCGAGCAGCAGCGCGGGCCGCGCGATCGGGCAGCTCGATCTTGCGCAGCGTCTGGCGCTTGGTCGCGCCGTGCGCGGTGCCGACCTCGATCAGCCGGTCGGGCACGCCGCGGAGCCCGTGCAGCGTGAGCCGGATCGCGGCGGGCAGCGCGAAGATGACCGTCGCGACCACCGCGGGCGGGTAGCCGATGTCGAAGAGCAGCACGCACGGCAGCAGGTAACAGAACGCGGGCATCACCTGCATCGCGTCGAGGAGCACGCGCGTGCGCGCGCTCGAACGCCGGGCGGCGCGCGCTGAGGATGCCGAGCGGGACGCCGATCGACGAGCGACGATGCGCGACCGACACGAGGATCAGCGCGACCGTGATCATCGCCGGATCCCACAGGCCGAGGCCGCCGATCACGAAGCACCGCGAGCCGCCGCGGTCGACCGCGGCGACGCATGCCCGACACGCGCAGCGCGACCACGACGACGAGCGCGAGCACGCCGGGCCACGTGAGGAAGTGCAGCGACGTTGAGGTTCCACTGCACGAGGTTGTGCAGCCAGCGCGAGATCGGGTCGAAGAACCAACGGAACAGCCAGTGTCGTCGCGGTGGAGGATGATCCACTGCTCGACGCTGTCGATCCACGGACCGATGCGGAAGTTCCACCACGACGGGATCGGATTGCCCCACACCACCGCGAGCACCGCGGCGAACGCGACGCGCCGACCGCGATCGCGACCGCCGGGACGATCGCAGGCGGCTGCGCGCCGGTCTGCATTCGGGAGCGCCGTCGGTCATTCGGCGAGCGCGCGCGAGCACGGTCGAGGCGGTCGACCGCGCCGCACACCTGCCCGTCGTCGTCGAGCACCGCGACCGGCCGGTCGGTCGCGACGACGATCGGCAGCAGCTCGCTCACCGAGCGTGGTCGCGGCGACGGTGCCCGGTCGGTCGCGTCGGCCGTCGAGCGGCGCGGTCATGATCCCGCCCGCGGTGAGCACGTGCGCGCGCGGAACGTCACGCACGAAGTCGCGCACGTAGTCGTCGACCGGGCTCGGCGACGACCGCTTCCGGCGTGTCGACCTGCACGAAGCGGCCGTCGCGCATGATCGCGATCTGGTCGCCGAGCTTCAGCGCTTCCTGCGAGGTCGTGGGTGATGAACACGACCGTCTTCTTGAGCTCGCGCTGGAGCCGCGCGACCTCGTCCTGCATGTCGCGGCGGATCAGCGGGTCGAGCGCGGAGAACGGCTCGTCGAAGAGCAGGATCTCGGGATCGTTGGCGAGCGCGCGCGCGAGGCCGACGCGCTGCTGCATGCCGCCCGAGAGCTCGTCGGGGTAGCTGTCGCCGAGGCCGCTGAGGCCGACGAGGTCGAGCATGTCGCCCGCGCGCGGCGTGGCGCTCGGCCTTCGACTTGCCCTGCACCTCGAGGCCGAACGCGACGTTGTCGAGCACGCGCCGGTGCGGGAGCAGACCGAAGTGTCTGGAACACCATCGACACCGCGATCCGGCGCAGCTCGCGCAGCCACTCGGGCGAGCAGCTCCGCGATGTCCTCGCCGTCGATGACGCACCTTGCCCGCGGTCGGCTCGATGAGCCGGCTGAAGCAGCGGACGAGCGTCGACTTGCCCGAGCCCGACAGCCCCATCACGACGAACACGTCGCCCTCGGGCACGTCGAAGCTCACGTCGCGGACGGCGGCGACGCAGCCGGTGCGCGCTTCGAGCTCGGCGCGCGGCAGATCGGCGTCGGGCGAGTCGACGACGCGCTCCGCGTGCGGTCCGAACACCTTCCACACCCCGCGGCACGAGATCGTCGGCGCCGCTGCCTCTCCCACGGGGCGCACCCTACGGGCTGGATGCCCGCGACGGTCACGATCAGTCAGACGGGCCGCGGTGGCGACGAGGGCGCGGGTGACCGCCGCGTCGCCGGGCCGCAGCCGGTAGCTCGGGTCCGTGGACGTGCAGGCCGCCGACGACCGCGCCGTCGGCGTCCCGGATCGGGCGCGGCGACCGACGTGATCCCGACGGAGTACTCCTCCACGGTCCACGCGTGGCCGTCGGCGCGGCGCGGCGCGCGACCCGCCGGCGGAGCTCGGCGGCGCGCGTCACCGTGTGCTCGGTGTAAGCGGTCGAGCCCGTCGCGCGCAGTACGCGCGCACCGCGGCGTCGGTGCGCGCCGCGAGGAGCACGATCCCGCTCGACACGACGTGGAGCGGGAGCTGCTCGCCGGTCCAGTCGCGCAGGGTCACGTCCTGGTCGCCGTCCACCTGGTCGAGGTAGAGCACCGACCACGTCCCGGCGGCGATCGAGATGCCGGCCGACTCGCCGACGTCGGCGACGAGCATCTCGAGGTGGGCCGCGCCCGCCCCACGAGTCCGGCCGCCGGATCGGCGGTGGCCGCGAGGTCGGTGAGCGCCGGGCCGATCCGGTAGCTGGGGCCGGGCTCGACACGCGCCACCGCGCCCTGCGCCTCGAGCGTCCCGAGCAGCCGCGCCGTCGGTGCTCACCGCGAGGTCGGTACGGCGCGCGATCTCGCTCACGCCACCCCCGCCGGTCGCGACCGCGCGCAGCACCGCGAACGCGCGGTCGACCGACTGCACGCCGATCGTCGCGACCCCGGACCGGCCCTGCCGCGGTAGCCTTTCCACGATGCGGAGCCTATCCGCATCGTGGAAAACGAGAGTCGTGACGCATGAGCGACGAGTCGACAGCGCCGGACGGTGACGACGAGGTCATCGATCTCGCCGCGCTCGGCGACGACGACCTCGTCGCCAGATGCACGACGACCTCTACGACGGCCTCGCCGACGAGATCGTCGAGGGCACCACCATCCTGCTCGACCGCGGCTGGGGCGCCGAGCGGGTGCTCGACGACGCGCTCGTCGAGGGCATGCGCATCGTCGGCATCGACTTCCGCGACGGCATCCTCTTCGTGCCCGAGGTGCTGCTCGCGGCCAACGCGATGAAGGCCGGGATGGCGACTCCTGCGCCCGCTGCTCGCCGAGACCGGCGCCGAGCCGATCGGCAAGGTGGTGATCGGCACCGTCAAGGGCGACATCCACGACATCGGCAAGAACCTCGTGGCGATGATGCTCGAGGGCGCCGGCTTCGAGGTGTTCGACATCGGCGTCAACTCCGACGTCGACAAGTACCTCGCCGCCCTCGACGAGCACCGCCCCGACATCCTCGGGATGTCGGCGCTGCTGACCACGACGATGCCGTACATGAAGGTGGTCATCGACACGTTGATCGCGAACGGGCCGACGCGACGACTACATCGTGATGGTCGGCGGCGCGCCGCTCAACGAGGAGTTCGGCACCGCCGTCGGCGCCGACGCCTACTGCCGTGACGCGGCGATCGCCGCCGAGACCGCGAAGAGCCTGATCGCCGCCCGCCGGGCCAGTGCCGCCGCTCGCCGGGCGGAGCCGGGTCCGCGGTCCCGGTGCGCGTCGACGCCGTGGGCGGTCAGATGCTGCGTGCGGATCGGCGTGCGGCGCGCTGGCGCCGCGAGCTGCGCGCCGTGCTCGGCCAGAGCTCGGCGGCTCGGCCGACCGGTGCGACGTCGACGCTACCTCCCGGCCCACCTCCACAACCGGCCCGAGCGCATCGTCCCCGCGCTGACGGCCGCGGCTGGTCGACGCCGGCGACGGGCGACCGAGTCCTCGTCGCCTACGCCGACTGCGGCACCGGCGGGGCTGCTCGACCGGTGGCTCGCCGACCGGCGCGACGCCCGGCTGCCGGGCGCGCACTGCTACGAGCTCTTCGCCGGCGGCGCCCTGTTCGCACGCCCTCGCACGACGCCGAGCCCGGCACCTTCTACCTGACCGACTTCCTCGCCAAGCACTTCGACGCCCTCGTGTGGCAGGGACTCGGGCTCGACCGTCACCCCGAGCTGCGCGACCACGTACTTCGCCCACTACCGGCGCGTCGTGCTGGTGTCGCAGCGCGACGACGCCGCGGTCGTGCTGGCGGGCGAGCGCGCGGCCGACGCGCCTCGGGCTGGAGTTCGAGCACCGTGCCGGTCGGGCTCGGCCCGTTCGCCGAGGCCGTCGCCATCGGGCCGACGCCGGGGTCGACGCTGACGTGGCCCGAGCGGCGAGCGCATCAGGTGGTCGTGATCTAGTGGCGCGACATCCCGGCCCAGGTCAACGCGCAGTCGGGCCGCGACCGCGGTACCAGGTCGCTGCTGCCGGCGCAGTTCCAACGGGCGATCGACCGGGCCAAGCGCAAGGCGAAGATCTACACGGCCCACGAGGACGTCGCCGAGTGGCGCCGACGAGCGAGCCGCCGTGCGGCGACGACCGTCGCCGCCGAGGCCGCCGCCGAGGCCGCCGC
The DNA here is from genome assembly GCA_963787045.1 of uncultured Gammaproteobacteria bacterium. Lineage (GTDB taxonomy): Bacteria > Pseudomonadota > Gammaproteobacteria > Pseudomonadales > Azotimanducaceae > DATJGR01. The sequence goes on along the minus strand of CAWBBR010000005.1, from coordinate 22,205 downwards.
GCGCTCGTCGACGCCGTACCCGACGGCGCGCCTCGGCACGATCGCCTTCGCCGGTGGCCGGGACGGCGCGGCGGCCGATGCCGTGACGCGACCTGCCGGGTGGTGTTCACGCCGTCGGGGCTGCACGGCGCCGTGCCGGTCCGGGACCACGGTGCTCGACGCGGCGCGGCGGCTCGGCGTCGACCTCGACTCGGTGTGCGGCGGGCGCGGCGATCTGCGGCCGGTGCCAGGTGAGCGCCCCGACCGGGACGTTCGCCAAGTGGGGCGATCGACCGACGACCGGCACGCCCTGAGCGCACCGGGCGCGCTCGAGCACGACTACCGCGGCAGGCCGGCCGCTCGTCGCCGGCCAGCGACTGGGCTGCGCCGCGACGATCGTCGGCGACGTCGTGATCGACGTCCCGGCGGCGAGCCAGGTGCACCGCCAGGTCGTGCGCAAGGACCTCGACCTGCCGGCCCTCGTGGTCGACCCGCTGGTGACGCTCGCGCTACGTCGAGCTCACTCCCGGTGCCGGAGCCGACGGCGCGAGCGTCGTCGACCAAGCTGCGCGCACGGCCCTGCGCCGAGCAGCACGGCGTCGACGGTCGACGACGGCGACCACGGCGGTGCTGCGCGCCGGCGCTGCACGGCGCGCGGTCGCCGACGGTCGGTGCGGCGGCACCGTCGCGCTCGACTCGGCGGTGACCGTGGCCGTCGCCGACGCATCGTCGTGGTCTTGGCCGGGCTTCACCGACGAGCGCTCGTGCGGCGTCGGCGATCGACGTCGGCTCGACCACCATCGCCGGCCACCTGTGCGACCTCGCCACCGGCGAGGTGCTCGCGTCGGCCGGGCGGATGAACCCGCAGATCCGCTTCGGCGAGGACCTGATGAGCCGGGTGTCGTACGTGATGATGAACCCGGGCGGCGACGACGCAGCTCACCGGCGCCGTACGGCGGGCGCTCGACGAGCTGCTCGGCGAGCTGGTCGACGCCGCCGGCGTCACCCGCGACCGGTGCTCGAGGTCGTGGTCGTCGGCAACCCGATCATGCACCACCTCGTGCTCGGCATCGACCCGACCCCGCTCGGGCACGCGCCGTTCGTGCTGGCGACCGACCGTGCCGTCGACGGACCGGCCGCCGAGCTCGGCCTCGACCTGCCGTTCGCGGCGTTCTACGTCCGGACCGTGCATCGCCGGGCACGTCGGCGCCGACGCCGCCGCGGCGGTGCTCGCCGAGGGACCGCACCGAGGCGACCGGCGCTGCAGCTCCTCGTCGACGTCGGCACCAACGCCGAGATCGTCCTCGGCGACCGCCCGACGCCAGTACGCCGCGTCGAGCCCGACCGGTCCGGCGTTCGAGGGCGCGCAGATCAGCTGCGGGCAGCGGGCGACGGCCGGGGCGATCGAGCGGGTGCGCATCGATCCGGTCACGCTGGCAGCCGCGGCTGCAGGTGATCGGCTGCCGACGCGTGGAGCGACGAGCCCGGGTTCGCCGCCGGCGTGGCGCCACCGGCGTCACCGGCGTGTGCGGGTCGGGCATCATCGACGCCGTCGCCGAGATGTACCTCGCCGGCGTGATCGACCGCGACGGGACGATCGTCGGCGCCAACGCCGAGCGCAGCGCCCGACGTCGTCCCCGACGGGCGCACGTATCGCTACGTGCTGTACGGCGACGGCGACGACCGAGCTGTCGATCACCCAGAACGACGTGCGCGCCGTCCAACTGGCGAAGGCCGCGCTGCGCGCCGGCATCGACCTGCTGCTCGAGCACGCCGGCGATCCGCCGGTCGCCGACATCCGCCTGGCCGGGCGCGTTCGGTGCGCACATCGACCCGCTGCACGCGATGGTGCTCGGGCTGGTGCCCGACTGCCCGCTCGACGGCGTGCGCTCGGTCGGCAACGCCGCCGGCGCCGGAGCGGTGCAGGCGCTGCTGTCGCGACGCGCTGCGCGCACGAGATGGAGCAGACCGCGGTCCGACGATCGAGAAGATCGAGACCGCCACCGAACCGCGCTTCCAGGAGCTGTTCGTCGCGGCGATGGCGTTCCCGCACGCCAGCGCCGCCGACCCGCACCTCGCGCCGCTGGTCGACCCTGCCGGCGCCGCGCCACCACGCGGACGCGGACGGGCGCCCGCGACGGCGACGACGTCCGATCGAGAGGACCCCGTCGATGAGCGACGAAGCCGAGACGACGGCGCCGGCACGCGGCCGACGCGGCGGCGGACGTGCCGCTCGCCAGCGCGACCGCGCCGCCCACGTCGCTCGCTCGCGAGCCCTTCCTCACCCGGGCGACTCGCGCCGTACGAGATCGTGTCCGACGAGGGCCTGGCGCTCATCGAGCACAACGCCGACACGATCCTCGAGCGAGGTCGGCATCGAGGTCCGCGACTACCCGTCGGCGCTCGACGCGCTTCGCCGACGCCGGCGCCGACGTCGACGGCACCCGGGTGCGCTTCCCGCGCGGGCTGTGCCGCGCAGCTCGTGCAGGCGACGGCGCCGGCGACGTACATGCAGCACGCCCGCAACCCGGCGCACGACGTGCAGATCGGCGGCGACGCGACCGTGTTCGCGCCGAACTACGGGTCGCCGTTCGTCCACGACCTCGACGACGGCCGGCGCTACGCGACGCTCGCCGACTTCCAGAACTTCGTCAAGCTGGCGTACCTGTCGCCGAACCTGCACCACTCCGGCGGCACCGTGTGCGAGCCGGTCGACGTGCCCGGTGCAGCAAGCGCCACCTCGACATGGTGTACAGCCACCTCAAGTACAGCGACAAGGCGTTCATGGGCTCGGTGACCGCCGGGAGCCGGGCCGAGGACAGCGTCGAGCTGGCCCGCATCGCGTTCGGCGGCGACCTCGCCGACCGCACCGTGATGACGAGCCTGATCAACGCGTCGTCGCCGCTGGTGTGGGACGCGATCGATGCTCGCCGCGGCGCGAGGTCTACGCCGGCGACAACCAGGCGACGATCATCACCCCGTTCATCCTCGCCGGGGCGATGGCGCCGGTGACCTCGGCCGGCGTGGCCGCGCAGACGCTGGCCGAGGCGCTCGCCGGCATGGCGTTCACCCAGCTCGTGCGCCCCGGCGCCCCGGTGATCCTCGGCTCGTTCGCCAGCTCGATGTCGATGCAGACCGGCGCGCCGACGTTCGGCACGCCCGAGCCGGCGATCGTGCTGTACACGCTGCGCCGCGCTGGCCCGCCGCCTCGGCGTGCCGTTCCGTCAGCGGCGGCTCGCTGACGCGTCGAAGCTGCCCGACGCGCAGGCGGCGTACGAGACGGCGGCGACGCTGCTGCCGACGGTGCATGGGCGGCGTCAACTTCGTGCTCCACGCCGCCGGGTGGCTCGAGGGCGGGCTGTGCGATCGGCTACGAGAAGTTCGTGCTCGACGACGATCAGCTCGGGATGATGATCGACCTTCGCCAAGGGCCTCGACCTGTCGGAGAACGGCCAGGCGCTCGACGCGATCCTCGAGCACGCGCCCGGGCATGCACTTCCTCGGCTCGGCCCACACGCTCGCCAACTTCGAGCACGGCGTTCTACCGCTCGGCGACGGCCGACAACTCCAGCTTCGAGCAGTGGACCGAGGACGGCGGCGCTCGACGCCGCCGCAACGCGCCAACGCGATCTGGAAGCAGCGCCTCGCCGCGTACGAGCCGCCGCCGCTCGACGCGGCCGATCGACGAGGAGCTGCACGACTTCATCGCCCGCCGCAAGGCCGTGCTGCCCGACGAGTTCGCCTGACCCGACCCCATTTCTCGCCCATTCTCAGGGCCCTGACCCCCGGAATCGACCACAAATGAGGTGGGGGTCGGAACAGTGGGCGGGGTCGGGGCGGTTGGTGGTCCCATGGAGCTGAGCCAGGCGATCGAGTTCATCCGCACCCAGCACCAGGGTGTGCTCACCACGATCCGGCGGGACGGCCGACCGCAGTTGTCGAACATCGCGTACGCCGTCGACGCGGCCGGGGTCATCCGCATCTCGGTGACCGCCGGGCGCGCCAAGACGAAGAACCTCGCGCGCGATCCGCGCGCGTCGCTGTACGTGTGCCGCGAGAGCTTCTGGGCGTACGCCGTGGTCGACGGGCCGGCCGAGCTGACCCCGGTGGCGCAGCGACCCCCACGACGCCACCGTCGACGAGCTCGTCGAGCTGTACCGCGCGCTCGCGGGCGAGCACGACGACTGGGACGACTACCGCGCCGCGATGGTCGGCGACGAGCGCCTCGTCATCCGGATCACGCCGACGAGCGCGTACGGGATGCTGCCGAGCGCGTGATGATGCGCCGCGCCCGGCTGACGCACGTGGTCAGCTCATCTGCCGGACGGCCTGCTCCATCTCCTCGGGGCTGACGTCCCGGATGTGGGTGTGCAACGCCCACTGGTGGCCGAACGGATCGACGACCACCGAAGCGCGGTCGCCGTAGAACTGGTCCTCCGGCGGGCGCAGGACCGTTGCCGCCCGCGGCCTCGGCCCGGGCCACCGCCGCGTCGACGTCCGGGACGTACTGGTGCAGCAGCACCGTGGTCCCGCCCGCCGCGGTGGGGCTCTTGGCATCACCGGGCATGTCCTCGGGTGCGTCGGCGAGGAACACGGTCGCGCCGAACACGCGGATCGACGCGTGACCGATCGTCCCGTCGGGCATCGCCAGCCGGCCCTCCTCCTCGGCGCCGAACGCGGCGACGTAGAAGTCGATGGCGGCGGCGGCGCCGTCGATCAACAGGTACGGGATGATGCGGCCGTCGAGACCGGCAGGGACGGGATCGACCATCGGAGCCTCCGGGTGGACACGATCGGGAGGGTCGAGGGTATTGCCGGATCCCGGCGCGGGGAACCCCTCAGGTCGCGACCGGGTGCTGCGACGCGGCGCCGTCGAGCAGCTCGAGGATCGCCGCCGCCTCGACCGGGCGCGACACCAGGTAGCCCTGCCCGCGCTCGCAGCCCTGGTCGCGCAGCGTCTGCAGCTGGGAGCGCTCCTCGATGCCCTCGGCCACGGTCCCGAGCCCGAGCGCGTGGGCCAGCGCCACCATCGTGTGGATGAGCACGGTCGACTCGGGCGAGTCGGCCATGCCGTTGATGAACGAGCGGTCGATCTTGAGCTGGTCGACCGGGAACTGCCGGAGGTAGCCGAGCGACGAGTAGCCGGTGCCGAAGTCGTCGATCGCGATCGACACGCCGAGGCGCTTGAGCGCGGTGAGCCGGGCGATCGCGGCGTCGGTGTCGCGCACGAGCGCGGTCTCGGTGATCTCGAGGAGCAGCGCGTCGGGTGCGAGCCCGCTCCGGCCAACGCCTCGCGGACGTGGTCGACGAGGGCCGGCGTGTCGAGCTGACGCATCGACACGTTGACCGACATCGTGAGCGGGTGCCCGAGCGCGCGCCACGCTGCGGCCTGGGTGCAGGCCTCGCCGAGCACCCACCGGCCGACCTCGGTGATCAGGCCGGTCTCCTCGAGCATCGGGATGAACTCGTTGGGACCGACGATGCCACGCTCCGGGTGGTGCCAGCGCAGCAGCGCCTCCACCCCGTACACGTGCATGGTGTCGAGGTCGAAGAGCGGCTGGTAGAGGAGGTGGAACTCACCCTTGGCGAGCGCGGTCTGCAGGTCCATCTTCAGCCCGAGCCGGTCGATCACCGCCGACTGCATCTCGGGCGCGAACAGCGTGGCGCAGTCCTTGCCCATCGCCTTGGCGCGGTACAGCGCGATGTCGGCGTCGCGCAGCAGGTCCTCGCCGGCGTCCCGGTCGCCCTCGGCGATGCCGATGCTCGCGGTGATGGACAGCGTGCCGTTGAGGCCGTCGAGCAGGAACGGCTCGCGCAGGACGTCGCGGAAGCGCTCGGCGAGCAGCTCCGGTCCCGCGGCCGAACGACATCCCTTCCGCGAGCACGACGAACTCGTCGCCGCCGAGCCGACCGACCGTGTCGCTCGCCCGCACCGTCGCCGCGAACCGTGCCGCGATCGCGCGCAGCAGCTGGTCGCCGGCCTCGTGCCCGAGCGTGTCGTTGACCTCCTTGAAGTTGTCGAGGTCGATGAACAGCGCCGCGACCGGCTCCTGCGTGCGCCGGCAGCGGACCAGCATCTGCTCCGCCCGGTCGAGGATCAGCGTCCGGTTGGCCAGGCCCGTCAGCGGGTCGTGGACCGCGCGGTGCGCGAGCAGGTCCTCGGCCTCCTTGCGCTCGGTGATGTCACGCAGGTTCGCCACGAACCCGCCGACCGAGGGGCGGTTGCGGAGGTCGGTGAGCACCGCTTCGACGGTCCGCCACGAGCCGTCGACGTGCCGGAGCCGCAACTCGATGCCGTCCGCGACCACGTGCGCGCGCACGAGCGAGCCGAGCTGGAGCAGGACCCGTTCGACGTCGTCGGGGTGCATGAACTCGACGGCGTCCCGGCCGATCACCGCGTCGGGCTCGAAGCCGAGCAGCGCGGTGGCCGCGGGGCTGGCGTACGCGATGCGGCGATGGTCGTCGATGACCAATGTCGTGTCCGTCGAGTGCTGGACGAGCGAGCGGAACCGGTCCTCGCTGGCGCGGGTCGCGGACTCGGCGTCCTCCTTCTGCTGCCACGCGGCGCCGGCCATGCGGATCACGAAGCCGAGCACGAACGCGCCCATCACGCTCAGCGCGAGCGCGTTCTTCGTCGAGAGGAACGACGGCATCCACCCTTGCCAGATCGCGATCTGGCCGACGCTGATGCCGACGAGGCTCCAGGCGAGCGTCATCCGCCACGTCCGGGACCCGTCGTGCGCGAGGTTCTCGAGCGCGACGAACGCGTAGGCCCCGATGAGCACCGGGCCCCAACCCGAGAGGTAGATCACGAGCGTGACCGCAGCGCAATGGAGCGCGACGCGCGTCTGGAGGCGGGCGGTGCTCGGCCGCTGCCGGTACGCCAGGTCGGCGAGGACGCTGGTCGCCGGCACGACGACGAACACCGCGACCCAGAGCCAGGCCGGCTCGTCGGCGACGAGTCCGTACCCGCGCAGCACGAGGATCAGCAGCAGCGCGGCCGGACCCATCGCGTAGCCGACGAGCGACGCGCTGATGCGCCGGGTCGGCGCCGGTGTCGGCGCCGGCGTGTCGCGCGTCGGCGAACCGCCGGTCGGCGCGGTGGCTTCGAGCGTGGGGAGCTGGGGCAATTCGGGACCTCGGCAGCGGACGGCAGTCGCCGATCACGGTTGTTTCGTCCCGGGATCGGGGTCGCTTGAGAGGCCCGGATCCCGCGGCCCGGCGGCCGCCCTCCGAGCCCGCAAATCCGGGGCTTCGCGACGGTCGGCCCGCCGGCGCCGAGGTTTCCGCGGCTCCGGACGCGGGCACGCGTCCCGGATGACGCTCCGTACCCTCGCCGCAAGCGCCGCGCTGGCGCTGCTCGTCCCCACCGTCGCCGCCTGCACCAGCAGCGAGCGCCGCGCCATCAACGAGACGCTGGCGCGCAACGCCGTGGCCGTGGCCGGCGCCAAGGAGTTCCGCGACGACCACCACCCGCTCGACGGGCTGCTCTCGTGTCGGACCCGCTCGCGCACCACGACGAAGGTCACCGTGGCGTGCGACGGCACGACGACCAAGAACGAGCCGGTGTCGCTCCTCGGGTCGACCACGGACTCCCGCCAGGTGAAGGGTCGCTTCATCGGCACGGTGGCCGGCACCCAGGTGTTCGACACCGACTGCCTCGGCTGCTGAGCGATGGCGCGCGAACCGGCATCGGCGGCCCCGGCATCGACCGACGACCGGATCGGCGGCCGGTACCGCATCGGCGAGACGATCGGACACGGCGGGATGGGGGATGTGTTCGCCGCGTTCGACGAGTCGCTGCAGCGACCGGTCGCGGTGAAGCGTCTGCGCGCCGAGTACGTCGGCGACGCCGACCTCCGACGGCGCTTCTCCCGTGAGGCGCGTGCCGCGGGGCGCATCACGCATCCGAACGTCGTCGCGATCTACGACGTGGGTGAGCAGCACGGAGTGCCGTGCATCGTGATGGAGCGCCTTTCCGGGCGCACGCTCCACGACGAGTTGCGCGCGGGACCGGTTCCGATGCCGCGACTCCGCACCCTCGCCATCGAGATCCTGGGCGGACTGGGCGCAGCCCACCGTGACCGCATCCTCCACCGCGACATGAAGCCCGGGAACGTCCTGCTCGACGAGACCGGCCACGCCAAGGTCGGTGACTTCGGCATCGCGCTCGTCAGCGACGACGCGCACCACACCTCGACGGGTCTGGTGCTCGGCACGCTCGCGTACCTCCCGCCCGAGCGACTCGCCGGCGGCGCCGCGACGGTCGCGGGCGATCTCTATTCCACCGGCGATCGTCCTGTTCGAGGCCGCCACCGGGCGCGCCGCGTTCCGGGCGGATTCGCCCTCTGGCCCTGACGCGCGCGATCGCCACCGGCGGTCCGGCCTTCCAGGCGGCGGAGCGGCGGCGCCTCGATCCGGGCTTCGTCGCCGCGATCGAGCGCGCGACCGCCAAGGAGCCCGCCGACCGGTTCGAGTCGGCCGCGGCGATGTCGCGCGCGCTCGTGGCCGACCGCACCTCCATGGCTGACGTGCCACCGACGCTCCCCGTCCGGACGTCCGTCGCCCCTACCGAGCGGCTCGCGCTCGCCGGCTCGGCACCATCCGACGATCGTGGACCGACCCGATCGCATCGGCCGCAGCGGCGCGATCCTGGTCGCCGTCGCGGCACTCGTGCTGATCTCGATCGCCGTCGCGGCACTCGTGCTCGACCAACCGGTCCGGGGGCGGCGGTCCCGACCCGGTCGCGACGCCCACGACCACCGCCCGAGTTCCTCCGGGTTCGACGCCGGTCCCGCTCGTGCGCGCGCTCGACCGGCTCGACCGGTCCATCGGCCGATGATGCGCCGACCCGTCGGACGGGTGGTCGTCGCGGTCGTCGCGCTGACCATCGTGGGCGCGGCGTGTGGCGGCTCCGACCCGGGTGTGACCCCGGGCGCGGCCCGGACGCTGCACGCCGAGGTGCGGCTCGTGCGCCTGGCCGCCGCCGCCGGCGATCGCGAACGCGACGGGCGCTGCCGTCGACCATCTGGCGCAGGCGCTCGCCGGGTTCCGGGACGATGGCCGGGTGAGCGCCGATGCCGACGAGCGGATCCGGCGCGCGATCGCCGACGTGCGCTCCGGTGTCGCGTCGATCCCGACGACGACGACCACCACGACGACGACGACCACGACGAGACCCGAGCCGGAGCGTCCCGGTAAGGCGAAGGGCCACGGGAAGAAGCAGGACGAGGGCGACTGAGCAACCCGGACCGCGGCGCGGGATCGCCGTCGGGTTCAGCTGCGACCGCCACCGGGCAGAACCCGACCCGTGACCGACAGCCACACGCGACCGGACCCGACCACCGTGCCCCCGCCGGATGGCGCCGTCGACCCTGCGCCTGCGGCCTGGTTCCTGGGTCCGGGCGAGCGCTGGGAACGACGCCACCAACCTCGATCGCGCCGCCGCCTGGTCGACGGGCAACTCGTTCACGGTCCACATCGACGGCACCGACTATCTCCGGCGCCTCGCCGACGTCGTGCGCGCCACGCGGTCACCCGACGCGATCTGCCTGACCGACTGGGAGGGAAACCGCGACCAGATGGTGGCCCCGGCGACCCGACTCGACGGGCTCCTGCTCGCGGCCGCGTGGCGCGGCGTCGCGCTACGCGGTCTGCTGTGGCGGTCACATCCACGCCAGGCGCACTTCGCGGAGCAGGACAACGCCGGCCTTCGCCCGCGAGCTCAACGAGGCGGGCGCCGAGATCCTCCTCGACGAACGGGTACGACGCGCCGGGAGCCACCATCAGAAGCTCGTCGTCGTCGACCGCGTCCGAGCGACGCGGCGGCAGCGTGGCCTTCGTCGGCGGGATCGACCTGTGTCACGGACGCAACGACGACCACGACCACCGCGGTGACCCGCAGCCGGTGGAGCTCGACCGTCGCTACGGCCCACGGCCGCCGTGGCACGACGCACAGGCTCGAGCTGCGCGGTCCCGTCGTCGCACGACCTCGTCGAGACCTTCCGTGAGCGGTGGGACGACCCGACGCCGCATGGACCACCGCAACCCGATCCGGCGCTGACCTTGCCCGCCGATGGGTCACGCCAGCCGTCGGCCCCGGGCCGCCTACTGCCGCCGTTCCCGTCGACCCGCGCCCGCGGGCGACGACGCGGTGCAGGTGCTGCGCACCTACCCGGCCAAACGTCCGACGGTTCCCGTTCGCCCCGGAGGGCGAGCGCAGCATCGCCGCGCCTACCTCAAGGCGTTCGGGCGCGCCCGCCGCATCGTGTACCTCGAGGATCAGTACCTCTGGTCGTCGGCCGCGGCGGCCGCCCTCGCCGACCGCGCTGCGCCGCGTCGACCGAGCTGCGTGTCGTGGTCGTCGTGCCCCGGTTCCCCGATCGCGACGGCCGGGTCACCGGGCGCCGTGAGCCACCTCGCCGCGTACCCGCGCATCCGGTTCGCTGCGCCGCGCCGGCGGCGATCGCGTCGCCGTGTACGACCTCGAGAACGATGCCGGCGCATCCGATCTACGTGCACGCCAAGGTGTGCGTCGTCGACGACGTCGTGGATGACCGTCGGATCCGACAACCTCAATCTCCGGTCGTGGACCCACGACTCCGAGCTCTCCTGCGCCGTCGTCGGCGCCGAGCGCGACGGCCGTGCGCCGCACGATCCCGCGGGCCTCGGCGACGGCGCCCGCGTACTGCCCCGGGAGACCCGGCTCCGACTCGCGTGCGAGCACCTGAGCCGCGATCCGGACGACCACCGAGGACTCGTCGATCCGAGTGCGGCGTTCGACACCTTTGCGGCCGCGGCACGAGCGCTCGACCGTTGGTACGACACCGGCTGCGCCGGCACCCGGCCCCGGGGGCGACTTCGCTGCCACCGTCCCGAGCCCGTGCCGGTGTCGCTGCAGGCCGCCGCCCGCCTCGCGTTGCGTTACGTGGCCGATCCCGACGGCCGTCCCCGTCCGTTACGGCACGCCGACGCGTTCTGAGGCTCGGGACACCCGCGCGGCGCTAGTGCCGGAGCTCGTTCGCCGGCCGGGGGCGCACGCGCTTGCCCGCCTCGCCGTACAGCCACGGCGCGGTCTCGGCCATGAAGTCGTGCGGGAAGCCCAGGGTGACCGCGCTGACCTCGTCGAGCCGCGCCATCGCCTCGGGCGGGAGCTCGACCGCGAGCGCACCGAGGTTGTCCTCGAACTGGACGAGGTTGCGGGCGCCGACGATCGGGAGCACGGCGTCCGAGCGCGCCATCGTCCACGCGATCGCGACCTGCGACGGACTCGCGCCCAGGTCCGCGGCGACGGCTTGGACCTCACGTGCGATCGCGAGGTCGCGCTCGCTGATGTCGGCCGACGCGTGGCGAGTGCCTTCCGGTGCGTCGGCGCCGCCGTACTTGCCCGAGAGGATGCCGCCCGCGAGCGGCGACCACGCGACGACCGAGAGCCCGAACGCGTCGGCGACCGGCAACAGCTCCCGCTCGATCTCGCGTTGCACGAGGCTGTACGGCAGCTGCAGCGCGACCAGAGGGCTCCAGCCCCGCCAGTCGGCGAGCGTCTGGGCCCGTGCCACCACCCACGCGGGCGCGTCGGAGATCCCGATGTAGAGCGCCTTGCCCGACCGCACGACGTCGTCGAGCGCGCGCATCGTCTCGTCGATGGGGGTGTTCGGGTCCCAGATGTGGACCCAATAGAGGTCCACGTAGTCGGTGTCGAGCCGGCGCAGGCTGAGCTCGAGCGAGTGGACGAGGTTCTTGCGGTGGTTGCCCGACGCGTTCGGATCGGACGCGTCACGCGTGACCGTGTACTTGGTCGCGACCACGAAGCGATCGCGGTCGGTGGCGACGAGGTCGCCGACGATCGCCTCGCTGTGCCCGGCGGAGTAGTTGATGGCCGTGTCGATCGCGTTCCCGCCCGCGGCGACGTAGGCGTCGAAGATCCGGTGCGACTCGGCGGCGTCGGGCCCGAGGCCGCCCGGGTGCCCGAAGGTCATGGCGCCGAGGACGACCTCCGACACGCGCAGCCCCGTCGGTCCGAGCAGTCGGTAGTCCATGCCGGCGACGGTACCGCGGTGCTCGGGCCCGACGCCGGGCGCGCGCAGTAGGTTCGCCTCACTCCGAGAAACGCTGCGCCAGGGGGAGGCCGCGCCATGCACCGCCGTCACGTCATGGGCGTCGCCGCCATCGGTGTCGTCACGCTCGCAATCGCCGCAGGCGTGGCGGACGCGTCCACGGCGAAGACCGCGCACGCGCGGACCGTCCCGGCCGCGGCCTACGTGCGCCCGGCGTGCCGCCCGCATCGTCCCGCCGCCCCCGAAGGTCGTGCCCGTGCCGGGCGTCGACCACGACTTCACCATGACCTCGTTCGACGGCGCCGAGATCCGTCTGCACTGGTACCCGCTCGACCACGAGGCGCCCACCGTGCTCATGGGCCCCGGTTGGGGCGAGGCGGGCGCGACCGAGACGAGCGGCACCGGTCTCTTCGGCGACGCGCCGATCGCGACGCTTGCACGACGCGGGCTACCACGTGCTCACCTGGGACCCGCGGGGATTCGGCAAGTCGACCGGCACGATCACCGTCGACAGCGCCACCGCCGAAGGCCGCGACGTCCAGCGGCTGATCGACTGGGTCGCCACCCAACCCGACGCGCAGCTCGACGCGAAGACGGATCCGCGCGTCGGCATGGTCGGCGGTTCCTACGGCGGCGGCATCCAGCTCGTGACCGCGGCCATCGACTGCCGCGTCGACGCGATCGTGCCGACCATCGCGTGGCACTCCCTCGGAACGAGCCTGAACAAGGCCGACACGGTCAAGCTCGGCTGGTCCAGCCTCCTCTACAACGCGGCGCCGCGGCCGGCAGGTCGACCCGCACATCACCTCCGCGTACGAGTCCGGCCAGGCGACGGGGACGATCTCGGCCGCCGACCGCGCCTGGTTCGTCGGCGCGTGGGCCCGGCGCGCTCGTGGCGAAGATCACCGCGCCGACCCTGCTCATCCAGGGCACCGTCGACACGCTGTTCACCCTCGACGAGGCCGTCACCAACTACGGGATCCTGCGGAAGCACGGCGTCCCCACCGCGATGCTCTGGTACTGCGGCGGCCACGGCACGTGCCTGACCGACAGCGGTGACCCGAAGGCGATGCAGGACGCGACCGATGCGTGGCTGCAGCGCTGGCTGCGCAACGACACGACCGTCCGACACGGGACCCCGTATCAACGTGATCGACCAGCACGGCGCGCGGTCCACCGCCCCCGACTGGCCGCTCCGCGCCGGTCCCACCCTGTCGCGGCGACGGGAAGGGCAACCTCGACCTCACCGCCGACGGCGGCGCCGGACCGGCGACGGCGAAGCCGGGATCGACGAGCCCGATCGACGGCGTCGCGAGCGCGATCACGCCCAGCCGGGCGACCAACGCGGTCGACGTGAAGATCACCTCGCCCCGCGCCGCGTTCGTCGTCGGCGCACCCCGCCTGACGATCACGTACTCGGGCACGGTGCCGGACGGCGATCGCCCGACGCGGGTGTTCGCGCAGGTCGTCGAACGACGCGGACGGCGTCGTCGTCGGCAACCAGATCACGCCGATCGCGGTGCGGCTCGACGGTCGCCCGCACACGGTCACGGTTCCCCTCGAGATGATCAGCGAGCGCCTCGCGCCGGGCGACACGCATGACGCTGCAGCTCGTCGCGACGACCGTCGCCTACGCGCCGCCGCGCCTCGGCGGCCGGGTCGAGTTCACCAAGGTGCACGTGGCGCTGCCCACGGTGCGGGGGCTCACCGGGATCTGAGCGGCCACCGCAGCGGGGTCAGGCCCGCCAGTCGATCCAGCCACCGTGCGGGTGCACGAAGCCGAGGAGCTCGGTGGATGTCGACGGCACCGGCGCGGAAGGTGACCAGTCCGAACACGCTCGACTCCATGCCCTGGTCGTCGACGGGCGGTTCGACGCCGTCGAACCGGTCCACCACGCCCGGACCCTCGGCGCTGATCCACGCGATCGGTCGCTCGCGCGAGGCCGCGGTGAGCGCCTCGCGGAACGCGACGCGCCGACCGCGCGACAGGTAGGCGAGCATCCAGGTGGTGGTCACCACCGGCGTCGCTCCGTCCGGTAGCGCGAGCACGACGTCGGTGACACCGTCGACCGCGTCGCCGGCGACGATCCGCGGCGGATCCTGCCGCGCCTCCTCGATCGCGCGCCGCGTGCGGGGGAGACGACCGGTGTCCGGCCACACGCAGGCGAGCAGCCACCGGGTCGCGTCGTCGTCGCGCACGTCGACCGGGTCCAGGTCCAGCCCGGTGCGGGCGACGATCTCGGGGAGCGCAGGTGCGATGGGCGGGTGGCCGCCGCGGACCGCGCACTCGATCCGCACCGGTGCATCGGCGGGACCGGTCGCGCCCGCGGCGCCGTAGTCCAGCCGGTAGCGGTCGCAGAAGAGGTTGAGTCCCGCGCTGCACCCGACGTCGACGAGCCCGAGTGGCCCGCCGAGCCGGGTCGGCCACCGCGGTCAGCGCCGGGCCGAGCACGGCCGAGCGCCCGACCTCGTTGGTGTTCGTGTGCCGCGTGGCCAGGAGATCGACGATCTCGGTGCGATGGGTGAGGCACACGTCGACGAACAACGGACCGGGATCGGCATCGGACTCGCCCGCGTACGACGGCGGCGAGCGGATGATCGAGACCGCCGAGCAGGAGGTAGTGGACCGCGCCGAGCAGCACGTTCGGGAAATGCCCCTCCGGGGGCGCCTCCTGCACCAGCGCGAGCACCGCCTCGTCGGCCGCGACCGTCCGGCAGATGCGGTCGTACAGCGGCGAGTAGTCGCGACACCCGGTGTCGGCGATGTGGATCCAGATGTCGGCGAGTGCCGCGGTGCGGGCGTCGGCCATGTGCCCGATCGTCGCACGTCCGGCGCCGGGTGGCGGGGCTAGGACGGGCGGCGCGCTCTCCAGCGCGATCGTGGCGTGGTGACTGTCGCCGGAGTCGTCGGTCCAGGTGACCCGCACCCGGTCGTTCGGTCCGTACGGAGCCATCACCCGGGTGAGGTCGGAGGCCGAGCCGACGTCGTTGCCGTCGATGGCGGTGATGACGGCGCCGCTCGCGATGCCGGCGTCGTCGGCCGGGGTGCCCGAGCCGACCCGGCTCACCTCGGCGCCCGAGCCGTCGGAGAACCGGCTGTCGCCGACGCTCACGCCGAGGATCGCCGCGGGTGGCGCCGATGTGGATGCCGTCACCGCCGGTGCCCGACATGATGCGCTGGGCGACGTTCAGGGCCTTCTGGATCGGGATGGCGTACGCCTCGCCGGAGCCGCCCGCCGGAGAAGGAGAACCGTGGGTCGTCGCGGGATGCCGCGACGTCGATGCCGACGACACGTCCGTTGGAGTCCGCGAGCGGGCCGCCCGAGTCGCCCGGCTGGATCCCGGCGTCGATCTGGATGAGCCCTTCGAGCGTCTCGCTCGAGCCGTCGGTGTCGGAGGCGACGATGCGCTGGTCGAGTGCGGTCACGCGTCCGGGCGCGATCGACGGCTCGCCGCCGTTGCCGCCGGCGTTGCCGAGCCCGACGACCGCGTCGTTGACCGCGAGGTCGCCCGCCTGGCCGATCGGCGCCGGCGGTCAGCCCGGACACGCCCTGGATCTTGATCAGCGCGACGTCGGCCGTGACGCTGTAGCCGAGCACCTTCGCCGAGTGCATGCTGCCGTCGGCGGAGTTCTCCACCCGCAGCTGCTCCGTGTCGGCGATGACGTGGTTGTTCGTGAGCGCGAGACCGTTCGACGAGATGATGATGCCGGTGCCGGCGGCCGCGCCGCCCGACGAGAGCCGCGTGGTGATGTTCACGATCGAGTCGTCGAGCTTCGCGGCGATGCGCCGGGTGGACGTGGTCGACGGTCCCGGACGACTCGGTCGGACGGGAAGGTGAAGTTGGTCGGTCGCTGCACCACCGCGTCGTCCTGGTGGCCCATCGTGTACCCGACGACGCCGGCGATGGCGAGGGCGAATGCCGCGGTCAGCAGGACCGCGGAGCGACCCCACGACGGGCGCGGAGGACGTGCCGGCGCGCGGCGGTGGCGGCGGGGGTGCGGCCGAGTTGGGGGTCGTACGTCATCGTCGATGTCTCCTCGCCCGGGGGAAGGCGTGCGCCCACCATGCCCGCTCGTGGCTGAGAAGAACCTGCTCGGAGCCGGATTCCATGCCCGCGATCGTTCAGCGGGCCTTCAGCCGCGCGCCGCCGGCGACGCGGCATCGCGCGTGGTGATAGACCGCGGGTCCTCCGTTTCCCGGAGCCGGTCGATGCGCGAGCCCTTCTTCCACGTCGATGGTGACGACTTCCTGCCGACGCAGCTGTGCCAGGGTCCGTGGGATCCCGGGAGCGCCCACGGCGGGCCTCCCTCCGCGCTCCTCGCCCGGGCGATCGAGCGCCACGAGCCCGACGACTCCCTCGCGATCGGCCGCGTGCTCCTCGATCTGCTCCGACCCGTGCCCCTGGCGCCGCTGCGGATCTCGACCGCGACCATCCGTCCCGGCCGCCGGGTGCAGATCGTCGAGGCGACCATGACCGCGGCCGACGGCACCGAGCTGGTGCGGGCGCGGGCCCTGCGCATCCGGCGCATCCCGTCGGAGGTCGACGCGCCAGGCGCCGGCATCGGAGCCGGCGCCGTTCGTGGGGCCCGACGGACCCGTCACCGTCGCCGACGAGGACAGCGGCCCACGTGTCGGGATCGGCCTCGGCGTGGAGCTCCGCCAGGTCGTCGGTCAGTTCCGGGTGCCGGGTCCCGCGACCGTGTGGTTCCGACTGCGCGCGCCGCTCGTCGACGAGGAGGAGCCGTCGCCGATCCAGCGGGCGATGGTCGTCGCCGACTTCGGCAACGGGATCAGCCAGGTGCTCGGCGACGCGTTCGTGTTCATCAATCCCGACCTCGTCGTGCACTTCGAGCGGGAGCCGGTCGGCGAATGGATCGCACTGGCCGCCACGACGCGCATGACCGCCGGGCGCGAGCGCGCTCGCGAGCGGGACGCTCTACGACACGACCGGTCGGATCGGTCAGAGCGAGCAGTCGTTGTACGTCGGCCCGCGCCCGCCGGCCTGACGCGTCGCCCGACCCGCCGAGAGCCGCTCCGCGACGAGATGACGCTGGATCGAGCTGGCCGAACGTGAGCGACTCGTCGCCGATCACCACCGCGACGCCGGAAACGGCACGCGTCGGGTCGGCGGCGACGCCGGCCACGACCGGACCATGGCGGGCGGGGCCCGGCTGTGCTCGACTCCGCGCGGTGAGCACCCCGATGCACCACCTCGAACCCGTCGGCCTCGACTTCCTCACGACCGCGCCGGTCCGCTTCGACTTCACCGCCTCGCTGCCCGCGCCGACCGACGTGGTCTTCGCGGCGATCAGCGCGGACCCGTCGACGTGGACCTGGTTCCCGGGACTGACCGACGCGCGGTACGACAGCGCGCCCCCGCACGGCGTCGGCACCCTGCCGGTCGGTGGTGATGGACGGCGTCGCCTACCGCGAGACCCTGCTCGCGTTCGACGCCCCCACGCCGGTGGGCGTACCGCGTCGACGAGAGCTCCGACGCCACGTTCCGAGCCCTGGCCGAGGACTGGGTCGTCGCGGACGACGACGGCGGGTCCACCCTCACCTGGACGTTCGCGGTCGACCCGCAGCCCGAGCTGCTCGAGGTCGTCGAGGGCGCGCGCGACGTCATCGGCGGCGTGTTCCGGGCCGCGATGGCATCGTTCGCCGACCACCTGTCGTCGCGATGACCGGCGGCGACCGGGCTCGAGGCGTCGACCCCGCCGGACGCCGGGCCCGGGCGCCGGCGGTGCTTAGAGTTCGCGGCGGGCCGACCGGGTGGTCGGCCGGAAATGGGGGCACCGCATGTCGTTCGCACCGTTGGTTCCGACGGTCCTGTCCGCACCCGAGATGGTGGCGCCGGAGACGTGGATCCTGCACTCGGTCCAGGAGGCCACGGGCGCACCGCTGTTCGTGTACCTCAACTCGATGGTGATCCGAGGCAGTGAGCCCGTGATCATCGATACGAGCACTCCGGCCAACCGGGAGCAGTTCCTCGAGGACGTGTTCGGCATCGTCGAGCCCGAGGACGTGAAGTGGGTGTTCCTCTCCCACGACGACGTCGACCACACCGGCAACCTCGAGATCGTGATGGAGCGCGTGCCCGAACGCGACGCTCGTCTCGAGCTGGGCGATCACCGAGCGCCACTCGAACGCGTTCGAGTTCCCGCTGGACCGGTGCCGCTGGATCAACGACGGGGAGTCGTTCGACGCCGGTGACCGCACGCTCCGCGCCGTCCGGCCGCCGCTGTACGACTCGCCGACGACCCGGGGCCTGTTCGACGAGACCACCGGCGTGTACTGGGCGGTCGACTCGTTCGCGTGCCCGATGCCCGGCGGCGTGGTCGAGTCGGCCGCCGACTTCGACGCCGAGCACTGGCGCAACGGGATGGCGATGTTCATGTACCACGCGCTGTCGCCGTGGCTGTCCATCGTCGACCCCGAGCGCTACGAGGAGTCGGTGAACGTCAGCCGATCGCTCGGCGCGACCACGCTCGCCACCGCCCACAGTCCCGTGATCCGCGAGGAGCAGGTCGACGCCGCGTTCGACCTGATCACCGAGATGCCGTCGATCCCGTGCCCGCCGTGCCCGGACCACTCGGTGCTCGAGGCGGTCCTCGGCCTGACCACGGCCGAGGCCCCCGCCTGATCGTCGCCCTCTGACCCGTCGAACGGGGCGGGTCGCACCCGGCCGGTACGGTCCGCCGGATGGACACCGACGTCGGGACGCGCGCCACCGAGATCCTCCGCGCCCTCGTCGCGGACCCCGACGCCGAGTTCCGCGACGGTCAGCTCGAGGCGATCGGGCGCTGGTCGAGGACCGCCGGCGCGTCCTCGTCGTGCAGCGCACCGGCTGGGGCAAGAGCGCGGTCTACTTCGTCGCCACCCGACTGCTGCGCGACGCCGGGCGCCGGCCCGACGCTGCTCGTCTCGCCGCTGCTCGCGCTCATGCGCAACCAGATCGAGGCCGGCCGAGCGCGGCGGCGTGCGCGCCGCGCACCATCAACAGCGACAACCGAGACGAGTGGGACGAGATCGAGGCCGAGCTCGACGCCGACACCGTCGACGTGCTGCTGGTCTCGCCCGAGCGGCTCGCCAACCCGGCGTTCCGCGACGACGGTGCTGCCGGCGCTCGCGCCACGCGTCGGCCTGCTCGTGGTCGACGAGGTGCACTGCATCAGCGACTGGGGCCACGACTTCCGCCCCGACTACCGCCGCATCGGCCGCGTCCTCGACCTGCTGCCGCGCGGCGTGCCGGTGCTCGTGCACGACCGCGACCGCGAACGACCGCGTCGTCGCCGACATCGCAGGCGCAGCTCGGCGACGACCTGCTCGACCATCCGCGGTCCGCTCGACCGCGAGAGCCTCGCGCTCGACGTCGCTCGACCTGCCGGCGCAGGCCGAGCGCCTCGCCTGGCTCGCGCACCGTGCATCCCGACGCTGCCCGGCACCGGCATCGTCTACTGCCTCACCGTCGCCGACGCGGACCGCGTCGCCGAGTGGCTGCGCGTCCAGGGCATCGACGCCGCGCGCCTACACCGGCGACGACCGATACCGAGCGCCGCGCATCGACGATCGAGCAGCGGCCTGCTCGGCCAACGAGCTCAAGGTCGTCGTCGCGACCTCGGCGCTGGGCATGGGCTACGACAAGCCCGACCTCGCCTTCGTCGATCCACTACCAGTCGCCCGGGTTCGCCGATCGCCTACTACCAGCAGGTCGGACGGGCCGGCCGCGGCGCTCGACCGACGCCGACGGCATCCTGCTCGCGCGGCCACGAGGACGCGCGACATCCAGGACTACTTCATCCGCACCGCCTTCCCCGCCGCAGGAGCAGGCCGAAGCCGTCGTCGGGCCTGCTCGCCGACGCGCGCCGACTGGGTGCCGCTCGCCGAGATCGAGGAGCGCGGTGAACGTCCGGCGCAGCCGGCTCGCAGCGCATGCTGAAGATGCTCGAGGTCGACGGCGCGGTCGAGCGCGAAGGCACGCAAGTACCGGCGCACCGCTCGAGCCGTGGACCTACGACGACGAGCGGGTCGCGCAGGTCACCGCGCAGCGCCGGCGCCGAGCAGCAGGCGATGCGCGACTACCTCGACGAGCGACCGGCTGCCTCATGGAGATCCTGCGCCAGGAGCTCGACGACCCGACGGCCGCGCCGTGCGGTCGCTGCAGCCGCTGCACCGGCAAGTCCGATCGACCGTCGAGCTCGACCGCGCGCTCGTCGTCGAGGCGCAGGAGTTCCTCCGCCGCGAGCCCCTGTCGATCGAGCCGCGCAAGCGCGACGCACAGAACAAGAAGATCCCCGACGACCACCAGCTCGAGCCGGGCCGGGCGCTCTCGTACTGGGGCGACGGCGGGTGGGGCGGGCTCGTCCGCGACGCAGCGCGCCGCCGGGCACTTCTCCGACGAGCTCGTCGACGCGACGGTCCGACTCGTCCGCACGTGGGCGCCGCAACCGCGTCCGGCGTGGGTCGCGTGCGTGCCGTCGCGCCGCGACCCCGAGCTCGTCGCGTCGTTCGCGGCGCGCGTCGCCGAGGGATTGAAGCTCCCGTTCCGCGACGCGTCACGAAGGTCCGGGACAACGCGCCGCAGGCGCGAGATGGCGAACACCGCGCAGCAGTACCGCAACGTCGCCGACGCCTTCGAGATCGCCGACGACGTGCCGCCGGGACCGGTCCTGCTGGTCGACGACACCGTGGACTCGCGCTGGACCCTCACCGAGGTCGGCACCCGGCTCCGCGGCGGCCGGCGCCGGGCCGGTGCTGCCCGTCGCGCTGGCCCTGGCCTCGGGACTGACTGACGACGGCGACCGTCCGCCCGCTACCCGGGACTCCCCGTCAGCACCTGGGCCAGCATCGCCTCGAGCATCGCCTGATCCGGCGCCGCCCACGGCGTCGACGCAGGCACCGCCGCGAGGGCATCGAGCAGGCGGTCGAGCATCGCGCCGGGCGCCGGGCGCGAGGTGCGCGCTGAGCACGCATCGACGGCTCGATCCGGCGGATCCGGTCCAGATCCTCGGCGAACCCGGCGGCGTCCACCTTGTGCAGCCACGACGAGTCGATCGCCGTCCACGCGATCTGCCCGTTCCGCAGCTCGTCCTCCGAGAGATCGGCGGCGTCGGCGGGCAGCCGGTCGAGCAGCGCACCGAAGCAGTCGGAGCTGCACAGCGCACCGGTGGCGTCGTCGTGGAAGCCCACGGTGATCGGATTGTCGAACGCGGGCGGCTTCACCGCGGTGAGCGTTCGGTCCGCGAGCGTGATCGACTCGCCCGGGTTCACGAAGTTCACGCGATCCATCGGGAGCGGGTCGAACAGACCCATGATCCCGACACCGAGGAACGTGGTGATCACGCGCAGGTCCGCGTTCTCCGCCAGCAGCTCGCCGAGCAGGCCGATGTGGTCGAAGTCGGTGTGCGTCAACCAGATCCACCGCAGGTCGGCGACGTCGATGGCCGAGCGCAGCGCCGCGGAGAACTCGGCGCGCTGCACGACGGACCCGGTGTCGACGAGCACCGGCTCGGCACCGTGGAGGACGTACGCGTTGATCGGCAGGTGACCGAGGCCGGGGATCTCGACGTCGGACGTCAGGACGTCGATGCCGGGCGCGGCCTGCGAGACGGTGACGGACATGGTGGTGCTCCCTTCCACTCGGGTGCACGCCGCGCGATTCGGCGCGTGGGATTCGGACCGCGACGCTCAGACCGGGCCGGCCGCGGTGGTCGTCGCCTCGGCCGCGACCTTCAGCGCGTCGAGCGTCCGTGTCATGTTCTTCAGCAGGTCACCGTGCCGGTTACCGGGTACGTCGATGATGCGCGCCCACGTCGGGATCCACTGCACGTCGTACGACTCGGTGACGCGCGTGCCGCCCGCCACCGGTTCGAACCGGTAGCGCCAGATCACGCCCTCGCGTCCGCCCTCTTCGGTCGCGAACGCGAACTCCCGGCCCGGATCGGCGACGAGGACGGTGCCTCGCCGCGACCACTTGATCATCTGTCGGGTACCGATCGCGTTGTGGCCGACGAAGCGGGCGCCCACGACCGGACCGGTGGCGGGGTCGACCCACTCGACGGCGCGGCACTCGGGGCTCCACTCGCCCATGTGGGCCAGGTCCGCCACCAGGGCGTAGACGTGCTCGGCGGGTGCGCCGACCACGACGTCCCGACTGTCGGTCGTGAGC